>CAVYNR010000005.1:0-552431 GCA_963769985.1 uncultured Actinomycetes bacterium | reverse complement strand
TAGCGAGCTCGATACGCCACCCGTCACAAAGATGTGCTTGGCCACGGGAGGCCAGCTTATCCCTGTGCACGGCCGCCTCTCGCGGATCACCCGCGCGGTTACCGGAGCGGGTCGATGGCGATGTGTTCGCCGTCGCTCCCACCGACGAACCGGACCACCACGGGTGGTGCGGCTGTCGACGGCGACGGGCGTGCGACCAGGCTTGAGCAGCCCGACAGTGCGCTCCGTCGCGGTGGCCGGGTCGACGGCGACGAGACGGAAGGCCGACGCCCCGGCGCGCCGAGCAACCACGACCTCGCCGTCGGGCGTGGCCGTAAACGGGCCGCCCGAAATCTCCCGCCCGGCCCTCACCGCACCCGACCCGACGTTGACGATGTCGAGGCGAGTCGGACCCGTCGCGCCGATCGAGGCCACCGCGACCGTGTCCGTATCGACGAACACGGGCGACGACTCCTCCCGCTCGCTCGGGTAGACGCGCACGGCGCCGCTCCCGAGGTCGATGATCGCAAGATCACGGTGCTCGGCTCCGCCGATCGCCTCGCGGAACGGCGATCGCGGCGACTCGCGTCCGCGGTCGTCGAGGCCGACGCCGTCGCCGTTACCGAAACCGATCGACGGTTTGAGTTCGCACGACGCCCGCGGTCTTGCCCTGTAAGTCCACGGCCGCTATCTGACCCGTTGGGATCGGGCCTTCGACGATCACGACGCGAGAGCCGTCGGGCATCCACGTTGCGTCGACGACGCGGGTACCGGCACGCGACGCGATGCTGGCGTCGCGGACGCGAATGATCGAAAGGATCCCGCTCTCCACCAGCGCCAAGTGCGCGCCGTCCGGTGACAACCGCACCTTGGCGGACGTACCGATCGACTGCGTGGGCAGGGCCGCTCCGAGCGGTCGGTTCTCCACTCCGCCGTCGTCACTCGTGAGCTTGGCGAAACCCCACGCAAACGCGACGACCACCACGACGGCGACGACCACGCCGCGCAGAACCCTCACGTGCGCCGGCCGAGCCGGTCGAGCGCGCGCAACGGCGGCACGCGGTCAATCACCGCGCCGAAGCTCACGAGCTCTCCGGCAAGGTTGACGCCCGCCGCTACGGCGGCCACCACCGCCAGCGACGCGGTTGAGGTCGTGGCCGCACCCACGATGGCAACGCCAACCGCCGCACCGAGCGCGTTCGCACCGGCGTCGCCGAGCATCAACTTTTCGCGAAGTTCGTACGGCATCAGTCCGACGACCGCGGCCACGAACCACACCGCGCCCGCCGTCGGAGCGAGGTCACGCCCGTTGGCGACGAGTACGACCAGGATCGCAAGGACCGCCACCTTGACGGCAACGCGGGAGCAAGGTCGAGCAGGTTGGCCGCGTTGGCGCAGCCCGCAATGGCGACCGCGGCGAGGAAGCGATCCCACGCGTCGCCGCCGAGGAGCGACGCCGTCGCCAGCGCCACCGCCAACCCGACGAGCAGCTTGGCCGTGCCCGACGTGAGTTCGCCGTGTCGCGCCGCCGCGAGGTGGCCGCGGAACCCGCGCGCCGAATGCGTACCGACGATGTCGTCGAGCAAACCGATCACGCCGAACCCGAATACCGCCACGGCCGCCGGCAACGCCACGCGGGCGGTGGACACATCGACCAGCGTGACGACCCCGAGCGTGACGGCAAACCCGGCGACTGCGATTACGCCTCCGGCGGTCGGAACGTCGCGACCGACATAATTCGTGCGCACCGAGCGCGGGGACCGACAACGCCGTCCGCATGGCTCGGGCCAGGGCGATGGTGACGACCGCGGCAACGGGAAGCCACACCCAGATCCATCCCTGCATCATCACCCGCGGTTCGTATGATCGGCGGTATTCACAGGGGACGACGCCTCGCGTTGCGGCTTGCGTTCGTCGCCGCTGGACTGGCGTTTGTCGTGCGCGCCCTCGTGCAGGGCCTGCAGGACGGGTCGTTCTCCGACGTGCGACCGGCGTGGATCGTCGCCATGGTGGCGTCGGCTGTCGCGGCGATGGTGTGGATAGCGCAACGCTGGTCGCAGGCGGCGCGCATTGTTGGCGGCGACCTTGCGTCGGCGGACGCCGTACCGCTGTACTTCCAGGGCGAAGTCGGCAAGTACCTCCCCGGCGCGATTTGGGCCGTGGTCGGCCGCGCCGAGTTGGCGCGCCGCGCCGGCGATGACGCGTTCCACCGCGTACGCGTCCGTCGCAGCTTTCGCTGGCGGGGCTGTATCTCGCCGGCGCGCTGGCGGCGGTGCTGCTGTTGCCATTTGCCGCCGGGGCGCGCGGCGCGGCAGCCGTCATCGGCGTTGTCGGGTTTCTCGCCGTCGGCCTGCTGGCGCTGCACCCGACGGTCATCGGTGCGCGTGATCGCGTCTGGCCGAACGCGTCGCGCGGCGACCGCTCGAGATCGCCATCCCCTCGTGGCGCGACGCGAGCGTCCTTCTCGTGCGGGTATCTGCCGGCCTGGGCGCTCATCGGGCTCGCGCATTGGTGCGGCGTCCGCGCGCTGGGGGTGTCGGCTCCGATTACCCACGTGTCGTTCGCCGCCGCCGTGTCGTGGTGCGCGGGGTTTCTCGCCATTCCTGCACCAGGCGGCCTCGGCGTACGTGAGTCGGTCTTCGTGTTGACCAGCGGTATCGCCAGCCACGACGGCGCCGCTGCCGCGCTGCTCGCACGCGTCGCGTTCGTGCTCGCCGACGGCGCAGGAGCAGCCTTGCCGCGCTGTGGATGACTCGTCGCCGGGTCAGGTGACGTGAAACACTCGGTCCCGTGACCCCTTCCGCTAAAGGCGCGGCGACAGGCGCCTTACGTCTCGGTTGTGCTGCCCGTGCACAACGAAGAGGCGTGCCTCGAGGAAGAGATCATCCGCATCCGCGACGGGCTCGACGCCTCGCCCTACACGTGGGAGATGGTGCTGGTCGACGACGCGTCGACCGACGACTCGGCCGCTATCGCCGACAAGTTCCCTGGCTCCGTCGCATCACGTTCGCGACCAACCGAGGATCGGGCGCGGCGCGACGCGTCGGCTCTGCGGCCGCGCTCGGCGAGGTCGTGGTGTGGACCGACGCCGACATGACCTATCCGAACCACGAGATCGCCGAGCTCGTCGACGGACTTGGCGACGCCGACCAAGTGGTCGGCAGCGCGCCAGGCCGAGAAGGGCACGCTGCGGCTGCTCCGGCAGCCGACGAAGTGGGCGATCAAGAAGTTCGCCAGCTTGCTGACCAAAACCGATATCCCCGATCTCAACACCGGATTCCGCGCGTTCCGACGCGAGTCGGCGCTGCCCTATCTGCCCCTGCTCCCGAACGGGTTCTCGCACGTCACCACGATCACGCTGACGATGCTGATGGACGGCAAGAAGGTGATCTTCACGCCGATCACCTATGCGTCGCGGACGGGACGGTCCAAGTTCCATCCGATCCGCGATACCTACGTGTACATCATGCAAGTGCTTCGGATGGTCACGTTCTTCAGCCCGCTCACGGTCTTCATGCCGGTCGGGCTGACGCTGCTCGGCGTGGGTGGTCTCAAGCTCATCTACGACGTGATCGAGGACCCGATCCGGGTCGCGAGCAACACGATGTTAATTCTCTTCGCCGGCTTCCAGATCGTGGTGCTCGCGTTGCTGGCCGACCTCGTCGTCGCGCGCACGCGACACGGCGCGGACTGATCGTGAGTCAGAGCGTTCCCACCGGAAACGTCGTTCACAAAGAGGCGTCGAAGAATCCGCATCGAACGGCGCATGGTCGACGGGTTCGCCGGCGCACTCCAGCAAGCGCTCCCCGGGACGGCTCAGCGCATCCTCGAGGTGGGCTGTGGTGAGGGTCGACAGCTCACGGCCGTCGGCACTCGCTACCGCGGCGCCGAACTGGTCGGTCTCGACCTGCCTGACGTGGAACTCGAGGAGCACTGGGACGACGTGCCGTCGGAGATGGTGCAGGGTTCGGCGTTGGCGCTGCCATTCGCCGATCAGTCATTCGATCTCGTGATGGCCATCGAGGTGCTCGAACACCTGCCTGACCCCGAACAGGCGTTGCGCGAGATCAGCCGGTGTCGCGTCAGGCACCGTTGTCCTGTCGGTGCCGTGGGAGCCGGTGTGGCGTCTCGGCAACCTCGCCCGCGGCCGCTACGTGGGCACGCTGGGCAATACGCCCGGGCACATTCAACACTTCTCGCGGCGCGGCTTCGCCCGACTCGTCAGCCGGCACCTCGAGGTGGTCAACGTGCTGCGACCGGTGCCCTGGACGATGGTCCGAGCCCAAGCGCGACCGTGACCGCATTGGCCCGGACCATCCGCGTCCGAGGTCGAGACGTTCCTTTGGCGGTAGTGGCTCCGCTCGCGGTCGCCGTCGGTATTCGCATCGTGTTCGCCCTCACGGACAATGTCGTCGCGCCTGACGAAGCTGCCTACCTCGGCACCGGCGAGAACATCTGGGCCGGTCGCGGGATCACCTACCGCGGCAATCCCGAGCTGCACTTTCCTCCCCTTCTCCCGATCCTTCTCGGCGCGCTGGCCAAGCTCACCCCCGAGCCCCACGATGCGACGGTCATCCTCACGTTCATCGCCAGCACCGTGCTGGTGGTTGTGGTCGGCGCGCTCGCGTGGCGCGTGGCGGGACGGCGCGCCGGCATCCTCGCTATGTGGGCCGCCGCGCTGTCACCGGCTCTCAGCGTCACGTTCACACGCGGCGCCGGCGGATCCGAAGCGCCGTACGCGCTGCTGTTGTTCGCGGCCGCGCTGGTTGCGGTCGGGCGGGGCCGCTGGGACGAACCACCCACCTGGCGCGCTGCGGCCGGCGTCGGGGCGCTCGTCGGTGCCGCCTACCTGGTGCGGCCAGAAGGCATCGCGACCGTGGCGGTGTTCGGCGCCATCCTCGCCGTACGCGCCGTCGGCGGACGGCTCCAGCGCGACGCCGTCACGGCGGCGAATTTGCGACGCATCGGTGCGCTCGGCTTGGCGTGCCTTGCGGGCCTGTTGGTCTTCGCGGGCCCGTACGTGGCGTTCTTGCACTCCCACACCGGTAGTTGGTCGCTCACGGCCAAGTCCGTCGACGTGAACATCGACGCGTGGACCCACCTCGCCGCCCAAGACCGCACGGCGCGCGACGCCGAGCTATACAAACTCGACGAATCCGGCTACCACACGGTGCGCGGGAAGACATCGCTCACGGCCCTGGCGCGCGAGCACCCGCGGGAGTACCTCGGCATCGTCGGTGAAAACCTGCAGCAGCTCTACAAGTCATTGCTCTCGCCCAACACCACAGTGATGCCTGGGTGGCGATTGTTCGCGCTACCGCTCTTTCCGTTCGCGCTGCTCGGTTTGTGGCGCTTCCGGTCGCGCCCAGCGGTCTTGGCGGTCACCGGCATCATGGCGCTCTCGCTCGTGACGGTGTTGGGATTCTTCGTCCTGAACCGCTACCTGCCGCCGGTTGCGGTCGCGCTGTGCGTGCTGGCGGGCATCGGCCTGGCGTCGCTGTCCGAGAGCCGTCGCCGGCTGTGGGTCGCGATCGGCCTCGCGGCGTCGGTCTGCTCGTTGCTGGGCTACTTCGAGGGCGCGCACGGCCCGCAGTTCGTGCGCGAGCGGCCCGACATCAAGATCGCCGGGCTCTGGCTACGCGACCGCATCCCGCCTACCGCCACCGTCATGACGCGCAGCACGAGCCTGCCGTACTACCTCCCGAAGAACCGGCTGGTGATTCCTCCGGTAACCGACGTCGACCGGCTTCACAAATTCTCCCAATACCGCCACGTGGAGTACTTCATATTCGATCCGACAACGCAGCTCTACCGCCCCGACCTCGCGCCGTTGCTCGACGGACGTGACCACCGCGCCGACGGATTCGAATTGGTCCACACGTTTACCGTCGAGGACCGGACCACGGTCATCTTCAAAGTGGTGCCGCGACAGCCGGCTTGACGGGAGTCAACGCCACCAGCGCCAGCGCCGGCGCGAGCACGACGTGGCACAGCACGATCACCACCGGCCCCGAGTCGTTGACCACAAAACCCAGCACGCTAAACACGAGAACCGCGATTGCGACCACGCGCATGGGTGATCCGGGCGGCAGGCGATCGCTGAACCAGCCGCGCCGAGCGAGCGCGTAAACGCCGAACGCTGCCAGCAACAGGCACCCGAAGCCCCACCACTGCGACATCAGCAGCCCAAAGTTGGCGTCGAACCGGTGGGCGATGGTGTTGGTAACAGCGGCGTTGTCACGCGCGCCCTCGGTGGCGGCCCGCCCGAGGTGCGTGCCCGACCCGAGCGAGGCTTGCGCGGCCACAAACGCCACGGTCGCGGCGGCGCTGAGGGCGCTGCCGACAACGACGGCTCGGCGGGTCAGGCGTCGGCCGAGGAACAACCACGCCGTCGCGGCGACCACGGGCACCAGGGCCAGTGTGCCGCCGACGTCGCCGCCCAGCCACGGCGCGGCGACGAACGCGAGCCCGACACCGAGGATTGCTACTCCTGTCGCCGCGCGCACGACCGTCCACGCACGACCGACAGTCGCGCCCGCCAGCAGGAACAAGCTGGCGACGAACACCGACGTCGAGGCGTTGGGCAGGCCGTAGAAGCGCCCGGTTGTCGGTAGCGAGTACCCGAGGATGCTCGCGGTGTGGATCGGCCCAGTCGTGGCGACGTCGATCGCGATGACGGCGACAACCAGTCCGGCGATGGCGAATACGGGACCAAGGCCGCGTAGGCGAGCCGCAACCAATCCCACCAGAGCACACACCGCCATAAGTACGACGGGCGATTCGCCGCCGGCGCGCCACCAGTGCTGCATCGCCCCGGTGATCAGGATCGCAAGCGGAAACGCGGCGGCCGTGCAGATGCCCAACCGGAACGCGGAGCGCCAGCGCGCGACCGATCCCCAGACCAACACGGCGATCAGCGCGAGGTAGAAGATGAGGCCGCCAACGGTGTACCCGACCGACGCCGGCAGGAAGAATCGCGCGCGCACCGCGCCGTCAGCGCCGAACCGTTCGAACGCGGCGATGTCGATCTCGCCCTTCGCCACGCGCAACTCGGTGCCCGTCATGTCGGCGTCGGCGGGCGCTCGCAGGAGCTGCAGAGTCGTCGGCGCCAGGTCTGAAAGCACGCCGAGCGCGGCCCGGCGCGTGGAAGGTGAGGCGATCGTGCTCTCGGCGGTCGTCCCACCGCTAATGACAACCGGGGTCAACTCCCACTCGCGGCCCGGCGGGGTAGGCGCGAACACGATCACGGTCGTGCCCGACGGCGCGCCGCGCGACTGCACCAAGAATTTCGTCCGTGTGCCGCAGGGCCGCGTTCGCGCGCCGACCGGCCGGCACCAGCCTGCACGGCGCGAGCGGTATCGCCCGGATCGACGAGCACGACGTCGCTGTTCCTGAGCGCGGTGGCGGTCGCGATCAAGAACGCTTCGGTCGAGGCCCGCAGCCCGAAGGGCGCGTCGGCCACACGTTCGAGCAACGACGGTGACACGTCGACGTGGTCGATCCGGCCGTCGCTCGTCGCCAGAGCGGCCAACGTCGGAAAGCCGCCCCTGCCGTCCTCGAGCTGTGCCCCCGCGACCATGCCGGTCGTTTTTCCGGCGCGGCGCAGGGAGTCGCCGAGCGCGCCGGGCCGGCTGGCGGCGCGGTCGCGCCCGGCCTGGGCGCGCGCCGCGGCCATCGCCGACGGTTCGACGCCGTCGTCGCGGGCACGGGCGCGGACCAAGCGGGGCGCGGCGCGCACGCGCGCCGACGCGCCCAGCGAGGCGTACGCGTCGAACGCGGAGGGGCGTTCCGATCCGGATCGTCCGCGAAGGCTGCGGCGATCCGACGTGCGCACGCTCAGCGCGCCCGTGGCTCCAGACCGGCGCAGCGACTGCAAGGCGGGCAAGTCGTCGCGTTCAAGGTCAGCCAGCGCCAGGTGATCGAAGCCGAAGAGCAGGACGCGCTGCGCCTTCGCCAACGCCGCGCCCGATGGCGGCGAGCGCCACGCGCTCAACCCCGAGAGCAACCCGAACACCAGGAGGCCGGCGACCACGACGGCGGTTACTCGTTGCGTTGTGGTCGTCACCCGCGACAACAGCGCGCCCGCGACATCCCGACCTTGGCCAGCCCGGTGGGCGAACCCGCTCCAGGAGCGGCCGGTGTGGCGGTGGTCAACGTCCACGGGTACTTCGAGCACGCGACCGCCGCCGCGCACGACGTCGATCGTCACTCCGACTTCGACGCCGAAGCGATCGGCGAGAGTCAGTTGGCGAAACCGATCGCCGTTGACGAGCCGCTGGCCCGACAGCGGTGCGTCGGCGACGAATCCGCAGGCGCGGCGGATGCCGGCCCGGGCGAACGCCGTGACGAGCCCGAAGCCGCCTCGACCCCCGGCCGAGGGCAACACGCCCACGACAAGATCCCGTTCGGCGGCGTCGAGGAGTGCCTGCAGGCCCGACGCGGTCTCTCCCAGATCGGCATCGGCGAGCAGGTATCTGGTGGCGTGCGGTGTCGCTTCGGCTCCCGCTCGCAAGGCGCCGCCCTTGCCCACGTTGTCTCCGAGGCGGACAACCGTCGCTCCCGCGCCAGTGGCCTGCGCGGCGGTGTCGTCGGTGGATCCGTCGTCGACTACCCATACGTCATCGACGCCCCGCAGGCGGCCGAGCGCTCGCACCGTCGCTCCGATGGTGCCGGCGGCGTCTTTGGCGGCGACGAGTGCGATGGTCGTCACGCGGCCAGCTCACCTTCGACGGGCGCCCGCACGCCGAACAGCCACAGCGCAAACGCATACAAGCCCACGCCGGCCAGCGCGGCTAGCCCGCCGACGACCATGGCTTCCGTACGTGATGCTTCCGAGCTCAGCGTCTCGGCCACGACGCGCGCCGCCACACCGGCCGCGGCCGCGCTCCCGAGCGGCACCAACCAACGCCGTAGATCCATCTCGACCACCCGCCGCCGCACGAGCACGACGAGCAAGCCGAGCACCGCCACCACCGCCATGGCTGAATGGGCCAGCCCGATCCAACGAAGCGTGCTGGTGTCGGCGCCGCGGGCGAACCCGACGAGCACGACGAGCGCCACGACCCCGCCCGCTACCGCGGCGAGGCCAGGAGTGCGGGCATCGCCGCTGGCGTAGGCGATGCGCGTCGCCAGCAACGTCCAGGAGTAGGCGCACAGTCCGACGGCATATCCCGACAACGCCGCTGCAACCACGGTCGGACCGGCGCCTCGCGCCAGCGCACCAATCGAAACCACGCGGACAACCCATGGCGCGAGCGCGACGAGTAGCGCGGCTGCTGGCGCGGTGAGCATCAGTGACGTCGCCAGCGCGCGACGCGCCTCGCGGCGCGCGCCCGCACCGTCGTTCCTCGCCCACGCCGCCGCCATGCGCGGATAAAGCACCGTCGCCAGCGGATGCCCAAGGAGCGCATGCGGCAGTAGGAAGAGCGTGAAAGCGATCTGGCACGCGATCACGCCGCCCGCTACGCGCCCGGCGACCACGAGCGAGGCGAGCACCACCACTTGCGTCGGGATTACCGCCAGCGACGCCCACGCGATGTCGCGCCGCGCGCTCGACGCGAGTTTGGCCCCGCGCCAGCGCGGCACGACCGCCAACCCCGCCCGCCATGCCGCCACCGCCGGCAGCACCGACATGCACAGGACGCCGCCAAGTGCGCCCCCTCCGAGCAAGACGCGATCGGACAAGCCCAAGTCGAGTCCAGTCGCGCCGCGGATCCAAAACAGGCCAAGCGCGCTCGACACGACCACGTTGTTGGCCACAGGCGCCATGGCCGCGGCGGCGAACCGGCCATCGGCGTGCAGCATCGCGGTGACCACGGCACCCCAGGCGTAGAGCAGCAGCTGGGGTAGCACGAAGGCAAGCAGGAATGCACCGAGGCGTACCTGCGCCGATCGGGACGAGCCGTCGTTACCGTCCACGAGCACGCGCATGATGGGCCGGGCGAATACGACGCCGAGCACCACGATCGGCGCCAATGCCATCAGCGCTCGGCCCAGCAGCGCGCCGGCGAAGTCGCGCGCCGCGTCGCGATCATCCGAGGTAATCCGAGCCACCAGACCAGGCACCAGCACCGCCGACAGCGTGCCCGCGGCCAAGAACTCGAACAGGACGTTGGACACTTGGTTGGCGCCTTGATACGTGTCGCCGAGCCGCGTGGCCCCGAGCGCGCCGCCGACCACGAGGACGCGCACGAAGCCCGTGATCCGGGAGGCGAAGTTCCACGTGGTGACGGTGGCGGCGTCGCGTGCCGCCGTCCGCCGTGAGGAGTCGGCGGGCGCCGTCATCCCCCGGAAGCAGGAACGGCGCGGTCTGCGCGGGGGCCGCTGCCGTAGTCGCCGACGACGCCGCGCTCGAAGTCCCGCAACGCGAACACCGCAGCCACCCGTCCGTGCAGTGTCTGCAGGTGGTCGACCGTGCTTAGCCGGGCGTCGCCCGGGTCGTTGCGCAGCGCGACCACCAGCGACTCACGGATCTCGTCATCCGGGCTCCCATCAGCGACAAGCACCTTCGCAGGCATGCTCACGCCGACCGCTCGCGCGAACGGCTCGAGCAGCCCGGTCGGCGCGCCGTCGTCGACAACGACGATCCGCGCCTCGAGACCCGGCGCGGCCGCCGGATCGCCGGCGCTGAGGCGCATCAGGTTGGCGCCCACGAGCGCCGGAAGCGTTGGCCCCCCGCCGGCGGCGAAGTCGCGGGCAAGGCGAGCGGCCGCCTCGGCGACCGCCGCCTCACGGTTGATCGGACCGACGATGCCGAGCGCGCTCGAGATGTCACTGCTCGCGGTCACCGCCTCGTCGGCCCATGCGTCGTCGAGAATGAGCGTGCCGGCGTCGATCGCGCCCGCAGTGGCAAGCAGCGTCCGGAACCTGTCGCCGATCCCACTGGGCAGCCCTTCGGGCACGACCGTGAAGACCCGCACTCCGTCGAGGCGGCCCGCCACGAGCGCGGCTTCGGCGTGGTCGCCGAAGCGCTCCCACACGTGGAGGTCGTCCCGTGCGTCGGCGGCCGCGGTGCGCACACTCTTGATCCGATTCTCCAACACCGACACCGTGGCCTGGTCGAGCGCGGCCACACCAAGCACGATGCCGAGCGCCAGCGCCAGGAAGACCGCGGCGAGGGAGACGAGGTGGAACCGGAACGAGATCATCGGACCACCGAGTCCCACAGGATGCCGAAGGCTTGGGCGAAGAAGTCGCGCACGGTGAAGCCCGCCACGAGGAACGCCACCGTCACCGCGCCGAGCAGGATCGCGAGGTCACGTTTGCGGATTCGCCGCTCGTAAAGGCGGCTCACACCCTTCGCGTCCATCAAGATCGGACCGACCTTGAGCCGCACCAAGAACGTGGAGGCCATGCCGGGACGTCCCTTGTCGAGAAAGTCGACCATCGACCCGTGCGCGCCGACGGCCACGATCAGCTCAGCACCTTTTTCATACGCAAGTAGCAACGCGATGTCTTCGCTGGTCCCGGCAAAGGCGATGGTCGAATAGGCCAGCCCCATCGCGTCGAGTCGTTCTGCCCCCGGCGCCCGCCCGTCGGGATAGGCGTGCACCACCAGCCGGGCTCCGGTACGCAACGCCGCGTCCGATACCGAGTCGAAGTCCCCGACGATGAGATCGCAATGGTGGCCTTGGTCGCGCAACGCGTCGGCACCGCCGTCGACGGCGATCACCACGGGCCGAATCTCGCGGATGTAGCCGCCGAGCGCAGCAAGGTCGCTGCGATAGTCGGCGCCGCGAACGACCACGATTGCCTGGCGACCCCGCAGGTCGACCCCGAGGTCGGGTAACGCTGGCGCGTCGAAGAGCAACTGGCGCTCCCGCCGCATGAACTCAAGCGTGTTCTCCGCGAAGCGTTCCAACTCGTCGCCGACGGTGACTTTCGCCGCTTCGTATTCGGCCTCGAGCGTCTGGAGAGTTTGGCGCGTGCCGGTGCCGATGCGTTCGTCGCCGAGGAACACATCGCCACCTTCGATTCGCACCGCCGCGCCCGAATGGATCCGGGCCATCACGTCCTCGCCGACGCCGTCGACCAGGGGTATGCCGGCGGCGGCAATGAGTAGCGGTCCGACATTCGGGTAGCGACCCGAGATCGAGCGCGCCGCGTTGATAATCGCGGCGGGATCGCGCTTCCACCAAGCCTTCCGCGGCGACGCGGTCGAGATCTTCGTGGTTGATCACCGCTACTTCGCCGGCGACGAGGTGCGGTGTCATCAGCTTCGTCCGCGGGCCGAGGCGAGCGCGACCGGCTACGGGTTGGCGATGCAGTGCGCGCGCCTTCATCCGGCGCGCCGCTTCTTGCCGGCGTCGAGGAGCTCCTTGGCGTGACGGCGCGCCGCCGCGCTGTCGGCGTCGCCGGCCAGCATGCGCGACAGCTCCACCACACGATCGGAGTCGGTGAGCCGAGCCGCGTGCGCCTCGACGCGTTCGCCGGCGTCGTGCTTGACGACTTGGACCTGGGCGTCGGCGAACGCCGCGACTTGGGGTAGGTGCGTAACCACCAGCACCTGGCGGTCGTCGCCCAGCTTCGCGAGCGCACGACCCACGGCGGCGGCGGCCTCACCTCCTACACCGGCGTCCACTTCGTCGAACACCATCGTCGGCGGACCCGACGTCAACACCAGCCGCAACGCAAGCATCACGCGCGCGAGCTCGCCGCCGGAGGCCACCTTGCGCAACGGCAGCGCGGTTTCGCCCGGGTTGGCGCAGAACATGAAGGCCACCTCGTCGGCGGGAGGCTCTCCTTCGACCGCGATCGTGAGGGTCGCCCGCGGCAGGGCCAATTCACGCACGTTGGTCTCCACGGCCGCCGCCGCCGCGGGCGCGGCCTTTCGCCGCGCCTTGGCGACCGCCGACGCGGCGGCTCGCTCAGCCGCCGCGGCCTCGTCGAGCTCGGAGGTCAACGCGATCACTTCGTCGTCATAGCCGCGCAACTCCTCGAGTCGGCGCGCCGCCGATTCCCCGTACCGCAGCACGTCGTGGACGGCCTCGCCGTACTTCCGGCGCAATTCGATCAGGAGCTGGCGCCGCGCGCGCACCCGCTCGAGCTCCTCGGGGTCGGCGTCCACTTCTTCCGCCGACACCCGTAGGTCGCGGGCGACGTCGTCGAGTTCAGCCAGCGCGTCGCGTAGCCGATCGCTCAACGCGCCGAAGGTCGGCTTGCTCGCGATCGCGGCCAGCGCTCCCCGGATCCGGTCGGTGGCGCCGTCTTCGTCGTTGAGCGCGCCGTAGGCGAGCGCGGCCGCGTCGCGATACGCCGTCGCGTTTGCCAGCCGATCCTCCGCGGCCTCAAGGGCGGTTTCCTCGGTGGGCGACTCAAGGCGCGCCGCGGTGATCTCCTCCACCTGGAACGCCAATAAGTCGATCTCGCGGGCGCGTTCGTGCGGATCACCACCGAGTTCGGTCAAGCGCGTTCGGATCGCCAGGGCGCGGCCCCGTGCGTCGAGCAGCGCCGCAAGGTCGACGCCGGCGAACGCGTCCAGCGCGGCACGCTGCGCCGGGGCGCCGAGCAGTGACTGGTGGGCGTGCTGGCCGTGGAGATCGACGAGGAATTCACCCCGCTCCGCCAGCTCGCCGACGGTGGCCATGGCGCCATCGACGTAGGCACGCGACCGCCCCTGCGCCGACACGACGCGCCGCAAGACGACTTCGTCGTCGTCGACGACGAAGCGGCCTTCGACCACCGCTTCTTCCGCGCCGCTGCGCACCATCGATGGCTCGGCCCGTCCTCCGACTAGCAGTTCGATGGCGTCAACCACGAGCGTCTTGCCCGCGCCGGTCTCGCCGGTAACCGCGGTCATACCCCCGCCGAGCTCAAGGTGCAGATCGGCGATGACGCCAAGATCGCGGACGCGCAGCTCGACGAGCATCAGCGATCGGACAGTCCGAACTTGGCCCGCAGGATGCGATGAAAGTCGGGAGGCCCGAAGCGCACGAGCGCGGCATCGATGTTCGACGCCCGCAACTCGACCGGCGTCGTCTGGTCGATGTCGCCGATGAGCTGGCCGTCGACCACGAGTCGCGCATGGCTGGCCAGTACGTGGATGCTGACGGACTGGTCGGCGTCGAGTACCAGCGAACGGTCGAAGAGCATGTGGGCCGACACGGGCGTGACCAGGATCGCGCGATGCGTCGGCGAGCAGATGGGCCCCCGCACCGACAGGTTGTACGCGGTCGAGCCGGTCGGTGTCGCCACGATCAGCCCGTCGGCCGCATAGGTGACAAGTTCCTCGCCGTCGATCGCGAGCGCGAGCCGCACGGTGTGGCCGCTGGTGGTCTTCTCCAGCACCGCTTCGTTGAGCGCTCGGTGACATGCGTCGCCGGCGCGCACGTCCAGGGTCATGCGCAGCTCGAGCCGATGCTCACCGGCGAGAAAGCGACCAAGCGCCGGCACAAGATCGTCGGGATCGACTTCGGTCAGGTACCCAAGGTGCCCGAAGTTGACGCCCAGCACCGGAATGGCGCGGGCGCCGACCAGCGCGATGCAGTGGAGCATGGTCCCGTCACCACCGAGACTGACCACGAGGTCGACGTCCGGGAGCGCGGCACCGGCGTCGATGAGCACGCCGTAGTGACCGTTCGCCTGCAGCCAGGCGGTGGCGGTTTCGGCAAGCGCAAGGCCCGCGGGCCGGTCCGGGTGAGGCACGAATGCGACCGCGGCCACTTAGGTCGCCGCCACGGTGGCGTGGAGAAGGAACTCGCTATTACCGGACGCTCCTTTGATGGGGGACTCCACGACCCCCATCATCGTCGCTCCGCACCGCTCGAACGCGTTGCGTACCCGTTCGACGCTGGCCTGCCACTCGGCCGGGTCATGCACGACACCCTTACCTCGTGACGCGACGGCCCGGCTCACCTCGAACTGGGGCTTCACCAGTACCACGAGATCGGTGCCTGTCGTCGCGAGCGTCCCGACGAGCACGTCGGCCAACCCGGTGAGCGACACGAACGACACGTCGGCTACGACGACCTCGAAGGGCGCGCCGATCGAGGACGCGACGACATCCTTCACGTTCATGCGTTCGAGAACCACGACGCGCGCGTCGTTGCGCAGGCGCACGTCAAGTTGACCATGGCCGACGTCGAGCGCGACCACGCTGGCGGCACCGCGTTGCAACAGGCAGTCCGTGAAGCCGCCGGTCGACGCACCCACATCGATGGCGCGTCGCCCAGTCACGCCGATGCCAAACGCGTCGAGCGCGGCGTCAAGCTTCTCGCCGCCCCGTCCGACGAACCGCGCCGGCGGTCCTTCGATCACGATGGCGTCGCCGAGGGCCACGAGCCGTGTCGGTTTGTCGGCCAGCGCGCCCTGGACGCGGACTACGCCGTCAGCCACCAGCTGCCGCGCGGCCATCGATGTATCGGCCAGGCCTCGCCGAACGAGTTCGTTGTCGAGGCGCCGCCGAGCGGTCAGGACTGACCCGTGGCCTTCTTTTTGGTCGCGCCCGCCGCCTTCTTGGCGGTCGCGGTCGACTTCTTCGCCGCGCCGGAGGCCTTCGTGGCGGTCCCGCGGACCGTCTTTTTCGCCGTACCGCTGGCCTTCTTCGTGCCAGCAGCGGCTTTCTTCGTCGGCTCGACGAGGCCGAGCGTCTGCAGCTGACGCGTGACTTCGACGCGCACGGTTTCGACGAGGCCCTCGCTCGCGGCGCGGCTGCGCGCCATCAAGTCCTCAACCCGCTCCTGCGCCTGCTCGCTGCGGATCGCGCCCGCCTTCACTAGATCCTTGACCGCCTTCTCCGCGCGTTTGCGCGTGAGGGATGTCAACTCCATCCCGGCGTCGAGGTAGCGCTTCCAGGGATCTGACGCGGTCATGACCTCATCGTAGAGAACGACGCATCGCGTCACCAATGTTCGGCTTCGGTAGCGTTCGCCCGAATGCTTCCGCTGCGTGACGACAACCCCGCGGTTCGCCGCCCGATCGTCACCGGCGCGTTGATAGTGGCCTGTATTGCCGTGTACTTCTTCGTGCAGCCTTCCGGCGGTGCGTCGCTCACCGGCCAGAACGCCGATTCCGAGACGGAGTTCACGGTTCGCAACGCCGCCATCCCTTGTGAAGTGGTGCAAGGACGCCCCCTCACCATCAACGAATTGCGCGCGCGACCTTCGAGCAAGGGGACGCGGACGCCTGCGCGAAGAACGACCAGAGCCCTGAGGGATTCCCCGACAAGCCCGTCTATCTCGCGCTGCTGCTGTCGATGTTCTTGCACGCGGGCCTCCTGCATCTCGGCGGCAACATGTTGTTCTTGTGGGTGTTCGGCAACAACGTCGAGGACCGTCTCAGTCCGATCCTGTTTCTCGGCTTTTACCTGCTCGGTGGCGTCGCCGCGACCGCCGCGCACATTGGCCTCGATCCCAACAGCACGGTGCCCGTGGTCGGCGCGTCCGGCGCGATCGCCGCAGTCATGGGCGCGTACTTGGTGCTGTTTCCCCGCGCCCGCATCCACAGCGTGATCCTGTTCCCGCCGATCATCCTCTTCCGCCAGATCCCCGCGTGGGTGTTGCTCGCGGTGTGGTTCGGCTCGCAGTTCCTCGTCGATCCCACCTCGGGCGTGGCGTGGGCCGCTCACGTCGGTGGGTTCGTGTTCGGCGTGCTCGTCGGACTGCCGTTGCGCGCCGCCGGCACGCGCGACAGCCCGCGCCCCTTTTGAAGCTACGGACTCTTACCGGCGGCGCGGCCCTCGTGTTAAGCGCGTGCGGCAGCGCTGACAACGCGGCGCTTCCGACGCCGACCACGACTACCACCCCGTATCCGACGGCCACGACCGCACACGCGGTTCCGCAGGTGATCACCGTGGCGTACCGAGTTGAACGCCACACCAACGACGCGGCCACGTCCAACTTCGCGGCGATCGTCCACACCACCCTCGCAGACGCTCGCGGTTGGAGCCGGGCCAGCTTTCGGTTCGTGCGCGACGCCGCCGCCCCGCATCTCATCGTGTTGGCCGAAGGAGACGAGGTCGACCGGCTGTGCTTGCCCTACGACACCTACGGGAAATACTCGTGTCAGAACGGACCAGTCGTCGCGCTCAACGCCGACCGTTGGCGCACGGCGGATCCGAAGTGGACCGGCGACCTACCCACTTATCGCCAGATGCTCGTCAACCACGAGGTCGGGCATCTCCTCGGCCAGAAACATCCACGCCCGCAGTGTCGCCGACGGGGCGAGCCGGCGCCGGTGATGAACCAGCAGTCCACCGAGCTCGACGGATGCCTGCCCAACCCGTGGCCCCTGCCGTGGGAAGCAGCACTTGCCGCCCGTCACGACCGGGCGCTGGCGCCACCACCGGATCGCTGATCGGTCGCGGCGCGTAGGGCTAGGCCGGCACCAGCGACGCAAGGTCGGCGGCCACCGCCGCCGGTTCGGGCACGACCGGCAGCTGCGCCTTTTCGGTCACGCCGCTGAGCACCAAGGCGAACCGGGCGCCGAGGCGGTGCGCGAGTGTCCCGTCGGTCTCGGCGCGATCGCCCACGACCACTTCCACGGCGCCGACTCGGTCGCGGATCAGCTGCACCATCGCCTTGTTCGGTTTGCCCGCCACCTCGGGCTCGACGCCCGACGCATACGCCACCGCCGCCAACAGCGCGCCACCTCCGGGCAATGGGCCGGTCGTGGTCGGATACGTCGCGTCGGCGTTGGTGCCGATGAGACGCGCGCCGTTGCGCACGGCGCGCACCGCCTGCGTGAGCCCCTCGTAGTCGAACTCCCGGTGCCAGCCCACGACGACCGCGTCGACCCGACCTGAGCGGACCGTGCGCACACCGCGCCGCTGCAGGGCCTCGTCGACACCCTTGCCCGCGCATACCAACGCCGTCTCGCCCGGCTTCACCAACAACGCGGCGGCTTGCGCGGAGGTGATGACGTCGTCGTCGGTCGCAGGGATGTTGTGGTTCTGCAACTTCCGCACGACTTCGGTGAGCACGAACGCGGAATTGTTCGTGATGAACACGACGCGTGTGCCGCTCGAACGCAAGCGGGCGATGGCGGCCGCCGACCCCGAAATCGGGCTATCGCCAAGCCACACCACACCGTCCAAGTCGATTGCCCACGTCACGCCCGCAGGATGCTACGCATGCGCCATGCCTCGGTTCGTATCGTTCCCCGGTCTTCGCTACGCGCCTGACCGCGTCGTCCTCGGCGATGTCATCGCGCCGCCCTACGACGTGATCGGTCCGGCCGAGCAGCAAACGCTGGAGGATCGCAGCCCATACAACGCGATCCACATCGAAATGCCCCGCGCCGACGGTGACGTGTACGCCGCCGCCGCGCAACGTCTCGACGAGTGGATTGACGCGGGCGTTCTCGTGGCGGACGAACCCATGCTCTACGCCTACGAAATGGCCGGCACCGACGAGTTCGGCGTGGCCCGCACCACCCGCGGCGTCTTCGGCGCACTCGCGGTCGCCGAAGGTGGCGTGCTCCCCCACGAACAGACCACGCCCAAGGCAAAGACGGACCGCCTCGACCTGCTGCGCGCGACCCGCACGAACGTCTCGCCTATCTGGGTCCTCACCCCCACCGCCCTGACCGACGCGCTCGGTCGACCTCGGCCCGCCCGCTACGGAAGCGGTCGACGACGAAGGCATCGTGCACCGCCTCTGGCCCCTCACCGGCGACAAGGCCGACCACGTGACCAAGCTCCTCGCCGAAGAACCCGTGCTCGTCGCCGACGGCCACCACCGTTACGAGGTGGCGAAGAACTACCGCGCCGAGCTGCAAGCCACCGAAGGCGACTCGGCCGGACCGGCCGATCTGGTGCTCGCCCTCGTGGTGGAGCTGGCCGAGGAACAACTCGCGGTCGGCGCCATTCACCGTCTCATCAGCGGCGTGTCCGCTGACGAGGTGCGCGAGACGATGGCGCGCCACTTCGTGCTGACCGACACCTCGGCGCCCGACGCCGGCATCGGCGAGCGCATGCTCGCGGCCGAAGCGCTCACGCTTATCACCGCCGACGGAACGTGGTTGGCCCAGCCCACCGGGGTCACACTCGAGTCGGCCACGATGGCCCTCGACAGCAGCCGCCTCGACCTCGCCCTCCTCGAAATGCCCGATGCGACGGTGGTCTACCAACACGGCTGGCGTGAGTGCGCCGGCGCGGTCGCCGCTGGCGAGGCGGTGGCGGCGGTGCTGCTGCGCCCGGCCACCGTCGAACAGATCGCCGAGGTCTCCCACGGCGGGGAACGGATGCCACCCAAGACCACGTTCTTCTGGCCCAAGCCCCGCACGGGCATGGTCTTTCGCCGGCTTGCCTAAGCGCACGGCCGGTCTGCGAAAGTAGGGCATGTCCACCGGCGTCAACCTCGGCCACGACGCGCCGTTGAACCTCGTGGACATCCATCATGACGCGTGGTTCGCCGAACTCCTCGGCCTGCCCGGGCTCGCCGACTCCACCGATCAGTCGAAGCTGGCCGAAGCCCGCGCGCTGGTGCTCGAAGGCGTGAAGACCGCGATAAGCGAGGGTGCCGACGCGTCGGCGCTCGGCGTTGTGGTTCCGCCCGTTGCGCCCGAGCTCGCAGCCGCGGCCCACGACCTCGGCGTAGCCGTGGTCGCCGCCGCCGGCGCCGACGAAGCCGTTGAAACCGACGAAACCTTTGTGCTTTCGCGCCTTGAGGCAACCGTGGGCGACCATGCCGCTAACGCGGTCAGCGCCGCCGCTCTCGCGCGACAAAGCGACGCGCTTCACACCCGCGGCATCAAGCTCATTTGCGACCTCGTACTCGTCGGCACCAATAACAAGCCCGCGTCCGCAAGCGATGTCGCTCGCACGATCGCCGGCCTCCAAGCCGGAGGCGTTGAAGCCGACATGTGGCTGCTCGCGCCACAGAAGGACCTACGCGCCATCGCCGAGCAGGCCTGCACCGGCGGACGCGGCAACGTCGGCATCTTGTTGCGCGGCGCGCCACCTGCCGGCGAATCGCCGGCAGTGCTGGGACTGGTCGCGGCAGAAGACGTATACGGAGGCGCGCTGCGCGCGTGGGTATCGGGCGACGCCGACGCGGGCGTGAGCGCTGATCAGATCGGTGCGGCCATCGCCGCGTTGGTCGACGGTTAGCCCTCGCCTTCCACAGCGGCGACGAGATCGGCCATGCGCTTGTTGATTTGGCGGGTTTGGCGCGCCGTCAACACCGTGTCGGCTACCAGTTCTGTGCGACTGACGGTGGCGCCCACGGTCGTTCGGAAGAACCGGCGCCGCACCCGCCCGATGGCGACCACCTCGACGCCTTGGCGGGGAAAGACGGTCGACGCCGGAGGATCCGGCCAGACCACCTCGACGCTCTCAGTTGGGCCTTCTTCGTAGTCGATGCCGACTTCGTAGGCCACGAGCCGAACGCCGGATCCGAGTGTGCGCTCCGTCGGTTCCCGAAGTAACCGACCGCGGACTGCTGCAATGTTCATGGTGTTCCCCTTTGCCGCGCGCGCGCAGCGGCGGCGATTGAATGTGTCGAGGGGAAGCGACCCCGCCCAAGGTAGCGGCGGGGTGTGACACGCGAAACAGATTTCGGCTAACCGAGGCTGTGCAGGCGCGCGGCCACGTCTATGAACTCGGCGTCGTTTTGCTGGACGCGTCGGAACAGCGTGCGGCTCTTGGACAACTCGCCCGACCGTTCGTAGAGGTCGGCTAACGCGAACCACGTCCGCAGATGACGCTCGGTCACGCGACCACGCACGTGCGGCGCCGCCTCCAACAACTTGATCGCCGCCGCCAGATTGCCCTGGTCGGCGAGCGCGCCCGCGGCCACGATGCGACCCTCGGCCACGACGTCGGGTGAAGGCGACGCCGACCGCACGTCCTCCCACAACTCCTCGACTTTTTTGTAACGACCAAGGGCGCGGTAACAGTCCGCCAGCATCGGATGCTGATCGGTCGAACCCGTCAACTCGACGAACGCCTCGAGTTCACCCGCGGCCATCTTGTAACGGCCCAGCGCGTACAACGCTTGTCCGTAGAGCTCGCGCACCGACGCCGACGTGGGCACCTCCTGCGCGAGCTGGCGCAGGATACCGGCGGCCTCGCGGTCGCGACCGTGCTGTATGTGGCGAGCGGCGTCGCCGAGTCGCTGCTGGAGCATCGGGGCGCGCCGGGCGTTGGTCGAGGCCGACGCGACCTCGGCCACGACGTCGGCTGGCAGCGCCTTTGCCCGCAGCGGACGCGCCCGTGGCGCGGCCTTCTTCTTACCGAAGGGCGCACGCGCCGGTCGGTCGCTCCGTTCCCAACGGTCGACTTCGGGCCGCGGCGCGGCGCGTGCCTTCGCGCCGCTCGTAGCCCCGCGACTCCTCGGTCGACGGCGTCGGGTCGGTGACCTGGCGCGCCCCGCGGCGCGTGACGCCACCCCAGTTCTTGGGAGCCTTGGGCGCCTTTGGCGCCTCGGCCCGCGGCCGGGGTGTGCGCTCGGCACGCTCGTCGGGACGCCGGCGCGGGCTGGCGTTGCGCTTGCTCGGATCGGCGCTGCGGAACGACCGGTCACCGCGGGACTTGTCTCCACGGCCGCGATCATCGTCTCGGCGGGGCGCGGGCCGTCCGTCACGTCGCGCCACGGGCTTGCCTCCGCTGCGCGCCGGCGGCTTCCCACCAGTGCGAGGGGGCGGTTTGCCACCGGTGCGCGCGGGTGGCTTTCCGCCCGTACGACGCGGCGGTCCGTCCTGTGGACGGGCGCGCCGCGGTCGCGGCGGAACTTCAGGCATAGCGGCGATCGTACCGGCGAAATGCGTGCAGACGCGAAGCGAGCCCGGGCCATTGGCCCGGGCTCGCTTCTTCAGAAATATTCCGGCGACGTCCTACTCTCCCAGGGAGCTACCCCCCAAGTACCATCGGCGCTGACAGGCTTGACTTCCGTGTTCGGGATGGGAACGGGTATATCTCCGTCGCTATGGCCACCGGAAACTGTTGAGACACAAGGCGCGCGGCCTTGAGATCTCCATAGCGAGCACGGGCATCTGTGTCCCCAAGCCCTCGGCCGATTAGTACCGGTCGGCTGAACGCGTTACCGCGCTTACACCTCCGGCCTATCAACGTGGTCGTCTGGCCACGGGCCTTACCTGGTTACCCAGTGAGAAACCTCATCTTGGAACGAGCTTCGCACTTAGATGCTTTCAGCGCTTATCCCACCCGCAGGTCGCTAACCAGCCGTGCCCTTGGCAGGACAACTGGCACACGAGAGCTGCGTCCGTCCCGGTCCTCTCGTACTAGGGACAGCCTTCCTCAGGTTTCTTACGGCTGCATCGGATAGGGACCGAACTGTCTCACGACGTTCTAAACCCAGCTCGCGTACCGCTTTAATGGGCGAACAGCCCAACCCTTGGGACCCGCTTCAGCCCCAGGATGCGACGAGCCGACATCGAGGTGCCAAACCTTCCCGTCGATATGGACTCTTGGGGAAGATGAGCCTGTTATCCCCGGCGTACCTTTTATCCGTTGAGCGATGGCGCTTCCACACGCAACCACCGGATCACTATGCCCAGCTTTCGCTCCTGCTTGACGTGTCAGTCTCGCAGTCAAGCTCTCTTGTGCCATTGCACTCGACGGCTGATTGCCAACCAGCCTGAGAGAACCTTTGGGCGCCTCCGTTACACTTTAGGAGGCGACCGCCCCAGTCAAACTACCCATCTGGCGCTGTCCCCCATCCCGATAAGGGATGAAAGTTAGAGTCCCGGCATAAACAGGGTGGTATTTCAACGTTGGCTCCACCATGGCTGGCGCCACAGCTTCCAAGCCTCCCACCTATCCTACACAATTCATACCAAAACCCAACACCAAACTATAGTAAAGGTGCACGGGGTCTTTCCGTCCTGATGCAGCTAACGAGCATCTTTACTCGTACTTCAATTTCGCCGGGTCTGTGGTTGAGACAGTAGGAAAGTCGTTACGCCATTCGTGCAGGTCGGAACTTACCCGACAAGGAATTTCGCTACCTTAGGACCGTTATAGTTACGGCCGCCGTTTACTGGGGCTTAGGTTCAAAGCTTCGCTCTTACGAGCTAACCTTTCCCCGTAACCTTCCAGCACCGGGCAGGCGTCAGAGCGTATACGTCGTCTTACGACTTAGCACGCTCCTGTGTTTTTAGTAAACAGTCGCTTTCCCCTGGTCTCTGCGACCCTCTCGAGCTCGCGGCGCGAGGCCGTCCACTCTACTGGGGCCATCCTTCTCCCGAAGTTACGGATGTATTTTGCCGAGTTCCTTAACCACAGTTCTCCCGATCGCCTTGGTATTCTCTACCTGTCCACCTGTGTCGGTTTGGGGTACGGGTGCTGTGCCAACTCGCTAGAAGCTTTTCTTGGCAGCATAGGATCAGTGACTTCGACTCGATTGTCTCGGCATCGCGTCTCGGGATATATGGGACCCGGATTTACCTAGATCCCTCCCTACTCGCTTACCCCAGGTCAACCAACGCCTGGGCTCACTTACCTTCCTGCGTCCCTCCTTTGCTGTCCGCACCAAAGTTGGTCGGTTCGTCCCGAAGGACAGCCCCTTAGTACCTCTGGATTGGAATGGACGCGGGCACAGCAGTACAGGAATATCAACCTGTTGTGCATCGACTACGCCTTTCGGCCTCGCCTTAGCTCCCGACTTACCCTGGGCGGAATAGCCTTCCCCAGGAACCCTTGGACTTTCGGCGGAGGGGTTTCTCACCCCTCTCTCGCTACTCATGCCAGCATTCGCACTCGACCACGCTCCACGACGGTTTCCACCGCCGCTTCACTGCAAGATCGACGCTCCCCTACCACTCCTACTTACGTAGAAGTCCGTAGCTTCGGCTTTGGACTTTAGCCCCGTTACATTGTCCGCGCAGGATCACTCGACCAGTGAGCTATTACGCACTCTTTCAAGGGTGGCTGCTTCTAAGCCAACCTCCTGGCTGTTTTCGCAATCCCACATCGTTTCCCACTTAGTCCAAAATTAGGGGCCTTAGCTGACGGTCTGGGCTGTTTCCCTTTCGACCAACGAAGCTCATCCCTCGTGGTCTCACTGCCGCGTTCTGGAGCAATGGCATTCGGAGTTTGATTGGGGTCAGTAAGCTTGTAGGCCCCCTAGCCCATTCAGTGCTCTACCTCCATTGCTGAACACGCGACGCTGCACCTAAATGCATTTCGGGGAGAACCAGCTATCACCGAGTTTGCTTGGCCTTTCACCCCTTGCCACAGCTCATCCCCCCTGTTTTCAACCAGGGTGGGTTCGGCCCTCCACGGGGTCTTACCCCCGCTTCAGCCTGGCCATGGCAAGATCACTCGGCTTCGGGTCTACCGCATGCGACTAAATCGCCCTATTAAGACTCGCTTTCGCTCCGGCTACCCCTCACGGGTTAACCTCGCCACACACGGTAACTCGCTGGCTCATTCTTCAAAAGGCACGCTATCGCGGCCCATAGATAAATCTATGGACGACGCTCTAACTGTTTGTAAACCAACGGTTTCAGGTACTATTTCACTCCCCTCCCGGGGTGCTTTTCACCTTTCCCTCACGGTACTAGTTCACTATCGGTCGCCTGCGTGTACTTAGCCTTACGAAGTGGTCTTCGTGGATTCACACCGGTTTTCACGGTCCCGGTGTTACTTGGGATTACCGATCGGAGACTGAGTGCCTTTCGTGTACGGGGCTCTTACCCGCTATGGCGCGACTTTCCAAAACGCTTCCACTAGGCATCAGTTTTGTAACTCCGTGGAGGATCTGGTGCTCCTCCTATCAGGTCCCACTACCCCATACCGGCAACGCCACCAGGCTTTGACACCGGCACGGTTTGGGCTCTTCCCGTTTCGCTCGCCGCTACTCAGGGAGTCGCTGTTGCTTTCTTTTCCTCGCGGTACTGAGATGTTTCAGTTCCCGCGGTTCCCTCTATCTGCCCTATGTGTTCAGGCAGAAGTAACACCCCATAACGGGTGCTGGGTTTCCCCATTCGGACATCTACGGATCAACGCTTAGTCGGCAGCTTCCCGTAGCTTTTCGCAGCCACTCACGTCCTTCATCGGCATCAGGCGCCAAGGCATCCACCGTTGGCTCTTTGTAGCTTGGAGAACAAAGATGCTCGTGCTCGCTATGCAGTTCTCAAAGAGCGCGACCTGGCTTCAAGCTGCAGGTCGGCCGCGTCATCGGCCGGCGAATGAACAGCCGGCGTAACGCGAACGTGAGCGAGCACGAATGCTCCCTCACAACGGAACAGAGATACGTCAGTGCATCGCCTCGCCGAACTCCCAGGAGAACTGAATCTGCGACCGGGCGGTCCGACGATGCCAAATAACCAGTGATCGACTCGGAGAATCCGGTCTGAATGACCGGATAGCTCTCCTTAGAAAGGAGGTGATCCAGCCGCACCTTCCGGTACGGCTACCTTGTTACGACTTCACCCCAATCACCGACCCCACCTTCGACAGCTCCCTCCTTACGGTTGGGCCACTGGCTTCGGGTGTTGCCGACTTTCGTGGTGTGACGGGCGGTGTGTACAAGGCCCGGGAACGTATTCACCCCGGCGTTGCTGATCCGGGATTACTAGCGACTCCGACTTCATGGAGTCGAGTTGCAGACTCCAATCCGAACTGAGACTGGCTTTATGGGATTCGCTCACCCTCGCGGGATAGCAGCCCTTTGTACCAGCCATTGTAGCATGTTTGCAGCCCTAGGCATAAGGGGCATGATGACTTGACGTCATCCCCACCTTCCTCCGAGTTGACCCCGGCAGTCTTCTACGAGTCCCCGGCATTATCCGCTGGCAACATAGAATAAGGGTTGCGCTCGTTGCGGGACTTAACCCAACATCTCACGACACGAGCTGACGACAGCCATGCACCACCTATCGCAGACCCTTTCGGACACTGCATCTCTGCAGCTTTTCCTGCGTAGTTCAACCTAGGTAAGGTTCTTCGCGTTGCATCGAATTAAGCAACATGCTCCGCCGCTTGTGCGGGCCCCCGTCAATTCCTTTGAGTTTTAGCCTTGCGGCCGTACTCCCCAGGCGGGGCACTTAATGCGTTAGCTACGGCACGGAACCCGTCGATAGGGTCCCACACCTAGTGCCCAACGTTTACGGCGTGGACTACCAGGGTATCTAATCCTGTTCGCTCCCCACGCTTTCGCGCCTCAGCGTCAGTACTGGCCCAGAACACCGCCTTCGCCACTGGTGTTCCTCCTGATATCTAAGCATTTCACCGCTACACCAGGAATTCCGTGTTCCCCTACCAGACTCAAGTCAAAGCAGTTTCGAGTGGCCACTCCAAGTTGAGCTTGGAGATTTTACACCCGACTTACTTAACCGCCTACGCGCTCTTTACGCCCAATAAATCCGGACAACGCTTGCTCCCTACGTATTACCGCGGCTGCTGGCACGTAGTTGGCCGGAGCTTCTTCTGCAGGTACCGTCAATTTCGTCCCTGCTGAAAGCGGTTTACAACCCGAAGGCCGTCATCCCGCACGCGGCGTTGCTGCCTCAGGCTTTCGCCCATTGGGCAAGATTCCCCACTGCTGCCTCCCGTAGGAGTCTGGGCCGTGTCTCAGTCCCAGTGTGGCTGATCGTCCTCTCAGACCAGCTAGCCGTCGAAGTCTTGGTAGGCCGTTACCCCACCAACAAACTGATAGCCCGCGAGCCCCTCCCAAAGCGAAATTCATTTCCTCATCTGAACATGCGATCTAATGAGGACATCCGGTATTAGCTCCGGTTTCCCGGGGTTATCCCAGTCTTTGGGGCAGGTTGCTCACGTGTTACTCACCCGTTCGCCACTAGGTCTTCAAGAGTATTGCTACTCCATGGACCTCGTTCGACTTGCATGTGTTAAGCACGCCGCCAGCGTTCGTCCTGAGCCAGGATCAAACTCTCCATCGAAACCTTGCTACCTCCGAAGAGATAACAACGAATTGGTTTGAACCTATATGGCGCAGTAACGGACGTTGTCCGTGATTGCGTCAAAGTTTATGACAGTTGTGAACGCAGCCAAGCTGAACCCGAGGGTCCATCCGAACTGCGCCCGCACTGGTTTTTGGCGCATCTCTGTTCCGTTGTCAAGGAGCATCTCCGGCGTTCCGGCACACACCCCAAGAAGAGGGTGGAGGTGCTTGGGAGCGCCTGCTCGTCGAGGGTTGCTGCCGCCAGCATTTTTCAATGCAGTCGGGGCACTTCCTCTACCGCTTCATCGTGGCTGCTCTCGCGAGCTGCGCACCGTGGGGCGGGACGGAGACTGTACGGGACGATTGCGGGCGGCGTCAAGCCGAGAGGCCCTAAATACGGGCTAAATCGGCGCTGAGACGGGCTTCGAACCGTTTCCGCTGGTCAGCGACCTGCGCTGGTCCGGTGCCGCCGGCGGTCTGGCGGCGGGTGACGGCGACGCCGATGCCGAGCAACGCCACGGCCTCGGGACCCAGTGTCGGATGGCTTTCGACCAACTCGGCCAGCGCGATGTGCCGTTCGAGGCTGTCGCGCACGAGGCCGCCCACAATCGCGTGCGCCTCGCGAAACGGCGTGCCCCGCTCCACCAGCCATTCGGCTAGGTCGACGGCGGCTGCGGTCGGCGCATCGGCCGCGCCGGCCATGCGATCCAGGTCGAAGGTGGCCGTCTCGAGCAGGCCCGCCAGCGCCGCCAGAGCCAGACGAACCTGGTCAACGGCGTCGAACAGCGGCTCTTTGTCCTCCTGGAGGTCGCGGTTGTAGGCCAGCGGCAGTCCCTTGAGAGTGGCCAGGAATCCCGCGACGTGGCCGATGAGGCGACCGGCCTTGCCCCGTGCCAGTTCGGCGATATCGGGATTCTTCTTCTGCGGAAGCATGGAACTGCCCGTCGCATAGGCGTCGGCGAGCTTCAGGAACCCGAATTCCTCGGTGGACCACAACACGACCTCCTCGCC
This sequence comes from uncultured Actinomycetes bacterium, assembly GCA_963769985.1. Classification (GTDB taxonomy): domain Bacteria; phylum Actinomycetota; class Acidimicrobiia; order Acidimicrobiales; family JACCXE01; genus JACCXE01. The sequence continues at coordinate 524,637 of CAVYNR010000005.1, read as the reverse complement.
GATGCGGGACAGGTGCACGCCCAGCAACGCGATCGTGTGCAGCAACTCGGCCACGAAGTCGCGGTCGGCGGTGACGTCGAGGCTGTTCTCGAAACGCTGCGCGAAGCCGAGCTCGTCGGCGACCCCATCGGGATCGAGCGGCAGCGACGAGCCGGCCAGAGCACCGGCACCGAGCGGCGACACGTCGAGGCGCCGGCGGGCGTCGACGAGGCGGTCGACGTCGCGGCTGAGCGCCCAGCCGTGCGCCAGCAAGTGGTGGGCGAGCAGGATCGGCTGAGCGCGCTGGAGATGGGTGTAGCCCGGCAGGTAGGCCTCCCCCGCTTCCTCGGCGCGGGCCAGCAAGACGCGCTGGAGCGCCAGGACGCCTTCGGCCACGTCCGCCGCCGCCCGTTTGGACCAGAGGCGGAACGCGGTGGCGACTTGGTCGTTGCGGCTGCGGCCGGTGTGGAGCTTGGCGCCCGTGGCGCCGCACATCTCGGTGACCCGGCGTTCGATGGCGGTGTGGATGTCCTCGTCAGACTCCGCGAAGACGAACGAGCCGCCGACGAACTCGAGCGCGACCTGGTCGAGGGCGGTGAGAAGCGTGTCGCCTTCCTGCTTCGTGAGGAGCGCGCCGCGCACAAGACCCCGAACGTGCGCCTTTGACGCGACGACGTCGTCGGGCCCGAGGCGTTGATCGAACGGGAGGCTGACGGTGAATTGCCAGAGCGCGTCCGCCGGTCCGTCGGCGAAGCGCCCGGACCACAGGGTCGTCATCGCTACCGTTCCCGGCCCGGGCCTTGGCGCGCCGCCCAGGTCTGCACCGAAAGACCCCACAGGCGCACGAAGCCCTCGGAGTCGGCGTGACGGAAGGTGTCGGCGGCGTCGTAGGTGGCCAGCTCGTAGTCGTAAAGCGCGTCGGGCGAACGGCGTCCCGTCACCCGGCACTGGCCGGGCTCGAGGTGCAAGCGCACGTCGCCGGTGACGAACTGCTGGCTGTCGTCGATGAACGCGTCGTACGCACGCTTGAGCGGTGAGAACCAGAGCCCGTCATAGATCAGCTCGGCGTAACGAGGCTCGAGACGGGCCTTTTCCCGGGCGAGGTCGCGTTCGAGGGTGATCGATTCGAGGTCGTTGTGCGCCAGGATCAGCGCCAGGCTGGCCGGGCACTCGTAGGTCTCCCGGCTCTTGATGCCAACGCGGCGGTTCTCGACCATGTCGATGCGGCCCCAGCCGTAGGAGCCGACGATGGCGCCGAGTTCGTTGATCAGCTCGACCAGACCGAGCTGGTTGTCGTCGAGGGCGACGGGTACGCCGGCGTCGAAGCTGATGGTGACGTCGCGGGGCTCGGTCGCGGTCTGTTTGGTCAGCAGCCACACCCCGGGCGGAGGCTCCCGCCAAGGGTCTTCCATCTCACCGCACTCGATGGCGCGGCCCCACAGGTTGTCGTCGATCGAATAGAGCTTTTCGCGCGTGGCGGTGATCGGGATGCCGCGGATCTCGGCGTAGCGGATCGAGTCGTCGCGGGTGAGGCCCCAGTTGCGCGCCGGGGCGAGCACTTCCAAATCGGGCGCGAGCGCACGAGTAGACACCTCGAAGCGCACTTGGTCGTTGCCCTTGCCGGTGCAGCCGTGGGCCACCGCGTCGGCGCCGTGCCGACGGGCGGCGTCGACGAGGTGCTTCACGATCACGGGGCGGCTCAGCGCGCTGACAAGCGGATAGCGGCCCTCGTACATCGCGTTCGCCTTCAGCGCGGGTACGAGGAAGTCGTTGGCGTACTCCTCGCGGGCGTCGATGACTTCGGCTTCGATGGCGCCAGCGGCCAGCGCGCGCTGCCGCACCGATTCCAGCTCTGGCCCGCCGCCTTCCTGGCCCACGTCAACGGCCACGGCGATCACGTCAAGCCCGAGCTCCTCCTGGAGCCAGGCAACGGCGACAGAGGTATCCAGACCGCCGGAATATGCGAGTACGACGCGCTTTGCCACCAGAGTTCCTTAGGAGTTAGAGACCGGCGAGGTCCACGAACATAGAGGCGACCTTCTTGCCGCCCACTTTTTCCGCCGCGATCACCATCAGCGTGTCGTCGCCGGCGACGGTGCCGAGGATGTCCTCGAGCCCGGCGCGGTCGATCGCCGATCCGACGACGTGGGCGGAACCAGGCGGCGTGCGCAACACGACCACCGGCCCGCTGTGGGACACCTCGACCAGCCACTCCGAGAGCACCCGCCGAAGGTGATCTTCGGGCGCGACGCGTTGAGCGGGCAACTCGGGCAGCGTGTACGCAGTCTCGCCGCCGCGCACGCGAATCTTGACCGCGCCCATATCCTCGAGGTCGCGCGACACCGTGGCCTGGGTCGCCACCACGCCGGTTTCGGCGAGCAGGTCGACAAGTTGGGCTTGGCTCGTGACGTTGCCCGCTTCGAGCAGGGCGGCGATCCGGTGCTGGCGTTGTTGTTTGGCGAGTCGCATCAGTCGTTCGCTTCGCGTGGTCAGTCAGCCACCACAACACGCCGCGGGCGGCGGCGAGGCGGTTGGCGGCCTGCTCGAACACGGCGCTGTGGGCCCGTCGATCACCTCGGCCTCGACCTCCTCGCCGCGGATGGCGGGCAGGCAGTGGAGGAACACCGCCTTAGCGTCGGCGACCTCGAGGAGGTCCGACGTGACGTTGAAGCCCTCGAAGGCGCGACGACGCGCGCTCGGCCTCGGCCTCCTGACCCATCGAGATCCACACGTCGGTATAGACCGCCTGCGCGCCCTTGGTGGCGTCGAGGGGGCGGTCGGTAACGGAGATGGCCCCGCCGAGAGCGGCCACGCGGTCGATGTCGACCGGCGACGGGCCGTAGCCGTGGGGCGACGCAACGACGAAGTCGATCCCGGTGTAGGCCGCGGCGAGCGCGAGCGAACGAGCCACGTTGTTGAAATCGCCCACGTACGCGAGGCGCAGGTCGTCAAGCTCGCCGAAGTGCGAGCGCAGCGTGACGAGATCGGCCACGGCCTGACACGGGTGGGACTGATCCGAGAGCAGGTTGACGACGGGCACGGGTGACACCGCCGCCATGCGTTCGAGCACGGCGTGAGATTTCACGCGGGCACCGACGATGGCGTGATAGCCAGCCAAGGCACGCACGACGTCCTCGGCGGTCTCGCGGCTGTCGATGCCGACCTCGTCGCCGCGCATGCTCACGGGATGGCCTCCGAGCGCGACGACTGCCATCTCGGTCGCGTTGCGGGTGCGGCCGCTCGCCTTCTCGAAGATCAGGCCCGACGCCTTTGCCCGCGAGCACTTTGGCGGGGTGAGGGTTCTCGGCCCGTTTGAGGATCTCAACGAACTCGGCCTTGGACAGGTCGTCGACCTCGAGCAGGTGACGGGTCATGCGAGCACCTCCGCGCAGATGGCGAGCGCTTGATCGATCTCGGCGTCGGACACGTTGAGCGGCGGCGCGAACCGCAACGCCGTGTCGGTGACCGCGTTGACCACGAGGCCAGCGTCGAGCAGGGACTTGTTGACCGCTGGCCCCCGAGCGTTGCCGTCGGTCAGTTCCGCGCCGAGGAGAAGGCCCATGCCACGGACGTTCGCAACCGCCGCGAGCGCGGCAAGGCCCTGTGCGAGCCGTTCACCCGCGTTTCGGGCACACGCGGGCGCGTCGATCGCGATCAGCTCGTCGAGCGTGGCGCGCGCGGCCGCCGTCGCCAGCGGCTGACCGCCGTAGGTCGAGCCATGGTCGCCCGGCTCGAACACCGACGCCACCTCCTTGCGGGCCCAGCACGCGCCAATGGGCATGCCGTTGCCGAGCGCCTTTGCGACGGTGACGATGTCGGGGCGGACAGCGCTGTGCTGGAACGCGAACCACTCCCCTGTTCGACCCAGCCCGGTCTGGATCTCGTCGACGACCAACAGCACGCCGCGGTCGTCGCATAGTTGGCGCAACTCGCGCATGTAGCCCTCGGGCGCAGGGTTACGCCGCCCTCGCCCTGCACGACTTCGATCAAGACCGCGGCGGTCGACGCATCGATGCTGCGCTCCAGGTCCGCAATGTCGAACGCCGCAACGTGATGGAAGCCCTCGGGCAACGGCTGGAACTTCTCGTGTTTGGCCGGTTGCCCCGTCGCATGCAGCGTGGCCAGCGTGCGGCCGTGGAACGAGCCGAACGCCGAGATGACGACGTGCTTGCCTGGACCACCCGCCAGGCGGGCGAGCTTGATGGCGCATTCGTTGGCTTCGGCTCCCGAATTGCTGAAGAACACCTGCCCGCCGCCGCCGACAAGCCCGTCGAGAGTTGACGCGACGGCGGGCGCGATCTCGTTGTTGAACAGGTTCGACACGTGCAACAGCGTGTCGGCCTGGGCGGCGATCGCGGCCGCGACCGTCGGATGCGCGTGACCGAGCGACGTGACCGCAAGACCCGACAGGAAGTCGAGGTACTCCTTGCCGGCGTCGTCGAACAGGTGGGTGCCCTCACCGCGTACGAACGTGACCGGCCCCGGCGCATACGTCGGCATCGAGCGCGCTCATGGCGTCACCATCGTGCCGATGCCTTCACGGGTGAAGATCTCCAACAGGAGCGCCCGGGGGACGCGCCCGTCGAGAATGTGCGCGACGCCGACACCACCGTTCACGGCCGACACGCACGCCTGCACCTTCGGGATCATCCCGCCGCTGATCACACCTTCGCCGATGAGCTTGTCGACGTCGCTGGCAGTAACCGACGACAGCAGCGACGCGGCGTCGTCGACGTCGGAACGGATGCCCTCGATGTCGGTGAGATACACGAGCTTCTCGGCGGCGAGCGCGGCCGCAATGGCGGCGGCGGCCGTGTCGGCGTTGATGTTGTAGGCCTGCCCGTCGGCATCGACCCCGATCGTCGCGATAACCGGGATGAGCTCCTCGGCCATCAGGCGGGTGACGATGTCGGTGTTCACTCCGGTGACCGTCGCCAACGAAGCCGAGCCGTTCGTTGATGGGGGCCGCCTCCAACAGCGATGCGTCCTCGCCCGACAAGCCGACGGCGAGCGGCCCGTGCACGTTGATGGCCGACACGATCTCGCGATTGACCTTGCCAACGAGCACCATGCGCACGATGTCGAGCGTTTCTGCGTCGGTAACGCGCAGCCCGTCGACAAAAGACGACTCCTTGCCAACGCGCGTGAGCATCTCGCCGATCTGGGGGCCGCCGCCGTGCACGACGACTGGACGCATACCAACCGATTGCATGAGGACGATGTCGGCCGCGAACTGCGTCAGGCCGTCTTCCTCGTTGGCCGCGCCCGCGAGCGCGTTGCCGCCGTACTTCACGACCACCGTTTTGCCAAAGAAGCGGCGGATATACGGCAGCGCGTCAGCCAGGATTTGCGCCTTCTCCGCTGGCGATGCCATCAGCTAGTTCCCATGTTCTCGTCGACGTAGGCGTGCGTCAGGTCGTTGGTGAGGAGCCACCACTCGCCGGTTCCGAGGCCGAGGTCCACCGTGACTTCGAGGCGCTCGGTCTTCATGTACGCGGCCAGTTCCTCCACGTCGTGTGACACGGCGACGCCCTTATCGGCCACCACGGTGTCGCCGTAACGGACCGACACGTTGTCCACGTCGAACGCGGCGCCGGCGCTAGCGGCCTCGCTGACGACGCGGCCCCAGTACGGGTCCTCGCCGTACCACGAGCACTTTGTGAGGTTGCTCTCGGCGATGCGACGCGCCGCTTTCGATGCGTCGTCGTGGCTGGCGGCGCCCTGCACCCGCACGCGCACCACCTTCGTCGCGCCCTCGGCGTCGCTCACCATTTGCTCGGCGAGATCGAGACACGCGCGAGCGATCAGATCGCCGATCACGCTGGCGTCGTCGCTTGCGCCCGCCGGTGCTTGGCCGCTGGCGAGCACGATGACGGTGTCGTTGGTCGACGTGCATCCGTCGACCGTGATCCGGTGAAACGACTCGTCCATGGCCCGCACGAGCTGGTGTTGCAGAGCTTCGGAGGTGATGACGGCGTCGGTGGTGAGCACGGCGAGCATCGTGGCCATGTTCGGGCTGAGCATCGCCGCGCCCTTCGCCATGCCTCCAACGGTGACGCCGCTACCTACGACCAACGCTTCCTTGCGCGTGGTGTCGGTGGTCATGATGGCGTCGGCCGCCGCCGCTCCGGCTTCGGGCGTGGCCGCGAGCGCGCGCGCGACGCGCGGGCACGCCGGTTGTGAAGCTGCCTAGGGGCAGCGGAATACCGATCAAGCCCGTCGAGCACACGAGCACGTCGCTCTCGTCGCAGCCGAGCGACGCGGCCACAAGTTGACAGGCACCCTCGGCGGTGGCGCGTCCGTCGGCGCCCGTGGCGGCGTTGGCGTTGCCGGAGTTCAGCACGACCGCCGCCGCGCGACCGCTGGTGGCGGCAAGGTGCGCACGGCTCACCTGCACCGGCGCGGCGGCTGCGAGGTTGGTGGTGAACACGCCCGCGGCCACGACGGGTTGGTGGTCGGCGGTCGCCACGATCGCGAGGTCAGCGACGCCGTTCTCCTTGATGCCCGATGCGAACCCCCCTGCAACAAAACCAATGGCCGAAGTAACACTCACGGGTACACGCCCATAGTCGTGAGGCCGGTGGCCTCGGCGAGACCGGCGATGAGGTTGGCGCACTGCACCATCTGGCCCGCCGCTCCCTTACCGAGATTGTCGAGCGCGCACAGATACCATGACCCAACCGGTGCGGTCGTCGTAGCGGGCGGTGATGTGGGCGGCGTTGGATCCGAACGTGGCCTTGGTCGACGGCGAGCGTTCGCTGACCAGAACGAAAGGCTCGTCGTCGTACGCGGCGTGCAGCGCGTCGAGCACGGCCTCGGTTGAAGTGACCCCGGTCGGGCGGGCGTAACAGGTAGCGAGAATGCCCCGGTTCATCGGCGCGAGGTGCGGGGTGAACAGAATCTGCGCGCCGCTCGCCTGCTCCATCTCCGGCGTGTGCCGATGGTTGAGCAGGCCGTACGCGGTGAAGTCCTCGTCGACGGTACTGAAATGGGTGTTTGGCTTGGGCACCTTGCCCGCCCCCGAGACGCCGCTGGCGGCGTCGACGATGACGCCGCTCGGTTCGATCACCCCGGCGCGCGACCAGCGGCGCGAGCGCGAGCGCGGCGGCGGTCGGATAGCAACCGGCGGCCGCCACGAGCTGCTTGGCAACGATCTCGTCGCGAAACAGCTCGGGAATGCCATGGGCGAAACGGCCAAGCAGTTCAGGTGCGGGGTGCTTCTCGCCGTACCACTGCGGATACTGCGCCGGGTCCTTGAGACGGAAGTCGGCGCCCAGGTCGACGATGCCCGCGACGCGGTCGACCAGCTGCGGGACTACCGCTGCCGACGCGCCGTGGGGCAGGGCCAGAAACACCAAGTCGTGCGCGGCCGCCGCGTCGACGTCGATCGGTTCGTAGACCAGGTCCGGATAGGCGGCGGCCAGGCTCGGGTAGGTGTCGGCGACCAAGGAGCCGACGGCGCTGTCGCCGGTCGCATAGGTGACCTCGAAGTCGGGATGGCCGCCGAGAACGCGGCAGCAGTTCCGCGCCCGCGTACCCGGACGCGCCAAGAACAGCCACTTTCGCCATTGCATGACTATACGGGCAACCGCGCAATTGTGCAATCTAGCGGGATGCATGGTTATGCAGGTTTTGCTATGCGCCGCGAAGTTGCGCTCCATGTGCGGTCTCGGCGGCAGCGATGCACGGCGGCGCGGCGCTCCCCCACCTCGGCGTCGGTCAGCGTGTGATCGAGCGCGCAGAACCGCAGCCGGAAGGCGAGGCTGCGGTGGCCTTCGGGGACGCCCGTGCCGCGGTACACGTCGAACAATTCGGCGTCTACCAAAAGGTCTCCGGCGGCGGCTCGCAGAGTCGTCGAGCACGTCGCCCGCCGGCACCGAGTCGGCCACGACGAACGCCAGGTCGATGTCGCTGGAAGGGAACCGGCTGACGTCTTGGGCAATGGGCGAACGGCGCGGCGCGGCCTGTAGTGCAGCCAGGCTCACGTCGAGCCACGCCACGCGACCCTCGATGCCGAGTCGTTCGGTCACCGACCGGGTCCACTTCGCCGACGACGCCGATCGCGTTGCCGTCGACGGTAATGGCGCCGGTGCGCGTGGGGTGCAGACCGTCGATCGCGTTCGGCACGGTGGCGACGCCGGGCTTCTGGAGCCGCAGCGCGTCGGACAACACCGTCCACACGTCGACCGCCTCGTACGCGTCGGCGGGCCACAACGCCATGGCGATGCGGTCGGTCTCGTGCGGCAGGCCGCCGGCCGGACCGGTCACCGTGCGGTCGATCGCGTCGAGTTCCGCCGGCGGGCCCTCGGGCCGCTCCCACGTGCCGCCAATCTCGAACAAGCGCACCTCAGTGGCGCGGTGGCGCACGTTGTGCGAAACCGATCGCATGAGGCCCGGAAGCAGGGACGTGCGAAGGATCGACTCTTCCTGCACGAGCGGGCCGGTCCGCCTCGATCAGTTTGTCTTCGGACATGCCCACGCGCCGCGTGGTCGCCCGGGCCCAGCAATGGCGACGTCATCGCCTCGTGCACGCCAAGACCACACAAGATGTCGCGGATCACGCGGCGTTCCTTCTGCGGGCGCGTCAGACCGCCTCCGGTGCCTTGCGACGATGGCAGGGTGCGGTTGACCGACTCGTAGCCGAAGTGCCGCGCCACCTCTTCGATGAGCGCTTCTTCGATCGTCACGTCCGGCCGCCATGTGGGCGCCGTCACGGTGGCGGTACCGGGCCCGGTACGGTCGATGGAGAAGCCGATCGGTCGCAGGTAATCGTCGATGGCGCTGTCGTCGAGGTCGGTGCCGAGAAGCGCGTTGACGCGCGTCGTGCGCAACGACAACGAGGCCGGCCTCGGAGCGTGCTCCTCGGAGCGCCAGCACTGTGCGGGGCCCGACGGTCGCGCCGGCGTATTGCATCGCGAGGGCACAGAACCGGGCAACGGCACGCTCGATGCTTCCAGCGTCGACGCCCTTCTCGAACCGCGCCGACGCTTCGGAACGCAGGTTCAGGCGCTTCGACCGTGCGCGCGATCACCATCGGCTCGAACCACGCCGCCTCGAGGATCACGGTGCTGGTCGCGTCGTCGATCTCCGACGAACCGCCGCCCATGATGCCGCCGACGCCTACGCCGACCCCGTCGCCGTCGGCGATCACGCAGTCTTCGCCGCCGGCGCCGAGTATCCGGGCTTCGCCGTCGAGGGTGACCAATGTTTCGCCGGGCTCCGCCTGCCGAACGATGAACCCGCCGCCGGGCAACTTGTCGCCGTCGTAGGGATGCGTGGGCTGGCCGAGCTCGAGCATGACGTAGTTCGAGATGTCGACGATGTTGTTGATCGGGCGCATCCCCGCAAGCGTGAGGCGACGCGCGATCCAGGCGGGCGACGGGCCGATGCGCACGCCCTCGAGCCGCGTCGCGGTGAAGATCGGGCACAGCGACGGCGCGTCGACCGACACCGGAGGCCCTTCAGGCGACGGCGCCGCCAAGCCGATCGCCGGTGACGGTTCGGCGTAGGCGAGCCCGAGCTTGGCCGCGAGGTCGCGGGCCACGCCGAGCACGCACAGCGCGTCCGGCCGGTTGCCTTCGATGGCGAGGTCGAACACGACATCGGGCTCGATGCCGAGCGCGTCGGTGAGTTTGGTGCCGGCCGCGAGGCTGTCGTCGAGCACCATGATGCCGCCGCCTTCGTCGCCGAGTTCAAGCTCGAGTTCGGAACAGATCATCCCGTTCGACTCGACGCCCTTCATCTTGCGCGTGCCGATGGCGAAGCCGCCCGGCAGGACCGACCCGACCGGCGCAAACGCGACGGTGGCGCCCTGCTCGAAGTTCCACGCGCCGCACACGACCTGCACCGGACCGTCACCGTGGTCCACGACGATCCGGCGGATCTTGTCGGCACCCTTGATCGAATCGACCTCGAGCACCTTCGCCACGACGACGTCCCCGATGCCTGCGCCGACACGCTCGACGCCCTCGACCACGAGGCCGAGCGCGTTGCAGGTGTCGACCAGGCGGTCGACATCGTCGTCGAACGGCGCGAAGTCACGCAACCATGACAGCGGGACCAGCATCAGAACTGCTCGATGAAACGAAGGTCGTTGTCGGCCATGACCCGCATGTCGCTGATTGTGTGGAACACCTGCGCGCAGCGATCGATGCCGAAGCCGAACGCAAAGCCCGACCATCTCTCCGGGTCGAGACCTACGGCGCGAAACACGTTCGGATGCGACCATCCCGCAGCCACCCAACTCGATCCAACCAGTGTTCGAGCACGTGCGACAGCCGTCGCCGCGGCAGATGGCGCACGTGACTTCGAACTCGGCCGAGGGCTCGGTGAAGGGAAAATAGGCCGGTCGTAGCCGCGCGTTGATGTCGGGCCCGAAATACGCGTGCGTGAAGGCTTCGATGGTGCCGGCAAGGTCCCCGAACGTGATGCCCTCGTCGACGACGAGTCCTTCGATCTGGCTGAACGCGGGCGTGTGGCGCGCGTCGGGAGTGTCCTTGCGGTAAACGCGTCCAGGACACACCGCGTAAATCGGCGGCGTCTGCGTGAGCATGATGCGGGTCTGCACCGATGACGTCTGCGTGCGCAGCAGCGTCGACTCCGGCGCTCCGAAGTTGAGATAGAGCGTGTCCTGGTTGGCTCGCGCCGGGTGGGCCGGCGGGATGTTGAGCGCCTGGAAGTTGTGCCAGTCGGTTTCGACGAGTGGTCCCTCCTCCACGGCGTAGCCCATCGCGACGAACACGTCTTCGAGTTGCTGCTGGGTCTGGGTGACGAGGTGGAGCCGACCGCGCTTTCGGGGCGGGCGCCGCTCGGTCAAGTCGATGCGGTCGGCCTCGAGTTGCTTGGCCCGTTCGTCCTGTGTGATCGCGCGGAGCACCGCGTCGGCGGCGCGCGTGATCTCGTGTACCGCGGCGTTGAGGCGCGCGCCTTCGCTGGCGCGCGCTTCGGGCGCGAGTCTTCCCAGCCCCTTCTTGGCCAGCGTCAGGAATCCCGATTTGCCCAACGCGGTGTTCTTCGCATTAGCCAGTTCTTCGGACGTGCGCGCCGATCTGATGCGGGCGAGCGTCTCGTCGAGTTCGTCAGCCATCGTCGGTCCCGTGCAGTTCTTCGAATGCGGTTGCAGGGAGGGTAAAACGGAACGTGCTTCCCTGCCCCAGAATTGATGACGCTGTGAGTTTGCCGCCGTGGGCTTCGACCAGGCCTCGGCTGATCCACAATCCGAGCCCTGATCCAGTGGGACGGCCCTCGTTGCGCCGGAAGAACTTGGTGAATACCTTGCGGATCGCGTCGGCGGGGATGCCTTCGCCGACGTCGGTCACGGTCACGGCCACCACGTCGGTGGCCGCGTCGAGGGAGGCGGTGAGCAGGATGCCGGCGGGCGACGCGTACTTGCACGCGTTCTCGACCAGGTTCGTCAACACCTGTTCGAGCTTGTCCGGATCGGCGTAGACCTCGGGCACATCGTCGGCGAACGACAACCCCACCTGGAGATCGGGGTATTCCATGCCGACCTTCTCGACCACGGCCTTAGTCAACGACGGAAGGTCGACCATCTGACGGCGCAACACGAGACGCCCGGTCTCTAGACGCGAAATGTCGAGAAGTTCGGTGATGAGCCGCGTCACGCGATCGGCGTCGTGGTGCACCTGTTCGAGCATCATCTTTTTCTGGTCGTCGGCCAGCCGCTCCCAGCGATTGAGCAGCAAGCTCGTGTAGCCCTTGACCGACGTGAGTGGTGAGCGCAACTCGTGGCTCACGGTCGACACGATCTCGATGCCGGCCGTCGACGAGTCGCGTCCGTGTGACTTTCGCCGCACGCTTAACACGAGTCCCGCCACGCCGCCGTTCTCGTCGCGTTCGTACCGGCCGGTAACGCGGACGGTCACGTCGTCGCCCCAGGCGTCGCTCACGACCAGTTCCTGTTCGGGGATACCCACGACCGACTCGAGTTCTTCGGCCGCGGCGTGCCAGCCGTCCATGAGCAGCGGCGTGCCGTCCAGGCGCCGCGGCGCAAGAGCGTCCGACACGGAGCGCCCGACGAGCGCCTCCTTCGTCGTCGCGAGCATCTCGACCAGCGCGCGGTTCACCTCGACGATATGACGGCGCGCGTCGAGCACGACCACCCCGTCGGCGAGCGCTTCCAGCGTGTCCACTACGCGACCACCGCCCGCGTCTGGCGGGCCGCCTCGAAGCACAGCACGGCGGTTGCCACGCCAACATTCAAGCTCTCCATCGGACCGGGCATGGGAATGGTGATGCGCCCGTCGATGCCCTCGAGGTGTTCGGGCAGGCCGTGAGCCTCGTTGCCCACCACGAGCGCGATCGCGCCGGTGAGATCGACCGATGCGTAGTCGTTCCCCTCGCGGGCCACCGCGGCGAGACGGCGACGGCCGCCCGAGCCAAGGGCGGCGAGAGTGTGATCCACGTCGACCGACGTTACGACCGGCACGCGGAAGAGCGCGCCGGCACTTGATCGCACCGTCTTCGGGTTGTTCAGCTCGACACAACCCGAGCACAGCACGACGCCGGCGGCGCCCGACGCGGCCGCCGAACGAAGCAGGGTTCCCGCGTTGCCAGGGTCGCGCACGTCGACGGCCACGACGACAAATCCGTCACTGGCGAGCGTGTGCAGCGGCACGTCGATCGAGGCGATGATCGAACAGATGGGCTGGGGTGTGACCGCGTCTGCGACCGACTCCATCACACCTTCGGACAGCCCGAAGATGGCCGCGCCGGCGTCGAGCGCTTGTTGCACCAGCGTGGCGTCGGCGTCGGGCGCGTAGAAGACGGCTTCGGGAACGACCCCGGCGGCGAGCGCCTCGCGAAGCAAGGTGACGCCTTCTGCCACGAACGCGCCCTCCGCCTGGCGCACGCTCCGCTTCTGAATCAAGCGGCGGAGCCGCTGCACTTTGGCGTGACGGGTAGTTAACCCGATCGTCAGCTGGCGGCCTCTTCGACGACGGCCTCGTCGGCTTCGACCTCAACGGCGGCAGCCGGAACGGCTTCGCGCGCGAGGTCGACGAGGGCCGCGAACGCGGCGGGCTCGGTGACGGCGAGATCGGCGAGGACCTTGCGGTCGACCTCGATGCCCGCACCCTTGAGGCCGTTGATGAACCGGCTGTAGCTCATGCCGCTGAGACGAGCACCCGCGTTGATGCGCTGGATCCACAGCTTGCGGAAGTCGCCCTTGCGCGCGCGACGGTCGCGGTAGGCGTAGTTGCCCGCGTGCATGACGGACTCGTTGGCGGACTTAAAACTGCGACTCTTGTTGCCGTAGTAACCCTGCGCCTGCTCGAGAATTGCGCGGCGCTTCTTCTTGCCGTGGACGGACCGCTTGACCCTGGCCATGCCTACAGCCCCAGCTGACGCTTGATGCGGGGCACATCGGCGGGCGACACGTCGCTCTCGCGATTGAGCCGGCGCGTGCGCGTCGAGTTCTTTTTCTCCAGCATGTGATTCATGCCTTGGGACCGACGGCGCAACCTGCCCGTCCCAGTGATCTTGAACCGGGCGGCTGCACCCTTATGTGTCTTTATCTTCGGCATCGGTTACTCCTCGGTTGCAGCTGGCGCGGGTGCTTCGGCGTCGTCCACGGTTGTCGGTTGGGCAGCGGCGGCCTGAGCCCGCTTATCGGGGGCCAGAACCATGATCATGTTGCGGCCGTCGAGCTTGGGGCTCGACTCGACCTTTCCGACCATGGCGACGGCTTCCGCCACGTGGTCGAGAATCCTGCGGCCGAGCTCGGGATGGGTGATCTCCCGGGCGCGGAACATGATCGAGATCTTGACTTTGTGCCCTTCTGACAGGAACCCCGCCACCTTGCGGGTCTTTGTGTCGAAGTCGCCCTGGGCAATCTTGGGGCGGTACTTCATCTCCTTCAGGCCGACGTTGGTCGACTTTCGGCGAGACTCCCTGGCCTTTTGGGCCGCTTCGAACTTGAATTTTCCGTAGTCCATGATCCGACACACCGGCGGATTCGCGGTGGCGGCAACTTCGACCAGATCGAGGTCCAAATCTCGGGCTATCTGCAGCGCTTCGTTGAGCGGGCGGATGCCGAGCTGTTCCCCGTCGGGGTCGACCAAACGGACTTCGCGAGCCCTGATGCGATCGTTGATCCTGGGCTCGTTGGTGGCGGGCGGTGGGGCGATGGCCTCACACTCCTTGTGTGGTTGGTTGTGGTTGCCCAAAAACAAAAGCGGGCGTCGAAAGCAACGCCCGCTGGAAGCGGTTGTTCGACCTGGACATCCGTTGATGGCAGGTGGGGCCTTCGCCCGCTTTCATTTAGTTGGTTACAGCCCCGGTAGGGTACCGCAGCCGTGAGCTCATTGTGGACTCCAGATGGCGAGAAGCCCGTCGATCGGCCGGCCGCGCCGCTTGAGGACCCGGCGGAACTGACCGAAGAGGAACTCGCCGAGCGCATGGATGCGCTCCGCCAGCAGATCGCGCAGACCCCCGTCGAGCAGATCGTGGCCCAGGCGGCTTACCAATTCTTTGAGATCGCCGCGCTGCATCTCTCGGTGGTCCCGCCCCAGCTCGATCAGGCCAAATTGGCTATCGACGCGTTCGGTCTGATCGTGGAAGGCCTCGCCGGGCGCCTCGGTGCCGACGGTGACACCCTCAAGGACGGCCTCACCCAACTCCGCTTGGCCTTCGTCCAAGTCAGCCAGCCCGGCCCTGCCCCCGCCGAGGGCTAGCGAACGTCGGTCGCCTCGAGCCGACCGAGGTGGCCCGCGGCGATGGTGAACTCGACGCGGCGGCCTCGATCGATGGTGCGGGTGCCGTCGGCAATCGCGGTGCAGTGAAACGGGTACGCCGCGCCGTCGTCACCGGTGATGACGCCAAGGCCGCTCGCTTCGTCAAATGACGACACGGTCCCGTGCGCGGTGCCGTACTCGGCGGTGCGCAGCATCGATCAGTGAATGATCTTGGAGAGCGGCAGCTCGATGATGTCGGTAGCGCCGTGATCCTTGAGCTCGGGGATGAGCGTGTTGATCACCTTCTTGGGCACGACGGATTCGACGGCGTAGGCGTCGTCGCCGAACAGTTTGGAAACCGTCGGCGACTTCATCGAAGGCAGGAGGTCGATCACTGCGTCGAGTTGTGACGCGGCCACGTTGAGTTTCACGAGCACCTTGCCGCGCGCTTCGAGCGTGCCTTGGAGAAGCGTGAGGATCTGGTCCATCGCGTGCGCCTTTTCCGGATCGGCGTACGCTTCCTTGTTTGCCATCAGTTCGGTATGGCTCACAAGCAGTTCGTCGATGATGCGCAGCCCCGCCGCTCGCAGCGCGGAGCCGGTCTCGGTGAGCTCGACCACGGCGTCGACGATGTCGGGCACCTTGGCTTCGGTCGCACCGTGGCTGTGTTGCACGTTCGCCTCGACGCCTTTGGCTGACAGGAAGCGCTGCGTGAGCCCGACGTATTCGGTGGCCACGCGCACGCCGTTGGGGAGGTCTTTCGTGGTGTGCCAGGGCGATGCGTCCTGCACGCACAGCACGATGCGCACCGGCCGCGCGCTCACCTTCGAATACAACAACTCACCAAGACTGATCACGTCGCTGGCCGTCTCTTCGATCCAGTCACGCCCGGCGATGCCGAGGTCGAAAAGGCCGTCGGCGACGTAGCGCGGTATTTCCTGCGGGCCGCAGTACGCGCACGTCAGCGATGCGCGGGTCGTCGATCGACGCCTTGTACGCCACCGCCGAGTCGCGCGATATCGCGAGGTCGGCGTCGGCGAACAGGTCGAAGGTGGCCTTCTCCAACGAGCCCTTGGGGACAACCAGTCGCAACATTTACGGGGAAGCCTGCTTTGCGTAGGCGGCGATGCCGCGGAGGGTTTCGATCATTTCGATCGCGGTGTCGACCGCCTCACCACCTTTGTTCATCTCGTTGACCGACGCACGCACAATTGCTTGTTCGACGGTCTCGGTGGTCAGAACGCCGAACACGACGGGCGCGCCGAGGTCGAGTTGCACGCGCTGCAACCCCGACGCGCATTCGCCGGCGACGAAGTCGTAGTGGCTCGTGTCGCCACGGATGACGCAGCCGAGCGCGACGACCGCATCACAGCCGCCGTCGGTGAGCATGGCGCGCGCGGCGAGCGGCAACTCGAAGGCGCCGGGGACCCACACCTCGCAAATGTCGGTCACGCCATGGCGCGCCAGCGCGGTGACGGCGCCTTGGCGGAGCCGCACGGTGATCGCGTCGTTGAAGCGGGCGACGGCGAGGCCGATCCGGAGCGGATCGGTCATTCCTCGCCGATCAGGTGACCGAGCCGATCCCGTTTCGTGCGGAGGTAGTCCTCGTTGTGCGGGTTGGGCGCGATCTCCAGCGGCACCCGCTCGACAATTTCGAGGCCGTAGCCCTCGAGGCCGCCGAGCTTGGCCGGGTTGTTGGTGAGCAAGCGCATGGTCGTGATGCCGAGGTCGACGAGGATCTGCGCGCCGATGCCGTACTCGCGGCTGTCGACTGGCAGACCCTGCTCGAGGTTCGCGTCGACGGTGTCGTGACCGCCGTCTTGGAGCGTGTAGGCCCGCAGCTTGTGGGTGAGCCCGATCCCGCGACCTTCGTGACCGCGGAAGTACACGACCGCCCCCATGTCGGCTTCGGCGATGCGCTCGAGGGCTGCGTCGAGCTGCGGGCCGCAGTCACACCGCAGCGAGCCGAACACGTCACCGGTGAGGCACTCGCTGTGCACGCGCACGAGGACGTTGTCTTCGCCTTGCACGGCGCCGCGCACGAACGCCAGGTGCTCTTCGTTGTCGAGCAGGTTCTCGTAGACGTAGCAGGTGAACTCGCCCCATTGGGTGGGGATGCGGGCTTCAGCCACGCGCCGCACGAGCTTCTCGCGCTGGCGGCGGTACCGGATCAAGTCGGCGATCGAAATGAGCAGGAGGTTGTGCTCGGCGCAGAAGGTGATGAGCTCGTCGAGCCGCGCCATGTCGCTCTTGTCGCCGGTGACGACTTCACAGAGGATGCCCGACGGATACAGCCCGGCCATGCGCGCCAAGTCGAGCGCGGCTTCGGTGTGACCGGCGCGCTTGAGCACGCCGCCTTCGCGATAGCGCAGCGGGAAGATGTGGCCGGGGCGAGCGAGGTCGTCGGGCCGCGTCTTCGGATCGATCAAGGCCTGCACGGTGGCGGCGCGGTCGGCAGAACTAATCCCGGTGGTGGTCCCGTTGCGGGCGTCGACCGACACGGTGAAGGCGGTGCGGTTCGACTCGGTGTTGACCGACACCATCAGCGGTAGCTCGAGTTCGTCGAGCCGCTCCCCCAGCAAGGGCATGCAAATGACGCCCGACGTGTGGTTCAAGAAAAAGGCGATCGCTTCGGGGGTGGCGAACTCGGCCGCCATGATCAGGTCGCCCTCGTTCTCGCGATCCTCGTCGTCGACGACCACCACGATTTCGCCGCGCCCGATGGCCTCGACGGCCTTCTCGATTTCTGCAAACGGCATGTCCGACTCCTCAGTCCCCCCGGATTTTAGGGACGCCTAAGTCCCAGTGTGACCCGTCAGGAGGCGCTCGACGTACTTCGCGACTACGTCGACCTCGAGATTCACCCGATCTCCGATGCCGCGTCGACCCAGCGTCGTGACCTCCATGGTGTGCGGGATGACGGCGACGGTGAAGCCGTCATCGGCGACCGAAACCACGGTGAGGCTGATGCCGTCGACGGTGATCGAGCCCTTTTCCACGAGGTAGCGCAGCAGCGCAGGATCGCACGACACCGCCAGGTCGGGCGCGGGGTGCGTCACGGTGCCGACGCCGTCGACGTGGCCTTGGACGAGGTGACCGCCGAGGCGGTCCATCAGGCGAACGGGGCGTTCGAGGTTGACGGGGTCGCCGACGCCGAGGTCGGCGAAGCTCGACCGGTTCAGCGTTTCGTCGACGGCGTCGGCTGAGAACCAATCGTCGCCGTAGGCGGTGACGGTGAGACAGACGCCGTTGATCGAGATGGAGTCACCGAGGCTGACCTCGTCGAGCACGGCCTTGGCGCTGAACTCGAAGCGGGCGCCGTCGCGGGCGCGGACCGATCCGAGCTCTTCGACGATGCCGGTGAACAACGGTCAGGCCTTCCGCGTCGGGGTCAGTGTCACCCGTACATCGTGACCGATTCTGACGGCGTCCACGACTTCGGCGTTCCACAGCTCGCGGATCGCCGCCGCCGCGTCGGCTGGTTCGGCGTTGGCGACGTAGAGCACGTAGCGGTCCACCAGGCCGGCGGAGTGGAAGTCGTCGGCGACCCTAGGTCCTCCTTCGACGAGCACGCTGGTGATGCCCGAGCGCGCGAGTTCGTGCAAGACGTCGATGAGTTCACCGGACCGTTCGAGACACGGCCGCACGGCCGCGTCCGGTTCGACGGTGCCCGAGCACGACGCGGATCGGGTCGGGGCCCTCGGCGTCGCGGGTGGTGAGGCGCGGGTTGTCGGCGCGCACCGTACCGGCGCCGACGAGGATGGCGTCGTGCTGGGCGCGCAGCCGGTGGCCGTCGGCGCGCGCCTCGGGACCGGTGATCCACTGGGTCGCCGGATCCTTCGGGATGGCTTGCCCGTCGATGGTCACGGCGAGCTTCAGGGTCACGAACGGCCGGCCGTGCGTGCGGTGCGTGATGTAGCTGGCCAGGTCGTCGCGGACCTCGTCAGCGCCCTCGCCAACCTCCACGGCGATGCCCGCGTCGCGCAGTCGCGGCAGACCGGCGCCGGCCACGTGCGGGTCGGGGTCTTCCAAACCCACCACCACCCGTCCCACACCCGCTTCGATCAGGGCGTCGGCGCACGGCCCGGTCCGACCGGTGTGCGCGCACGGCTCGAGCGTGACCCACACGGTCGCGCCGGTGAGATCCGCTCCTACGTCGGAAGCCGCGCGCGAACGCCACGATCTCGGCGTGGTCCTCGCCGGGCGGTCGTGTTGCTCCTTCGAACACGCGGCTGGCCGCGGTCGCGATGACACACCCGACTCCGGGATTGGGCGACGCCAGGCGGCGCACCGCTCGGCCCAACTCGGCGGCGCGTGCCATGCGCGCCGCGTCATCGCCGGCTCTGGTCAGCGGTTATCCGGACGAGGAATTGTTGCTGCCGTTCTGGTTGGTGTTGTTGGATGAACCCGTCACTGGGATCGCCGCGAGCGTCACGCCGTTGATCATGCCTGGCGCGTACGCGAAGTAGCTGAGCGTCAGCGGCGTACCTGTCGGTCCGAAGCCCCGGACGTGCGGGCCACCCTGTTGGGCGGGCGCGGTGAGCACCATGCCCGGATCAGAACCTTGACCGGGGACGACCGCCACGTTTACGCCGCCGCCGAAGCCGGGGGCGTAGGCGAAGAACCCGGCCTTCTCCGCGCCGGCGGGGGAGAAGATGCGCACATGCGGACCGCCGCCGGGACCGGCGCCGGTGACCACGACGCGCTGCAGGTTCAGCTGACCGGCGCCAACGTGGACGCCACCCTTGAACGACGGCGCATACGCGGGAACTCGCTCGCCACCACCGGTCCACCGCTGCCGAGGTCCCACACGCGGACACGCGAACTTCCACTCGGACCCTCACCGGTTACCACGTCCGCCCTCCCCGATCCCACGAGGTCGGCCGCGGCGATACTGACGCCACCGCCGAAGTCGTTGTCGTACGTGTACCAACCGAACTTCTGCGTGGCCACGCCGCCGTCGAAGTCCCACACGACCACGTGCGGCGCGCCGCCGATATCGGCGGCGGTGATGATCTCGTCTTTCGTGTCGCCGTCGACGTCACCCGCGGCCACATTGGCGCCGCCCGTGAACGAGCCATACGGCGAGAACGACCCGGTGATGCTGCCGTCGAGTTCGTGCACGACCACCAGCGATGTGGTGCCGGGCCCGGTGGCGGTAATCACCTCGGGCTGCAGATCACCGTCGACATCGCCCGAGGCAACGCGCACACCGGTCGTGATCGCCGGATTGAACCCGTAGAACCCGCCGGCTTCCATGCCGACCCCGTCGAACAGCTTGGCGTGCGGCGCGGCACCGTTACCGGTGCCGGTAACAAACGCTGGCGGACCGGCGGCGGCGGCGGGCGAGATCGGGCCGGTGCCCACGGCGCCGGCGACGGCGGCGAGGGCAGCAAGAATTACGTGACGACTGCGCATGCCAAAAGGCTAGGCCGCGGCGGAATCCGCTCGGTCAATCGCCGCTCGATAACGGCACGTCTGCGTGCCCTGACGCGTTTCGTGTGCACTTACCGGTGTGATTTCGCCGTGCAGCCACGCGATCACCCCGATATTTTTGATGCCACGAAACGGTTGTGATCCAGGCCCAAAACGGGCGCGATCACAACTGTTTGGTGGCAACTAACGCGGGCGTCACATTCCGGAGGGTCTGCGGGGCGGACTCGTCCACAGGTCGGGACGCGTTAGGCCGCGGCGGCGGTGGCCTTTTTGCGGAGCGCGACAACGGCGGCGGCGGGGTCTTTGGCGCCGAAGATGGCGGTGCCGGCCACGAAGTCGGTCGCACCGGCGGCGGCGGCGGCGCCGATCGTGTGCTTGTCGATGCCGCCGTCGATCTGGATGACGGTGCGCAGGCCGCGGCATATCGATGTCGGCGCGGGCGTGCTCGACGGTCTTCAGCACGTCTTCGATGAAGGACTGGCCGCCGAAGCCGGGGAAGACGCTCATCACGAGCAGCAGATCGATATCGGCGATGAACGGGGCGACGAGGTCGAATCCGGCGTCGGGATTGACGGCGAGGCCGATGCCGAGCTCGAGCGCGCGCCTGCGCGATCAGCTCGCTGGTGCCGCCGATCTCGACGTGAATGGTGCAGCTGGTCGCGCCGGCCTTCTTGAACGCTTCGAGGTACTCCCCCGGGTTGGTCATCATCAGGTGGCAGTCCAGCGGCAGGTCCGTCGCCTTGCGCAGCGCCGCCACCACCGGTGGGCCGATGCTGAGGTTGGGCACGAAATGGCCGTCCATTACGTCGACGTGCAGGGTGTCGGCGACATCGGCGACTTGGGCCACGGCATCGCCGAGGTGGGCGAAGTCGGCGGCGAGGATCGACGGCGCGATCGTGAGAGCGGTCACGCGTTCAATCTACGGGCCGGTGCGCCGTAGTCGGAGGACATACATGCCGTCGGTGCCCGACGTCTGGGGCAACAGCAGGGCGCCGGCGCCGTGCGGGCGCCACGGGCCGCCGGGTGGTTCCATCGCCGTGAACGCGCCGAGTTCGGCCACCGCCCAGTTGGCGAGGTCGATCGTCTCGGCGGCTGTGATCGTGCAGACCGAATAGACGAGGATCCCGTCGAGCGCCACGAGATGACTGGCGGCCTCGAGCAGCCGCCAACCGGCTGAGGCGAGTGTCGGCACGGACTCCGCGGTAATGCGCCAACGGGCGTCGGGGCGACGGTGCAACACGCCAAGTCCCGAGCACGGCACGTCGACGAGCACGCGGTCGAACGCCCCCGCCCGCAGGGGCGGCGCGAACCCGTCGGCCACCATCGGGTGCACCGACGCCGTCGTGTTCGTCGTGACGGTGTTTTCGGCGATGAGCTCGACGCGACCCGGCCGAATGTCGGCGGCCACGACCATGCCGTCGCCCACGAGGTGGCCGAGCGCTGTGGCTTTACCGCCGGGCGCGGCGCACACGTCGAGGACGCGGTGACCGAGTTCGACGTCCACCAGGCCGGCGACCCAGCCCGATGCGGGGTCCTGCACGTAGCCGTCGGCGCGCGTGTGCGGCAGCGCGGGCTTGTTCATGGCTTCGAGCGCGCCGATCGCGTCGTCGTCGCCGAGGTCGCTGCGTAGTCGCTGCACGATCCAGTCGGGATACGACAGGCGGTCGGCGAGGTCGGCGTCTTCGAGCGGTCCACCTTCGGCGACGCGGCGCAACACCGCATTGACGAATCCTTGGGCGCGCTTCGGCGCGAGCGAGACGCTCGTGCTCACCGCCGCGTGCGGCGGCACATTCGAAAACAGCAGTTGATACGCGCCGAGGCGAAGGATCGTGCGCACACCAGGTTCGACCTCGCGCTGGAGGTGGGGCGCGAGCGTCGCGTCGAGCGCACGTCGCATCCGCGTGGAGCCGTAGACGAGTTCGGTGACGAAGCGCCGGTCACGGTCGTCGAGCTTGGCCCGCTCGAGCATCCCGGGCAGCACCAAGTTGGCGTACGCGTTATCGGTTTCGATGCGACCGAGCGCATCACGAGCAACGGCACGCGACGCGAGGTCGTTGGTAGTCACGAGCCCAGCCGGACGTCGTCGCCGAGCCCGCGTGACCAGTCGTCGGCCGACATGCGCGCCTTGGCTTCCGGCTGCACCTCCAGTGGCGTAAACGTCCCGTCGACGACCGTGGCTCGCCACACGATGAGGCGCTTACCGTTCACGGTGGTCCACGCCCGACCGAGCCGGGTGCGCCGAACGAGATCCTCGGCGGGCATCGACATATCGAGGAATAGGTCCTCGGGCGTGATCTTGGCCGCGTAGGTCGGTTCGCCCTGTTGGGGCTCGCCCTCGCCCAACCCGGCGCGTAGACCGTCGACGAGCATTGCCGCTCCGACCTCGGCCAGTTGTCGGGTCAGTGCGGCGGCTGTGATGTCGTCGTCGATGGGCACAGTGCGCCGAGCGAACACGTCGCCGGTGTCGAGGCCAACGTCGACGCGCATTAGACACACTCCGGTTTCGGTGTCACCGGCGAGGATCGCCCGTTCGACGGGCGCGGCGCCGCGCCAGCGCGGCAACAAGGAGAAGTGCACGTTCACCATCGCAAGCGCGTCGAGCACGTTGGGGCGGATGAGCTTGCCGTACGCAACCACGACCCCAAGGTCGGCCGCCGCGCTGAGCACGTCGTCGACCTGGTCGGTCACCGCCAGGCCGTGGCGCAACGCCGCCGCCTTGACCGGCGTGGGAATCACGTCATTGCCGCGGCCGCGCCGGCGATCGGGTTGCGTGACGACGAGCGCGATCTCATGGCCGGCGGTGACGAGCGCCTCGAGCGAGGGAACGGCGGCGTCGGGAGAACCCAGGAAGACAAGTCGCATGAGGAAGGGCCGTGCGGCGCGGGCGGTGGGTTACGCCGTGGCGCGCTGGCGGAGTTCGCGCAAAGCGGCCTTGCGCTGGTCAGCGTCGAGGTGCTCGAGCAGCAGCGTGCCGTCGAGGTGATCGAGTTCGTGTTGGAACAGCCGCGCCAGCAGTTCGTCGGCTTCGATCGACACCTCCTTGCCGTCGAGGTCGAGGCCGGTCAGGTGCACTTCCTTCGGGCGCATGATCGGGAAGTACAACCCCGGAACCGACAGGCAGCCCTCCTCGTAGGTCCACTCGCCCCGCGCCTCACTGATCGTGGGGTTCACGATCGTCTTGGGGCCGTCACCCTCCTGGAGGTCGTACACGAACAAGCGCTTCTGCACGCCGACCTGGGGGGCGGCGAGACCAAGGCCGGGAGCGGCGTACATCGTGTCGACCATCGCGTCGGCGAGTGCCTTCACCGTCGCGTCGATGTCGTTGATGACCGCGGCGCGCTGCTTGAGCACCGGGTCGCCATAGACGCGGATGGAGTACGCAGCCACGGAGCGAGGATACTGCGGGCCGCGGAGTCGCTATTCACTCCACCTCTATACCCGAATCGGGTCGACGGCGATGCGGACGCGCTCAGCGGGACGGGAAACGCCCGCGAGTGCGTCGCACAGCGCGGCGTGGCCGGCGCTTCTCACCAGGAACGCGTCGGTGCGTCCGGACCGATCACTTCGACGCCCATCTGGCCCGTAAGCGCCTCCACAACCTCGGGTGCTCCGGGACCGGATATCTGGGCGAGGGCGGCGTACGGCGGCAGATGCAGGTCGCGGCGCATCGGCGCGTCCACCTCGGCCAGCCGCGACGGGTCCGACGCCACTGCCGCGTGGATGACCGGGTGATCGGGTTGGCGGGTTTGAAGCAGAACCCGACCGTCGGCGTGGCGGCCGCGCACGATGCGCGCCGCGCGCGCCAGCAGACCCAGTGTGGCTTCATTGGCGCGGAAGAACGGCGCGGAGAGTTCCGCGTCGAGATCGACGAACACGACTACGTCGGCGCGGCCCACCCGGTGTAGCAGCGCCTCGGTGCCGACGATCACCTTCGTGTTCGGTACCTCGGTTGACGAGGCCGTGACCTCGCCGACGTCGGTGCCGAGTAACGCCCCCAACTCTTCGGCGGCGCGGGTCGTGCCGATCCGCAGCAGCTTCAACCGGCTCGCCCCGCAGTTCTGACAGACGGTTGGGCGGCGTCGTGCCGCACCGGGTGCACACGAGTTGTTTCGCGTCGTTTTGGTGGACCGCGGCGGCGCACCTCTCACAAGTCGAAACCGTCCCGCACGACGTTGCACGCCAGGAGCTTCGCCCGGCCGGTGCGGTTGAGGATGCACAGCGCCCGCGGCCGCGTCGCGCAACGCCGCGACGACCGCGTGGACCACAGGCCGGTGCGGGGATCGTCGCCGCGGCGGTCGACGATTTCCACGCGGGCCCACCCTTCGCGTTCGACGGCCCGGTCGGTTTCCACGACCGTTCCCCACTCCAGTTGTTCCAGCGTGGGTGTGGCCGTCACAAGCACGCACGGCACGCCGAGCCGCGCCGCCCGCTCAGCGGCCACGACCCACGCGTTCCACGTGGGCGCGCGTTCCTCGGCGTACACCTCGTCGTGCGCGTCGACCACGATGACCGAGGCCGCGTCCGGACACGGCGCCCAGGCGCCGGCGCGCGCCCCGATCACGACGGGATGCGCGGTGCCCGCGTCACGAAGGCGCCGCGCCAGCCGGTCAACCCGTGCCCGCGAGGGCAGCAGCACGAACGCCGGACCCCGATCCGCCGCCGCCTCGATGATCGGCCACGGGTCAACCGCCGGTCCGAGTCGGACCACCGACCGCGGTTGCGAAAACGCGTCCGCCACCCACGCCTCAGCGACTTTCGCGCGGGTTCGTGCCCCGGGCCGCGGGGCGCAACCCGCGCAAAGTCGCGGGAGACGGCCGACGCGGTCGACAGGAAGGAGCGGCGCTTGCCCGCCCAGCGCCATGCGGCCCATCCGGCCAGCTCGACCAGGTCCGGACGCGACCGTCCCCGGGCTGACTTTCGCGATCGTCTTGCGGGCCTCGTAGTCGCCACCGCCGGCACCCTCGGCGACCACCCACCCGCGCACACGCCGGCCGTGCAGGTCGATGCGAACGATCGAGCCGACGCGACGCGGGCGTCGTCGCTGCGGCGGGAACCTCGTAGTCAAAGACGCGGTCGATAGCCGTGACGTCAGGCAGTACTTGGACGACGCGGGGGACTCGCCCGGCGCCTCGGAGCTCACAAACCGAGAGCGGAGACCAGGTCGGCCTTGCGCGGCGTGGCTTCCCAGGTGAAGCCGTCACCCGTGCGACCGAAGTGTCCGTAGGCCGCGGTGGCTTGGTACACCGGACGGCGCAGGTCGAGGTCGCGCAGGATCGCGGCCGGCCGCAGGTCGAACAGGTCGCGCACGGCGCGGTCGATCTTCTCCGGATCCACAGTGGAGGTACCGAACGTCTCGACCAGCAGCGACACCGGCTCGGCGCGACCGATCGCGTATGCCACCTGAACCTCGCAGCGCTTGGCGGCGCCCGCCGCCACTACGTGCTTGGCCACCCAGCGCGCCGCGTACGCCGCGGAACGGTCGACCTTGGACGGGTCCTTGCCCGAGAACGCACCGCCGCCGTGGCGCGCCGCGCCGCCGTAGGTGTCGACGATGATCTTGCGGCCGGTGAGACCGGTGTCGGCGTGCGGCCCGCCGAGCACGAACTTGCCGGTCGGGTTCACGAACACCGACGGCGTCGCGCCCTTGAACGCGGCCGGGATCAACGGCTGGATCACGTGGTGCTCGAGGTCGGCCTGGATCTGCTCGCGCTCGACGTCGGCGGAGTGCTGCGTGGAGATGAGCACAGTCAGGATTTCCGCCGGTACGCCGTCTTCGTAGCGGACCGTCGTCTGCGTCTTGCCGTCGGGACGCAGGTAGGCCAGCGTGCCGTCCTTGCGCACCGCACTAAGGCGCTCCGCCAGGCGGTGTGACCACCAGATCGGCAGCGGCATGAGGTCTTCGGTCTCGTCGCACGCGTAGCCGAACATCATTCCCTGGTCGCCCGCGCCCTTGCGCGGAAAGGACGTCCTCGCCGCTGGTGCCGGTCTGCACTTCGAGTGACGTGTCGACGCCCTGCGCGATATCGGGCGACTGCCGGTCGAGCGTGACGAGCACGCCGCAGGTATGGCCGTCGAAACCCTTGAGGGCGTCGTCGTAGCCGATGTCGTTGACCGTCTTGCGCACGAGGCTGGGGATGTCGACGATCGCGCTTGGTGGTGATCTCACCGGCGACGACAACGAGTCCGGTCGTGAGCAGCGTCTCGCACGCGACCCGGGACATCGGGTCCTGCGCGAGCATCGCGTCGAGCACGGCGTCGGACACCTGGTCGGCCATCTTGTCCGGATGACCCTCGGTGACTGACTCGGACGTGAATACGTAACTGCTCACGCAGTGCTCCTAGGTAAGAGGGCGACGACGGCGTCGAGCAGCGCTCGGGCCACATCGTGTTTGGATGACAGCGGGACCTCGCCGATGGGACCGTCGGCACCGATAAGTGTGACGGCGTTCGTGTCGTGGTCAAAACCGACGCCGGGCGCGCTGACGTCGTTGGCCACGATGAGATCGAGGTTCTTGCGGCGCAGCTTGCGCGAGCGCGTTGTCCGCGACCGTCGTCGGTCTCGGCGGCGAAGCCAACCAGCAGCTGACCGGGACGCTTCGACTCGCCGAGGCCGCAGAGGATGTCCTCGGTCGGTTCCAGGACGATCTGCGGCACGCCGTGGTCCTTCTTGATCTTGTTCGGCGCCGGCGCCGCTGGACGGAAGTCGGCCACCGCGGCGGCCATCACGATGACGTCGGACGCATCGGAGCGGGCGGTGACCGCCTGGCGCATCTCGGCCGCGCTGCTCGACGTCGACGCGCTCGATGCCGCGTCGCCACGGGTCGGTCCGTAGTGGTGATGATCGTGACGATGGCGCCGCGCGCCGCGGCCACCTCGGCAATGGCGTGGCCCTGCTTGCCTGACGAGCGGTTGGTGATCACGCGCACGGCGTCGATCGCCTCGCGGGTGCCGCCCGCCGTCACCAGCACGCGCACACCTTTGAGATCTTGCGGTGCCAACACGGCTTCGGCGGCGCGCACGATCGTCAGCGGGCTCGGGCAGGCGGCCCGCGCCGACGTCGCCGCCCGCAAGGTGGCCGACGTCGGGATCGAGCACGTGCACGCCGCGTCGACGCAGCACTTCGAGGTTGTCCTGCACGGCCGGGTGCTCCCACATCTCGGTGTGCATCGCCGGGCACAGAAGAACCGGCGCCCGTGTGGCCAGCAGTGTTGCGGTGAGCAGACCCTCCGGAGTTCCGGTCGCGTACGACGCGATAAGACGCGCGGTGGCCGGCGCGACGACGATCAAGTCCGCGCTCTGGCCGAGACGCGTGTGCGGGCTCGGCTCGCCGCTGTCGTATAGCGAGGTAAGCGCCGGCTCGGAGGCGACGGCCGAGAACGTGGCGGCGCCGACGAAGCTTGGTGGCGTTGGGCGTGAGAATCGGCGACACGTGCGCGCCCGCGTCGACGAGTCGGCGGCAGACCTCTACGGCCTTGTATGCGGCGATGCCGCCGCTTACCCCCAGAACGATCCGTCGACCAGCGACAGACATCGCGTAACCCGCCCTGACGCGAGCCCGAAGGCCTAAGCCTCGGGCTCGAGCTTCTCCGCGGCAGCAGCGCTTCTTCCGCCGCAGCAGCCAAGGGCGGCTTCAACCACCGCCGGCTCGATGTACTGGATCTTGCCGGCGGCGATCTCCTCCAGGGCGATCGACAGCGACTTGCGCGACGTCGATGCGACCTGCGGCGGCACGATCGTGCCGATGCCCTCGGAGCCCAAACCGTTGTAATACGAGTTGATCTGGCGTCCACGACGGGCCGCGAGGGCGACAAGCGTGAACTTCGAGTCGACCTTGTCGAGCAAATCCTCGACAGGCGGGTACATCATTGTGGGCGGGCGATCAGCCATCGAGTCTCCTACGGCAGGGCGTGTGTCGCCTGAAAGGCGGCCCTCCAGTATACGCCGCACGTCGTCCACGGCCTGGGTCAACTCCTCGTTGACGACCGTGGCATGGGCCAGATCGAGCCCCTCCTCGAGCTCGACCGCGGCCGCCTCCAGGCGTCGGATCACGGCCTCGTCGTCGTCGCCGCGCTCCCGCAGACGCCGCTCCAGCACCGTTTCGTCGGGCGGGGCCAGCAGGATCATGACCACGTCGTCCCCGTACCGTTCGAGGATCTGCCGGGCTCCCTGCGCCTCGATGACCAGCACCAGGTGCCGCGGATCGTCCGGGTCGGGCGTCGGCGTGCCGTAGAGGTTGCCGTGGTATTCGGCCCATTCGAGGAACCCACCTTCGGCGATGCGTGCTTCGAACGTGGCGCGATCAACGAACGTGTAGGCATCGGCGGCCTCCCCGGCACGCGGCGCACGGGTGGTCCACGAGCGCGAAACGACGAAGCGTGGATCCTGCTTGCAGAGCAGCTCGCGCGACCGTGTCCTTGCCGACCCCGCCCGGGCCGGCGATGACGACGAGCAAAAGGGTTAAGGCTTCGGGCCGTCGAGCAAGTCGAGCAGCTTGGCCTTCTGTGCTCGCCGAGGCCCTGGATGCGACGGGTGTCGCTGACGCCGGCTTCGTCGAGCACGCGCCGGGCCTTGACCTTGCCGAGGCCGGGCAACGATTCGAGCACGGCCAGCACCTTGATCTTTGCGATGACCTCGTCGCCCTTGGACTTGGCCATGCAGTTCGCGGAAGGTCAGCGAACCGAGACGGAGTTGCTGCTTCAACTCGGCGCGGGCCCGGCGCGCGATCGCAGCCTTTTCGAGCGCGGCGGCGCGAGCCTCGGGAGAGAGCTGCGGAGGAGACGGCATGAACCGGGCGAAGCTAGTTCGTCGCTGCGGCAACTTCATCGTGAGCGCGCTTGTGCCGCCGCTTCCGGGTCGATCGGCGGCGGTGACGGTGCGGCCGAGTAACAAGATCGTCGCGCCCGCGGCGATCGCCTCGGCCGGCGTGGCCGGGCGGCCCTGGTCGTTGGTATCGGCTGCCGGCCAGGCGGATGCCCGGGATGACGGTGATGAGGCCCGGCGCGACGCGAGCCGCGGTCGGCGACCTCGGCCGCCGCGCACACGAAGCCGCCGCAGCCGCCGTCGCGGCCGATCGCCATGCGCCGCTCGACCTCGTCGCGGCTTCGGCCGTGGCATCGGATGTGAGGACCGTCACGCCGAGCATCACGGGCGCGGCGACGCCGCATTTCCGGCGCCTTCGCGCGAGCCCCTCGACGCCGGCGCGCACCATGTCGACGCCGCCCAGCGTGTGCATGTTGACGTACGTCGCGCCGAGCCGACCGGCGGCACGGGCGCCGCTTGCGGACGGTGTTCGGGATGTCGTGCAGCTTGATGTCGAGGAACACGTCGAAGCCGGCGGCCCGGAACGTCTCGACCGTCACCGGCCCCTCGGCGATGAACAGCTCGAAGCCGACCTTCACGGTGCGGACCCACGGAGCGAGCAGGGAAGCGATGTGCTGCGGCCTCGGCCAGCGTCGGGAAGTCGAGGTTGAGCGCGAGGCGGTCGCGTACCGCGGGGTCAATGCGTCATCATGCGATGGGCCTTTCCGATGAGTTCGTCAAGTCTGGCGATGCCGTGTGGCCGCGCACCAGGCGCGGAGTTCGTGCAGCACCCGCTGAGGAGCGCGCGGGTCGGCGAAGGTGGCGGTGCCGACCTGCACGGCGTTGGCGCCGGCCGCCAGCAGTTCGGCCGCCGCCTCGCCAGAAGTCACGCCGCCGACGCCGACGATCGCGGCGGCCGGGAACGCGGCCGCGCACGTCGTAACACGGCCCGCACGGCGACGGGATGGATGGCCGCGCCCGACAGCCCTCCTCCGCCGTTGCCGAGCCGGGCCTTGCCGGTCGCCGGGTCGATGGCGAGGCCCATGACCGTGTTGATCAGCGTGACCGCGTCGGCCCCGGCTTCGAGCACGGCGCCGGCGATCGGCACGATGTCGGTGACGTTCGGGCTGAGCTTGGCCCAGCGCGGCCGTCCACATCCCGCGGTCGCCGCGATCGCGGCCGCCGCTCGTTCGGGTCGTGGGCGAACATCTGTCGGCGATCCTCGATGTTCGGGCAGCTGAGGTTCACCTCGACGGCGACGACTTCGGGACCGCACGCGGCCGAGCGCGTCGGCCGCCGCCTTGTAGTCCTCGACGCGTGAAGCCCCAGATCGACGCGACGACACGCGCGCCGCTGGCGCGCAACGCGGGCAGTTCGTTTCGACGCCACGCGTCGACGCCGGGGTTCTGCAAGCCGACGGCGTTCATCATTCCGGCGGCGACGGGATGCAGCCGCGGCGCCGGGTTGCCGTCCCACGGTTTGGCCGACACCGACTTCACCACGACCGCGCCGAGTTGCGGCGAGATCGAAGTAGGCGCCGAGTTCGGCGCCGTGGCCCGCCGTGCCGCGACGCCGTCATCACCGGGTTCGGCAAATGCACGACCGCCGACCTTCGTCGTGAGATCGACGTCGGCGCGTGCGGCGACGCAGCTTCATACGTCGAATCGCTGCTGATCGACGGCGTGGTGGTCCTGCAGCGGCGTGACCTGCAGCGGTCCGTCCTTGAGCGCGGCGATGCCGAACGCCGCGGCGCGCGCCGCGGCGACCGTCGTGAGGCACGGCACGTTGCGCACGTTGGCGGTGGTGCGGATGTGCTGACCGTCGGCACGCGGGCCGCGTCCACGCGGCGTGTTGACCACCAGGTGCACGCGGCCCGACTCGATGAGCTCGACGGCGTCGGTGCCGCGTTGCTCGCCGACCTTCGCCACTTCTTCGGTGACGTGGACGCCGTGTTCGCGCAGGTACGCCGCGGTGCCGACGGTGGCGAAGATGTCGAAGCCGAGCTCGGCGAACTTGGCCGCCGCGGCCGCGCCACCGGCCTTGTCGCGATCGGCGAGCGAGAAGAACACCGCGCCTTCGGTCGGCAACCCGTTGCCGGCCGCGAGCTGGCTCTTGGCGAACGCCATGCCGAAGTTGGAGTCGATGCCCATGACTTCGCCGGTGGCGCGCATCTCCGGGCCCAGGATCGTGTCGACGTCGGGGAAGCGGTTGAACGGCAGCACCGCTTCCTTGACCGACACGTGGCCGCCGCTGGCCGGCGGCGCAGCAGGCCTTCCTCGCGCAGTTGCTGCCAGCGTGGCGCCGACCATGATCCGCGCCGCGATCTTGGCCAGCGGCACGCCGGTGGCCTTGGCGACGAACGGCACGGTGCGACTGGCACGCGGGTTGGCTTCGATGACGAACACCTGCCCGGACTTCACCGCGTACTGCACGTTGATCAGGCCGCGGACGTCGAGCGCGTCGGCGATCTTGCGCGTGTAGTCCTCGATCACGTCGACGACCGACGCGGGCAGCGTCGGCGGCGGGATCACGCACGCGCTGTCGCCGGAGTGCACGCCGGCTTCTTCGACGTGCTCCATGACGCCGCCGATGAGCACTTCGCCGGTGTCGTCGCGCAACGCGTCGACGTCGACTTCGATCGCGTCTTCGAGGAAGCGGTCGACGAGCACGGGGCGCTCCGCCGACAGCCCGCCTTCCTTGCCGAGCGAGCCGAAGCCGGCGAGCTCGACCATGGCGGCGCGCAGGTCGTCGTCGTCGTAGACGATCTGCATGGCGCGGCCGCCGAGCACGTAGCTCGGCCGCACCAGCGCCGGGTACCCGATGCGCGCTGGTGATGGCGAGCGCTTCGTCGATCGTGACCGCGGTGCCGCCGGCGGGCTGCGGGATCTCGAGGCGGGCGCACAGCGCACGCCCACCGCTCGCGGTCCTCGGCGAGGTCGATCGACTCGGGCGACGTGCCGAGGACGAGCTCGGGCGGCAGCAAGACCGGCGAGCTTGAGCGGCGTCTGGCCGCCGAGGCTGACGATCACGCCTTCGGGCTGCTCGGCGTCGATGATGTTGAGGACGTCTTCTTCGGTGATCGGCTCGAAGTACAGCCGGTCGCGACGTGTCGTAGTCGGTCGACACCGTCTCGGGGTTGCAGTTGACCATGATCGTCTCGAAGCCGGCGTCGCGCAGGGCGAAGCTGGCGTGCACGCAGCAGTAGTCGAACTCGATGCCCTGGCCGATGCGGTTGGGACCGCTGCCGAGGATCACGATCTTGCGCCCGTCGCTCGGCGCGGACCTCGCTCTCGTCCTCGTAGGTCGAGTAGTGGTACGGCGTGTCGGCGTCGAACTCGGCGCCGCACGTGTCGACGGTCTTGAACGTGGCGATCGACGCCGGCGAGCTCGCGGCGACTGGCGGACCTCGCCGGCGTTCGTGCCCCAGAGATACGCCAGCTGCGCGTCGCCGAACCCGAGGCGCTTGGCGCGGCGCCACAGCGGCCGCGTCATGCCGTCGAAGCCGACCTCGGCCGAGCGCGGCGCGCTCCTCGACGATGGCGAGGATCTGGTCGAGGAACCACGGGTCGACCATCGTCGTGGCCGCCAGGCGCTCGACGGTGATGCCGCGGCGCAGCGCCGCTTCGAGATGGAACGCGCGGTCGGGCGTGGCGATCGCGGCGCGGCGCACGAGTTCGTCGTCGTCCAAGCTCGTCGTAGAGCGACTCGCCCGGATCGCAGTTGAGCCCGAGGCGGCCGTGCTCGAGCGAGCGCATGCCCTTCTGCAAGCGACTCCGGGAACGTGCGGCCGATCGACATCGCTTCGCCGACGGACTGCATCCGCGTGCCGAGCACCGCCACCGAACCCGGGCAGCTTCTCGAAGGCCCAGCGCGGCACCTTCGTGACGACGTAGTCGATGGTCGGCTCGAAGCTCGCCGGTGTCTTCTTGGTGATGTCGTTCGGGATCTCGTCGAGCGTGTAGCCGACCGCGAGGCGCGCCGCGATCTTGGCGATCGGGAAGCCCGTGGCCTTGCGACGCCGAGCGCGGAGCTGCGCGACACGCGCGGGTTCATCTCGATCACGACGCGGTCGCCGTTGCGCGGGTTCACGGCGAACTGGATGTTCGAGCCGCCGGTCTCGACGCCGATGCGCCGGATGCACGCGAACGACGCGTCGCGCATCTCCTGGTACTCGACGTCGCTCAGCGTCTGCGCCGGCGCGACGGTGATCGAGTCGCCGGTGTGCACGCCCATCGGGTCGAGGTTCTCGATCGAGCACACGACCACGCAGTTGTCGGCGCGGTCGCGCATGACCTCGAGCTCGTACTCCTTCCACCCCGCGATCGACCGCTCGATGAGGATCTCGCGAATCGGGCTGAGCGTCGAGGCCTTCGGCGGCGAGGCGGCGCAGCTCGTCTTCGTCGGCCGCGATGCCGGTGCCCTTGCCGCCGAGGATGAACGACGGCCGGATGATGACCGGAAAGCCGATCTCACTGCGCCGACGGTCATCGCCTCGTCGAGGTCGTAGGCGAAGCCCGACGCGGGCACGGCGAGGCCGATCTCGGTCATCGCCGCCTTGAACTTCTCGCGGTCCTCGGCCGTCTGGATGGCGTCGATCGACGCACCGATGAGGCCGTGCGGCACCGTCGTCGAGCGCGCCCGCCTCGCTGCAGGCCCATCGC
The DNA here is from genome assembly GCA_963769985.1 of uncultured Actinomycetes bacterium. Classification (GTDB taxonomy): domain Bacteria; phylum Actinomycetota; class Acidimicrobiia; order Acidimicrobiales; family JACCXE01; genus JACCXE01. Next base: position 491,069 of record CAVYNR010000005.1, on the reverse strand, counting down.
CAGGTTCAGCGCGGTCTGGCCGCCGAGCGTCGGCAGGATGGCGTCGGGGCGCTCCTTCTCGATGATCGCCTGCAGCACCGCGGACGTCGAGCGGCTCGACGTAGGTGCGGTGCGCGAAATCGGGGTCGGTCATGATCGTGGCCGGGTTCGAGTTGGCGAGGATGACCTTGTAGCCCTCGGCCTTGAGCACGCGGCACGCCTGGGTGCCCGAGTAGTCGAACTCGCAGGCCTGGCCGATCACGATCGGGCCGGAGCCGATGACGAGGATCGACTCGATGTCGTCGCGGCGCGGCATCTACTTGCTCGCCTCCATCAGCTCGTCGAACTCGGCGAAGAGGTACGACGCGTCGTGCGGGCCGGGACCGGCCTCGGGGTGGTACTGCACCGAGAAGGCGCGCTCGCTTTCGACCTTCAGTCCTTCGATCACGCCGTCGTTGAGGTTGACGTGCGTGACCTCGGCGCCCGGCAATCGATCCTTCGGTCACCGCGTAGTTGTGGTTCTGGCTCGTGATCTCGACCGCGTTGTCGCGGAGCGGCGCACGGGGTGGTTGCCGCCGTGGTGGCCGAACGCGAGCTTGTGGGTGTCGCCGCCGAGGGCGCGGGCCAGCAGCTGGTGGCCGAGGCAGATGCCGAAGATCGGCACGTTGCCGAGCAGCTGCTGGATGTTCTCCACCGCGTAGGTGACCGCCGCCGGGTCGCCGGGACCGTTGCGACAGGAACACGCCGTCGGGCGCGCGGTCGAGCACCGCTTCGGCGGGCGTGTTGGCCGGCACCACCATGACCGTCGCGTCGTGCGTGAGGTGGCGCAGGATCGTGCGCTTGATGCCGAAGTCGTAGGCGACGATGTGCTTGGGCCCTTCGCCGACCAGGTACGGCTCCTTGGTGGTGACCGAGCCCGGCGAGGTCTTGGTTGTCGGTGCCCGCTTCGGCCTTGGCCGCCGCCAGCAGCGTCGGCTCGTCGGCGGTGCCGAACGCGCCCGGGCACCGCGCCGGCGTCGCGCAGGTGACGGGTGAGGCGGCGGGTGTCGATGCCGGCGATGCCCGACAGGCCGGCTGTGCGTCAAGGAAGTGGTCGAGGCTGCGCTCGGCGCGCCAGCTCGACGCGCGGCGCGCGAGGTCGCGCACGATGACGCCGCGGCACGCCGGCGTCGGCGCCTCGTTGTCGGACGTCGGTCACGCCGTAGTTGCCGATGTGCGTGTAGGTGAAGGTGATGATCTGGCCGGCGTAGGACGGGTCGGTGAGGATCTCCTGGTAGCCGCTCATCGCGGTGTTGAACACCACCTCGCCGGTGGTCACACCGTTGGCGGGCTGCGCGCCGATGGCTTCGCCTTCGAACACGGCGCCGTCGTTGCAGCACGAGCGCAGCTTCGGTGATCATCGTCTGCGCCTCCCCGTCGATCACGACGGGATCTCCTCGGCAGATCGTGTGGCGCACCTTGCCCTGTCAGCTTCCTTCCGTCGTACGGGCGTGTTCCGGCTCTTGCTGGCGAGCGACTGCGCGTCGACGGTCCACTCGCAGCTCGGATCGATGACGCAGATGTTGGCCGCCGCGCCCCTTGGCGATCAGCGCCGCCGTGGTCGTCGGCGACGCCGGCGATCTTGGCCGGCTGCCAACTCAGGTAGAGCCGAGCACGCGTTCGATCGGCAGGTCGAGTTCGGTCAGCGCGAGCGCCAGCGCGGTCTCGAGACCGAGCATGCCCGGGCGGCGCCTGGTCGAAGGGCAGCTCCTTCGTTCTCGGGCGCGTGCGGCGCGTGATCGGTCGCGATGGCGTCGACCGTGCCCGCCGCGCAGCGCCGCCTTCACCGCCTCGACGTCGGCGTCGGTACGCAGCGGCGGGTTGACCTTGAACGTGGCGTCGTAGTCGCAGCAGCACGCGTCGGTGAGCGTGAAGTGGTGCGGGCGCGACCTCGGCGGTGACCGGCAGCCCCGCGGCCGCGCGCTCGCGCGACGGCGTCGAGCGACTCCGCGGTCGACAGGTGCAGGAAGTGGATCGGCGCGCCGGTGAGCCGGCACAACTCGAGGTCGCGCAGCACCATCGCCGTCTCCGCCGACGACGGCTGGCCGGGAATGCCGAGCTTGGACGACCACGCGCCTTCGTGCATCGAGCCGCCCGCCGCGAGCTGGTTGTCCTCGCAGTGCTGCGGCCAGCGTGACGCCGAGGCCCTTGGCGTACTCGAGCGCGCGGCGCATGAGGCCGCCGTCCTGCACGCCGGTGCCGTCGTCGGTGAACAGCCGCACGCCGAGTTCGGCCATCTCCGCCATCGGCGCGAGCTGCTCGCCCTTGCGGCCGACGGTGATCGCGCCCGACGGGACACACTTCGCAGGCTCACCGCCGATGGCGTGGTCGAGGACGTCGCGGATCACCGCGCCGCGAGTCCATCGTCGGCTCGGTGTTCGGCATGGCGACGACCGCGGTGTAGCCGCCGAGCGCGGCGGCGCGCGTGCCGGTCTCGATCGTCTCGGCCTCCTCGCGGCCGGGCTGGCGCAGGTGGGTGTGCAGGTCGACGAGGCCGGGGGCGACGATGCAGCCCGACGCGTCGATCACGTTCTTGGCGTCGAGGTTCTCGCCGACCGCCAGCGACGACGCCGCCGGCGATGACGACGTCGGCGACGCGTGCTTCCGGTGGCGTCGATCACCGTGCCGCCCTTGATGACAGTCTCGGCTGCTTAGGCATTGAGATCTCCGACGCCGAGCAGGAGGAACAGGACGGCCATGCGCACCGAGACGCCGTTGGCGACTTGCTCGGTGATCACGGCGTTGGGCGCGTCGGCCACGTCGGCGGCGATCTCGACGCCGCGGTTCATCGGGCCCGGGATGCAGGATCAGCGCGCCGGGCTTGAGCCGGCCGGCGCGCGCTGGCGTCGAGGCCGTAGACGCTGCGAGTACTCGCGCAGCGACGGCAGCAGCGCCTGGTCCATGCGCTCCTGCTGGATGCGCAGCAGGTAGACGACATCGGCGTCGTCGAGCGCGCCGTCGAGGTTGTAGGTGACGTCGACCGGCCAGTCGTCGACGCCGGCGGCAGCAGCGTCGGCGGCGCCACCAGCTTCACCTTGGCGCCCAGCGCGGTGAACGCGGCGACGTTCGAGCGCGCCACGCGGCTGTGCTTGATGTCGCCGACGATGAGGATCGCTTGCCGTGCAGGTCACCGAGGTGCGATCGCAGCGTGTAGCAGTCGAGCAACGCCTGGGTGGGGTGCTCGTGCTGGCCGTCGCCGGCGTTGACGACCCGAGCCGTCGGACCAGCGGGCGATCTGCGCCGGCACGCCGGCCGACTTGTGGCGCACGACGAAGGCGTCGGCGCCGATCGCTTCGAGCGTTTCGACGGTGTCGCGCATCGACTCGCCCTTCTTCAGCGACGAGATGCGGCGGCGAAGGTCATCACGTCGGCGCCGAGGCGCCGCGCCGCGGTCTCGAACGACAGCCGCGTGCGGGTCGAGTCTTCGAAGAAGCACGACACGACGGTCTTGCCGCGCAGCGCCTGCACCTTGGGAATGGCGCGTCGGTTGACCTCGGCGAACGTGTCGGCGGTCCGCATCACCTCGTCGATGCCGTCGGCGCCCAGGTCGTCGATCGTCAGCAGATTGCTTCATGCGCTTGCATCTCCCCGATGTGGACCGCCGTCGTCGCGGACGTCGACGAGCTCGTCGCGCCGCGTGGGCAGGTTCTTGCCGACGAAGTCGGGCCGGATCGGCACTTCGCGGTGACCGCGGTCGACCATCACCGCCAGCTGCACGCACGTGGCCCGCCCGAAGTCGGCCAGCGCGTTGAGCGCGGCGCGCACGGTGCGGCCGGTGAAGAGCACGTCGTCGACCAGCACGACGGTCTTGCCGGTGATGTCGCCGGGGATGTCGGTCGGCGCTTCGGCGATGACGGGCCGGAGCCCGAAGTCGTCGCGGTAGACGGCCACGTCGAGCGTGCCCGTGGGGACCTCCACGCCTTCGATGCGGCTCAGTTCGGCGGCCATGCGACCGACCAGCGGCGCGCCACCGGTCTGCAGCGCGACCAGCACGACGTCGGCCAGGCCGTGGTTGCGCTCGACGATCTCGTGGGCGATGCGAGTCACCGCGCGGCGCAGATCGTCGCCGGTCATGACCTGGCTGCGAGAAACAAAAACGGCGGCGCCAGGCGCCACCGTTCGCTCGCGTTCAGCCACTCGTCTCTCCTTCGCCGTTCGAGCCTCACAGGACCCGATTTACGACTCGCCGAGATATTACTGCGCCAAATGCTTAGACCGCGCACGCCCGATAGTCGTACGGTCACTACATGCCCAAGGTTCCAGCACCCAAGAACACGAAGAAGGAGGGCAAGTCCCTCAAAGAGAAGCGGGCCGCCAAAAAAGCCAAGAAGGCGGGTTAACCATCGGCCCGCAACCAAAGGTTGCGGGCCGAACCCATATCGACGCCGCCTACGGCGGCGCGCCTTCCGCCTCCGGGCCAAGCAAGTCGGACCCTACGGCCGCCCGTCGCCGACAGCGCGGGCTTACGACCGCTGCCGGAGCTCTTTGGCGGCGGCGGCCAGCACGCCGTTGACGAAGCGACCGCCCTCTTCGGTCGAGTAGCGCTTCGCCAGCGCGACGGCCTCGTCGAGGATGACCGCCGTCGGCACGTCGGGACGCTCAGCCAGCTCGTAGACGCCAAGGCGCAACACGCACCGGTCCACGGCAGGCATGCGGTCGATCGGCCAGTCCGGGGCAAGGCGGGTGATCGAGTTCGTCGATGCGCGCCGCGTGTTCGCTGACGCCGGTCACCACGTCGACGGCGTAGGGGTCGGGTTCGACCGGTAGCGCGGCGAGGATGTCGGCGACCGTCGCGCTCTTCGCGTCAGCCTCGTAGAGCAATTTCGAGCGCCCGCTCCCGCGCCATCGGGCGGTCGCCGGCCACTGCCACGAGCGCCTAAACCCGGGTGATGTAGTCGCCGGAGCGGGTGTCGACCTTGATGCTGTCGCCCTGGTTCACGAACAACGGCACTTGGAGCACGTGGCCGGTCTCGAGCGTCGCCGGCTTGCGGGCACCCGACACGCGGTCGCCTTGCACGCCGGGCTCGGTCTCGGTCACGGACAGTTCGACCGACGCGGGAAGGTCGACGCCGACTACCTCGTCGTTCCACGTCTGGATGATCGCGTTGTCGGATTCCTTGAGGAAGCTCGTGGCGTCACCGAGAACCGTGCTGGTCAGGTTCGTCTGGTCGTAGGTGCCCGTGTCCATGAACACGTAGTCGTCGCCGTCGCGGTAGAGGAACTGCATCTCGCGCTTGTCGATGATCGCCTGCTCGAGCTTCTCGTCGGCGCGGTACGTGCGGTCGATGACCGCGCCGTTGCGCACGTTCTTGAGCTTGGTGCGAACGAACGCCCCGCCCTTGCCCGGCTTGACGTGCTGGAAATCGACGACCTTGAACAACCCTTCCGGCAGGTTCACCGTCATGCCGTTGTTCAGGTCGTTGGTGCTTACTGTTGCCATGCGACTGCGAGTTCCTTCGTAGAAGTGGTGAGCGGGTAACACCCGTCATCGGTGACGACGACGGTGTCCTCGATTCGGACCCCGCCAAGGCCCTCAAGGTAGACGCCCGGCTCCACGGTCACGACATGGCCAGGCGCGAGCGTGTCGGTGGACGTGGCGCTGACCCACGGCGCCTCGTGGATATCGAGGCCGACGCCGTGACCGGTCGAGTGCATGAACGCCTCGCCCCAACCGGCCTCGGCGATGACGTCGCGGCACACCTTGTCGACGTCGGCCGCCTTCGCACCCGCCTTCACCGCGGCCACGCCGGCGCGCTGGCTTTCGGCGACCACGTCGACCATCTTCTGCAGTTCCGGCGACGGCTCGCCGGCACAGACGGTGCGGGTCATGTCCGAGCAGTAGCCGTCGACGATCGCACCGAAGTCGAGCACGACCAGTTCGCCCTCTTGGATGACGCGGCTCAGACGGCCGGGCGTGCGGCTTGGCGCCGTTGGGCCCGGCGGCCACGATCGTCTCGAAGCTGTTGCCCGTGGCCGCCGAGTTTGCGGATCTCGAAGTCGAGCGCGATCGCGAAGTCGGCTTCGGTAATACCGGACGCGAGCAGCGGACGCACGCTCGCGAGGGCGTCGTCGGCGATGCGCGCCGCCTCGCGCATGCGGTGCAGCTCTCCTTCGTCCTTGACGCGCCGCAAGTTCTCGATCACGCCTTCGGTGGGGACGAGCTCGGCATCGGCGAACCAGTCCTTCGCGAACGCGCGTTGACGCGCCCAGGTGACGTCGGTGGCTTCGAGACCGACGCGGGCGATGCCGGCGGCGGCCGCCGCGATCGTGTCCTTTTGGTCCGCGACGTTGCCGACCTCGATGCGCGCGTCGACGCCGGCGGCGCTTAGCTGCTCGGCCGACTGAAACTGGTAGCGGCCGTCGGTGGCGAGGACGAGCTCGTCGCTTTTGACGAGTAGGAGTGCGGCCGAGCCGGTGAACCCGGTGAGGTAGAGGATGTTGGTGAGGTTCGTGACAAGCAACGCGTCGCAGCCTGCGCCGTCGTCGCTGGCGCGCAGACGCTCGAGGCGACCGGCAATGTCCATCTTGGGTGCGGTCATGGGTTCAGCAACCTCGCTACTGCCTCGATGGCTAATTCGTATCCGTGGGGTCCGAGCCCGGTGATGGTGCCGTTCGACACTGGTGTGATGACCGAGGTGTGCCGCCACGACTCGCGCTTGGCGGTATTCGACAAGTGGACCTCGATGACCGGACCGTCGAAGGTGGCGAGCGCGTCGTGCAGCGACCAGCCGTAGTGGCTCAGGGCGCCGGCGTTGATAACGATGGCCGCGCAACGGCCGCGCGCCTCGTGCACGCGGTCGACGAGTTCGCCTTCGTGGTTCGACTGGAAGAACTCGACGGACAGCCCGTGCGGCGCCGCCGTCTTCTCGGCCGCCGCGAACAGGTCGGCCTCGGTGGTGGTGCCGTAAATGTCGACCTCGCGTTGGCCGAGCAAGTTGAGGTTGGGCCCGTGCAAAAGGGCGACGACGGTGCTCACCTACCGATTCTCCCAGAGCGAGGGCTCACACGCGCACCCGATTGATGGCGGCGAGCACGACGTCTTCGGGCACATCGGTGACCAGCTCGACACCGTTGGGCCCGTCGAGCACGAATGTCAGGCCGCCGGCGGTGGCTTTCTTGTCACGGCGCATCACGGCCACGAGTTCGTCAGGATCGCAGTTCGGCGGGATCGAAGTTGGCAGGTCGTTGCCGGCCACCACCCCGACGTGTTCGACGACGCGTTCTTCGTCGATCCGGCCGAGCGTTTGCGCGAGTCGCGCCGCGTAGACCAGGCCGATCCCGACGGCTTCGCCGTGGCGCAGGTCGTATTTGCCGACGGTCTCCAGCGCGTGGCCGAGGGTGTGGCCATAGTTGAGAGTCGCACGCACCCCCGTGGTTTCGTGCTCGTCGGCACTGACCGCCGCCGCCTTGATCGCGACCGCCGCCGCGATGCGTTCGTCGAGCTCGAGCGACGCGAGGTCATCGCCGGTGAGGAAGTGGTACTTCGCCAGCTCGCCTAGGCCGGAGCGAAGCTCGCGCGGCGGCAACGTGTTGAGCGCGTCGGTGTCGCAGATCACTGCGCAGGGCTGCCAGAACGCACCGACGAGGTTCTTGCCCGTAGGCAGGTTCACCCCGGTTTTTCCTCCGACCGCCGCATCGATCATGCCAAGCAACGTCGTGGGTACGTGCACGACGGCGATGCCGCGGTGATAGATGGCGGCGGCGAAGCCGGCCACGTCGGTGACGACTCCCCCGCCGACGCCCACGACGGCATCGGCACGCGTGAGGCCGGCGGTCGAAAACGCCTCGCAGAGCAGTTCGACTGACCCGAGGTTCTTCGAGGTTTCCCCGTCGCCTAAGAGATGGCGCGTCTCCACGCGTCCGGTCGTGAGATCGTCTGCCATAGGGATGCGGGGCTGGGTCACTACGGCAACGCGACGAGCGCGCTCGGGAAGCAGCGACGCGAGCTCATGGCGGGCGCCGGTCCCGATCACCACCGGGTAGCTGCGGTCGCCGAGTTCGACGTTGACGGTGATCACGCGGCCAGCGCCTTCACTACCGCGACCGCGACTTCGTTGGAGTCAAGCCCGTCGACGTCGACGGTCGTGGTCGCCACCGATGCGTAGACCGCGGTCCGCTCCTCGAGCAAGCGAGTCAGGGCCGGTTCAGCGCCATCGGCGAGCAATGGCCTGCCGTCGCCATCACCCACGTGGTCGAGCAACGTCGCAAGCGAAGCGCGTAACCAGACGATCGGGCCGCAGGCCGCGAGTGCCTCACGATTGGGCTCGGCGAGCACCGCGCCCCGCCCACCGACAGCACCGTGGCCGGCGCGGCGCCGTGACGTAGCGCCTCGGTCACGGTGCGCACTGCCTCGGCCTCATGGGCGCGAAACGCGTCGATGCCGTTGGCTTGGATGTAGCTCGCCACGTCGCCGACCTCGGCGGCGACGAGGTCGTCGAGATCAACGAAGCCCCACGCCATGAGCCGCGCCAGCGCGGGACCAACCGTCGACTTTCCGACGCCCGGCATTCCGATCAACACAATCGCCTGGCAACCGCTGCCTCCCAAGCCGGCGGGCTTAGGCAAGGCGGGCGATGAACGCGTCGTGATTGGCGACGAACTCGCTCACCGAATCGCCGCCGAACTTGCGCAGCGCTTCGCTGGCGAGCACCAGCGCCACCATCGTCTCGGCCACGACACCCATCGCCGGCACCGCCGTGACGTCGGTGCGTTCCTTGAAGCTGACGGTCTCTTCTTTGGTGGTGACGTCGACGGTGCGCAGCGTCGGACGGTTGAGCGTGGCGAGCGGCTTCATCGCGGCGCGGCACACGAGAAGCGCACCCGTCGACATGCCGCCTTCGACACCGCCGGCCAGATCGGTTTCGCGGCTGTAGCCCGCCTCGGCCTCCCAGACAATGGCGTCGTGCGCGTCGGATCCGCGCCGGTGCGCGACGTCGAAGCCGTCGCCGATCTCGACGCCCTTGACGGCTTGGATGCTCATCAGCGACGCCGCCAGCAGGCTGTCGAGCTTGCGGTCCCAGTGCACGTGGCTGCCCAGGCCCACGGGCACGCCGTAGCCCAGCACCTCGACGATGCCGCCGAGCGAATCGCCGTCCTTGGCGGCGGCCTTGATCTGTTCGACCATCGCGTCCTCCGCCTCGGAGTCGAAGCAGCGGACCGACGATGCGTCGACCGCGCCGAGGTCCTCGGGGCGCGGTCGTGGCGAGTCTGACTTGACCGACGCGGTGCCCATGGAGATCACGTGGCTGATCACGTCGGCGCCGATCGTCTTGAGGAGCGCTTTCGCGCACGTGCCGGCGGCGACGCGCGCGGCGGTCTCTCGGGCGCTCGCCCGCTCCAGCACGTCGCGCGCGTCGGTAAAGCCGTACTTCTGCATTCCGGCGAGATCGGCGTGGCCCGGCCGCGGCGCGGTGAGAGGCTTTTCGGTCGCCCCGGCCGCGGGCGACATCTCTTCCTGCCACTTGGGCCACTCGGTGTTTCCGATCTCGATGGCGACGGGCGAACCGAGCGTGCGGCCGTGGCGGATGCCGCCGAGCAGCGTGATTTCGTCTGCCTCGAAGCGCATGCGCGGGCCCCGTCCGTAACCGAGCCGGCGCCGCGCCAGTTCCGATTGCACGTCCTCTACGGCGATTTCGAGACCCGCCGGGAGACCCTCGATGATGACTGAGAGTGCCTTCCCGTGGGATTCACCGGCCGTCAGGTAGCGCAACATTGCACGCAAGGTTACTTACGAGGTCCGGAAATCCCCGCACGGATTCCACCCTCCTACCTTCTTGCGTCGTTTAGCGGCGCAGAGCGCCGCTAAACGACGCAAGAAGTTCTTAGGCGCGAGTCAGTCCGGCGAGGACGTCGCCGCCGAACAGCACGAACAGCGTTCCCGCGGCGAGAAACGGGCCGAAGGGCACTGCGTCGCGCAGTCCGCGTTTGCGGCCGACCAACAGAACGACGCCCACGATCGAGGCCGACACGAAGCCGGCAAACAGACCAAGGATGATCTGTTCCGTACCGAGCCACCCGAGGTCAAGGCCGATCAGACGCGGCGAGACGTACGTCGCCGAACGCCATGCCCGCCGGACTGATCACGTGCAGCACGAGCAACACCGCGAACGCGGCGGCGCAACCTATGCAGCGCGCGCACGAAATTGTCGGTGTCGCGGTCGACGATCGCCGCGACCAACAGCAAGCCTGCGGTAAGCACGACCAGCGGGTTGACCAAACGTTCGCGGCAGCAGGAACAGATCCAAGTCGATGATCGAGAGCACCACCAGCCCCACGGCGACCAGGACGTGCGCCGCGACCTCAGGCTGGGCGCCGGTCTTCGCAGCGACGCCGCCCGCGACCAGGGCGAGAAGTGGCGGCAGCAGATGACGTCGGGCGAGCCACGGGCCCGACGCGCCGGACCGGCTGCGGGTCATCCGCCGGGTCGGCGGGCGTGTCGGCGATGACGCTCGCGGCGCGCGGGCCGACCAGCGCGCCGAACAGGGCGGCGGCTACTACCACCGCGACGGTCGAGGCGGTCATCGCTGCCCGTGCGCGAGCGCGGCCATCGCCGCCGCCGACATGGCCGGTAGCGGCGCTTCCTGGCCCGTCCAGAGGGTGAAGGCGTGCGCCGCCTGGTGCACCAACATTCCGAGCCCGCCAATGGCGTGGGCGCCGGCGGCGCGGGCGGCCTGAACCATCGGTGTCATCGGCGGGGCGTACACGAGATCGACGACGAGTTGGTTGACCCGGAAGACCGAGGCGTCAATCGCCAGACTTTCGTCGTGGCCGAGCATGCCGACGGGAGTGGCATTGACGATGAGATCGGCTTCGCGCGCGTCAGCCGGAGTGCCGACGCGTCCCACGTCCCCTGCGAGTTCGGCGGCGCGTTCAGCGTGCTCGGGTGTGCGGTTGATTACGACGATCTCCGCGGCGCCCGCATCCGCGAGTGCGAGCACCACGGCGCGGGCGGCGCCACCGGCGCCGATGACCGCGGCGCGGTGTCCAGCGACCGCCCAGCCTTCGTCGAAGGCAAGCGCGTCGACGAGGCCGGCTCCGTCGGTGGAGTGGCCCACGAGCTCGACGCCTTCGCGGACGATCGCGTTCACGGCCCCGAGCCGCTCCGCGGTAGGCGTGAGGCGATCGAGTGCCTCGATCACCGTCGCTTTGTGCGGCATCGTGACCGACAACCCGTCGACGCCCAGGACGCGGGCGCCGTTCACCGCCCTGGCGGCGTCGCCGTCGGCCACCTCGAACGCTACGTACACCCAGTCGAGATCGGCTTCGGCGAAGGCGGCGTTGTGGATAGCTGGCGAGAGCGAATGGCGCACCGGATCGCCGATGACACCCGCCACCCGCGTGGTGCCGGTGATCGACCTCACGGGTTAGGGATTCACGCCGCGACGCTTGGCGTCGGCGATCGCCGCGTTGTGCTGCGCCAGCGTCTCGGTGAATTTGTGCGTGCCGTCGGTTTCGAACTTCACGTAGAACAGCCACGGTCCGTTTACTGGATGTAGGGCGGCGCGGATCGCGGCGCGCCCGGTGGCGCTGATGGGTGTGGGGGGTAGGCCGGCCACGACGTAGGTGTTGTAGGGCGATTGGATCTTCAGGTCACTGAACAGCACGCGCCCGTCGGCGCGCCGGCCGCCCCGCGCGTAGATCACGGTGGCGTCAATTTGCAGACGCATGCCTTCCTCGAGCCGGTTGTAGATCACCTGCGCGATCTTCGGCCGGTCGACCGCGACTTTGCCCTCACTTTCGACCAACGACGCGACCGTCAGGGTTTCGTACGCCGACCGCCCCTCGGCGCCCGCCGATAGCCCCTCTTCGGTGGCCACCTTGTCGAACGTGTCGACCATGCGCGTGAGGATGTCCTCTTCGGTGTCCTTGGGCTCGACGAAGTACGTGTCGGGAAAGACCAAGCCTTCGAGGTTGTGGACGCTGGCGGGCTGGAAGGTGGACCGCACGCGGTCACTCGCGGCCGCTTCCAGGAACTTGGCCGCCGACTTGCCGGGCAACTTGCCGACGCGCTCGGCGATCTGCTTGAGCGTGAATCCCTCGGGAATCACGAGGCGACTGAACGTCTTGGTCGGGCCGGCCTTGAGCTTCTTGATGACCGACGGAAACGACTCCTTTTCTTGCATCGTGTACGCGCCCGCTTCGAGGCCACTCGCGGGGTGCAGCCGCAAGTACACCTTGAACAGCCGAGCGCTACTGATGACGCCCTTGTCGTCGAGGATCGCGGCGATCGTGCCCGACGAGGCGCCAGCGGGAATGACGACGCTGATCTCCTTGCCCGGCGCGCCGGGAGGATTCACCTGCCGCTGGAACCACACGACAACGCCGGCACCGATGAGGGAAAACACCGTGGCCGCGATCAATACGAGCCGGACCCCGCGACTCATGACAGGACTGTCCTTCCGCGCATCGGATCAGCCTAGGAGAGCTTTTTCAGGCATCAGGACTCGGGTGCGCCGGCGTCGAGCCAGGACTGGAGGATCACGGCGGCCGCGACTTTGTCGACCGTGTCTTTGCGCTGCTTGCGCCGCATGCCACCCTCGATGAGCGCCCGGCTCGCACGCGACCGTGCGACAAGCGTTCGTCCCACAACACGACCGGTACCGGCAGCGCGGCGCGCAGCTCGGCAACCTCCGCCCGCATCGAGCGGAAGCGGCGGCGCCGTCGCGCCCGCTCATCGAGCGGGGCAGGCCGACGACCACGATCGCGGCGTGCGCCTCGTCGACGGCTGCGGCGATGGCCGCGTGGTCGGCGGCGTGATCCTTGCCGCGCCGAATCACGTCGTAGGGCGACGCGATGACGCGACCGGGGTCGGTTGTGGCAACGCCGATGCGGACCGACCCAAGGTCGAGCCCGAGTGCGCGCGTCATGACGCGGTTACGCGACTCCCGCCGCGGCGCGGGCCAGGTTGAGGGCTTCGTCGATGCCGTCGATGTTCTTGCCGCCGGCCATCGCCATGTCGGGGTTCTTCGACCCGCCGCCTTGTACGGCCTTCGACGCGTCGTCGAGCAACGCTCCGGCGTCGAGTCCCGACTCGCGGCCGGACTTGCTCACCACCGCGACGAGGGCGGCCTTGCCCGCCTCGGGCGACGCCCCCGAGCACGACGGCGCGAATGCCGCTGTGATCGCGCACGGCGACCGCCAGATCGCGCAGCTGGTCTTGCACGAGTCCGTCTCGTCGCGCAACCACGACGCCGTCGACGGCGTCGGACGCAAGTGCGGGCGCCTCGGCGCGCGCACCGGCGGCCTGCAGGGTGCGCACTTCCTGTTCGAGCGCTTTGGTTGCGCTCGAGCGTGCGGTTCACGGCGGACACGAGTTCCTCGGGCGTGGCGCGTCAGCGCGGCGGACGCTTCTTTGACGAGTCGGTCGCGCTCGTTCATCCACGCGAGCGTGCCTTCGCCGGTGACGGCGAACGATGCGGCGCATGTTGGCGCCGATCGACTCTTCCTGACGTGATCTTGATCGCGCCGATCGTGCCGAGCGCGTGCACGTGCGTGCCACCGCAGAACTCGATCGAGTCCGGCCCCGCCTGAATCACGCGCACCATGTCGCCGTACTTGTCGCCGAAGAACGCGATCGCGCCCATCTTCTCGGCGTCGGCCTTGGAGTGCTCGCCCGCCCCGACCTCGGGGTTGGCGAGCACGTCGGCGTTGACCATTCGCTCGACCTGCGCGATCTCGTCTTCGGCGTCATCGGTCCGTGGTGGCTGAAGTCGAAGCGCAACTCCTCCGGACCGACCCGCGACCCCTGCTGCTTGACGTGTGACCCCGAGCACCTTGCGCAGCGCCCAGTGCAGCAGGTGCGTCGCCGTGTGGTTGCGCATGATGGCTTGCGCGGCGCGGCACGTCGATCGACGCGGTCATCGTTTGGCCGACTTCGATTTCGCCGTCGACGAGGCGACCGATGTGGCGATGCAGGCCGGCCACCGGCGCGGTCGTGTCGAGGACCTCGACCGTCCGGTGCTCGATCGCGATGAGCCCGGTGTCGCCGATCTGGCCGCCGCCCTCCGCGTAGAACGGCGTGCGATCGAGAAACACTTCGACAGTGCCGTCCTCGCGATCGACAACCACGAAGCACCGTCGCCTCGACTTCGGTCTCGTCGTAGCCGGTGAATTCGGTCTTGCCATGGCGATCGAGGATCTCGCGGTACACCGCCGTGTTTGTCTCGTCGGCGGACACGACTTTGCGGCCGGCCTTGGCGCGTCGGCGCTGCTCGGCCATGCGCTCGTCGAAGCCGGCGCGATCGATCTCGACACCGCGTTCCTCGGCGACCTCGGAGGTGATCTCGATCGGGAAACCGAACGTGTCGTGAAGCAGGAACGCGACCTCGCCGCGGACGCGGCCGGTCGCGAGCTCCTGGTCCAGCACCGCCGAGCCGTCGCGCAGCGTCTTGCGGAACCGCTCTTCTTCGCGTTCGACGATGCTCGAGGATGGTGTCGCTTCTGGCGGACGAGTTCCGGGAACGCGTCCGCGCTGATGTCGATCGCCGCGCCCACGAGTTCGGGCAGGACGACGCGGTCCACGCCGAGTTGATAAGCGAGACGAACGGCGCGGCGCACGACGCTGCGGCAGATGTAGCCGCGCTCCTCGTTGGACGGAACGACGCCGCCTTCGATGAGAATCGGGATCGTGCGAGCGTGGTCGCCCAGCACGCGCAACGCCGTAGTTGTCGCCGGGTCGCTGCCGTAACGTCGCGCCGGTCAGGCGCTCGGCCTCGGCGATGATGCGGCGCAATTCGTCGGTGTCGAAAACGGTCTCGACGTTTTGCAGCAGCATGAGCCAGCGCTCGAAGCCGCCACCGGTGTCGATGTTCTTGCGCGGCAGGTCGCCGAGCGTCCCGTCGGGCTCGTACTGGTTCTGCATGAACACGAGGTTCCAGAACTCGACGTAGCGGTCGCCGGCGCCGTGCGCGGGCCCGCCGGCTTCGCCCCATTCCGGCCCGCAGTCGAAGTGGATCTCCGAGCACGGACCGCACGGGCCCGTGTCGCCCATGTCCCAGAAGTTCTCGTTGTCGCCGAGCCGTTGGATGCGGTCCATCGGAACGCCGACCTGCTCGTGCCAGATCGCTTCGGCGTCGTCGTCGGTGGTGTGGACGGTGATCCAGAGACGGTCGCCGTCGAAGCCGACGACTTCGGTGAGCAGCTCCCACGCCAGCGAGATCGCTTCTTCTTTGAAGTAGTCGCCGAAGCTGAAGTTGCCGAGCATCTCGAAGAACGACATGTGCCGACGGGTCTTGCCGAGCTCGTCGATGTCGTTGTGCTTGCCCGACAGACGAATGCACTTCTGGATGCTCGTCGCCGCGGGGCCACGGCGCCGGTTCCTCGCCGAGGAAGTAGGGGACGAACTGGTTCATTCCGGCGTTCGTGAACAGCGGCGCCGTCGGATGGTGGGGCACGACGCCCGACGACGGGACAAGGGTGTGGCCGCGCGCCGTGAAGAAGTCCGTGAAGGCGTGGCGCAGCGAGGTCGCATCCATGACGCGACTCAATCTACGAGACGACCGCGAAATTCCCGGTACGGATTAGGACGCGAGATTGTCGGCGGTGAGGTCTTTTACGACCTCACGAACCTGGCTGGCCGCGGTCTTTACCGTATCGATGAGGTCTTCCTTCATGCGGGCGGGGCGCAAACGGTCGGCCGCGTCCGCCACCCGCTGCACGCGCACGGTCACGAAGTACCCCGCCGCAGCGCCGAGGGCGAACCAGAACAGGCGACGAATCATCCGCAAAATCCTAGGCCTGACCGTCGGAGCGATTGCGGGACCGCTTGATCTCGCCCTCGTTCCCGTGCTCGGACGGCTCGTAGTAGGTCTTGCCTGCCACCTCGTCGGGCCGGTATTCCTGCTCGACCCACCCGCGCGGGTCGTCGTGCGGGTAGACGTAGCCGACGCCGTGGCCGATCTTGCGCGCCGAGCGATAGCGTCGCGTCGCGTAGATGGGCCGGAACGGGGCCGGCTGGTCTGGCGGCGACGTCCTCGAGCGCGCCCCAGATGCCGAGCGCGGTGCGGTTGCTCTTCGGCGCCGTCGCAAGGTGCACCACCGCTTGCGCGAGGTTGAGTTGCGCCTCTGGCAGGCCGACGTATTCGACGGCGTGGGCGGCCGCGGTGGCGACGAGGAGCGACATCGGGTCGGCCATGCCGATGTCCTCGCTCGCCAGGATCACCAGACGGCGGGCGATGAACCGGGCGTCTTCGCCAGCGGTGATCATGCGGGCCAACCAGTACAAGCCGGCGTCGGGATCGCTGCCGCGGATCGACTTGATGAACGCCGAGATCACGTCGTAGTGGTCGTCGCGCTCGTACCGCAGAGCGCGCGCGCCGCGCGCCGCTTCGGCCTGTTCCAGCGTGACGTGCCGGGCGTCGCCGCTCAGAACGATCGCGACCTCCAACGAGGTCAGCAAGGCCCGCCCGTCACCGTCGACGAGATTGATCAGGTGGTCGACGGCGTCGTCGTCGGCGGTGGCGCTCTCGGAGTCGAACGCGCGCTGCGCCAGAACCTTCAAGTCGTCTTCGGTCAGCGGCTCGAGGCGAAACAGCGTCGAGCGCGACAGCAGCGGCGCGTTCACCTCGAAGTACGGGTTTTCGGTGGTCGCGCCGATCAGGGTGAGCGTGCCGTCTTCGACCGACGGGAGCAGCGCGTCCTGTTGCGCCTTGTTGAAGCGGTGCACCTCGTCGAGGAACAGGATCGTCGGCCGGCCGTGCTCGGCGAGCAGCCGCTTGGCGCCTTCGATGGTCTCGCGCACGTCCTTGACCCCCGCGGTTACCGCGCTCATCGGCACGAAGGAACGGTTGGTGGCTGCGGCGATGACGCGGGCCAGGGTGGTCTTGCCCGTCCCGGGCGGACCCCACAAGATCACCGAGCTCAGCCGGTCCGCTTCGATGAGCGTGCGCAACGGCCGGCCCGGACCCAGCAGGTGCGCTTGGCCCACGATGTCGTCGAGCGTCTTCGGCCGCAGCCGATCCGCGAGCGGGGCTTGTTTGGCAAGTTGCTCTTTGAGCGCGGATTCGAACAGGTTGGAGTCGCGTGCGATCGCTAGAGCGTACGCGCCGGGTGTCACGGCGAATTCCTAGAACAGTGGCGGTGGACGCCCTTCGCGCTCGGCTGCAAAACGACCGAGTCCCCCCATGGCCTTCGTCGTTGCCGGCGCAGCCTCGGTGGCACCCATGCGCGTCAGCGAGCGGATGGCAGGCGTGGGTTGACGGGTCGCCGCGAGAATCGCGGCCAGACCGAGGAGCATCACGAGCAGCCCGAGCGCCTTGGCCGCGCCGTCGTCATCGGCATCCGCGGCCGCCGGTACTGCGGCCAGCACTGGCGCCTGGTCGTTCGAGGACAACGCCGGCGCCGCCACGGGTGTGGTCGAACCCCCGAACGCGCCGAAGTCGATCGTGGGGCTGACGTCGTCGGAGGTTGTGAGGTCGGTGCTGGGGTCGGAAGATTGCGGGAACTCGCCGCCGGTGCTCAACGGTGGCCCGACTGCGAACGACGACTCCGTCGGCGGTTGGAACACGAGTTGGAACGGCTCGGCCGCGCCCGCCGGCACCGTCGGATCGGCGGCGGGCACGATCACGACGTCGACGGCGCCGTCGGAGGCCAATGGCGCGACCGGGAAGGTCCACGTGGTGCCGTCTTCGGAGCGGATACCGGCCACGGAACCGCCGCCGTTGACGAGGTCACAGGCGACGATGGGCTTGTCGTCCCACCGCCCCGCGGCGATCGGATTCCACGGCGACGTCGCCGCGCACGCCAACAGGTGCGCCACTTGACCGCCGGCGTCACCGTTCGGCGCGACGGTGAGGGTGAGCGACGTCGCGTTCAACGGCGCGCGCACGGCGGCCACGGCAAAGGCGCCGTCCGGCAGTGCGCCGACCATGAGCCCACCGGCGGCGTTGGGTGGCTCGGGTGCCGATGGCGGGTCAGCCGGGAAGTTCTGGGCGGGCACGGGGACTCCGCCGGGGACCGGCACCTGCTGGCCCGGGTTGCCCTTCCACCACCAGCCGAACTCGACGCCGGCGGCGTTGCCGCGCGGCGCGCCGATGAACAGTCCGAGACCGGTGAGCGTGAGCGCCAGTCCGACAGCCAGCAGCGCACGGCGCGAGCGAGTCACGTTTTGATTCGCTTGCGGACGTGCTGCTTCTTGACCGCCTTCGTCTTGGCCGTTCCGTTCTTGCTCGGAGCGCGACCGGACCGATTGATGGCGGACAGGTCGCCCCC
This sequence comes from uncultured Actinomycetes bacterium, assembly GCA_963769985.1. Classification (GTDB taxonomy): domain Bacteria; phylum Actinomycetota; class Acidimicrobiia; order Acidimicrobiales; family JACCXE01; genus JACCXE01. Next base: position 472,844 of record CAVYNR010000005.1, on the reverse strand, counting down.
GAGATACGACGACACCACCGCGGGGTCGCGGACGACCTCGGCCGGCGTGCCTTCGGCGATCGGGTGACCAAGTTCGAGCGCGATGATGCGGTCGGAGATCGCCGTGATCAACGGCATGTCGTGTTCGATGACCAGCAGCGCGCAGCCGGTGTCGGCTTGGATTTGCTTGAGCAGCGGTCCCAGTGCCTCGGTCTCGCGCTGCGCGATGCCCGACGACGGTTCGTCGAGTAGCAACACCTTGGGGTCGTGGCCGATACACATCGCCAGATCGACGATCCGGCGCGTGCCGGTCGAAAGCTCGCGGACGAACTTGTCGCGGTAGGCACCGAGCGACATCAACTCGACGAGGTCCTCGACGCTCCAGGCGACGTCCTCTTCTTGGCGCACGATGAGCGGCAGATGCAGCATCGACGCCATGTGGTCACGCAGTTCGAGATGCCGGTCGAGCCCAATGGCGATGTTCTCGGCGACGGTGAGCGAGGGCAGCAACCGCGCGTCCTGGAACGAACGCCCCAAGCGCATGAGCGCACGCCGGTCCGCGCTCGAAGGTGGAGACGTCGACGTCCTCGAGGAAGATGCGCCCTTCGTTGGGCGTCTCGAAGCCCGAGATGAGGTCGAAGATTGTCGTCTTGCCCGCGCCGTTCGGCCCGATAAGGCCGAGGATCTCGCCTTCGCGGAATTCGAACGACGTGTCGTCCACGGCGCGGATGCCGCCGAAAGTCTTGGTCAGCGACTGCGCCTTGAGCACAACGGGCAAGTCGGAGAAGTTGCGCGCTCTTGGCCTTGGCCGTCCGACGTGAGGGCACGGCCTTTGCGGACCCGGCGCCTTCGAGGAACACCGACCGCACGATGTCGTCGCGTTCGATGAGCTCTGAGGTCTTGCCCTCGAAGCGCACCTCGCCCTTCTCCATGAAGTACGCCCGCTCGGCCACGGTGAGCGCAACGTTGATCGACTGCTCGACCAGGATGATCGCCGTGCCCTGAGCCTGAATTCGACGCACGATGCCGAGCAACAGTTCGACGATCGTCGGGGCGAGCCCGAGCGACAGCTCGTCGATCATCAGCAACTTCGGTTTGGCGATGAACGCCATGCCCAACGCCAGCATCTGCTGCTCGCCGCCCGACAGGTTGCCCGCCATCTGGTCGATGCGTTCGCGCAGGCGGGGGAAGATCGTCAGGACTTCCTCGTTCGCCTCAGCCAGGTAACCGGGGTCGTCGCGGTAAAGCCAGCCGGCGGCCCGCAGGTGCTCGGCGACGGTGAGGGTCGGAAACACGGCTTTGCCGCCGGGCACTTGGATCACGCCGAAGCTGGTGGTCTGCACGCTGTCGGCGTGGGTGATGTCGCGGCCCTCGAACAGGATTGCGCCACCGATCGGGTCGACCACGCCGCTGATCGCCTTGAGCAACGTCGACTTCCCGGCGCCGTTGGTGCCGAGCAACGCGACGATCTCGCCGCGACGAACCTCCATGTCGACGCCGAACAGCACTTGCACCTGGTCGTAGGCCACCTCGACGCCGCGGCACACCAGCACCTGGTCGGTGCCTTCGGCATCAAGACGCTGCCGGCGCATGTCAGCGGCGTAGCCGAGTTGCGCGATCGCACGAGTGGTGTCGTCGGCGACGAACTTGTGCGCGGAGCGCAGCAGCAATCCACCGATGAGCCAGTACGGCACCGTGGCCAGCAGTCCCCAGCGCAAGCCCTGCGCGTCGGGAATGCGGGCGATGCCCGGTAGGAAGTACAAGAACCACACGCCGGCCACGAGGTAGAGCGAGCCGAACGAGAACGACAAGGTGCGTACCGCGCTGGCGACACGAAGGCCTGCGTCGCGTAAAACGGCGGGTAGAAGATGCCGGCGACGAAACTGGTGAGGGCCGCCATCGGCACGAACAGCGCGAGCGGACACGCGGACAGAACGGCGATGCCCACACCGACCAGCCCGAGCGAGAGCCCGGCGCGTTTGACGGGCTCGCCCATGCCCTGAGCCATCCACCCCGCGGTGCGCTTGCTCGACCACTGGAGACCGAGGAACGTCGCCGCCGCGTTGCCGGCGCCGATCAGCCCGCGGGCGAACGGTCCGAGGTGAAATACCTCGTCGAGGAACTGTGGCAGCAGGAACGCCAGCGGAATGACACCGGCGCCGATGAACAGCCACGCCGCGTACTGGCGCTTGAGCGTCTTGACCGCGAACAGGATGCGCCGAGCCTCGGCGAATGGCACCGGCGCCTCGGACTGGGCCAGCAACGCCGACTCGGGATCGTCGGTCGCCCCGCGGACAGGGTCGTGCAGCTTCCGGGCGAGGACCGCGACCGCGAGCAAGGGCACGATGAGGGCGACGAACGCGGCGCGCCACCCGAAGAGCGCGGCGACGCTGCCCGTGAGGGCGGCGCCGGCGATGGTGCCAAAGTTGACGGCGTTGCGGTGGATGCCGAAGACCTGCGCACGGACGTTCGGCTTGTAGTAGTCGGCCAGCAGCGAATTGTGGATCGAGTCGTTGACGAGCCGGCCCAGACCGTTGCCGAGGCGGAACACGACCAGTAGCGCGAGGACGGGCGCGACTCCCGTCGCAAAGGAGAACAACCCGGCGAGCACGGCGCCGACAAGCACGAGGTTGCGACGCGGCAGCCGGTCGCCGTAGTAGCCGAGCGGAATCGCCGCCAGCAGCACGATGCTCAGGTTGGCCACGACCAGCACGCCAAACGCCTCGCTCGTGAGGTCGAACGCCTTGCGGATGTCGGGTGCGAGCACGTTGAACGCGGCAGTGTCGAACTCGTCGACGAAGAAGATGAGGAAGAGCGCGAACAGCGGGAACGAATCGTCGCCATCCGTGTAGCTCTCGAAGCGGCGGCGGAGGTACTTCACACGCCCACCTTCTCGGTCTCGTGCGTCTCGATGTCCTCGACGACCTCCGCCGGGCCGAAGTCGTCGTCTTTCACCAGCGTGTCGGCGACGAGGCTCGACACGACGATGTTGTGTTTGGCGGCAACGCGCCGCAGCAGCGTGTCGCGAATCTTGTAGACGCCCTCCGCCAAACCGCCGGGCAGAAACAGGAGCACGAGCAACACCCCGAGGCCGGTCGTCAGAAGTTCGATGAATTCGATGTCGCGCAGGCCAGGCAACAGCGGGAGGCCGATTAGGAAGATGGCGCCGAGGACCGCGCCGAGCAGCGACCCGACTCCTCCGATCACTGCCATCACGAACAGGGCGATGGATTGCTCGGGGCTGAACGCTCCGGGCGAGAACACGACGTTCTGGTACGCCAGCAACGAGCCGGCTAGGCCGGCGATGAAGCCCGACACCGCGAACGCGGCGAGGCGCGTCGAGGCGAGGCTGACGCCGAAGCTCTGCATGACGCGTCCGTTGTCGCGGACGCCGATGAAGAGCCGACCTGCTCGCAGGCGTCGCAGTGACTGCGCCATCGCCACCACCATCACGAGGAACGCGAGGCAGACGAAATAGAACTTCGCGTCGCTGTCGAGCGTGATCGGCCCGATGTCGGACGACGTCGTGAGATCCCACCGTTCGTAGAGCACGGGACGGTCGGCGAACCGGTTGTCCTCGGGCACGAGCCAGGCGAACCATTCACGCCGCAGCACGAAGTTCTGCACGGTGAAGGCGAACGCGAGCGTGGTGACGGCCAAGAACAGTCCCTGGATTCGCAACGCGGGAAGCCCGACCACGACTGCGACCAGCGCGCCCGCAAGCGCACCCGTGAACAGCGCGCCGAAGAAGTCCCACCCGTGGTTCGCCGCCAGGCCACCGGCGACGGCGGAGCCGATGCCGGCGATGGCGTATTGACCCAGTGAAATCTGACCCGCCCACCCCGTCAAGATGACCAGCGAGATCCCGATCATGGCGTAGAGCAGGATCAGCGTGGCGGCCGAGGTCTTGAACGTGCCGAAGATCCACGGTGCGCTGAGCGCGAGCGCGCCGACGACGATCCCGACGCCGATCCGCGCGAAGCGCACTTCCTTGAGATGGCGTAGCTCAAGCGGTATCGGCCTGATTTCGCGCACGGCTTGCCACGTCGAGGTTCCGGCCTCCATTGCCCGCGACAGCTTCCCGCGCTGTGCCAGTAGTGCAATGACGACGACCACGAACATCACCGCGTTGGCGAGCGCCGAGCGATGCGTGGCGAACAACGCGGAACGGTCGATGATGCCGATGAGCATCCCGCCGAAGAACGCGGTTGGCAGGCTCTCCATGCGCGCGATCACCGCGACCGCCAGACCGAACATCAACAGCGACGGACCGACGAAACCCGACAGCGGAAGCCCGACCAAGGGCGTGCGCAAGAACACGCCTACCGCGGAGAGCACCGCTGCGACCGTCCACACGATGGTGGAGATTCGGCGGACGGGGATCCCGAGCAGACCGGCGCGTTCGCCGTTTTCCGCCGCCGCGCGCACGGCAATGCCGATGTCAGTGAACTTGAAGAACGCGCCGAGTGCAGCCACGATCACCGCGACGACGGCGATGGCGAACAGGTGATCGCCGGTAAGCGTGCTGGGGCCGATCCGGAACTGAAGTGATTGGAACGGCGTTGGGAACGTCAGACCGACAGTGTCGATGAGGTCGCCGCCCACCCACTGCTTGGCGTAGAACTCGAGGATTAGCAACAGCAGACTGATGCCGATAGTCACCACGGTGAGGATCAGGCGAGGCGACTGTGAGAAGCGGCGAACAATCGTCAGTTCAACGCCGGCGCCCAGAACCGCAGCTCCGATCAGCATGACGGGAATGGCGAGGATGTAGGGCGTGCCGTGGCGCGCGATGAGCAAAAGCGCCACCACGGCGGGCACCGCCCCGAGCTGCGCTTGGGCGAAGTTGATGATGCGGTTGGCGCGGTACACGAGGATGATCCCCATGCCGATCAACGCATACAGCACGCCGATGACAGCACCGCCGAGGATCTCCCCGCGCGGAATCGCCAACGGATAACGCCCGATGTCGAGACCGATGAGCGGTAGGCGCAACCGCCCGAAAACCCCTTGCACGAGGATCTCGACGAGCACCACGTATCCGACGAGGGACTTCACGATCACCCCGTATCGCGGGTGGGCCCAGGCCGAACGAAACCCGTTTACCGGTCGCTGCAGTATCGGCGGAAGTTCAAGCCCCTTGAAGCGAAGGGCGAGGAGACGCACGCGCTAGCTCGCGGCTACAGGAATAGCGGCGAGGCCGTTCGAAGGCCACTTGCCAAGCTCGAAGCGGCGTCCCCCGTCGGTACCTATGTACGCGCCCTTGCTCCCGTCGGTCGGGGTCGTGGCCGTCGCATTCCAGTACACCTCGCGTACGTCACTCGTGGCGGTGTAGTCGTTCGGTCCGTACTTGTAGAAGACGACCGTCGGATTGCGCTTGGGCTCGAACGCACCCGAGGGCGGCAGGTTCAACACGCCGCGCTCGAGCGTCAACGGATTGAAGTTGGGACCGGCGGCTTGGATGGCGATGCCCGCGGCGTTGAGGTAGGCCCAGTTCAACCCGCAGCCGTTGTTTCCGCACGGATGACCGCTATTGCCCTCGGATCGCCACACCAAGGCCGCGTCGGTGTTGTCGAGCGGGACCGGCTGGGCTAGATGGCTCGGGCCGAACGCGTGTTGCATCTGCTGGGGCTCATACAGCTGACCGAGAAGGTCGTAGTCGAGCAGGCCGAGGCCGGGAAGGAGGAACTCCGGGAAGTAGCTGTTCTGGGTCATGCCGGTCGTGAGGAACACCGGCGCAATCGGATCGCACATACACACGACGGTGGTGACCTTGTTTTGAATCAGGTTCGCCACCGTGGCCTGCGTCTGCACGTTCGCCTGTTCAATGTCGGAGGCATACGTGAAGAACGGCGAGTCACCGCCACCACATGCCTTCACTTTGGCGGCGACGTCTCGCGCGGTCGCGACGTTTGCCTCGATTTCGGGCACCACGATGCCGAGCTTGCGCTTCACCTGGTTGCGCAACCCGATCTGGCTGTGAATCACCTGACCGCTGTGGTCAGCGTTCTGGGCGACCATCTTCTTGCAGTAGTACTCGGCGATGTGGCCCGCCGCCTGCGTGCCGTCCATGGCCACGTCGTAGCGGTATGGCCGGCGATCGTTGTAGTACTTCACGTCGAACGCCGAGCCACCAATGCTGGGGATGCCCGCCTTGGCCCAGATGTCGAACACCGAGGCGTAAAGCGATGTGACCCACACGACGAGCGCGGGCTTGCGCTTGACCACTTCCTGCGCGGCGGCGTTGCACTTGTCGTAGTCCGGCGGCGTCGTGGGGCAGTCGCCGACGACGGGTTCCAAGACGATCTTGCGCCCGTACAGCTCGTAACGCTTGTTGATGAAGTTGATGGCCGCATCGTTGAACGCCTTGCTGTCTTCCTCGGTGGTGGCGAGGCCCTTCGCTCCGAGAATGGCGTTTACCTGCTCGTTCGGCGTGGCCGAAAAGAGGATCACCTTGATCGTGTCCTTGGTAACGCCCTGGTAGGTCGCACCGCCGTTATCACCTGAGAACTTGGGCGTGCACGGTGCGGGATTCGTGTTCACCAACTCGAACTGATGACCGTTCTTGCAGTGCGCCGTGCTGCCCGTCTTGGCAGTGGTCTGGCCGAGGAGCGTTGTCGCCGAGCGGCCGCCTGACGGAGTAGTGCCGCCGCTGCTCGTCGAGCCATCGATGACGCCGCCACCGGTGTCGGTGAGCGCGTCGCTCGAGGAGCCGTCCGAACTCAGGGCGCCGCTCGATAGCGCTCCATTCGAGCCGGTTGTGTTGAGCGTGCTCTTGCCTCGAGACGGCGCCACGGCAATGAACATCGCCTGCACCATGGCAAGGACAAGAAACGGCGCGTACAGCTGCACCCAGGATTTACGCATTTTTGACTTCCCCCTCAGCTTCGCCTCCCCAGAAGGCGGTTCCCGTCACCGTACCCCCGGCGGAGGTCCGAACGCCGCGCTGGCAGGCTTCAGCTAGGCGGGGGAAGGTGACGCAGACCCAATTCGGTGAGCTGCGTGGGCTCGATGGGCGTGGGCGCGCCGGTCAGCAAGTCCAGGCCGGATTGGGTCTTGGGGAAGGCGATGACTTCGCGAATGTTCTCCTCGCCCGCGAGGATCGCGACGAGCCGGTCGATGCCCAGGCCGAAGCCAGCGTGAGGCGGCGCGCCGAACCGGAACGCGTCGAGCAAGAACCCGAAGCGGCGCTGCGCGTCTTCGGGGCCGATGCCGACGGCGTCGAAGACCTGCTGCTGGATGTCGGCGCGGTGAATTCGGACGCTGCCCGAACCGAGTTCCCACCCGTTGAGCACGAGGTCGTAGCTCTGCGCCCGCACGTTCAGCGGATCGGTCTCGAGCTTTGACAGATCCTCGAGGTTGGGCATGGTGAAGAAGTGGTGCGCGGCGATCGGTCGCCCGTCGTCGTCGACGCCCTCGAACAGCGGAAAGTCCACGATCCACGTGAAATGCAGGCCGCCTTCGGTGACGGGCGGCCGACCCAATTCGACGCGGAAGAGCCCGAGAACGTGGCGCGCCTTCGGGCGCTCGTCGGCCACGAGAAGCAGCAGGTCACCGGCGTCGGCCTTCATCTCGACGCGCAGCGCGCTCGATCTCCGCTTCGCTGAGAAACTTGGCAACGGGCGAGTCGACGCCGTCGGCGGTCACGCGCATCCACACGAGACCCTTGGCCCCGTAGCGCTTGGCCATGTCGGTGAGGTCGTCGAGGCGGTTGCGGGCGAAGTCGGCGCCACCTTCGACCCGAATGCCCTTCACGCACGGCGCTTTGAACGCGTTGAACTCGGTCGACGAGAACACGTCGGTGAGCTCGACGAGCTCCATGCCGAAGCGAAGGTCGGGCTTGTCCGAGCCGAACCGCTCCATCGCGTCGAGCCATGTGATCCGCTCGATCGGCGGCATGTCCTCGCCAGTGATGGCCTTGACCGCCGCAGAAACCGCGGTGGACGTTGCCGCGAGCACGTCTTCTTGATCGGCGAAGCTCATCTCCAAGTCGAGTTGGATGAACTCGAACTGCCGGTCGGCGCGCAGGTCTTCGTCGCGCAGGCATCGGGCAATCTGGAAATAGCGGTCGAGGCCACCGACCATGCACAGCTGCTTGAACAGCTGCGGGCTCTGCGGTAGCACGTAGAACGTGCCGGGTTGCAGGCGCGACGGCACGACGAAGTCGCGGGCGCCTTCGGGCGTGGACGCGACGAGCATCGGCGTTTCGATCTCGACGAAGTCCTGGCTCTCCATGGCGGCACGGATTGCGCTGTTCACCCGCGCCCGAACCCGCATGTTCTTCTGCATGCGGTCGCGCCGAAGATCGACGTAGCGATACCGCAGGCGCACCGATCTCGTCGGCGTCGACGCGATCGTCGACCGGGAACGGCGGAGGCTCGGCGGTGTTCAACACGTCGACGACGCAGTCGCCGATCTCGATTTCTCCCGTCGGGAGTGCGTCGTTGACGGTGCCCTCCGGTCGCGCCCGGACGACACCGGTAATGGCGACGACGTACTCGTTGCGCAGGTCGCTGGCACCGTCGACCACGCACTGCACCAGTCCGGTGTGGTCGCGGACGTCGACGAACGCGAGGTGCTCGCCGTGCTCGCGCCGGCGCGCTACCCACCCGCAGACCGTGACGGTCCGACCGATGTCGCTGGAGCGCAACACTCCCGAATAATCGGTGCGGAGACTCATGACAGCCTTTCCTTGAGTGTGGACACAAGATTGGCGCGCTCGACCGCGATCGGCTCACCTTTTTCTTGCAGTGTGCGAATGGTGATTCCCGCGTCTTCGATGGCGACCGCCAGCCGCGCGCCGGAACGGAGCGCGGCGGTGAGTTGCGACTTGAACGAGCGGTTGTCGAAGGCGCGGTCGACGCGCAGCCCCGCGCCGCGCAGTTCGTGGGCGATGTCGCGTGCCGCGTCGCCGCCGGTGGTGTCCATGACGAACACGTCGAGCCGCTCCTGCGGAACCGGAAATACACCTTCGGCGTCGCAGGCGATCAGGATGCGCTCGATTCCGAGCCCAAACCCGATCCCCGGCGTCGGCGGCCCGCCTAGCTGCTCGATCAAGCCGTCGTAGCGACCGCCACCACCCAGCGGCGTTCTGCGCCGACTCGAGCGCCGCGGTCGAGAATTCGAAGGTCGTGCGCGTGTAGTAGTCGAGGCCCCGCACGAGACGTCGGATCGATCTCGTAGGCGATCCCGGCGGCGTCAAGACCGGAGCGCACGCGGGCGAAATGGACCGAGCAGTCCTCGCACAGGCGCTCGAGCATGTGCGGCGCGTCCTTCGTCGCCTTGACGCATCCGTCGCGTTTGCAGTCCAACACCCGCATCGGATTCTCGCTGATGCGATCGCGGTGCTCGTCGCACAGCTGGTCGCACCGCTCGAGCAAGTACGCCTCGAGTTCCGCCCGGTACGCGGGACGGCACGTCGTGTCGCCCAGCGACGTGAGGTGCACGGTGAAATGGGTAAGTCCGAGCGCGCGGTAGAACCCGCACGCCAGCTCGATGACCTCGACGTCGATGTCGGCGTCAGCGGTGCCGATGGCTTCGACGCCAACCTCGTGATGCTGGCGGTAGCGGCCCTTCTGGGGCCGGTCGTAACGGAACTTGGGTCCGACGTACCAGACCTTCCACGGCGGCGTCGGGTGGTGCTCGAGGTAGGCCCGCGCCGCTTGCGCGGTGCCCTCGGGTCGCAGCGCGATACGTCGGCCACCCTTGTCCTCGAAGTCGTACATCTCCTTACGGACGACGTCGGTCGACTCCCCCGACGCGCTGGAACACGCCGAGATCCTCGAACATCGGCTGCACCAACAATTCGAACCCGTAGCGCGCCGCGAGTTCGGCGAACAACGCGACGAGCGCGGCTACCGCGCCGAGTCGGGACCGAGCACGTCGAAGGTGCCCTTCGGGGCTTTGAACTGTGGCGCCATGAGAGCCGCCGATCCTACCGACGCACCTTCCGACACCTAGCACCGCGAACTTCGGCAGACTTGGGACTGTGGAGTCACCGGGCGGGCAGTCGATCGTCTACCGCTTACTGGTAGGCAACCGCCGCTCGGCGCTTGAGCTCCTCGCGCCGGAGCGCTACCCGTTCTACCTGCGGATCACGCTGGTCCGCTTCGTGGCCGTCGTTGGATCGACTGCCTTCATTGCAATCGCGCTGCCGGGTCCGGTCATTCCAGGGTTCCGGCAGGGCGCGCTCGTCCCCGTCTTTTTCTCGCTCCTCCTCGCGAGCCTTCTGCTTTCGATACCGCGCTCGTTGCCGCCGAGCCGGCTGGCGTACTAGCTCGTCCCGGCCTCGCCGTTCATGGGCGTCCTTGTGTGGCTCGCCGGCCCAAGCATCGAGATCGTCGTCGCCGCCTTGCCACTGCTCGCGTCTGTGGCTTTTCTGCTCTACCGGCAACGGACTGCGATCATCTCGCTCACCTTGGCCTTTATGGCCTACGCCGTGGTGGTCACACTCGCGGAGGGATATCCGCGCCCAGTAGCGCGCCTCGTGCTCATCGGCGGGTTCATGCTGGCAGCCGCCGATCTTTTCTCTCGGTTCGCCAACGAGATGAAGGTCGTCGCCGACCGGGAGCGCGACGCTCACGCCGAGGTCGAAGCTGTCCGGCAAGAACTTGCCGATACCAATCGGCAATTGGCTACGCGTGTCGAGGAGCAAGTCGAGGAAGTTGAGCGGCTCGGCCGGCTGCGTCGGTTCGTCACTCCGCAGATCGCCGAGACATTGATGTCGCGCGACGCGGAAGCGATGCTGGCGACGCATCGCAAGCAGATTGCGGTGCTCATGTGCGACTTGCGCGGGTTCACCCGTTTCTCGGCAACGGCCGAACCCGAAGAGGTGGGCGAGGTGCTGCTCGACATTCGCGCTTATGAAGCCGTACGGGACCGCGTTGATGCTGAACCGGTGACACTCGAACTAAAGGGCTTCGACGGCGAAGTCACCGCGTTCCGCGGCATCGCTCGACTCGGTGGTCGTGTAGCCGTGGACCGCCTCCGATGGGCCCGACGCCCCCCCCATTCACTCGTTCTGAGGAGAGTTGGTTGCCAACTTGGGAACTGAATCTCCTCAGAAAGGGTCAGCCCGAACGGCCGGGCAGGGCGCGGTAGGCGTCGTAGACGGAGTCGATTCGCTTGATCGCGCCAACAGGGTCTCGAGGTGCGACGGGTCGGCCAGCTCGATGTCGAAGCGCATGCGACTCAGGCGGTCGGAGCCGGCGCCGGTGGAGCTGCCGAGGATGTTGATGTGGTGCTCGGACAACACGCGCGACACGTCGAGCAACAGCCGGGTGCGGTCGAGCGCCAGCACCTCGATCGACACCATGAACACGCCGGGCCTTTCGCGGTCCCACTCGACTTCGATGAGGCGCGACTCGCCCGAGTCCGCCATGGCCGTCAGCGGTCGCGGCGTTCGAGCAGTCGACGCGGTGCACCGATACGCCGCGGCCGCGGGTGACGAAGCCGAGAATGGCGTCGCCCGGCACCGGCGTGCAGCACTTCGACAGCCGCACCATGACGTCGTCGAGGCCCTCGACGTACACGCCCGCCGGGTGCTGCTTGCGCGCGCTGCCGCCGCTCCTGACGCGCGGTGGTCGGCAGCTGCTCTTCGTGATCGCCACCGCGTAGCTCGCGGCGCGATGCGCTGCGCGACCGAGTGCGCCGAGACGTGGTTCTCGCCGATGGCGGCGTACAGGGCGTCGAGATCGGTGTGGCCGATCTCGACGGCGATCGCCGGCAGCATCGGCGAGTTGCTCAGCTTCTGGACGGGCAACCCCTCGCGGCGCATCGCCTTGAACAACTCGTCGCGGCCGTTGTCGATGGCGTCGTCGCGGCGTTCACGGCTGAACCACTGGCGGATCTTGTTGCGCGCCCGAGGCGACGCGACCTGGTCCAGCCAGTCGCGCGACGGACCGGCCGTCGGCAGCTTCGACGTGATGATCTCGACGGTGTCGCCCGACACCAGCTTCGAGTCGAGCCGCGCCAGCCGGCCGTTGACCCGCGCGCCGATGCAGCGGTGGCCCACCTCGGTGTGAATGGCGTAGGCGAAGTCGACGGGCACCGACTCGAGCGGGCAAGCGTCATGATGTCGCCCTTGGGCGAGAACACGTAGACCTCGTCGGTGTCGAGGTCGAGCTTGAGCGATTCGAGGAACTCCGCGGGGTCGGTCGTGTCCTGCTGCCAGTCGACGAAGCGCTGCACCCACGCGATGTCCTGCGGCGTGGCCTTCTCCTTGTAGCCCCAGTGCGCGGCGATGCCGAACTCGGCGCGGCGGTGCATGTCGTGGGTGCGGATCTGCACTTCCAGCGGCTTGCCCTGCGGACCGACGACGGTCGTGTGCAGCGACTGGTAGAGGTTGAACTTCGGCGTGGCGATGTAGTCCTTCACGCGGCCGGGCAGCGGCGGCCACGTCGCGTGGATCGCGCCGATGGCGGCGTAGCAGTCCTTCTGCGACTTTCGACCAGCACGCGGATGCCGACGAGGTCGTAGATCTCGTTGAACTCCTTGCCCTTCACGACCATCTTTTCGTAGATCGAATACAGGTTCTTCGGGCGCCCCGTGACGAGCGCCTCGACGCCGAGCCGCTCGAGGTGCTCGCGGGCGGTCTCGAGCACCGTCGTGAGATACGCCTCGCGCTCGGGCGCACGCACGGCGACCATGTGGTCGATCTCGGCGTAGAGCTTCGGGTGCAGCACCGCGAAGGCGAGGTCTTCGAGTTGCCAGCGCATCTCCTGGATGCCCAGCCGGTGCGCCAGCGGGGCGTAGATGTCGAGGGTCTCCTGCGCGGTGCGGCGCTGCTTCCACACCGGCATGGCGGCGACGGTGCGCATGTTGTGCAGGCGGTCGGCGAGCTTGATGATGAGGACGCGCCAGTCCTTCGCCATCGCGACGAGCATCTTGCGCATCGTCGCCGCCTGTTGCGCCTCCTTGGAGTCGAAGGCGACGCGGTCGAACTTCGTAACGCCGTCGACAACCGACGCCACCACTTGGCCGAACTGCTCCTGCGACGTCGTCGAGCGTGAGCGTGGTGTCCTCGACCGCGTCGTGCAGCAGCGCCGCCGCGATCGTGACGTCGTCGAGGCCGAGGCTGGCGACGATGCCCGCGACCGCGACCGGATGGTGGATGTAGGACTCACCGGACTGGCGCGTCTGGTCGACGGTGCGCCTCGGCGGCGGCGTCGTAGGCCCGGAGGATCAGCGCGGCGTCGCCCTTGGCGTGGCGCTCGCGGTACGACTTCGACGACGGGCGTGACGAGCGTGTCGGACGCGGCGGTCCTCCGCCACGGCAACACTCGGTCGACGGTCGCCATCGTCTTACCCCGCTACTCGTAGGTGACCAGGGTCGTGACGTCGCGACCGGCCAAGCGGTCGCGGCCGTGCAGGAATGCCAGTTCGGCGAGGAACCCGAGCCCGACCACGATGCCGCCGAGCCGCTCGACCAATTCCACGGTGGCGGCGGCGGTGCCGCCGGTCGCGAGCACGTCGTCGACGATCAGCACCCGGGCTGCCGGACGGGATGGCGTCGGCGTGGACCTCCAGCATGCCCTCGCCGTACTCGAGCGACGTACATCGTGGCCTCGACCCGACGGGGCAGCTTGCCCTCCTTGCGCACGAGCACGACGCCGGCGCCGATGCGGTACGCGACAGGCGCGGCGGTGACGAAACCACGCGCTTCGATCGCCGACCACGAAGTCGACCTGATCGCCGGCGACGTGATCGGCAGCGCGTCGACGGCGAAGCGGAACGCGTCGGGATCGGCGAACAGCGGCGTGATGTCTTTGAAGTCGACGCCCGGGCCGTGGAAAGTCAGGCAACCTCCGCGATGTGGTTCTTCAACCAACCGAAGTCGGGCGACATAAGTCGATTGTACTGGCCGCTCCCCGATGAACGCTGTGCGCTAGCGACGCCGGCGTTGCTTGCGACCCTTGGCCGTGATCGCGGGCCGGCTCGACGACGGCGACGTCAATGGCGACGACGGCACTTGCCCGGGCACGAGCGGCGGCGACGATGACGCGTGCGACCCCGCCGACGCCGTGCCGTTGCCGTCGCGGTTGCCATGCCGGGCACGAGCGGCGCGCCAGTGGCGGCCACCGCCGCGCGCAAGCCGCTCGCGGACCGCGGCGAAGCGTGGCTCGCGCTCCTTCAAGATGGCGAGCAGCGGCGACGCGATGAAGATCGAGGAGTACGCGCCGGCGCCGAGACCCACGAGCAACGCGATCGCGAACTCCTGCAGCGTGGTGGCGCCGAGGATGAACGAGCCGATCACGAGCAGCGACAGGATCGGCAGCAGCGCGGTGAGCGACGTGTTCAACGTGCGCATGAGCACCTGGTTGAGCGAGACGTTGACCATGTCGGTGTAGGTCATCCGGCCGCTTGCGCGCGATCGTCTTGGTGTTCTCCTCCACCTTGTCGAACACGACGATGCCGTCGTAGATCGAGTAGCCGAGGATCGTCAGCATGGCGATGACCGTCGGCGGAGTCACCTCGAGTCCGAAGATCGAATAGACGCCGACCGTGACGAGGATGTCGTGCACCGAGCGCGACCAGCGTCGCCAGCGGCCATCTTCCATTCGAAGCGCAAGCGGATGTAAATCGAGATCAGCGACGAGGAAGAAGACGAGCGCGCGGCGCGCCTTCTCGGTGATCTCGTTGCCCCACGACGGACCCACGTCGTTCACGCTGATCTGGCTCTCGCGCGACGTCGCCGGCCTTGGCCAGCCGCGTCGTCACGTCATCGACCGTGGCACTGGCGCTTCGTCGACGCTGCCGCCGGGATCGGCCTGCACGCGGATGGCGCCGCTGCCGAGTTGCTGCACCTTGGCGTCGCGCATCGCCGACGGCAGCGCGTCGCGCGCTTCGGTCGACGCTGAGGTCCGTTGCCCGGCACCTCCCACGACGTGCCGCCGCGGAACTCGATGCCGAGGTTGAGTCCGTTGGAACCGAGCGAGACGCAGGCCGACCAGCGATGACGAGCGACGGAAACGGCGAACCAGCGCCGCCGCGCACGTCATGAAGTCGATGTGTCGTCTCGCCGTGATAGAGCCGCGTCCAGATGCTGCGGCTGGTCGTCTCAGTGGGCGTCGGTCATGACGCACCTCCCGGCGTCACGGCCAGTCCTCGGGCCACGCCGAGGCCGCGCGGCTCTCGGTGAACGTGCGGTTGCGCGCCAGCACCGCCACCATCGGCCGGGTGAAGAAGTAGGCGACGAACAGGTCGAGCAGCGTCGACAGGCCGAGGAAGAACGCGAACCCGCGCACGGGCCCGACCGTCAGGAAATACAGCACGCCGGCGCCGATGAGGCTCGAGATGTCGGCGGCGAGGATCGTGCGGTACGCCTTGCGTGAAGCCCGCGGTCGACCGAGCTGCGGATCGGTCTTGCCCGACTTGATCTCGTCTTTCAATCGCTCGAAGAACACCACGTAGGAGTCGACGGTGACGCCGATCGACACGATGATGCCGGTCGCGCCCGCGAGCGACAGCGCCAAGCCGTTGTTCTCGCCGAGGTAGCCGATGATCGACCACAGCAGCGACGCCCGACACGCCGAGACCGAGACACGACGACGATGCCGAGCGCCCGGTAATAGAAGATCATGTAGAGCAACACGAGCGCGAGCCCGACGACGCCGGCGATGATGCCGGCCCTCAGCGAGTCCTTGCCGAGCGTGGCCGAAATCTTCTCGACGTTCTGCTCCTTGAGCTGGACGGGCAGCGCGCCGTAACGCAGCACGAGCGCGAGATCCTTCGCCTCGCCCTGCGTGAACGCGCCGGTGATCGTCGGCTTGCCCTGGAACGACGACGGCGTTGATCGTCGGCGCCGACTTCACGACGCCGTCGAGCACGATCGCGATCTGCTTGCCCTGGTTGGCGGCGGCCATGGCGTCGAACTGCGGGCTGCCTTTGCCCGTCAGGTGGAGCTGCACGTACCAGCGTGCCGTCGCCCTGGTCGAACGGCGCGCTCGCGGTCTCGCACGACTTCGCCGGTGAGCAGCGCCGGGCCGAGCTGGAAGCGCTGGACGACCTTGCCTCTTGTCGATCCTTTTGCGGCAGCAACACCGGCGCTCGTGGCGATGTCGTCTTCGGGCTTCGTGCTCGGGATGATGGCGGGCTTGGCGTGGTCGCGTCGTGGTCGTCGGCGCGTCCGGATCCGCCGGTCGTGGTCGTCGCACCCGCTTCGCGGTGGTCGTCGTGGTCGTCGGCGGCACGTAGTCCTCGGGCGCGATGCCCGCCCTGGAGCACGGGCCGGAACCGCAGCTCGGCGGTCTGGCCGATGATCTCGCGCGCCTTGTCCTGGTCCTTCACGCCGGGCATCTCGACGAGGATGTTGTTGCCCTGGCGGCTGATCTCGGGCTCACCGACACCGAGCGCGTCGACGCGGTTGCGGATGATCTCGATCGACTGCGTCAGCACGCCGGTGTCGACCTTCTTCGCCGGCGCGAGCACCAGCGAGATGCCGCCCTGCAGGTCGAGGCCGAGCGTCGGCTTGTTGTTGTTGACCAGCGTGTAGATCAGCGACCCGAACGCGACCACCACGATGATGACGAGCGACAGCGCGTTGCGACGGCTTGCTTCATTCAGTGCCCTCGGATCCGGCGTCGGTGCCTTCTGCGCGATCGCGCCCTTGCACGATCTTGACGACGACGCCCGGCGCGACCTCCACGTCGAAGTCGCGCTCGTCGATCGCCGTACGACGTGCCGACGATCCCGCCGGCGGTGACGATCTCGTCGCCGACGTCGACCGAGGCCACGAGCGCGGTGTGGTTGCGCACACGCTGCTGCTGCGGGCGGAGCACGCAGGAAATAGAACGCGCCGATCAGGACGAGCGGAAAGAGGAGTCTGCATAGCGGCGTGCGAACTTAGTGGGTAGGGGCCGGTTCCCAGATGTCGACCACCTCGGCGCGCAGAGCGTGTCGAAGCTCCCGTCGGCAATCGCCGCGCGGATCCGCGGCCATCGAGGCCGAGCAGCCAGGCGAGGTTGTGGATCGTGAGCGAGCCGCGGCGCCGATGGCTCGCCGACCTGGAGCAGATGGCGCAAATAGCCGCGCGTGTAGCGCTGCGCAGGTCGGCAGCGCGCAGCCGTCGTCGATCGGCTCGGCTCGGCGTCGCGTGCTGCGCGTTGCGGATCTGGAAGCGCCCGGTCGACGTCAGCGCCGTGCCGTGGCGGGCCAGCCGGGTCGGCAGGACGCAGTCGAACATGTCGACGCCCGCGGGCGATCGCTCTCGACGATGCCGATCGGGTCGCCGACGCCCATCAGGTAGCGCGGGCGGTCGGCGGGCAGCTCGGCGAGCGTGGCGTCGAGCGCCGCGCAGCATCTCCGGCCGCGGTCTCGCCGACCGACAGCCCGCCGATGCCGTAGCCGTCGAAGTCGAGCGCGACGGTGCGCCGCGCGGCTTCGCCGCGCAGATCGCGGATCGACGCCGCCCTGCACGATGCCGAACAGCGCCTGACCCTCGGGCGCGGTGCGGCGCGCGCGCCCGGTCGGCCCACATCGCGGTGCGCTCGACCGCGAGCGGATCGACCTCGGCGCGGCGACGGCAGCGGCGGGCACACGTCGAGCACCATCTGGATGTCGGCGCCGATCGCCGCCTGCGTGCGCGACCGCGCTCTCGGGCGTGAGGCGATGCGTGCGAGCCGTCGTAGGTCGAGCGGAACGTCACGCCGTCGTCGTCGACCGCCGGGTTGAGCGAGAACACCTGGAACCCGCCGGAGTCGGTGAGCGTGTGGCCCCGCCAGCCGCATGAACGCGCCGAGCCCGCCCAGTGTCGGCCACGACGTCGGCGCCCGGGCGCAGCATCAGGTGGTACGTGTTGCCGAGCACGACCTCCGCGCCGACCGCCTCGAGGTCGGCCGCGTCGATGGCCTTGCACCGAGCCGCGCGTGCCGACGGGCATGAAGCCCGGCGTCGCGAAGCGTGCCGCGGGCGGTGGTCACCGTGCCGGCGCGCGCGGCGCCGTCGGTCGCGTCGACCGTGATCGGCGTGTCGGTGCTCATCGCGCGCGTCGATCCACGAGCATGGCGTCGCCGAAGGACAAGAACCGGTAGCCCTCGCGCGAGCGCGACGTCGTACAGGTCGCGCCAGCGCGGCCCCGGCGAACGCGTCGAGCAGCGCCAGCAGCGACGAGCCGGGCAGGTGGAAGTTGGTCAGCAGGACGGTCGACGACCTTGAACGGGTAGTCGCCGTGGATGAACAGTTCGGTCGAGCCGCCGCGCTCGCCCGCTCGCCGCGGCCGCCTCGAGGCACCGCAGCGACGTCGTGCCGACGGCCACGACGCGCTCGGCGCGTGCCGACGGCGTCGAGCGTCGCGTCGGGCACGTCGTAGCGCTCGGCGTGCATGCGGTGGTCCTCGACGCGTCGTCGGTCGTCATCGGACGGAACGTGCCGAGCCCGACGTCGAGGGTGACCGACCGCGATCGTCGGCGCCCGCGGCGCGGCACGCCCGCGAGCACCTCGTCGGTGAGATGCAGGCCGGCCGTCGGCGCCGCCACCGACCCGGCGTCGCGGGCGTAGACGGTCTGGTAGCGGCTCGGGATCGGCGAGCGGGCTCGTGGATGTACGGCGGCAGCGGCATCGACGCCCGATGCGGTCGACGAGCGGCCTCGGCCTCGGCCGGCTTGGTCACGCCGACGCAGGCGTCACGCGTCGACATCCGTCGTCGCCGACGACGTCGCCGACTGTCACCAACAGTGGCGCCGGTCGTCGAGCAGGTCGGTGCCCTCGGGCACCCGCTTGCCGGGCCGCACCAGCGCCTCCCACTCGGCGTGCGGGGCTCGACCGGGCTCAGCAGCAGCACTTCGACCGCGCCGCCGGTCGCCTTCGTGAGCTGCAGCCGGCCGGCAGCACCTGCGTGTCGTTCACGACGAGTACGTCGCCCGGCCCAGCAATGCCGGAATTCGGCGACGTGGCGTGGGCGACGGCCCCTGCCGAGCGCCACGAGGAGCCGGGCCGCGTCGCGGGGCTCGACCGGCTCTGGGCGATGGCGGCGCTCGGGCAGCTCGTAGCGGAGTTCGCTCGACCCGCATGCCCGCCGATCGTAGGGTCGCCAGCCGTTTGCAACGATTCTGTAACGTGGTCTTGCGTCCACGGTCAGTCCTGTACGCGTCTGCCCGAGACATCGCTACCCTGGGGCGTTCGTCCGCTCGCTCGAGACAAAGTGGTTGGGGTGCACAATGGCAGTACGGGCAGACGATGTCGATCTCATTCGGGACCGGAGCCTGGTTGAGCTTTGCCAGGCGGGCGATGAACGGCGCCTTCGGCGACCTCTACGAGCGCTACTACCGCGCCTGCTTCGCTTCTGCCTCCGCCGTGTCGGCAACGTGCACGAGGCCGAAGAGATCACGCAGGAAGCGTTCGCCCGGGCCTTCACCGCCATGCCGCGCTTCGCCGGCGAGCGTCGCTTCTACCCGTGGCTGACGGTCATCGCCGAGCCGCCTCTGCATCGACAGCCACCGCCGCGTCGGCTCGCACCGAGCCGTCGGCCGAGATCGATCTCGGCGGCGTTGACGGCGGCCAGCAGCAGATTATCGACAACGTCGACCTCGCCTATCTGAACGCCGCGATGACAAGCTCGGCCCGCGTCACCGCGAGGTCCTCGAGCTGCGCGAGACCGCAAGGCTGGAGCTACCAGCAGATCGCCGATCACTACGACGTCACGATGGGCACTGTCGAGGCGCTGCTGTTCCGGGCGCGCAAGGCGCTGCGCCGCGAATTCCTCGCCCTCGCCGGTGACGGGCACTCGCCTCGCCGCGCTGCCGTTCCTCGGCGTGGTGGCGCGGGGCGCGTCGCCCTGCGCAACCGGGTGCACGATCTCGTGGCAACAGTCGCGTCCGGCCACCGCCGCGGGTGTCGCATCGGTGGCCGCGGTAGCCGGCGGTGTGCGCTGGCGCTGCCCACGCATCACGCCGCACCGACAGCCGCGGCTTCGCCCACGGTCGACACGTCGTGCAGCGTGCCGCCGACGTTCGCGCCGAATCGATCGCCGCCGTCGACCGCCGCCGGCCATGCAGCCGTGCACAGCCGACGCGTCCCGCGCGTGCGTCGCCTGCCGCGCAAGCGGTCACGCCACTCGGTCGCGGCGGCGCCGCCGAAGGTCACGCCAAGACGGCGAACGATCCCGCCGTCGATGCAGCCGTCGCTGGGCCTCACGGTGTCAACCGATCTCGCCAGCCCGTCCAAGCTGGTGCCATCACCTTGATGAAGCGACTCGCGGTTACGGCCGCTGCGCTCAGTGATCGCGTCGTGCGGCGTCTTCGGTGCCGGCACGGCGCCGCGGCCGATCCGCCTGCCGACCGAGCACCGATCCGCCGATGCGGCCGGGCGTGCTCACGCTGGTCGGAGTTCCACCAACGACTTGCTGTCGCAGATCCCCGGTCTCGACGGCCCCGACGTGCGTCACCTCTGCGTGATCCACGACCCCGCTCGACTTCTACTACTGCATGTACATCCCTCTGCCTTAAGGCGACGGGTCTTCCGCAGTCGCGTCGAACAAGCCCAGCGCTTCCGACCATCGGCGCTTGCGCGCTCGGCGGCGGCTCCAGGCCGAGGTGCTGCCACGCCGCGGGCGGTCGCGACGCGACCACGGGCGCGTGCGGGTGAGAAACCCACTGACGAGCAGGAACGGTTCGTGCACTTCTTCGACGGTCTCCGGCTCCTCGCCGACGGCGACCGCCAGTGTCGACAGCCCGACGGGCCCGCCGCCGAAACTGACGCACAGCGCCTTGAGTACGGCGCGGTCGACCTTGTCGAGCCCGAGTTCGTCGACGCCGTAGAGCGCCAGGCCGGCCCGGGCGGCGTCCGCGTCGATGGTGCCGTCGCCGTGCACCTCGGCCACGTCGCGCACGCGTTTGAGCAGGCGGTTGGCGATGCGAGGCGTGCCCCGTGACCGACGGGCGATCTCGCGCGCGCCGTCGGGCGTGATCGGCACGTCGAGAATCCGGCGGCGCGCTCGATGATGATCTGTGAGATCCTCGGGCGGGTAGTGGTCGAGTCGGGCCACGAGCCCGAAGCGGTCGCGCAGCGGAGCGCTGACCAGTCCCGTGCGGGTGGTCGCGCCGACGAGCGTGAACGCCGGCAACTCGAGCCGCAACGAGCGCGCCGCCGGGCCCTTGCCCAGCACGACGTCGAGCTGGAAGTCCTCCATGGCCGGATACAGCACCTCTTCCACGGCGCGTGGCAGGCGGTGCATCTCGTCGATGAACAGCACGTCGCCCGCCTGGAGGTCGGTGAGGATGGCGGCGAGATCGCCGGCGCGAACGATGGCCGGGCCCGACGTGATGCGCAGGTTCACGCCCATCTCGGTCGGCGATGATCCCGGCGAGCGACGTCTTGCCGAGCCCCGGCGGACCGGCGAACAACACGTGGTCGGCTGGGCGGCCGCGCCGGCGGGCGGCCTCGAGCATCACGCCGACGTGCTCGCGCACTTCGGCCTGGCCGACGAACTCCTCGAGATGACGCGGGCGCAGGCTGACTTCCTCGGCCCGTTCGACCGGGTCGGACCCGCCGCCCAACAGCTCCTCGCGGGACTCATCGTGCGGCCGCCAGTGTCTTGAGCGCGACGCCGCAAAAGCGCCGACGCGTCGTCGGACTCGTCGGGCAGGTCGCGCACCGCGTAGGTGACTTCCTCGGGTGCGTAGCCGAGGTTGACGAGCGCGGCGCGCACGTCGGCGCGTGCGCCGGCTGGCGCGGCATCGCCATTCACCGCCGCGAGGGTGGCTTCGGGATCGGCGTCGAGCGCGAGCTTGGCTCTTGAGGTCGAGCACGAGGCGCGCCGCGGTGGTCTTGCCGACACCCGGCACGGCACACAGCGCGTCGATGTCGTCAGACGCCACGGCGCGACGCAGCGCGATCGGCGTGAGGTGGCTCACGATCGCCGAGCGCGAGCGCTGGGTCCGACTTTGTGCGCCGACAACAACGTCTCGAAGATCACGCGCTCGTCGCCGGTCGCAAACCCGTAGAGCACGATGGCGTCCTCGCGCACGTGGGTGTGCACGTGCAGGAAAATCGGCTCGCCCGGCTCCCCCGCGGCCACCAGCGTGCGAGGTGGCACCGCCACGCGGTAGCCCACCCCTCCGACCTCGACGAGGAGGTCGCCTCCGGTCGACCGGTCCATGATCTGGCCGCGCAACGAGCCGATCATGCCGAACCCGCCTCCGCGAGCTTTTGTCGCCGTGGTCCGAGCGTGGCGTGCGTAAGCGCGAGCGCCAGCGCGTCGGCCGCGTCCGGCGGGCGGGGCACCTCGGCCAGGTTGAGTTGCGCCTGCACCATGCGCTGCACCTGGTTTTTCGTGGCCGCGCCGTAACCGGCCACAATCGCCTTCACCTCGTTGGCGGTGTACTCAGCCACCTCGCAACCCATCTCGTCCGCCAGCGCAAGGGCCAGGCCGCTCGCCTGGCCAACCGACATGGCGGTGCGCACATTGGTCTGGAAGAACACCTTTTCCACCGCCACCGCGTCGGGCTGCAATTCGTCGAGCAGCGACCGCAGGTCGCTCATCAGGACCGAGAGTCGACGCGGCAGCGCCGCCGCCGCGTCGGTTCGCAGCACCCCGAACGCCTCGGCCACGCAGCGACCCGCCGAATCGGTGCGAACCGCCCCGTACCCGCAGCGCGACAACCCCGGGTCCACTCCAAGCACGAACATGCGTTCGTAAGCCTATTGCCCGGGTGTACGCCTCCGGTGGACCCTGTCCCGCGACGACTACGAGGCGGCTTTGACGGCTTCGATGAGTTCGGAGGAGGCCTTGAAGGTGAGGCCGGCGACGGCGCGATGGACATACCGGACCACGCCGTGAGCGTCGATCACGAAGACCGAACGGCGATAGAAGCCGAGCGGGCCGAGCACCCCGTAGGCTTCGGCGATCTTCTTGTCGGTGTCGGCTAGCAGCGGAAAGCCGTAGCCGCGCTTGCACGAGAAGGCGTCGTGGCTTTCGACCGACTGCGGGCTGATCCCGAACACCTGCGCGCCAACCTCGGTGAAGCTGGCGAGGTCGCCCTGGTACTGGTCGAGCTGTTTGGTGCACACCGGCGTGTTGTCGCCTGGATAGAACGCGAGGACTACTGGCTGGCCGCGGTAGGTCGACAACGTGAAGGACCTGCCGCCCGTCCCCAACACGGTGAAGTCCGGCGCTTGGTCGCCGACGCCAACCGCCATCTACACACCCACGAGTTCGAACAGTTCGTCGGAGATGTCGAAGTTGGCGTAGACGTTTTGGACGTCGTCGTGGTCTTCGAGCGCGTCGAGCATGCGCAGTACCTGCTTCGCCACGCTCTCTTCGGTGACGGGCACGGTGTTCTGGGCCAGCATTGTGGTCTCGGCCGACTCGAATGCGACGCCGGCCTCCTCGAGGGCGGCGCGCAACGCGGTGAGGTCGCTGGGCGCGCACGTGAGCTGCCACATGTCGCCTTGCGGTTGCAGATCGTCAGCGCCGGCGTCGAGCGCGATAGCCATCAGGTCGTCTTCGCTGATCGCGCTCGGTACCAAGATCGCGCCCTTGCGCTCGAACTGCCACGCGACCGCACCGGGCTCGGCGAGGGCGCCACCGTTCTTGGAGAACAGCGACCGCACCTCCGCGCCGGTGCGGTTGCGGTTGTCGGTGAGCGCGTCCACGAGCATGGCCACACCGCCGGCGGCATAGCCCTCGTACATCATCTGTTCGTACTGCACGCCTTCGAGTTCGCCGCTACCGCGCTTGACGGCGCGGTCGATGGTGTCCATGGGAACCGACGCGTCACGCGCCTTGGTGACCGCAGAGCGCAGTGACGCGTTCGTGGTCGTGTCACTGCCGCCCTCGCGTGCGGCCACCTCGACGAGACGGATCAGCTTGGCGAACTGCTTCGGCACGTGCGGCGTCGGCCGCGCCCTTCTTGTGCTTGATCGTCGCCCACTTGCTATGGCCACTCATGCGTTGACTCCTTGGAGAAACAGCTGATGGATGCGTAGATCGCCCGACAATTCGGGGTGAAAGCTGGCCACGATGGTGGAACCCGACCGGCACAGTACGGGTTCGTCCTCGATTGACGCGAGCACGGCGACGGCTCCGCCGACGCTTTCGACCCGCGGGGCACGAATGAATACCGCGGGAAACGCGCCGCCGTCGATTCCGTCGACACGCAGGTCGGCTTCGAAACTGTCGACCTGGCTGCCCCACGCGTTGCGCCGCACTTGCATGTCGACAACGCCGAACTGAACGTTGATCGCCGCGACCGTCGAGCACGTCGGTGGCCAGCAGGATCATCCCGGCGCAGGTACCGAGACACGGAAGGCCGTCGTGCAACAACGCCTTGAGCGGATCGAACAGACCAGAGGACTCGAGCAGCATCGACATGGTGGTCGACTCGCCGCCCGGCAAAACGACCGCGTCGAGACCCGCAAGGTGTTCGGGTCGGCGAACCGTTACCGGCTCAGACCCGAGCCTGGTTAACGCGTCAGCGTGTTCGCCGACCGCGCCCTGCAACGCGAGGATGCCGACGCGCGCCACCTGGGGGCACGTCCGAAGGTTCGCGGTTCACCAGCCGCGATCGGCGAGCGGGTTGGTGACCGACGCGGCCTCGATGCCGCGCATGGCCTCGCCGAGTCCGCGGCTGACCTTGGCGACCACCGCCGCGTCTTCGTAGTGGGTCGTGGCCTCGACGATGGCCGCGGCGCGGCGCGAGGGATCGTCGCTTTTGAAAATGCCGGATCCGACGAACACCGCCTCGGCACCAAGCTGCATCACGAGCGCGGCGTCCGCCGGTGTGGCGATACCACCGGCGCAGAACATCGGCACCGGCAGCTTGCCGGCTTCGGCGATTTCCTCCACCAGCGAGATTGGCGCCTGCAGTTGTTTGGCCCAGCGGTAGCGCTCGGCGCTGTCCGCGGTGCCGATGGCACGAATGTCGCCGAGGATCTGACGCAGATGACGTACCGCGTGCACGACGTCGCCCGTGCCGGCCTCGCCCTTCGAGCGGATCATCGCCGCGCCCTCACTGATACGCCGCAGCGCCTCGCCGAGGTTGGTGGCGCCACAAACGAACGGCACGTCGAAGGCCCACTTGTCGATGTGGTGCGCCTCGTCGGCGGGCGTGAGCACTTCGGACTCGTCGACGAAGTCCACACCGAGGCTTTGCAGGATCTGCGCCTCCGCGAAGTGGCCGATGCGTGCTTTTGCCATGACGGGCACGGTGACGGCCGCCTTGATGTCCTCGATCAGCTGCGGGTCGCTCATGCGCGCCACGCCACCGTCACGGCGGATGTCGGCCGGCACACGCTCGAGCGCCATCACGGCGACTGCACCCGCGTCCTCGGCGATCTTTGCCTGCGTGGCGTCGACCACATCCATGATCACCCCGCCGCGCAACATCTCGGCGAGCCCGCGCTTGACGCGGTCGGTTCCGGTAGCTCGATCGGTCATCGCGACAAATCGTACTAGTGCGTCTTGCGGTCCCCTACCGCTTTACCGTGGTCGCCGTCGTGACCGGCAACTTCCGTGTGATGACGCCGTTCGTCGGCACGAACGACACCCACACGCGCCCGATCGGTATGAGGATCGGCTTGCCCGTGGCGTCGCTGTAGGTGGTGACGGCTCGTTGGGAGGGCTTGGACCAGCGCCCGTCGATCACGCGGCCGTCGCAGGCGATCTGCGCCTTGCCCGTACCGGTGATGACCGCCTCGTCGACACCGGTGCCGGATCGGTCGGTGTAGGGCGTTGACTGGTACGGCACCGTCTGCAGGATCAGGCAGTCGGCGGCGAGACGCGCGCCGCCCTCGAGCACGTGCACGGTCCCGTTCGAGGTGCGCAACCACGCGTGCTTGGCGGCATCCCAGGTCCAATCCGCGGTCGTGAGCGATCCGAAGACCACTCGCATGCTGGTCACGGCCACCGACGTGGGCGCGGAGGTTGCGAACGACGCACCGGGCGCGAGGCGCGCGAACAGCGGAGGGGGCGCGTCGGAATCGGCCCTGGTACGAAGCTTCACCGTGTTGGCGTATGTCGAGTTGGGTCGCGACCGGCCCGCGCGTTGCGAGACCCCTGACGCGCTCGTCGCCCTCGACGACGGTCTTCACGCCTGTGGCTTGTACTTTGGCGCGGAAGGGCGCAATGCCACCCGAGAACGCGAACACGCCGCCGAGCGGCGCAACGATCGCGGCGTCGGTCGAACGTACGGAGCGCACGGGGCCGACCACCGTCGCGTCGTTCGTCTGGAACACTGCGAGGAACCGCACGACGGAGCCTTCGACCCGCTCTTCGTAGATGACGTCGGCGTCGTTGAGCCCGGCCTGGGGTCGCGCTTGGGGCGAGTTGTCGACCTTGACGATTACGACCGGTCGTTGGGCGACGGCGGCGGAGACTTCCTCGCCCGTGGTTGGCGACGGCAGTTTCGGAATCGTGGTGGTCGCGACCGTGCTCGCCGGCGACGCCGACGGCAACCCGTCGAGGGGACGGTTCGACTTGGCGCACGCACCAGCGACGAGCGTTAGCGCGATGCTGACCAGGACGACTCCGCGCCCGCGGCGACTACGCAACCGATGCGTTCCCGGGCGACGGCAGCTCGATCCAGGTCTGTCCGGGAAGAAGCGCGATGTGCGCGCCGCGCAGCGTCGGCCAATTCGATCGGCGCGTCCTGCGATGCCTTGCCCCACGACCCGCGAATCAAGGTGCCGTCGCGGACGATCCAGGCTTCGCCGGTGCCGATGAGCTTGGCCTCGGGCACGACCGAGTTCGACTGGTCGCGCTCGCCGGTGTCCTCGTAGTTGACGAACAGCACCACTACGTTGCGCGGGCTTACTGCCGGGCCGTTCGCGTCGACCACCGGTGTGCCGTTCTGCACGCGACTCGACCGGGCGCCGTCCCAACTCCAGGTGACATCCGTGCGCACCTTGTCGACCCAGCGGACCTGCAGCTGCTTGACCGGTGTACCGGCGGCGGCGGCGGTGGCGCCGCCCACATCGACGAGCTTCTTCGGCGGCGTCACGCCGGCGGGTGCGGCGTCGAAAAGCGCGTGGGTGTTGGAGAACAGGTTGTACGGCGCGGGCCGGCCACTCTTGCGGTGGTAGGCGGCCGGCTTCTTGCTCACGCCGACGTCGATGAGCGGCGACCGGTCGATCAAGGCTTGGAAGTTGCTGTTGGTGCCCGAGTAGGAAAACAGCGGGCGCGACAACGGCACCGCGAGGTGCAGGTCGCTCGACCGCGCCGAACGCACCGGACCAACCAGCCCGGGGTTCTGTGAGTGGAAGATCGCGGCGAGGCGAGTGATGCCACCTTCCACGCCCTCTTCGACCACGATGTCGGCGCTACCGATCCCGTGCTGTGGCCGCGACTTGGGGGCGTTGTCGATCTTGACCACCAGCGCCGGGCGCGCCCGCGCCGCTTCCTCCAGTTCGAGGCCGGTGAGGACCGAGGGATGCGGCGGCAACTTGGTCGCCGACGCGGTGCCATCCCCCGAATCGGTCTCGTCGGTAACCCCCGCCTGACGAGTCGTGCTGGTGGTCTTGTCGTCGTCTTTGGGACCAATGACGTCGGCGGAATACAGCACGGCGGGAACGCCGATCGCGACAACTACGCCGGTCGCGATCGCGGCAACGCGCGCACGCCGGTTCATAGTTCGCGGAGCGCGGCGATGCGCTCGTCGAGCGGCGGATGCGTATTGAACAGCCGGCCCGCCCACGCAAGGCGTCCTTCGGCGGCGGTTCGAGCCACGGGGGCTTCTATCCAGAGGTGCGCGGTAGCGCGGGAGCCTGAGTGCACGACGGTTTGATCGTCCTTCAATTTCTCGAGCGCCGAGATGAGTCCCGGCGGGTAGCGGGTTAGCGCGACGCCGGAGACGTCCGCGAGTGCTTCACGTCGGCGGCTGACGGCGAACTGCATCAGCCGCGCCACGATCGGCACGAGAATCAGCAGCGCGAAACCGACCGCCGCGAATATGACAGCCCCGCCGCTGTTATTGCTGCTGTTGTCGCGGCGCCGCCCACCGCCCCAGAAAATCGACCGTAGGCCCCAGTCCGAGAGGAGCGCGATGACGCCCACCAGCGTGACGGCGAGCGTCGATACGAGAATGTCGTAGTTCTTGACGTGGCTGAGCTCGTGGGCCAGGACGCCTTCCAACTCGACGCGGTTCATCTTGCCGAGAAGGCCGGTCGTGACCGCGATCGCCGCGTGCTGCGGGTTACGCCCCGTCGCGAAGGCGTTCGGCGCATCGTCGTCTATTACGTAGAGCCGGGGCTTGGGCAAGCCGGCGGCGATGCACAGGCCTTCGATGATGTTGTGGAACCGCGCGTATTCGGCTGGATCGGCCGGTTGCGCGCGACTCATCCGCAACGCCACGGCGTCGGACTTCCAGTACGCGACGAAAGAACCGACGGCGGCAAACACAAGTGCGGCGACGACTCCCACCACGCCGTAACCGATGAGCAGATCGAAGGCCCACGCGATCGCGACGATCAGGACGATGAATGCGATCACGAGCAGGATCGACCTGCGCTTGTTCGACGAAATCTGGTCGTACATAAGGAGCTACGAGATGCAGTAGCTGTTTAGAACTGCACGCGGACGGCGCCGCGGGCGTCGTCGCCGGCTTCGTAGTACTCGCGCTCGGCGAAGCTGAAGCGCTTTGCAATCATGTTCGTGGGAAACGACTGCAGCGACGTGTTGTAGCTGTTGACGCTGTCGTTGTAGTACTGGCGGGCGTAGGCAACCTTGCTTTCGGTGCCGGACAACTCCTCCTGCAGCGAGAGGAAGTTCTGGTTCGCTTTCAGGTCCGGGTACGCCTCGGACACCGCGAACAGCGACTTGAGAGCACCGGTGACGATGTTGTCCGCCGCGGCCTTGTCCGCGGGGCCTTGCCGCGTTCAGCGCGTTGGCGCGCGCCGCGGTCACGCCTTCGAGGACCCCTTTTTCGTGCGCCGCGTAGCCTTTGACCGTTTCGATCAGATTCGGGATCAGGTCGTAGCGGCGCTGGAGCTGCACGTCGATCTGCGCCCACGCGTTTTCAATCCGGTTTCGCAGGCGTACCAGGCGGTTGTACATCGCCATGAGCGCGAGGCCCACGACAACCGCCAACACGACGACAACAACAATGAAGACCATCGGGCGAGTCTAAGGGTCAGCTTCGCGATTCGGGCGCGCGCCTCGTCCAGGGTGGTCTGGAGCAGGTGCAGGTTCTCCATACCGGGGATGCGTTCGAGCGCGCCATCCATCACCGCAACCAGCTTGGGTTCGTCGCTGAGCAAGGAAACCATGATCCGATCCGCGTCCTCGGGCGACCGCAGCCCCGCGCCGACGGTCCGCCATAGCTTGCGCATCGCGAATCGCACCATCTTCTGGCCGCGTGGGTTGCCCTCCAGCCGGTCGATCGCCGCACGCTTATAGAAGGAGTAGTGCGCGGCCTCCTGCACCATGAGGTCACGCAAGATCTCGGCAAGCAACGGATGCTGCGTGCGTTCGCGCATGAGCGCATAGAAGCGAAGCACGGTCAGCTCGTTCACGGCGCCCCACGCCATGTGCACGCCGAAGAAGTCCTTCCCCACCGCGATCCGCGCGAGACGGTTGACCATCTGGCCGCGCCACGCCGCGAAGCGTTGCGCACGCGTGCGGTGGAGCACCTCGACGCGCACGCCGTTGGCCTCCAGCAGGCGGGCGAGGAGTTGCCCGTGCATTACTTCCTGTTTGAGCCAGATGCGTAGAAACCGGCGAACAATCGGATCGCGCGTGATGTTGAGACTGGCGAAGGTTCCCTCCGTCGCCCACTCGACCTGCGCCGCGTACGTGAGCTGGAAAACCTCGTCATCGCTCAAGGAATATCGAGTGGCTAGTGACCAGTCGTATTTGACCGGGTCGAGAGGGTCACCCAAATCGTCCAGAAGCGTGGCGAGATCGGCCTCCCGATCCTTCGCGTCCATGGCGAAATTACGTAGCAGAAAGTGCAAACGGATGAAAGCGATCTGTGACTAGTCACAACTGACTGGCCCGGTTGCGGGGTGGGAAATGGCTCGCAGGGGCGATGGTTAGCCAAGGGGCCAGTCGGCACCCTGGTTCAGGACACCCGTCCCGACAATCCGTCCTGACCCTCTGGGGAGACCCAACATGCGATTCGCCAAAGTGGCAGCTGCTGCCACCGCCCTATCCCTCGTAGGCGCCGCCACTCTGGTGAGCCCTGCCAAAGCCGCCACCGCCGGTGTCGGTACCTCTGCCGCGTCCAGCAGCTTGCTCGACGTAGCGCTCGGTACCGCCGGTTCGGTGCTGAACCTGCGCCTGCTTGCTGATGACGCTCGTTCCACCATCGACCCCTCGGTGGCGACTCCTGAGGCATTCAGCCGCCTCAACATCGCGTCCATCACGTCGTCGCTTCTTCCGGCGCCGTTGAACAACGTGAGCATCCCGGTGATCGAGTCCCGTTCACCTGGTGGCAACGGCAGCGTTTCCAGCGCCGGCATGAACCTCGCAGCCCCGCTGCCTGGTCTCGCCATTCCGCTGTCGCTGCTCGGTGGCGTGCTCTCGCCCGCCAGCCTTACGTCAGCTGTTGATGGCAACGGCGCCCGCTCCGGCCTGACGTCCGCGCTCACCAACCTCAACCTCGTCGGTGGCCTCATCTCGGCGACCGGGTTGGACTCGACGCTCGGCACCAACGCCAAGGCCACGCAGGCTGACGGCAGCCGCACCATCAAGGCGGCCGCGATTGACGTCCTCGACCTCGGCGCGCTGCTGAACGGTCTTGGCCTGCCGCTATCCAACCTGCCAGTTGGCATGGTCAGCGACATCCTCTCTGGCCTCGGCGTTCCCGTTGCTGGCGTGCCGTCCGCGTTGACGCTCGACGGCTTCGTCGATCAGCTCAACGACACGGTCAACGGTCTGCAGGCGCAGCTTGCTGGTGCGACCGGCGGCAACGTCACGGCACCGCTGACCGGCCCCGTGCTCGGCATCCTCGGCGGCCTGCCGATCGGCGCCCTGCCGATCCCCGGCGCCGGTGATCCGATTGCGCTCGTAAACAACCTGCTCGACACGGTGCAGGATCTCCTCTCGGGCGTGCTCGAGACGGCGCTTTCCCTGCTCGACGGCGTGAGCCTGCTTTCGGCTGACGGCATCGAAGTTGGCACCGTTACCCGTGCAACCGACACTGTTGGCGGTTCCACCGCTGACGTGGTCGCCAAGATCGGCGCCATCGGCGTCGGCGGCCTGGCTCTGCCTGGTCTGGACCTTGGTTCAACCCTTGCGCAGGTCAACGGCGTTCTCAGCACCATCCAGAGCACCCTCGGTGGCGTCCTCGGCTCGATCAGCCCTGATCTGGCCAACCTCGTCCAGGTCAGCCTGTTCGACAAGGACGCAGCGACCGGCGTCACTAGCGCCAACGGTTACACCAAGTCGCTCGCCGGCGTGACCGCCCTTACGGCGAAGATCGTCCCGCCCGTGAACCTCGAGGCCATCCTCGGTGGTCTCCCGGTCCTCGGTGGTATCGGCACCAGCATCCTCGGCGCCGGTGGAGCGATCCCCGTGCTCGACAGCGTCATGCCTGCCTTCAACGGCCTGCTCGGCCAGGCGGTTTCCGCCCTGACCGGTGGCGCCACGATCAAGCTGGCCAGCATCAACTCGGGTGCCACGTTCACGACACCCGTCGCCGCCACCAACGGGACTCTGCCCCGTACCGGCGGCACCGCCCAGATGGCACTGCTCGGCATGGCTCTGGTCATCGCCGCTGTCGCCTCCCGTCGCTTCGTGACGGCGCACCGGGCAACCAGCACCATCTAAAGCATCTGAACCGATCCCCGTCGGTTCGAATGGCAAAGCCCCCGGTCTTCGGACCGGGGGCTTTGCCGCGTCTTAGGCTTTGGGCATGCGCCGTGTACTCGTCGTGATCGCGCTGCTCGGCTTTGCCGCGTGTGGGTCGGACAACGTCGAGAACTCGTCGTCGGTCACAACCACGACAGGTTCGGTGACTCCGACCGGCGGCTCCGGAGAAACCACCACCACCGACCTGCCGTTCAAGGGCGGCAGCGCGCCCGTGGCCACGCCCGATACCGCACCGGCGACGCTCACCCGAGTCGACATCGGCCTGCACGACGGTTTCGAGCGCGTCGTGTTCCGGTTCTCCGATCACATCCCGGGCTTGCGGTTGCAACCGTCGACCGGCCCCTTCACCTCCGACGGATCCGGCGAGGAAGTACAGGTCGACGGGGCGCGTTCCTCGAGTTGCGCATGAGCGCGAACGGCCATGACGAGCAAGGACGCACGTCGGTGCCCACGCGTACGAAGGGACCCAAGGGCCACTCCATCACCGAGGTCGTGCGAATCAGCGACTTCGAAGCGGTGCTGAGGTTTGTGATCGGGCTGGAGGCGCCGCAGACGTTTCGCGTGCTGCAGCTGAACAACCCGCCGCGTATCGCCATCGACATTTCGTCGAACTAGAGGCCGTAGTGCTTTGCCTCGCGCTCGATGATGACGGCGCCGGTGCGCGCCGCGATGTCGCGGGCCTCGCTGACGAGCCGCAGCACCTCGGTGTCCGCGGCGCCTGAGCGGGCCCGCGCGGCGGCGAGTCGCACGAGCTCGCGGCCGAGGAAGATAGGGGTGCCGCGGAGCCGGCTTGCGGACGCGGCCTTCGTGGCGGCGGCGTCGGCCATCGCAACCGCACCCACGGTGAGCGCCACTTGGGCCATCGCAAGGTCAACGGGTCCGATCACTGTTTGCGGGAGGTCAGCAATCCGGCCGCCGAAGGGGCCGAGAAGGTCAAGCAGTTGACCCGCCGCTTCGATATCGCCGACCAACTCCGCGGTCTCGGCGAACGCCAGCAGGCTCGCCAACCATCCGAAGTTGCGCGGCACCGCACCGAACCCGTTGTCGGCGAACGAGCGCAACACCGCGGCGGCGTCGTCGCTGCGGCCGGCGTGCGCATAGGCGACGGACTGGGCGGCGCGGTAGATCTCGCCGATGCCGGGTTGTTCGACGGCGGACTCGATCAACGGCAGCAGTTCGGCGATCCGGTCCTGGCTGTGACGGATGAGCAACACGGCCG
Organism: uncultured Actinomycetes bacterium; assembly: GCA_963769985.1. GTDB lineage: Bacteria > Actinomycetota > Acidimicrobiia > Acidimicrobiales > JACCXE01 > JACCXE01. The sequence goes on along the minus strand of CAVYNR010000005.1, from coordinate 439,905 downwards.
GCCCGTACCAGTTCGCCGGCGAGAACGCGTCTGACGCGAGGCTCCACACCTCGTTGGCGACCTGCTCGGCGCCGTCGAGGTCGCCGTGCAACGCGCGCCGGGTGGAGTCGAACAACGTCAGCGCCGCGTCGTAGGTTGGCGGCAACGTGCGCTCACCGCGCAGCGCGATCGCGTCGTCGATTGCCGCGTTGGCGGCGGCGATCGCGCCCTCCCCTCGAAAGCTGAAGGCGCGGTGAAACAGACCGAGCATGGTGAACGTCGCTTGGTCCGTGAGTTGACCGATGGCGATTAGTTCGTCAGCGGTTGGATGACGCGCTTGCGCGTTGCCGGGCGTGTCAGCTGAAACGCGGAACGACAACAGCACATGGCCGAGCGTGACCGGATCGTCGAGCTGCCGAGCGATCGCCAGCGCCTCATGGGCCAGCAGCGACGCCTGCGCCGGATCCGTAAAGCACAGATCTTCGGACGCCGCCGCGAGCGTGCGCGCACGGGCGGCGGTCGGTGCGGGGCCAAGCTCGCGCAACGCCTCCTGTGCGATCGCGACGAATTCCGCGTCACGGCTCGGGTGCCGGGGACCGCCGTACTTCACCATCGCCCAGCCGACTTCGGCGAGCGATTGCGAGTCGCCCAGACGACGAGCGGTGTGCGCCGCCTCGATCAAGACGTCCTCGTAGCCGGGCTGGCCGCCGCCTTGCATGACCTCGCCCAGGCGGATCGACAACGCGAGGCGCGTGTGGGGCTCGGGCGGATCGACAAGGTCGGCGACATCCAACGCTCGCCGGTAGTGCGTGGCCGCCTCGTCGAACGCCAGCGCCTGCTCGGCGAGCGCCGCCGCGCGCGTCGCGTACTGCAAGGCGACGCGTGCATCACCGATGGGCGCGGCGATGCACGCGTGACGCGCCAGTTCCGGCACGAACCGGTCGTCGTCGCCGCGCTGCTGCAGCGCATGGGCCACGCGCTCGTGCAGCCCCAGCCTTCGGGCGGCGGGGATGGTGCCGTATCGCGCGGCACGAAAGAGCGCGTGCACGAACGAGAAGTGCCCGGACCGATGAGGTGTCGTCACGATGAGACCGGCGCGTTCGGCGTTCTCCAACGACTCCAGCGCCGTCGTCAACGGCACGTCGAGCGCGGCGGCGACGAGCTCGGCGTCGAACTCGGTGCCGATGGCCGACGCCACGTCGAGCGTGCTCGCCGCGACCTCGTCGAGCAACGCGTTGCGGCGGGTCAGCAGCGAGGTCAGCGAGCCCCCGGTGCGCCCGTCGGCGGTAGTTGCGACCTCGCGCACGAAGAGCGGGTTGCCGCCGGTGTCGGCGGCGGTCACCGCGGGGTCGGCGCCCGCGCCGAGCATCGTGAGCAACTCGGCCACTTCGTCCTGGTCGAGGCCGGTCAGCCGAACTCGTTCCACCGACGGCACGCGGTCGAGATCGCTCAGGAACACCGCCAAGGCGTCGTGCAGATCGGGGGCGGCGTCACGCGAGGTGATCAGCAGCAACACCGGCGCGTTGCCACCGACGGCGGCGATGTAGTGCAGCGCGCCGAGCGTGGTCGACGTCGCCCAGTGCGCGTCGTCGACCACGAGTACGAGCGGATGACGCGCGGCGATGCGTTGGAAATACCCGTGCAGGCTGGCGTAGGCGTCGGTGCGGGCCGAGACCGGGTCGAAGACGAGCGCGTCTGACGAGACACGGAGGCGGGAAGCGAGTTCGGGCGCGACCCGCGCGAGGGATTCGGCGGCGGGACCGGCGCGTTCGATCAGCTGCTGGTCGGTGAGCGATCGGGCGTCTCCGGTAATCGCCTGCACGAAGGGTTCGAACGGCTCTTCGTGGTCCTCGAAGTTGGCGCCGAAGAGCACCAGCGCCCCGTCCGCGTACGCCTCTGCCGCCACCTCCGCCACCAGCCGGCTCTTGCCGATGCCCGCTTCGCCGGTAACAACGCCGACGCGGGCCATGCCGCTCGCCGCGCTTTGCCACAGCGCCCGCAGCTGCGCCCGCTCGGCGTCGCGGCCGCAGTAGTTCTCCGGGTCCGAAAGCAACGCCAGCTGGGCGGGCAGCGGCGGCCGTTTACCCGAAGCGGTGCGCAGAGCAACCTCGGCTAGAGCGAGGCGATTGGGAGCGTCGAACTTCCGCAGGAGCGAGGAAACATGGGACTCGACGGTGCGCTCCGACAGGAAGAGTCGAGCGGCGATTTCGGCGTTCGTGAGCCGCTCACCCAACGCGCTAAGGACTTCTGCCTCTCGGCGGGAGACCTTTGGCGCGTCGGACGTCACAAATCCAGCTTCCCACCCGAAAACCGGTCTTTCCGTACTGACCACGGATGATTCGGCGTTGCTGGGCCTTCACGCTGCACGTATGGGGCACACCTCTCCTTTCCGTTGGTTCCGCCGAATCTTCCTGTTGCTGCTGGTTTGCGGCCTGGGAGCAGGCGCCAAATGCTCGCAACCAGCTGACGCTTCGATGCTCGACTCGCTCGACGCGCTCCACTACGTGGTCCGAACCCAGTTCGCGCCCAACCAGGCCGGCGCCGCGTGCCAGAACCAGAACTTCACGAAGGCAGTCATCGGCGTGCCGATGCTGATCAACGTCGGTGGCGGATCGAACGTCGACATCAGCGTGTCGGTGCTCGCGATTCCTGGTGTCAACGGTGGGCCGAGCACGTTGCGCACTGACATCGGCAAGGTCACCGACAAGCCGCTGAAGGCGCTCGTGGAGGTCATCCTCGCCCCGAGTGGGGGCAAGCCGCGCGTGGCCTTCGGTTACGACGGCTGCGAGCTCGGCGTGCCCAAGTCTTTCGGCGCGACCATCACCTCCAGCGACGCGAAGCTCACGCTCGACACCACGATCAAGAATCCGCCCGCAGCGCTGACAATCATCGGATCGTCATTCACCAACCAACCGAATTACGTGCGCGAAAACCCGACCGCGCTCAGCGCGCGCCTGTCGCCGGTTCCCCACACGTTGGGCGCGGTAGTCAACTTCCTGCCGAACGACGCGTACGCGGCCACGATCACGCCCAGCGCGCCCACGAACGTCAACGTCGGCTTCACCCAAGTGTCCGGCCAGAAGTACACGACCCTCGCCGGCGAACTCAAGACACTGCCCGCCGGCAAACTCGACTTCGACTTCAGCCGCACGCTGATCCACTACAAGACCAGCACCGGGTTCACCACGGTGAACTTCAACCTCGACTCCTACACCCCGCCGGCGGGGAACACGAAGGGTTCCACCGACGCCCTCGACGTCGAACTCACCGGCGTGCCAGCAGAAGCGCGGCTGACGCTGTACCGGCAAGGCGATCGAGTTCACACCGACGAGTGGAAGCATCGGCACCACCTTGGTGCGTTACTCGTCGATCGAGGACGGCGGCTCGCCGCTCGGCCCGCTGACAATCCCCGCCTCGGCGCAGTACGTCGCTGGCAACATCCAAATCGGATCGATCAACGCGCAGACCCGCATCCTCGGGCTCTCGCACGCGATCGTCGACACCGGCGATCCGGTGGTTGTGGACGTGACCCACACCAAGGGCCCGCTGCTCATGGACGTAACCCACACCGCCCATCCGACTGTCTGCGACACCTGCCAGTTCGACCCCAGCATCGTGACGCGTCATCTCGGCGTGCGGGTGCTGGACATGCCGGCCACCGCGCGAGTCAGCTACTCCCCCTCCACCGGCGACTACACCTACGGCGGCTCCGGCGTCATCGACCACATCTACGCCGACCTCACCTCGAGCGTGCCGCTGGCCGACGACGCCGACGAGTCGCACCTCCACTTGGCCAAGGTGCCAACGGGTCTCACCGGCCGCGTCAACACGGCCGCCGAGACCTTCACCGCCCACATCACCGATGGCAGCGCCATTGAGACGGTCGAAGCGCAGGTGACCAGCGGCGACAACGAGCGCCTGCCCGACGGCGTCGACGGGCTCATGCTGCACGACCACGACGGCAAGTACGTCGCCTTCGTACGGATTTCGGGCCTCTCCGATGCCACCGTCGGCTGGGGCGACACGAAGTTCGCCACCGTTACCCACCGCGCTGGCCGGTTCGTTATGGACGTCGACGCCGACGACCCCGACTCCGAGGCCGACGCGCTGACCGTCTCCGGCAACATCACCGACCTACCCGCAGTGGCCCACGTCGAATACACCCCGGCGCGACCCGCGCAGATAACGCCGAAGTTCTTGGCCGCCCGACCCTCCACGTTCATCTACAGCGGGTCGGCCCTGATCGAGCAAATGACCTTCGACGTCGTCATGGACGAGCCCCTCAACGACACCGGCATCACCACGATCAAGGTGCTGGCCAAGGGAGTTCCGGGCGTGACGCTCGTGCACAACCCCTTCACCGAAGAGACCACCGCGACGACCAACCCGAAGCAGTCGCTGCGCTACCTCTGGGTCGAAGCGTGTGCCCCCAATGGTTGTCGTCTCGGGCTGCCGCCCGCTCACGACGATGAGTCCAGTCTCAGCGATCCCGATCTCATCACCGTCATCGACCTGGACAACCAGCAGTACGACGTCACCGCCCTCGTGCGCGGGCTGTCGCGGTTCACCGCCAACATCGATCGCAACGCCGATGGCGAGCTCACGGCCGCTGGTGTCGGGCTCACGCACGACTCCGGTCCGATGGAGATCATCACGATCGCCGACAAGGTCGACATCAGGGTGGAGCCGGGGACGATTACGCATCCTCTCCCGACGATTGTGCGCACTCCCTATGTCGAGACCGCGCACGTGATCGCGCGCAACCTCCCAGCGTCGCTCGACTTCTACTACTCGATGGCCGACCAGCGGGTCGACTACCTGAACGCCTCGGGCCCCATCGTGATTCTCGACATCAAGTACTCCAAGGGCGTCGTGCCGATCGCCGGTCGCGCCCACTATCTCCATGTGGTCGCGCACGGTGTGCGGCCCGGGCTCAGCCTCACCTACGACTTCGGTCCCAACGGCAACGACATCGTCCTCGACGCCGGTTCTACCAAGATCGGACGCCTCGACATCGACCTCCTGAGCAGCCCGTCGGTCGCAACGAAGCCCGCCATCCTGCACAACAAGATCATCGAACGCGCCGAGGACGGACTCATCTTCTGGGACCTGCACGACCAGAACCCCGCCGAGGATCTCGTGTTGGATCCGTACATCCTCATGGCGCGCGTCACCAACCTCCAGAAATTCTCGTACCACACCGATTCCACGACCTACGAGGGCGGTGAAACCTTCTCGAATCTCGGGGTCGACGCCACCCGCCTCGGCGGAGGACCGACGATCAACGTCGAGATCGTCAAGGACCACGCCGACAAGCCGTCACAACCCCTCGAAGGCTTCGGCAACACCTACGAATACGAGTACATCGCCGGCGAGTATCACGCGACGCCCGACGAGTTCGGTTTCAGCTTCCGCACGCGCGAAGGCACGGGGCCGAAGCAGTACTGGGTCGACGTGTGGGGCTCCGGTCAGGGCGGCAAGGTCGGATTCAAGACCAACGCCGGGTCGATCAAGAACTTGGTCGCCACCGTTGACGTGGTCCCCGCGGGCACGCCGCTCGACCCCGGCATCAAGACCTGCATCTCGCCCAACGTGATGTCCTGCGTCGAGCCGCAGTACGACAACCCACGGGCGAAGACGACTCCGGTATCGATCACCGCCGAAGTACGCAGTCCGATCAAGGTCGACGTCGACATCGCCGTGGGCGACATGCGCGTGGTCGTAAACGCTCGCATCGAGAAGCGCCTCTTCGTCGGCAAGGAAGGCCATGTCGAGACTTGCTGCCCGAACAGTCAGTTCATCTACCTCGACACCGCGGGCTACACCGTCGACGGTCACGTTCTGACCTACGACGAGGGCGACTTTGACACCGAGGTCATCATCCCCATCGGGACGCGGGCCTATAACCGATACGTCGAAGTCGAGAACGTCGGAGTGAACGACAGCCGCAACCGTGGATTCCTCCTCTGCCCCGCCGGCTTCAACGCCCACACCTCGGTGTTCGGAATCGACGTCAGCCTGAATGACGACGTGTGCACGAGCTCGGTGATCACCTCCGTCGTTGGAGGACCAGTGCCCTCAGATGGCACACCGACGATCGTGCAGATCTACGGATCCAGTTTCGTGTCGCCCACGGTGCACAACGGCGTTCTCCACCCGGGCACCGTCATCACGACCCTGCCGTTCAACGACGTAGTCATCAGCGATGTCATCTGGTGGGGTCCGGACCACATGCAAGCCACCATCACCGCCGGTCCCGGAGCGATCGGTCCCCACACGCTGCACAGCATCAATCCCACCGAGTCGCGCATGAGCCAGGACAGCCCGGCGTACTGCGTGTGTGGTTACGAGGTGACTTAGAGCAACGAGCTGTAGATCTCGGCGTATGCGCCGGCGAGGAGCGACATCGCGAACTCGCCGGCGCGGTCGCGTCCTGCGGTGACGAGGCGGTCACACAGCGCCTTGTCCTCGAGTAGCCGGTTCAGTGCGGCGCCGAGCGCGACCGCATCCTCGGGTGGCACGAGCACGGCGTGTTCTTCGGGGCGGGCCACGGCGCGGTAGCCAGGCAAGTCGCTCGCCACGATCGCGGTACCAGCGGCCATCGCTTCGAGGAGCACCACGCCGAATGACTCGCCGTGCAGTGACGGCGCGCAGAAGATGTCAGCGCCCGCAAGACGTTGCGCGAGTTCGTCGTCGCTCACCCGGCCGAGCCACTGGATGCGTGAGTCCTCGGCGGTCTGCGCCGTCAGCTGCTCGGTTTCCGGCCCGCTCCCGGCCACCCAAATGGTGACCTCCGCTGGCAGAGACTTGGCGGCATCGAGCAACACGGCCAGGCCCTTGCGCGACTCGTGGCGGCCCACGAACAGGATCGTCGGGCCTTCCGCCGGCCATGGAGTCGCCTTGGCGAAGCGGTCCACGTCGATCCCGTTGAACAGGATCGTGTAGTCGCCACCGATGCCGTCGTACGCCGTGCGGCGCGCATCTTCGGACACGGCCACACGATGCGAGATGCGATTGCCGATGCGCCGCACGATCGGACGCAACAGCGCGTACGCGGTGCTCGCGCCGGCGCGGTGGAAAGTACCGACGATCGGCCGGTCCGAAAACAGCAACGCAGTGAGCGACGGGCCGGGCACGAGCGGCTCGTGAATGTGCACGACGTCGAACTGTTCGTTGCGCAGCGCGCGGATCGTGCGCACGGCGGCCGAGGGATCAGGCGCGATCGGTGCGACGGAACCGTTCGTCGAGAACGGCACCGACTTACCGAGCGGGGTGATCGCGGCGTCCGGCGGCGGCCCGTCGCAGGGCGCCAGTACCTGCACGGCGAGGCCCTGCGCGCGCAACTCGCGCGCCAGCGCCATGACCTGCATCTGCACGCCTCCGGGAATGGTCAAGCTGTAGGGGCAGACCATGCCCACGCGGATCACACTCAATTATCGGCTGAATCCTCGAGGTCCGGCCAGTTGGCTTGCAGAACATGCCACTGCTCGGGGGCGAGGCTGATCAGGTGCTCGAACTCGTTCGCCATTGCCTGCGTGACGCGTTGTACGTCCTCGCGCAGGTTCCCCGTGCGCGCGACCGCGAGCGGAGGTCGTACGACGCCGCGGTGAAATCCGTCGTCGGTGTAGTAGACCGCGCACGGCAACACGGCGCATCCGGTTCGCAGCGCGAGGGTGGCGGGGCCGGCCGGGATGGTGGTCGGATGCCCGAAGAACTCGACTGGCGCGCCGTTGCCGGCGATGTCGCGTTCGCACACGAGCCCGACGAGACCGTTGCGTTTGAGTCGCTTGATGATCGCGGAGCCCGCCTCTTCGCCGAGCGGCACCACGTCGAGACCGAACTTGCCGCGCAGCGCCTTGAAGAACTCGAACAACTCCGGCGGCTCCAAACGTTCGGCGACCACCGTCGTGTCGTAGCCCGACGCCGCGAACCAGGCGCCACCCCAGTCGAACCCACCGATGTGGGGCATGGCGAGGATGGCGCCGTTGCCCTTCTTCAGCGCGTCCTCGACGTGGCCCATGCCTTCCCACTCCATGCCCGCGTCGAGTTCGGCGCGACTGAGCGTGGCGATGCGAAAGGTCTCCGCCCAGTAGCGGCCGTAGATGACCCAGCACTCCTTGGCGGTGCGCTCGACGGTTTCGTCGCTCACGCCTGGTCCGAGGACCCGGCGCATGTGCGCGCGTACGACGTCGGTCTTCGAACCCATGCGGCCGTTCACCGCCCGCATGACCGTTTCGCCGATGCGGGTGGCCACGGGCGTAGGAATGACGCGGGCGATCCCGTCGATCGAGCGATACGCGTAGTAGGGCGCGAGCCGCCGCCACTCCTCGACGCGCGACATGCCGCGTACGGTTACGGCCGGGAGGTGCGGCGACGAGCGACCCGCTCGCGCCGCCGTGTGCCCGTGCGCAGCCGACCCTCGTTGGCCACCTGTTCACGCCACGCTCGCAGCTTTTCCGCGCGCACCGCCCACGTGACGCGGTCGACGCGCGTGACGCGGCCGCGCCGCAGCGGACGACCAACCGCCGGTGTGGCTTGGCGCCAGACCTTGGCGAAGCGATGGACCGCCGTGATCGACGTGAGGCCCACCAGCATCCACAGAATCGGGATCATGAGGACAGGAAAGGCGAGTGCGACGATGAGCGCAATCGTGCGTTCGGCGCGCTCCATCAGCCCGCCCTTGGCGATGTAGCCGAGCGACTCGGCGCGGGCCCGCTCGTAGGACACAAGCGTGGCCATGGCCATGGCCGCCATCGGAAGCAGCGCCGCCCGTCCACCGTCGCGACCGGCGAGGAAGTAGGCGATGCCCCCGAGGATCGCCATGTCGGTGACGCGGTCGGCAACGGAATCGAAGAACGCCCCTCGGGGCGAGGAGGACCCGTTGGCCTTGGCGACGGCTCCGTCGAACATGTCGGGAAGCGCGGCGGCAATGAAAAGGCCGGCACCGATAGCGAGGTGCCCGGAGCCCACGGCCACGGTCGCGGCCGCGGCGAAGGCCAGGCCTGAAGCGGTGAGGGCGTCCGCAGAGATGCCCGTTCGGCCCACGGCCTCACCAACCGGGACCGTTACCCGTTCAACGCTGGTCCGCCAGCGTCCGTCGAACATGGTGTTGAAGCTCTCCCTGTGTTGGTAGATGGGAACCCGCGTTCCGGGGCAATGGTACCAGCGGAGGTTCTATCCTCCCCTCACACTCGGTACACGAGGAGAAACGGGAGGGACGTCCTTGAAAACGTTCACGTCGGCCCAGATTCGCAACGTCGCCCTGGTAGGCCACGGTGGCGTCGGGAAGACGACGCTCGCCGAAGCCCTGTTGGCGGACGCCGGCGTCATCGGCCGCGTCGGACGGGTCGAGGACGGCACCACCGTTACCGATACCGAGCCCGAGGAAATCAAGCGCCATCTCTCGGTCTCCACGTCATTGGCGGCCTTCGAGTCGCATGGCTGCAAGCTCAATCTGCTCGACTGTCCGGGCTACGCCGACTTCTTCGCGGAGGTACAAGCCGGGTTGGCTATGGCCGACCTCGCCGTCATCGTGGTCGAGCGCGGTCGAAGGCGTCGAGGTCCAAACCGAGGTCGCATGGGAAGCGGCGGCCGCGCTCGGCCTCCCCCGCATGATCTTCATCAACAAGCTCGATCGCGAGCGCGCCAGCTTCGATCGCACGCTCGACCAACTGCGCGCAGTGTTCGGCGCCGGCGTCGCGCCCCTCGAGTTGCCCGTCGGCGAAGAGGCCGGGTTCCGCGGCGTGATCGACCTGCTGAGCGACAAGGCGTACATTTACGGAGACGACGGGGTCGGTCGTGAAGAGCCGGTGCCCGACGACATGGCCAACACCGAACACGTCGTGCATGACGCATTGGTCGAGGGCATCGTCGTGGCCGACGACAACCTGATGGAGCGCTACCTCGAGGGCGACATCCCGTCGTTCGACGAACTCGAGAAGACCTTGGCGCGGGGTGTGGCCGACGCGACGGTATTCCCGGTCGTGTGCGGCTCGGCTACGCGCCGCATCGGCGTCGACCGGCTCGCGCAATTCCTCACCGAGATCGGCCCGTCGCCGCTTGGTCGCCCCGCGTTGCACGTCATCGCCGGCGACAGCGAGACCGACATCGCGTGCGACCCCAATGCGGATCCGCTGGTCGTGATCGGCAAGACGATCGCCGACCCGTTCGTCGGACGAGTCTCGCTGCTCAAGGTGTGCAGCGGCACGCTCAAGCCCGACACCGTGCTCACGAACACGCGCACGCGCTCCGACGAGCGCCTGCACGGCCTGTTCACTCTGCGGGGCAAGGAGCATGAGCCGGTCAGCGACGTTCCTGCGGGCGACCTCGTCGCCGTGGCCAAGCTCACCGACAGCGCGACCGGCGACACGCTCGCACCCAAGGGCATGCCGGTGCGCGCCCCGATGCCGACTCCCCCGCCGCCGGCGCTGTGGGTCGCGATCAAGCCGAAGTCCCAAGGCGACGACGACAAGCTGATGACGTCACTGCATCGGCTGCAGGAGGAAGACCCAACGCTATTCGTCGAGCGCAACGAAGAGACCCACCAGACGCTGCTGGGTGGCGCCGGCGAAACCCACCTCGCGGTCATCAGCGAGCGACTGACGCGCAAGTTCGGCGTCGAGGTCATCACCGAAGACGTCGCCGTCCCTTATCGCGAGACGATCACGAAGCCCGCCACCGCCGAAGGCAAGCACAAGAAGCAGAGCGGCGGCCACGGACAGTTCGGCGTGTGCACGATCACGATCGCGCCGCTCGAGCGCGGCGAAGGGTTCCGGTTCGTCGACAAGATCGTCGGCGGCGCCATCCCGCGTCAGTTCATTCCCGCGGTCGAAAAGGGCATGCTCGAAGCGATGTCGTCGGGCGGGCCGATGGGGCACCCGGTCGTGGACCTCGAGGTCACGCTGACCGACGGCAAGTTCCATGCGGTCGACAGCTCCGAAATGAGCTTCAAGATGGCGGGTGGCATCGCGCTGCGCGAGGCGATGGCGAACGCGGGACCGGTGTTGCTCGAACCGATCTCGTGCCTGCGGGTCACGTCGCCGAACGCGTCACAGGGCGACGTGATGGGCGACCTCAACGCGCGCCGCGGACGCGTCCAGACCACCGACTCGTCCATCGACGGTTCGCGCGTCACCATCACCGCGATGGTGCCAACCGCCGAGCTGCGCCGCTACGCCATCGACCTGCGGTCGATCACCGGCGGCCGCGGCACCTTCCTCGTCGAGCACGACCACTACGACATCGCCCCACCCAACGTCGCCGACAAGGCCATGCGCGGCGCCGCCAGCTAGTTCGGCTCGCAACCTTCGGTTGCTCGCCGAGCTCTTTGAACGACGGAAGCTTCAGCCGGCGTTGGTCCAGATCGCTGGGGTCCTCGGGGTTGTCCTCGACGAACTCGCCCAGGACGGAGCCGGACTTGCCGTCGACGAGGACCATGCCGCGCTTGGTGGGCGGGTTGTCGGCGGAGTAGAGCAAGATGCGCCACGTCGGGCGCGACAGCAGGCCGCGGAAGCCGAGTTGGGCGGAGGCGTGGCCGACGGGGAACCCGACCTCTTTGCTGGCCACGACCAACGCGTCGGTCTCGCGCACGCCGAGGCGGTGACCGGCGGCGAGGTGGTACACGCCGATGAGTGCCGCGCCGATGGCGAAGGGAATGAGGCCGCGGTTGACGAGCACGCCGTCGACAGGGTTGGTGGCGAGTACCGCGGCGGCGATGGCGGCGGCGACGAGCCACATGGCGCCGACGCCCCGGCGGCGAGCCGGGTCGGGGAAGGTGGTGATGCCGACGTAGCCCTCGAGGTCGAGTTCGCTCGGCAGCGAGTCGCGGTGCTCTTCGGTGCTCACTGCTTTGCCGCTGGCCGGGGCCACGCCGCCTGCACCTTGTCGTAGGTGATCATCAGATCTTCGGGAATCACACGGGTTTCGCCGATAGCCATCATGAAGTTCGTGTCGCCTGACCACCGGGGCAAGGCGTGGAAGTGCAGGTGGCCCGGCACGCCGGCGCCTGCGGCGCGTCCGAGGTTGGCGCCGATGTTCATGCCGTCGGGACCATACGCCGCCTGCAGGGCGTCAGCGGAATCGCTGATCAGTTCGAACAACTCCTGCTTTTCCTCCGCGGTGAGGTCGTGCATCGCGGCGACGTGCCGGCTTGGCATCACGAGCAGATGCCCCGACCCGTAGGGATACAGGTTGAGCATGACGACACCCGTCGCACCGCGATGCACGACGAGTCGCTCGCGGTCGGTGGCGTCGGCCGCGAGCACGCCGCAGAACACACACTCGCCGTACACCGGTTCAGCTTGCGCGACGCCCGACACGTACGCGTTGCGCCATCCCGCCCAGAGGCGCTCGACGGTCATGAGCTACGCGTGCGCGTCGACTTCGGTGCGCACGCGCAAAACGAAGTCGTCGAGAGCAACGTCGCGTTCGGGGCGCTCCGACCCACGGGCGTTGACGCCGACGGTGCCGGCCGATGCGTCGTCGGCGCCGACCACCAGCACGTATGGGAGTTTCTGCAGCTTGGCGCGACGAATACGCGCGCCCAGCGGTTCATCCGCCGCGTGCAGTTCGACGCGGAAGCCTTCGGCCAGCAGCCGGTCGTGCACCGCGTGGGCGTAGTCGACGTGGTCCTCGCCCACCGGCAGGATCGCCACCTGCACAGGCGCCAGCCAGGCCGGGAACGCGCCGGCGTAGTGCTCGACGAGCACGCCGAAGAACCGCTCGACCGAACCGAACAGGGCGCGGTGGATCATCACCGGCGTTTGCCGTGTGCCGTCGGCGGCGTCGACGCTCAACTCGAACCGTTTCGGCAGCTGGAAGTCGACCTGGATGGTCGACATCTGCCACGTGCGTCCGATGGCGTCGCGCGCCTGCACCGAGATCTTCGGCCCGTAGAACGCGCCGCCGCCCGGATCGAGCACGAGGTCGAGCCCGGCCGCCTCCGCCACCGAGGCGAGCACGTCGGTGGCCTCATCCCACTCGGCATCGGAGCCGACGGCCTTGCCCTCGGGCTTGGTCGACAGTTCGAGGTAGAAGTCGGTCAGCCCGTAGTCGCGCAGCAGGTCGAGCACGAACCGCAAGAGGCTGGCCAGCTCGTCGGCCATCTGCTCGCGGGTGCAGAAGATGTGCGCGTCGTCCATGGTGAGGCCCCGCACGCGTGTGAGTCCGTGCACGACGCCTGACTTCTCGTACCGGTAGACGGTGCCGAATTCGAAGAGACGGAGCGGCAGTTCGCGATACGAGCGTCCGCGCGACCGGAAGATCAACACGTGAAACGGGCAGTTCATCGGCTTGAGGTAGTAGTCCTGCCCGTCGACGTCCATCGGCGGGAACATGCCCTCGGCGAACCACTCGAGGTGCCCCGAGGTCTCGAAAAGACCGGCCTTGGTGATGTGGGGAGTGTTGACGAAGCTGTAGCCCGCCTCCTCGTGCCGCTTGCGCGAGTAGTCCTCCATGATGCGGCGCACGGTGCCACCCTTGGGATGGAAGACCGCGAGCCCGCTGCCGATCTCGGTCGGGAAGCTGAACAGGTCGAGCTCGGCGCCGAGGCGGCGGTGATCGCGCTTCTCGGCCTCTTCGAGTCGCTGCAGGTGCTCATCGAGCGCCTTCTTCGACTCCCACGCGGTGCCGTAGATCCGCTGGAGCTGCTGGTTGTGTTCGTCGCCGCGCCAGTACGCGCCGGCGACGCGCATCAGCTTGAAGTGTCCGAGCTTGCCCGTCGACGGCACGTGCGGACCGCGGCACAGATCCACGAAGTCGTCGCTGTTGCGATACGCGGTCACTACGCCGTCGCCTGCGCCTTCGGCCGCTTCGACACTTTGAATGATCTCGCGCTTGTAGGGCTGATCGGCGAACAGCGCGAGGCCTTCGTCGACGGTGTGGACCTCGCGGACGAAGGGCTGGTCGGCCTTGACGATCTCGCGCATCTGTTCCTCGATGACGCCCAGGTCGTCGTCGGTGAAGTGCGCGCCGCCCGGCAGGTCGAAGTCGTAATAGAACCCGTCGGTGATGGGCGGGCCGATGGCGAACTTGGCGCCGGGCCACAGTTGCGTGACGGCTTGCGCGAGCACGTGAGCGGTCGAGTGGCGCAGCACGTGGCGGCCTTCGTCGGTTCCGGCGGTGACGATCGACACGCTCGCGCCGTCCGACAAGCGGTATGTTGAGATCGACTTCGTTGCCGTCGACGACCGCCGCCACGGCGTCAGCCGCCAGGCGTTTTCCGATCGCGGCCGCCAGATCCGCCGTCGTCGTGTCCTTGTCCAGGACGCGGGTGGAGCCATCCGGGAGCGAGACACTGATCTGGTCGGGCATCACCCAAGATTACGGGAACTACGCTCTCCGACGAAGAACTGATTACCGCTTAGCCGCGCTTCCAGGCCGCTTCGAGCTCGGCGATCGACGCGACGCCGACCGACGCCAGCGCCTGATCGAGCGCCCAGGTCTTCCCGCCCGCTTGCACCGGTTCGTCGCCGAGCGCTGCAACAAATCGAAAGGCGCGGCGGGTGACGCGACCCGCGCCAGCGTCGCGATGAGCGACCGCGAATCGCGGTACGCCCGCATGATCTGGCCCTGCGAACCGGCGCCGAACTGGTCGTCACGCGGCGCGTGGTCACCCGCGCCAGTACCGCGCGGGTACGCCTTCGTCGGTGCCGCCCGCCACCCAGTCGGCGAGACCTTCGTGCACCCATGCCGGAGTGAACGCCCCGGCAAATGGCGAACCCGCCGCGTGGGTGAGTTCGTGGACGAGCGTCTCGGTCTGCTGGGCCACGCCGTACGCGCGAGAGGTTGGTGTCCTGGATGTAGAGACGCGGCGACGTCGCCCGCAGCGTGACTGGATCGAAGCCGTAGGCGACGAAGGCCACGAACTTCGTCACGTCGACCGTCGCCTGGATGAGGTCGCCGAGTTCGGCGGGCGAGTTCGGCACGAACCCGACCAGCCGGCCCGACCACGGGAGCGTCCATCGCGGTGCCGAGCGTCGCGAGCGCGGCTTCGGTGATGTCGAGCAGCGCTTGGCCCCGCGCGGCGGCGTCGGGGTGGGTCGATGCACCATGAATGCTCGCTCTTGACTGCGACAACCGGACCGTGATCCCACATCGAGACGGTGGTCTCGAGACCGAGGTCGGCAACGTCGTCGTCACCGCCGACGTACCACTTGCCGCCGCGCTTGACGAAGGTCCAGAACATGTCGTCGATCGCCGGGCGGTCGTCGTAGGTGAACGTCAACTCGCGCGTGGTCTCGACGAGTAGCACCGGCGCACCGCCATACTCGGCGCGGTTGACCGCCGTGGTGAGGTCGCCGTCGAGTCGATCGCGGTGTACGCCAGTGCGGCGACGGGCAGCGACGCCAGGCCGTCGAAGCCGCGGAGCTGCGCGTCGCGAAACGCCGTTGGCGCCTCCGGGTCGATGGTCGCCTCGAACGCGTCGCGGTCGTGGGCCACCTGGGCGGCGGCGCGCTCCGCCAACACGGCGTTGGCGGCGGCGAGGCGCGCGACCAGCGACGCCGAGGTCTTGGCACGCGCCGGCGACGCGGACAACAGCCGCGATGAGCACGACCGCGAGCGCGGCGGCCCTCGCGCGTCGGCGCACTAGAGAGAGACGCCGAGTAGCGCTGCCGCTTCCGACACGCCGTGGCCTGACGCGGCCGCGGCGTCGATCGCGGCGATCGCGCCGGGCGTGTCGAGGTCGTCGTCAAGACAGGCCCGCACGTCGTCCAGCGCCGCGTCGCCGTCCCGCCGGCGCGCCAGGCCGCGAGCCGTGCTGCGGCCGTGGGCATCAGTTCGTCGTCCCAGTCCCACCCGGGCCGGTAGTGATTGCTCAGGCAGGCGAGACGGATCGCCGCCGGGTCCCACTCCTTGCACAGCTGCTCGGCGAACACGAGGTTGCCGAGCGACTTGCTCATCTTCTCGCCGTCGAGGCGCACCATGCCTTGGTGCATCCAGTGACGGACGAACGGCGCGCCCGTGGCGGCTTCGGACTGGGCGGCCTCACACTCGTGGTGCGGAAAAATCAGGTCGCCGCCGCCGCCGTGCAGGTCGATCGTCTCGCCGAGTTCGCGCATGGCCAACGCTGAGCATTCGATGTGCCACCCCGGACGCCCGCGGCCCCACAGCGACTCCCACCAAGGCTCGCCTTCGGCTGACGGCTGCCACAACACGAAGTCGAGCGGATCCTGCTTGTTCGGATCGTCGACGTTGCCACCCCGCTCGCGCGCGTACTCCAGCATCTGCTCGCGCGTGTAGTGGCTCACCTGACCGAACTTCGGCCAACTTGCGACCGAGAAGTACACCGCCCCGCCCGCCTGGTAGGCGTGACCGGAGTCGAGCACCATCCCGATGAATCCGAGGATGTCGGGAATCGCCGACGTGGCGCGCGGTTCGGAGAAGCACGTGCAGCAGACCGAGCGCGGTCATCGCCGCGTCGAACTTCGCCATCTCCTCGGCTGCCAGATCGAGGTAGTACACGCCGACCTCGCGCGCCTTGCGCAAAATGTCGTCGTCGACGTCGGTGACGTTGCGCACGCACTGCGTGTCGTGACCGATGTCGCGCAAACGGCGCTGCAACACGTCGTAAGTGAGGTAGGCCGCAACGTGGCCGATGTGCGCCGAGTCATACGGCGTGATGCCGCACGTGTACATCGTGACCGTCGGCCCGGGAGTGAACTCGACGACGGCCTGACGCGCCGTGTCGAACAGCTTCATGGTCACGCGTCGATGCCGGTGAGGCGCACCGCGGCCCGCGTCTTGTAGCGCACGTTCAGCTGAAGGATCACCGCCGCGAACGCCTCGATTGCGAGTGCGTTCGACAGCCGGCCCGAGTCGAGGGCGCGGCAACCGGGAATCAGCCGCACGATCTCCGACGTCGTCTCGATCGCCGACTTGTGATCCGAGCAGATCAACACGTCGCTTTCGACCGGATGCTCGATGTCGGCCAGTTCGCGGGCGGGCAGATGGTGGAACGCCGCCGCGACGTGCGACTGCCGGCAGCACTGCCTGGACGACGCCGCCACCGAACCGCGGGGCGGCACCAGTGGCTGGAACTCGTCGCCGACCTTGGCCAGGGCGTTGGCCATCGAGATCACGACCTTGCCTGCCAGTTGGTTGGCAACGCTCTGCACGGTCGAGGCGGCGGCGTCCCAGGGCGTGGCGAGCACCACGATGTCGGCCGACGCGGCGCGCTTGTTGTCGCCGCCGTCGAGCAGCAGGTTGTGGTCGGGCCACTTCGCGAGCAGCTCCTCGACCTTTTCGTCGGCGCGCTCCTTCGTGCGCGAACCAATCGTCACTTCAAGGCCGACCGACGCCAGTCGCACCGCCAAGCCCCGAACCGGCCGGGCCGGTGCCACCAAGTACCCCTACGTGCATCGACCTCAGCCTGCCACGTTGCCGATGTACCGCGGGTTAGCCACGGCCAGCTTGTCGGCCACGGTGGCCCGAACCACCGCGACGACCTCGTCGAGGCGGTCGTCCAGCGCACCGGACGCGATCGCGTCGGACAGCTCCTGTTCTGAGGCGACGCCGAGGTCGCGAGACGCTGGGCGTGCGCGTCAGCCTGCGCCGACGCCGACGGCGAGCTCACGCTCGACCATCTTCAACACGTTCACCGCGACACGGGCGTGGAACTGGACGCGACCCTCGGTCGAGGTCATGACGTCCCGTTCGAGGTACTCGCGTACCGCCTCCACCAACTCGGCGGCCGTCGGCACGTCGTGGGGTCTTCGCGTCACGAGGGCCAGCCGCGCCGCGGCGAAGTTGCCCAGGAGGTCCCACTCGGTCTCGCACACGCGCCGACCGATGGCCGCCAGTTCGACGGAGCGCACCGCGCCGCTGCGGTGCGTCGCCGCCTGCGCGATGCAGATCACGCCCCACGACAAGTTGGCGGCAGCCTCCCACCAGTTGAGCGCGCCCCGGTCGACGCTCACGCCCGAGCCGGCTTCGTAACCGGCCACGAGGTCGTCGTAGGTGCCGAAGCCGCCCACGGGAAGCTCGCCGCCGAAACGCCACGCGTTCGCGCACAACCATCCGAGGTCCTCGATCGGATCCCCGACGTGCGCGAGTTCCCAGTCGAGCACCGAACGCACACCCTCAGGCGCCGACGATGAGGTTGCCGTTACGAAAGTCGCCGTGGACAATCGTGCGGCGTGACGAGGCCGGTCGGCGTTCGCGCAGCCACTTGAGCGCGAGGTCGAAGGTCGGGTGCGGTTGGCCGAAGGCCTTGTACACCTGCCGCGTACTTCTCCAGCGGGTCGTCGTCGGGAAGATCGGCCACCACGTCCAGCGGGCATGGAATGGATGGCGGCGAGGATCTCACCGCACTGACGCGCCATCAGCGGGCGCGCCGCCGCGAACTCGTCTTCACGCAAGATGCGACGGGCGATCGTCTCGCCGTCGACATGGTTCATCACGATGTACGGCGCGCCGATACCGTCGGCGTCGCCTTCGCCGCTGGCGACAACCGCTGGCACCGGCACGCCGACCGTCGGCCGCGGCGCGCAGCAGCACCGCCTCGCGTGCCGAAGCCGCCGGATACCGCGCCCGGCGGGTCCTTGCGCAAGATGAGGGCGCACTCCGCACCGTCGATGGTCGCGGTGAACGACCACGTCTCACGGCTGGCGCCGCCCGAGAGTCGGCGCAGGCCGTCGATCGACGATGCGCCGAGAACCGCGCCGAGCGCGTCGCCGAGATCGGTCGTGCTCAGCAGTAGGTCCGCAACGTGCCGTAGGGATTGACGGCTCGGCCGCCTCCCGGATGAATCTCGAAATGCAAGTGCGACGGGCCGCCGCGGGCGTTGCCGCTGTTGCCGACGTAGCCGATGACTCTGACCTTGCGCGACCCGTCCGGTGGCGCCGAAGCTCGCGAGGTGCGCGCCGTAGTAGGTGTTGCCGTCCGATGCCGCGCAGGTAGAACGCGTAGGCCCCCGAGCCCACCGCTTCTCGTGCGTCACCGAGCCCGCGACCGGAGCAACAACGGGCGTCCCGCGGGGCGAGAGGATGTCCGTGCCCCGGTGCGAACGCCCGCCGGAGCGGGCGTCACCCCAGTCGTTGCGAGAACGCGCGCGGCGCCCTGCACGGGACACACCCACGCTCCCGTCGCCAAAATGCGCAGGCCGCTCCGTTGCGCCTTCATCGCTTTGCCCAACGTGTTCAGTTGTGCCGTCGCCGCCGCGCGGGCGGCTTGAAGCTTGCGAACCGTCGCGGTGCGTTCTCTGATGCGCGCATCGAGCGCGGCGCGGTTGACCGCCTCATCGGCGCGCGGCACGCGGTATTCCTCGAGCTCGTCGATCGACTCGTTGGTCAGGCTTCGCACGAGGAATCCGTTGCGCGCTGACTGATTGGGGTCCTCCGCGAGCAGGTTGTCGGCCTCGCGCTGGCCCGAGGTGTACTCGCGCACGGCAAAGATCTTCAGCCGTTGTTCGAGGGTGTCGAGCCTTGACGCAAGCGACGCCGATTGCACTTTGAACTTGGCGATGTCGGCCTGTGCCTTGGCCAACTCGGTGCTCGCCTGACTCAGATGGGCGGCCGCCGCGTTCGCCGCTTTCTGCGCCGCCGCGATCTTCGGACTCAAGGGACGTCTTGGCCAGCACAGGGGGCATGGAAAAGACAGAAGCCGCCGTCACCATCGCGCCAAGCGCGACGAGACGGCGGCCCCTGCTGCTAATCACGCCCGTTGACGTTAGTGAGAACTAGAGCTGCAGCGACTTGATCTCGAGGAACTCCTCGAGACCGAAGGTGCCGGCTTCACGACCGAGACCGGACTGCTTGTAGCCGCCGAACGGGGCGGCGAGGTTGAACGAACCGCCGTTCACCTCGACCTGGCCGGTGCGGATCTGCAGGGCGACCCTCTTGGCTCGCTCGGCATCGCCGGACCACACGCCGCCGGCGAGGCCGTAGATCGTGTCGTTGGCGATCTCGATCGCTTCTTCCTCGGTGTCGTAGCCGATGATCGACAGCACGGGACCAAAGATCTCTTCCTGGGCGATCGTCATGTCATTGGTGACATCGGAGAAGACCGTCGGCTGGACGAAGAAACCCTTGTCGAGCCCCTCGGGCGACGCGACGCCGCCGGTGACAAGCGTGGCGCCTTCGTCGATGCCCTTCTGGATGAAGTCGCGTACGCGGGTGCGCTGCGCGTCCGATACGAGCGGGCCGAGCTTGGCTTCGCCGCCGAAGGGGTCGCCGGGCGTAAAGGTCTGCGCGACTGCGCCGGCGATTTCAGCGGCTTGGGCGAGCTTGTCGCGGGGCACGAGCATGCGCGTAAGCGCCGAGCACGTCTGGCCCGAGTTGAGGAACGCCTTGCCGACGCCGTCGGTAACGGCTGCTTGCAAGTCGGCGTCGTCGAGGATGATGTTGGCCGACTTGCCGCCGAGTTCGAGCGCAACGCGCTTGACGGTCTGCGACGCCAGTTCGGCGACGCGCTTACCGGCGCGGGTGGAGCCGGTGAAGCTGACCATGTCGACGTCTTCGTGCGACGCGATCGCTTCGCCCACCACGGGGCCGACGCCGGTGACGAGGTTGAACACGCCCGGGGGCAGACCAACGTCGTTGATGATCTCGGCGAGGATGAACGCGTTCAGCGGCGCAACTTCCGACGGCTTGAGCACGACGGTGCAGCCAGCGGCGAGCGCGGGCGCGACCTTCAACGTGATCTGGTGCAACGGGTAGTTCCACGGCGTGATAGCGCCGACGACACCGACGGGCTCGCGGACGATCAGCGAGTTGCCGACCTGCGTCTCGAACTCGAACGTGTCGAGCAGCGCGCCGATCGCACCCCAGTTGGCGGCGGGCAGGCCGGCCTGGATCAGCATGCTGAGGTTTAGCGGCATGCCGACTTCGCCCGACACGGTCTGCGCGATCTCAGCCATGCGCGCGCCGAGACCTTCGGTGATGCGCTGGAGGTACTTGCCGCGCTCTTCGCGCGGCGTGGCCGCCCAGGCGGGAAACGCCTTCTTGGCTGCCGCGACTGCCTTCTCGACATCATCCGCGGTCCCTTCGGGGATAGTCCCCATGACCTCTTCGGTTGTCGAGTTGATGACTTCGAGCGCACCGGCGCCCGTCGACGGCACCCACGCGCCGTCGATATAGATCTTGTCCCTGACCTGCATGAAGAACTCCTCTCGTCCTGACGCAACGTTAACCTGAGACCGTGCTTCCGGCCGAGCGTCACGACCGTCTTGAGCGAATGGCCCGTACTGCCTTCATCGTGCACGCCCGTTTGTACGTCGTGGTCAACGTGTTCCTGGTGGGGGTGTGGGTCCTCGCCGGTGCCGGCTACTTCTGGCCGGCATGGGTGATTCTCGGCTGGGGAATCGCGATCGTCCTGCAGGCCATGGCTACTTTCGCTCGCTCGTCTGACAACTAGGACCCCTTCCTTTGTCCGACGGCAACGTGCGGTCGCTTCCTGAAGGCGTTGTCACCTTCCTCTTCACCGACATCGAAGGCTCGACCCACCTCATCCAAGCCCATGGCGATGCGTGGCCGGACTTGCTCACGACCCACTACGAACTTCTCGATGGCCCGTTAACGGGTCACGGAGGCGTTCAGGTCGGCACCCGGGGCGACGCCGTGTTCGTGGCATTTGACGACGCCGCCCGCGCCCTCGCTGGTGCGGTAGAAGCCCAGGCGGCGGTGACGAACTTCCCGTGGCCCGATCCCCCGCTGCGCGTCCGTATCGGCCTACACACCGGCGAAGCGGTGGTCCGAAACGGCGATTACGTGGGTCTCGCGGTGCACGAAGCGGCGCGCATTTGTGCCGCCGGCCACGGCGGGCAGGTGTTGCTGTCGGCGTCGGCGCTGCATTTCGCCGGCGGTGCGCCGGATGGGTCTGCGCTCGAGGACCTCGGCCGGCATCGCCTCAAGGACCTGCCCTCGCCGACCCACCTGTGGCAGTTGAGCCGCGACGACCTGCGTTCGCAGTTCCCGGGCGTGCGCGCCGACGCCGTGCCCGGGAACTTGCCCAAACCGATCACGAGCTTCATCGGCCGGCTCGAGGAACGCGCCGAAGCGTCCGAACTGATTCGCAGCGGCGCGGCGTCGCTGGTCACGCTCACCGGCACGGGTGGTTCGGGTAAAACCCGTCTCTCGTTGCAAGTCGCGTCCGACGTGGTCGACGCGTTCCCGCAGGGCGCGTGGCTGGTCGAGTTCGCCGGCATCAACGACCCGGACCAAGTTGCGGCCACCGTGGCGGCCACCCTCGACATTCGCCACGAGCAAGGACGGCCGAGCGCCGCGTCACTCGCCGAAGCGCTCGTGACGCGCTGCGTTCTGCTGGTGTTCGACAACTGCGAGCATCTCGTCGCGCCAATTGCCTCGCTCGTATCGGACTTGCTGACGCGTTGCCCGCAGCTCGTCGTCCTCGCGACCAGTCAGGAAGCGCTCGGTATCCCGGGCGAGAGCGTGCTGTCGATCGGGCCCATGTCGGACGCCGAGGCGTTGCAGCTGTTCGCGGCGCGCGCCGGCCGAGCGCCGACCCGGATTTGCGCTCACCGACACCAACCTCAGCACGGTGCGCGCCATCTGCCGCCGCCTCGACGGCATCCCTTTGGCTATCGAGCTCGCTGCCGGTCGGGTGGCGGCGCTGAGCGTCGAAGAGATCGCGGCCCGCCTCGACGACCAGTTCCGGTTGTTGACCGGGGGCAGTCGCGCGGCGATGGCGCGCCAACAGACCCTGCGCGCCACGGTCGACTGGAGCTACCAGTTACTCGAGGACATCGAAAAGACCCTGTTCGCGCGGTTGGCCACGTTCGCCGGCGGGTGGAACCTCGACGCTGCTGTCGCGGTCGCCGCCTTCGGGATCCTCACCGACGACGAAGTTGTCGACGCGCTCGGTCGCCTCGTGGCGCGCAGCCTCGTGGTCGTCGAAGAGCAGGACGGCGCGTCGCGGTATCGGATGCTGGCCACAATTCGGCAGTACGCGCTCGAGCGCCTCGCCGACGACCAAGGCCAAGTGACCGCCGCCCGCGACCGTCACGCCATGTTCTTTCGCGGGCTCGCGCTGGAAGCGGAGCCTGAGCTCACCGGACCAATGCAGTCCGAGTGGCTGGCGCGCCTCGCAGCCGATGACGCCAACATCCGGGCGTCGCTCAGCTGGCTTGGCGCGGCCGCGCTCGAGCCGGCGGTCGCGTTGTGGCGCTACTGGCTCGTGCGGTGCGATTGGGACGGTGGTCGCCGATGGATCGAACAAGGACTCGACGACGTCGACGGCGTCGACCAAGTGTTGATCGCCCGCGCCCAGGACGCGGTCGGTGCCCTCGCCACCGAACAGGGCGACAACGAAGCGGCCGAGCAGTACCTGAACGCGGCGCTCGTCAAATGGCGCAGCCTCAACAACCCCGCGGGCATGGCGCGCACGCTCAACCACCTAGGCGCGCTGGCGCGCAACCGCTTCGCCTACGACGAGGCTCGCGCCCAGCTCAACGAAGCGCTCACAACCGCCAACGAGGCGGCCGACGATCGCCACCGCGCCATCGCGCTGCGCAACCTAGGGCTGCTGGCTGCGCAGCAGGGCGACAATGAGGGCGCCGGCAACCTGTACGAAGAAGCGCTCCAGCTCGCGCGCGATCGAAGGCGACAAACGCGTGCATCGCGACCCTCACCCACGCGTTGTCGCGTGTCGCGTTCGAAGACGGCAACCGCGCCGAAGCGCGCGCGCTCGCCGACGAAGGGCACGCGCTCGCACGCGACCTCGGCGATCAACGGATGGTGGCCGAACACCTGACGGTCATGGCCGGCCTGGCCACCGCCGACGGCGACGAGGCGGCCGCGACCGCCCGCATCGAAGAGGCGCTCGCGTTGTGGCATCGGTTGGGCACGCCGAACGCGATCGCGTGGCTCCACACGACGCTCGGCGAGATGGCACTGACCGATGGAGACGCGTCGTCGGCGCGCCGGCATTTCGAACAGTCCGCCGAAGCCTGGCGCGAAGCGGCGACGACGCGGCGCTCGCACGCGCCCTCAACCTGGCGGGCTGGTCGGCGCTCGAAGCGGGCGACTACGAGCCGGCGTCGGTCGCGCTCGACGAAGCCGTCGAGCGGGCGCGGGCTACGGGCGCCGAGGTGCAACTGTCCGCCGCGCTGCACAGCCGCGGCGAGCTCGCGCGCCGCATGGGTGACTTCGTTGTCGCGCACGAGATCCTCGACGAGAGCTTGAAGCTGGCCGACGCGTCGGGCTGGCGCAGCCTGTTGTGGTGGCCGACGTGGAGCCTCGCCGCGCTCGCCCGCGAAGAAGGCCGACTCGACGACGCCGAGGAGTTGCTCGTGCGGGCCGAGGCGTTGTCACCCAAGATCGGACGGGCGCAGCGGCTCGCAGAGTGTCGCGACGAGGCCGCGCTTCTCGCCGGCGCGCGGCGGCGATCTCGAGGGTGCGAAGCGGCTCGTCGCCGAAGCCGCCCAGCTGCGCGCCGGCTCTTAACGCGCGCCGACGGCGAGTAGGGTCGCTGGCCCGTCAGGGCGTATGGCACAGCTGGTTAGCGCGCAGCCTTCACACGGCTGAGGTCACAGGTTCGAGTCCTGTTACGCCCACCCTTGTGTCGTCGCGGGACGTACCCGCGTACAGTGTCAGCAGCGGACTCCGTGTGGGGTTCGGGCAAGGAGCGCTTTGATGCGCCGTCTTACTACCGCGCTGGCACTTAGCGTCGCCCTCCTAGTGGGACTCTTAGCGTCGCCGGCTTCGGCCGCACGCAACACGGGCGGGAACGTCGTCCAAGGCAACCTGATCGGCACGGACCTCTTCGCTGATCTCAAGGACGAGGCCGCGCGCATCGGCGCGAGGGTTCGCGAGCTGCGACGGCTCACTGCCGGCGCGCTCCCACCACTAACCCCAATCAGGAAGGTCGGAGCGGGCTCCTTGATTCTTCCGCTGCTCAACCGCGTTGGAGATTTCGACGGTGACGGCCGGATCGAACTCCCCAGCTTCCCCGGGCCGACCGCGACTCCTCCGCCTCCCCCACCTCCGCCGCGCTCGCCCGCGTCCGGCAATCAGGTTCTTGGCAATCTCATCGGCGCCGACGCCACGGGCATGTTGCTGCCGGCCATCCAGAAGGTCCGCGACGCCGCCAACCGATCGTCAGCAGTTCTCCCGGTTCCGGTGCTGCCCAAGGCCCCGGGGCTGGGGTTCGAAGTCGACGTGCCGTACCCGCGTGCGTTGGGCACGCCACCTCGTCGCACGTTTCAGTTGACCGGGCTCACCGTGGAGGTCAGCCCCGTAGCCGTGGCTAATGGTCAGAAGATGAAGCTGAAGGGCGTTGTCACTTGAAGGGACTGGCGACGCCTGCTGCCCGCCCAAGGACTCTAGGAGCAGGGCTTGCCGCCGACGCCGGGCGGATTCTTGATCGTCGGGTCGACGACCTCAAGGTGAACGTGGGGCCACACCGGCGCCGCGCTGTAGTCCTCGACCTGTGACTTGAACGGCAGGCGCGTCGGGTGCGCGGCCACCCGTGTCACCCCCGCCTCCACGCGCTGTCCGGCTCCCACGGTGAGGCCGCTGATGTGCAGCAGCTTGACCTCCCAGCCGGGATTGTCGTCGGGTTCGACGACCAGGTACGAGTCGCTGTGCTTGCAATAAAGGACGTACGTGCCGCCGCGCTTGACGACGCCGCTCACCGGCGAGCGGACCTCGCCGTCGGGATCCGAGAGAATGTCGGCCGCCGTGTTGGCCGACGTCTTGCGGTCGCGGCTCGGCATGGCGAAGGTCTCGCCCGCGCCGGGCAGCACGTCGAGTAGCCGGGCTCCGTACTTTGTCGACTCGTGGAACCCGACGCGTTCGACGCGCGCCGTCGGATAGCTGAGCGTCACGCCGGCGGCCGACAGGAACGGGCGAAAGCCCGTGTCCAGCACCGAGCGGGCAACCGGAGGAGGGGCGGCAACCGTGACGGGCGGCGCCGCCGTGGTAATCGTCGTCGGGGCGAGCGTGGTTGTGGCCGGCGCTACCAGCGTGGTCGCGCGGTCCGTGGAAGCTCGCAACGGCATCTCCGATCCCGGGCCCTTGCAAGCAGCGGTCATCACCGGCAACAGCAGCAGGGCGAGCGCGGCGCGCCGGATAGAGGTACTCGGCGCCATGCGAGCGGAGGGTACCGAGGCCGGCACGGAATGTCCGGTCAGTCGTAAGGTGAGCCGCGATGTCAGAGCGGTTTGACGCACTGCGCCCGATGCAATGCCTCGTCGACGTGCCCGACGACGTGGTCCGATGGCTCGCCGATCACGTGCGTCCACAGACCTTTGTCGAGGGTGACACCTTGATCGTCGAGGGCTCCGCCGACCGCGACTGCTACTTCATCGTGCGGGGCGAGACCGAAGTCCGAGCGGGCGGGTCCGTCATGGGTCGTTCCGGTCCCGGTGAGCCGGAAGGCGAGATGGCGATGTTCTTCCGGCGTCCGCGTGGCGCGACGACAACCGCCCTCGAGCCAGTGGAGACTCTGCTACTCGAGGCGGCCGCCTTCGACACCTTCGCGAGCGAGCACCCTGCGGAGGCCGCCGCCCTGCAAACGGGCATCCTCAGTCACCTGGCCCGAAGGTTCAGCAACTGAGATGGCCGTCCAGCTGAACCACATCGTCATCCCCAGTCGCGACAAGGTGAACTCGGCGAAGTTCCTCGCCGACATCCTCGGGCTCGCGCCCCCGCGACCGGTTAGCCACTTCGTGGTGGTCGAGGTTTCGAACGGCGTGACGCTCGACTACGACGACGCCGACACCTTCATTTCGCAGCACTGCGCGTTCCTGGTTGACGACGAGGAGTTCGACGCGATCTTCGAGCGCATCGTCAACGCCGGTATCACGTATTTCGCGGACGGGCGGCACTGCGTACCGGGCGTCGTGAACGCGCGCAACGGTGGACGGGGCTTCTACTTCTCCGACCCGGACGGCCACAACATGGAGGTCTTCACCGTCGTACCGATGACGTGATCAGCGTCGCCGGCGTTGCGGCAGGTCGCTCCAGAGGATGCCGACCACGAGCACCAGTGCGGCGACCGCCGCGACGATAAAGAGCACGATCGCCAGCGCCGGATAGCCGAACAGCTCCGTGCGGGTGGGGATGCGCATGATCAACGCGGCGCCGATCACCAGCGACGCGACTACCAGCCCGGTTGTGAGCCGGTTGGCGAGCTTCTGGACGCCGCGGATGATGTCCTTCTCGTCAATGCCCTGCACGTTGAGCGTGAGCTGACCTTCGGCGAGCGCGTCCATCACCTTGTTGACGCGGCCAGGGAACCGTTCGGCGAATTCTTTCGCCTCGACCGCCGCCGACATCAGGTTGGCCGGCGTCGCCGCCTGCGCAAGCTTGCGCCGCATCAGCTCGCCACCTTCACGCTCGATGGCGGCGGTCGGGTCGAAGGTCGGATCGAGCGTGCGCGCGATCTCGTCGAGATTGAGCAGCGCCTTGCCGAGCATCGTGAGCTCGGGCGGCAAGCGAAGGCCGCACGCGCCGGCGATGCGCGTGAGCTCGCCCACCACCGCGCCCGCTTGGATCTCGCGGATCGTCGTGCCTTGGTGGCGCCCGACGAGGTCGGCGGCGCGGCGGCGAAACTCGTCGGCGTCGTAGCCGTCGAGCTTCTGGCCAATGGAGACGGCGACGTCGGCCGCGCGCTGACCGTGGCCTTCGCTGATCGCGAGCAGAAGCTTCAGCAGGCTGTCCTGCATCTCCGGCGCAATCCGCGCCACCATGCCGAGGTCGAGCAACGCCAGTCGACCATCGGCGGTGGCCAACACATTTCCCGGATGGGGGTCGGCGTGGAAGAAGCCGTCGACGAGGATCTGCTGCATGTAGGCGGAGAACAACGCTTCGGCGAGCGCGGGCCCGTCGACCTCCATCAAGCCGAATGGGCCGATCGCGCCAAGGCTGCGCCCGTCGATGTACTCCATCGTGAGCACGACGCCCGTCGTGTAGTCGGCCACGGGTTGCGGCACCACGATCAGCGGATGATCACGCAAGTTCCGGCCGAGCGTTTCGAGGTTGGCGGCCTCGGTGCGATAGTCGAGCTCGGCCATCAGCGAGCGGTGGAACTCGGCGACCATATCGGCGAAGCCGTATCGCCGACCGACTTCGGTGTGGCTGTCGGCAAAATTCGCCATCGACTCGATGATGTCCATGTCGTCGACGATCTGGGCGCGGATCTCGGGCCGCTGCACTTTCACAACGACCGGCCGACCGTCGCGCAGTTCCGCGCGATGGACCTGGCCGAGGGAGGCGGAAGCCAGCGGGCGGTCCTCGAAGCGGGCGAACGCCTTCGAGATGCGTACGCCCAGCTCAGTCGTGACGGTGCGTTCCACCTCCTCGAAGGAGAACGGCGCCACGTTGTCCTGCAAGCGACTCAAGGCCACGAGGTAGGCCGACGGGAGAAGGTCGCCGCGCGTTGACAGCAGCTGGCCGAGTTTCACGAAGGTCGGGCCCATCGTCTCGAGATCGGCGGCGAAGCGCTCCGCGTCGGCGCGCACTGCGTCGTCGTCGACAACCATCGCCGGGTCCGTCGCCATCGCGGCGCGCCCAACGGCGGCGTGCTTCACGAGAAGCAGACCAAGATCCTTGTAACGCGCGAGGCGGCTGGGTGTGAGCATGCTGCGCGCCGGCTACGCAGCCGGAGCGACCGCCTCAGCGAAGTCGAACGCCAGCTCGCGGTAGCGGGTGAATTCACGATGGATCCACTCGGCGTCGTCAGCGGTCATGACCATGAGGTCCGACGCGGAGGCGTCGATGATCGGCGCGGCGGCCGCGAGGAGTTGGCCAACTATTTGGCGAGCCGCCGGCGGCCGCGCGTCGTCGAGCGCCTTCGCTAGTGCCGGCCCCTCAGCCAACACTGGCGCGCACGCCGTCGTCAGCGCCTCGGGGTTGCGTGCTTCGGACTCGAACAAGAGCTGCCCGTAGACCGCCTCCAGTGCGTCGCGGAACTGAAACACCAGTTCTGGAAGATCGGCAGTCGCCGCGACCGGTTGTGCGGCGACCCTGACGGCGGCCACGTTGTCGACGTCGCGGATGCTGCTCGATGACGCCGCCGAATCGCGTGTCCCACCGAGCGCGGCAGTCAGGAAGACCAACACGCCAACGGCGGCGTAACACGGCAAGTTTTCGGGCGACATGTCGCGGGACAACTACCCGCGCTACGCGCGAATCAACCACGCAGCGCGCGGTTATTTGCTCCCCGCACGTGGGTAATCCCGATTCTCGAATACCACTAACCCAAGGAGGCAACACCATGGGCATCGGAACCAGCATTTTCTTGTTTGCAGTCGGCGCGATCCTGCGCTTCGCGATCACGGTGAACGAAACCACCGGTGTGAACCTTCACACGATCGGCAACATCCTCATGATCGTGGGCGCAATAGGTGCACTTCTCTCGCTCATCTTCTGGAGCAGCTGGGGTGGCTTCAGCCGCGCCAGGGACGGCGGCCGCGACACGGTCGTAGTCGAGCGCTAACCGTTTAACGATTTAGCCCCGCCTCGGACGCTGGCGTCCGACGGCGGGGCTCTTTCGCGTTAGGACTTCGGGCCGGTCACGCCCGCGGCGACTACCGATGTGCCGCAGGGTGCGAGCCGACCGAAGCGCTGCGTGATGGAACCGATGGTGAGCAACAACCAGTTGACCGGGCGCGCCACCGGAGGAAAGTCCTCGCCGCCGTCAAGGCGCAGCAGCCGCCGGGCGAGTGCCACCGGGAACAACTCGGGAAACAGGTACCGCGCGTCGATGGCGGTAAGCCCCGCGTCGGCGAGCGTCCGACGAATCTGTTTCCGGTTGTAGCGACGGAAGTGGCCCACGGTGACGTCCCAGCGCGACCAGAGCAGGCGAAAAGCGGGGACGGTGACAGCGATCGTCGATCCGCCCGGGAGCTCGGCGGCCACCGCCTTGATGAGCGCGACGTCGTCGCTGACGTGCTCGACCACGTCGAGCAGCACCGCGCACGTGGGCGCATTGAACTCGGTGCCGGCCGGGGCGTTCTTTTGCGCGCCGAAGGTGGCTTCGAGCAGAGCGTTCAGCTCCGGCTCAGGCTCCCGGAAGCGGTAGGTCACGTCGGGGCGTTGACGCTGCAGAATCAGGCCGAGCGAACCCGCCCCTGCACCGATGTCGAGCACGGTCGACCCCGGCGCGATGAAGCGGTCAACCGCCTTGGCTCGAAGCCGATACCAAAAGTGACGGGCGGCGGTTGGCTCCTGGGCCAACAAATGTGAAGTGAGCGGAGTACTCAAGCTGTTCTTCAACCTACAAGTACGCTGCCGCACGACGACACAGGAGTGAGCGATAGGTGCCGAGTCCTTCCCCCAACGCCTTGGTGAGCATCGTTGCGCCCGTCTATAACGAGGAAGCGGGCATCGCGGAATTTCACCGTCGGGTGTCGCTGGCAATGCAGGGAATCAAGCACGAGATTCTGCTCGTGAACGACGGATCGTCGGATAACACGGCGGCCGTGCTCGCCTCGCTGGCGAAGCTCGATCCCAACGTGCGCGTTGTCAATTTGTCGCGGAATTTCGGGCACCAGGCCGCGTTGACCGCCGGGCTCGAGCTCGCGTGTGGCGACGCCGTCGTCACGATCGATGCCGACTTGCAGGACCCGCCAGAAGTCATCCCCGCTCTCGTCGACTGCTGGCGCAATGGCGCAGACGTCGTGCACGCGGTGCGGGGCGAACGGGCCGGTGAGCCGCCCGTGCGGCTCGCGTTGATCAAGTTGTTCTACTGGCTTCTCGGAAAGATCTCGGCGCTGCGCACGTACCCGGGCAACAGCGGCGACTTCCGGTTGCTCAGCCGTCGCGCCGCCGACGCATTGAACGCGCTCCCGGAACGGTCCCGCTTCCTTCGCGGCCTGGTGACCTGGGTGGGCTTCCGCCAAGAGTCCGTGCAGTACGACCGCGACGCTCGCTTCGCCGGCTCCTCCAAGTACCCGTATCGCAAGCTGGCCCAACTCGCGATCGACGGCGTGTTGTCGTTCTCGGTTCTTCCGTTGCGCGTCGCGTCATTGCTCGGACTGCTCGTCTCGCTAACGGCGGCGATCTCCGTGCCGGTGGTGGTGGTCCTGCGACTGGTCGGCCTCTACCACCTGACCGGGATTGCCTCGATTCACATCCTCATCCTGGTGCTCGGCGGCATGCAGCTCGTCTGCCTTGGCGTCATCGGCGAGTACGTCGGCCGGGCGTATGAGGAAACCAAGCGTCGACCGGTCTACATCCTCTTGGATGAGTCTTCGTAGCTAGCGGTAGACCGCGTAGTCGCCCACGGTCGCGACCAGGGTGGTCTTGGACTCCAGAAACGGTCGCAGTGGTCCCTTGATTTCGTGCCCGGCGTGTATCCAGTTCGCCTCGATCGTCGGGTTCCGAAGCACGCACAGTCCTTCGGCGCGCTGTAGATCGCGTACAGCGCGCGCTTGTCGTTTGCGGTCGAACAACATCATCCACGCGCCAGCGTTCTGCCACGTGGGGGGTTGCTTGTCGGCGAAGAGATAGAAGGAGTTGAAGCCGGGCATACCAAAGAACGTTTCGCACTGGGCGAGAGCGGCTGACACATCGACGACCTCAGCGACATCCCGAGGACTCGCCCGCACGTGGGTGCCAGCCAGGGGCAAAGGCGCGGCGTCACGCCATTCGTGATGTGCCCGCGCCGCGCCCGCCAGGCCGATCACGATGGCGGCCGCAGTCAGCGTCGGCGCGATCAGCCGTTCGATGACGGCGGCGCGTGCCGCCGCGAGCAGGCGCAATCCGTCGACGATCGCAATCGCGCCGATGGCGGGCAGCATCAGCGCGCCGGCGGATTTCTGGCCACCGGCTACGGGGTACGCCTGTAGCGGCAACAGCACCCCAAGCGCGGAGAACACCAAACGACTTGACGACACGCGATCCTCGGTCGTGCGCAGCACTATCCAAGAGGTCGCTACGCCCGCCGCCAGCATGTTGACGGAGTGGACAAGACCGCTGCCGTAGCGAAGTTGGTACGCCGCGACAAAGGCGCTTGCGCCCATGCCCACGAGCGCGATGCCGCTGACGACGGGACGTCGTTGCAGGTCCACCAGAGCGGCGACCGCGGCGATCGCGATTAACGCAACGAGAGTGAGCTGTCCTCCTGTCATCTCGACCGTGAACGCTCGGGCTTGGCCGGCGGCGTCCAGCACCGTGCCTCGGGCCAGCGCGCCGAGGGTCGTGCCGGTCGCGACCGCGATCACCAGCACAGCCAGTCCAGCGACGCTGGCAACCACGAACGGCCGGCGAATCGGCAGGCTCTCCGCGACTGACACGCCGCGCGCTCCGACCAACACCACCAACGCCGCGAGGGCAAGGAGGGTCACGAACTGCGACTGATAGTCGCCCGCCGCGGCAACCACCGCCACGAGTGCGGCGAGCGCCACTGGAGCGATCAGCCGCACATCGGCGCGCGCGCTTCGCGCCGTCACGCCCATTCCGGCGGCGAGCGCGACGACCAGGACGCCTCCAACGTTGACCTTCCCCAGCGCCGTAAGACCGACAGTGACGCCGACCAGCACCGCCGCTCCGCGAGACTTCCCCCGGGTGTCAAGCACGACCACACCGACCAGCGAAAGGCCGACCAGCGCTTCGACCATGTGGGTCGGGTGCAGCGGGGCCTCGATGCCAATGGGAAAACACAGTGCGGCGACGCCGCCGGCGAGGAGTCCGGCCGGGGCCGAGCGGGCCACGCGAGCGGTCGCGTATCCCAGTGACAGTGCCGTCACGAGACCGATGAGGGCGGTCGCGGTGCGCGCGGCCTCGATCGACACGACGGTGTGGCCGAACACCCGAAACGCGCCGCCGACCACGACAAAGAATCCGGGCCCGTACTGGCTGAACACCTCGTCGTAGAGGGCGTGCCCGCTCAGCCACCCGCGCAGCGACACGAGCATGTAGCCCTCGTCGTCGTACGAGAAGCGGCCGGTGAACGCATGTGCGAAGAGCGCCACCAACGCCAACGCCACGCATGCCGCGGCGACGGCACCGAACAAAACCCGCGTCGGCTTCCGCGCGTCGAAAGGTCGGTTCACGGGGCCGAGCCTGCCATTATCTCGGCCAATGCGAAT
The DNA here is from genome assembly GCA_963769985.1 of uncultured Actinomycetes bacterium. Classification (GTDB taxonomy): domain Bacteria; phylum Actinomycetota; class Acidimicrobiia; order Acidimicrobiales; family JACCXE01; genus JACCXE01. Next base: position 406,937 of record CAVYNR010000005.1, on the reverse strand, counting down.
AGCCGTCATCTCTCCCCCATGGGCGCCCGTGCCGCCCGCTCTCTACGGCGGCATCGAACTCGTCGTGGACCGACTCTCCGTGGGCTTCCAGAACGCCGGCCACGACGTGTTGCTCTACGCCACCGGAGACTCGACCAGCCCGGTGCCGATGCAGTGGGTGCTCGAGAAGTCCGAGGGCATGCGCATCGGCATGGCCGTGCCCGAACAGCGGCACGTGATGCATGCGTACGAAGCCGTCACCGCGTGGGGCGCCGACGTGGTGCACGACCATTCGATCATCGGCCCGTTCCACGCGGCAGATCGTTACCCGGATCTGCCGGTGGCCACCACGATCCACGGTCCGTTCAACGAGGAGCTGACCGATCTTTACGAACGGCTGAACAAGTCGACGACGCCGATCATCGCGATCTCTCAACGCGCAGAAGGCATCGGCGCCGACCGTGGAGGTGGCGCGGGTTATTCACCACGGTGTCGATGCGGCGGACTTTCCCGTCGGCGAGGGCGCGGGCGGTTACTGCTTGTTCCTCGGACGCATGTCGCCGGACAAGGGCCCGCACCGCGCCATCGCAAGCGGCCGAGGCCGCGGGCGTGCCGTTGCTAATGGCGGCGAAGATGCGCGAAGCGTGGGAACACGCGTACTTCGACGAGTTCGTGCGTCCGCACCTGAGCGACCAGATTCAGTACCTGGGCGAAGTGCCGCACGAGAAGAAGCTGGAACTCCTCGCCGGAGCCACCGCGCTGCTGAACCCGATCCGATGGAACGAACCGTTCGGTCTCGTGATGATCGAAGCGCTGGCGTGCGGCACCCCAGTGCTCGCCTTCGCCGAGGGCGCGGCGCCTGAGATCGTCGAGGACGGCGTCACCGGTTTCCTCTGTGCCGACGTGGCGGCCATGGCCGCCGACATCGGCCGCGCCGGTCAACTCGACCGCGGCAAGTGCCGCGCCGCCGTCGAGAACTACTTCTCGACCGAACGCATGGTCAACGAGCACCTCGACTTGTTTCGCGAAGATGGTCGGCTTGGCACCGTGATCGCCGGGACATATCTCGACCATCTCGCGGTGGCCGCCGAAACGTGGGACGACCTGTGGCCCCGTTACCGCACCGATCTCGGTGGTGGTTGGGTGTCAGGCGGCCCGACGTACGGCTTCGCGTCGGCCCAGGTCCGTTACGCCAACGGGATGAAGATCGAGGCGTTGATGCCATTCGAGTGGGAGCGCAACGACTTCCTTCGTCGCTTCCTCGATCACCGCGGACCGGGTCCGCACCACATGACCTACAAGGTGCCCGATATCGAGGTCGCGATCGACGGCCGCGGAAACGGCGGGCTACCGACCCGTCGGCGTCGACTTGTCCGATCCCGGTTGGAAGGAAGCCTTCCTGCACCCGAAGGACGCGCCGGGCGTCGTCGATTCAGCTCGCCCAGGCCGCCTACGAGTGGGACTCGCCGGCGCCTGAGAGCTTCCCGCCGTCGCGCCCGTCCACGCCGTCGACGCTCGACTACGTCGGCCATGGCGTCGCCCGTCTTGACGACGGGATTCGCTTGTTCGGTCACCTCCTCAACGGCGATGAGATCGGCCGCGGTCGCGACGCGCTGACTCGAGCTCGACTGGGTCGAGTTCGGATGGAAGGGCAACGGGCGCGTCCGCGTGTTCGACGCCGGCGAGGACGGCGTTGCATCACGTGGCCTTTACTACGACCGATCCCCACGAGGTCCCCGACGCCAAGCCGCTCGCCGACGGTCGCTTCGAGATCGCCCCCGAAGCCAACCTCGGCACCCGGCTACTTCTGACGGCGAGCGTCGCGGAATAGCCGGTCGGCCACGCGGGCGCGCAACGCGCGAGCGACCGCAAACTGTTGCCCGGCCGCCGTTGACGCGGTGACGCGAACCACCGGACCCTCGACGGTCAGGTTGTGCACGCCGAGCATTTGGGGCGCCTCGGTGATCTTGTCGGGCCACTCCTTGCCCAGCTTCTCGGCTTCGGCCCCGATCGCCTTCATGGACTTGGCGACATCCGCGTCGCGTGCCGAGCGGTACGTCGACTACGGCGCGGCTGAACTCCATCGACGCGTTGCCGACGCGTCGCACTTCGCCATTGGGAACGAACCACACGGTGCCGTCTGCGCCGCGTAACCGCGTGACCCGCAGGTTCACTTCTTCGACAACGCCCGACACTTCGGCGCTGAGGTCGATGGTGTCACCGACGCCGAACTGGTCCTCCAAGAGGATGAACAACCCGGCAAGAAAGTCGCGCACGAGGCTCTGCGCGCCGAAGCCAAGCGCGACGCCCACGATCCCCGCGCCGGCGATGAGCGGCGCCAGGTTCAGCCCGAGCTGACCGAGCGCCATCAGAATCGCGATGGCGAGAATCGTCAGGCGCACGAGGTTGCCGACCACGTCGGCCACGGTGTCGGCGCGTTGTTCGGCGCGGATCGACGCGGCGCGGCAGCGGCGAACGCCGGTGCGCGGTGCCGATCACGCGTCGCAACGCGCGGGCCGCGAGCCGCCCGAGCACGATCGCCAGCACAAGGATGAGCGCGATCTTCAATGGGCGCACGAGCAGGAACTCGCCGGTCGACGCTTGGAATGTCGACAGGCCGAGTTTGCGCAGCAGTTCGTAGATGTAGCCGTGTTGATCGTTCACGCGGCGCCGATGTTATGAGTCAGCGGCGACCAGGAACTCGATGCAGCCCTCCAGGTTCACGATTTCAATGTCGTCACGCCGCCGCGTCTCCCATTCCTCGCGGGTGAGGAGGAGCCGAATCTGGCGGTCGGCTGTGTCGCGTCGCATCAGGATGTCGTCGCCGTTTTCGACGTATCCGAGCGAACGCGACACGCCGAGCGACGGCTCGTTGTCGTGCCACGCGCCGCTCAAGCACCGCTGCGCGTCGAGGCCGGCGAAGAGAAAGTGGACAACGGCGGCCCGCATCTCCTTGCCGATGCCCTGACCTTGGAAGGCCCGCCCGAGCCACGAACCGGTTGCGGCGACCCGCGTCTTGGCGAACTGCGTCGCGTGCGCCGCCTGCATACCCACGGGCTCGCCGTCCACGAGCACCGCGAGCCCGAGGCGCCAGTCATTGGCGGTGTGATCCGCTCGGTTCTTCCAGTTGTGCTGCAGGCTGCCGCGCTCGAATTCCGGTGAGGGCGCGTCCGTCCACGGCACGCCGAATGGCATCTCCGCGGGGTCGTGGATTCCCTTCGTCGAGAGGTCGACGAGACCGCAGATGAGCTCGTCGTCGGGATACCGGAGCTCGACTCGGGGCGTACGGATCGAAAGGTCGAACAAGGGCCAGTAGGGGTGCGCCATGCGCAATGGTGGCGCGCCCACGACTTTTGGGGCACGTGATTTACGATGGCGCCGTGCGCCGCTTTCTCTTGATCCTCGTTGGCGCGCTCGCGTTCGTAGTCCTGGCGGGCACCGCCGCGGTGCTCGCCCAGACCCCGCCGTCGTCGACCACGTCGACCACTGCTTCGCCGACCACGACTACCCCGCCCCAGACCGTGCCGCCAAAGTCGTCCACTACGACCACGACGGCGCCTCCGTCGACGGCCACGACCGCCAGACCGGCCGGCCCCACCACCACCGCGGCCGGCAGCCGCGCGCCGATACCGCCGCCGGCGTCGGGCGCCGCGCAGCCGCTCGACCCGAGCCTGCTGAGCGGTATCCCGGTTATTACCTTCGTGACTACCACGACACTGCCATCGGTCACCAACAACACCACCGCGCCCTCGCTTCCAGACGTCGAAGACAGCGCGACAACCCTCGTTGTCGAACCGAAGGACAAGCCGTCGCGACTGAGCGTGGCGCTGGCATCGGTGGCCTGGCTAGCGGCGCTCGGGGGACTCTTCGTGTATGCAGAGGAACGACGCGGCCGCAACTGGAGGCACCTCGCGCGATGAGTGACTTCACCGAGATCGACGACGTGCCGGATGACATCGCCGCGCCGGCCGGGGCGGAGCCGGCCGGGGCCGCGCCGATGGCGGTGCGCGACTCTGCGGACGGTTACGCGCTCTTTGCGCTCGTGTTTGCCATCGTCGGCTTCTTCATCCCGGTGCTGCCCGCCGCCGCCGCACTCATGCTCGTACGCGCGACAGAGTCCGAACACAGAAGCGAGCGCACCGCCAAGATGGCCGGCTCCGCCGCGACGATCGCGTACCTCGACCTCGCGTTCCACATCGCGATTTGCGTCGCGCTGTTGCTCGGCATCGCCGCCAAGGTCGTTACGAGCTAGTCGACGAGCCTGAGTCCCGAGGGCGCGATCGACGCGTCGTCGACCTCGACGTTGGGTAGCTCCACGACAAACTCGCTGCGATGCGCCGGAAACACGTGCTCGGCCACGAGTATGGGCGTGCGTCGCGTGTCATAGGTGACGCGTTCACAACGCAACACCGGCGAACTCACCGGCACCTCGAGCAACGCGGCGTCGTCAGGCGACGCCGCCGCCGCCCCGATGGTCTGGGTGGCGCCGCCGACTTCGACCGGAAGCAAGTCGTAGAACGACCTCTCGCCCACGGCGTCGCGCGACAGCGACCGACCAAACCGTTCCGGCACCCACACCGTGACGCGGGCGAACGGGGCGCCGTCGGCGAGGTTCACCCGCCGCACGCGCAACACCTGCCCCGCGCCGAGGTGCTCCCGCACGCGTCGCGGTGCGTTCACGAACCCGAAGTCCAGGATGCGACGGGTGGCAACGGCGCCGGTGGCTTCGAGCTGGCCTTCGATGGTGGCGAGTCGGCCGAGGGTTTGGCGCACCGGATCGGCGGCGACAAACCAACCGAAGCCCTGGCGCGCGTCGACGAGCCCATCGTGACGGAGTGCTTCCAAGGCTTTTCGAATGGTCACGCGGCTCGCGCCATACGCTCGGGACAACTCGGCTTCGCTCGGCAGCAGTCGCCCGGCCGCAAACTCACCGGCCTCGACCCGCTGCCGGACGTCACCGGCGATTTCTTTGTACCGAACCACGCGGCACGACTTGTATTATACTTGTATCAACGGTTCAAGTGAGGGAGACGAGCATGACGGTCGCAGCGAACACGCCGATTGAACTGGTCAACGAGGTGTACGGCCGGCTCGACGAACGCATCGGTATCGCGCGCCACCGCCTCAATCGACCGCTCAGCCTCTCCGAGAAGATCCTCGTCAATCACCTCGCCAATGCCGAGGGCCAAGATCTCACCAAGGGCGTCGCCTACGCCGAGTTGTACCCCGACCGCGTCGCCATGCAGGACGCAACTGCGCAGATGGCCCTGTTGCAGTTCATGACCGCAGGGCTGCCGCAAGTCGCCGTACCGAGCACGGTGCATTGCGACCACCTCATCCAGGCGCACTTCGGCGCCGACCAGGACCTCGCCGTGGCCGAGGACGTGAACTCGGAGGTATACGCCTTCCTGCGCACGGTCTCGGAGAAGTACGGCATCGGGTTCTGGAAGCCGGGCTCGGGGATCATCCACCAAGTCGTGCTCGAGCAGTACGCGTTCCCCGGCGGGATGATGATCGGCACCGACAGCCACACACCCAACGCGGGCGGCCTGGGCATGATCGCGGTCGGTGTGGGCGGCGCCGACGCGGTCGACGTGATGGTCGGTGCCACCTTCGGCGTGCGCTGGCCGAAGGTCATCGGCGTGCACCTCACCGGCGCGCTCAGCGGATGGGCGTCGCCTAAGGACGTGATCCTGAAGGTGGCCGAGATCCTCACGGTCAAGGGCGGCACGGGCGCGATCGTCGAGTACTTCGGGCCGGGCGCGGAGACGATCTCCGCCACCGGTCGCGCCACGATCTGCAACATGGGCGCGGAGATCGGCGCGACCACGTCGATCTTCGGCTACGACGATCACGCGGCCGGCTACCTGAAAGCCACGGGACGCGAGGCCATCGCCGACGCCGCCGCCAAGGTCATCGCGCACCTGCGCACCGACGACGACGCCTTCGAGCGCGCCAGTGACGTGTTCGACCAGCTCATCGAGATCAACCTCTCCGAGCTCGAGCCCCAGATCAACGGCCCCCACTCCCCTGACCTCGCCCACCCGGTTTCGCGCCTCGGTGAGGACGCCCGCGCCGCCGGTTGGCCGCTCCAGATCAGCTCCGCGCTCATCGGCAGCTGCACCAACTCGTCGTATGAAGACATCACGCGCACGGCGTCGATCGCGCGCCAGGCGGCGGCCGCGGGGCTTCGGGTCAAGACCCCGTTGCTCGTAACGCCGGGCTCCGAACGTGTGCGCGCCACCATCGAACGCGACGGCTTGCTCGCCGACCTCGAAGCCATCGGCGCGACCGTTCTCGCCAACGCCTGCGGCCCGTGCATTGGCCAGTGGCAGCGCGATGACGTCGGGCCGGACGACGTGAACGTGATCGTCACGAGTTACAACCGCAACTTCCCCAAGCGCAACGACGGCTCGGCCAACACGTTGTGCTTCGTGACCTCACCGGAAACGGTCATGGCGTTCGCGTTGCACGGCACTCTCGACGTCGATCCGCGCACCGATTCGATTCAAGGCATCAAGCTCGACGATCCCGTCGGCCAAGAGCTTCCGTCCGCCGGCTTCGAAGCGGGCGACGACGGCTTCATCGCTCCGCCACCGAACGGTGATGGTGTCGCGGTCGTCGTGGATCCGATGAGCGACCGTCTTCAGTTGCTCGAGCCGTTCCCGGCGTGGGACGGCAAGGACTTCGTCGAGTTGCCGATCCTGTTGAAGGCCAAAGGCAAGTGCACGACCGACCACATCTCCGCCGCCGGTCCGTGGCTCAAGTACCGCGGTCACCTCGAAAACATCAGCGGCAACCTTTTCCTTGGCGCCATCAACGCGTACACCGGCGCCGCCGGTGAGGGCCGGTCGCTTCCTCGACGGTCAGACCCACCCGTTCCCCGAAATCGCGAAGGCGGCCTCGCTCCAGTCCACGGCGTGGGTCGCGGTTGGGGACGAGAACTGGGGCGAGGGTTCCTCACGCGAGCATGCGGCCATGGAGCCGCGTTACCGCGGGTGCCAATCGATCATCGTGCGCAGCTTCGCTCGGATCCACGAAACCAACCTGAAGAAGCAGGGCGTGTTGCCCCTGACCTTCACCGATCCCGAGGTGTATGACCGCGTGCTGGAAGACGACACGATCTCGGTACTCGGCCTCGCCGAACTCACGCCCGACGTTCCGGTGCGCTGCGTGCTCCACCACGCCGACGGCACCAGCGAGGACTTCACCTGCAACCACACGATGAGCGACGAGCACATCGCATGGTTCCGTGCCGGCGGCGCGCTCGAACGTGATCCGCGCCAAGTACCACTCGACCTAATTTCGAGGCGCAACCAAAGGTTGCGCCTCGAGCCAATTTCGACGCCGCCTGCGGCGGCGCGTCCTACGGCCTCCGGACCGAGCAAGTCGGATCCTCCGGCACCCGTGGCCGACTGACTCAGCGCCGCCAAAAATGAGTTAGGCGTTCGGGGGTTTGGTTTTTGCCAGTTCCTCCGGCGTTGGAATCTTCTTCACGCGGCTTCGGGCGGGAGAAGTCCCACGAGCGTGGCCATGATGCGTTCCGTATCGGCATCGACGTCGTCAAGGGTTAGCTCGACGGGCGCGCCGACGCGGACGGTGATGTGCGGCGGACGCAGGACGTTCCACACCCGCGGGACGCGCTCGGCTGCGCGGCCACACCTTCTCGGTTCCCCACAACGCGACGGGGATCACCGGCACACCCGACATCGCCGCGAGGCGGGCCGCGCCGTGGCGGCCCTTCAACACCGGATCGAAGAACGCCTCGCCGCGCGGGATCGTGCCTTGTGGCATCAGCGCGACGATGTCGCCACCTTCCAACGCTTCGGCCGCTTGCTTGAGCGGTTCGTCCGAGCCACTCCCGCGTTCGACGCGGATGCCGCCCAGGGCGGTTGCGAGCGGTCCGATGATCGGCGCGTCGAATACTTCCTTCTTGCCGAGAAAGCGGGGCGAGCGTCCCGCCTTCAACACCGTGAGCCCAAGCGCCACCGTGTCGAAGTACGAGCGGTGGTTCGCCACGACAATCGCCGGACCGTGCCGCGGGATCCGCTCGGTGCCCGCGATGTCGAACCGCGGCGTACGGGAAGAACTCGGGCCGGGCGCCGAGCTTGAGAATGTCGGACGGCTCGATGCCGGCCACTTTCGGAATGCCCGCCGGCACGTCGAAGTGCATCACGGGCCACCGCCGGACGGTGGCGAACAACTGCAGCCGCGGGTCGGGGTTGACGGCGTGGGGAAACCCGACGGCGCTCAACAACGGTGCGTCGTAAATCGAGTCCGAGTATGCGTAGCTCTCGCCGAGATCGATCCCGTTGTCGGCGGCCCATTGCCGCACCGCGTCGAGCTTGCCCCGGGACCACACGAAGCCCCCTTCGAGCGCGCCGGTGAGCACGCCCTCGGCGTGCGCGTACCGCGTGGCGACGACGTCGTCGAACCCGAGCAGATCCGCCAGCGGACGAATCAACTCGTACGGCGTTGTCGTCGCGAGCACCAGCGGGCGTCCGGCGGCACGGTGCTCGGCGATCAGCGGCTTCGCATACGGCGCCACGAGTTCCTCGAGTTGCTCGGCCGCGACCTTGCCGGCCTGGCGCATCGTGTCGAGCGACCAACCTTTCGCCGCGAGGGCCGCGCCACGCGCCAGCGCCATGGCGGGCAGGGTCTCGCCGACCGCGTTGAACACCCGGTAGAGCGCGTCTTGGCCGGGGATGTTCCGGTCGGTGACGAGGCCGACTTTGGTGAGCGCTTCGGTGATCAGCGGGCCGCTCGCACCGCGCAACAGTGTGCGGTCGAGATCGAAGAACGCAGCGCCGGCCATAACCCAGAACGTACTTCTCCCCAGACGCGACGAAAGGGCCGGTGGGGGGGATACCGGCCCTTTCGAACGACTTACTGGGAACAGTGTGCCGCCGGGCCAGCTATCTGTCCAGCAGTTTATGTCGATAGTCGCTATCGTTTCTGGCGATGGATCTTCGCCAGCTTTCCGCCCTTGTGGCCGTGGCCGATGAAGGCAGTTTCTCCGCCGCCGCGGCCGCGCTCCACACCGTGCAATCCAACGTGTCGACCCACGTGGCGCGTCTCGAACGCGAGCTTGGCGCGGTGCTCGTGGACCGCAGCGCGGGGCGTCTGACCGAGGAGGGCGAAGCGGTGGCCGACCGCGCTCGGCGCATCAAAGGCGAACTCGACGCGCTCGTCGCCGACGTGGCGGCGTTGCATGACGAAGTGGCGGGCTCCGTGCGTTTCGGCGTGATCGGCACCACCGCGCGATGGCTGGTACCCCAGGTGCTCGAGGCGATGCGAGACCGACACCCGAAGGTGCAGCTGTTCGTCGTCGAGGCCACCTCCACCAGCCTCGAGCCTCAACTCGCGTCCGGTCTGCTCGACCTGGCGATCGTGAACCTGCCCGTGCCCGCGCCGGACCTCGTGGCCGAGTCGCTCTTCGACGAAGACCTCGTCCTCGTGGTGCCGTCAAATCATGCGCTGGCCGCGCGCGATCACGTAGCGCTGTCGGAGTTGGACGGGCTCGAGTTGCTCATGGCCGCGCCCAACACCGCGTACCGCCAGGAGCTCGACACCGCCAGCGAGGCCGCCGGCATCACGCTCGTCCCGCGGGCGCAACTCGACGGATTGCGGCTCATGGCGTCGCTCGCGTTCGAGGGTGTCGGACCGGCCATCCTTCCGGCGACCGCGATTCCTCAGTGGTTGCCCCAAGGCGTCTGGAAGCCACTCACGGTCAGCGGCGTGCCGCGGCGACGGGTGGGACTCGCGCAGCGGCGCCGCGGGCTTCCCGCCGCGCCTGCGCGCGCGCTCATCGAGATCCTTCGTGAAATGGTCGAAGAGGGAACACGCACCCAGCCTGGTGTGCATCCCGCGGCGTGAGTCGTAGCGCTAAGTGCCGAGTTCAGCCATTGGGCGTCAGCCGATACGGAACCACCGCCTCGTCGTATCCGGTCAGCTCCACCGGATCCATGCGTTGCACGTCGACACCGTCGGGCGGTTCGTCAACTGCGATCTCGCCCGGGCCGGCCACGCCAGCTAGTCGCGCCGCGAGATTCACGGCGCCGCCGAACAAATCGCCCTGCCGCGACAACACGCGTCCCGACGCGATGCCAGCTCGACACGGCGGCAGCTCTGGACGATAAGCAACGAGTTCGCGGGCTGCTGCGACGGCTTGACCCGCGTTACTGAAGCTCAACATCGCGCCGTCGCCGAGCATCTTGACCACGTGGCCTCCGTGATCCACAGCCGCAGAGTGTGCGGCCGACTCGAACGCCGACAGGATTCCGCTCAGTTCGGCCGCGTCGGCTCGCTGCGAGAGCGACGTGAAGTCGACGATGTCAACGAACATTGCGGTTACAACCATCTCGGGAGCACCGGCCTCGGACACTTCAACTTCTGTGATCGACGCAATGGCGTCGATGAAGAAGCGACGGATCATCGTGCCGACGATTGCGTTAATGCCCTCGCTCAGCACGTCGACCGCGAACTTGTCGAAACTCGTCATTTCGCCGTTGGTGATCGACCGTACGCGGAGGCCGCCGGGGATCATTGCTTCCAACGCCTCGACGCCACCCGCCGCGATCTGCCGGCTCAACGCGCCCTCAAGACGCAGCATGTCGAGCATCGCCGCGGCGGAGCCACCGCCGAGGGCGGCCACTGACTTGAACACCTGCGCGAGCCCGACTTCCCCGGCCGAGAATCGGCGTCCTGGCTGGGTCGGGATCACCAAAGCCGATGAGGCGCCACCATTCGCGTAACTCGGCGACTGACGCGCCGCACGCATCGGCCATTTCGCTCACGTCGCGATGTACGGGCGGCATGAGCCAGAACTCGTAGCGCAGCGCGTGTAGATGCGATTCTCCGAGTTCGGCCGCAGTGACGACTTCGTCGACTGTCGCGCCCAGGTCCAAGAGTCCGCGCATGAACGCGGTGCGCGCGTCGAAGTGCGGATCGCCGGGGTCGCACAACCCCAGTGCTACAAGTTCGTCGTCAGTCATGTCCGCCCCCTTGGACACTGGTTAACCGGTCAGCGCTCCGGCCTTCGACAGGATCGCTTCGGCGTCACTCACCATCGTGCGCACGATGTCGCCGGCGGGAATGAGCGAGTGGATACCGCCCGCGCCTTGCCCGGCGGGGAAGAACTCGCGCTCGGGGTCGACGCCTTCGGTCTCGATCGTGCCGCCCATATGGAACACGCCATCCCTGAACGCGTGGCCGATCTGACCGGGGAACGGCTGCAGCTCGTCTTTGTGCTCCTCGAAGTACTCCGTATAGGAGTTGCGTACGACGCGACACGTCTTGCCCGTGTAGGCGCGACTCACCGTGGTGCCGTCCTCGCCAAGTTTTATGAGCGTCTCTTTGTAACCCTGGACGCTTTGCGCTTCGGGTGTCGCGATGAAGCGCGTGCCCACCCACACGCCGTCAGCCCCGAGGCACAGCGCGGCAGCTAGGCCGCGACCGTCGTAGATGCCACCGGCGGCAACCACGAGCGCGCGCCCGTCCACTGCGTCGACGATCTGGGGCACGAGCGGCATCGTCGCGACTTGCCCCGTGTGGCCGCCGGCTTCGGTGCCTTGGGCGACGACAATGTCGCAACCAGCTTCTACTGCGAGCAACGCGTGGTGCACCTTGCCGCACATGTTCACAACGAGGACGCCGTGCTTGTGGCACAGATCCACCACGTCGCGGGGCACGCCGAGGCCAGCGACGAAGACGCGCCCGCCCTCGGCGATGATCGTTTCGACTTGGGGCGTGAGGTCGCCGGCGGCGGTGAGCAGGTCGACGCCGAAGGGCTTATCGGTAAGCGCCTTGGTGGCGCGGATCTCCTCGACCATCGTGTTGCCCATCGCGGACGCGCCCAGGCAGCCGAACCCGCCGGCGTTGGAGACCGCGGCTACCAGCTCGTGGTACGACACGCCGCCCATGCCGGCGAGCATGACGGGGTGCTCGATGTCGAGCAGTTCAGTAAGACGAGTGCGCATCACCGCAAACTACAGTGACCGACTCTCAGGGCGGTTAGCTCAGTTGGTTAGAGCGCTTGCTCGACACGCAAGAGGTCACAAGTTCGAATCTTGTACCGCCCACTGAGCAGGCCGTCGTCGACGCGGAATTGCGGTACCGACGGTATCTCCCCGTTGCGGGCGAAATGGGGTAAGAATTGTCCTATCCCGCCCCCGGGAAACCCCATGCGCCCAGGCTCGACTTCGGTCGTCCTGGGCGTGTGGTCTTTTTGTGGCCGCGTACGCTGGCGTGATCGAACGGCGAACGACAGAAAAGACCTTGGTGCCATGCGAGGGCGGGCCGTGCAGCGGGCTGGGCTTCCTCGTGGAGTCGCCCGTCCCTCTCGAGATCCAGCGCGACGGCGGCGGCACCTACGTGCTGGAAGAGCGCGGCAATCCCGACGAGCCTGACCTTGTCTATGTGTACGTCGAGGACGGCTAATCCAAAGTTGACAATGTAGGGAACAACTTTTGTCACAGGGTGGTTGAAGCGCCCATGACAGCTCTGCAGACCCTGACGTTGCCCGTTCTGCCGCTCGGAACTGGCGTGTTGCTTCCCGAGATGTTCGTCACGGTCGCCCTTGAGACGACCGAAGCCTCGGCCGCGGCCGATGCCGCGGGTGACGACGGCCAAATCCTCGTCGTCCCGCGGGTCGGTTCGGCCTACGCGCCGATCGGCACCGTGGCCAAGATCGAAGACCGCGGGGACCTGCCCAACGGCACCCGAGCGATCATCGTGCGCGGCCTCTACCGCGCCGCGATCGGCGTGGGCGTGCCGGGCAGCGGCACCGCACTTTGGGTCCAGGCCACGCGCGCCGAAGAGACCAACACCGACACCGAACGCGCCCACGAACTGGCGCGCGAATACAAGGTCGCGGTGTCGACCATCCTCGAGTCACGCGGCATGGGTGGGCTCATCGCGGCGGTGCGCGGCACGGTCGAGCCCAGTGCGGTCGCCGACCTCGCCGGCTACTCGCCCGACCTGTCGGTCGACCAGAAAATCCAAGTACTCGAGGAACTCGACATCGAGGCGCGACTCGCGCTCGTCGTGGAATGGGCGAAGGAGATCCTCGCTGAGCAGTCCGTGCGTGACTCCATCCGCCGCGACGTGTCCGAAGGTATGGAGAAGACCCAGCGCGAGTTCCTGCTGCGCCAGCAGCTCGCGGCGATCCGCAAGGAGCTCGGCGAGGACGGTTCGGCCGAGGGCGAGCTCGACCGCTTCGAAGCGCTCGTCGACGACGAGCTCGTCCCCGAACAGGTTCGCAAGGCCGTCGAACGCGAGATCGGCCGGCTCGAACGCACCTCTGAGCAGAGCCCGGAGCACGGGTGGATCCGCACGTGGCTCGACACCATCGCCGACCTGCCGTGGGCGGCGAAGGCCGACGACAACCTCGACGTCGCCCAAGCGTGCCGGGTGCTCGACGCCGACCACAACGGACTCGAGGATGTGAAAGACCGCATCGTGGAACACCTCGCGATCCGCAAGCGTCGCAACGACCGCGGCTGTCGCTCTTGCCTCTGCCGACGGGCGGGTCGCCGGCGAGCGGCGGGCGCGATCATCACGCTGGTCGGTCCGCCAGGCGTCGGCAAGACGTCGCTCGGCGAGTCAGTCGCGCGTGCCGATGGGTCGTCCGTTCGTGCGCGTCGCCCTCGGAGGCGTGCGCGATGAGGCCGAGATCCGCGGTCATCGCCGCACCTACGTGGGCGCCATGCCCGGGCGCATCGCGCGGGCCATCAAAGAAGCCGGCGTTATGAATCCCGTCGTGATGCTCGACGAGGTCGACAAGCTCGGCGCCGACTGGCGCGGCGATCCGTCCTCGGCGCTGCTCGAAGTGCTTGACCCCGCGCAGAACCACACGTTCCGCGATCACTACCTCGAAGTCGACCTCGACCTGTCGGATGTGATGTTCATCGTCACCGCCAACGTGGTCGAAACGATCCCCGGCCCGCTGCTCGACCGCATGGAGATCGTTCGGCTCGACGGCTACACCGAGGACGAGAAGGTTGCGATTGCGCGCGACCACCTGCTGGCGCGCCAGCTCGAGCGCAACGCGCTCGATGCCGACGAGGTCACCGTCAATGATGACGCGCTGCGCGTCGTCGTGGGCGACTACACCCGCGAGGCCGGCGTGCGAAACCTCGAGCGCGAGATCGGCAAGCTGTTGCGCAAGGTCGCGACCGCGATCTCGTCAGGGGCCGAGACCGCGCCCGTACCCGTTAGCGACGCCACCGGCGTGCGTAAATGGCTCGGCCGGGCCAAGTACTTCTTCGAAGCACCCGACCGCACGTCGGTTCCCGGCGTGGCGACGGGCTTGGCCGTGACCGGCGTCGGCGGTGACGTGTTGTTCGTCGAAGCCACCGCCATGGTCGGCGAGTTTGGACTCACGTTGACCGGCCAGCTCGGTGACGTGATGAAGGAGTCGGCGTCCATCGCGCTCTCCTACGTGCGGTCGCACGCCGCCGAGTTGGGCGTCGACCCGGCGTCGTTCGAAGGCAAGCGCTTCCACGTGCACGTACCCGCCGGCGCTGTCCCCAAGGACGGTCCCTCCGCGGGCGTGACGATGACCACCGCCATCGTGTCGCTGCTCACCGATCGCCCGGTGCGCTCGGTGGTCGGGATGACGGGTGAGATCACGTTGCAAGGCAAGGTGCTGCCCATCGGCGGCGTGAAGCAGAAGGTGCTCGCGGCGCACCGCGGGGTCTGACCGAGGTCGTGCTGCCCGCCCGGAATGGTCCCGATCTCGAAGACGTGCCCGAAGCGGTGCGCGACGAGATGACGTTCCATCTGGCGTCGGAGATCGGCGAGGTGCTGTCGGTCGCGCTCGACGAGCCGGACGTGCCCGCGACCGCAGCGGCGTAACAACTTCTAGGGTTCACGCATGGGCGTGAACCTGACCAAAGACTCAATCGACCTCGGCGTCATCACCAACGATCCCGAGCCGATGATCGCCTTCTATCGCGACGTGCTCGGCTTCACCGACGGTGGCACGATGCCGCTGCCCGGCGGGCACATGCAGCGACTGATGTGTGGCACCAGCGCGATCAAAATCGTGACGATGAAGAAGCGGGTTGCGGCGAAAGCCGCGCCCGGCGGTCTCGGCGGTGCCACCGGATACCGCTACTGGACGATGCGGGTTGGCAACCTCGCGGAGATTCTCCTCGCATGCGAGAAGGCTGACATCACGATCGCGGTGCCGCTGACCGAGTTCGCGCCTGGCGTCTCGTTGGCGATCGTGGAGGATCCAGACGGCAACTGGGTCGAGTTCGTCCAGGGCGCGTAAGGAATGGCGCTCGACGACGCGCACGCCAAGGGACGGCTGCTCACCCGTCCCACTCCCCCGGCGGGTGACGTGCTCGAGCCCGGGCTGCATCCGCTCGGCCTTGCGGAGGGCGAACGCGACGGGTTGATTTACGTGCCCGACGCTGACGGGCCGCGACCGCTGATGTTGGTGCTCCACGGCGCCACGATGAAGGCGAAGTGGATGGCGCGGCCGCTGGTGGCGGCCGCCGACGACGCCGGGCTCATCATGGTGATTCCCGACTCGCGCCAAGACGGCACATCATGGGACGTCCTCCTCGGCGGGTATGGACCCGACGTGGCCGTATTGCGACCGCGCCCTGGCGTATGCGTTCGCGCACTGCAACGTCGATCCCAACTGCATCAGCACGGGCGGAATCTCGGACGGCGCGTCCTATGCCCTGTCGCTCGGGGTGATGAACGGCGATCTCTTCGACAGCATCGTGGCCTGGTCTCCAGGGTTCATCGCACCGATCGAACCGGTCGGCAAGCCCCGCGTGTTCCTTTCCCACGGGACCCAGGACGTGATTCTTCCCATTGACAAATGCGGGCGACCGATCGCGATCGGCCTGCACAACAACGGCTATCAGGTGGAGTACATCGAGTTCGACGGCGGGCACGAGATGCCCGACGAGATCATTCGAGCCTCCTTCAGTTGGCTCGTCGATCCGGCCCAGTGGGCGAAAGAGGAAGCGAAATAGTGCGCGGCTCGGTGCGCGCTCTGCTCGTTGTCATCGCGCTCGTGCTCGTGGGTGACGGCATCGCCCTGACGTCGATCGACGACAGTCCGTACCCACAGCGGTGGGACAAGCGGCTCTCCGACTTGGCCAGCTTCGTCGAAGACACGCGTCACCTCCGGTTCGAGCACCCCGTCGAGGCGCGGTTCGTGACCGTCGCCGAATACAAGGAGCTCGCGAGCGTGGGCAGCGGCGCCGCTGACCTCACGGCGCAGGACAAAGAAGACATCGCCAACTTCAACGGCGAGATGCGCGCACTGGGGCTCATCGACAAGGACACCGACGTGTTCGAGCAGAGCAACCAAATCGTGGACGACGGCTCGCTCGCGTACTACGACCCCGACAAGAAAGAGGTGGTCGTGCGGGGCACGGGCTTCACCGTGGACACGCGCGTCACTCTGGTACACGAGCTGACCCACGCGCTGCAGGATCAGCACTTCGACCTCAGCCGATCGTTTCGAACGAGCGGCGGTGATGCGTTCTTCCACGCCTTGGGCGAGGGCGACGCCGTGCGGGTCGAGAACGAATACATCGATCAACTCAGCGAGGCCGACCAAGAGACGTTCTTCGAGGCCGCCGACCAACAGGGCGCTGACGCGGAGGAGAGCCTCGACGACATCGCGCCCGCCCTATTGCAGATGTTCGAAGCGCCATACGCGCTGGGCGAACCGATGACCACGCTCATCGTCGCCGAGAAGGGCGTGAAGGAACTCGACCGGTTGTTCCGTCGCCCGCCCGAGAGCGACGAAGGCATGTTCAACGTCTTCACGCTCCTTGACGGCGACAAGCCCCAGCGCGTCGCCGCGCCGAAGCTCGGCGCAGGCGAGGAACAGACCGACGAGGGCGACTTCGGGTCGATCACGTGGTACATCACGCTCGCCAACTTCGTCGACCAGCGGACCGCACTCCGGGCGGTCGACGGGTGGGGCGGCGACTCCTACGTCGGCTACAAAAAGGGCGGCAAGTCCTGCATTCGCATCGCGTTCGAGGGCGACGCCGCCCGCGACAACGTCGAGATGTCAGGCGCGCTCAATCAGTGGAAGGAGGCCTTCCCGCCCGGAGGTGTGCGGGTCACCACGACAACGGACCGGGTAGAGCTCGACGCGTGCGAGCCCGCCGACGTTCCCGCACCTCAGGTGGGAGCCGATCAGTCGCTCTCGCTACCGGCGGCGCGCCTGAGCTTGGTGGCGAGCGTGCTCGCACAAGGCGCGCCGCGGGCCACCGCCGAGTGCTTCGTCAGCGAGTTCCTCGACCAGATCGACCTGGCGAAGCTCACCTCCGACACCGAAGCCGACGCCGAGGATCTGTTCAACCTCGGCGTGAAGATCGGCCGGCTCTGCGCCAAGACGCAACCCGCGTAACCCTTCGCCTCGCGCTCGCGGGGTTGGCGCTGCTTGGCGCCGCGTGTGCCAGCGACGTGCCGCGGGACGTCATCGAGCGCTTGCGCGTCGATGTCGGCTCGCCGGCCCTTGAAGGCGTGCTGACGCTTCCTTCGTCCCAGCGCCCCGTGCCGGCGGTGCTGCTGCTCGCGGGATCAGGTCCGCACGACGCCGACGAAACCATCGGCCCGAACAAACCGTTTCGTGAGCTGGCCGATGGGCTCGCCGAGCGCGGCGTGGCCACGTTGCGCGTCGACAAGCGCACGCTGACCTACCCGGGGACGATCAACTTGGCGACGTTCACGGCGGCGGAGGAATACGTGCCCGACGCGCTCGCGGCGCTGCGGCTACTGCGCACGCGCGACGAGGTCGACGCGAAGCGAATCTTCGTGTTGGGCCACAGCCTCGGCGGCACGTTGGCGCCCCGCGTGGCCGCGGCCGACAAGTCCGTGGCCGGCATCATTCTCATGGCGGCGTTGAGCGACTCCTTCAGCGCATCGATGCTGCGCCAAGTCCACTATCTGGCGACGCTTCCCGGTACCGCGGGCGAAAGGGCGCGGTCGTCGATTGCCGCGGTCGAAAAAGTCGCGGCCAAACTTGCAAGCCCGGACCTTTCGGTCGACGACAAGCTCGACGCATCGTTCCTCGGCGGCGCCGGTCCGGCGTACTTCCTCGACCTGCGCGACTACGACGAAGTGGCGGTCGCGCGCTCACTCAACCTGCCCATCCTGATCCTGCAAGGCGAGCGCGACTACCAGGTCACCGTCGAGAACGACTTCAACGTGTGGGTGACGGGACTCGCGGGCGCCGACGTGACGACGCACCGATATCCGTCGGCCAATCACCTGTTCGCCAACGGCGGCGGCCCGCCGACACCAGCGGAGTATGAGGCGAGGAAGCGACTCACTCCCGAAGTCATCCGCGATATCGCGGCATGGATCGAGACCGCCACCTAAGACTCGGGGCGCTAAGGAGCGAGCGCTTCGAGCACGTCCCAGTCGACAACGCCGAGGCGGTTCTGCGGATCGAGCGGCTGCACGCACACATGATCGGCGCCGGCGTCGATGTGTTCCTGGACGCGCGACTTCGATCTGGTCGGTCGTGCCCCACGCGACGACCGCGTCGACGAAGCGCGGCGCGTCGGAGTCGATCTCTTCGTCGGTGAAGCCCAGGCGGAGCCAGTTGTTGCGGTAGTTCGGCAGCGTCCGGTACATCTTCACCGCGCCCGCCGCGGCGGCGCGCGCGACTGATGCATCCGTCGTGCCGACGACTTTCTGCTCGACGAGCAGCAGCTTGTCGGGACCGAGGATCTTGCGCGCCAGTGCCGTGTGTTCGGGCGTCGTCCAGTACGGGTGGGACCCGTCGGCCTTGTCGCGCGCCAACTCGAGCATCTTCGGACCGAGCGCGGCGAGCACGCGCTTGGGCGGCTCGGCCGGCGGATACGCCATGTACGGCGAGGCGTCGTACGCGTCGAGATAGTTCGACATCGACGACAGCGGCTTCGAATAGTCCAGGCCGCGTAGCCCGGCGACCATCGGTCCGTGCGACACGCCGATCCCGAGCAGGAAACGCCCGCCGCTCTGTTCGGCCAGCGTCATCGCGGCCTGCTTCATCACGCCGGGATGACGGTGAAAGATGTTGGCGATGCCGGTGGCGAAGCGCAGCTCATTCGTGTGCGCCGCCAGCATGCCTATGAGCGCGAACGGATCCTTGCCAGCGGTCTCGGGCAACCACATGGTCGAGTAGCCGAGCGACTCGATGCGCTGCGCGAGCGCGATCGCGTCGGCAGCGGGCATGGTCTCGGTATGGGTCCACACCCCGGTGGTGGAGAGATCTCGCATCGGGCGACGGTAATCGGCGGTCGTGTGCCGACGACGTGCTGCGGGTAGCACCGCGCATGGAAATCGTTCGAAATGCCGACGGCACGCTCGTTGTTCCCGTGGTTCCGGCCCGGCAGCACGACGCCGATGAGGATGGCGAAGCCATTCCCGCCGAAACTGCGCCCACGACGCGGGTGCTGCATCCGGGTGAAGGTGGCTACGACGAAGCGCTCGCGGAGTGGGACCTGCAACAGAACCCCGATCGCGGCCCGGCCGTGTCTACCGCTAGCGGACGCGAGGAAGCCATGGCGGTCGTCCACGAGGTGGCGGAATCGGAAACCCACGACGTTGCCG
Organism: uncultured Actinomycetes bacterium; assembly: GCA_963769985.1. Taxonomy (GTDB): domain Bacteria; phylum Actinomycetota; class Acidimicrobiia; order Acidimicrobiales; family JACCXE01; genus JACCXE01. The sequence goes on along the minus strand of CAVYNR010000005.1, from coordinate 387,374 downwards.
CCGCCTCGAGCACGTCAGCGACCCCGAAGCGAGCGCGGAGGCGCTCCGTCACGTGCTGGTCGGCGGGGTGCACTCGGTGGAGGACTTCGCCAAGGAAGTGGCCGAAGCCGAAGGCGGCGAACCTCTCCCGGCCCACGAGGCCACGAAGGTCATCGGCGAGGTGCTCGCCGCGCTGGACTAGTAGTTCGAGTTCTCAGCCAACTCCGCCGCGCCCCGCATCAGGTCGAGCACGATCGGACCGAATGCCTGGAGCTTCTCGTCGTCACCGGCGCGCTGGAAGCCTTGCTCGAGCACGACCGCGAGTTTCCACTTGGCCAGGATGACGTAGTAGTCGATGTCGTCGACCTGACGGCCCGACACCTTCGAGTAGTGCTCCAGCAGCTCGTCTCGGGTGGGCATGGCGTACATGTCGACGTAACCCGTTGCGCTCGCGGCGGCGTCCATGGTGTTCGCGGGCCAGCTCTGCACCACCCAGCCAAGGTCGAGCTTGGGGTCGCCGACTGTGCCCATCTCCCAATCGACGATGGCGGCCAGGCGTGCGGGCGCGCCGTGTTGATACATGACGTTGGCGAACTGGTAGTCGCCGTGCATCAGCCCGGGAACGAAATCGATCGGGCGATGGGCGCGCAGCCACGCCGCCGCCTCGTCGAAGCCGGGAAGCTCACGCCGCTTGATCCGCGCGAGGAACCCCGACCAGCGCTCGACCTGTCGTTCGTGGAACCCGTCCGGACGGCCGAGGTCGTCCAGGCCCTTCGCCCGCCAGTCGATGTTGCCTAGCAGCGCGATGCCTTCGACGAGTTGGTACGCCAGGTCCTTGCGGGCGTCGAGGTCGGTGTCAAACGGCGCCGGCCACGGGCGCGACCCATCCGGCATCGTCGCCAGGCCCATCGGTGACCAGCCGTCGACGAACCCCATGACGTAGAACGCGCGGCCGAGCACCGACTGATCGCGGCACGCGGCGATCGCGGCCGAGTGCGGCACGTCGGTGCCGTCGAGCGCCTCGATGATGCGCCACTCGCGCCAGATGCCCTCGTCGCGACTCTCGGGCGCGGACGGCGGCGGGATGCGCAGCGCGCCGTGCAGATCGCCCCGTCGGATCTCGTAGATCTCGTTCTGCGAGCCACCGGCGATGAAATTGTGCTCGATGCGTTCGCCTTTGGCGATGCCTTGGTCGTCCAGCCAGTCCGCCAGGCGATCGACGTCGATCACAAGTTGCCGACTTCGAGTTCCAGCAGGTCGGCGTACGCGGCCTTCGCCGCGTCGATCTTGCCGGGGATCCACTCCGTCGGCCACATGCCCTCGGCGGCGCGGTAACCACGGAGCACCTGCCGGGCGATGGTCACCTTGTGCACCTCCGTCGGCCCGTCGGCGAGACCCATGACGCCGGCGCCCAGGATCATCCCGAAGAACGGCATTTCGTTGGTGGTGCCAAGCGCGCCGTGCACCTGCATGGCGCGCCACGTGATGTCGTGCAGCACCGTCGGCATCACGACCTTGGCCACGGCGATGTCCTTGCGGACGCGTTTGTAGTCGTTGTACTTGTCGATCTCCCACGCCGTGTAGAGCACGAACAGCCGGAACTGCACGAGCTGCGCGTACGAGTCGGCGATGTAGCCCTGCACGAACTGTTTGTCGGCCAGCAGGCTGCCCTGCGTCTCGCGGCTCAGCGCCCGCTCGCACATCATGTCCAGCGCCATTTGCGCCATGCCGATCGTGCGCATCGCGTGATGAATGCGTCCACCGCCGAGACGCGTCTGCGCGATCGCGAAGGCCTGGCCCTCCCCGCCGAGCAGTGCGGATTCGGACACGCGGACGTCTTCGTAGTGAATGAGTGAGTGCGAACCCTCGTTCAGCGCTTCACCGAACAGACCGACGTTGCGGACGAGCTTCACGCCCGGTGTGTCGGTGGGCACCAGGAACATCGACATGCCGGCGTACGCGCTCACGTCAGGGTTGGTGACCGCCATCACGATGAGGAACGACGCCGTCTTCGCGTTCGACGAGAAGTATTTCCAACCGTTGATCACCCACTCGTCGCCGTCCTTTACGGCGAGCGTCTTGAACATCGTCGGGTCGGCGCCGGCGTGCGGTTCGGTCATCGAGTAGCTGGAGAACATCTCGCCGTTGAGCAGCGGCTGCAGGTACGTCGCCTTCTGCTCGTCGGTGCCGTAGTGGGCGATGATCTCGGCGTTGCCCGTGTCGGGCGCTTGGCAGCCGAACACGATCGATGCCCACAGTGAGCGGCCGAGTATCTCGTTGAGCAGCGCCAGCTTCAGTTGGCCGTGCCCTTGACCGCCGAGGGCCGGGTCGAGGTGGGTTGCCCAGAGTCCTTGCGCCCGCACCTCGTCCTTCAGCGGATCGATGATCTTGCGCTTGGCGTCGTCGAGCGGCACGAACTGCTCGTGCGGGAAGAGGTAGTCGAGCGGTTCGACCCTCTCACGCACGAACGCGTTCACCCAGTCGAGCTTCTCCTGGTATTCGGGCTCGGTGTCGAAGTCCCACGCCATGTGCGTTCCTCCCCGGGCACGTTCTTAGCCGACGGGTCGAGGGTTAGCTTTCGACCATGCGCGTGGTTGTCGTCGGAGCGTCGAGCGGTCTCGGTCGCTGCATTGGCGTCGGGTTGGCCCAGCGCGGCGCCCAAGTGGCGCTACTGGCGCGCCGCCTCGATCGCCTCGTCGACGCGAGCGCAGAGGCCAGCAACAATTCGGTGGCGGTCGCGTGCGACGTGACTGATCCCGATTCGTGCCGCGCCGCCGTTGACGAAGCCGCGGCCAGGTTGGGTGGAGTCGACGGACTCGTCTACGCACCGGGCATTGGCCCGCTCGCGCCGCTGATCGACACGGACGCCGCGCAGTGGCGCAGCGTGTTCGACACCAACGTCATCGGGGCGTCGCTCGTCACGGCCGCCGCGCTGCCACGCCTGAAGGAGGGCTCCGGAGCAGCCGCGTACCTTTCGTCGGTGAGCGCGTCGCTCACTCCCCCGTGGCCTGGACTCGGTGCCTACGCGGTGAGCAAGGCGGCGCTCGACAAGCTGGTTGAGGCGTGGCGCGCGGAACACGCCGGCGTCGGGTTCACGCGGATGATCGTGGGCGACTGCGCCGGCGGCGCAGGCGACGCGGTAACCGAGTTCGCCAACGGATGGGACAGTCATCTCGCCGGAGAGCTGATTCCCATCTGGTTGGAGCGCGGGTACATGACCGGCCAGCTGATGCCCGTCGAACGGCTCGTCGTCGCCGTTGACGAAGTGCTCCGCTCTGGAGCCACGGCGCCGCCTTCTGTGACAGTCGCCCCGTGACTAAGGCCTTCGATCTTTCGAGGACCCATGGAACTCAGGTGAGTTCCAGTCAGACGAACTCGGGCATCACGTCTCGAGCGAACGTCTCGATCTGTGACCGTCCCGCTTCGGGCCAACCGCACACGAGGTAGCCGGCACCGTCGTCACGCCATTTCGCCGCGTGCTTCCGCGGTGTCGAGGTCGTCGAGTGAGAGCGAACTCGCACGCGTAATCGACGCCGGGTCGCGTCCCACGGCGGTCGCGAGTTCGTCGACACGCGCGTTCGCTTCGCGCAACGAATTTGGTGTGCCCCACGTGTGCCACACGTCGGCGTACCTCGCGACCAATGGCAGCGTCCGGGTGGGTCCGTTACCGCCGATCCAGATCGGTGGATGTGGTGTCTGTACCGGCGTCGGCAGCATCTGCGCGTCGCGCAGCGAGATGACCTTGCCGTCATACGACACGACCTCGCCGGTGTAGAGCCGCTGCACGATCTCGAGCGCATCCTCGAGCAGGTCGAACCGTGTCGGCGTGGACGGGAACGGGATGCCGAGCTCGATGTGCTCCTTCTCGAACCAGGCGGCGCCGAGCGAAAGTTCAAGCCGCCCCTGAGACGCATGGTCGATCGTCAGGGCTTGCGCGGCGAAAATCGACGGGTGGCGATAGGTCACGCCCGCGACCAGCAGCCCCAGGCGGATGCGTGAGGTCATGCCCGCGAGCGCGGCCAGCGTGGTCATGCCGTCGAACGCTTCCCCCGGTCCGTCGCCGTACATCGGTTCGAAATGATCGAATCCCCACGCGCCGTCAAAGCCCAGCTCCTCGGCAAACTGGACGCGGCGCACGACCTCGTCCCACGACATCCGTTGTTGTGCGACATCAAGTCCGAAACGCATAGAGCCAAGCTACGGGACGCGACGGCGCGCCATGCCTCGCAGTCCTTTGTCGCGGTCGTGTTGCGCGACGTCGGCCAGCGTGTCGGCGACGTCCGGGCGACGCGCCGCAACCTTGCCGAGCGTGTCGATCGCGCTCGCGCGGATGTCGGGGTTCGCGTGATGCAGCAACTCCATCGCCCGCGGCACGAACAACTCCTCGCCGGGACGGCACTCGTTGTCCTTGCACTGATCGCACGCCAGGGCGTGCAGCGCCCGCTTCAACACCCCGGGGTCCTCATCGTCGAGGGCGGCGACTAAATCGACGAACGCGGCCTCGTCCGCGAGGTGATCGAGAATCGACGCGCACAGTCGCCGCACCATCGGCTTCGGGTGGTGCATCCCGCGTCGCACCGCCGCTACCGCCGGTTGGCCGGCCTCGCGAAGAAACACCTTGGCGTGTTGACGCCGCTCGGAGTTGGCGAGTTGCGCGACCCATCCGTCGTAGTCAGCCGCGGCAGGAAGTCGATGCATAGCGATCGACCGTACGCATGCTCGCCAGGGCTGGCGAGCGAATTCCCAGCTACCGTCCAGCGCGTGGGGAAAACATTGCAGTGGGGCGTAGTGCTTGGCGCGGCGGCACTGAATCGCGCTTCCGTATCAGGTAACGAGCGCAGCCGCCGCCGGCCCAACGACCTACGCCGACGCCTTCGGAGTCCCTGCGCAGTCGTCGTTCGACCCCTAGACAACGGGCGACCCGGTGCAGGTGCGCACCCTGTCTGGCCGCGCCGACCTCGTGTCGGGCGGCGATGCGCTCGTCGAGATCGCCGTACCGGCGGGCACCGACCTCGACGCGCGTCAAGGTCACGGCCGGCGCCCGCGACGTCACCAGCGCCTTCCGGCCGGGCGGGCCCGGGCCTGCGCGGCCTGGTCACCGGCCTGCCGCTCGGGCGACGACGATCACCGCGACGCTCGACGACGGCACCGGCGCGCGGCTCGTCGTGAAGAACGCGCCGCAAGGCGGACCGGTTTTCTCCGGCCCGCTGATCCAGCCGTGGACGTGCGGCAACGGGTCCAAGACGCCTGACTGCGCGCAGGACGCCGACGGTCGTGTACTTGTACAAGTCCACCGATCCGACGAAGGGCGGTGTGCCGGTTCAGGACCCCGTGGGCGCAGTGCCGCATCGCTGTCGCCGTACGACCCGAAGAACCCGCCGACCGATGTCGCCACGACGACGACGGACGAGGGCAAGACGGTGCCCTTCATCGTGCGAGAAGAGACCGGCTTCAGCCTGCGCGACGAGTACCAGATCGCCGCGCTGTGGGACCCGAAGCAGGGCGAGTGGCCCGACCCCACCGCCGCCAACCCAGGCTTCGCCGACAAGCTGGTCCTGACGCACGGCGCCAGCTGCGACACCAGCTACGAGTCGGGCACCGCGCCTGACGTGCTGTTCGAGGACGCGCTGTCGCCAAGGCTTCGCGGTCGCCTCGCACGCGCTCGACAACGCCGGCCACAACTGCAACCTGGTCACCCAAGCCGAGTCGTTGATCATGACCAAGGAGATGGTGGTCGAGCGCTTCGGGCCGCTCCGCTACACGATCGGCAGCGGCTGCTCCGGCGGCTCGCTTGTCCAGCAGCAGGTGGCCAACGCGTATCCCGGCGTGTACCAAGGGATCAACCCGCAGTGCAGCTTCACCGACGCGTGGAGTTCCGCGCAGCAGTACGTCGACTACATCGCTTTGCGGGAGTACCTCGAGGACCCGGCGACGGTGCTTGCCACCGGCATCCTGCCCGCGCAGTGGCCGAGCATCTACGGCCACCTGAATCCCGCCAACCAGATCACCTTCACGAACGCGATCGCCAACAGCGGTGACCCGTCGCGCGACGTGTCCGGGCGTCGCCGAGGACAAGGTCTACGACGAGAACAACAATCCTGACGGCGTGCGCTGCGCGTTGCACGACTACATGCGCAACGTGTTCGGCGTCCACGAAACCGGGCCGGACAAAGGCAAGGCCCGCCGGCCGCTCAGCACCGTCGGCGTCCAGTACGGCCTGTCGGGGCTGCTGTCGTTCCTTGGCGCCCCAAACCGCCGACCCGACGCGGCCGCCGCTGACACCCGATCAGTTCGTCGCCCTCAACGTCAACGTCGGCAGCTACGACCTTGACTGGGACCACACGCTCGAGCGCGTCCCCGCCGACCCGCTCGCCCAGCAGCGCGTGTACCGCAGCGGCGCCGCGAACACCGCCGCCCACCTCGACCAGGTCGCGATCATCGACCTCGGCGGACCCGAGCCCGGCGCCTTCCACGACATCTACCGCAAGCACTCGATGCGCGCCCGCCTCATCCGCGAGCACGGCACCGCGGCGAACCAGGTGTTCTGGGAGGGCCAGACGCCGCTGCTCGGCGACGTCAGTTCGTCGACGCCGCGCATCGCGAAGATGGACGAGTGGCTCGCGGCGGTCGAGGCCGACACCCGCGGCGTCCCGCTTCCGCAGAAGATCATCGACGCCAAGGCGAAGGCCGGGGTGGCCGAACGCTGCGTCGCGGCCAACGGTGTCGACGTGCCCGCGGCGCTGTGTCGCACGACGGTCGACGCCACCCTCTTCAGTTCGCCCCGGATCGAGGCGGGCGGCGGCGACCAAGCGCTGGTCAACGGCGTCGGCCCGGCCAAGGTCGGCTTCGCCGACGACCGCCTCGACTGCCAGACGATGCCCGCTCGAAAGCTTCGTCTACGCCGGCCGACGTTTCGCCGACGTGTTCACGCCCGCCGCAACAGGCCGCGCTGCGCAAGATGTTCCCGAGCGGCGTGTGCGACTACTCCAAGCCCGGCAAGGGTTTCCAGCCGGCGGTGACGTGGCTCACGTACCAGGACGCAGGCGGCAAGGTCGTCTACGGCGGTGCCGCGTTGGGCGCCTCGCCGCTCTCGACGGTTGCGGGCACCGTCGTGCTTCCCGCCACCGGCGGTGACGCATCGTTCGCGCCGCTTGCGGTGGTGCTACTCGCGGCCGCCGCGCTCGTGCGACGGATGCGGCGACCCTTCCGCTTCTAACTATTCGTCACGAGCCGCCGCGTCCCATCGTGAAGAACTCCGGGTTGGGTTGCAGCGCGAGCAGATGCGCCATGCGGTTCGACATGGCGAACAAGGCGGTGATCGCGCCGACGTCCCAGATCTCGTCGTCGGTCAGACCGGCTTCGCGGGCGTCGTCGAGATCCGCGTCGGCGAGCGACGCCGACTCAGTAGCGACAAGCAACGCCAGATCGACGATGGCGCGGTCGACGCGGAGTGAGTTCGACGGTGTAGGGGTTCGTGGCGACGCGGTCGGCCAGTTCAGGATCCTTCGACCGGACGCGCAGGATGGCGCCATGCGCGACCACGCAATACGTGCAGTGATTCACCGCCGACGTCGCCACCACCACGAGCTCGCGTTCGGCCTTCGACAGGCCGTCGTCGCTATCCATCAGCGCATCGTGATAATCGAGGAACGCGCGCAGCTCAGCGGGACGACGCCCGAAGCCGCGGAACACGTTCGGCACGAATCCGGATCTCTCGGCGATGGGTCGGATGCGTTCCTGTAGATCGACGGGAAGGTCGTCGAGTTCGACGTGGCCGAACCGGCTCACGCTGCGGTCATCGGGCATAACGCACCGTACGCTCGGATGATGACGCTCCAAGGCGCGGCCGCGGTCGTGCTGCATCCGCACCCCGCGATGGGCGGCGATTCGTCTCACCCCTTCGTGGTCGACGTGGCCGCGCGACTCACGGCACAAGGCGTGCACGTCGTGACGCCTGACCTGCACGACCCCGACGTCGCTTCGTCGGCGGCCGCGCTTTCCGACCTCGCCGAGTCGCTCGCGGCCGAGCGGTTGATTCTCGTCGGGTACTCGTGGGGCTCGGTCGTCACCTCCCACGCCTCACCGGAGGGTCTCGTGGCCCGCATCCTCGTCGCACCACCGGCGTCGATGCCGCTCGGCGCGGCGGGTGCCCGTCCCGACCCTGGTGGTGGTACCCGAACTCGACCAGTTCGGTGGTCCCGACGCGACCAAGGCCGCGTTCGGCGGGCAACCACTCATCACCATGGAAGTGATCCCGGGAGCCGATCATTTCTTGTGGGGCTCGATCGAGTCGATCGCCCAACGCTGCGTGGACTGGCTCGTCAGCGTCGACCGTCTGCCTTAGCGGATCATGGCCGCGGGTACGGCGAGTTGCCCGTAGACGCGCTCCAGTTCCGACTGGTCAGAGTCGCGGACCGCGGCTGCGAGCTGGTCGATCAGCCGGTCGAAGTCGTCGCCCGTTTTGCCCTCGTAGGAGTCCTTCATCGGCCCCCACTCATCCCACGGGAGCATCTCGATCTTGCCCACGACACTGGCGAGATCTCGCATCGCGTTGCCGCGGACTTCGCCGGGTCCCCAGTTCGCGGTGCCGAAGACGCCAAAGTCCGCGGGATCCTCCCGGCCAGAGCGGATCAGTTCCCAGGCTTCGCCCAGCGGTGAGGAACTCGCCCGCACGAAGATCATCGGGTCGAGCCGGCCCCGGCGTTGCTCGGCCGACGTACTCGGGGTCGATCCGAATCCAGCGCCGTTCCTCGCTGGACCAATATTCGACAATCCAGTGGTCAACTTTCCGAGGCGGAACGAAGTACGCGGCGAAGCCGCACCGTGCTCGGGCCGGGACTTCGGTCGCTGCGCAAGAGAGCGGTCGCCAACACCGCGAAGTGTCGACAGGTCCCGACCACTCTCCGCTCAAGTGACCGCGGACGGTCCAGCGGAGCAGCTCCGTCGAGTTCGAGCGCCCGTTGGAGCAGGGCGGCGGCCGGCCGTGTGTTGCGTTCGGCCATGCGTTGTTCGGACAGTCCTGCGCCGACCGCGTCGGGCGGAGAGACCAGGAGGCCTTGCGCCACCAGACATAGACCTTCAGGGTCCAGAGCAAGCCGACGGACCATCACGGGCTGATCGGTCGTCAACTCTGTCATTGGTCCCGGAGCGGCGTAGAAATCGATGCCCACGCCACGTCACGGTACTGAGGGGGCCGAGCTCGCGTCGTCGGCCGCCGACTCCGGGATCGCCAGGGAAAGCGCGAAGGCAACAACCGAGACCACCAGCGCGAGCGCGATCGGTGCCGTGCGTCCGTTGGTGGTGTCGGCGAGCCAGCCCGCCAGCGGCGGGCCGATGAGTCCACCGAGGCCCGCCGCGAGGAACTGCAGGCCCATGACCGCGCCGAGGCCGACGACACCGAAGAGCACGGCGGTCACCTCCGGGGCGAGCGCGACGAAGCCGCCGTAGCTGGTGCCGAGGAGGATCACGAATACCACCAGCAGCGGGTAATTGCCCCGCGCCGCTAGCCACAATGCGAACGCGAACGGCTGGGCGGCGAGAGAGATCTTCAGCAATCGGGGGGCGGACACGCGGTGCGAGATCGCCGCCAGCCCGAGCCGACCGACGATGCTCGCGGCGCCGGTGATGCCCACGAGCAGGGACGCGCCGCGAGGCGAGATGCCCTCGTCGGTGGCGAAGTCGACGATGAAACCGAACGCGATGAATAGCGACACCGAAAAGAGCAGGCCCGCACCGAACATTCGCTGAAACGCGCTTGAGGTAGCGACCGCGCGCATCCGCGCGAACGCGGGCGGCGGTGCGAGCACCGGCGGGCGCAGCACGACGAGCGCGGCCACACCGAGAACAACCACGTCGATGACCGCCAGCGTGCGGTAGGCGCTGCGCCATCCGTCGTTGTCGATCAAGCGCTCCGCGAGCGGCACGAGGATGAGCGTGCCGAGCCCGTTGCCTGCGGCGACGAGTCCCATCGCCATGGCGCGGCGGCGCGCGAACCATCCGCCGGCAATCACGTACATCGGCGTGACCACCAGTCCCCCGCCGACGCCAACGCCCACGCCGTAGGTGAGGCAACCCTCGGCGACGCTGTCGACCTGCGACGTGAGCGCGAGCCCGCCGCCGATGAGCAGCGCACCCGCCGCCATCAGCCGGCGCGGCCCAAAGCGGTCGGCGAGAGGGCCGGATACAACGCCGAGTCCGAAGAACAGCAGGAGCGTCACCCCGAACATGAGCGCGGTCGAACCGCGACTCGCGTCGAACTCCTCGGTCATCGCGTCGAAGAACGCACCGAACGTGTAGGCCGTCCCGAACGAGGTGCCCGATGCGAGCGCTCCGGCGGCGGCGACCGACCAGGCCCGCGGCGAGTCCTGGCAAGCAGCAGTATGGGTGCGCACGGAACGAAGCTAACGGTGGTGCCGGTGACTGCGAACAGGAATGCGTCTCGTCAGACGGTCGTTGATCTCGTGGTGGCCGTCGCCAACGGGTTCGTCACAGTCGTTACGGCCGCCGCCAATCTCGCAACCGGAGCCAAGGTGCGCCGTGACCGGCACCTCACGATCATCTGCGAAGGCGGTTGGCTGAGCGACCGCGGCCTGTCCAACGTGTTCACGACGGGGAACGCGATCAACGTCAAGACCGGCTACGAGGACACGTTCCGAGAGAAGCCGGCGTTGCTCGAACATGAGTGGCGCCACTCCGTGCAATGGGCGATGCTCGGCCCAGTCAGGTTCATCCCGCTGTACGCACTCAGCTACTTCGCGTCGAGGCGAATCTCGGGCACCCAAGCCTGGAACGTGTTCGAGTGGACCGCCGGCTTCTCGGACGGCGGCTACGACGACTGCGCGGGGTTTGGAAAGCGCAAAGAATTCGGCGAGCATTGAATTTGACGAGATCGGCTCTCGGCGCGTCTCCTACCGGCACTTAGGGACATGCGGCGTAGACCAACCTTCACGTGCATTTATGGCCGTGATCCGGTGTCGGCTGCGCACAATCACAGCCCTAAGTGCACGCCAAAAATTGCGTAGGTGACGGCTAGCGCGGCGAGACTTCGGGTTGTGCTGCGACACCGAGATTTGGTCCCCGACATCCTCCGCAGCCTGGTCCGGGTTCCCGACGGAGCTGCTCACGGCTTGCTCGTCAAGGACCTCAACGCCTGGATCCGGCTCGAGTTCCTCGGCGTCATGGCTCGCACCGGTGTGGCGGAGGCGCTGCGACGCCCTCGACGAACTCCGTGACGAGGCCGGTCTCTCGGACTCCGACCTGCTTGAGGCCGTGCTCGCACTCGGCATCTCGTTGCGAGAGATTCGATTTCTGCACGGTCGGTACCGCGCACGTGGTCGACGGCTCCGAGCGATCTCGGGATCGTCGCCTGATCTTCGCGGCGTCGCCGAGGAGCTGGTCGTGTACAGCAACCGCGTCTACACGGCGCTGGACTCCCACCTTCGGGGCGCGCCGGCAGTCGCCTACGACGCCGATTGTGGCGCTGCGATCGCCGCCAGCTCGCGTATCGCTGAGCCAATCCTCGGTCCCGCCGTGCGCGCAGTCACCCGCCGCGAAAACCCGCAACGCGTGCTCGACATCGGGTGTGGCAGCGGCGTGTACCTGCGGCACATGCTCGCAGCCGCCCCCACGGCCACGGGTCTGGGGATCGACCGCGATGCCGGCGCGATTCGGGTCGGGTCGGATCTCCTTGAACCACTGCGCGTCCTAGGACGCTGCGAGCTCCGGCAGGGCGACATCGAGGAACTGGCCGGAGAGATCGGTGACTTCGACCTGGTCACGCTGCTCAACAACATCTATTACTGGCCTCCGGAACGTCGCTCCGAGACCCTTCGCGCCATCAGAACGGTCGTCGCTGCTGACGGGGTGCTAATGCTCGCGACAGCAACCACCAAAGGCCACGCGTTCAACCGGCACCTCGACCTCATGGTTCGAGTCACCGCAAGCAGCCACCGGCTTCCAACCCGCGAAGAGATCCGCGTCGATCTCACCGATGCCGGCTACGCCGACATCGAGACGATCGAACCGGTCCCGAAGACTGGCCTCCTCGTCGCCATCGCGCGCAACCCGAGACTCCGCTGAGCGTTAGGGCGGAGAACTCACCTGAGGCATAGTTCAGCACGTGAGAAAGCAGTACCACTTCTGGCCGGGCGAGCACGGACAGGACGCGTGGGACGTCGATCGGTTGGTCGCGCTCACGGCGACTGCTCCGGTCGAGGAAGTCGCGCTCGCGGACATCGCTGAAGTCGACTCCGTGTACTGGTTTGACGATGAGCACCCGGCGACCGTCCGCGAGATCGCCGTGCATGCGCGTCTGACGAATGAGGTCGACACGTCGTATCCAATCATCCTTGGCCCTGACGGGCGAGTGATGGATGGCATGCATCGCGTCATGCGCGCCTTGCTCGAAGAACGGACAACGATCGCCACGCGTCGGCTCTCGGCACTGCCAGAGCCCGACTACCGCAATTGTCGGCCTGAGGATCTGCCGTACCCCGAGTAGCGCAGCGGACGCAGCATCGAAACTGAGCTTCTGGGCGTACGCACGCGTTACTCGACGGGAACTGTCGTGGCCTGTCGCGCGATATAGCGCCAGTTCCCGTCGACACGATGCCAGACGTTCGTGAACCGCCGCGCCGTGCGACGGCCGTCGAGATCGGCTCGTCCTGTTCCCTCCCAAGTTAGGGACTCGCGTCCCATGATGACCACGACGTCGTCGCCACTTTGATACGCGGCCTCGACAACGCGCTCCAAGTCCGTTTGTCGCGCCGACGACGCGCGGAGCAGCTTCATCGTCTCGGTTCGGGATTGGAGCTTCCCACTGGGACCATTCAGGATGAACTCAGGCCCATGCAGCGTCTCGATCAGGTCCATGTCGCGAGACTCGAATGCGATGCGCAGCCGTTGGTCGAGCTCGAGAACCTCCGACACGGGATCCATGCTTTACATCCTTCCACCGCCGCCGATGTCGACACCGGCCAGCACCGTCCGAGCGCGCTTACGCGCCAGCGCGTGTGCCACCTAACGCCGGTTGGGAGCGACGCTTACGATCCAGGACGGTGCGCACCGATTACGAGCGTTTGGCGTCGCGGTATGACGATGACCGGGCGAAGTGGTCATTCCCGCGCGATGACGTCATCGTCGAACTGCTCACCACGTTGCCGTCGCGCTCGGCCCTTCACGTTCTCGATGTCGGTACGGGCACCGGGCGGTGGCTGGCGGCACAACAAGCGTCGTTTCCCGATGCTGCTATTCAGTGGCTCGGACTCGACCCGTCGGCCGCCATGCTCGCCGCGGCGCACGCGAAGGGAATCTCCAACCTGGTCCGCGCCCACGCGGAGCACCTCCCACTACCCGATGCAGCCGTCGACTACATCGCGACGAGTTACGCGTTCCACCACATCACCGACAAAGACGCGGCGCTGGACGAGGTCCGTCGCGTGTTGCGACAAGACGGCGGGTACCGCATCAACAACATTGAGCCCGCCGCCGCGGACGGCTGGTGGCTGTACGACTTCTTCCCGGAAGCGATCGCGATCGACGCCGCCCGGTTCTGGCCAGCGGCGCGCATCGGCGAGGCGCTCGAGGCGCGCCAGTTCAGGGTCGAGATCGTCCTGGACTCGGGCGGCGAGGAAATTCCCGCAGTCGACGCCCTCGCCGACGCCGAACGCCGCGTCGTGTCACAACTCGCAATGCTCGACGATGCCGCGTACGCCCGCGGACTCGCACGCCTACGCGACGCCGCGACCCCGACGGGCGCGACGGTGACCACGACGCGCTCTCGTGTTTGCGTCACGGCGCGGCGGACACGGAGTTGAGCACCGCGACCTCTGGGAACGTCTCCGGCGCGCCGTAGCCGTGCTCGGCCAGCCAGCGGATCACCATCAAACTTCGCAATGACCAGTATGCGCGAATCACGTCGATCTCGATGTCGCCGCCATAGCCCGCGAGAACATCGCCGAGGTGCTCCTCGTGGGCGAGCGTCAGCGTGGCGAGGTCGTACATCGCATCGCCTTGGCCGCCCTCGGACCAGTCCACGACGCCGCTCACCTCGTCACCGTCGACGAACACATGAACAATCTGCAGGTCGCCGTGGATGAACACCGGTGTCCATGGTCGCAGCGCCGCCTCCGCGACCTGACGATTGCGCCGCACAACGTCGGCGGACACCACACTGTTGGCGACGAGCCACTCACACTCCGAGTCGAACTGTGGCGGAAACTCGACCGTGCCCCGACTGCTGCGAGCGGGCTGCTGCTGATTCTGGCTGCTGGGCCACGGCGGGAGCGCAGCGTCGTGCAGCGCGCGGACGGCGGCACCCGCCGCAACCCACGCCGCCGAGGACGCGCGCGAAGGCTCGTTAAGCACGCCGAGCGCCGCGCCAGGAACTGCCGCGAGGGCGAGCACCGGCGGCGTACGCCAAAGGACCTCGGGGGTCGGGATCGGCGCCCTCGCCATGACCTCGACCTCTCGCTCGATGCGCGCGTGATCGGTGTCGATCTTCAGGTACACATCGCCGACGCGCAGCGTCACGCGCTCGGAGTGCGCGACAACGACCTCAATCTGCCCCATGTCGTCGATCATCGCCGCTCGCTCACTCGCCGACGGCGCCGTCGATCGCCTCGCGCAGGAGGTCGGCGTGCCCGTTGTGACGCGCGTACTCCTCGATCATGTGGGTCAGGATCCACCGGAGCGTGACCGGACCGTCGTGGGGATGGTCGAAGCTCCGGTCGAGCGACTCGCTCTCGGCAACGATGCGGCTGGCATGGTCGACCTCCTCGCGCCAGACGCGGAACGACTCGGCGACGTCGGCCATCTCGACCTCCCAGTCGGTGTCGCTACCGTCGGGACCGCGGTGCCAGTAGTGCCACGAAGCCGTCTGGCCATCGAGAAAGACGCGGAACCAGTTCTGCTCGACGTCGGCGAGGTGACGCACGAGACCGAGCAGTGACATCGCCGACGTCGGCAGCGGTCGCTGGCGTAGCTGCTCGTCGGAGAGGCCGTCGCACTTCCATTCGAGGGTGGCGCGCTGGTAGTCGAGGAAGCCGGCGAGCGTCGCCCGCTCGTCGCCGGTGTAGGGGGGCTCGGGCCGCTCGTCGTTCCTCATGTCAGACACACCCTGGTATGTCGGGCCTGGCCCAGCAACCAATTAGCAACCGCTGTGGTCTGCACGGCTCGCATCCGGAAGTCAATCGAAGTCGTCGAACATCAGCAGCTGCTTGCCGCGCCGACGCCACAACGTGGCGTGAAAGGGCAGCTGGCGGGGAGCGGAGTTCTCGGCCGCGTCGCCAGCATGGTCGTGGAAGTTCGGTTCGATCTCCTCGCTCCAGACTTGTTCACGCTCAACGTCTGCGATCCAGCGCAGGCTTGCCCGTGCGGCGTGCACACCGACACGAACATCGGGGTCGGCCAATAGACGAGCGATGGCGTCGCGTCGTAGGTCCTTGGTGACCCGATGCCACTCATATCCGGCGTCGTCGACGAGGGAGTTGTCGGTGATGCGGTTGGGGCTGCGTCTCGACCGCGGCATCCTCACATGCTGACATTGAGAGGTCGAAGTTGTCAGGATGTTTGCGTGGCGGACGAGTCAACGATCGACGCCTACGACCGCGTCGCGAAGCGATACGAAGCGCGGTTTCTCGATGAGCTCGCTGACAAGCCGCGCGACCGCGAACTGCTCGATCGCATTGTGGAACAGGCGGAAGGCCTGATCATCGAGATCGGCTGTGGCCCGGGCCAGATCGGCGCGTACCTGTGCGAGCGAGGCCGCACGGTCGTCGGGATCGACGTAAGCAGCGAGATGGCCGCACTCGCATCGACTCGGCTTGACGCCGCTGCCGTTGCCGATATGCGGTTGCTCCCGATCGCGAACGGGACGGCTGGCGCGATCGTCGCCTTCTACTCAGTCATTCACCTTCCTCGCTCCGACCTTCCCACTGCCTTTCGGGAATTTGCACGGGCCCTGCGGCCCGGCGGATACGCGCTGGTGTCTGCACACGAAGGTGAAGGCGACGTCAAGGTGACCGAGTTCCTCGATCAACACGTCGACCTCCGCGCGAGCTTCTTTGGACTCCACGAGCTCGTCGCCGCGGCCGAGGAGGCCGATCTCACCGTCCGTGTCGCGGAACGACGACCGCCGTATTCGTCGGAGGGCCAAACGGTCAGGCTCTACCTCCTCGCGGAACGCACGCAACGCTGAAGCAACGACGGCGTCCTCGCCACTTGCTTAGCGGAGCTCTTGAATCCTCGCGGTCCACTCGGAGTGAGTGGAGTCAACACGCAGAAAGTAACTCTCGGGCTCAATGTCGAAGCCAGCCTCGTAGCCGGACTCGCAAGTCGGGCTCGTTGACGGAGGGGGCGCCGTCGTCGCTGGCGCCCCCGGCTGCGGCGGCGGCGACGATGTCGTCGGGGGTCCTTCGCAGACGCCATGAGCCTCCGAGGTATACGGCTCCGATCCCATGATGTGCCAGAAGAGACGGGCGTCCTCGTTGCCGACCTCGAACGCATCGAGCACGATCCGGGCCTTACCCGTCAACAGTTGGAACCGCGAACTATCCGCCCGCTGGCTGTCGCCGAAGTCGCGGGAAAGAGTCATCACGGTCACCCATCGGCGTGGCTGTGTCGCCGGCGTCGGCGTCGGCTCTCCCTTAGGCGGCGGCGTTGTGCTCGCTGGAGCTACTCCCGACCGAGGCCTCGTCACCGCGGTAGTCGCGGAGGATTGCGGGACTGATGCCGCGGTTGTCGAAGGCGTCGCGGCGGCGTTCTGGTCAGTGACATTGCCGGTCGACGTCGAGGAGCTCTCGTCGCCGGCGGCTCCGCGCGGCGAGCCCACCCGGTCGAGGTGGAGGGTCTCGGAGCCGCCGCCGTCGTCGTTCACGGCGAAGATGCCAACCGTAAGCAGAATCACGGCGACCGCGATCGACCACACCCAGCGACGCTGCACTACCCCAGACCTCCAACCCGCGGGCATCGTTACCGGCGCGGATACGTCCGAGTGTAACGGCCGGCGTGTCTACAACGCGTCCGCAGAATCAGTCGGAGATGGACAACACGCCGCCTAAGTGACGCCGAGTTGTGCGATCAGCTTCTTCGGCGCCAGCAGCCGGTAGCTGTCGGTGACTAACTCCTTGACTTCCGCCCAGTCGGTCGTGCCGTCCTCGCGCAGCACCATTGCGACGAGACCGGGCCCCCAACCTTCGTAGAACGGATCGCCCATCGCCGGCAGTGCCTCGAGTTCGGGGGAAGCGGCATGGAAGGTGACGTACGTGAGCGGACTGCGGTCGTGCAGCCGTGTGACCAGGTGCGCCAAGGTGGAGCCACGGATGCGCCATCGGACGCCTGCGAAAGCTTGCTCCTCATACGCCTCGGGCAGGTGCGCGCACGCGGCACGAACCCGACGAATGATCTCGACGGGCACATCCAGGTAATCGGTCATCCCGTGAGCGGCGTCTTCATTCGGGAGCAACGTATCTACTGCGCCGCGAACAAGAAGCCCTGCGGAGTCTGTTCGTGCTCGAAGTCTGGGGCGCGCTCGGCGGTGGCGAGCCACGCATCCCGTGAGAGCGCCATGACGTGGACGGACACGTTGTAGGTCGGATGTGTGGCTTCGCGCACGAACGCGAAGCCGAGGCGTTGCATGACCACGCCCGACGCGATGTTGTCCGGTTCGTAGATGCTGACGAGCGAGTCGAGACTGAGCGCGTCGAAACCGTGACGGACCCATGCCGCGCCGGCTTCGGTGGCGTAGCCCTTTCCCCGGAATCGTTCGCCGAGCCGCCAGCCAACCTCGACCGCAGGAAGAACTTCCGGCAAAAACGTTGGGATCGACAGGCCCGCCCAGCCCGCGAGTTCGCCCGTCTCCGCGACGACTATCGCCGACACGGCCATGCCCGGATCGTCGTAGCGTTGAACGGTCCGTTCGAGAAACGCTTCGGTCTCGCCCTGGGACCATCCGCGCCCGAACGGGTATTTCCAGAATGACTCTTCCGCGTGCAGCGGGGCTAGCGCGCCGAGGTCGTCGACGGCGAGTGGGCGTAACACGAGGCGATCGGTTGTCAACGTCGGCCAACTCACATCCCAAATCTAGAGAGCACGCCGATCGCCGGAACGACGCACGCGGCGTTGCGCCAGACTGGGCCCTGTGGCTGACTGGCACCCGAGCTGCTACCACCGCGCGACCGCGTTCGTGACGGACCCGCGCGGACGGCTACTCGTGTTTGACCACGCCGACATTCCGGCCGCCGGTACGCAGGTTCCCGCCGGCGGGATTCACGAGGGAGAGACGGCAGAGGCGGCCGTGTTGCGAGAACTCGCTGAGGAGTCTGGAATCGATTCAGCGTTGATTGTCCGCAAGCTCGGTGAGGCCTGGTACATGGCCGATGTAGGCAACGTTCCCGCGGGATTTGAGGAGCAGATTCAGCACGCCTTCCATCTCTGCGTGGAGGCGACGCCAACCGACGAGTGGGAGTGGGAAGAAAAGTCGGGGGGCGACATCGTTGAACACCGCTTCACGTTGCGTTGGGTCTCCATCGAAGACGCCTCCCGCGTGTTGTGGCCAGCCCAAGCGATGTGGGCGAACGCTGTCCGGCTCTCATTGGCAAATCGATGAGCGCTCGGGCGTCGTCAGCTTCCTCGCCGTCGCCCTGACAGTCCCCGATGCGAGGATGACGCATGCAGGACGAGCACTCGCAAGAGCGTCGTCACCGTTTCGCGTCGCTAAGCAGTCGGCTCGCGCTCCTTGACGATCGCAGCCTGGCTGCACTTGTTCCGTCGTCGGGTCGAAGCGGGTGGGGCGCGAGCAGCACCGCGACCCTCGGCGACGACACGGTGTTCGTGAAGCGCATCCCCGTCACGGCGCTGGAGACGGCACACCGGCACTCGACGCGCAACTGGTTCCGGCTTCCGATGTTCTACAACTACGGCGTCGGTTCCGCCGGGTTCGGCGCATACCGTGAACTCGCTGTCCACGTGAAGACGACGGGTTGGGTCCTGACGGACGAAACGCATGCGTTCCCGATGCTGTTGCACGCGCGTGACTGACAGAGCGGCGGCCGTCTCTACGGCGCGACGATTGGATCGGTAGCGACGACTACGTCCGGTATTGGAACGGGAGTGAAAGCGCGTTGGGAACTTCATCCAGCGCACGCGGCGCCTGGCGGCGACAGAAGAGCGCTCGCTCGACAACGCCTTCGAGTTGAGCGCGCGCGAGCAGGAGTTCTTCGCCGCGCACCAGCACTACGACTATGGCGAGGCGATCGCGAACGTCGGTGCGCTGCTCTGGTCTCTGGTGCGCCGAGCGCCAAAGGCGGCCCAGACGGCGATCAACCAGCAGCTGGACGCGCCACCGAACACCTATCCGATCGAAGGACTCGTGCAGAACCTGGAGCGCCTCGTCGAGCAGCGCCACCTGGACGTCCACCCGGCGCTCCTCGGGGTCATCGTGCAGTACCGAAGCGTCATCGAGTTCATGTGGGAGTTCTTCGGCGCCATGCGGTCGAACCCGCGGAAGGACACGTTCTTTGACGACGCCTTACTGCAACAGCTGATCCGCGACGCGGGCGGCCTCCCTTCCGGTCGTCTTCCGCGTGATGCGATCCTGTTCGAGTGACAGATTCTGGGAGTCGAAGCGTGCCGAAGGACGAGTTCACCGACGACGACACATCCGCGTTGGCGTGGGCGGCCTCGACTGAGAATCCCGTCGCAGCTGCGATTGTGGTCCGCGTCCGCGGCGGCGCCGACCCGGACGCGTCGGTCGAAGAACTCGCCGCGATACGTCAAGACTGGGAGGCCGCCGGCCGGCCAGCACCCAAGGCTCACGTTCATCGCACACCCGTGCAGTTCGTCGATGGCACGACGGTCATGGGCGTCCGATTCCTGGGCGACGATCCCTACGTCCGAGATGACCCACCCGATTTCGGTCTCTACCTCGACGAGAACTGGGCTCCGCCGTGGCCCTACGAGTTCTTCGACTGGCCAGACTTCGGTGTTCCCGAAGATCTCGACACGTTACGTCGCGCCCTCACTGACCTTCTCGACCGCGCCCGCAGGGGTGAGCGGGTCGAAGTCGGATGTTTCGGCGGCCACGGTCGAACCGGAACCGCACTGGCGTGCCTCGCCGTCCTAACCGGCACGCCCGCCAAAGACGCTTTGGCGTGGGTGCGGACCAACTACTGCTACAAGGCGGTCGAGACCGACGTACAAGAGCAACTCGTCACCACCTTCCGCGCGTGACCTGTTCCGCGTACCGGCCGGAGCTAGCCGCAACCAGCCCCGGGGGGCGCACCGCGGTCGCGTAACTGGTCGGCCGGCGGATCGTTGAAGGTGTTGATGATCTTCGGCGCCTCCGTGGGGTCCGGTTTCAGTACGGCCGCGCCGTTGTCCAAAGTCGCGCTGGTGAACGGATACAGCAGGAGTTGCAGTGATCCGCGGTCGCTGACCCAGCTCTTGGCGAACTCGACGGCGTCACGTAGCGAAAAGTCGTCGTCGACCCGCACGTTGTGTTCGATCGCGTGGGCGACCCGGTCGATGCGAGCGAGGTCGCGTGTGCGCGTCAGCTGGTCGAGGGCGACGAGAAACAGCAAGTGCTGGTTACTGATGCGCCCAATGTCGCCGGTCGGATCTGCGTGGAACCGCCCATCGGACGGATCTTGAATCTGCACGTGCCGCGCCCTGACGTAGGCCAGCGCGGCCGTTCCGTCGAGGTGGTTGCAGCCTGCCGGCAAGTCGAGCCCCGATAGTTCGTCGCGCATACGCGCCGGAACCTGCAGGTCTATCCCACCCATGGCGTCGACGACCTTCTTGAACCCGCCGAAGTCGAATTCGAGGTAATGGTCAATGGTGATGCCCGTTACCGCTCGCACCGTCTCAATCAGCGCGGTCGGACCCGACACGGACGCGGCGGAGAGCCGGTCAGAAGATCCCGTTCCCGCGATCGGCACGTAGAGATCGCGCGGCATCGACAGCACCGACACCGCACCGGTTGTCCGATCGAGGCGCACGAACATGATTGCGTCGGCGCGGCGCATCGGGTCGTCGAGACCGGTTCGGCTGTCAGAGCCGACCACGAGCACGGTCATCGTGCTCGCCAGCCCGTCGCCATCACTAAGCGCTGCCCCCACGTTCACGCGGTCGATGTCCGGAACCCGCGAGCGCACGACGGCCACACCGGCAACGACGAGCGCGACCGTGGCCGCGAGCGTGGTCGCCGCGGCGAATGCGTGTCGACGTCGCGCGGGGGACGGCCCGATCCGCGCGTCGACGAGCGCGCTCGCAACAACGCTCGACGCGCCGCCGAGACGGCCGCGTTGGGCCATTTGTTCGAATGCGATCTTCAGTTCCTCGCTCATCGCTCCATCTCCTGAGTCAGTTCCAACCGAAGGCGGCGCCGCGCCCGTGACGCCCGCGTCCTGGCCGCGTCCTCGGAACAGTCGAGAAGCCGCCCGACCTCGGCGTACGACCAGCCTTCGACCTCGACCAGCCAGAGCGCGGCGCGTAGCTCCGGTGGCAGCCGGAACAGGTCCGACACCATCGGCACGTACATCTCCTCGGACTGCGCGGGTGGACCGAGGCGTGTCAGCGCCGTACGACGCCGCACCCACGAACGACGCGACGTCGAACTGAGATTCAGCACCGCGCGTCGTAGGTACGCCGTTAGATCGTCGATACCGTCCAGGCCGCGATGCAACGCACGCACGAACGCCTCCTGCACCAGATCATCGGGTTCGACATCCGGCGGGCCGACCACGGCCGCGAACCGACGCACGCGTTCGTAGGTTGCGGCCAGCTCAGCGCCCGCCGAATCGCGATCCATTAGCCCCCACGACCCCGCAGCACACCCAATCGTGACAAGAAATCCGAGTGATCCGGTCCACGCCAACTAGAACAAGCACCGTGCCGAAGACGATGCTCATCACGGGTGCCAACACCGGCATCGGCAAGGCGGCAGCTGAGGCGTTGGCGGCCGACGGTCATCGCTTGTATCTCGCGTGCCGGTCCGAGGAGAAGACGCGGCCGGTCATCGACGAGATCGTCGCAAAGACCGGCAACGAAGACGTCCGGTTTCTGCCACTCGACTTGAGCAGCTTCGCCTCGGTGCGCGCATGTGCGGCCGCGTTCCTCGCCACCGGCGACGATCTGCACGTTCTGATGAACAACGCTGGCGTCGCAGGCCAAACCGGCATCACGGCCGACGGGTTCGAGCTGACCTTCGGCGTCAACCATCTCGGGCACTTCTTGCTCACCGCGCTCCTGCTTGACCGGCTGCAGCAGAGCGCTCCGGCGCGCATCGTCAACGTGTCGAGCATTGCGCACTACCAAGCCAAGGGCATCGACTGGGAGGCCGTGCGCAAGTCCACGAAGAACGTCACGGCATTGCCGGAGTACGCGGTGTCCAAGTTGGCCAACGTGCTGTTCACAAAAGGGCTCGCCCGTCGCCTCGAGGGCACCGGCGTCACGACATACGCGTTGCACCCGGGGGCGATCGGGTCCGACATTTGGTCGCGTCGTCTCCCCGGCTTCATGCGCGGCCCTGTCAACGCGGTGATCGGACGCGTGATGAAGTCGACCACGGAGGGCGCCGCGACGCAGGTGTGGTGTGCGACCGCGGACGAGCTCGGCGCCGAGAGCGGCAGGTACTACGACAACTGCCAAGCGAAGGAACCCAGCGGGGTGGCAACGCCCGAATTGGCGGCGGAACTATGGCGACGCAGCGAAGAGTGGACGAACTAGCGCACTCCGGCGGCCGACCTCGTCTCCGTGGAAACGTGTCGGCGACGGGCAGCGTGGTCTCGATCGTGGCGCCCGATACTCCCTCTAACTGCGACCCTCCAATCTGACCGTCTCGCGGCATGGAGCACGTAGCTTCGGCCTGTGCCATCGCCGTTGGGCGGCCTCGTTGGTCGCGACATGGAGTTGAAACTGATCCGCCAGATGCTGGACGGCGTCATCCGAGGATCGTCGGGGACGCTGTTCGTCGAGGGGGAAGCCGGGATCGGAAAGAGCGAGTTGGTGCGCGCGCTCATGCGCAGTGCGGCGGAGGAGGGTGTGCATGCAATCCCGGGCGGGGCACATCCGTTCGATCGCAACCGGCCGTTCGGGCTCATCGCCGATGCCCTCGAACTACGCCCGCATGCGTCCGATCAACGCCGCGCCGCCATGGGCCGACTCCTCTCCGGAGCTGAAGCGCAACCGGGCTCGCAGGACGCGCGCCACCGCATCATCGAGGCAGTCGTCGACCTGGCCGAGACACTGAGTAGAGACGCTCCCCTTCTCGTCGTGCTCGAAGATCTGCACTGGGCCGACGCGTCGTCGGTCATGGCGATAGGAGCAATGGTGCACCGCCTCCAGCACGCCCCGGTCCTGCTCGTCTGCACTCTGCGGCCGGCGCCGCGATCTGAGGAACTCGACGTGCTTCTCGACGACTGTCTGGCGGCGAGCGCGCGTCTGGTGCACCTGCGCGCCCTGACGGCCGAAGAAGTCACCGAACTCGTGCGCGCCGAGGTTGGCGGCCACCCTGGGCCGGCGCTCGCGGCGATCGTGGAAAAGGCCGCCGGAAACCCGCTGTGGGCCATCGAGATCCTGCGCTCACTGTCAAGCGAAGGCTGGCTCCGACATGACGACGACGTCGTCGAAGCGGCCGCTGACGAGTTACCCGGATCGTTCCGCGAACTGGTTGTCCGTCGTCTCGGCTATCTGCCGCGCCCGGCGCTCGACGTGTTGCGGCTCGCCGCGGTGCTCGGCGACGCGGTGTCGATCCAAGACATCGCTGTTGTGACCGGGCGACAACCGCGGGACGTGCTCGCCGACCTGGAGGAGGCGTTTCGGGCGCAGCTGCTCGACCACCGCGCCGAAGCGGTCGTCTTCCGTCACCAGCTGGTGCAGCAGTCGATCTACGAAGACATGCCAGTACCGGCTCGCCGCGCCTTCCACCGCGACGTCGCCCGTTCGTTGGCGCGCGCCGGCGCAGATCTCGCGCAGGTTGCGACACATTTGGTCGCGGGCGCCGATCGCGGCGACCTCGAGGCAGTCGAATTGCTTCGCCGCGGTGCCGCCGAGGCGTCGACCGGTGCGCCCGCGGTCGCGGTCGATCTGTTGAGCTACGCAAGAGAATTGCTTCCGGCGGGTCACGCGGACACCGACCTGATCGCGGCTGAACTTGCGGACGCGATGCAGCAGGCGGGTCGAGTAGCGGACGCCGCGTATCTGGCAGCGTCCGTCCTGGATCGACCACACCTTCCCGAAGTCGACGTCGCGCTCCGACTGACCCTTGTCTCGGCGTTGTCCCTGCTCAACCGCACTCAAGAACTGATCGACCGAGCGTTCGCCACATTGGAGCTGGGCTCGCTCGACCCCGCACAAGAAGCGCTGGTCCTGACGCAGGCCAGCTACGGCCAATCGTTTTCCGGCGACTTCGTGGGTGGGGAGGCGACCGCCCGGCGCGCTCGCGACCTTGCTGACCGCGCCGCCGACGCCGGAATGGCGGTGTGGAGCCGCTGCGCGTTGTCGCTCGCCACGAGAACGCAGGGCCGCTACGCCGAGGCGCTGGCGTTGGCTGAGGACGCCGTGTCGAGAGCCTTTGAGCCACCCGACAGCGCCGCCCGGCTCCGCTTCCCCCACTTCTTTCTCGCGATGGCGCTCGCCGATTCGGACCGCGGCGACGAGGCGCTGGCGACGTATGCGCGCGCCATCGAAGAATCCGAACAACTCGGAGCCGCTTGGCTGCTTCCCGACATGCTGCATCTCGCGGCGGAAGCTCGTTTCGTGGCGGGGGAATGGGACGACGCGGCCGCCGAGTTCGAAGCCGGTTTGACCCTCGGCAGACAACACGGACAGCAAATCTCGATTGCGCAGACTCGTGCATATCAAGCCCTGATAGCCACTGGGCGCGGTGATTTCGCGGGAGCCCGAGCAGCGCTGCACGAGGTGGCTGGCGAACTCACGAGCACAACGCCGGTCTACGGGTCGGAGTTGGTGGCCTTCGCCGCCGCCGCCGCGACTGAAGCTGAAGGAGATCCACGCGCGGCCTTCGATCTGCTGTGGCGCTTCTGGCAGTACGACCAAGCGCGCGACATCCGCTACTACCACCGGTACCTCGGCCCAGCGCTGGTGAGGCTCGCGGTTCTTCTCGACAACCGCGACGCCGGCGCCCAAGTCGTACTCGCGGTGGAAGCCGCCGCCGCGCTCGCACCCGAGGTGCCGACGGTACAGAGTGCTGCGCTGCGCTGTCGCGGGCTGCTCGACCGTCAGCCGCGACCCTTGATCGATGCCGTCGAGTTCGCCGAGCAGGGCGGACGGTTCCTCGACCACGCCGGGTCGTGCGAAGACGCCGCATCGGTGCTCGCCGGCGTCGGGCGCGACGACGACGCGAAGGCGTTCCTCCTTACGGCACACGCGCTGTACGACGGAGCCGAGGCGGACGCATGCGTCGCTCGAGTCAACGCCGCGCTGCGCAGACTCGGCCTCCGCCAAGGGGTTCGCGGGCAGCGGCGACGTGACGCGACTGGTTGGGGCAGTCTCACAAAGAGCGAGACCTCCGTGGCCAAACTCGTCGCCGAGGGCCTCACCAACCGCGACGCCGCCGGGCGGCTGCACATTTCCCCGCACACTGTGAACACGCATCTTCGGCATGTGTTCCAGAAGCTGGCGGTCACGACGCGCGCGGAACTTGCAGCCAAGTTCGCCAAGGACGGAATCACGCATACGAGCGATGTTTCGCGCGGATAATCCCGCCACCGTGTTCTCCAACCCCAACGAACCCACGGAGGACACCATGCAAACAATCGGTTTCATCGCACCGCTCGTACCAGGCAAGACCGAGACCGATCGTTCCGCGATGGTTTCTTGCTGGCGCGGTGAGAGGCAGGAGGCCTACGAACGGTCGCGCCGCGACCTCGGAATCACGCGCGAGGCGATCTACATCCAGTCCACGCCGGCCGGAGACTTTGCCGTCGTCTACATGGAGGCCGATGACGTGGAGGCCGCGCTGAAGGGCATGGCGACGTCGACCGAGCCGTTCGATGTCTGGTTCCGCGACCATGTCCGCGAGGTTCATGGCATGAACGTCGAGGATGGCTTCCCGCCGCCAGAACAAGTCGTCGACTTTCGCACCTGAACCCGAACGTGGCGGCGGCCGGATCTCGTGGTCCAGTTCGGCGGCTGGTGTGAAGTTGCAAGAGTTAGCGGACACGAGAGACCTTGCAAACGTCACGTTGGAGCGGCGACCGAATCGAACCGGTGTACGGGGCTTTGCATGCCCCTGCTTAAACCACTCGGCCACGCCGTTCTGAAGTCGTCGGCGTGAGCGCACCGTACGCGCGTGACCTCGCACCAGTACAGTGCAACGATCGCATCACGCGATCTAAGGGGTGTCACATGCGCCGACTCGCGCTCGCAGTCGTGGTCATGGCATTTTTTGCGGCCGGGACAAAGCCAGCTGAAGCAACCCCACCGTTCGCCGTCACGCTGACCGGCCCGGCAACCGTCGCGCCCGCGACGCCGTACACGTTTAGCGGCAAGCTATCGATCGCCGGGTCGATTGGCGTTCCTTTGCAGACAATCCGACTCGAGATCGATGGCAACCCAGCCGGATCGACCGCGACGGCGCTGAACGGCACGTATTCGCGCAGCTTGTCGTTCTCGGCCAGCCCGACGACACACGTCGTGCAGGCGATCGCGTACAAGGGAACCGTCCTTGAGACGCGTAGCCCACTCGTAACCGTGACGATCCTTAGCTATCCGTTAACCGTGACTCGGACGGGGAGCGGCTCCGGCTCGGTCATGTCGACGCCAGCCGGCATCAGCTGCGGCACGACGTGCAGCGCGTCCTTCGTGGCTTCGACCCCGGTGGCTTTGACCGCGACGCCAGCGTCCGGATCTACGTTCGCCGGCTGGTCGGGTGCGTGCAGCGGCACCGGCGCATGCAACGTGACGATGAGCGCGGCGCGGTCGGTGACGGCGACGTTCACACTTACCTCCAACACCCTGACGGTGACGAAGTCCGGATCGGGGTCAGGGTTGGTCACGTCGACGCCCGCCGGCATCAGCTGTGGAACGACGTGCACCGCGTCGTTCCCGCCGACCACGGTCGTCTCGCTCAGCGCGAGCGCGGCATCGGGATCGAACTTCGCCGGATGGTCCGGCGCCTGCTCGGGAACGGGTTCGTGCACGGTCACGATGTCGGCGGCCGCCACGGTCAACGCCGCGTTCACCCTCAACCAGTACACGCTGACGGTCACGAAGGGCTCCACGAGCGGGGGCACCGGCACCGTCACGTCGAGTCCCGCGGGGATCAGCTGCGGTACGACGTGCAGCGCGATGTTCAACTACGGCACCGTGGTGACTCTCACCGCCGTGCCCAACCCCGGGTCGATATTCGCCGGCTGGTCGGGCGGCGGCTGTTCAGGGACAGGACCGTGCAACGTCACGATCACCAGCTCCACGCCGGTCTACGCGTCGTTCGAGCCGAACATTCCAACACCAACACCTGAACCGGACTGATGACTGGATTGGAATTGGATTGGAGGCGGCGACCGGAATCGAACCGGTGTACGGGGCTTTGCAGGCCCCTGCCTAAACCACTCGGCCACGCCGCCCTGAAGCGGACGCATCGTACTCGGGGACTTTTGCGACCCTGCTACGAGCCCTGCATCACCGCGGCGAGCCGCGCGAATTGCGGCGTGCCGAGCTTTTCGATTTTCGCTTGTTCCGAGAACAGGTCACGCAAGAACTTGCGGATAGCGGGCAGCCCAGACAGGAGATCTTCGACGAGCAAGTACCCGTACAACGCAATGCCGAGCACGATCCCGATTGCCAGTAGTGGCGACAGGACGATCGTAAGAACGAAGGCGAACAGGTACGGCAAGAGCCGATCCGCTCGGCGGAGCGCGACGACGCCGCCGATGAGGATCGAGAGTGGCAGGGCAACCGCGACCGCCGCAATCGATATCGCATCGCGATCGACGACGAGCGCGATCACACTGCCAATCAACGTCGTCAGGACAATCAGGCGGCCGATCCATCCGGAGAGACGGTGCTTCGTGATCCCCGGTACGAGAGCGGTGATCATGGTCGCCCAACTCACCGCGCCCCACATGAGATGGCGGCGAAGCCACGGCACCTCCAACTCCTTCATCAGCACCAGGAAGATCTCGTCGGCATCCGATCGGTCGGCCAGGGCGACCGACGGCGTGTTGGGCGCGGCGAGAACGGTGCCGTTGAAGTTCTGGCACAGGAAGTCGTGCACGACGGCGGCCTTCGTGTAACGCCCGTAACGGGGGAACAGCCAGGTAAAGCTGCGCGGCACCGACGCCAGGTCAGTCCTGAACGGCACGTTCGCCGCATCGGGTGCATCCAGTTGGCGAACCGTGCCGCGAAACGGTCCCGACCAGCGGAGGCGTTTGTTCATCGACCACATGTACGGAGTCGGGGGTCCGACCTCGTCGAGCACGATGACTGACGGGTCGAACGCCACTACTTCGTGGAGATTGTGACGCCCGAAGCCGCCAGCGCCGGGAACGACGACCCGCCGTAGTTGACCGCTTCCGAGCCGATGGCGCGAATCGCCTTGAGTAGCGCGGTGAAGTTGCCCGCGATCATCGTCTCGTTGATCGGGAACTGGACCTTGCCGTTCTCCACGTAGAAGGAGTTCTTAGCGACGCCGCTGAAGTCGAGCTGCGCGTTGGGCTGGCCGCCCGAGAACCGGCCGAGCACGATGCCGCGCTCGGTGTTGGCGATGATGTCGTCGAAGGTCTGATCGCCGGGAGTGACGTCGAGCGCGAACACCCCGGCGGTCATGTCCCGGCCGAGCTTGCGCGACGTGTACCAATCGATCAGGTGATTGTCGAGCACGCCCGCGGTGATGACCGGCAAGTCGGCCGACGGCACGCCGTCGCCGTCGAACGACGAGGCCAGAGGGAACTGCGGTGAGCGTGGCCGGTTGGTAACGGTGAGGCGGCTGTCGGCGATGAGGCTGCCAATCGCTTCCTGATACGGACTGGTCCCCTTCATGAGTTCGTAGCCGGTCAGGCTCTGCAGGATCGTGCTGATAAGCGTGGGCAGGCTGTCGGGCGTGAAGATCACGTCGCCGACAAACGTCTCGGGCACCGGTTTGGGATCGAACGACGCGACGGTGTCGTCGAGCAGGCGCCGGACGGTCGCCATCTCGATGAGCTCGGGGAACGGAGTGACGCTCGACGCCGATGTGTAGTTGAACGACGTCGCCCGCTCGCCGTCCTTCGCGCTGAAGATCGTCGTGCCCGCGTAACTGCCGCGCCGCTCCTGGTGCTGCAGGCCCGCGCTGTTGGCGAAGGACCGCCACTTGTTCGTGAACTGATACGTCGAGTCGCGCATCAGGACCTGCGGGTAGCGCTCGGCGACGTAGGCCTGGTAGCGCACGATCGCGTCGAGCATCACTTCCTGCTGCGGCTCGAGGTCGCCCAATTCGACGAGCCCAGTGGGCCCACCCTCAACCACGGCGTTGGCCGGATCGGACACGCCGGCTTGCGCGGCCGCGACCGCTTCACCCGCGGCCTGGTCGATGAGGTCGAACGACCGACCCGTTAACGACGACTGGCCCTTCGCGCCGTCGACGAACACGGTGAGGTTCACCTGGTCGCCCACGGTGGTGCGGACCATGCCGATGTCGTTGTTGTCGTAGGTGATTTCGAACAACTCGTCATAGACGTGCACGACCTGCGCGCCGTCGGCGCCCGCGTTGAGCGCGGCCTGCACGGCCCGATCGGCCACGTCGACGCCGGCGGTCGCGTCGAGCACCCCAGCATTTGATGACGAAGTCATGAACGGCCGCCGATCGTGATGCGGCATTTGATGGCGGGCCCGCCCATGCCGACGGGGATCATCTGCTTCTTGCCGCACATGCCGCCCTTGCCCCACGTGAGGTCGTTGCTCACGTGCGTAACCGTCTTGAGCATGTCGAAGGCGACGCCCGAGATGGTGGTGTCGCGAATGGCGCGGGCGATCTTGCCGTCCTCGATCTCGTAGCCCTTGCCGACGCCGAACATGAACTCGCTAGTGGAGTCGGCTTGCCCGTTGGTCGGATTGATGAGGTAGTAGCCGTGGTCGACGGCCGCGATCATTTCCTCGAGCGTGTCGTTGCCGGGTGCGATCGCGGTGTTGCGCATGCGTACGAGCGGCTCGTCGTCGAACGCATACGCCCGCGCGTTGCCGGTCGGTTCCACGCCCATCTCGCGCGCGGTCTCCTTGTTGTGCAGGAACGTCTTCAATATGCCGTTCTCGATGATGGTGACGTCTTGGCACTGCACGCCCTCGTCGTCGACATGAATGGCGATGCCGCCGTTGCCGTCGGGCCCGCGCTCGGCGTAGTCGATGAGACTGACCTTTTCCGACGCCACCATGTCGCCCACGTGGTCGCCGGCGACGGAGCCGCCGAGCACCAAGTCGGCCTCGCAGGTGTGACCGATGGCTTCGTGGGCGAGGATGCCCGCGAGGCGAGAGTCCATGACCACGTCGTGCTCACCCGGCTTGGCGTACACGCCCGCCGCCTTGTCGCGCAGGCTCTTGTAGAGGGTGTCGAGCTCGGCGTAGAAGCTCGACACGTCGGAGAGGTGCTCTTGCGGATCGCCGAACCCGCCGAACACTTCGTACAGTTCGACCGCGCCATCGTCGGCTTGGTAGCTGATGTCGACGTACAGGATCGTGCGCGGGATGTAGCTGTAGGTGAGCGCGCCGGCCGAGGTCGCCAAGCCCTTCTCCATCCCGAGGTACTGCATGCTCACGTCGATATTGGCCAGATCGGGATAGGTGGTGCGCATGTAGTTATCGACGGCGCGCACCGCGTCGAGTTGCTCGGCGTCGGTGAGCGGTGGCTTCTTCGAGCGGTAGTCGAACGTGCCTTTGCCCACCGCACCCGTGGGCAGGTCGCCCTTGCCCATCGGGACGCGACGCTGCAGCAGCGCGGCGTTGCTGCCCGCGGCCTTCAGCGCGCCGGGGATGGCGTCGTCGCTCATGCTCGGGAACGACGCGAAGCCAAAGGCGCCGTCGTCGTAGGTGCGGGCGGATACGCCGCCGCGCGACGACGCGCTGTTCGTGACGACGTTGCCGCCGATCATCTGCACGGTCTTGGTGTGGTTCGTGTGTAGGCGCAACTCGGTGTAGTGGTCGAGGTGCTCGGCGTAGCGCTGCAGCTGATCAAGCAACGGGTGATCCTTTCCCCAAATGGAGCGCCCAGTCTGCCCGCTAGAACACCCAGCGGGTGGCGGATAACGGGTAGCCGTCGTCTTGGTCGATGAAGCCGAACACTTTGGTCGGCTTCACCATGAAGATCGGCTCGCCCATCGCCGTCGGGTCCATCGCGTAGGCCTGCTGGTAGGCGGCGACGAACCTGGGCGTGAGTTTCTCGGGCAGGGTGACGACCTCGCCTTCGACGATGACCGACTCGACGCCCCGCTCGGGCACGATCGTGACGAAGGGGTTGGCCGCCAGGTTCTTCGCCTTGCGGCTGTCGCCCCCGGTTGAGAAGGCGACGCCCTCGCCCACCCACACCGCCCAGACCGGCATGAGGTGCGGCCGGCCGTCGGGCCGCGTGGTGGCCAGCCACCAGATGTAGCGGCCTTGCAATCGCTCATCGGCCCACGACCAGTCGAGCAGTCCCGCGCCTTCATCGGCCGGCACGACCCCGTAGGCCGCGGGGACATCGGGGCGCGAAGAAGCCGGGGTAAGCATGCCGTGGAAGGTACGGGAAGGGTGTGACAGGCGGCCAGATCACCCAAACCCGAAGTTGCCTAAACCGCCCGTTATGATGAGCGGCGTTGGGGGCTGGGGCCCTACAAGCAAGGCTGGGTGTTGAACGTTCTGTTGGGGAACAGTCGCATAACGCGTACCGCGTGGCGTGTGTACACGCGCGCCGTCACCGCTGCCGCGATCGTCGGCGCGGTGTTGAGCCAGGCGCCGAGCGCCGCGGTTGCCGCGGTGTCGTCGTCGAAGTGCGGACCGAGCTGGGTGGCGGCGTGGCACGCCTCGCCGGTGAAGTACAGCGCCCGCCTCGAAGGACTGGTTGGCCAGACCACCGTCGCCGAGGATGCGTCGGTCCGACCACTGAGCGGGCGCACGCTGCGCATGATGGTGCGCCCGGCCGCGTCGGGCACCGCCGTGCGACTGCACGTGTCGAATCGCTACGGCGATCAGGCACTGCGCATCGGAGGCATGACCGTCGCCGTGCAAGAAGTCGGGTCGGCGGTGGTGGGCGCGACGATCCGCGATGTGCGCTTCGGTGGCCGCCGGTCAGCCAGCGTGCCCGCCGGTCGATCGGCCACCAGCGACCCCGTCACCTTCGACGTGCGACCCGATCAAACGCTGGCCGTGAGCATGTATCTCATCGACGCCGCGGGTCCGGTCACGCGCCACATCGACACGCGGTCCACGTCCTATGTGTCGGACGTGGCCGACTACGCCGGAACCCCTGGCGCGTGGCCGTTCACCGCGACGACGACCTCGGCCTTCTATCTCGACGGCGTCGAGGTGCTTACACCGGTGCGCATGAACGCGGTCATGGCCGTGGGCGATTCGATAACCGACGGCGCCATGACCAGCACCGACACGTTGAGCCGCTGGCCCGACGCCCTGCAGCGACGCCTCAACGCAGCCGCGCCGGGGCG
Organism: uncultured Actinomycetes bacterium; assembly: GCA_963769985.1. GTDB lineage: Bacteria > Actinomycetota > Acidimicrobiia > Acidimicrobiales > JACCXE01 > JACCXE01. Next base: position 354,771 of record CAVYNR010000005.1, on the reverse strand, counting down.
ACAAATGACGGTGCTGAACGCGGGGATCTCCGCGAACCGCCTCATGACCGACACGCCCTACTTGCGTGGCGAGAGCGCCACGTCGCGTTTGCCGTGGGATGTCGCGGCCCACGCGGGTGTCAGCGACGTGATCTTGCACGCGGGCACCAACGACATTTACTTCAAGTCACCGCTGCGCACCACCGCTTCCATGATCTCCGGTCTGCGCCGCTTCGCCGACGAGGCGCACAAGTTGGGTCTCCGCGTCTTTGTCACCACGATCACGCCGGCGGGCTACAAGGGCTTCGCCACCAAGCGCGTGCTGCAGACCCGCGAAGCCGTCAACAAGTGGATCCGCCGCACCGGTCCGTCGGTATTCGACGGCGTCTTCGACTTCGCCGGGTCGGTCACAAAGGCCAACAAGCCGTTCTCGCTCGCGGCGCCCTTCGACGCCGGCGACAAGCTCCATCTCGGCGACATCGGGCAGGACCAACTCGCGTCGTCGGTGGACATCGAACGACTCTCCGGTAGCAGCTGCCTCGAACCGCTGTAGCCCCACTAATGCATAGGACGGGCTGATTTCGTCGTACACTGGTCGGGTCGCGTTCGTCGCGACGGGTCGGTGCCTGCAATTTCGTTGGTGACGGTCCATCCCCTTCACCTTTGAAAGCAGTGTTTTCCATGCCTAGCTTCACCGACCTCGGCGTCCGTTCGGACGTCGTAACTCGACTCACCGCTCGCGGCATCGTCGAACCCTTCCCCATTCAGGCGGCGACGATCGCCGATGCGCTCGCCGGACGCGACGTGTGTGGCCGCGCCCCCACCGGCTCGGGCAAGACCATCGCCTTTGGTATCCCGCTCGTGTGCAGCGTGGGCGGCAAGGCCTCGCCGCGCCAGCCCCGCGGGCTCGTGCTGGTACCTACCCGTGAACTGGCCAACCAAGTGGCCGAAGAACTGCAACACCTCGCCGGGCCGCGGGCGCGCATCTCCACCGTTTACGGCGGCGTCGGCTACGGCGACCAGCTGCGTTCGCTGCGGCGCGGCGTCGACATCCTCGTGGCCTGCCCCGGTCGGCTGAAGGACCTCGTGGCGCGCAACGAAGTGCGTCTTGACGACGTGAGCTTCGTTGTCATCGACGAGGCCGACCGCATGGCCGACATGGGCTTCCTCCCCGAAGTCCGTCGCCTGCTCGACCTCGTGCGCGACGACCGCCAGACGCTCTTGTTCTCGGCCACCCTCGACGGCGACATCAACACGCTCATCCAGCGCTACCAGGACAACCCGGTGCGCCACGAAGTCGAGTCCGACGAGGACGCCCCGCAAAGCCGCCACATCTTCTGGAAGACCGACCGCAACACCCGCGTACCCCTCGTCGCGTCAATCGTCCACGCCGAATGGCCGGCGATCGTGTTCTGTCGCACCAAGCACGGCGCCGACCGCCTGACCGAACAACTCAGCAAGCTCGGCGTGTCCGCGTCGGCGATCCACGGCGACAAGTCACAAGCCCAGCGCGAGCGCTCACTACGCGCGTTTACGCAGAGCAAGGTGCAGTGCCTCGTGGCCACGGACGTCGCCGCTCGCGGCATCCACGTCGACGCCGTCGCCTGCGTCGTGCACTTCGATCCGCCGGCGGACGAAAAGGACTACATCCATCGTTCCGGACGGACCGGCCGCGCCGGCGCCGCCGGTGTCGTGGTGTCGATCCTCACGCCCGAACAGGTGAAGCTGTCGCTGCAGATGCAGCGCCGACTCGGTATCGCACCGTCCGTGGACCGCGCCGACATCTCGAGCCTCAACGACGAGCCCAAGATGTTCGTCGCCGCGCCGCAAGCACCCCGCTCCGAGGGCACCAGCGATCGCAACCGCCCGAAGCCGGCCGGTCGCGGCAAGCCCCACACGCAACGCACGTGGGGTGCCGATCGCCCGAAGGGCACCGGTCATCCGCGCAAGGCACACCCCACGCCCAAGCCCGCCAGCGCCAAGAAGCCGCACCGCAAGGGCGGCGCTCCGGGACGCGTCGGTGGCGTCGCGCGCAACGGCGGTAACGACCGTCGTCGCGGCGAGCGCTAGCACTGCCGCGGGACTCAGTTCCGCTCGTGATCAGCCGATGTAGATCGGTGTGTCCCGCACGACCGGTGAGCTTGCTCACGATCTAACCAATGTCCTCGCGGCCATTGCGAGCTACGCGGAGTTTGTCGACGAAGACCTGCGCGCGAGTGCAACGCCACCGGACGCGGCCGCGTTGACGCGACCACTACGCGACGTCGCCGCCATCGGCGACGCGGCGCGCCAAGCCCTTTCGCTGGTCGCCGAGTTACGAACCTCATGATTCGGGTCCAGATCGTGGATGACCACGAGATGTTCGCGGAGAGCATCGCCCGACGGCTTGAGCGCGAAGCCGACATCGAGATTGTGGGGACGAGCGCCACGTCCGCCGATGCGGTGGTGCTGGCGTGCGCCGCACAACCTGATGTGACGATCGTCGACTACGCGCTGCCCGACGCCGACGGCATCGAGACGTCCGTTCGCATTCGCTCGGTGAGCCCAGGCACGCGCCTTTTGCTTCTGACGGGCCTTCCCGACGACGGCGTCGCGACGGTCGCCGTCCAAGCGGGTTGCTCGGGCTTTCTGACCAAGGACAAGGCAACCCACGAGCTGGTGACCGCCGTCCGCGTCGTTCACGCCGGCAAGGCCTTCATCCCGCCCTCGCACCTAGCCGACTTACACCGCGGCCTGGCGACCGAGAGAATCAAGAGTGAGTTCATGTCGCGGGTGAACCATGAGTTCCGTTCCCCGCTCACCGCCATCTTGGGCTACGGGCACCTACTCGAGCGGCGCCCGATGCGGCCCGAACAAGTACGCGAACTCGCTCGCGAGATCGTCGCGTCCGGGTGCCGCCTGCAGCGCATCGTGGAGATCCTCGAATTCACTGCGTCGTGCGCGTGCGGCGAGTTCGCGCTTGACGCCGTGCCGGTCGACGCCTGGACCTTGCTCGAGTCCGCCCAGGACCGCTGGAGCAAACAACTCGACGCGTCACATCAGTTCGTGGTCGACGCCTCGAGCGCGCACGCGCTGGTGCTCGCCGATACCAAGTGGCTTTCGATGGCCATCGACGAGCTCATCGACAATGCCGCGAAGTTCTCGCCCGGAGGTGGCGGCATCCACCTCGCCGCTCGACGCGTCGACTGTGCGGGTCAACCCGGCGTCGAGTTCGCCATCCGCGACGAAGGCGTGGGCATGAGCCCGTTCGAACGCGAGATGGCCTTCGAGGAGTTCATGCAGATGGACTCCTCCGACACGCGCACCTTCGGCGGTCTCGGGCTGGGGTTGTCGCTGGTTCGACGTGTGGCCGAAGCGCACGGTGGCGCGGTGTCGTGCGACCCGGTGCGCCCCGCAGGTACGCGCACCGCGATCTCGATCCCCGCCGCTAGTTAGCGCTGAGGCGGCCGAAGATGCCGTCTTGTTCGCCCCGCGGGCCCGCGGAGAAGTAGACGGCGTCGGCGCGACCAAGGCTGGCGCCGTTGCCCTTCAAGAGGCCCCAGATGCCGTCGATGACAACCGGCGTTCCGTCGTCGCTCCGGACGTAGTCGAGGAAGGTGCCGGTCTGGGCATCGAACGCTGCGGTGGTGCCGTCGCCGAAGTTGGCGACCAGCAAAGCCCCGGCGAGCTTGCCGAAGCCCGCCGGCGCAACCTCGATGCCCCATGGCGCGTTCAGCGACTTCTTGTCGACGAAGGTCTTCACGAAGTTGCCGCTCGCATCAAACTCGACAACGCGACCGGCACCCGGCCCGGCACCCTCTTCGGCGACAGCGGGCTTCTTCGGATCGCTTTCGTCGGCGCCGATGGCCGCATACGAAACGAGCACGCGCTGACCGATGGTCGTGACGTTCCACGGCACGAAGTCTCCGGGCGTGATCGCGGCGCCCGCCTCTACGAACGGATTCGCGAACCCGAGCGTCGCTACCTCTTCGAACTTGTCGTTATACGTGCGAACGGTGTGGTCCGGTCCGAAGTCGGCCACCAACAACTTGTCGCCGCTCGGCGCGACCGCGAGACCGAAGTACGCCGAGCCCTTCTCGCCGCGGTCGGCCATCAACGACGCGTACGACGCGCGGTCGCTGCTGCCGTCCGCGTTCTTCCGTTCGGTCCACGCGGAGACGGTTCCCTCGGTGCCGACGAAGATGAACTTCGCCGGACCGGTGATGCCGCCTTGGGTGATCACAAACCGGTCGGGCGCTCCGTTGAACACGACGCCCGTGGGCGTACCGATCGCGCGCGCCGCCGCGGGCGAACCCTTGGGACCAGGCGCGCCGGGAATCGAGATGCTGCGCAACTCGTCCTGATACAGCGGCGTGTCGCCGATGTCGCCGACGTATTCGATCGACTGACCGGAATTGCTCGCAGCCACCCAAATGTGGCCGCCCAAGCCGGCCGGGCGATTGGCGAGACCCCACGCGTTGACCATCGACGGGTCGACCACATCGGGGTCGTAGATGGCCGAGTTCGCCACGAGGTTGCGGACGTCGTACGAGTTGCCGTCCGCGGTCCCGTAACCCTCGGGCGCGTCGGGGAAGGTGGCCGGCGCGCCGGGTTCACCCGCCTTGCCTGTGGGTGTACCGGCGATGAGGGTCGCGGTCGTGTCGTCGGTGCGGCATTCGACGGTGTAGGTGCCGGTCTCCAACGAGACGGGCACGGTGATCGTCTGATCCTGATCGACGTTCTCGTTCACGATCACGTTGTCGCCGTCGATGATTTCGAACTCACCACCGTTGCCCGTATTGGTGACGACCAGCTTGATCTTGCCCGTCGGCACGTTGATCACCGGAGCGTCACACCCGCCGGGGTTGAGGCCGAGCGCGATCGTGGGCGTGGACGTGCTGCACGCCGCGAGGCCACCGGCCGCGAGCGCGCCACACAGCACGAAGTAAAGGGGGTGACGCATGGTGCCTCCGGATGGTGGGGTGAGGTGAGCTAGGACGCGGTGACCGTGAGCGTGCCGCTCTCGGTCTTGGTGCCGTTCGGACACTTGATCTTGTACGTGCCCTCTTCGAGCGTGAGCGTGAGCGTCTTCGGTGATCCGGGCAGCACGTTTTCGACTTCGCCCTCCACCTTGTCGCCGTCGTAGACGTAGAACTCGATGACGCTCGACGAGCCGTCGTTGGTGACGTCGAACGCGGTCTTGCCCGCGGGCGTCGTGATTTCCGCGGGGTCGCAACCCTCGTCGGAAATTGTCACGGGGATGTGCGTGGCGTCGGTCGCGCCGGACGCGTCGCCGTCGTCGGAGTCGTCATCGCCGCACGCCCCCAGCAGGAACAGTGGAGCGACGAGCGCGAGACACCAAAGACGACGGGACATGAAACCCTCCAGTTAGGACGTACACGGACATAGGAACGAAATAGATGAGCCAACCGGTAATTTCGAGCGTGGTCGGCTTGGGTTGCAGACCGAGCATCCCGGTGAACAGCGCCGCCGGAATGGTGCCGGGCTTGATCAACCACGACAGATCCAGCGCCTGTGACTGGCCGAAGTTGATCCAGCCCGACGCGTGGGCCTTTTGCAGCGCGAACGCGACGAGCCCTGCGGCCACGAGTACGAGTACAAGGCCCGTGACCTTGAAAAAGCGAGCCATGTCCAGGCGCACGCCGCCTTTGTAGATGCCGTAACCGATCACGACCGCGAGCACGATGCCGAGCACGGCGCCGGTGGCCGAGGCGCTGCGGTTGGTCGACGACTGCAACGCGGACAGGAAGAACACCGCGGTCTCAAAGCCTTCGCGCAGCACTGCCAGGAACGCCATGACCACGAGTGCGCCGCCGGAGCCCGCAGCCAGCGCCGCACCGGCGCGCTCTTCGAGGTGGCCTTTGAGTTGCCGGGCGTGGCGCGACATCCACACGATCATCGAGGTGACAAAGCCGACGGCGATCGTACCGATGACGGTTTCGAGCATCTCTTGCTGGCGTTGCGGCAGGTTCTGGTTCACGACCTCGAGCGTGATCCCCACTGCCAGGCACAACGCGACGGCCAGGCCGACGCCGTACCAGACGAATCGGAGCTGGCGGAGGTCGCCGCGCTGGCGCAGGAAGGCGGCGATGATCCCGACGATCAGAGACGCTTCGACGCCTTCGCGCAGGCCGATAACAAAGGTAGGAAGCACTGACGAAGAATGTTAGGCACACCTGAAATCGAGGGGCAAGTTAAGGGAGCGATACCTTGCGTCGCGTGATGGGGCTGCCAACGATTGCGTGTCCGTTCCGCGCGCGCACCGCCCCCGCGCTGCCTCCGGGGCATTTGCGCTGGTCGCGCACCCTCGTGCAGGGCCGCCCCGCCGTCTACGGCGAGGCGGGCGACGGCCCACCCGTGATCTTCCTCCACGGCTGGGGCCTCGGTCATCACGCGTACAAACGCGCGCTCGCCCGCCTTGCGTTGCGGGGCTGCCGCGTGCTCGCACCAGCGTTGCCCGGCTTCGGCGGGACCGCCGACCTACCGAGCTCGTCGGGCATCCACGCCTACGGTCGCTGGGTTAACGACTTCATGGAAGCGGTCGGTGTCGACGAGCCCGCAGTTGTCATCGGCCATTCATTCGGAGGCGGCGTAGCGATAACTCTGGCGCACGACTATCGGAACCGTGCCAGTCAACTCGTCTTGGTCAACTCGGTCGGCGGCGCCGTGTGGGGTGGCGGCGACAAGCACCTCGGCGACCGCGTGCTGCTGCAGTGGGCGCTCGAATTCGCCAAGGAAGCGTGGCCGCCGGTGAAGGGCGCGCGCCTGCTCCTGACGATGCGTGAGGACTTCGTCCCGAACCTGCTGCGCAATCCGCGCGCGATGTGGACCGCCGGAATGCTCGCAAGTCAGGCCGACTTGCGGGAGGAGTTGGCCCAGCTACGGGAACAGCAGCTCCCGGTCGTGGTTGTCTCCGGCGACAGCGACGGGGTCATCCCGATGTCAGCGTTCGACGCGTTGTGCGGCGCCCTCGGTATCGAGGGCCAAGTGCTTCCGGGCAACCACTCGTGGCTGCTGGCTGATCCCGACGCGTTCGACGAGGTGATGTCGAACGTGGTCGGGCTTGGACGCGTATTGGAAGGAGACGTCTGATGGCGACCATCGCGGAGATGCGGCGTGGCCTGGGGGCCACCACCATTCCTCAGGACGTAGCGATGGCGTTGATCAAAGGTGCTTCGCCGTTGTGGCTCTCCAGCGATACCGCCGCTGAGCTCGCGGCGGATCTCGCGCTCAGCCATCCACCGCTGAAGCGGGCCGAAGTGCGCGCCCGCGCCGTGTCGGGCGATGACGCGTGGCGCCTCACGGTCGTGGCCCACGACCGTAACGGCCTGCTTGCCGACACCGCCGCGATTCTCACGGCGCGCGACTACCACGTGCGCGGCGCGTCAGCCGCGACGTGGAGTGAGCTTGATCTCGCACTGCACGCCATAACCGTCATCGGGCCGCCGCCCTCCGATGAGGTCCTCGACGAGATCGGCCAAGCGTTGCGCGCCGCCGGCAAAGGCACGTGCCCGACGCTCGCCTTCGCGCCCACGGGACGGGCCTATGTGTCGCGTAGCGGCGACGCCAACGGCCGTCCGATGATCAGCGTCATCGCCCCGGGACAGAAAGGGCTGCTGGCCACCATCTGTCGGTGGCTCACCGATGCCGGCGTCGGCATCGAGGCGGCCTGGATCGCCGGAGAAGACGAAGCCAACGACGTGTTCGTCGTCGACGGCGACGTGGACGTGGCCGCCCTCGAGCGCAAGCTCACCGCCGAAGACGGGAGCCTCGCGGGTGCCGTCGGCGACATGTTCCGCGACGCTCGCGACGTCGGCGAGACGGTGCTGCGTGGCGCCGTCGACTTCGTCGGTTCCTTAGTCCGCCGGAAATAGCGAAGGCCCCGGCGGTTACGCCGGAGCCTTCGTATTGGAGCGGTAGACCGGGCTCGAACCGGCGACCTCGACCTTGGCAAGGTCGCGCTCTACCAACTGAGCTACTACCGCATTGGCTTGGAGACTTTAGTCCGCTTCGGCTTCGGTGCGTCATTGGCCAGCTTGAGCAGTTCTTCGAGGGCATCGTCGAGGTGGCGGGCGATGTCGTCCACGTTCGGATACGGTCTCGCGGCAGGCGACGAGACCGAAGTTCATCGTGTCCATGTAGCTCATCACGGTCATGTTGAGCGCGCCGCCGTCCATGATCGGACCCATCGGATACATCGCCACCATGCGGGCGCCGGCCGAGTACAGCGGGAACGGCGGGCCGGGCACGTTGGAGATCGTGACGTTGAACAGCGGACGGTGCCGGTCGGCGATCTTCATGTTCGAGTACAGACGCGGCGGCGCGGGCGGCGACCGCCGGTGCGGCGAACTCGGCCCAGTTCGTGAGCGTGTCGGCGCCGATTGCCTTGTCCTGCTCCTTGGCGTTCTTGGTGGCCGTCGCGGATCGCGGCGAGCCGCTCGAGCGGGTCGTCGATGTCGCTGGCGAGCGAGACGAGCATCGAGCTGACACGCGGTTGCCCATCGCGCCCTGTCTCGTCTTCGGTGCGCACCGAGATCGGAACCATGCCGACGAGCGCACCGTCGGGCCGCTCGCCCTTGTCGTCGAAGAAGCGACGCAGCGCGCCCGAACACAAGGCCAGCACGATGTCGTTGACGGTGCCGCCGAGCGCGTTCTTGACATGCTTCACGTCGTCGAGGCTCATCTGCGTGAACGCGAACTTGCGGTGCGGCGAGATCGACGTGTTGATCGACGTCTCCGGCGCGCTGAAGGGCGCGGGCGGCGGCGACGCGTCGGGCTCGCGGTTGCGGCGACGCACGTTGACGCGCGGCCTCCGCGGTGCGGCGCACCGCCTTGCCGCGGCGAGCGGCTGACGGGCGAGGCTTTGCAGCGCGTAGCTGACCAGTTCGGCGTCGCGACGGAATGCGGTCGGGCTGCCAGGTGTCCTCGGCGGGTCGAGCCACATGATCTCGGGCGACAGGTCGAGCAGGTTGGCGGTGAGCTCGGCGCCCGACACGCCGTCGATGGCCGCGTGGTGGGTCTTGGTGACGCGTGCCGATGTAGCCGTCCTCGAGTCCCTCGACGACGTACATCTCCCACAGCGGGCGCGTGCGGTCGAGCGGTCGGCTCATCACTTCGGCCGCGAATTCCGCCAGCTCCTTCTGCCCACCGGGCGACGGGAGCGCGGCGCGGCGCACGTGGTAGTCGATGTCGAAGTCGGGGTCCTCGATCCACAGCGGGTGGTGCAGAGAGAACGGCACCTCGACGAGGCGACGCCGAAACGGCGGCAGTAGCGGCAGCCGGTTGGCCACCATCTCCTTGACGTTTTCGAACGAGTAGCCCTCGGGCACATCGGCGGGATCGAACACCGCCGTACTCGCGACGTGCATGTGTGTGGTGGGAGTTTCGAGATACAGGAAGGTGGCGTCAACGCCCGTGAGTCGTTGCATAGAGGACCCAGGCTACTTACTTCAACAAACGTGACATCCTGCGATCCGCGAGCGGCATTCCCCCGGTCTGGCACGTGGCGCAGTACTGGAGCGACTTCGTGGCGAAGCTGACCTCGCGGACGATGTCGCCGCACACGGGGCATGCCTCGCCGGTGCGGGCGTGCACCCGCATGCCCGAGCGCTTCTCGGCCTTGAGGCCCGCCGCCGGCAGATCCTTGCTGCGTTCGACGGCGTCGCCGAGCACGCTCGTAATGGCGTCGTGCAGCGCCGTGAGTTCGTCGTCGGTGAGCTTGTTCGCCTTCTTGAACGGCGACAGACCGGCGGCGTGCAGGATGTCGTCGCAATAGGCGTTGCCGATGCCGGCGATGAGTCGTTGGTCGACCAGCGCGCCTTTGAGTTGCATTCCCCCGGCGCTGTTCAAAAGACCGCCGAGCATTGACTTGTCGAGCGAGAACACTTCAGGGCCGAGCGTGGCGACGAACTCGATCTCGTTCGGGTCGCGCACGACCCAGACCGATAACCGCTTCTCGGTGCCCATCTCGGTCATGTCGAAACCGGACTTGTTGTCGAGGGCGACGCGGAACGCGAGCGGGACTCTTGGTCGGCTTGATCGGTGTCGTAGGCACAACGTCGTGCCACCTGATCCATCCGCCGCGGGCGAGATGGGTGACCAGCCAGATCCCGCCGGTGTCGACCTGGAGGTACTTGCCGCGTCGGGTCACCCGTTCGACAGTCCGCCCGACCAGCGCGTCGATCGGTGGGTCGTAGGTCTTCAGCGCGGCGATATGGGCGACGCGCGCCTTGGCGATTTGGTGGCCGGCGAGTTTGTCGTCGAGGAACCGCCCGAGCGCTTCGACCTCGGGTAGCTCAGGCACCGGTCGATCCGAACCCGCCCTCGCCGCGCTGGTGGTCGTCGAGCGCGTCGACCGAGGTGAACGTCGCTCGTTCAACGCGCTGAATCACGAGCTGCGCGATCCGATCGCCGACTTCGACCTTGAAATCCGTTGCCGGGTCGGTGTTGACCAGCAGCACTCTGACCTCGCCGCGGTATCCACTGTCGATCAAGCCGGGCGTGTTGAGACACGTCACCCCGTGCTTGAGCGCCAAGCCGCTGCGGGGAAGGACAAAACCGGCGAAGCCCTCGGGAATTGCGAGTCGCAAATCGGTCGCCACCAGGGCCCGCCCACCGCCGGCTTTCAGCGTGACCGCTTCCGCGGCGGTCAGGTCCGCGCCCGCGTCACCGGCATGCGCGTATGCCGGCAATGTCGGTCCGACGACCGGAACGTTCGGGGCAGTCACAGGTGGAGAATACGTTTGCGTGATGGAAGGAGCCCTCGTCTGGATGGATTTGGAGATGACGGGGCTCGATCCGTCGAAGGATGTGATCGTCGAGATCGCTACTCTGGTGACCGACGCCGACCTCAACATCGTCGCCGAGGGCCCTGACCTCGTGATCCACGTCGAGGACCCCATGCTCGAGGCCATGAGCGAGATCGTGAAGAACATGCACGCCAAGAGCGGCCTTACCGACGCCATCCGCGCGTCGACGATCACGCTCGCCGACGCCGGCGCCCAAACCCTGGCCTTCGTCAAGGAACACGTGCCCGAGGTACGTACGGCGCCGCTGTGCGGTAATAGCATCGGCACCGATCGGCGGTTCCTCTCCGTCTACCTGCCGGAGATCGAAGAGCACCTGCACTATCGCTGCGTCGACGTTTCGACCATTAAGGAACTCGCCGACCGCTGGTACCCGGAGGCCTACGCCAAGCGGCCGAACAAAACCGGGAACCACCGCGCGCTCGGCGACATCGTCGACAGCGTGAACGAGCTGCGGTACTACCGCGACGCGGTCTTCATGCCCCGCACCTAGGCGTCGTCACACCGTTGTCGTGTCACACCGTTTCGGCAGAGTCACGACGATGGGAACGCTTTGGAACCTCCGCCCGCTCGCGGGCGTCATGCTTCGCTACGAAGTCTGTCTTGTGTTGCGCGACGCCGGGCGGGCGCTCGCGATCGCCGAGATCATCTCCGTCGTTCGCGGCGACGGTTTCGAGCTACCGGACAACCCGAACAAGGCCGTGTCGGATGCTCTCAGGTGGGAACTGCGACGCCAACGCGTCGATCGATTACGGCGCGGCCTGTACACAAGCGGTCGCTTGCCACGTTCCAGCGAATTCCGAATGCGTCGGACGATCGCGGAGGCGCCCAAGGAACTCGGCCTCCCGAAACAGAATCGGAATTCGCTGCAACGTCGAGCGGACAGCGGCCGGTTGGCATCCGCTCTGGCTCCGCAGAATCGGAATTCGCTCGAAGGTGTCGGAGTGCTGGAAGCGGCGGCGACGCGCCACTTTTCTCGCGATCGGCCTAGCGCGCGGCGCGGCTGGCGCGAACACGATCACGGCGGAGTCCGAACGAGGCGCGGGCGGCGATCACGAAGAAGAACGCGAGGGTGGCCGGGTAGATCGCAGTCGCTAGTCGCGCGAACTTGCCGACTTGGCGCAGGCACAGGCTGATCGCGAACACGTAGGCGGCGTACCACCAGAAGTGCGGCCAACTCGGATCCACGATGAGGCGGATGGCTGTCGCGGCCGCGCCGTAGAAGAACGCAATCGTGCACAGCAACGCCAGGGGATGAGCGGCACGCGTGTTGCGAAACCGTTTCGTCCATCCTTCGATCAACTCGCGCACGCCGTTCGCGTAGCGCCGTTCGGCGACGATGTGTCCGCCGCCGAACACCTTGCCGGGACCGGACGCGCCAGCGCGCATGGCGACTAGCCCCGTGGGCACCCGCGCCGGCTTGAGCCGGGCACCGAACACGGTGAAAGCGCCGGTGGTCATCGCCGAGGCCAGCACGAAGAACATGCTCAGGGCTTCGTAGCGCTTCGCCGTTTTCTGCCACGGATAGACGGCGATGATCGGATGCCGATCCAACACCGCGGCGATCCGGTCCAACGCTTCGGGCGAGGCCAAGCTGACCGTCGGCTCAATCCGCACGACGATCGCGGCCGCTTCCTTCATGCTCGGCTGGGGCCGTTGACTGGTCGTTGCCCCAACCGGACCGACGACCAACATGTCGAGTTCGGCAGCGTCGGGGCGCACCACGATCCCTCCCGGCGCGGGAGGCAGGTGGGGGACGCGCGCCAGCATCAGTGGACCGAGCACGAGCTCGGTCAGCGCAATGAGGTCCAACTAGTCGACCCAGGCGCGGAGCTTTTCGAGGTCGGCGATCGGATCGGCGCCGACCGACATCACCTGGAGATTCGTGACGCCCGATTCCTTGAACGCCGCGATCTTCTCCTTGATGTAGCCCTCGGGGCCGACGAGCGTCATCGCCTCGAGCATCTCGGCCGGCACGACCTCAGCCGCTTCTTTCTTGTTGCCGTCGAGATAGAGATCCTGAATCTCCTTGGCCTCCTTCTCGTAGCCGTAGCGACTGGCGAGCTCGTTGTAGAAGTTCTTGCCGCGCGCGCCCATGCCGCCGATGTAGAGGGCGAGCTGCGGTCGCATGAAGTCGCGCATGCCTTCGAGGCCGTCGCCGATGGCGAACAGACCGCCGGCCACGACGTCGAGTGGCGGCAGTTCAGCCGAGCGTTTCGCCAACCCTTCCTTCAGCGCGGCGCCCCACACGTCGTTGGCTCGCTCGGGCATGTAGAAGATCGGCAGCCACCCGTCGGCGAGTTCGGCGGTCATCGCCACGTTCTTGTTGCCGATCGACGCGACGTAGATCGGGATGGCGTTGCGGATCGGGTGGTTGATGAGCTTTAGCGCTTTGCCCAGCCCGGTGCCTTGGCCCTCGGGCAACGGCAGGTTGTAAATGCCGGTGTGGGTGACGGGCTCACGTCGCCACATCATCCGACAGATCTCGATGATCTCGCGCGTGCGGGCGAGGGGCCGGTCGTAGGGAATGCCGTGGAAGCCCTCGATCACCTGCGGGCCCGACGCGCCGAGCCCGAGAATGGCGCGGCCGTTGCTCACGGCGTCGAGGCCGGCCGCGGTCTGGCCGAGACACGACGGCGTGCGGCTGTAGATGTTGAGGATGCCGGAGCCGATCTTCACCTTTTCGGTCTTGGCCGCGAGATAACCCATGAGGCTGACGGCGTCGAACGAGTACGCCTCGGCGATCCAGACCGTGTCGATCCCCGCGCTCTCGAGCTTGGAAACGGTATCCGCGGCCTTGACGATGTCACCGGCGTAATTAACAGCGGTCGAAATCTGCATGGGTGAACCTTCGCCGCTACTTGACCGGTTGGTCAAGTAGCGTCACCCCGGATGGCGGAGGCGTACAGGAAGAGCGAGCAGGTCCCGGCGAGCGAGGAAATTGCCGACCTCGGCAACGGCATCCTCAAGATGCAGTTGCCCATCGCCATGCCCGGCCTGCGGCACGTGAACATGTACGGCCTGCTCGACGACGACGGCCTCGCCATCATCGACGTCGGCGTGCCCGGTCCCGCGACGTGGAGCGCGGTCAAGAAACGCCTGAAGGCTGCCGGGTTCAAGGTGACCGACGTACACACCATCATCGTCACCCACTCGCACCCCGACCACTTCGGCTGCGCCGGCCGCCTCGCCAAGGAAGCCAACGCCAAGCTGATCACGCACAACAACTTCCATCTGTTCTGGAATTCGGGCGAGCCGCGCTGCAACCACGGCGACACCGACATGGCCCACGACGACTCGTTGCCCGAGACCAACCCGTTTATGTCGCCGAGCCCGTGGGGCGGCGACCAGATGCGCCGGCCACCCGCACCGCTGCACCGCCGGCTCATGTTCCGCTTGATGCGGTCGGGCCTCATGGGGAGTTACAAGGTTCCCGAGCCGGCACGACCGTGCGCAACGGCGACGTATTACGTCTCGCCGGTCGCGACATGTTCGCGATGCACACGCCCGGCCACACGCTCGATCACCTCTGCATCCACGATCCCGAGGGCGGCTTCGTCTTCACCGGTGACCATTTGCTGCCCCACATCACGCCTTACATCTCGGGTCTGGCCGGCGGGACGAACCCGTTGCTCGACTATTTCGCGTCGCTCGAACGCACGGCGGAGCTCACCGACGTGAAGCAGGCGCTTCCCGCCCACGGCGTGGTGATCGACGACGTGCCGGGTCGCGCCAAGGAGATCATCGAGCATCACCACGAACGCTTCGAACGCCTGCGCAAGGGGTCGGCCGACGCGGGCCACGGATTGACGGTTCGTGAACTCGGCACGTTCCTGTTCCGTCCCGAGAAGCTTGGACCGATGGCCGACGGCGAGACCTACGCCCACCTCGAGTTCCTACGCTTGGCTGGACGCGCCGAATCCCACCACGACAACGGAAAGCTCTACTACGAGGTGACTTCATGATTGTTCCCGAACGTCTCGCCAGACTCGAAGAGCGCGTCAACCGCGAAGTAGATGCCGGTTTGCTGCCGGCGGCGCAGTACGCCGTCGGCCTCGAGGGCGAGATCGTCGCGCACGGCACCGTCGGCGACGCCACCGACGACACGCGTTTTGTGTTGTTCTCGGCCACGAAGGCGCTCGTCGCCTCCACGGTGTGGACGTGCCTGGGGGAAGGCTCGATCAAGCTCGAGTCGAAGGTCGCCGACATGATCCCGGAGTTCGCCAGCAACGGGAAGGAAGACATCACCGTCGAGCAAGTGATGCTGCACACGTCGGGGTTCCCGCGCAATCCGTGGGGCGCCGAAATGGCAACCAGCGCCGGTCGGCGCGACCGTTTCGCGAAGTGGAAGACCAACTGGGCGCCGGGCACCGCGTACGAATACCACCCGACGAGCGCGCACTGGGTCCAGGCTGAACTCATCGAAGTGGCGACGGGCCAGAACTATCTCGACGTGATCGAGCAACGCGTCACCAAGCCCCTCGGGCTTCCACGCGTGTTGGGCCTCGGATCGGACCATCAGCAGGACATCGCCGAGCTGCAGCTCGTGGGCGAGAAGATGTCGCCCGACGAACTGGAGGCGATCCTCGGTGTCCGGGAGATCCCGGTCGGCGAGGTGACGCCCGAAGCGTTGCTCTCCTTCAACGAACCCGATCGCCGCGAACTCGGGGTTCCCGGCGGCGGAGGCATCGCGACCGCAACGACGTACGCCGCGTTCTACCAAGGCCTGCTGCACGACAACAAAGGGATCTGGGACGACGGGGTGCTTCGCGACGCGAAGACCAACGTCCGCAACCACTTCGGTGACCCGCTGTTCCGCACGCCGGCGAACCGCACCGTCGGACTCGTGCTCGCCGGCGACGACGGCAAGGCATCGATGCGCGGCTTTGGCAAGACGCAGTCGCCGGGGACCTTCGGGCACAACGGCGCCGGCGGTCAGATCGCGTGGGCCGATCCGGCGAGTGGCCTGTCGTTCGTGTACCTGACCAACGGTCTCGACCAGCACCTCGTGCGCGAGGCCCGCCGCGGCGTCGCCCTATCGTCGATAGCCGCGGAGCTGACGAAGCCCGTCTGAGGTTCGCCATGTTCATCGGCGACATCGAACTGATCCCGCTCTCGGACGGCATGTGCAAGCTGCCCCAGCAGTTCTACATCGGGCTCGACTTCGACACGCACCCCGAGTTGCTCGCCGACGACGGCAAGGTGCACATCCCCATCGGCTGCTACCTGTTGCGCACAGGCGACGTGACGGTGTTGCTCGACGCCGGTCTGGGCCCCGACGTCCAAGCCAGCTGGGCCAAGGGCGGCGACCTGCCGGCGGGACTGGCGGCCCACGGCGTGTCACCGGCCGACATCGACATGGTGGTGGCGTCTCACCTCCACGTCGACCACATCGGCGGGCTGGCGTCGAACGGCCAACCGCTCTTCCCGAACGCGACGGTCCGTTACGGCCACGCCGACTGGGACCAGTTCGTCACCGCCGCCGACGCCGACGACCACACCCGTCACGTCATGGAGTCGCTGGCCGACGCCGACCGGCTCCAGCCCATCGAGGGCGACATGGTTGCGCTGGCGCCCGGTCTCACGGCGCGGGCGACGCCGGGCCACACGCTCGGGCACTACTGCCTGGTCGTGTCGTCACGCGAAGAGCGGGCGTTCCTGCTCGGCGACGCCGTCGAGTGCCCGCTGCAATTGGAGGAGCCGGACTTCTTCGCGATGAGCGACGTCGACCCCAAGATGGCGGCGCGCACCCGTGAGTTGTTGTGGCGCGAGATGGAAGGCACCGACGACCTCGTCGGCGCCGCCCACTTCCCCGGCCTCGAATTCGGTCGGGTCCTGCGCGGCACCGGCACCCGCTACCGCTTCCTCAGTTCCTAAACCCGCTTCGGGTTAGGCGATACGGAGGGTCGGCAGGACGTCGTCGGGGGGGCCGTCGGCGATGATGCGGCCGTCGTCGATGACGAGGACGCGGTCGGCGATCTCGACCGTCGAGAGGCGGTGGGCGATGATCACCGCGGTGCGGTCCGCCAGCAGCGTGCCCAGTGCCTTCTGCACCAGCCGCTCGGTCGGAAGGTCGAGCGAGCTGGTCGCTTCGTCGAGGATCAGCACGCGCGGGTCGGCCAGAAAGGCGCGGGCGAAGCTCACCAGCTGCCGCTGACCAGACGACAGGCGCCCACCGCGCTTGGCGACGTCGGTGTCGTAGCCCTCGGGCAGCGCGCGGATGAACTCGTGGGCACCGATGGCCTCGGCCGCGGCTTCGACTTCGCGTCGCGACGCCGCCGGTCGACCGAGACCGATGTTCCACGCGACGGTCCCGTCGAACAGGAAGCTTTCTTGGGTCACGGCGACGATCGCCGTGCGCAGGTCGGCGTCGGAGAGCCGGCGCAGGTCGACGCCGTCGAGCAGTACGCGGCCTTCGGTCGGGTCGTAAAAGCGCGACAGCAGACGGGCGATCGTCGACTTGCCCGCGCCGGTGCGACCGACCAGCGCGATGGTCGACCCGGCGGGAATTTCGAGGTTGATGTCGTGCAGCACTGGCCGCCCGACCCGGTACGCGAAGCCGACGTGGTCGAACGTGACCTTGCCGGTCGGCAGCAGCGCGGTGGGGTCCTCAGGTTCGACGACCACCGGCGCTTCTTCGAGCACGCCCGCGAGCTTTTCGAGCGCGGCGGCCGCGGACTGGAACACGCTGTAGAACTGGCTCAGCTCCTGCACCGGCTCGAAGAACTGCTTCATGTAGAGCAGGAACGCCGCCAGCACGCCAACGGTGATCTCACCGCCGAGCACGCGGTAGGAACCGATGAGCAGGATGCCCGCCGCCGCACCGTTACCGATCAGGCGTGTGCCGGGGCCGTAGATCGCGCCGAGGCGCATCGACCACACGTTGGCCTTGCGGTACTTGTCGTCGAGGTCGGCGAAGATCTCGTCGTTGCGCGGCTCACGCCGGAAGGCGGCGACGGCGCGCATGCCGCCAACGGTTTCGACGAACTGGACGATGACGCCGGTGACTCCTTCGCGCGTGGCGCGGAACGCCAGCGACGAGCGGGCCCGGAACCAAATGGTCAGCCCGATCACGAACGGCAGCGACACCATGGCCACGAGGGCGAGCTCAACGTCGAGCGCGAACATGAACCCGGTGATGCCGATCAGGAACAGCACCGACCATGACAGCGTCGTCAGCCCGTAGGCCAGCAACTCGGCGAGCGCGTCGACATCGGACGTCAGCCGACTGATAACGCGGCCCGACGTGTAGCGCTCGTGGAAGCTCAAGCTGAGCCGCTGGAAGTGGTCGAACAACCGCTTGCGGAGCTCAAGCAGGATCTTCTGGCCGATTGAGCCGGTCATCTTCGTGAACTGGTAGTCGGACGCGCCAGCCAACGCGCCACTCGCCACGAAGATGGCGACGATCGTCAGCAGGCGGGTCGAGCCGCGCCCGTCGAGCATGCGCGGGATGCCGTCGTCGATCGCCAGCTTCACGAGGAACGGCCCGGCGAGCGCGCACGCGTTGTAAACCATGATCACCGCGAAGGACCCGTAGACGCGGCGCATGTGCGGCTTCAGCAGGGAAACAAGCAGGACCTTGCTGCGGCCGCGCAGGAACGCACCGAGCGACGAGGTGACATTGTCGATGTCTTCGGCGGCTACGCCGCGCCAATCGGCTTTGCTCACTACGCCACCTCCTCCGCGTTCTCGCCGGCGAAATCGTGATGCAACACTGCGGGCTCGTCGCCGATGACCGCGGCGTACGCCGGATTTGTTTGCAACAGGTCGGCGTGGGTGCCGACGGCGGCGATGCGCCCGTCCTGCAAGAACGCGACGCGGTCGGCGAGCGCGACGGTTGACGGGCGGTGCACGGCGATGATCGCGGTGACTTCGCGCAGCGTCGCGTGCAGCGCCTGATGGACGGCTTCTTCGGTGCGAACGTCGAGCGCCGAAAGCGGATCGTCCATGACCAGCACCGCCGGCCGGCCGACGACGGCGCGGGCCAATGCGAGTCGCTGGCGCTGGCCACCGCTCAACGAGATGCCTTGCTCGCCGACGCGCGTGTCGAGACCCCAGGGCAGTTCGTCGACGAACGTGGCCGCCGCCACCTCCAGCGCGGCGCGCAACGCGTCGTCGCTTGCGCCGATGGCACCGAGCAACACGTTCTCGCGCACGGAAGCCGAGAACAGCGTCGGGTCGTCGAACGCGACCGATACGCGCGAGCGCAGCGACGCCAGTTTGAGGTCGCGCACGTCAACGTCGTCGAGCAGCACCGCGCCCTCGGAGGGATCGATCAGACGTCCGATCATCGCCAGGAGGGTGGTCTTGCCCGATCCGGTTGCGCCGACGAGCGCGATGGTTTCACCGGCCGCGATCTCAAGGTTGACGCCCTTTAGCACTGGCTCGGTCGCGCCCGGGAAGGTGAAGCCGACGTTGTCGAAACAAATGTGCGCCGGACCCTCGGTGCGCGCATCGACGGCGTCGGGCTTGTCGGCGATGAGTGCCGGTGTGTCGAACACCTCGTAAATGCGCTCGGCCGCGGTCGCGGCCTCCTCGCCCATCGACAGGATCTCGCCGAGCGACTCGACCGGCCACACCAGGAGCACCATCAGCGTGAAGAACGCGACCAACTCGCCGATCGTGAGCGACCGGTGCGCGACCGCGTAGGCGCCCGCGAGCAATACCAGCCCCTGCGCGGCCTTCGGCACGACGCCGAGCAATCCGAAGAACCGAGCGCGTAGCCGCGTCTGCTCCATCGACGTGTGCTGAATCTGCTTCGACGCCGCCATGAATTTGGCGAGCATCGTCTCGCGCCGCCCGTACGCCTTGATGACGCGCACGCCTTGCGCCGCCTCTTCGATCTGCGTGGTGAGGTCGCCGATCTGATCTTGCACTTGACGGGTGACGGTTCCGTAGGAACGGTTGAACGAGCGGGAAATGAACGGGACCGGCAGGAAGCCGACCGCGGTCAGCAGCGCCAAGCCGAGGTGCATCGTGGCCAGGAGGCCGATCACGTAGATGAACGTGGCGATGTTGACGATCAGGAAGACCAGGCCGAAGCCGACGAAGCGCCGGATGACGGAGATGTCGCTGTTGGCGCGCGACAAGAGCTGGCCGGTCTGCCAGCGGTCGTGGAAGGCGAGGTCGAGCCGCTGGATGTGCGCGTAGAAGTCGTTGCGCATCACCGTTTCCATTTCGGTGGCGGCGTAGGCGAGCATCAGGCGACGGATGAAGGCGAGGCCGCCGTCGACCGCGCCGACCGCGAGGAACAGCAACGCAATTGGCCACACGCCCGGCCGGTCGCCGTCGGAGAGCGGCCCGTCGATCATCTGCTTGGTGATCATCGGCAGATAGGCGGCCACGACGGTGCCCACCAGGGCGGCGACGATCATGAGCACCATCGTTCGCAGATGGGGCTTCACATAGCTACGGACGCGCCAAAGCGCTTGCAGATGCATAGGGCTCGCCGATTGTCGTCCCATTAATGGCTCCCAGCCAACGACTTTTCGTGACCTAGCTTGGCAGCTGTGGGCGCCATCAGCGTTGCGAATTTGGCGTACCAGGTCCCGGGTGGTCGAACGCTGTTCAAAGACGTGTCCTTCAGCGTCGGAAACGGCTCGGTCACCGCCCTCGTAGGTGACAACGGCGTGGGCAAAACCACCCTCCTGCGGCTGCTCGCGGGCGACGACAAGCCGCTTGACGGAACTATCCGGATCGACGGCCGCGTCGGCGTCATGCGCCAGTTGGTGGGCATGCGCGGGCAGTCCGAGACCGTGCGCGACTTGTTGGTCGGATTGGCCGAGCCCGCCCAGATCGCGGCCGCCACTGAATTGCACCGCGCCGAGCAACTCCTCGCCGAAGACCCGAGCGAGGCGCACGGCATGCGCGTGGCCCGCGACGTGACGACGTGGGGCGACGTCGGCGGCTTCGAGCTCGAGATCGTGTGGGACGCTGCGTGCCTCGCGGCTATCCGCGCGCCCTACGCGGAGCTGATGGAGCGACCACTGACAACGCTGTCGGGGGGCGAGCAGAAACGCCTCGCGCTCGAGGTCCTCCTTCGGAGCGAGGTCGACGTGTTGCTGCTCGACGAGCCCGACAACTTCCTCGACGTACGCGGCAAGAACTGGCTGGCCGAGCAGCTGCGCAACACCACCAAGACCGTCCTCTACGTGACCCATGACCGCCAACTCCTCGCCGACAGCGCCAAGCGCGTACTCACCCTCGAAGGCTCCGGCGCATGGGTGCACGGCGCGGGCTTCGCGACCTACCACCAAGCGCGCCAAGACCGGCTCGCCAAGCTCGACGACGACTTCCGCCGTTGGACCGACGAGCGCGACCGCCTCAAGGCGTACATGCGCATCATGAAGATCCGCGCGGGGATGTCCGACGCCAATGCGGCGCGTGCGCCGTGCCGCCGAGACGCGCCTGCGTCACTTCGAGGAAGCGGGTCCGCCGCCCGAGGCGGCCAAGGACCAGAACATCAACATGCGCCTCGGCGGCGGTCGCACGGGCAAGCGCGTCGTGATCATGGAGGACCTCGCCATCGACGGACTGACCGATCCGTACACCGGTGAGATCTGGTTCGGCGAGCGCGTCGCCATCATCGGGCCCAACGGCACAGGCAAGACGCACTTCCTCAAGCTGCTTGCCGGCGCGCGCATCGGCCACGAAGGCAAAGCCGAACTCGGCGCCCGCGTCAAGGCCGGCCACTTCAGCCAAACCCATGACCATCCCGAGCTCATCGGTCAAAAGGTGATCGACATCCTCACCGCCCGCGACCTCACGCTCGGCCAGGCGATGTCGCGTCCGCGCCGTTACGAACTCACCAGCGCAGCCGAGCAGCCGTTCGAAACGTTGTCGGGCGGGCAGCAAGCGCGCCTACAGGTACTGCTGCTCGAACTATCCGGCGCGACGCTGCTGCTGCTCGACGAGCCGACCGACAACTTGGACTTGGTGTCGGCTGAGGCGCTCGAAGAAGCCCTCGCATCGTTTGAGGGAACCGTCGTGGCCGTGAGTCACGACCGGTGGTTCCTCAAGTCCTTCGACCGCGCCCTCGTCTTCGGGCGCGACTGCTCAGTGAAAGAAGCCGACCTCAGCGCGTAGCGCTCTCCGGCTGTCGCCGAGCGCTAAGCCACAGCATCACGCCCGCGGCGATGAACTGCAGCGCCAGCGGTGCGACGGCGGGAACCTTGTCGCTGGAGGCGTATACGTCGATATGGTCAAGGTGATAGATCAGATGCGGCAACGTGTAGACCATCAGCGCGACCGCGCTCGCTTGCACGAGCGACGGTGTCAGCTTCCAAAACGCGACAATCACGACCACCAAGAGCGCGGCGTTGAGCGCGCCGAAGTCGCGAATGAAGTGTTCGTTGTACGGACCGTTGATGTCGATCCAGTGGCGGCCCCCGCCCGGGAAGTTGTCGTAGAAGCCTTGCGGGTCCAAGAGCGGCCAAATGGCCACCGCGACCAGGCCCACACCCTGAAAGGCGAGCAGCAGGCGGATCCAGCGATCAGTCATCGGCCATCTCCTTGAGGATGAGGGGCCAGCCCTCGCGTTGTGACGGAACCGCTGGCGCCCAGCCAGTCGCTTGCTTGAACTTCGCGTTGCTGACGCGGTTGCTGCGCGAGAGCAGACTGCCTTGGGAGCCCACGACCTTGCCGAGCACGCGGGACAAACCGGTGCGCACCTTCTTCTTGCCGAGCACTTCAGCCATTACGACGGCGCTCTCGCGTCGGGTCAAGGGTTCATCCTCAGCGACGTTGTAGATCCCCGCGGGCGCACCGAGCGATGCGACAACCGAACTGGCGGCGTCGTCGGCATAGATGAAGGTGGCGTAGCCATCTGGGTCGCCCAACACAGGCGCGACGCCGCGACGCGCGGCGCTCAGTTGCGACACGCGTGTGCGAAGCCTCCGGAGCGTAGAACTGCGCGAAACGCAAGACGATGCCGGTACCACCGTGTGCCGTAACGCTGTCGGCCGCGGCCTCGGCCGCGTTCGTCGACTCCACGAGCGGGGTCGCATCGCGCGGCGACTCCTCGGTGAGCCATTCGTCGCCCGCGTCCACGTAGAGGAACGTGATGCTTTCCTGCACGTAAAAGCCGCCGCCGTCGAGCGCCGCGGCCGACAGGTTCAGCGACGCCTCGCTCCGCAGGCGGTTGTTTTCTTTCCACGCGCCTGGCACCGCCGCTTTTGTCATCGGCGGGATGTGGGTGAGCAGGTTCACCACTGCGTCGTGACCCGCCGCGTTGGCGAGCACGTCGGCGGCGTCGAAGACGTCGAACGCGACCGGTTTGGCGCCGAGATCGGAGACGAGCTTGGCCTTCTCATCGGATCGGGCGAGCGCGGTGACTTCGTGGCCCGCCGCTACCAGATCGCGCACGGCGCGCCAGCCAACAACGCCGGTGGCACCGGCGACGAAAACCTTCATGACAATTCCTCCTGTAACCAGGCCGCTGACCTTGTTGCCGCGGCCGCCGATGCTCCAGCCAAGAACCGGCCGAGTAAGTCGTTGATCGTCACGCCGGCGAGCACTTCGCGATACGCGGCTTCGGCGTCGTACATGACCTTGGCGATGCCGCACACCGAGCGGTAGTCCGTCGGCGCGCCGCCGGCCGGTCCGCGTTGGCGAATCTCTGCGCACTGAAAGGCGCGTGTGCGGCCCTCGACCGCTTCGACCACGTCGAGCACGGTGATGTCCTTTGCCCGCCGGGCGAGCCGATACCCGCCGCCGCGCCCAGGTACCGCCTCGAATACGCCCGCACGCGTGAGCGCTTGCAGATGCTTCGCCAGGTAGGCGCCGGGCACGCCGTGGAACTCGGACAGCTTCGCCGCGGTGATGCCCTTGTCGTCGGGGACAACCGCCAGGAGCGCGCAGCAGTGCAGCGCCCATTCGACTCCGTCCGACATGCGCATACCCGGATCCTATATATCCGGATATCAGATGTCCATTTAGATCGTAAACGAACGCCTGTTCGTCTAGAGTGCGAACGCATGTTCGTACTCAACGAGGCGCAACGCATAGCGGTCGAACATGAAGGCCCCGCGCTCCTAATCGTTGCGGGGGCCGGCACCGGCAAGACCACCACGCTGGCCGCCCGGCTCGCCCGTCTCATCGACCTTGGCGCCGATCCCGCCCGGCTGCTCCTGCTCACCTTCAGCCGCCGGGCGGCGCACGAACTCATAGCCCGCGCGGCGCGCCACGCCGATCCGCAAGCGGCCGGGCGCGTGTGGGGCGGCACATTCCATGCCGTGGCGCACCGGCTACTGCAACAGCACGCCGAGTCGGTCGGCCTGCGACCAGGTTTCACCGTGTTGGATGCCGGTGACGCGGTGGACCTGATGGGCCTCGTGCGCACCGACCTGGGCCTCGGCAAAAGCGAACGGCGCTTCCCGCGCAAGGACACGCTGCAGGCGATCTACTACGCGTCGCCAACGCGCAGGAGCCACTGAGCGACACGCTGGCCGCGTTCTTCCCATGGTGTCGCAACGACCTCGAGCCGATGCGCGAAGCCTTCGCCGAGTACGCGGCGCGCAAAGCGGCCACCAACGTGATCGACTTCGACGACCTCCTGCTGTACTGGCGCGCGCTGGCGGCGGCGCCCGCGGGCGCGCACCTGCGCGGGATGTTCGACCACCTGCTCGTCGACGAAGTGCAGGACGTCAACGTCGTGCAGGGCGACATCCTCGCCGCGCACTGCGGCGCCGACCATGCGTCGATCACGGCCGTGGGCGACGACGCGCAGGCGATCTACGGCTTCCGCGCCGCGACCCCCGCCGTGATGATCGGCTTCGCCGACCGCTTCGCCGGAACCGAGATCGTCACGCTCGAACAGAACTACCGGTCGACACCACCCATCCTCGTGGCCGCCAACTCCATGCTCGAACGCGCGCCCCAGGCCTACCCGCGCACGCTGTGGACCGATCGCAATGGCGATCGCCGCCCACGGTTCATCAAGTGCGACGACGAGGCCACGCAGGCCAACGTGATCTGCGACGCCGTGCTCGAACAGCGCGAGCTCGGCGTGGCGTTGCATGACCAGGCGGTGTTGTTCCGCACCGGGCATCACAGCGACGGACTCGAGATCGAGCTCGGCCGCCGCAACATCCCTTTCGTGAAGTTCGGCGGCCTCAAGTTTCTCGAGACGGCGCACGTCAAGGACACGCTTGCGCTGCTGCGCATTCTCGACAATCCCACCGACGAACTCGCGTGGCACCGCGTGTTCGGGCTCCTCGAGGGCGTCGGCCCGGCGTGGGCGCGGCGCATCGCCGACGACCTCGGCGTGACTGCGCGGTCCGACACCGCGCTGCGCACGTTCCTCGAAACCGACGTGCTCGTGCCCGCGGCGGCGGCTGACCAACTCGCGGTCCTGCGCACCGCGCTGGCGAGTTGTTTCGGTCCGCCGGATCCCCCGCCGGCCACCCAGGTCGAATGTCTTCTCCCGTTCCTGGCGACCGCGTTCGAACGCGCCTATCCGTACAACGCCACGACGCGTGCCGCCGACGTCGAGGCCATGGTGTCGATGGCGGGTTCGCACAAGACGCGCGGCGCGTTCCTCGCCGACCTCGCCGTCGACCCGCCGGCCTCCACCAGCGACCTCGCCGGTCCGCCGCATCTCGACGACGACTGGCTCGTGCTGTCGACCATCCACTCCGCCAAAGGCGGCGAGTGGCAGTCGGTGTTCGTAATCCACGCGTCCGACGGCAACATCCCGTCCGACATGGCGCTGGGCGAGCCCGGCGGCGTCGACGAGGAACGCCGGCTCCTGTACGTCGCGATGACCCGCGCCCGCGACTCGTTGACCATCACGTACCCGCAGCGCTTTTACCATCGCCGTCACGGGCGCGACGACGCCCACACGTGGGCGCAGCCGTCGCGTTTTCTCACCGGCTTGCGCGATGTGATCGACGAATCGGCGGTGGAACGACCGGTCACGTTGTCGGAATTCGCGCCAGTCGACGGGCCAACCACGGTGTCGGTCGCCCTCCACGGCCTCTGGTCTGCGTAAAACTCGGCCGGTAATGCCGCCGACCAACGATCCCCGCCGTGTCATTGCGCTCGAAGGCGTGCGCAACTTCCGCGACCTCGGCGGCTATCCCACCGTCGACGGGTTCACCACCGCGTGGGGCGAGGTGTACCGCGTCGACGCGGTATCGATGCTGACCGAGGCCGGCTGGGATGCGCTGGGTGAACTCGGCATCAAGCGCGTCTACGACTTGCGCCGACAGACCGAGCGGGAGCGCTCCCCCACCATCGAGCACGGACTCGACCACGAAGTCGTGCACCTTTCGATCGGCCCGCAAGCAGCCGAGATGACCCTGATCGACTGGTTCACAGAACGAGGACCGGAGCAGTCGTGGGGCGACGACTACGTGGCGGAGACCTACCAGGAGTTGTTGACCGAGTGGTCGAGCACGTTCGCCCACCTGATGACGGAGCTGGCCACGTCGTCGCAACGCCCGGCGGTGTTCCACTGCACCGCCGGCAAGGACCGCACCGGACTCGCGGCCGCGTTGCTGCTCGGCGTGCTCGGCGTGGACCGGGAGTTGATCCTGGACGACTACGAACTCACCAACATCACGCGCAGCGAAGGCCGCATCGCCGAGCTGCGTCCTGAACTCGAAGCGGCCGGCATCGACGTCGAGCGGGTCAGGCCGTACCTGTCGGCGCCGCGCGGCGCGATGGAACGCACCCTGAAGTGGTTGGATGACGCGCACAACGGCGCCGAAGGTTTCCTGCTAGTCAGCGGCGTCTCCGCGGAGACCCTCCAAAAGCTGCGCAACGATCTGCTAACCGACGACGCGGCGTAAGGCGTAGCCTCAAATGGCATGCGGGTGGAACGGATAACTGGGGTAATTGGGGCCGAAGTTCGCGACCTCGACATTGCCAAGGAGCTCACGCGGTCGGCGATCGACGACGTGGTGGCAGGGCTGGTCGCCGCGCTTGACGAACACCTGGTCATCGTGATTCCCGAGCAGAACCTGTCGCCCGGCGAGCAGACCGCGTTGACCCACCACTTCGGCGACCCGTGCCCCACGCCGTTCGTGAAGACAATGGACGAGTTCCCCGAGGTCATCAAAGTGCTGAAGGAAGCCGACGAGGGCTCGGCGTTCAACTTCGGCGGCGCATGGCACTCCGATTTCAGCTTCATGGAGCGCCCGCCGAGCTACACGTTGCTGCACGCGATCGACGTACCGTCGGCCGGCGGCGACACCTGTTGGACAAGCAACATCGCCGCGCTCGACCAGCTCGCCCCCGACGTCCGCGCGTCGGTCGACCGCGCCGACGTGCGCGGCATCCACACCGCGAAAGACGCGTACTCGCCGAAGATGCAGGCGATGCACGACGGGCTCAAGCACATGGACATCCGCACCACCGAAGACGCCAACGACGAGCGCTGCCATCCGATGGTCACGA
This sequence comes from uncultured Actinomycetes bacterium, assembly GCA_963769985.1. GTDB lineage: Bacteria > Actinomycetota > Acidimicrobiia > Acidimicrobiales > JACCXE01 > JACCXE01. Next base: position 327,589 of record CAVYNR010000005.1, on the reverse strand, counting down.
CCCACCCCGGCAACGGCAAGCAGGTGCTGTTCTTCAATCAGGCCTATTGCCGCGACATCGAAGGCGACGACATCGACCCGAAGACCAGCGCGTCGTTCTTGCGCCGCCTGCATCACCACAGCACCGACCACAAGTTCACCGTGCGTCATCGGTGGCGCAACGGCGACCTCGCGATCTGGGACAACCGCGCCACGCAACACCTCGCGCTCAACGACTACGCCGGGGCGCGGCGCGAACTTCACCGCACGACCGTCCAAGGCGGCGTGCCGGTTCGTGCGTAAACGTCTCGCAGCCGCCCTAATCGCGGCGCTTTGTCTCGTTGCGACCCCCGCCGACGCGAGTCCGGCCGAGGAATACACGCGCCCGCACTTCGGCGACGGCAACCTGCCCCGCGGGTGCGAACACGAGTCGTTCATCAACTACGAGAGCAACGTTTGCCATCGCATGCGCACGGGCCTGAACGCGCTCGACTCCCCGCAGGTCGACGTGCTGGTCATGGTGCCGGCGTCGCCTACTGCCGAGCGCGACGTGCGCATCATGCGCCAAGCGATCGAGATGTGGGAAGCCGGCATCCACAACCTGGCGCCCCAGATGGGTTTGCAGTGGCTGGCCCGCGGCATGCAGTTCCACATCACCGTCGACGTGGTCGATCTTGCCGACAGTGGCAACGGCGGCGAGTTCACCACATATCCGATCGTGGACCCCGAGATAGTCGTGATCGCGACGAACCCCGTGGGCGCGATCGGTATTGGCATTGATCCGGCGGCCACCTTCGGCTCGATCGGCGAGATCTTCGGCACGCCGGCGGTCGGTGAGCTCCCGTGTACGGGGCTGGCGAACCCCTTCGACTTCGACGCGTGGGACGCGTTGCCGGGCTTCGACCGTCATCACGAAGAGCGCATGGGAACCTTCGTCGAAGACTGCGGCGGTGCCGGCGGCAACATCTGCTTCGCCGTCAACACGGCGCGGGACCCAGCGCCGCCTGAAACGGTTGGCCGGGCCAGCCTGTTCGACCTCGTGACCCACGAGGTCGGCCACTGCCTCACGCTGGGGCATGTGGGTGACGGTGCCGAGGGGCCGTGGGGCAAGGTGCCGACCAACGACATCATGGCCTACAGCAAGGATCCGGCTGGCTTGAACAAGTGCGTGTCGACCCTCGACGTAGAGACCGTCGCCACCCGCATGAGCGGCTACCTCGACGTCAACGACGACCGCAAGGTCAACGCCGCCGATCGCTTGTTGACCAACGACCAAAAGGGCCAGGGGGGCAACGCCTTCCAGGTCCAGCACCCGCGCGACCACTGGTACGCGTCCGACACCGGCGAGCCGACGGACTGTCCGCAACCCGACCTCGGCCTCGTGCCGGGACGGCGCACCAATTGGAATCCGGAGCCGGTCAGCACGAAGGAACCGGTTCTGACGGTCAACCAACCGACCGACGGGGCCACCTCCGCCGACGGTGCCTTCGTCGTCGCCGGCACCGTCGCGCACCTGTCGAAGTCCAGACCGAAATCGCCGACCGTGCACTTCGACGACGCCGACAACGACGCCCGCTCGCCGTTCACCGAGATCACCGCGCTCGACGTGGAAGCCACGCCGTCCACCGTCGAGGCCACGATGCACCTCGCCCAGTTGCCGCCGACGTCGGCCACCAGCGCCAGCGGGGCCGCCTACAGCATCACCATCAACACGCGACGATTTGATTCGTTCGTACGCGCCCAGCCGCTCGACGGCGGGCCGCTGACCTGGGACGCCGGCGGCGCCACCTACATGCCGCGCGGAACCTCGACCTGGGACGCCGCCGCGAACACGGTGACGTTCCGGATCCCGCGCGACTATCTGAAAGCGGCCTCGATCGAATCGCCGTACAAGGTCTCGAGCCGATCCGCCGTCGGCGTGCTCGGCTCGCGTGCCGCCGACGACCGCGCGCCCGACGACCATCGCACGGTCGGCGTGGCCGACGTCGGCGTCGCTCCGTCGTCGCGTGCCGCGGCGGTGCCGTCGCACCCCGCGAGCAGCGCCGGGACCGTCACCTTCGAGCACCCGGGTGGCAACGAGTTCCAGCCCCGCAACACGACACTCGGGCTAGGCACGATCCCGCTGTACGGCCAGCCCCAGTCCCACCGGTACGCGCTCGACGTTCCCAAGACCAGCGACGTGACCTTGACGCTGAACTGGACCGGGTCGGACGGCTTCGTCGACCTCGACCTGTACACCGAAGGCGGCGGCGCCGACGACGTCGAGCCGACGAGTGACCGGCCGGAGGTGGCGACCCTGAGCGACGTCCGAGGCCACCTCGACATCGTCGTTGATCCCTTCTTCGTGGGTGAACCCGACGTGACCTACACGCTCACGGCGCTCATCACCCCCAAGGCGGTGGCCGACGCCGACGGCGACGCGGTGCCCGACGACGACGATGTGTGCCGAACCATCGCCGGTGACGGCGCCGACGGTTGCCCGATCAAACCTGTCGAATTCGTAGTGCTCTACGTCGATGGGACAAAGACCGCAACTCAGGTCGTGGACACCACGAACGGGACCGACGCGTTCGCGATCGTGGTGCGCGTCGGGCGCGGGAGCCACAAGGTCACGCTCGAGTGGGAGTCGTTTGGCCGCGTCCTCACGAGCAAGTCCCTGTATATTGGGCGGCGCTGAGGCGCTTCGCTGGGGAGCTGGGGCCGGGAAGGTAGTTCTGAAAAAGCGTCTTATCGCGATCCTGCTCGCTGGGGTTCTCGCCGTCATCGGCGGGGTCTTCACCTCGTCGGTCGACGCGAGTCCCGCCGAGGACTACACGGGGACGCACTTCGGCAACGGCAACACGCCGCCGGGCTGTGAGCACGACGACCTCGAGAACTACGCCAACAACGCGTGCCACCACATGCGCACGGGGCTCAACGGGCTCGATTCACCGCAGGTCGACGTACTCATCCTCGTGCCGATCTCACCGACGGCCGAGCGCGACATGCGCATCATGCGCCAGGCCGTGGAGATGTGGGAAGGCGGCATTCACAACCTGTCGCCGCAGATGGGACTCGACTGGCTCGGCGACGGCATGCAGTTCCACATCACCGTCGACTACGTCGATCCCAACGGCGCCGGCGGCGAATTCACCACCTATCCGATCGTCGACCCCGAAGTCGTTGTCATCGCGACGAACCCCGTCGGCGGCGTGGGGATCGGCATCGACCCGGTGTCGACGGTGGCCGGGTTGGCCAACACGTTCATCGACCTGCTCGAGGTCCCGGTTCCTCCGCTGAGTGAGGACTGGCCGTGCCACGGCGTCGCGAACCCGCTCGACTTCGAAGCGTGGGAGAGCCTGCCGGGATTCAACCGTCACCACGAACCGCGCGTCGGCACCTACGTCGAGGACTGCGGTGGCGCGGGTGGCAACATCTGCTTCGCCATCAACGGTGGACTCGACCCCGTCCCCGGCGCGATCGACGAGTCGTCGTTGTTCGACCTGGTAGCGCACGAGGTCGGCCACTGCCTGACCATCGGCCACGTCGGAGACGGCGCCGAAGGGGCGTGGGGCAAGGTGCCGACGAACGACATCATGGCGTACAACCCTGATCCTCCCGGCTTGAGCAAATGCGTGTCGACCCTCGACGTCGAAGCCATCGCGATCACCATGAGCAACTACCTCGACGTCAACGGCGACAGCGCCGTCACCGGCGCCGACCACCTGGCCGCGAATTACCCGCAGGCGGACGCAATCACCCTCGACGACTTCCAAACCCAGCACCCGCGCGATCACCGCTACGCGTCGGGCACCGGCGCACCGAAGGACTGTCCGCAGCCCGATACCGCGGCCGCTCCCCGCGCACGCACTGACTGGGAGCCCGAGCCCGTCACCACGAGCGATCCCGTTCTCGACCTAACCAGCCCGTCCGACGGAGCATCGTCGCCCGACGGCGCGTTCGACGTCATCGGCTCGGTGGAGCACGTGCCGCGCGACGGAGCGTCGGCGCCGACCGGCTATTACGACGACGCCGACGACGACGCCCAGTCGCCCATCACCGAAATCACTGAGCTCGACGTGGCCGTCGACGCGTCGAACGTCGAAGTCACGATGCATCTGGTGAGCCTCCCGCCTAGCGGCACTACCGGCACGAGCCCGAGCGCCTACAGCGCGGTGATCGACGGTCGCCGCTTCGACTCTTTCATGCGCTATCCCCAGGTCGATCCCGGCCCGATGACGTGGGACGCCGGCGACGGCACCGGTTCGTACCTGCCGGCGGGCTCCTCGACGTGGGACACCACCGCCAACACGGTGAGCTTCCACATCCCGCGCAGCTATTTGCAGGGCGTCGGGATCGTGGCGCCCTATGAGGTCGCGAGCCTCTCGAATGTCGGTTCGTTCTCGACCTACGTTCCCGACGACCATGCTCCCGACGGCGGCGACACCGTCGGTGTGGCCAGTTCCCGCGGCGTCGCCGTCCCGGTGCCCGTGCTGTCACCCCGCGCCGTGATGCACACCACCACCTTCGAGCACGAAGGGGGCAACACGTTCTACGCCGAGCAATCCACGCTTGGCGTGACGCCGCTCGTGCTCGACCCGAGTCACAAGTTCGGCCTCGACCTACCCCGCACGAGCAGCGTCGCGTTCACGTTGAACTGGACCGACCCCAACGGTGGCACCGACCTCGACCTGCGCATAACCGGCGCCGCCGATTCGGGGAGCGCGGCGGCATCGGACAACAAGCCCGAGACCGTCACCCTCACCGATGTGCGCGGTCACCTCGACATCGCCGTCGAGCCGTACCTGGTCACCGACGAGGTCGACGGCTCGACCTACACGTTGACCGCGGTGATCACCGAGAGCCAGGTCGTCGACACCGACGACGACGGCGTGCCCGACAACCAAGACGCGTGCCCCACTGTCGCCGGCGACGGCGTCAACGGCTGCCCGCTTCCTGCCCAAGAGCACGTGCACGTGTATGTCGATGGCGTGAAGGTGGCCAGCCAAGTCGTGGACACCACCAGCGGCCCCGCCACCTTCGCCATACCGGTGACCGTCGGTACCGGCCCCCACACGTTGCGCATCGAGTGGCAGGCCTACGGCCGCGTGCTGGCCACCAAGTCGCTCAACGTGTCGGGCGCCACAGGTACCCCCGAACTGCCCTAGGGACTACTGCGTCATCACCCTGCCCACTACCCGTAGAGGCGCAGCGCCCCGTTACCGTAGGCCCATGTCGATCACCGAGGCCGCACCGCAGACCATCCTCCGCAACGAAGGCGACCTTCCGTTCGTGGATCTCGGCGACGGGTCGCTGCTGCAACTCCTGCAGGTGGATCTCACTACCGGCATTTGGATCGTGCGCACCAAGTTCACGCCCGGAGCGACCATCCAAACCCACAAGCACACCGGCCACGTCTACGCGTTCACGCAGACCGGGAGCTGGTACTACCTCGAGACGCCGCAGTTCGTGAACGTGGCCGGCTCCTATCTCTACGAGCCCGCCGGTTCGGTACACACGCTGCACGTGCCCGACACCAACACCGAGCTGACCGACGTGTGGTTCACGATCTACGGCGCCAACCTCAACCTCAACGCCGAAGGCAATGTCGACCTCGTGATCGACGCGCATGCGATCTACGGCATCTACAACGCGTTCTGCCAAGCGCAGCACGGCGTGGCCGATCCGCCCGTCGTGGTCATCAACTCGTAGTGCCCTCCGCCGATCCGGCGCTGTTCTATACGGGTCTCGTCGCCTCTTTGTACGGCCCGTTGCGCGGGTCGGTGCCGGATCCTGAGACCTACGCGCGCTTCATCACGAAGTACGGCGAACCCGCGTTGGAACTCGGATGCGGGACCGGCGATCCGATTCTCGACCTGCGCCAACGCGGTCTCGACGTGGACGGCATCGACAGTTCCGCCGACATGCTCGACGTGTGTCGGGCGCGCGCCGCGGCGATGGGCGTCCACGTCGAGGTTTACGAACAGCGCATGGAGTCGATGGAGCTTGGGCGCACCTACAAGTCGATCTTCCTCGCCGGGCCAACGTTCAACTTGCTTGCCGACGACGACGTCGCCGTGCAGTCTCTCGAACGCATCCGTGCCCATCTCGAGCCGGGCGGTATGGCGCTAGTCCCGCTGTTCATTCCCGGACCCGCTTTCGTCCGACGTCGCATCGGCGTGTGGCGGGAGGACCACGACGCCGCCGGTCGCGTCATCCGCTTCGCCGCCCTCTCAGCCACCTACGACGAGGACGCCCGGATGCAGACCTCGACCCTTCGCTACGAACGCGGATCGGGCGACGACGTCGAATACGTCGAACGCGACTGGATCATTCATTGGTACACCGTGGCTGGCTTCCGCGCGCTCGCCGAGAACGCCGGCCTAACCGTCGACGCCGTCAAAGATGGGTCTTGGGCACCCGCAACCGACGACGCGACCTTCTTCTACTTCCGCCTTAGGACAGCGATAGGGAGATGGCCGCGGTCCGCGTCGTCGAATACGGGCCGCAATGGCGCGACGACTTCGCGCGACTGAACCTCGAATGGATCGAACGATGGTTCACCGTCGAGAAGGCCGACGAAGAGATCCTCGGCGATCCCGACACCAACGTCCTGAAAAGCGGCGGGGCGATCCTCATGGCGGTCGACGACCACGACCGTGCAGTGGGAACCGTCGCCCTCAAGCACCACGGTGACCGCGTGTACGAACTCACCAAGATGGCCGTCGAGCCCGGCAACCGCGGCGAGGGGATCGGCCGTTTTCTGATGGACGCCGCCATCGACCGCTACCGGCAACTAGCGGGGGATCTCTTATTTCTCGAGTCACACTCGAAACTCGAAGCTGCCCTCCGGCTCTACGAAACGTCGGGATTCCAACACCGGCCGGCGCCACCGTCGCCGTACGTGCGCGCCGACGTCTACATGGTGTGGGAGGATGGACTGACAACGGAACCGTCAAACGGACGGTTTCCGGACTGAGAAGAGAAATCAAGTAATGGCTACTGGAACTGTGAAGTTTTTCAATGCGGACAAGGGCTTCGGCTTCATCTCCCGCGAAGACGGCGACGACGTATTCGTCCACTATTCGAACATTCAGTCGGACGGCTACAAGTCGCTTGCTGATGGTCAGGCCGTCGAATTCGACGTCGCCCCCGGCAAGAAGGGTGAAGAAGCGCAGAACGTCCGCGTTATCTGATCTTTCGTAACTAACTCCAACGAGCCGCCGGCCTTCGGGTCGGCGGCTCGTTGCATTTGCGGAGGCCGCCTCCTACTCGCTGCAGGCAGGTTCTAGCTGCAGCCCGAAGTTGAACCGCAGGACCCGCACACGTAGCACGAGCCGGCGCGCTGCATCTCGTTGCCGCACGAGTAACACAGCGGCGCGATCACTTCGTTCTTCTTGGGCGCCGCCATCTTCGGCGGCTCGCGGGCTCAGCCGGGGCGGCCGGCTCGACCGGCGCCACGCGACGACGTGCCACGATCGAGATCGAGCGTTACCTGGCCAACCGCGTCCGAACCGTGGTTTTCGACCGCCGCCTCTTCCACCCCCGGCAACGTCGGCTGGATGCGCTCCTGCTGGGTGAGGATGCCCAACTCGGTGCGCTCGTCGAGCGACATGTAGTCCACCGCGATACGCCGGAAGATGTAGTCCATCAGCGACGTCGCGATACGCAGCTCCGGATCCTCGGTCATGCCGCTGGGCTCGAACCGCGAGTTCGCGTACTTCTTCACGTACGTCGACAGCGGCACGCCGTGCTGCAGGCCAAGCGAGATCGACACCGCGAAGGCGTCCATGAGACCGCTCAGCGTCGAGCCCTGCTTCGACACCGAGATGAACACTTCGCCGGGGCGACCGTCGTCGTACTCGCCGACGGTGAAGTAGCCCTCGCAGTCGGCCACACGGAACTTGGTGGTGGTGGACCGACGCTTGTTTGGCAGGCGCTCGCGCACCGGCTGCTTGACGAACACCGTGTGGCGCTCGATCTCCTGCTTCGAGCTCGGCGACCTTCGCGGCCAGCGCGGCGTCAGACGGCGCGCCGTCGACATTGGTGCCTCCACCAGCGCCGGCGGCGGCTTCGCCGCGGCGTCGCCCTTCTTGGCCGTGGCGAGGGGCTGGGCGACCTTGCAGTTGTCGCGGTAGATGGCGACGGCCTTGAGGCCGAGCTTCCACGACTCGATGTGCAGCTGCTTCGACATCCTCGACGGTGACCTCTTCGGGCATGTTGACCGTCTTGGAGATGGCGCCGGACAGGAACGGCTGCGCCGCCGCCATCATCTTGATGTGGCCGCGGTAGTGGATCGTGTTGTCACCCATCGAGCAGGCGAACACGTCGTAGTGCGACGGCGACAGGTGCGGCGCGCCGAGGATCGACTTGTGCTCGTCGATGTAAGCCTGGATCTCCGTCGATCTGCTCGTCGGCTGTAGCCGAGCTTGGTCAGCGCCCGCGGCACCGTCTGGTTGACGATCGACATCGTGCCGCCGCCCACCAGCTTCTTCATCTTCACGAGGCCGAGGTCGGGCTCGATGCCGGTGGTGTCGCAGTCCATCAGCAGACCGATCGTGCCGGTCGGCGCGAGCACCGACGCCTGCGCGTTGCGCACGCCGTGCACCTCGCCGAGCTTGCACGCCTCGTCCCACGCCTGATCGCGCGGCGTCGAGAGGATCTCGACCGGCACGAGCTCTTCGTCGATCTCGTTGACGGCGTCGCGGTGCATGCCGAGCACGCTTGCAGCATGTGCACGCGGTTCTCCTGGAAGCCGGCGAACGGGCCCATGCGGGCCGCGGTGCGCGCCGAAGTGGCATAGGACTGACCGGTGAGCAGCGCGGTGATCGCGCCGGCCCACGCCCGTCCGCCGTCGCAGTCGTACGCGAGGCCCTGCGCCATCAGCAGCGCGCCGAGGTTGGCGTAGCCGATGCCGAGCTGACGGAACCGACGCGTCGTCTTGGCGATCTTCGCCGTCGGGTAGTCGCCGTTGCCGACGATGATCTCCTGCGCGGTGAACACGGTGGACGTCGCGGCCTTGAAGCCCTCGACGTCGAACATGTCTTGCGTCGTCGAGGAACGTCATCAGGTTGAGCGACGCGAGGTTGCACGCCGAGTTGTCGAGGTGCATGTACTCCGAGCACGGGTTGGAGCCGTTGATGCGACCGGTCGTCGCGCGCGGTGTGCCACTTGTTGATCGTGGTGTCGAACTGCATGCCGGGATCGGCGCACTCCCACGCGGCCTGGCTGATCTGACGGAACAGGTCGCGGGCCGGGATCGTCTCGATGACCGAACCGTCGGTGACCGCCTTCAGTTCCCAGTCGGTCCCGTCGACCACGGCCTGCATGAACTCGTCGGTGACGCGCACCGAGTTGTTGGCGTTCTGGTACTGGATCGAGTGGCTGTCCTTGCCGTCGAGATCCATGTCGAAGCCGTTGTCGCGCAGGACGCGCGCCTTCTTCTCCTCGATCGACTTGCACCAGATGAAGTCCTGGATGTCGGGATGGTCGACGTCGAGGATGACCATCTTCGCGGCGCGCCGCGTCTTGCCGCCCGACTTGATCGTGCCGGCCGACGCGTCGGCGCCGCGCATGAAGCTGACCGGGCCCGACGCGGTGCCGCCGCCCTGGAGCAGCTCGCGCGACGAACGGATCTTCGAGATGTTGAGGCCGGCGCCGGAGCCGCCCTTGAAGATGATTCCTTCTTCCGTGTACCAGTTGAGGATCGAGCCGCATCTGGTCGTCGACGGCGAGGATGAAGCACGCTGAGCCCTGCTGCGGCACGCCCGGCACGCCGATGTTGAACCACACCGGCGAGTTGAACGCCGCCGTCTGAGTGATGAGCAGGTACTTGAGTTCGTCGGAGAACGCGGCGGCCTCTTCGTCGTCGGTGAAGTAGCCGTCCTTGTTCGCCCCACGCGAGTGATCGTGTCGACGATGCGGTCGACCACCTGCTTGAGCGACCACTCGCGCTCGGGGGTGCCGAGGGTGCCGCGGAAGTACTTCTGGGAAAGGATGTTCGTGGCGTTGACCGCCCACGTGGACGGGACTTCGACACCGAGCTGCTCGAAGGCGACCTCGCCGGTCTTCCAGTTCGTAGATGCGCGCGTCTCGTCGTTCCCACGTGACCATGTCGTACGGGTGCACGCCGGCGGTCGTGAATTGGCGGCGGATGCCGATGCCGAGCTGCTCCGGTGCGATTGCCATCCTGGTGTGCTTCTCCCCTGTAGTTGACGAAACGGCTATTCGGGCGGTTTGGAGGGGACACCACAATATCTTGTGGTGAAGATCCCCCCGGACCGCGAGATGAGGTGGAAATACAACACCGTAATTACACCCGTGTCAACGAAACCAGCTCCGCGAAACCGCAGGTCAGAGGGCGTTCGCGAAGATTTGCACTTGTGACGTTGCGCACAAGCGTCCGCTAGTACCACACCCACTACCGTCGCCCGGGCGATGGGATACGTACTTTCGATCGACGCCGGCACCACCGGTGTGCGCGCCTTCGTAATCGACGAGACCGGCCTGCCCGTCGACGTCGCCTACCGGGAATTCCCGCAGCACTTCCCCCAGCCCGGCTGGGTCGAGCACGACGCCGATGACATCCTCGCGGCGGTCCGCACGACCCTCGCCGAAGTCGTCGGCCGACTCGACGGCGCGCCGATCGCCGCAATCGGCATCACCAACCAACGCGAGACGCTCGTGGCCTGGTCGCGTGTCGACGGGAAAGCCGCTCGCACCGCGCGCTGGTGTGGCAGGACCGGCGCACCGCGGAGGCATGCGACGCGCTGAAGGCGTCGGGCGTCGAAGCCGACGGTGCGCGCCAAGACCGGCCTTGTGCTCGACCCGTACTTCAGCGCCACCAAGTTGGGTTGGCTACTTCGCGAGGGCGGCGTCGCCGACGACCGACGGATCTCGCAGTCGGCACCATCGACACGTTGGTTGTTGTGGCACCTCACCGGCGGCGTGCACGCGACCGACGTGACGAACGCGTCGCGCACCTTGCTCTGTGACATCGGTCACGCGCGAGTGGGACGCCGAGTTGGCCGACGATCTTCGGCGTGGGCGACGCGTTCGACCGCTGCCGGAGATCCGTCCGTCATCGGGACGCTTCGGCGTGACCGTCGACGGCAACGCTCAAGCCGGCATCCCCGTAAGCGGCATCGCCGGCGACCAGCAAGCGGCGCTGTTCGGCCAGGCGTGCTTCACGCCCGGTATGACGAAGAACACGTACGGCACCGGGTCGTTCGTGTTGATGAACGTCGGTCCCGACAATGCCGTCGCCCGTCGACGGTTTGCTCACCACCGTCGCCTGGGAGTTGTCCGACGGCACCGTCGCGTACACGCTCGAGGGCGCGATCTTCGTGACCGGCGCGGCGATCCAGTGGCTGCGCGACGGCCTGGGCATGATCAAGGAGCCGGCCGAGATCGGTCCGCTGGCGGCAACGGTCGACGACACCGACGGCGTGTTCGTCGTCCCCGCCTTCACCGGCCTCGGCAGCCCGTGGTGGGATCCGTACGCACGCGGCGCGATCGTCGGCATCACCCGTGGCACCACGCGCGCGCACATCGCGCGCGCGGTGGTCGAGTCGATGGTGTTGTCGACGCGCGACGTCGTCGACGCGATGTGCGCGGCGAGCGGCCGCGACGTGGTGGCGTTGCGCGTCGACGGCGGCGCGTCGGTCATGGACCTGATGTGTCAGATGCAGGCCGACCAGTTGCAGGTCGAGGTGTCGCGGCCCGTCGTCACCGAGACGACCGCGCTCGGCGCCGCCTATCTCGCCGGTCTGGCCGAAGGTGTGTGGTCGTCGAGCGACGAGATCGCGTCGCAGTGGAAGCTCGACGCCGCGTTCAACCCGCAGGTGCCGAAGGAACTGGCAGACGTGCGCCTCGACCAATGGCACAACGCCGTGTCGCGGTCGCGCGAGCTGGGCCACCGAACCCGCCGATTAACCCGGACTTTCTGCGGATTCCCCATCGCTGGTGGGGCGGGATCCGCAGAAAGTCGGTTATGGGGACCGCCAGGCGCCAACCGACGATGCGCGCCAATGCGCTGAGCTGCCGGCGCTCACGGGCGCGGAACGGCCGGCCGACGCGCCCGATCACGAGCGCGGCCCCGTCGTCGCTCAGCGCCGCCCAGGCCACGTCGTCGGGGCCCTTGTCGCCCACCCCAGTCCCACCAGAGCCGGCCAGGAACGCCGCCAGCCAGTCTGGACTGGGTGCGTCGCCGCTCGTGGCACCGGGCGTGCCGTCGCCCGCGTGCGGAACGATGGCGGCCCACTCGGCTTCGAAGTCGCGGACTACGTGGTCGACCAGCGCGGCGCAGACCGACGCGTTGTCGGGTTGGGCGAGCAGCGTCGGCCGCCGACTCGAGCGCGGCGACGCGGGCGTCGGGCAATTCGCCTTCGACAGGGCGCACGTCTTCGACGTCGACGCCGTCAACTTGCTGCATCTCCTTGACCAGCAGCGGCACGAGATCATCGTCGGGCAACGAGACGACGAATTCGTCGATGGCGCGCCCGGCGCCGGTCTCGAGAATGTCGATGCCTACGAGGTCGCCCCGCACGGCGCCGATGCGCGACGCCGACCGCGCCGAGCGCACCGGGACGGTCGGGCAGCCAGACGCGCACGACGAAAAGAGCGGCCACAGAGGGACCGTACCCGTGCGATATGACGCGAGTGTTACGCCGACATTGAGAAGCTGGGGTTGCCGACCTTCGCGACCTCCGCGGCCATGTCGTCGTCGGTGTCCTTGCGCTTGGCGTACTGGTTCACGTACTCCTGGCCCGATAGCTCGCGCAGCTCGTACATCACCTCGTCGGTGATCGAACGCAGCACCTGACGATCGTCGGCCTGCGCACCGCGAGGTGTTCATAGGTGAGTGGCTTGCCGAATGAGCACGGTGATCGTGAGAAGAAGTTCGGCTTGACCTGTCCGATCGGCTGCGCCTCACGCGTGCCGATCATGGCGACGGGCACGATCGGCGCTTTGGTCTGCAACGCCAGGCGGGCAATACCGGTGTGACCCTTATAGAGCCTTCCGTCGGGTGACCGGGTGCCCTCGGGATAGATGCCGAACACGCCGCCGGCTCCGAGCACGTCGCCGGCCGAGTCGAGCGCTCGTTGACTGGCCGAGCCGCCCTCGCGCCGGATCGGGATCTGGCCGATCGCCCGGAAGAACCAGGCGGTCTTCCGGTTGTCGAAGTACTCGGCCTTGGCGACGAAAGTGATGCGCCGCTTGAGTACGAGAGGCAGGAAGATCGAGTCGGAAAACGACACGTGGTTCGACGCCATGATGATCGGCCCGTCCTTGGGGACGTTCTCCAGGCCTTCGACGTTGACCTTGAACAGCAGACGAAGGATCGGCGACAGAATTGCTTTCACGATCCAATAGGCCACGGCGCCGCAGGTTACGACCTAACGCCCCCCTGTCAACCAGCGCGCCTCTCGACCTTTCTTGACCGATCGGTCAAGTTTGCCTACGTTCCTCCGCAACATGACCGACAGCAGGAAGCTGACGCAGCGGGGCCGCGACCGTCGCCATCAACTGATGGAGTACGCGGCGCGCGCGCTTCGCCGACGGCGGCTACCACCCCACATCGGTGGCCGACATCGTCGACGGACTGCAAGTCGGCAAGGGCGTCTTCTACTGGTACTTCTCCTCCAAGGAGGAGTTGCTGCTCGACATCCTGCGTGACGGCCAACTCGACTTGCGCCGCGCCCAACGCGACGCCATCGAGGGACTGGACACCCCCCTCGCCCGCATCGAGGCCGGTATCCGCCGGTCGATCGAATGGCTGGCCGCCAACCGCCAGTACGTCACGCTCATCCAGTTCGCCGCCACCGAGGAACGGTTCTCCCCGCACCTCAAGCGCGGCCGAGAGGTAGCCGTGGCCGACTTGGTCAAGCACGTGAAAGACGGCATCGCCGACGGGTCTCTGGCCGACGGGGATCCCGTCGTCATCAGCCACGCCATCCTTGGCGTCACCAACCACCTCGCCCGCACGTTCGTGTTGCAAGGCGGCGACGATCCCCGAACCGTGTCCGACGCGGCGGTGGATTTCTGCCTCGGCGGCCTTCGAGGCGCGCCCGCCATCGTCTAAGGGCTTCACGCGACGAGCCGATCGTCGTACCCTCCGGGTAACTCAGAGGTGGAGGGGCCCATGACACCGCGCAAGTACCCCGGCCAGGCCGTCGTCATCGGCGGCAGTCTCGCTGGACTGTTCGCCGCTCGAGTGTTGTCCGACCGGTTCGAGTCGGTTGTGGTGCTCGAACGCGACGAGCTGGAAAACACCGGCGACGGGCGCAGGGGCGTTCCGCAAGGCCGACACGCCCACGCGCTACTCCACGCCGGCCGCCAACGCATTAGCGACTGGTTTCCCGGCATTGATCAGGAACTCATCGACGGCGGTGCCGCAGTTGCATCGGCCGGCACGGACATGTACTGGTTCCAAGCGGGCGGTCGCCGCTCCCATTACGACTGGCAAACCGTTTCGCCAATCTGCTCCCGGCCCTTTCTCGAAGAGGCAGTTCGTGCGCGGGTCGAGAAGACGGAAAACGTCGAGCTGCGCACTGGCGTACACGCCGAGGGACTCGGCGCGTCGCCCGACAAGTCACATGTGACCGGAGTGACCCTCGACGACGGCACGACGGTCGACGCCGCGCTTGTGCTCGACTGCACCGGGCGATCCGGGCGTACCCTTCCGTGGATCGAGGCCCTCGGTTATGCGTCGCCCGACGTCACCGAAGTCGGCATCGACATGCGCTACACAACGCGCGTGTACGCCAAGAACCCGCAAATGGAGCGCGACTGGGAGATCGCGCTCGTGCTCGCCAACCCGCCCAAAGCGCGGCTGGCCGCGGCGTTTCCGCTCGAAGGCGAGCGCTGGATGGTGACGCTGTGCGGCTACCACGGCGACCAGGCGCCGCAGGACGACGAAGGCTTCCTCGCGTTTCCGCGTGAGCTGCCGACGCCGATAATCGGCGACCTCATCGAGCAGTGCGAGCCGCTGACCGACTACCGAACGCACCGCCTGGCCTCCAATCAGCGCCGTTCGGTCGAGAAGATGCGTCGCGCACCCGCGGGCTGGGCGATGCTGGGCGACTCGATTTGTAGTTTCAACCCGATCTACGGCCAGGGCATGTCGTCGGCGGCGTTGCAGGCCGAGTCGCTCGGCGCAGTGCTCGACGCCCACAGCACCGTCGATGCCGATCTGACCGCGGCGATTCACAAAGGTGCGGCGAAGGCCGTGAGCAATGCGTGGCGCGTGTCGACCGGTGGAGACTTCGCGCTGCCGCAAACCACGGGCAAGCGCCCACCGGGAACGAAGTTCCTCAACTGGTATGTCGCTCGAGCCGCCCGCGCGTCGCACAGCCAGCCCGCCGTCGCCAAGGCAATCTCGCTGGTCGGCCACCTGGTCAATCCGCCGCAGTCGATGATGTCGCCCGCCATCGCGTGGCGTGTCCTGCGCCACGGCGGCGCACGCTAACCGGCCGTTACTGCCAACCGGCGACGGTGCCGGCCTGCTTGATCCAGGACTGCACCTCTTTCGCCTTGGCCTCCTCGACGGTCTTGAGCTTCACGTAGCGCGGGCGGCCCTCACCGAACGGCGGCGGCGGATCGAACTCGGATCCGCCGTAGAACAGGACGTTCACCGACACGTCGTACGAAACGATTTCGAGGATCCAGCCCCGATCGGGCAGTCCGTAGTGCGCCTTCTTCCACTTGACCGCGAACTGCGCCTTGGGGAACGTCTTGCGAATGGTTTTGTCGAGGTACTCGACGATGGGCTGTAAGTCCGGCATCAGACGCCGCATCCATTCGTCGACTTCAGCGTGGCCCTCGGAGGGCTCTGGTGGCTTTCGCGACGAGTTGCCCTTCACCATTTTCGCCATCGACCCAGGCTAGACAGCCGACCAGTTGTCGAGTCAGCCGAGCTTGGGAAGTGCTTTGCGGAGATTGCGGACGGCTTGGCCGATGCGCTGTTCGTTCTCGATCAGCGCGAAACGCACGAAGCCTTCGCCGCCGGGTCCGAAACCCATGCCCGGCGACACGGCGACGTGTCCGTCGGTGACGAGCATCTTGGCGAACTCGAGCGAACCCATCTCCTTATACGGCTCGGGGATCGGCGCCCACACGAACATCGTTCCCTTGGGCGTGTCGACGTGCCAGCCGATGCGGCCGAGTCCGTCGATCGAGCGCGTCGCGTCGCCCGCGGTAGATCTCGTTCACCTCGAGCGGGTAGTCCTGCGCCTCGTTCATCGTGACGGTCGCCGCGATCTGGATCGGCTGGAACGTGCCGTAGTCGAGGTAGCTCTTTAGCTTCGCCAAGCGCGCCGACGATCTCCGGGTTGCCGACCATGAACCCGACGCGCCAACCGGCCATCGAGAACGACTTCGTCATCGTGTACAGCTCGACGGCCACGTCCTTGGCGCCGGGCACCTGCAAGATCGACGGCGCCGCGCCTAGCCGTCGAAGTAGGTGTCGGAGTACGCGAAGTCGTGCACGAGGATGACGTTGTTCTCGCGGGCGAAGTCGACGATCAGCTGCATCCACGCGAGGTCGACACACGTCGTGGTCGGGTTGTGCGGGAACGACATGACGATCACCCGGGGCTTGGGCCACTGGTTTTCCCACGCCGTCATCAGGTTGGCGAAGAAGTCCTGGTCGGGACCGAGCTGGATCTGCTTCACGTCGGCGCCGGCGAACAGCGGCGCGTAGATGTGAATCGGATAGCTGGGCGACGGGACGAACGCGGTGTCGCCCGGGCCGAGCAGCACCCACATGAGATGCGACAGACCTTCTTTGGCGCCGATCACGCTGAGTACTTCGGTTTCGGGATCGAGGTCGACGTCGAACCGGCGCTTGTACAGCGCGGCCGCCGCCTGGCGCAGCTTGGGGATACCGCGGCTCGACGAGTACCGGTGGTTCCGGGAGTTGTGTGCTGCTTCCGCCAGCTTCTCCACCGCGATGGCCGGAGACGGGATGTCCGGGTTACCGAAGCCGAGGTCGATTACGTCAACGCCTGCGCGGCGCTGCTCAAGCTTCAGTCCGTCGATGATCGTGAAGACGTACGGGGGCAACCCCGTTGATGCGGCGGAACTCCATGCGACGAAGGTTACGGCAGGCCCGCGATTTTCTTGGCACGCATTACTTGGGCGGCCGCGTCGGGCGCGCCGGCTTTGGTGGGCGCGGCGATCGCAACGGCGCACGCCCATCTTCTCGCAGCGCGGCGAATTTCTCCGCCAGATCGTTCGACGCCGGCGTCGTTGGTGACGTCGACCTGCGCGCCCCACGTGACGTCGCGGCCCTCGGACTCCAACACCGCGTCGGCCAGCTGTTGGTCGGTCGGCTCCCACAGGTTCCGGCCGGCGCCAGCGGCCGCCGACAGCGTGGCGGCGCGGCGGCTCTTGCCACCGACCCACACGGCTGATGCCCTCGTCGCATCAAGCGCCGCCGCGATCGTCTTCGAGGCGGACGAAGCGTTCGTCGAGCGGCGGACGGCGTGATGCCGAGCGCCTCGTCTTCGGGATCGGACTCGCTGGTCGCCCACGCCGATGCCGACGACGAACCGACCCTCGGCCGAGGCGCGCCGCGGTGCGCACCTGGCAGATGCGCACCGCGTCGGGCACCACGCCGACGCGCAGCGACGAGCGTGCCGAGCAGCACGCGCTGGTGGCAACCGCGAGCGCGCCGAGCATCGTGAGGCCGTGGAGCGCCTCGGGCCGACCGGCGCGGGGATAGTGGTCGTAGGCGAAGACGGCGTCGATTCCCTCGCCCTCGGCCCGCTTCGCCGCCTCGACCATCGCCGCGCGCGTCAGGCGAGAACTGCGGCAAGGTCATTCCGATGCGCACGTCGAAACCTTACGGGGGGGTCGGAGCGCTGCCGACAATGGCGTCGGAGCGCGACCGCATCGGGCGGTGCAGAAAAGACGACGCCGGGCCTCGGGGGGCTGGGGTGCCCCGAGGCCCGGCGTGCGGTCTGTAAGGGTAACGTGCAGTTGCGCGCCGCCTTACGCCATTTCGGTAAAAATTATCTCAGGAAGCGTCGCGGGCGATCAGCGCGGCGCCGATGGCGCCGGCCCGTTCACCTAGCGACGCCGGCCGGATCGGCATCTCGGGACGATGGCGACCCGCCCTCGACCAGCTGTTGAATTGCTCGCGCAACGGGACGCAACAAGCAGGTCGCCGGCCTCCACCAGTCCCCCGCCGATGACGATCAGGCTCGGGTCGAGCGTGTTGGCCAGACCGGCGAGGCCGATGGCAATCCAACGCGTGAACGTGTCGAGCACGTCGAGCGCGGCCTCGTCGCCCGCCGGCGGCTCGTCACGACGTCCTCGCCGCTCTCGAAGCCCGCCTCGCGGGCGATGCGGCCGAGCGCCGTGCCCGACGCGTAGCGCTCCCAGCAGCCGCGCTGGCCGCACTGGCACGGCTCGCCGTCGAGCTGCACGACGAAGTGACCGATCTCTCCCGCCATGCCGTGCGCGCCGCGGTAGAGCTGGCCGTCGAGCACGAGTCCGCCGCCCACGCCGGTACCGAGCGTGACCATCAGCATGTGGTCGGCGTTCTCGCCGGCGCCGGCGACGCGTTCGCCCCAGGCGGCGACGTTGGCGTCGTTGTCGATCGTGACCGCCACGCCGAGGCGTTCGTGCAAGCGTCGTCTCGCAGCGGCAGGTCGAAAACGCCGGGCAGGTTGGCGGCGAAACGCATCACGCCGCGCGAGTCGACGAGGCCGGGCACGCCGACGGCCGAGCGCGCCGATCGTCGGCGCCCGCGTCTTTGGCCGCGTCGCGCGCCGTCTGCTCGATCACGTCCAGCAACCCGTCACCCGACTCGGGCGTCGGAAGGCGGCACTCGCCGACGGGCTCGAGGAGTCGCCGGCGCTCAGCGCGAGCGCGAGCACCTTGGTGCCGCCGACGTCGACGCCGACCGCGACGGTGCGTCAGTCAACGCGGATCCGTTCGACTCGTGTCGGTTCAGGCGCGACGGGATCGTCGTGCGGTCGCGTCGCCATCGCGCGTCACGGTGTCGACGCCGCGACTTCGCCACCATCGCCACGCCCTGGACGATCGCCTGCAGCGCGGTCGGGTCACCGACGAGATCCTCGGCCACGTCGAGCGCGTTGCGCATCGCCGCGATCATCTCGAGCGCGGCGCGCTGCACGTGGTCGAGGGCGCTGATGACGTCGTGGGTCGACTTCGCTCATCGCTTGGTGTCCGGTGCGAAGACCACGGCGAGTTCCTCGCCCTCGAGTCGGGCGGACGCGACGGCGCGACGTTGCAGCGAGTCGGGCAGCACCACGCGCCGGCGTTGCGGCCCGACACGAATAAGCAGTTCGTTGCCACGGCGTGCCACGTCGAGATCGTCGCGCGCCGCGAACGGCAAGCGCACATACAGCGTCGTGGTCGCGTCGTCGTGGGCGAACCGGAGGGGCTGGTCGCGGTGCAGCACCTCGCTCGGGTCGCGTTCGCCGTAGAGCGCGGCTGCGAAGCCGCGCAGGCCGCCGAGGCCCGAGAGCTCAGCCGACGCCAACTCGGCGCGCAGGATCGGCAAGGGCGCGAAGTCGGCCTCGATCGTCTTGAGGTGCTCGGTGTGCGACGACTTCCACGACGCGAACCACGGATCGGTTACGTCGTCGGGCAGCAGGCGGTTCGCAATGACCGCATCGAGGTGGTAGCCGAACAGATTCAGATACGTCGCGGTGCGGCGCGCTTCGGCGATCACCATGCGCTCGGGATTGACGACGAGGCGGACCGTCGCGCGCTCGCCGTCGGTCAATAACTCGCGCACGCCTTCGAGTTGACGCTGAAATCGGGTGGCGGCGGCAAAGACGCTGTCGCCCGCGATCGGGATGTTGGTAACCGCTTGCAGGATCGGACGGAGCGCGCTCGTAACGCGTCGCTCGATCGGCACGACGCGGTCGATGTACCACGACAGGATCTCGGGCAGCGACAGGAACCGGATCGTTTCGGCGGTCGGTCCGCAGTCGACGATCGACGATGTCGTAGCGGCCCGATGTCGCGCGCCGGTCTTGATGTCGCCGAGGCTGAACACCTCGTCGAGACCGGGAATGACGGCGAGTTCTTCGGCTTCGATGCCGTCGCACGCCAACCCAGTCGAGCAATCTCGACGATGTAGCGCTGCACGTCGCCCCACACCTGCTCGAGTCGCTCGGTGGCGTCGAGCTGCATCCCGTCGAGGCCGTCGACGACGCGCGTCGGCTCGGAACCGAGGTCGCCGTCGAACGCGTCGGCGAGCGAGTGCGCCGGATCGGTCGACAGCACGAGCGTGCGCAACGCCGCGCTCCGCGCACGCCAGCGCCGTGGCCGCCGACACCGTGGTCTTGCCGACGCCGCCTTTACCGGTGAAGAGCAGGATGCGGCTAGACGCCTCGTCAGTCACGCAGCGCCGACGGATTCGACGCGGTCGCGGAGTTGGCGCAGCGCGGTGCCCACGATGCGCGCCGCGGCGCGCTGCTTGATGAAGCCCGGGAGCGGGAACTTGAGATCGACTTCGAGGTGGTAGGTGACGCTTGTGCCCTCGGGCACCGGCGCGAACTCGTACTGCCCGTCGACGCGCGCCGTGATGTCGCCCGAGTCCTGCACCACGTCAAGTGATTGGGCGCCCGGCGTAGTCGTAGGCCAGCGTGTAGGTGGTCGAGCGACCGAACGCGGCGGCGCGGAAGCGAACCTTGCGCGCGCCCGTCCTTCGCGTGTCGGTGTCGATCACCGTGACTTCCTTGAGGTCGGCCGCCCACGACGGATAGTTGGGAAAGTCGGTGACGATCGCGAAGACGCGCTCCGGTGGCGCCGCCACCACGATGCTTTCCGTCGCCTGGTCACTCACTTCGGTCGATGCTCCACTCGTCGTCGTCGTATCACGCCACCCGGCGCCATGCTGCTGCTGCGCTTCACCACGTTCCAGTGGTAGCCGAGAAGAATGCCGTACCCGACGCCTACCGGGGCGAGAAACAGCGCCACCACCAACCACTTCAACCACGCCGCCCGATCCCGGACGCCGCCGGCGAACTTATCCGGCGAACGTTGGTAGCAGTCAGCTAGCGCCACCAAACCGGGAAACAGCATCCCGGCTATCAGCAGCGCCCAATTCACTCGGTAAGCCCCGGTCGGTAAACGTGCCGTGCCGCGCCGCCCCACAAACCGCAGAATCCCGAGGCCCAACGACCGGCGCGAGCACGCCCGAGCGCCGACGACGTGTAGGGGCGTATCGCCGCGGTCCCGAGACCGACGACGACCTGTGCGCCCACGCTGCCCAGCAACTGCCGCTGGACGGACTTGGGAGCAGTGCCGCTCAGAAAGAACAGGCCGCTGACGCCGATCGCGGAGGCACCCGTGCGACGGGCCGCGATGGCGATCGCCGCGAGCATGAGCGCCGCGCCCCCCAGAAAGCAGCCACGGCGACCACGGCGGCCGGCCGCGCGCAGGAACGACACGGCATCGGCACCGATCGCGGTGGCGGCGAAGACGTACGGTGCAGATCCAGCTGGCGCGGATCTCGCTCATGCCTGCTCGGCCTTGAGCAACGCGTTGTCGAGCTTGGCCGCGAGGTCGTCGTACGCGAAGTCGAGCAGCGCCCGCTGCCGCGCGGCGCGGCCGACGTCGGCCGCCCGCGCCGGATCGTCGAGGTACGCCGTCGATCGCCGCTGCGACCGCGGGACGTCGGTCGGCGGGTCGATCACGCGGCCCGTGACACCGTCGAGCACCGCGTCAGCCGACCCGCCCGACTTGCCCGCGATCTGCGGGATGCCGCACGCGGCCGCCTCGAAGAAGATGATGCCGAAGCCCTCCTGCTCGAGCCCGCCCCAACGGCTGCGACACAGTGGGTGAACACGTCGGCCGCGCCGTAAAGCGACGACGATCTCGTCGCTCGGCAATGCGACCGAGGAACCGCACCGGCGCGCGCATTCTCGGCGGCCAGCGCGCGGAGGCGCTTCTCGTCGCGCCCGGCGCCGGCGACGAGCGCCGACGATGTTCGGCCGACGCTTCGCCAACTGCGCGACGGCGCGGATCATCGTGTCGGCGCCCTTGCGCGGCACGAGGCGGCTGAGGTGCAGACACGACCTCAGCGTCGTCGGCCACGCCGAGGCGACCGACGGGTCGCGGCGCGGTGTTCCGGCGAGCTCGGCACGAAGACGGCGCCGTCGACGCCGGGCGGTATGTCGACCACGTCGACCTCCGGCGCGATCGCCGACGCCTCCCCCGCCACGTACGGACCAGCGGCGATGATCAGCGAGGCCCCCGCGCAGGATCGATCGCACCGATCTCGCGCACGCCCGGCGTCCGCGCCGGGATGGCCAACTCCGCGCCGTGCACGATCACTGAGTAGGGCACGCCGACGTGGCGACCGAGCACGCCGATCGGCAGAACAGGATCGAGCACCACCAGATCGCGCGTCGGACGCGCGACACGGCGCGCTTGATGCGACGCAGCACCGCCGGCGTCGGCAGCAGCACCGAGTCGGCGCGTTCGATCGGGAACGGCTGCGCGGCGTCGAAGGCGGCGGCTTCGGTCGTGCGACGTCGTGAGCACGTGGGCCCGCCCGTCGGGCAGGCGGCGCCATAGCTCCCATAGGTAGTTCTGGATGCCGCCCATTTTCGGCGGGAAGTCATTTGTGACGAGCAGATGGCTCACGCCACCACCCGTCGCGCCGCAGTCGGTCCGCCGCCCATCGCGCGTGCTCGGCCAGCATCGCGTCGTCGCTGTCGACGCATGCCTGCACCGCCGCCATGACCTCGACGTCGTTGGGGTCGGCGGCTGTTGCCGAGCGCGATCAGGGCATTGCGGCGCAGGTAACGGGGGTCGCGGTGCGCGATGTACCAGCGCCCGTGGCGCTCGAGAAGTTCGCGAATCGCTCGCTGCGCAACAGCGCGAGCAGATCGGTCGAGGCCCCAGTGTCGTGATCGCTGCCAGGTTCGGCGATGGAGTGCCGTGCCGCGGTCCGGCGACGGCGGGCACACCTCCTGGCAGTCGTCGCACCCGTAGATGCGGTCGCCGAGGGCGACGCGATACTCGACCGGGAACGTTCCCGGTGCCTGCACCAGCCACGCCAGGCATCGGCGCGGCGTCGACCACGCCGGGCGCGACGATCGCGTCCGTCGGGCAGCCGTCGATGCACTTCTGACAACGCGCCACATCCGTCGGCGACCGGCTCGGGCGCCGCGCACCAGCGACGCGGTGGTGACGACCGAGCCGAGCACCACCCATGAACCGTGACCGGGCACGAGCACGTTGGCGTTCTTGCCGTACCAGCCGAGCCCGGCTCGGTGCGCCGACCGCCCGGTCGACCAGCGCGTTGTCGTCGGCCAGCACGCGCGCCTCGAATCCGGCGTCACGCAGCACCGTCGGCGACTGCGCCCAGCGCGTCACGGAGCGCCGCGTAGTGGTCACGCCACACGTAGCGCGCCACGCGTCCGCTGCGGGCAGACGGCGTCGGCGGTGCCGCGCGTCGGTGGCCCACGCACCGGCCACGATGCTGCGCGCACCGGCGAGGATCCGTGCCGGATCGGTCGAGCGCGCCGGGTTGCGATAGGTGAACTGCATCGAGCCGGCGAGACCGGCGGCGCGGCGCGTTTCGAGATCCACGCGGGTGCCGTCGAACGGCGCCGCCGTCGTGAAACCGACCGCGGCCAGACCGGCACGCAGCCCAGCAGCGCGTACGCGCTCGGTCAGTTGCGGGTCGGCTGGAGTGCGACGAGTCGGCGCGGCCAGAGCGGTTGCGACCACCGCACGAAGCTACGCGACAGCCCGCAGCGTGCGGTTATCGGGCCCGCAGCGTGCGGTTATCGGGCCCGCAGCGGCTCGCCGCGCCGTACCGGTTGCCCGTTGCCGTCGACGGGCCGACGCCGCGTCGCCGACGGCGCGGGCGGCGGCGTCAAGTTCGGCTGCCGGGCGCTCGGCACGGCGTTGCGCGGCTGGGTGGCGGACACGATCGGCACATCGCGCACCGACGGACACGCGGTGACGAGGTGGCGTGCGCGGCGCCGACGACCGTCGGCGTGGCGAGCATCGTGACCGGCCGAGGCGCGGTGCGAACCGACGACGGACCAGTGGACTTCTTCGCGGGCTTGCGTTTACCGATGCCTTCTTCGCGGCGGTCTTGCGCGGCGTCGCCTTTTTCGCGGCGACCTTCTTCGCGCGTCGCCTTCTTCGCAGCGACCTTCTTCGGCGTGGCCTTCTTCGCGGCAGTCTTCTTCGGCGGCGCCTTCTTGTAGCGACCTTGCGCGGCGTCGGCCTGCGGACGCAGCCTTCCGCGCCGCCGGCGTTCTTGGCGGCGCGCTCGGCGGCGCGGCGTCTCGGCGCAGCAGGCGCGAGGCTGATGCCGTCGCCGCCACGGGCGTCTCGTGCACGAGCGGTTGCGGGCGCGTGACCAGGCCACCAGCGACTGGCGTCGGCGGTCCGGCGCGACGCCGACGGCCGGCTTCGACGAAGCCGAGTTCGGTCGCGGTGCGGTTGCGCGAGGTCAGCGTGCCGGTCGCGCAGGTCGACTTCCCAGTCGGCCACCTGGTGGCGCTTGCGGGCGTCGTACTCGAACCGCACGACCCAGCGCTGGTCGCGCACCAGGAACGCGGTCCAGCCCGCCTCCCACTCTTCCTCGTCGAGGAACACCGATCGGTCCTGCAGGTTCCACCACACCGAAATCCCGAGCGGCTGGGCCGACACGCCAAGGCGTTGCTTCGAGAACGTGATCTCGAAGGCCTGGCGGACGACCTGGGTCTGCTCGGCCTGAATCGGAATGGCGAAGCGAGCCACCCATTCGTCGCTGACGCCGGCGGCGCGCGCCACGTGGTGGATCGTCTGGCCCGCCCGCAACCGCTGCTGCATCTCGCGGACGCTCAGCTGCGACTCGGCACGCGGAATGCGCGGCTCGGCCTCGCCGCCGCGTTCCTTGAGCAAACCCGCGATCGCTTCCTCGAGGTCGGCGTCGACGTCAATTGAGTACCCGCCCGACTTCGTGCCGCGGCGCGCACTAAGGATCAGCCCCTCGTGGTCGGTCGTGAACCCCACCACATGCAGACGTTGCACGGTCAAATCCCTCTTCTGCCCACACTCGGGGCGCGGCCGGACCGTACCACCGCGCCTCGCCCAAATAGGGGATCCGACAGCTCAGCTCGCGGCGGCTCGGGGCTTATGCCGCAGCTGCGGTACGAGCCCACCGTCATGGAGCAATTGCAGCACGCGGGCCTCGCCGGCCTCCACGGTGACCGCACCCTCGCTCGGCGCGTCGAGCAGGAACGACACGACGCAGTCGTCACACGCGTTGGTCATGCGCGCCACGCAGGTGCCGCAGTCGATCACGAGGGGGTAGTCCATGAAGCGACAGCATGGCGACGGGGTGTGACACCTTCGGCCCCGCTAGGCGCCGTCCGCTCTCGATTTCGACGCCATTGCCGTGCCCGCACCACCGGCACGCCACGGACTCGACCTGCTCGTCGAGCACCTCTTCGTCCTCGATCGACAGCTCACCGCCGAGGCTGAAATGGTGGAAACTGCGGCTGCGGCGCGAGTCGTCACGGTGAATCGCGTGCGGTTTCCACAGGTCGCACAGCGATATCGCGGACTCATTGCCCCGGCACCGTAGCCCTCAGCTAAGGCCACTAACGTGGCGTGCCGCCGCCGAGCAATCGCGACGGCGCCGACTGCATGTTCTATCTGACCTACCTTCATCGCGAGCTTCGTCGCCGGCTCGGCCGCACGGTCCTGACCGTGCTCGGTTTGGCTGTCGGCGTCAGCCTCGTAGTCGTCGTATCGGCGTTGTCCGCCGGCCTCGACGAGGCCAGTCCAAGATCCTCGATCCGCTGGCGAAGGTCGGCACCGACTTGGTCGTGTCTCGTCCCGTCGACGTGCCGGTCGCGGGCACCGGCGGCATCGTCGACAGTCGTGGGCGGGCTCCCCGACGCGGAAGTCGACTCCCTGATCGACGAGAACCAGTCGCTTTTCCAGACCGACTTCTCCAAGCTCGGCGCCGCCGGCTCGACCTTCGAGCGCGAGCTGTTTCTTCCCGCCACGCAACTCACGTTTCCCGACACCGAGATCGCCAAGATCGCCAAGCTCGACGGCGTCGACCAGGTCGCCGGCGCGCTGACGCTGCTGGCCGTGCATCAAAAGGGCAAGGTCCCCGAGATCACCGCCGAATTCCAGACCGGCGGCAAAGACGTCAGCGTCACCCAGGACATTCCGCCGCCGAGCGCGGCCGAGTGGAAGGCGATCAGCGACTGCATCTCAGCGGAGCGGCGGCGGCCCCGGGTGCCTGCCCGGCCGCTTCCGACGACTGGCGGCGGTCTTCACGACCCCGCGCGAAATCATCAAGCAGGTGCTGAACCCGCCGCAGACCGATCTCGCCACCGAGCCTTACACCGCGGCGGGCGTGGACACCGAAGCCCCCGAGCTCGGGTCTGATCACCCCGGCGCAGATCACCACCGGCCGCTTCCTTCGCCGCGGTGCGTACGGGCGAGGTCGTGCTCGGCGAGGGCTACGCCAACCGCAAGAACCTCAAGCGCCGGCGGCTCGCTCATCGCTCGACGGCAAGACCTTCAGCATCGTCGGCCTCGCCCGCCCGCCCGCTGGGCGGCCAGTCCGCCGACGTGTACCTGCCGCTGACGCGATTTGCAGTCGCTGTCGGCCCGGCCCGACCGCGTCAACACGCTGCTCGTGCGCGCCGACAACGCCGCCGATGTGCCGAAGCTGTCGCAGTCGATCAAGCGGGCGTTCCCCGGCGCGTCGGTCACCAGCGCGAAGGACCTCGCCAACTCGATTTCCGGATCGCTGGTGTCAGCAAGCACGCTGGCCAACCGCCTCGGGCTCGCCCTCGGCGGCGCTCGCGATCCTCGCCGGCGATCCTGATCGCGGTGCTGCTCACGCTTGTCGTCGGTGGCCAAGCGCGTGCGCGAACTCGGCACGCTGTCGGCGCTCGGGTGGTCGCGGGCGCTGATCGTGCGCCAGGTGCTCGCCGAGTCCTTCACGCAGGGAGCGCTCGGCGGCCTGCTCGGCGCGCTCCTCGGCGTCATCGCCGCGTTCGGCGTGACCTCGGCGTCGGTGTCGCTGCACGCCGCTGCCGACCCAACAAGCCGGTCCGCTCGAGCTCCAGCTTCGGGCTTGGGCAAGGTGCTGTCGGACAAGGCGAGCGAAGCCATCCTGCTCACTGCGCCCGTCGATCCCCTCGTCCTGCTGCTGGGCGTTGCGCTCGCGGTCGGCGGCGGGTTGGTCGCCGGTGGCGCCGGCGCGCTGCGCGCCGGCGCGCCTGCGCCCCGCGGACGCACTGCGAGAACTCGGGTGACCGCATGTACGAACTCGACGGCGTCATCAAGGCGTACGGCGAGGGCGGCGCCGCGATCCACGCCGTCGACGGCATCACGCTCACGATCGACGCCGGCGAGTTCGTCGTGGTCGAAGGACCCGAGCGGTTCGGGCAAGTCGACGCTGCTGCAGTTGCTCGGCGCGCTCGACCGTCCAGCGCCGGCGCGGTCCTGTTCGAAGGCAACGACCTCACGACCGCTGCCCGACCACCAGCTCGCCGACCTGCGGCTGCGCACCTTCGGGTTCGTGTTCCAGCAGTTCAACCTCGTGCCGACGCTGTCCGCGCTCGAGAACGTCGAGGCCGCGCTCGCGCCGCTCGGCGGATCGAGCCGCAGCCGCAAAGAACGCGCGCTGCGCCTCCTCGCCGGCGTCGGACTCGCTGACCGCGCCGACCACTTGCCCGAGCAGCTGTCGGGCGGCGAGCAGCAGCGCGTCGCGCATCGCGCGCGCCCTGTCGAAGGGCCCGCGGGTCATCCTCGCCGACGAGCCGACCGGCAACCTCGACACCCGCACCGGCCACGAGATCATGACGATCCTGCGGCGCCTCGCCGCCGAGATGGGCCAGACGGTCGTGCTGATCACCCACGACCCCGAGATCGCCGCCCAAGCGCCACGCGTTCTCCGCATTCGCGACGGCCGTGATCGTGGCCGACGTCCAGCGGCGCCGACGCGAAGCCCACGGCCGCGGCAGCGACTCGGCGCCTTCGGCGCTCGCCGGCCGAGCGCCAACCCCGGCCTCCTCCGCGAGCGTGGCGCCCTCGCTGCGCTCGCC
This sequence comes from uncultured Actinomycetes bacterium, assembly GCA_963769985.1. Taxonomy (GTDB): domain Bacteria; phylum Actinomycetota; class Acidimicrobiia; order Acidimicrobiales; family JACCXE01; genus JACCXE01. The sequence continues at coordinate 299,565 of CAVYNR010000005.1, read as the reverse complement.
CCACGCCCGGCCGTGCCTCCCGGTGAGGCCTCGCCCGCCAACGCCTGGATTGATACGCACGATGCGCCGCATTCGAGTGCGCACGTGCTGTTGCAGGCCGAGGGCGTTGTGAAGCACTACGTGACCGAGAACGAAGACGTCGTCGGCGTCGACGGCGTGAGCCTCATCGTGCACGAGGGCGAGTTCGTCGCGATCACCGGCCCGTCGGGCTCGGGCAAGACAACGCTGCTCAACTGCCTGTCGGGCCTCGACCGCATCGACCACGGCCGCGTGCTCATCGACGATCAGACCGTCCACGAGATGAACGACAAGGAGCAGAGCCGGCTGCGCGCCGAGGTGATGGGCTTCATCTTCCAGAACTGGAATCTCGTGCCGGTGTTCTCGGCGGTCGAGAACGTCGAACTGCCGTTGCTCCTAAACGGCGCGAAGCCCGCTGAAGCCCGCGCCGCGGCCGACGAAGACCCTCGAACGCATCGGGCTCGGTCACCGTTTTGGTCACCACCCGAACGCGCTGTCGGGCGGCGAGCAGCAGCGTGTCGCCATCGCGCGAGCGCTCGCCGCCGGTCCGAAACTTCGTCTGGGCCGACGAGCCCACCGGCAACCTCGACTCACACACCGCAGAGTCGGTCATGGATCTGCTGCGCGAGCTCAACGCCGACGGCCTCGCCATCGTGCTGGTCACCCACGACGAGGCGATCGCCGAGCAGGCCACGCGCCGCATCTACATGCGCGACGGCCGCCTGACCGCCGATCTGTCGCTGCGCCACCCGCGCAAACTCCCACCGCGCGTCGCGGCGGCGCCGAAGCCGGCAGCGCCGCCGACTACGGCGACACCGACGCCGACACCAGCGCCCGCTCCGACGCCGAAGCGCAGCGGCGCCGGTAAGCGCCGCTCGCCGGCCCGAACGTGAGTCGGATCGAAGCGTTCGCCAGCCAGGCGACCGTGCCGGACGAGAGCCCGACGCCGGCGCCGACGCCTACTCCGGCTGCGGCTGCGAGCCACCTGCTCCACCGGTTGCGCAGCCCGCGCTCGCGGCCCGACGCCGGCGACCGCGAACGGCGGACGCCAACACGCCATGACGAAAGCCGAGCGCCGCGCCGCGAACGCGCCGCGCGGCGTCGGCGCCCGAAGCGTTAGAGGTGCCCGAGGTTCCTGCAGTCGAGGAAGCACCTGCGGTGACTGACGCGCCAGAGCCCGCTCGGCGGGATCCAAGCCCACAGCCGCGTCAGGCACCGGCTCCGATGGCCAACGGCACGCCCGAGCCCGTGCGTTACGACGACCCCTTCTGATGCTGATCACCATGGCGGCGGGGGTGGTGGTCGTCGCCCTGCTGGGTATCGCCGTGCCGGCACCCGCTTATCCGGCGCCTCGGCATACGCAACGCCGTGCGGCGCCCGCGCGAGGCAGCGCTCGTCATGCTCGGTTGCGTGTCTCGGCACGGCGTTAATCGTCGGCAGCTGCGTCGGTCGGTTCGAGCTACACCGGCTCGATCCAGCGACAAGGCGCTTGAACGAACTCGGCCCGCTCGACGCGCTCGTCAGTTACGACACGCGGGACGCACTGGGCGGCGGGAAACGTCCGCTTGACGAGCACACCCGTGGCCGGCGTCGAGTGGGTGGTCGCGGCGGCCGCCGCTCGAAGCGCCGCTTACGAGCGACTCGACGCGTGCGACCGCACCCAAAGCAACGCTGCATCGAGGCCGACTATCGCCGCGCCGGCGAAATGCTGGCGGCCAGCGACCGCTTGCCGGCCACCGGTCCGGCGCCGGGAACGGCCTGGGCGTCACCCGCCCTCGCCAGGTCACCTGCAGCCTCAAGGTCGGCTCGATCGTCACAGTGCACACCCAGCCTACCGGACCAATTCCGCATCGACAAGATCGCGTCGGCCAGTCCACTGGCGACCTTCAACGACCGCGTCAAACGACTCGAGCGAGAACTTGTTGGTGGCGCCCGGCACCGTCGACATCCTGCAGGCACCAGGAACCAGAACGCATCGTGCCGCGATTCCTCACGCTCGTCGGCGCGCCGGGCCCGCACACGAGCGAGCCGCCACCCGCGTCCCGCAGTCGCCACGCTCGACCGCGGGCTGACCAAGCTGCTCGCACCCTTCAACGCGCAACGTGTCGATGGTCCGAGCCGACCGGCTCCAGCGCGCCATCGACGTTGGCGCGGCTTCGGGACGGTTCCTCACGACCATCGGCGCGTTCGGCATCCTCGTCCGGGGTCGTTGTTGCTCGTGAATGTGCTGCTGATGCTGGCCGAGGAGCGGCTCGCCGAGCTAGGCACCATGCGCGCCGTCGGCCTGTCGCGGCGTCCGCTGATCGGCGTCGTTCACGCTAGAAGGCGCGCTGTACGCGCTATTCGGATCAGCTCATCGGCGGCGCCGCTGGGCGTCGGCCTCGGGCGGTTCATGGTGTGGATCGCGCAAGGCGTCACGCGAGCCGCGACCCGACGCGCGCAAGGTCCGGCTTCACGTCCGGACTTCTTCGCGAGCCGCCGACGTGCTCCGCGGCATCGCCGCGGGTTTCCTGCTTTCGATCATCGTCGTGCTCGCGCACGAGCTATCGGGTCAGCCGCCTCGACGTCATCCGCTCCGTCCGCGGGCTGCCCGATCCCCCGCGGCACGTGCGGCGCGACCGCGACCGCCGCTGCTGGTGCTCGCGACCTCGGCGGCGCCGTTGTTGGCGGCGTTCGGCGCAGCACGAACAGCACGCCCGCCGCTCATCGTCGGACCCGCGTCGATAACGTTCACATCTCTCGGCGTGCTCGTGGCGCGCCGGTTTGGATCGGCCACTGGCATCACCGATTGCGTGCGTTCCCAACGTGATCTGGGCCATCGTCTTCCAGGTCATCAACAAGGATCCGCAAATCGCGTCCGCGGCCACTGTGTTCGGCGGCGTTCTCATGGTGATGAGCGGCGTGTTGCTCGTGAACGCACAGCAAGCGAACGTCGCGCAGCTACTGCGGCGCGTCGGCGGCGGCCGTACGGCGTTGACCACTCGCACTGGGGCTGGCCAACCCCATCGCGCACCGCGTGCGCACGTTGCTGACGGTCGCGCCGTTCGCACTCGTTGTCTTCACGCTCACCTACACCGAGGGCTTGTCGCATCTGATCACCGACGAGCTGCACAAGTCGCCCCGAGGATCGCCGGCGACTACCAGGTGTACGCGACGTCGAGTTCGGTGAGCCCGTTCGACTTCTCGTCGCTGGACCGGACCAACATCGACGGCCGTCGCGCCGACCTCGACGTTCGTGGCCTCCTTCACTGCCGCCTCCGGTTCAACGCAACGGTTCTGGTCCCTGACCGCGTTCGATTCGCGAGCTCCTCGAAAGTGATCCGCCGCCGCTGGTGTCGCGCGACGAGCGCTATGCGAGCGACCACGCCGCCTATCGCGCCGTCATCGGTGATCCGGACCTCATCATCGTGCCCGGCAACTTCCTATTGACGCCTGATCGGGGCTCGGTCGCGGCAGCAGAGACCCGCCACGGAACCGCCGAGATCGGCGACATTTTCACGATGTTCGACCCCGCGTCGGGAGTCGGCCGCGACCTGACGGTGGCCGGCGTTGGCTACCAGGACGTGCTGGGCGTCGGCGCGTTGTACGGCGCTGAGGGCGCCCAACAGTTCTTCGGTCCACGGCTTGTGCCCAACAGCGCCTTCATCGCGACGGTGGCCTCGCCCGCCACCGTGGTCCAGCAATTGAACCAAGCGGGTGTCGACAACGGCGTGGAGGCGCTGGTCGTCGAGGAGCGGGCCAAGGATGCACTTCGCGTTCGCCTCCGACGTCGTCAACCTGTACCGCAGCGACCTGGGCATCGGCATAGTCGTGGGCGTCGCCGGCATCGCGGTCGTGCTCGTGCGTTCGGTACGCGACCGTCGCCGCCAAATCGGCACGCTGCGCGCGATGGGCTTCGACGCCACCCAGATCGGGCGGAGTTTCCTGCTCGAAGGCGGCGTTCGTCGCGCTGCAGGGCATCGGCGTCGGCATCGGGCTGGGCGTAGCGGTGACGATGGCGCTGGCCCGTTCGGTGCAAATTCACGATCTGCTCGGCTACCACCCGCCTATCCCGATGCCTTCTATCGGGTCGGCTGTGGTGACCCTCCTGCTTCTGGTCGGCGTCGTTGCTCGCCAGCGTGGGCCCGGCGCGCGCCGCAAGCCGTATCCCGCCCGCGGTCGCGTTGCGCCTCGTCGACTAGACGACGGTTGACCGCAGCGTTCGACGCGGCTACGAGCTTTTCGAGCACTGTCGGCGGCCGCGCCGTTGTCGAGCGCGTCACCGGCCAGCTTCACGCCGTCGCCCATTTCGTCCACCACGCCGGCCACCACGAGACCCGCCGCCGGCGTTCAGCACGACGATGTCGCGGTGCGCGCCCGTCTCGCCGCGCGAGCACGGCGTCGCGCCAGCGCCGCGTTGGCGTCGGTGTCGCCGCCTTCGGGCACGGCGCTCGCACCTTGAGCCCGTACTGCCGGGGTCGACCGAGTGCTCCGACGACCAGCCCGTCGCGCACCTCCAGCACGGTGGACGGACCGGTGAGGGTCAGTTCGTCGAGGCCGTCGTGACCGAACACGACCATGGCCCGTTCGGCGCCGTTGCCCAGCAGCACGCGCGCCACGGTCGACGCCATTGACCCGTCGGCCACGCCGACGACCTGACGCTTCACGCCCGCCGGGTTGGCCAGCGGACCGGCGAAATTGAACACGGTGCGAATGCCGAGCTCGCGCCGGACCGGCCCGGCGTGGCGCATGCCCGGGTGGAACTGCGGGGCGAGCATGAAGCCGAAGCCGGCCTCGTCGACGCACCGCGGCGACGCCGGCACCGTCGAGATCGACGTTCACGCCCAGCGCTTCGAGCACGTCGGCCGAGCCGCTCGTGGCCGACGCCTTGCGGTTGCCGTGCTTGCACACCTTGCCTCCCGCACCGGCCACGACGAAGCCCGCCAACGTCGACACGTTGAATGCGGCGTGGCGGCGCTGCATCGAACCGCCGGTGCCGCAGGTGTCGATGGCGTCGGGATCGACGCTGAAGCCTTCGCACGCGTCGAGCAGCGCCCGCACGGTGCCGGTGAGTTCCTCGGCGGTGATGCCGTTGGTTGCACGCCCAGCAGGAGCGCGCCGATCTGCGCGGCCGTCGCGTCGCCCGCCAGCACCGCGGCTGAAGGCGGCGTAGGCCTGATCCAGCGTCAGGTCCTGGCCGTCCGCAGAGCTGATCGAACAGGCCCGGGCCAGTCGATGCTCATCGAATCAATCCCACCAGAGGTCGTGGTTGAGCACGCCGCGACCGATGAGGCCGAGCTGCACCTGTGAGGTGCCTTCGACGATCGTGAGCTGGCGCGCGTCGCGGTAATAGAGCTCGGTCATGTGGTCCTTCATGTAACCAGCCGCGCCGAGGAGCTGAACCGCGAGGCCCGATGCCCGCACCGCCATCTCGGTGGCGTAGTACTTCGCCATCGACAAGTACGGCACGAACTCGCGGGTGAACTCGCCGCGGTCGGCCATCCACGCCGAGCGATACGTAAGCAGGCGGGCCGCTTCGATCTCGGTCGCCATCTTGGCGATCTCCCACTGGATGCCCTGGAAGTCGGCGATCGTGCGGGTGAACGCGGCGCGTTCCTTCACGTAGTCGACCGCGTACATGAGCGCGCCCTCGGCCAAGCCAATGCCGCGTGCGGCGACGATCGGCCGCATCGCGTTGAGGCCGAGCATGGCGAGTTGGAAGCCGCCGACCTCACCGATGACGTTGCCCGGCGGGTACGCGCACGTTGTCGAGCAGCAGCTCGCCGGTGTCGACGCCGCGCACGCCCATCTTGCGGTCAGTGGCGCCGACGCTGAGCCCGGGCGAGTTGCGGTCGACGATGAACGCGGTGATCGAGTCGTGGTCGCGTGCGGTCGGCTCCTTCGTCTTGGCGAACACCGTGTACCAGTCGGCCTGCACCACTCCTGACATCCAGCATTTGGTGCCGCTGAGGATGTACTCGTCGCCGTCCTTGATCGCCTTGGTGCGCATGCCCATGACGTCGGAGCCGGCCTGCGGTTCCGACAGCCCGAATGCGCAGCGCTGCGTGCCGTTGGCGATGCCCGGCAGGTACTTCTGCTTCTGCTCGTCGGAGCCGGCGATCATGATCGGGCCCGTAGGCAGTCGGGTGAGCAGCAGCATGAGCGCGGCGGTGTTCGAGTACTTGGCGACTTCCTCGATGGCGATGGTCAGGCCGAGGATGCCGGCACCGCCGCCGCCGTACGCCTCCGGGATGCACAAACCGAGCAGGTCGGCGGCGCGGAAGGCGTCGAAGATGTCCTGCGGGTATTCGCCGGACTCGTCGATCTCGCGGGCCCGCGGCTTGATCTTGTCCTGCGCCAGGCGCCGGACGGTCTCCTGGAGGGCGAGCAGTTCCTCGGAAAGCGCAAAATCCATCCGGCGACGTTAAACAAGACGACGTGATTCGCGCTTATCGGCCCTCGGACCTCGAGCAGTTGTACGAGATCTGCGTGCGCACCGGCGCGTCCGGCGAGGACGCTTACGACCTCGTCCAGGACAAAAGGCTCTACGGCCACGTCTTCGCCGCCCAATACGGACTGCTCGAGCCCGAGCACGCCTTCGTGATCGACGACGGGTCGGGCATGGCCGGCGGCTACGTCCTCGGCGCGCTCGACACCTTCGCCTTCGAGCAGAAATGCACCACCGAGTACTGGCCAGCGTTGCAGGCGCAGTACCCGCCCGATTCGGGCGCGGGCGTCGACGCCATGCTCATCGGGATGATCCATAACCCGCCGCACATGCCGCGCGTCGATAACCGGCGAGTACCCGTCGCACCTGCACATCGACTTGCTACCGACGTTTCAAGGGGCGGGCTGGGGTCGGAGGTTGATGGAACACCTGATGAACGTGCTGCGCGCCGACGGATCGCCGGGCCTGCATCTTGGTGTCAGCGACGCCAACAAACGGGCGCTCGCGTTCTACGAACACCTCGGATTCGGCGAGCTATACGCCAATCCGATGGTCCACGTGCTGGGGATAACTCTCTAGGCGGTCTTACGGCGCTGACGAATGATCCGGCGGCGCTCCCGCTCGGTGCATCCACCCCACACGCCTTCACGCTCGCGTGCAGCAAGGGCAAATTCCAAGCAGGCCTCGCGTACCGGACACGCGTCGCAAATCGCCTTGGCCGGCCCGGCTTCTTCGTCCGTTACGGGAAAGAAGAGGTCAGCGTCGATGCCTCGGCATGCAGCTCGGTTCCGCCACGTGGCGTTCATCTTGCTCGTTCACATCCTTGCTGTTGCTGGAAGGTAATTGTTGCTCGCTCCCGCGAGCGGGGCCAGGCATTATCCCTGAACACTGGGCGGTTGGGCCAAATTCCCCGAGAACCGACCACTGAACGTGGTCATCCTGCGTCGTCTATCAACTCGTTTCGCATATCTTCGTTGAGTTCCGTCTCGTACTGATACTCCGGATGGTCAACAGCCATCGCCAGCCTTATACCCCGATCCTGTAACAACGAACGCGCAATCTCCGGCCGGACGAACCGGACATAATGGACAGAAGCGGTCATCGTGTCCCGTGTGAGCTGCTGCGCTTCCGCGCCCTCAGTGCAAATTGTCGCCCAGTTCCTTTCTAGGATCGCCGCCCGTGGACAAGCCCGCCGAAGTACACGAAGGAATCGACGAAGCCGTTCACCCGCGCCAGCAGATCTTTGCGCTGGCATTGGCGGTAGCAGCGATCGTGCCCGGTGTCGTCCTCCGGTTCGCAGGCGCACACCCGCCCGACCCGTTGGCGGCGCTGCTCTACGGCCTGGCGATTGTCGGTGCGGCGTTCCTGCTGAGTTGGGCGGCGGAGGTCGCGCAGCTCGACATCTCCGCCGGGCTCGCCATTGCCGTTCTCGCGTTCATCGCCGTGCTGCCGGAGTACGCGGTGGACCTGGTGTTCGCCATGAAGGGCGGCAACAGCTTCGAAGCCAACGGGTTCACGGACTGCCCGGCACCTGCGGGCAGCGAGGAGTCGCCGTGCTCGCTCGCGCTCGCGAACATGACCGGCGCCAACCGGTTGCTCATCGGCGTGGGCTGGACGCTCGTGGTGTTCCTGGCGTGGCGACAGTTCAAAAAGCGCGGCGCGCCCGCGGAAGGCAAGCAGATCCAACTCGATCGCTCGCACGCCGTCGAGCTCTCGTTTCTGGCGCTCGCCACCCTCTACTCGTTGTTCATCGCGTTGCGGCGCTCGATCACGCTGGTCGACGCCGCCATTCTCGTATCGCTGTTCATCGCCTACACCATTCGCATTTCGCGGGCTCCCGCGGAAGAACCACATCTCGTCGGTCCGGCGAAATGGATCGGCACGTTCTCCGTCGCCAAGCGGCGAACCACGGTTATCGGGCTGTTCATTTTCGCCGGTGCGGTGATTCTGCTGGTGGCCGAGCACTTCGCCGAAGCGCTCGTCGGCAGCGGTCAGTCGCTCGGCGTGAGCGAATTTCTGCTCGTGCAGTGGCTCGCCCCGTTGGCGTCGGAAGCGCCGGAACTCCTGGTGGCGAGTTTGTACGCGATTCGCCTCAACACCAACAACGCCCTCGGCACGCTGGTGTCGTCGAAGGTGAACCAGTGGACGCTGCTGGTCGGCACGTTGCCGATCGCGTTCGCCATCGCGTCGGCGTCGAACCACGGACTTCCGATCGACGGGCACCGAGCGCGAGGAGTTGTTCCTCACCGCCGCGCAATCGGCGTTCGCGGTCGCGGTGCTCATCAACCTGTCGATGTCGACGCGCGAAGCGCAGCTGATGTTCGGTCTGTTCATCACGCAGTTCATCGCGGGAGCGGTCGGCCCTGAGCACATTCACGGCGACGTCCGCATCGTCACGGCGTTCATCTACCTGTTGCTGGCCGCGGGCATTCTGTGGCGAGAACGGGCCGGGATCCGTCCGCTGCTGCGCGACGGATTCTTGACCAGCTACGAGGAACTCGGGAAGAAGTGACCGTCGTCGCGTTCGACCGCGCCGCCAGCCTGGCGCGGCTGGGGAACGAGACGTTCGACGTACTCATCATCGGCGGCGGCATCACCGGCGCGGGTGTGGCGCTCGACGCGGCGACACCGCGGGTTGTCGGTCGCACTCGTGGACAAGGGCGACCTCGCGTCGGGCACGTCTTCGAAGTCGTCCAAGCTCGTGCACGGCGGCCTGCGTTACCTCCAGCAGCGCGAGTTCCGCCTCGTTTACGAGAACCTGGCCGAGCGCCAGCGGCTGCTCAAGAACGCGCCGCACCTCGTCGAGCCCCTCCCCTTCTTGATCCCCTTGTTCGGCAAGGACGGCGCGTTCCCGAAGGCGATCGCGAAGATCTATGCCGGCGCGCTGCGCATGTACGACCTGACCGGCGGCATCCGCATCGGTCACCGCTACAAGCGCCTGACCAAACAACAGGCGCTGGCCCACCTACCCACCATGCGCGCCGACCGTCTGGTGGCGGCATTCCTCTACTGGGACGCGCGCGCCGACGACGCTCGTCTCACGCTGACGATCGCGCGCACCGCCGCCGCCTACGGCGCGGTGGTGGCGAATTACTCGCCGGTCGCGTCGTTGGTACGCGACGGCGACGCCGTGTGCGGCGCAGTGCTGGCCGACGGCACCACGATCAAGGCCGGCGTGGTCGTGAACGCGACCGGGGTGTGGGCCGAGCAGATCCAGCGGCTCGACGGCAGCGGCGAACCGGTGCACATCCGTCCGGCAAAGGGCGTGCACGTCACCGTGCCGCGGGCGAAGGTGCCCGCCGACATCGCCGTGGTCGTAAACGTGCCGGGTGATCGGCGATCGATCTTCGTGGTGCCGTGGGGTGACCGGGTCTACCTCGGCACCACCGACACCGACTACGACGGGTCGATCGAAGAGCCCACCTGTACCGCCGACGACGTCACCTACATCCTGAGCGCGATCAACGCCGCCACCACCGAGACCGTCACCAACGACGACGTGCTCGGCACGTGGGCCGGTCTACGTCCATTGGTGGCCGATGCCAAGAGCACGCGCACCGCCGACCTGTCGCGTCGTCACACCGTGACCACCTCGCCCGCCGGCGTCATCACGGTGACCGGAGGCAAGCTCACGACCTACCGCGCCATGGCCGAGGACACCGCCGACGAAGTCGTGAAGCGACTCGGGCGCGGCGCGAAGAAATCAAAGACCAAGCGCATGAAGTTGCTCGACGACCGAGCGGAAATCGACGCGCTGGCCGCCGGCGACGCGTCGCTGGCAGCACCGCTTGTTCCGGGGCTGTCCTACCGGCGGGCCGACGCGGTGTACGCCGCCCGTCACGAGATGGTGCACACGCTCGCCGACGTGCTGGCCCGTCGCACCCGTGCGCTGCTGCTCGATCGCGAGGCGACGGTAAACGTTGCCGCCGACGTGGCCGCGCTCGTCGGTCCCGAGTTGGGCTGGGACGCGGCTGAGCAGGCGGCGCAAGTCAAAGCGTTCCACGACATGGCCGCCAGCGAAGAACGCGCCCAACACGCGCACGCGAAGGAGCCCGCATGACCAATCGGGGAGCGCCTACTCCACCGATCGCGTTTTCCGAGGACGCCTCCAAGGTCTCCTCGCACTTCGCGTCGTCGGCGGTGCCGGTGCCCGACGACGTGCTCGCCCGTTTGCGCGACGCGTCCGCGACCGTGTCGGTCGACGACGGCGAGACGGCTGAAGCCGGCCGCGACTGGTGGCCCGTGGCTATGCACTGGGCGCTCGCGGGGCAAACCTCGGCGCGCGCAGCCGCGCTGTGTCGTCCGTCGACCACCGACGAGGTCGGCGCGGTGTTGCGGATCTGCAACGAGGCGCGCATCCCGGTCACGCCCGTAGCGGGACGCAGCGGTGTGTGCGGCGCATCGATCCCCGTGTTCGGCGGTGTCGGTCTCGACCTGACCGCGATGGTCGGCATCGTCGACGTGGACGACGCGTCGCTGCTGGTGAGCGTGCGCGCCGGCATGTTCGGCGACGTGTTCGAAGACGAGTTGCGCGCGGGGCACGACCTCACCGGGGGGCACTGGCCGCAGTCGATCGCGCTGTCCACCGTCGGCGGTTGGGCGGCGTGTCGCGGCGCCGGTCAGTACTCCACCCGTTACGGCAAGATCGAAGACATCGTGCGCGGCTTGGAAGTCGTGCTGGCTGACGGAACCGTGTTGCGCACCGGCGGCCGCGGGCCGCGCCAAGCGGTCGGGCCCGATCTCAACCAGGTGTTCGTCGGCAGCGAGGGCACGCTGGGCGTGATCACCGAAGTGCAGATGCGCGCCCACCCCGTCCCCACGGGTGAGGGCCGCGCCGCCTACGGCTTCGACTCGTTCGCCGCCGGCCTTGAGGCGTGCCGGCTGATCTTGCGCGCCGATGCCAACCCCGCGGTGCTGCGCCTATACGACGCCCGCGAGAGCCGTCGCCACTTCGACACGCCGCGGGGTCAGGCTGTGTTGCTGGTGCTCGACGAGGCCGAACAGGCGCTGGTCGACGGCAACCTCGCGGTGATCGAGGCCGCGTGCAATCGCGTTGACGCCGAGACGCTCGACGGCCATTTGCTCGACCACTGGCTCGAGACGCGCAACGACGTGGCCGGTCTTGAGAAGGGCGTTCGCGCCGGCCTCGTCGTCGACACCACCGAGATCTCCGGGCGGTGGCGCGACCTGCCCGCCATCTACGACGCGGTCGTCGGGGCGATGGAGGCCGTGCCGGGCACGATCGCGATCACGTCGCATCAAAGCCACGCGTACACCGACGGCGCCTGCCTCTACTTCACGTGGGCCGGCCAACCGCCGGAGAACAACGTCGAGGCGTACTACCAGACCGCCTGGAAGACGGTGACCAACACCGTGCTCGGCCACGGCGGCGCGCTCAGCCATCACCACGGCGTCGGCCTCAACCGCGGCGCGTTCCTCGTCGACGCGCTCGGCCAACCGGCGTACGACGCGCTTGCGTCCATCAAGCGGGCGCTTGATCCCAACGGCATCTTGAATCCGGGCAAGTTCTTCCCCGACACGCCGTGGGGCCGCGTGCCTTGGCGGTAGCCACAATCGACTACGTCGCAGTGCGCCGGGGCGCGCTCGGCGTGTTGATGTTCGTCGGGCCGACCTACGTCGCCGCGCGCGTGCTCGCGCGCGGGAGCGACGATTCGTTGGCGTGGCTGGTGCTCGTGGGCGGCCTGCTGTTCGGCGCCACGTTCGGCGGCTACGCGGGAGCACGCGACCGGCCGGCGATGCCCGTCGTGCACGGTGGCGCGAGCGCGGCCGCGGGCATGGGCGCCGTGCTCGTCGCCGCGCTGGCCCTTCAAGCGGTTTAGGGCGACCTCCACCTCGCCGCCGCATTGAACGCTCTCGTGATGCTCCAGGTCGGCATCGCGTTCGGTTGTCTCGGCGGGCTGCTGGCGGCGAAAGGCTTTCGTCCGACATGACCACGATCCTCGTCGTCGACGTCGGGACGTGCTCCGTACGGTCGTCGGTGGTCGACGATGACGGGTCGGTCCTCGCCCGTCATCAGGTGGCGACGCTGCCGCAGTCGCCCGAGCCCGGCCAGGTCGAGTTCGACGCGCACGCGATGGCCGATGCGGCGCGGCACACTGCGCTGGCCGCGCTCGCTGAGGTCGGTTCCGTCGACGCCGTCGGCATCACCAATCAGCGCGCATCGACGATCGTGTGGGACCGCACGAGCGGCGAACCCGTCGGGCCCGGCCTCGGGTGGCAGGACCTGCGCACCGTCGTCGACTGCCTGGTGCTGCAAGGCCAAGGCATCCGCGTCGCGCCGAACGTGTCCGCCACCAAAGTCGGTTGGTTGCTGAACCAGTTCGACGCCGAGCGCGGGCGCGACTTGTGCTTCGGCACGGTCGACACGTGGATCGCGTGGAGCCTGTCGGGCGGCGACGCGCACGTCATCGACGCCACCAACGCCGCGGTGACCGGCATGGTCGACGCCGGCGCCACCCGGTGGGACGACGCGGTGCTCGATGCGATCAGCATCCCGCACGCGCATGCTGCCGACCATCGTCGACACCGCCGGAGAATTGGCGACCGCGACCTTGCTGCCCGGCCACCCGCCGATCGCCGCGCTCGTCGGCGACCAGCAAGCCAGCCTCGTCGGCCAAAGCTGCGTGCGGCCGGGCGTGGCCAAGATCACGTTCGGCACCGGCGGCATGCTCGACGTGGTGACCGGACCCGACCGGCCCACGGCCGCGACGCGCTCAGCCGCCGGGTGCTTCCCGATCGTCGCGTGGCGCCACGCCGGCGAGACGGTGTGGGGCCTCGAGGGCGCGATGCTCTCCGCGGGCACGTGCATCGAGTGGTTGCGCGACGACCTCAAGTTGCTCACGTCGTCGGATGAGTCCGACGCGGTCGCGGCGAGCGTGCCTGATGCCAACGGCGTGTTCTTCGTGCCCGCGTTCCTCGGCCTCGGCACGCCGCGTTGGGACTTCGGCGCCCGCGGCGCGCTGTTCGGCCTGAACGCGTGGCACGACCCGCGCCCACGTGGTGCGCGCCGTGCTCGAAGGCGTCGCCCATCGCGGCGCCGACCTCGTCGAGGCGGCCGAAGCCGACTTCGGAGCACCGCTCGGAGCGATCCACGTCGACGGCGGCATGTCCGAGAACGCCACGTTCGTGCAAGCTCTTGCCGACGCGTGTGGTCGCCCGATCGAACTGTCGCCGGAGAAGGAAGCGACCACCCTCGGCGCCGCCTACCTCGCCCTCCTCGGCATCGGCGCCATCTCCGACATCACCGACCTTGAGCCCCGCTGGAAGCCGTCACGCGTAGTCGAGCCGTCGGGCAGGGACCCCCAGCGCGACCGCTGGGCCGAAGCCCTGAACCGAGCCGCCGGCACCATCCCGGAATTGTCGGGCCTCGACTTCTAAAAGTCCGACTTTCTGCGGATACACCATCCCCGAGATGGCGAATCCGCAGAAGGTCGGGGTGGTCAGGCGCGGCGGATGAGTTCGACGCCGACGTCGAGCTTGTCGAGGGCGGCGCCGGCGTAGACGCCTTTGAGCGGCGAGACGTCTTTGTAGTCACGGCCGGTGGCGACCACGACGTGGCGTTCGCCGACGGCGACGCCGCCGGTCGGGTCATAGCCCCACCAGTCGCCGGTCCACACGTCGACCCAGGCGTGGCTCTCGCCGCGCACCGATTCACCGATCATCGCATCGGGACGGTTGTGGACGTAGCCCGACACGTCAGCGCGCCGGGATGCCGAGACGGCGAAGCAGCGCGAGGCTGACGTGCACGAAGTCCTGGCACACGCCGGCACCGGCTTCGAACGCGTCGGCCGCGGTGGTCGACACCGCTGTCGATCCGGGCATGTACGTGAGGTGATTGCGAACCCACGTGAAGACCGCGTGCGCCGCTTCGGTCGGATCGTCGCTCGTGCGCAGGTAGTCCACGGTGGCTTGCATCGCGTCGTTGACGTCGACCGAGCGGCGTGGGCGTCAGGCAGTCGTAGTAGGCGTCGTCGATCTCGTCGCTGTGGATGTCGTCCCACGACACGCGCCGCGTCAGCGCACGCGGTGCCGACGTCTCGGTGACGGAGTGGCCGATGACCGTCAGCGTCGTCGTGCGGCTGATGCAGGTCGAAGGCGTGCACCGTCGTGCCGAACGCGTCGACGTATCGGAACGGCGAGACGCGGGGTGTGACTTCGAGCGAACTCGACAGCACTGTCTGGCGCGGGCCGCTGACCGGCGTCAGGCGCGCTTCGTTGTAGCTCGACACGACCTCGCCGGCGTACCCGTACGTCGTCGCGTGGTGCACCTCCAGCCGCCAACTCATAATGCGCTCACGCCGACCACTCCATCGGCTTGGTCTGGCGGAAGTAGCGGTCGGCTACGGCGGAGGACGCGGCGGCCACGGTGTGCTGCAGCTCGCCGAGGTGCACGGGCAGTTCGGCGAGGAGTTCGTCGAGCCGGCGGTATTCGAGGTCGGCGGCGGCGCGTCCGAGCAGCCGGCGCGCTTCGTCGTCGACGGCGGTGCGCACCTGCTGACGGTCGAGTTCGGCCAGCGCGTCGTCGGCCTCGGTGAGCGAATACAGCACCGAGCGCGGGAACAGTCGGTCGAGCAGCAGGAACTCGGCGACGAGGCTGGCGTCGACGGCCCGCCGGTACGTGCGCAGGTACGCCTCGTGCGCCGAGCAGCACAGCAGCGTGGTGACCCAACCGCCGGGCGTGTCGGCCACCGTGGCGCGGGCGATCAGCAGGCGCGCCGTCATGTCGACGCGTTCGAGCGCGCGTCCCAGCACGAGGAAGCGGTAGCCGTCGTCGCGGCACAAGCGTGGAGTCGACGAGGCCGCCGACGATCGCGGCGCGTTCTTTGACGTAGCGGAAGAACGTGTTCGGCCCGAGACTGCGCGCCGTCGCGACCCGGCCACCGAGCGCGTGGTGCGTCGCGTTGAGCGTCTCCCACATCTCCGACGAGATGGCCTCGCGGGCGCCGCGGGCGTTCTCCCGGGCGGCGAACAGTGTCGCGGCGATCGAAGCCGGGTGGTCCGGCGAGTAGCCGAGCACTTCGTTGATGGGTTCCAGCGTGATGTCGTCGGCGACCGCCGAACGGGCGCCCATGACCGACAGCAGCGCGGCGCACGCGGCGGACTCGTCGATCAAGGCGTCCTGCACGACGAGGTGGTAGTGCACGTCGAGGATGCGCGCGGTGGCCTCGGCGCGCTCGACGTAGCGGCCGATCCAGAACATCGACTCAGCGATGCGACTTAACACTTCTTCGTGCTCCCCGGCGACTGTTGTTGTTGCTGCTGCTGTTGTTGCTGCTGTCCCATGCCGTCGGCGGGCCCGGGATCGGGCGGCGGGGCGTCCACGCCACGCGGCTTGGCGCGACAACGGCGGTTGGCGGGGCCGCCGGACGGTCTGGCTGCAACGAGGTCGCGAACGGGTCGGCGAGCACCCACGTGTCCTTCGAACCGCCGCCCTGGCTGGAGTTCACGACGAGGCTGCCCTTGGGCAACGCGACGCGGGTGAGGCCGCCGGGCACCACCCACACCCGCGATCCGTCGTTCACCGCGAACGGGCGCAGGTCGATGTGGCGCGGCTGGAAGCGGCCGTCGGCGTGGGTGGGCGACGTCGAGAGCTGCACGACCTCCTGCGCGATCCACCACGCGGGTCGTCGTTGACCGCGGTGGCCAAGCTCGGCCAGCTCCTCGTCGGTGGCTTGCGGTCCGATGACGAGGCCGTAGCCGCCCGACGCGTCGACCGGCTTGAGCACCAGCTCGTCGAGCCGGGCCAGCACACTCGGCGCGCACGTCGGCGTCGTCGAGCCGGTACGTGTGCACGTTCGGCAGGATCGGCTCCTCGCCGAGGTAGTAGCGGATGAGGTCGGGGACGTAGCTGTAGACGAGCTTGTCGTCGGCCACGCCGTTGCCGACGGCGTTGGCGATCGTCACCTCGCCGGCGCGCGCCGCGTTGAGCAGCCCGG
The DNA here is from genome assembly GCA_963769985.1 of uncultured Actinomycetes bacterium. Taxonomy (GTDB): domain Bacteria; phylum Actinomycetota; class Acidimicrobiia; order Acidimicrobiales; family JACCXE01; genus JACCXE01. The sequence continues at coordinate 283,164 of CAVYNR010000005.1, read as the reverse complement.
CCACGCCGAGCGTCGAGTCGGACGCGGAACTGCACCGGGTCGAGGAACTCGTCGTCGAGCCGGCGGTAGATGACGTGCACGCGCCGCTCGCCCGTCGTCGTGCGCATCCGCACGATGTTGTTGCGGCACACGAGGTCGCGGCCTTCGACGAGCTCGACGCCCATCTGGCGCGCCAGGAAGCTGTGCTCGAAGTACGCGGCGTTGTACATGCCCGGCGTGAGCACGACGACGGTCGGGTCGTCGACGCCGCCGGGCGCCGCGGCGCGCAGCGCTTCGAGCAGCCGCGCCGGGTACGTCGCTACCGGCAGCACGCGGTGCGACGCGAACAGCTCGGGGAACACCTGGCTCATGGCCCGGCGGTTCTCGACGACGTAGGAGATGCCCGACGGCGTGCGCAGGTTGTCCTCCAGCACGCGGAACGTGCCGTGCTTCGTCGCGAATCAGGTCGATGCCCGACACGTGCACGCGCACGCCGTTGGGCGGGTTGATGCCGACGGCCTCGCGGTGGAAGTGCGACGACGATGCGACGAGTCGCCGCGGGATGATCCCGTCCTCGAAGCACTCGCCCCGCCCGTACACGTCGGCCAGGAACGCCTCGAGGGCGCGCACTCGTTGGGACACGCCGCGCTCGATGAGCGCCCACTCGTCGGCCGCGATGACCCGCGGGCACGAGGTCGAGCGGGAACGGCCGCTCTTCGCCCGAGAGACTGAAGGTGATGCCCTGGTCGCGGAACGAGCGGTCGCGGGTCGCGCAGCGCTCGGCGAACTCGTCGTTGGTGAGCAGGCGCAGCGTTTCGTGCAGCGCCGCATAGGGCGTCGCGTGGGTCGGGTCACGCCCGAACATCTCGTCGAACGCGCGGTCCAGCTCGTAGCCCTCGAAGAGGTCACCCATCCCTCGGGCAGTCTGCCATCCCGATGACGGGATCCTTACAAGCCGTCACCCATCATTCACAGGGCCGTAACGCGCCAGGATGCGTTTCGCGGCGTCGGCTTGCGTCCTTCTTTTCGACGGCCGGGCGATTCACGGTGACGTCGGGGCCGAGACGCAGCAGCAACCGCTCGAGGAACGCGTCGCCGGCCACGGTCAGCGTGATGCGCAGCTTGCCGCTCTTGAGTTCGTCGACCTGGCTCGACGGGATAGTTCTCGGCCACCCAGCGCCCGTGCGGACCGACGGTGAAGGTGACGGTTCTCGGTGTCGGCGCCCGGCGCCGGGTGACGCGGTTGGCGCGGCTGCCGGCTTCACCGGCGGCGCCGGCGGCTTGCCCGTCGGCGCACGGCTTCGATGCGGTCGACGCGGAAGCGTCAGCACCTTGTCGGCCGGTATGGCAGTACGCCTCGAGGTACCAGTGGCCGGCGTCGTTGAACACCGACGATCGGGTCGACGACGCGCGTCGGATGTCGCGTCGCGCGCCGGCGGAGTAGTACGTGATCTCGATCTGCTCGACGTCGTCACTCGCGCGCTGCACGTCGTCGAGCAGCAGCGGCGCGTCGAGCTCGACCGCCACGCCGCCGTCGGCGCCGCCGAGCGCGTCGGACAACTTGTCGAGCGCGCGCGCCAGCGGACCGCTGTCGTCGGCGCCGGGCACCGCGAGCAGCGTGCGGCCGGCGGTCAGCAACGACAGGCGCGTCGCTGGCGGTGAGCTGGCGCGGGCGGTGGAAGTAGTCGGGGATGCGCGCTTCGACCACGTCGTCGATGACCAGCACGTCGATCAGTTGATCGGGCGAGTACGGCGGCAGACCGCACATCGACACGAGCATCAGCTCGCGCTCGACGTCGTCCTCGCTCATGTCGAACTGCTCGGCGATCTCGCTGCAGCTTCGCGCGCTCGCGCGACGCCAGCCACGTGACCATCGCCAGCAGGCGGCGGAAGCGCAGCCCGGGGTCGCGGTCAGCCACCGGCCAGCACCTTGAGGTGCGCGACGACGTCGTCGACGACTTCTTGGGGTTCGACGACCACCGCGTGGTCGAGGTAGCCGTACGAGCCACGAACGGAAACCGTCGCGGCTGGTGATGTGCAGCCGCACGCGGATCGACCCGTCGTCGCGGCGCTCGACGACCGCGTCCTCGCCGAGGTCGCTGATGCGCGCCGCGCGCCCAGCCGGCGTCGATGTCGACGAGCACGGCTTCGATGTCGTCGCTGCGGGTACATGGCGTAGCCGCGCCCGGGCAGGCGCCCGACGAGGTCGAAGCCCGCCGGCGTCGGCGTGGCCGTGCCGTCCTCGCCGAGGGTGACTTCGCCGTCGATGCGGTCGACGCGGAACAACCGCTCGCCGTTCTTGCCGGCGTCGTAACCGACGACGTACCAGCGGCCGTTGCGGAACGCGACGCCCCACACGTGCAGTTCGCGCGGTCGCCGCGGTAGGCGAAGTACGCGGGCGCGCCGCGGCGCCACGCGTCGAACAGGTCGATCAGTCCGTCGTCGGTCGGCAGCGCGGCGAGCGCCGGGGCCGTCGGCGCGCGCCTTCGCCGAGCTTCCACAAGCGCGTCGCGGCCCGGTGTCGCCGTCGATGTTCGACCGCGGCGACGGCGAGGTTGAGCGCGACGCGTTCGTCGTCGGTGAGGTCGAGCGGCGGCAGGTAGTACGCGTTCGGGTCGATGCGGTACGCGCTGCCGCCGTCGTGCTGCGGGACGACCTCGAGCGGGCACGCCTTCGGAGCGCAGCGTCTTCTTGTCGCGCTCGAACGCGGCGCGACGCGACTCGCCCTTGTCGGGATAGCCGCCGACCTCGTCGGCGATCTCGTCGAGCGTGAGCGGGCCGCGTCGTGGTCAGCAGCAACGCCACGATGTTCGTGAGCCGCTCGACCTTGTCCACGACGGGAAACTACGTGCCTGGGAGTCGTTGTTCGATCGTCAATATCGTCGGCCCACAGGTCGCCGTGCTCCTCGACGCGTGCGAGCACGTCGGCCGCTTCGAAGCGCAGGTCCGCCGCGGTGTCGCGCGGCCTCGACTTCGTCCCACGTGACCGGCGTCGACACCGTCGGCCGGTCCCGGGCCCGCAGCGAGTACACGCCGATCGTCGTCTTGAACGACGCGTTCTGCATCCAGTCGATCAGCACCTTGTCCTTGCGCTTGACCTTCTCCTGCGTGGTGACGATCAGCTTCGGGGTGCCACTTCTCCAGCAGCTGCGCGATCGCGAGGGAGAACTCGCGCGACTGTCTCGAAGTCGCACGGCGTGTGCAGCGGCACGTACACCTGCAGGCCCTTGCTGCCCGAGGTCTTCGCCCACGCCTCGAGGCCGAGGTCGCCGAGCGCGTCGCGCAGCCACAGCCCGACCTGGCAGCACTCGATGATGTCGGTGCCTTCGCCGGGGTCGAGGTCGAACACGACGTGGTCGGGCTGGCGGATGTGGTCGGCGCGCGCCAGGCCGGGATGGATCTCGATCGCGGCGAGGTTGGCCGCCCACACCAGCGCGGCGGGCTCCTCGATGCGCGGGTAGTTGACCATCGTCGCGTCGCTCCCGCTCGCCGCCGCTGAGCGTCATCGTCGGCACCCACTCGGGCGTGTGGACTGGGCGCGTTCTTCTCGAAGAAGACTCTTGCCGTCGACGCCGTCGGGATAGCGCTTGAACGTGATCGGCCGCCCGGCGAGGTGCGGCACCATCACCGGCGCGATGCGCGCGTAGTAGTCGATGACTTCGGACTTGGTGAAGTGCGCGGCCGGGTACAGCACCTTGTCGAGGTTCGACAGCGTGAGGCGTCGCCCGCGACGTCGACCTGACCTTCGTCGACCGTCAACCTTTGTCGGCTTGTCGCCACGCTTGTCTCGTGCCGCCTGCACGCTCGCTTCGAGCGCGGCCATGAGGTCTTCGACCTTCGCCGGCGCTTCGGCCTCGGCGCTGCACGACGATCTCCTCGCCCTCGTCCTTCTGACGGATCAGCTCCATGACCTTCTCGCGATAGGTGTCCTCGTGCCGGTCGGGGTCGAACTTCTCGGTGAGGCTCTCGATCAGCGCTTCGGCCATCTTCAGCTCGCGCTCGGACAGCTCGGTTTCGAGCCCGGGTGTGTCGAGCGTTTCGACCGGCACGACCTCGTCGCCGTAGAGCAACGTCGAGATGCACCAGCGCGCCCTTGGTCGACCGGATCGCCGCCAGGTACTCCTTGGTGCGCATCACGAACTTGGCGATGCCGACCTTGTTCGATCGTCTCGAGCGACTGCGCCAGCAGCGCGTACGCCTTCTCGGCGCGGTTGTCGGGCACGAGGTAGTACGGCTTGTCGAAGTAGACCGGGTCGATCTGGTCGAGGTCGACGAACTCGAGGATGTCGATGGTGTGCGTGGCGACGGGGTCGAGGCCGTCGAGCTCCTCGGGCTCGATGATCGACGTACTGGCCGGGACGGACCTCGTAGCCCTTCACGATCTCTTCGAACGGGACCTCTTCGCCTTCGTCCGCGCAGAACGCGCTTCTGGTTGATACGCGACTGTTGTCCTTGGCGTGCAGCTGGTTGAAGCGCACGTCTTTGGGCGAGACCGCCGTCACCATCTTCACCGGCACGTTGACCAAGCCGAAGCTGATCGCGCCACTCCATAGCGAGCGGGGAGGCATGCTATCCTACAGTTCCGCAAGATGACTAACCGCACTGAACGACTTGGTGGAAGCCGGCGGGGATGGGGACCCCGCCGGGCAAAGCGCCGGAGCCCTCGGGCGGAGGCGCCAAAGTGACTGACTGGGCCCGACCGGTTGTGCACTGGGCGCTCGAAGCGCGATGCCGAGGCGCAGCGCGCGTTCTACGCGGCGCTGTTCAACTGGGACATCGGCGATGGTCCCCTGATGAACATCGCAGCAGGAATCGGCGGTCCCGAACCGGGGCCGGCGGGCCACATCCAGCAGGGCGACCGGCCGGGCGTGTCGCTCGTACGTGCAGGTGCGCGACCTGCAGTCGTCGCTCGCGAAGCCGTCGAACTCGGCGGCAAGCTGGTGATGGAGCCCTACGACGTGCCCGGCGGGCCGACCATCGCCTTCATCAATGACCCCGAAGACAACCCCCTCACCCTCGTCCAGCAGTGAACCCGGATTAACCGCCGATATCGGTGTAGTAGGAGGTGGACGACGGTCGACCCGTCGACGTGCCCGTCGACGATGTCGAGCACTGGCTCCGAACCGGAGAACGAGACGGCGGCCCATTCGTCACGCTCGGAGCTGTAGGCGACGGTGCGGCGCACGAAGCCGGCCCGGTGGTACAGCACCTCCTCCTGCATCGCCTTGTCGGCGGCCAGAAAGGCCTCCCGATCGGCGCCGGGCGGGAGTTTGAAGGTCACGATCGACACGATCATTGCCACGAGGCTGTCACACCCCTATGGGAACATCGGCGCATGCCGCAGTCTCCTGCCTCCCGAGCCGGCCGCTCGGAGCCGCCCCACTCGATGATGTCGCCGATCGCCTCGCCGCGATCCTCGCGGCCCGTCCGGCGTGGTGCACGGACGCCGAAGACGGCGATCTTGGTCATCGACGGCGACCTCGTGCCCCGCCCGCTGACCCCGGCGGCTGCGCCGCCGGTCGAGGTGTGGGCCGTCGACGGCGGCCAGGCGCTCGTGCGCGACGCCCGCTGCCTTCAGGTGTACGTCGTGCGCGCCGGTCGGTGCTGCTTCGTCGACCGGGTGGCCACGGTCGAGGACGAAGGCGCGCTGCGCGCCCATCTGGTCGGCGTCGGGCAGCGCGCCGTCGAGTTGTCGCGGCTCGACGGTGGCCTCCGCCTCGCCGCCAACACGGCGGTCGACGTGAACCTGCTGCGCGAACGCGTCGAGTGGGACGGCATCGAGCGCACGATCGGCGAAGCCGCGCCCGGCGCGCTCGTGCTGGTCGACGGCGACCTGCGGCCCGACCCGCGCCTGCCACTCGACTGGGTCACCGAGCTGCTGGCTGACGCGACCGCGCGCGGCATCACCGTCGTCGGCATCACCAAGCACACGTCGCTCGCGCGCGGCGGCGCCCCTTTGATCGGTCAACTCGAGGCCGAGGCCGACGCCGATCCGAACCTCGGCGCCCGCTCGCGCTGGTGGGCGCCCATCGGCCACAGCCCCGCCGAGCGCGGCGTGCCGTTCACCGTCGTCGCGGCGCGCCTTGATCCCGACGCGGCCTACAGCTTCCGCGTCGATGTCGCCGCCGGCATCGATCCCGAGTTCGCGCTCGTCGCAACTCGCGACCGTCGCCGACGACGCCGCGTTCCCCGGCTACCCGTACCCGCTCACCGTCGCCGACCGCCTCGCGGCATGCCCGCCGTGGCTGCGCGAGGAGGCGTGGATGACCATCGAAGAGCACCTGCGCATGGCGGGCGTGCCGGGCGACGTGTTGCACCGCGCGTTCGCCGATCGCCACCGCATGATGGAGCGCGCGTCATGACCACCGCCGACACCCGCGGCCGCCTGTACGGCAAGAACGTCCTCGAAGGCACGTTCCGCGCCGCGCCCGACGACGACCTGTTCCTCGGCGAGCTGCTCGTCGCCATCGACGAGGCCACCGGCCGTCGCTACCTGTTCCGCGTCGTCGACGTCACCTACGGCCACGAACACCGCGAGCCTGGCTGGGCCGAGCGCGTCGCCGGCACGTTGCTGTCCGACGACGCCCGCGACGCGCCCGGGCGCGCACCCGCTCTACGAGCAGGAGCGCCGCACCTACCGCGTCGCCGACTGCCGCTGCCTCGGCTACCTCACGCCCGACGGCAAGGTCTTCCGCAAGCCCAAGTGCCTGCCCACGCAGTTCTCCCGCGTGGTTTCGCCCGAAGCCGCCGACCTGGCGTTTCTCGAACGGTCGATGGGCGACCTGCACGTCGGCGTGTTGCGCACCGGCGAGACCACCGTCGACGTGCCGGTCGGCATCAGCGGCGAAAGCCTGGCCAAGCACGTCGGCGTGTTCGCCACCACGGGCATGGGCAAGTCGAACCTGATGATGGTGCTGGCCGGCGCGGCGATGCAGGCCAACGGCCGCTACGGCCTGCTGATCATCGACCCGCACGGCGAGTACCGCACCGAACTGGCCCGTCACCCATGGGCGGAGCGGCGGCTGCGCACCTACTCGAGCGTGAAGGCCCCCGGTACGTCCGCGCTGCGCGTAGTCTCGGCGAGATGACGCACCGACGACCTGCGCACCGCCACCGGCCAAACCTCGGGTCCGCAAACCGAAGCGCTGTACGAACTCGAGCGCTTCTACGGCCACCAGTACCCCGGCATCTCCTGGCTGCTGCCGTTCAGCCAACTCGACGACCTTCCCGGATTCCGCGACGTCGAACTCGGCCGTCGCGTCGCCATCTCCACGCTCCAGGTGCTGCACCGCCGCGCCCGCCGCATCTGCGCGCTCGACGCCATCAGCGCCGACGCCGACGTGTCGGTCGCGACGCAGATCGAGCGCGACCTGCGCGAAGGCAAGGTCGTGCTCGTCGACGCCAGCGGGCTCGACTCCACCGAGGAACTCCTCGTCGCCAGCTTCCTCACCCGCAGCGTGCTCGAGGCGTGGCAAGAGGCGTTCCTCGACGACCGCAACGCGCACGCAGGCCTGCCGACCGTCGCGATCGTGTTGGAGGAAGCCCAGCGGGTGCTGAGCAAGGCCGCCGACGGCGACGGCAATGTGTTTCCTCGCGTCGCCCGCGAGGGCCGCAAGTTCAAGGTCGGCCTGGTCGCGGTCACCCAGCAACCCAAACTCGTCGACGCCGAACTGCTGAGCCAGTTCAACACCTTCTTCATCCTCGGCCTGGCCGACGAACGCGACCGCAACATCCTGCGCGGCTCGGCCAAGCAAGATCTGTCATCGCTGCACACCGAGATCCAAACCCTCATGCCAGGCGAGTGCCTGCTCGCCGGCGTCGACACACCGTTCGCGGTACCGGCGACGATCCACTCGTGGAGCGACGCGCTGCGCGACGCGACCGCGCCGCCCGAACCTCGCCCCGTCGCCGCGGCGAACGTCGCCGCGCTGCTCGACTAGATGCGATGAAGGTCGTCGCCCTCGGAGACGCGCACCTCGGGCGTAACGCTGGTCCCGCCACGATCAACGGCATCAACCAGCGCGAGCTCGACTTCGACGAGTCGTTCACGCGCGCCGTCGACCTCGCGCTAGCGCAGGAGCCCGACCTGTTCGTGTGGCTCGGCGACATCTTCGACAGCCCAACCCGTCGTACCGCTCCTACCGCGTGGCCCAACGCGAGCTCGCCAAGATCCGCGACCACGGCATGCCGCTGGTTTCGATCAGCGGCAACCACGACACGCCCCGCATCGCGGGTACCGGCACGCCGTACCGCCCGCTCGAGGATGTCTTCAACGAGTTCAAGTTCGCGCCGGGCTTCGACCTACGAGGCGTTCGAGTTCGCCGGGTCTGTCGTGCACTGCGTGCCGCAGATGGCCTCGGTGCAAGCCACGCTCGACGCGCTCGGCGAGGTGAGGGCCAACCGCAGCACCGATCAGCGTCAACCTGCTGCTCACCCACCCCCGCGTCCCGCAGGTCGAGCCGCGCTACGCCGACCTCAACGAGATCACCGTCGACGCCTCCGCGCTCGATTGCGACCTCGTGCTGCTCGGCCACTACCACTCGCACCGCGAGGTGGCGAAGGGCATCTGGTACGCCGGCGCGCCCGACGCGTTCGGTTTCGCCGACGAGTACGAGGACCCGAAGGGCATCGTCGTGCTCGACACCGACAGCGGCGAAATCAACCACGTCGCGCTCGACGGCCGGCGCCCGATGGTGCATCCCGACACGGTCGACGCCCGCGGCGTGGGGCCCGAGGAGGTCACGCAGAAGGTCGCGGCGGCCGCCGCGGGCGCGCCCGAGGGCGCGATGGTGTGGATCGAGGTCGACGGGGTCGCGCCGGAGGTGTGGGGTCAGACCGACCCGCGGGTGTGGCGCGAGGCAGGCGCGCACGCACTGTTCATTCGCGTCGAACCCCACCTCATGCACGCGGGCGTGCCCGTGCAAGGCCTGCCCGAACTCACCGGCGTGCAGGCGCGGTTCGAGTCGTGGATGGAGCCCCAGGACCTCATCGGGGTTGACCGCGGCGCCTTGGTCGAGCGGGGCAAGCAGTACCTCGCCGACGCCGTGTCGGAAGCGGAGTAGCCAGCCGTGATCATTCGCCACCTCTACCTGCAGAACTACCGGGTCTACGAAGGCGTGTGCGAGCTCGACCTGCCCGAGGGCCTCGTCGGCATCTACGGACCCAACGGCGCCGGCAAGAGCTACCTGATCGAGTCGATTCCGTGGGCGTTATTCGGCCATGCGCCGCGGCAACGTCGAGGAAGTTCGCACCACCGGTGTCAACGACGAATGCATCGTCGAGGTGGCCTTCGAACACGAGGGCCACGACTACGTGGCGCGCCGCACCATCACCGGCGGCGGCAAGACCACTAAACGCGACGCCGTCATCCACGCCGACGGCCTGCAGGTGGCAACGGGCGCGCGCGACGTGGAGCGGTACGTGCAGCAGCTGATCGGCATGAACGAGAAGGGCTTCCTCGCCTCGGTGTTCGCCGAGCAAAAACAGCTCGCGGCGCTCTCCAGCCAGCAGCCCGCCGATCGGCGCAAGCTCGTCCTCGACCTGCTCGGCATCACGCCGATCGAGACCGCCGTTCGAGCCGCCCGCGCCGACGCCAAGACCGCCGACACCACGCTGCAGCTCGTTGCAGGGGGTCGCGGCCGACCTGCCCGCGCTCGAACTCGAGCGCGACGACGCGGCCGCCGCGGCGGTCGCCGCCAAGACCGAGGCCGACACGGCCCACGTTGCCGCCGCCGCGGCCGCTGAACGCGCCGAAGCGGCGCGCGACCCGCCATGAGGCGCTCGCCCGCGAACTCGAGGTCGGCCGGCAGGTGGCCGCGCGACACGCCGACTTGACCGCGCGCGCCGAAGCCCTCGCAGACTGAGGCCGCGGCGCTGGCCACCGCGAGGCGCGGACTTGCAGGCGCTCGGAGATACCGCCGCCGCGGTCGCGGCGGCGCGCACGTCGTTCGACGCTGCTGCGCGTGCTGCACGAGGCGCGCGAGCGGTCACGAGAAGGCCGACGCCGCGTTGCGCACGCTCGACCCCGACGGTCGCGGCGACGCGGACGACGGGCGCCGAACCAACACCGCCGGCCGATGACGAGGCGGTCGCGGCGCGGCAAGTCGTGTCCGCGCAGGAGAAGGCGCACGCCGCACTCGAGGCCACGACCGCGGCGCGCCAGCGAGCCCTCGAGGTGGCCGAAGCCACGCTCGCCCGCGCCGACGAACTCACCGCCGATGCCGAGTGCCCCACGTGCGGCCAGCCGCTCGGCGAAACGTTCACCCAGGTGCGGTCGCACCGCGCCGTGGAGGTCAAGGTCGCGGCGAAAGAGTTGGCGGCCGCCGACAAGGAGTTGGCCGCGGCAACCAAGGCAGTCGCGACGGAGCGCAAGACCGCCGACAAAGCCGAGAAGGCCTTGGCCGATGCGCGCGCGCAGTGGCAGCGCAACGCCAAACAGCGCGCCGCCGCGCAAGACGCGCGCGCCGCGCTCCGCGCCGCCACCGAAGCGGTCGTGGCCGCCGAGTCCACCTGCGACGCGGTGCGTACTGGCCTGCGCGACGAATCGGTCGAGGCCGCGCCGCGACTCGGTTAGCGCCGCCGACGCCGCGCACCACCTCGCATCGGAACTGCGGGGCCGCCTCAAGCGGGTCGACGCCATCACCGCCGAGGCGGCCGACGCGACCGCCGCCGCGGAAGCCGTCGGCAAAGAACTTGCGGATCTGCGAGCGGCTGCGAAGTCATCCGGGCTTGACCGCCGCGACCGTGGCCGAAGCTGCCACCGCCCGCGAAGCCGCGACCGCGGCCGCCAACGAAGCCGCCACCGCGGCGCGCCACGCCGGCGAGACCGCGGCCCGCGCCGAAGCCCACGCGTCAGCCACCGCGGTCGCGGCCGCCCGCGCCGCCGAACAGCACGCCCGCATCGAGCCTCAAGCCGTAGAAGCGCGGCTGCTCGGTCGGCTCGGTGAACTGCTGGGCGTCGTTCAAGGATCACGAGGCGGCGTCGGTCGGGCCCGCGTCTGGCCGGTCACGCACGAGCGCTGTTCGACGATATGACCGACGGGCTCTACAACGGCCTCGAACTCACCGAAAACTTCGAGGTGCGCCTCACCGACGCCAACCGCACCTTCGACCTCAAACGCTTCAGCGGATCCGAGGTCGACCTCGCCAACCTGGCGCTGCGGATCGCCATCAGCGAGTGCGTCACGCTTGCAGTCCGGCGGCGCGGTCGGGCTGCTCGTGCTCGACGAAGTGTTCGGTCCGCTCGACTCGGCCCGGCGCGCCCGCGTGCTGGCCGCGCTCAACGGCCTTCAGACCCGGTTCACCCAGGTGCTGGTCGTCACCCACGCCGACGACGTGAAAGCGCAACTCCCCCGCGCTATCGAAGTCAGCGTCACCGGCGAGCGGCGGGCCACCGCCGTCGTGGTTTAGGACCCCGGTCTGCGAGACTTATCAGCTGACGGTGAGTCGATCGGGTGACCGCGGCGTGGTTTCGGACCGCGTCGAGGAAAGTCGGGGCTCCATAGGGCAGAGTGCTGACGCGAGTCAGGACGCGGTGACGTGTCGGATCAGGGCAACAGAAAACAGACCGCCGATGGCCCACAGTCACCCCCTGCGGGGTGGCAGGGGTACAGGTAAGGGTGCAACGGTGCGGTAAGAGCGCACCAGCGTCCGGGGCGACCCGGGCGGCTCGGTAACCCCCACTCGGAGCAAGGCCAAATCGGGAAGGCCGGCCCGGCTATTTCCCAGGTAGGCCGCATAGATGGATGGTCACCCAACCGGAGCTCCGTAAGGAACCGGTGGACAGAACCCCGCTTACAGATCGACTCACCGTCACCATCACACAGCCCTCCCCGGCCGGGCGGGCCGCGGTCGCCCAGCGCTTACTGGCGTGCGCTTGCTCGTAAGGTTGTCGCCATGCACTGGGGCAAACGGTTTCTGCTTGTGTTCGTCGCGCTCGGGATGTCGACGGCCGGATTGGTGGCCACGCAGCCCCCAGCGGCTGCTGCGGTCTCGCCGTCGGGCGCGGAACTCATCGCGCTGTGTCGTGGCGTGCTCGGCGCCGTCCCCGAGGTGGGTGAGCGGGCGTGTCGGACCCTCGAACAGATCCTGTTCCAAGGGCCGGCCAACGGTTGTCGGCGGCTCGGCCTCGGCGATCTGTGCGGTTACCTCGACGGTCGCGAGATCGCGCGCGCCCACGTCAATCGCTACGAACGGTCGTGGGTACACCGCGCGCTGACCTTGCAACGACAGCTCAACGACGCGGTGCCGTTCGCCGCGCTCGACGATCCCCCACACGCACAATTCGTCCAACACCGCGACCGACAGCGTGACGCTGACCAATCTGGATCCCAACCAGGTGTACAGCCTCACCGATCAATTGCGCATGGACGTGCGCGCCATCGAGATGGACCTGCACTGGGCGCCCTCGGCGCACGGCAAGGCGGCCAACGGCTACAAGGCGGTCGTCTTGTGTCACGGCCGCGTGGAGGGCGGGGTCCACGTCGGCTGTACCAATGACAAGCCCTTCACCGAGGGCCTGGCTGAATTCTCGAAGTGGTTGCGCCGACCCGAGAACGGCAACGAAGTCGTGCTGCTGTATCTCGAGAACAGACTCGACAACAACGTGACCGCTCACAACATCGCGGCGCGCCAGTTGGACAGCTATCTGGGCGACCTGATCGCGCGGCCCCCCGCCGGTCAGCCCTGTGCGCCGCTACCCACCTCGGTATCAGCGGCGTCCCTGCGAGCCGACGGCCACCGCGTGATCATCGTCGGCAACTGTGGGCCAGGCGCGTGGGGCACGTACGTGCACGAGCGGGGACCAGCTAACAACTGGTACGAGTCCGGGTCCGGCCCCGGCGACGACTATCCCGGACTGACTGATTGTGCGAGCGAACGGGCGCGCACCAATGCGGGTCAGGCCATGGTGCGTTGGTACGAGGACTCCACGTGGGTGAGCACGGTGGAGAGCGGCACCTCCGGTCACCTCACGACCACCGAGGCCGCGGCGATGGCCAAGTGCGGCGCCTCGCTCATCGGCTTTGACCAACTCACACCCGAGGATCCGCGCCTCGCCGCCATCGTGTGGTCGTGGGCGGTCAACGCGCCCGCCGAGCCCAACGGCACCGCGAAGTGCGCGACCTCCGGCGGCGACACCCGCTTTCACGACAACGCGTGCGACGGCGGCCCATGCGTACGCGTGCAGCGTCGGCCCCGACGTGTGGAACGTCACCGCCGCATCGGGTCCGTGGAGCGGCGGGGCGGCGGCGTGCTCGGCTGAGTATCCCGCGTCGGCGTTCGCTGTGCCGGTCAACGGATGGGAGAACAGCCTGCTCCGCACGGCTGCGGGCTCGTCGACCGTGTGGGTGCGGTATGCCGACAGCGACGGAAATGGTGGTTGGTCCGCCTGACAATTCGGCGAGACTGACCCGATGCTGCCGGGCGCCGACACCCTCTGGGCCGACCTGGATCCCGACGTCAGCCACTGCAACCACGGCTCGTACGGCGCGGTCCCGCGACCGGTGCGTGAGCATCAGGCCGAGCTGCGCCGCGCCGCCGACGCCAACCCGAATCAATGGTTTCGCTTCGAGGTTTCGGAACGACTTGAGCAGCGCCCGCGTCCACATGGCCAGGCTGATCGGCGCGAAACCCGAGAACGCCGTCTTCGTGGCCAACGCGACCACAGGGATTAGCACCGCACTCAGGTCGGTACCGCTCGCGGAGCGCGCCGAAATCCTGGTGACCGATCACGTCTACGGCGCCATCCTCATCGCGGCGCGCCGGGCCGTCCAGCAAGTCGGTGGCCAGGTGAAGATCGTGCCGATCGATCTCGTCGACGACGTCGACGCGCACGTCGCCGCGTTCGAGGCGGCCACCAATGAACGCACGCGCCTCGCCATCGTCGACCACGTCGCGTCGCCGACCGGGCTAGTTCTGCCCGTCGTGGAGGATCGTCGCCGCGATTACGCGAACGGGACGTCGTGACCGTGGTCGACGCCGCGCACTGTCCCGGCAGCCGGCCGGTCGACGTCGCCGCGATCGGCGCGGACTTCTGGACCGGCAACTTCCACAAGTGGGCCTCCGCACCTCGGCCGTGCGCGCGCGCTCGCCGTTAGCGACGCCTGGCGCGAACGGACGGACCCCCTCGTGGCGAGTTGGGGTCTCGAATCGGGGATGCCGGCGAGCTTCGCGTGGCTCGGCACCCACGACGACTCGAGCTACCTGAGCCTCGCGCTCGCTCACGACTCGCTCGCCGCCTTCGGATGGGACGACGCTCTGGGCACACAACGACCGCCTGGCCGCGTGGGGCGCCAGCCTGGTTGCCGACGCGCTCGGCACGAACCGGCGCTTGCCCCCTGGCGGCGCGCGGCCCGATGGGCCTCGTGCCGCTGCCCGACGGCGTTGCCGGGTCAGCCGACGACGGCGCGTGCGTTCATCGGTCTCGTGGCGCGCGAACTCGGCGTCGAGATCGCCGCCAACCCCTTCCGCGGGAAGGGCTACCTGCGCGTCTCGCGCGCACGCGTACAACGAAAAGGCCGACTACGAACGACTGGCGAAAGGTCTGCCCGGACTACTCCGCCAGTAGGTCGGCGAGGTGGGCGGTCTCGTTGAACGAGACGAGGGTGGGGCGGTTGTCCGTCGTGCGGATGCGCGAGATCGAGGCCACGTCGCAGAACATGCGCCACGCCGCGTCGTCGCCGGCACCGACCGCCCACGCGACCGCCGCCTTGATCGGCGACACGTGGCTAACGACTAAAACGTCTCCCGTCGGCCGCGTCGGCCATCAGTTCCTCGCAGGCGGCGCGCACGCGCAACGCCGACCGCGGCCAGCGACTCGCCGTCGGGCGGCGTCCACGCCGGATCGGACCGCCAGTGCTGCCACACCTCGTGCGGCACGTCGGCGAGCGGCGCGCCGTCGAACTCGCCGTAGTCGACCTCGAGCCAGCGGTCGTCGAAGGTCACGTCATCGACGCCGAAGGCGTCGGCGATGGCCAGCGCCGTCGTCCTTCGTGCGTCCAAGCGGGCTGGCGACGATGCCGCACGGGCGCCGCACCCTTGACGCGCCAACGCCGCACCGATGGCGGCCGCCTGCCGCGTGCCGAACTCGTCGAGCGGCACGTCCATCCGTCCGAGCAGCAGTCGCTGGGCGTTGGCGGCGGTGCGGCCGTGGCGGGCCAGGATCAGCACGGACTGAGTCTGCCGGTCCGGACAGAACTCACGTCGGCGATCCCGGTCGCCCAAGCCGAAGCGGCGCACGACGAATCCCAGCACGATCACGCCGATTACCTCGCGGACGACCAGTGGGGCCGGCGGCGGCAGGACCGCGTGGTCGCCCCAGTCGCCGAAGGCCGGCCACCAGAACAGCACCTTGTTGCATCCACACGCCGTCGAGCACGAGGTGGGCGAAGAAGCCGATGGGCAGCGCGATGAGCGTGGCGGCGAAGGGTTCGGCGGTTCGTGGTGACGGCCATGACAACTGCCAGCGAGGCGACGGCGAACACGAGCGTGTGCCCGACGCCGCGATGCCCGAGCGGCGCATCGATGACATCGGGCAGCAGCGCGCCGAGGGCGATGAATCGGTAGTCGAACGACGGATCGCGCAGCACCATCCACGCCCCCATGACGGCGCACGCCGCGAACCAGAAGATCACGTGGGGATCAGGATGCGTCCGCATTGCTCGCACGACGCGTGCGCGCCCGGTGCAAGCTTGTTCATCTGTTCGAGATCCAGCCGCCGACAACGCGAGGTGACAACCGGTGCACGCGCCGTTCACGACACGGGCGACGGCGATGCCGTCCAGTCGCGACCGCAACCGCTCGTAGGTGGCGATGATGCCGGGCTCGATGCCTTCGCCTAGCGCGGTGCGCTCCGCTTCGAGCGCGGCCAGCTCGGCGCCGGCGTCGCCTTCGGCGGTTGCTACCGCCGCCAGCATTCCCGGCGCGTCGGCGGCGATTTGGTCCGAACGCGGCCTGCGCGGCCGACCTCTGACCCAGCAGCGCGTCGCGCTGCTCGAGCAGCTCGAGCCCCCGTTCCTCCAGCCCGTTCGCCCGCTCCTTCAGATGGTCGATCTCGTGGATGATCGCCTGCGCGTCGCGCGTCGCCGAGCCTGGCGCTCGCAGGGCGTCGTCCAGCGCTTTGGCCCGCGCCTCGACGGTTGTCAATTCCTCTTCGACCGCCGTCTCGGCCTCGGCGAGGGCGTCGAGTTGCACGTCGAGTTCCAGGATCTGTTCCTCGAGCCGCGTGGCGCCGCTCGTTGAGCTCGTGCGCCGCGGCGCGCTCAGGCAGCTGCGACAGCTTGCGCTTCAGTTGCGTCGATCGCAATGTCGTGGTCCTGCAACGACAGCAACTCGTCCAGGGCAGGGGTCATCGGTTTTGACAGAAGTCGTCGTACTCCTCGGGCCACGTCTCTGGCTCTTTGCAGGCCGTGGAGGGCGGTGAGCCGGGCTGCGTCGTCGGACTCGGCTTCTGCGTTGTGGTCGGTTCGTTGGGCACGACGACGCCGGGCTCTCCCACGATGATCGACGTGGACGACGACGGGACCGATGAGGTGGTTGTGTCCGGAATCGACAACCCCGGCGGCATCTTGCGATTGCCGATCTTGCGCGGGTCAGGTGCGGGCAGTGGCAGGCCGGCGCGGCCGGTCATGGCCGCTTTCATGAACTGCCCCCAAGATGCGCGCGGGAAACGAGCCACCAGTAACACTTGCCGACCGAACCTACGCCGCGCATCGGCACTTTGCCGACAGGCGCGCCCATCCACACGGCGGCTGCGAGTTGACGCGTCGAGCCGACGAACCACGCGTCGGTGTAGTCCTGCGACGTGCCGGTCTTGCCGAACACCGGCCACTTTCCCGGGTTGGCGCGCGTGCCGGTCCCTCCGCTCACGACCGAGCGCAGGATCGACACGGCGGTGCGCGCCGTCTGCACCGATACTCGCTGCTCGCCTTTCGTTCCGCCGCGGAACAGAACCTTGCCGTGGCGGTCGAGCACCTTGTCGATGAAATACGGCTTGTGGTACACGCCGTCAGCGGCCAGCGTCGCGTACGCCGAAGCCATCTCGAGCGGCGACACGCCGATACGCAAACCGCCAAGAGCGGTTGACGGCAGCTCGTCGATAGTGGACGTGATGCCGAGATCTTCCGACGCTTTCACGATGTTCTCGAGACCCGTCGCCGAAGCCAGCCGCACGTATGCACAGTTGACCGAGTGCGCGGTGGCCGACGTTAGCGGACATCGCGCCGCCGCCTTCGCCTTCGTAGTTGCTCGGCACGTACGGCTTGTGACCAGGGAACGGCACCGTGCACGGCGACGTCCCGTCCACAATCGTCGATGGACCGAACCCTTCCTCGATGGCGGCGACCAGAACCATCGTCTTGAACGCCGAGCCGGGCTGACGGTGGGCTTGGGTCGCGAGATTGAAGCGCTGCGACGCGAAGTCCTTGCCGCCCACGATGGCGCGCACTGCCCCCGATGTCGGGTCGATCGACGCCAGCGCAGCGGTGAACTTGCCCTTCGTGTCGGGCAGGATCTGGTCGACGGCGATGCGCGCCGCCTCCGACATGGGACCGTCGAGCGTCGTGACGATCTTGAGGCCGCCCTTGAATACCGCGTTGTAGCGCTCCTGCGCGGTTTCGCCGAGTCGGCGGTCGTCGCAACAACGTCTGCTTCACCTCTTCGACGAAGTAGTCGTTCGGTTCATCTTCCAAACTCCTCACGCCGGTCGGCAGCGGCGTCGCCAACACGTTGTCGCCGCTCGCGGCGCTGATCACGCCGGATGACACCAGGCGATCGACCACCACGCGCGCGCCGACGCTTCGACGTCGCCGGATGTTTGATCGGGTCGTAGCCGACGGGGTTCCGGATCAAGCCGGCGAGGAGCACCGCCTCCGCCAGGTTGAGCTGCCGCGCCGTCTTGCCGAAGTACACCTCGGCCGCCGCCTGCACGCCGTACGCGCCGTTGCCGAAGTAGACGGTGTTGAGGTAGCGCTCGAGAATTTCTTCCTTCGTCATGCTGTCCTCGAGCCGCCACGCCAAAAGCGCCTCGCGGACCTTGCGGTCGACGGTCTTTTCCGGCGTGAGCAACGAGTTCTTCACCAGCTGCTGCGTGATCGTCGATCCACCTTGGCGAACCTCACCCGCCGAGACGTTCGTAGCAAGCGCGCGGACCGTGCCGCGCAGGTCGACGCCGTGGTGCTTCCAGTACCGGTCGTCCTCGACACCGATCACCGCGTTGATCACCACGTCGGGCACGTCGGCGAGCTTGACCGGCGCGCGGTTCTCGTCGGCATGGAGCACCGCCAACGTGGACCCGTCGCGTCGTTGCACAACAGATCGCTCGCTCAACTCGCTCATTTCGGACAACCCGTCGGCCTGCAATGACGTCCATGTGCCTGCGAAGGCGCGGGCGGTGGGAATGAGGACCAGCAGGCCAAGCGCGAGCAGTGCACCTGCAGCGGCGCCCACGCGCGCGCACTGAGTCAGGATTCGCACGGAGAGGGAGGCTAATTCAGCGTTTGAACGTTTCATTCGCAGGGTTTGGCCTGGTTGATCCGCGGCGTTTGCCCTCATGCGGGCAAAGCTCGTGACAAGAATCACTTCCCTTATTGCACCTTGTCGGTACTCTTTCGAACTTCCAGGTAGGAACTGTCCTTTACTCATGGGGTACCGATGACCGACGAAAACCGAGCACTCCTTGCTCATCTCTTTCGTCGCGCGGCTTTCGGCGCACGAATCGCCGATCTCGACACCTACGCGTCGAAGGGCTACAACCAGGCCGTCAACGACCTCCTAGGCGCGCGTTCTTCGACCAACCCCACCTCGTCGTTGACTTCTGCGTTGCAGCGCACCCACACCGCCGGCGCCGCCAAAGTCGGCACCGCCGGCGCTCTGCCGTCGCTCACGCAGGCGACGCTTGACGACATCCAAACCGCGTGGGTGCAGAACATGGTCACGACCAAGGCGCCCCTCGTCGAGCGCATGACGCTGTTCCTCTCGAACCATTTCGCCACCGCGTATTCGTTGAACGACCACATCGACGTCGCGGCGATGACCGATCAGCAAACGACGATTCGCGAGTTCGCACTCGGGAGCTTCAAAGATCTCGCGCACAAGATGATCGACGATCGGGCGCTCGGGCTGTTCCTCGACAACGACAAGAACATCAAGGGCTCGCCCAACGAGAACATGGCGCGCGAACTCATGGAGTTGTTCATCCTCGGCGCCGGCAACTACACGGAACAAGACGTGAAGGAAGTTGCGCGCTCGCTTACGGGCTACAAGTTGAAGAAGTCGCCCACCGGGTACTCGCTGACCTACGACAAGGCGCTGCACGACGACGGCCTGAAAACCGTGTTGGGCGTGACCGCCGCATTCACACCCCACAGCGTGCTCGACCTACTGCTCTCGCAACCCGCGGCCGCCGAGTTCATCGCCACCAAACTCGTGACGAACTTCGTCGCCACGAAAGCCGACTCCAACCTCGTGTCACAGGTCGCGGCGTCGCTGCGCAGCAACTGGAACCTGTCCGACGCGCTGCGCATGATTTTCATGTCGTCGCCGTTCAAGAGTGCGAGCGCGCGCGTCAGTCGCTCGTGAAGTCGCCGGCGGAATACGTCGTTGGCGCGATGCGCACGCTCGGCCGCACTGAATACCGCGACGGATCGATCTACATGGGGCTCGCCGGGCAGCGCCTGTACCGACCGCCGAGCGTGGCCGGCTGGCCGCAGGGCCGGCGTCTTGTCGGTTCCGGCGCGATGCTCGCCCGCTACAACGCGGCCTCGCGCCTCGCCGGGTTCCACATGAGCAAGCCCTCGAGCGCCGCGCCTAAGGGTGAGCAACTCCTTACGTGGGCTGAAGGGTTCGGCATGACGTCTCTCACGTCCACCACTACGCAGGCGCTGTATGACTACGCCCAGGCCACCACTGGCCAGACGACCGAGACGCGCATCGCCGGTCTCATCACGTTGCTGGTCTCGTCCCCGGACTTCAACCTCTCATGAACACGCCCCACGTAAGCCGCCGCTCCTTCCTGCAGGGCCTTGCCGTCGCCGCGACCACGCCGGTCTGGCTGCGCTACGTCGAGCCCGCGTTCGGCTTCTCGGCGCCAAGCGAGACCAAACACCTGCTCGTCGTGTTCCTGCGCGGCGGTAACGACCCGCTGCAGACAGTCGCCCCGATCGGCATGGACAACTTCATCAAGATGCGGCCGAACGCGGCCTTGCGCGACGTCGGATCTGTCAGCCATGGGCAACGGCTACGGCATGAACAAGAAGCTGCCGACGTTGTTCAATCTGTGGCAGGCCGGCCAGCTGGCCGTGGTCCGCCAGGTCGGCGACCCGAAACCCACGTTCTCGCACACCAGCTCGGCGAAGCGCTGGGAAACCGGCAGTCCCGACGGCCGTTTCAATACTGGATGGTTGGGGCGCTACCTCGACACGAGCCGCGGTGCAGGGCCCGATCCGCGCCGCGGCCTTCGGCGACAGTCTGCCGCTCACGCTCACGGGAACCGCCAACGAGGCGCTCGCGCTTTCATCGCTCCGCGACTTCGGCTTCGCCGACGTCTCGCTGCCCGACGTCGCCGCGCGGCATCACGCCGTAAGCCAGTACGCATCGGCGTCCGCGCCGACCGGCTCGGTACTCGCTGACGTGATGGAAGGCCAGCGTCAGATGATCGCCGCGTCCGAACCGATCGCGAAACTCTCGGCATCGAGCGATGCCGGCGCCCGATCGGCCGCTGACAACGCCGCGCAACTCTTCGCGGCCGGACTCGGCACCGAGATCGCGTACCTGATGCTGCCGTCGTTCGACACCCACACCAACCAGCGCGATCAGCACGGCGATGCGATCGTCGGCCTTGAAGACGTGGCCCGCAACTTCTTCGCTACCGCCAACAAGCTCGGCGTCGCCGATTCATCCGCCATGATCGTGTTCTCGGAATTCGGTCGACGCGTGCCCGAGAACGGCGCGCACGGCACCGACCACGGACACGCCACCGACGTGATGGTCATGGGTCCCGGTGTCAGGGGCGGCATGTTCGGCCCGAGCCTGGATCTGTCGAAGCTCGTCGACGGCAACCTTCCGGCCGCCGTCGACATCCGCAGCGTCTACGCCAGCGTGCTCGACGGCTGGCTCGGCACCGATCCCGAACCGATTCTCGGGGGCAACTTCACGACGCTGCCGATCTTCGGCAAGGCGAACATCCCGAATGCCGCACCGGTGGCGAGCCAGCCAACGGAAGCTCCGCCGGCCGGTACCGCCGGTGGTACGTCGGCTGGATCCTCGATGATGGTGGAAGACGTCTTGCCGGCGAAGGGCAAGAACCCCGTCAAAAGCCTGCTGAAGAAGTAGCGCCTTTAGGTGCGTTCGACGATGAGCACGGCCACATCGTCGGGATGGTGCGGGCGTAATTCGTCCAGCAGGACACCGATCTTCGTCGACAACTCGTGGGCGCCGCCGCGGCATGCGTGGGCGAGGAAGATGTCGAATTCCGCTTCCCGGAAAAGTGGATCGCGCTCGACCAAGCCGTCGGAGAACAACACGACAATGTCTCCAGGCTTCATGGCCGCCGCGTCGACATGCGGCGGTTTCTCGGCCAGCCCGATCGCGGCACCGTAGGTTCCGAGCCGCTGCACTGCCCCGTCGCTGATGAACCGGACCTTGGGGTGGCCGGCAAGCGTGATCTCGATCTGCTCCGACGCCGGCGCATAACGCACCACCGCCATCGTGCAAAAGAGATCGCTGGGGTCAACCGCCAACGCCTCGTTTGCCACGCGCGCGATATGGGCAGGGTCCGGATTGCCCAGCGCCGCGGTCCGCGCCGCGTACCTCGTCAACGAAGTGACCGCGGCCGCTTCGGCGCCCTTGCCACACACGTCGCCGAGCACCGCCACCCATCCACCGTTGGCCACCGCGAACAAGTCGTAGAAGTCACCCGCCACCAGGTCGGTGCTCGCGGGACGCAGCCACGCCGCGACCGTGAAGCCCTCCAGCTGCGGCAGCGTGGGCGGCAACAGGCTCGTCGACAACGTCTGCGCGATGCGGTCGCGTTCGGCGAAGGACTGCTCGAGCTCGAGGTGTTGCTCGAGCATGTGCTCCTCCGAACGGGCGCCGCTCCGAGCGCGGTGCCCAACAGTTCACCGACGAGGGAGAAGTACAACGAGTAGTCGTTCAACGGTTGTGGGTCGAGGTAGTGCAGCGACAGCAGGCCGACCGTCTGCTCAGCGCGGAACGGCACCACCAGCCACGACCCGCTCGAGAACATGCGCAGTACGAGTGCGGTCGGAAACTCGGCGGCGAAGGCCTCACGATCTTCCACGTAGGCGGGGTTGCCGGCGAGCACCTCGCCCAGCCACGGACTCTTCGTGATGTTCACCTGTTCGAGCGCCTGAATGTCCTCAGGCCGCGCGCCCCGCGATGCCAGCACGTGCAGTCGGTTGTGTTCGACGATCGCGATGGATCCGTCAGACGGCGTGGTTGGTAACGCGATGAGATCGACCGCGGCTTGGGCGGCGCCGCGCACCGAGTGGGCTGATGCCAGCACGTTGCCGAGCTCGAGGACGCCTTCGGCCTGTGCCGCGGTGCGTTCCGCGCGCGCCCGCAGGTCGGCTTCGACGAGCGCCTGATCGCGCTGTTGGTGTGCGAGCGTGCGAACGCGCTGGACCGTGCGCTCCATTGTGCGGGTGAGCACCAACAGACCGAGGACGAGCGCGCCCATACCGACCACCGCGGAGATGTCATTGCTGTTGCTGAGCGCCCAGCTGCGCCCAGGAGGAACGCCGAACCACCAGTGCTCCGCCGCGATCAGCGGACCCGCGACCACCAGCCCTTGCCAGCTCAGGGTCCCGGCGACAGCAATGAGTACGAGCGCCGCCACGGGTGCCAACCGCAGTTCTTCGGGGGATTCGAACTGGCTGAGGACGATGCCCACCCCGACGCCCACGACGGCGCCGTAGGTGAGGCGGTCGGTGACCGATCGCACCACGAACAGCCAGCGCGGCATGAGCTCGTCGAAGCCTGTCCCCGTGTCCACGGCACCCATCATGCGCCGCCGCCCTTCATGTCGTGGGCGCAGAGGGACTCGAACCCCCGACATCTGCCTTGTAAGGGCAGCGCTCTAGCCAACTGAGCTATGCGCCCGAAGCGGACAACGTTACCGGGGTCATCCCCGAAACCCGCGAAACGCGCCGGTACCGTGGTCATCCACAACCAAGGGAAGAAGGGCGCGCGCGTGGCACGAGGGGACGGTGATGCGGCGGACGACCTGATTGGTCGGTATCTACGCGAGATCGCCGCGCACCAATTGCTCACGGGGGCCGACGAGGTCCATCTCGCCACGACGATTGCGTCGGGCCAGTTGGCGGCCGCCGCGCTCGAACATCCGAGCAAGGCTCGCAACCTTTCCGCGGCGGAGAAACGTCGACTTCGAATCGCCGTGCGCGCGGGCGACGACGCCAAGCAGGCGTTCATCGTGTCGAACTTGCGACTCGTGGTGAACATCGCCAAGCGCTATCAGCGCGCCGGGATGCCGTTGCTCGACCTGGTGCAGGAGGGCAACCTCGGGTTGATCCGCGCCGTAGAGAAGTTCGATCACACCCGCGGCTACAAATTCTCGACTTACGCCACGTGGTGGATTCGTCAGGCGATCGGCCGCGCCATCGCCGAAAAGGGTCGCACAATTCGCGTGCCCAACACGCGTGGGCGACGCCGCCGCCGCAGTTGAGCGAGCCCGAAACTCGCTGCGGGAATCCAACGGCAAGGAACCGACGCGCGCCGAGATCGCCGAGGCGACCGGCATGACTGAATTGGCCGTGGCCGCCGCCGAGCGGATTACACCCGACCCGTTGTCGTTGTCGCTCGCACAGGATGAAGACCGCGAGCTGCTCGACACCGTGGCCGACCCGGAATCAGAGCGGGGCTTCTTCGAAGCGGAACAAGACGACGACCGGATCCATCTTCACGTTGCGCTGGCCACGCTCCATGAGCGCGAGCGCGACGTCCTTGTCTTGCGCTTCGGCCTCAGAGGTGACGAACCCAAGACGCTCGAAGAACTCGGAGAGCACTTCAACGTCACGCGGGAACGCATCCGCCAGATCGAGGCGAAGGCCATGACGAAACTCCGTCATCCCGCTACTCCATCCAACATTCGCCAGCTACAAGCACTGGCCGACGCTCGGGCTCGTCGGGCGGGCTGACCCCGTTGACCGCCATTAGGCGGTCAACGGAATCTGCTCGTCCTTGCGAGGTCGCCCTCGCTTGCGTTTGAAGGCCAAGACCTTGCCGTTGAAAAAGAGCTGGCCACCCCACACACCCCATGGCTCACGACGAGCCAGAGCTCCGTCGAGGCAGCTCTCCTGCAGCGCGCAGGTGTTGCAGATGGCCTTGGCGCGGGCGATGTCATCGAGCTGCTCGCTGAAGAACAGGCCAACCATCGTTGCGGCCCCGTCCTGGCAACGGGCCACCGCCGGCAGCACGCCGGTCTCACGGTCATCGGTCTCAATCCACTGATTTGTTTCTGCGTACATCTGTGATCCCCCAATTTGGAAAACGTGACTGAGAAAACAAAGAGACCGCCGGGATTTCCCGACGGCCTCTGAAGGTCCTAAGCGAAGGTTTGGCTTGATTTAGCCAGAACTTCGGACTCTCCGAGGCCGATCACCATCCTTGAGATTGCCCTTGTGGGTTCCTTCGGACGGCATGACAAACGTGGTCGCCACGTATGCCGAGACGCGCGTGCGCGCGGCAGCATCGGCGATTGCCGGTGCGTTTGCGCAGAGCGTCCAGTTCGACATTTGTGACTTCCTCGTGATGGTTAGGTGTTAGGCGGCGCGGCGGACCCGAAAAAACCGGGTCCTGCGACTCAACCACGTGTCGTAAGCCGCGTCAATCATTTATTCAGACTTTTTATGCAAAGCCTGCTGAACTTCGGCCAAAAGCGCCGAACTTCCGGCCGCGAGTGGCGATCGGCGGGCGGCGTGATCCAGCACCACGAGCTCCGCGCCGTAGCGGTCGACGACCACCGCGCCCGCTTCCTTACATACGAGCATCCCGCCCAGGTAATCCCACGGGCCGTGCGACGGCGTGTCGATGCAATCCACGAAGGCATCGAGGGTTCCCGCGGCCACGGCGCAGAGATCGAGTGCCGATGCGCCGAGGGCACGGAATTGCCGCCACCCGAGATGTGCGGGAGGCAATCCCGACAACGCGACGATGGCATCGCTTAGCCGCACGGCCTTTGGCGCCGCCAGCACGCGCCCGTCCTGCGTCGCTCCCCCGCCCCGCGTGGCGGCGAACCGCGTGCCGGTCGCAATGTTGACCACCACCGCCGCCACCGGCCCGTCACGATCGACCGCGCACAGGCTGGTCGCAAACCACGGCAAGCGATGCGACGCGTTGGTCGATCCGTCGACGGGATCGACGACGACGATGACGTCGCGGTCTGGGTGGGCGAAGCCGCTCTCCTCGCTGAGGATGCCGACCGGCGCTTTACCGAGAACCGCGAGCGCAGCGGCGTCGGCCACGACGTCGTGCTTGTACTCGTCGTCGCGGTCGCCACCCACGAGCCCCCAGTCCTCGTGGGTCTTGAGCGCCGCGCCCACCGCGTCGGCGGTGTCGTGCAGGAGTTGCAGAAGGGCGGCGTTGTTCATGGTTGGCCCACGCTACGAGTACCCGCGCACCCGCCGCGTACGATCCGCGACGTGGCTGTTATCGACGTTCCCGGATTTGTGGCCGAACTGAAGGACCACGCGGTCGACCACGGCTTCCATGTGCACGACGAGCGGCATTTTGTCGAGACGTACTCGTTGCGCCAGGCGTGGGAAGTGGAACTACACCCCGAGGCCGGCTGCGGTGGACCGCTCGATCTTCACCTTGCCCTGGAACTCGATCCCCGCGTGATGCTCGCCTTCGAGGACGCGGTGATGGCGCTTGAGGACCACGACGACGCGCAGCCGCCCGACGATTTCTTCTTTCCGCTGACCTTCACGTGGTCGCTCCCGCCACTCCCCCACGGCCCCGACCTGCTCCGCCTGGCGATTGACCTCGCCGGCGTGGGTGGGATCGAGCTCCCGGTCGAGGTGTCGGCGATCGACTCGATTCCGTCGGCCACCGACGCCGCGGAGCGCCGCCTTACCGTCGTCGCCAAACAGCAGGTCTCGCTCGCGAAGATCTTCGCCGGCGAAGAACTCCTGTGCGCGGTGCTCGACCGCTGCCTCGAGGTGAGCAATCACCTGCTCGACAACGCACCGGTCTGGCTCGACGGATAGTCGCCGCTAGCGGCGGCGCGCCCGAGGCTCGGTTGTCAGCGCGCTGACCACGGCCTCGGTTACTGCTTCGACGATGAACGTGAGCTGATCGTCGTTGAGTTGCATGTCGACCGGCGTGGGCGGCGCGATCGCGGCAGGAGCCGTGGGTGTTTGCCGGCGGCGCATCACCGATAGGTCTCGTTCGATGCGCGCAAGCGACGCCGCGAACTCCTCGCGGATGTCGGTGAGCTCCGTCGCACTTTCGGCCACCCAAGCCGCAAGCCCCTCGGTACCGCCGATGGACTGAAGAGCATCGACGAGAATGTCGCGCAGATCGTTGGTGATCTCGGTGACGACCGCGGCGAACTGGTCGAGCGCCTCGCCGCCTGCTTGCACCGCGCCGAAAATCCCCGCCGCCTGTTCCGTGAGATCTACCTCGCGCATCGACGTGAGACGGCGGAGCTCTTGGTGCACCTTCTCGATCGTGGCGTCGGTTTTCTCGCGTCGCGAGTTCCGTGAGCGCGCTGATGCGGTCGTTTAGCTGCTCGAGTTGCGCTACGGCGAAGCGGGCGGTGACGTCCGGCGCTTCGAACGTGAGCGGCTCGTCGGAGTCAGGCGGCGGCGCGTCGATCGTTTGTGTGGCCGCGGGAGCGGCGGCGGCGCGCACCATCGGGTCGAGCGGCAGGCGCCACCGATCGCCGCTGGCGTTGCCCTTGGCGGGAAGCGTGAGGTCGAGCTCACCGTTCTCGAGCCGACCTAAATGGGGAGCGTTCACGGATACCTCGTGGGGTCCGCGGGCCCAAACGGCACCGCAACCAGCGAATCGACCAGTGCAAACGGTTCCACAGATCTCACACGTGCAGTTTTCCGCGCCCACGGTCATCGGGTGCTCGCACACGTCTGCGATTTGTGGTCCGAACTCGTGACACCAGCCCATGAAGACGCTCATGGTACCGGTGCAGTGGGGCGGGCAGGGATCGAACCTGCGACCCAAGGATTATGAGTCCCTTGCTCTGACCAACTGAGCTACCGCCCCTGGCGGTGGTGCTCCGGGGCTGGGACTCGAACCCAGAACCTATTGATTAACAGTCAACCGCTCTGCCAATTGAGCTACCCCGGAAGGAGGTCGCAGGTTAGCAAGGCGAGCGATCGGGTCACCGCATCGTTCTCGGTGCAGAAGTGCCTGGAAACCGGGACACTTTTGCGCCGAGAATCGCGACGAACCGTGCCGCTAGTCGGTCTCTTCGAGGAAGCCGCGGAGACCCTGGCTGCGGATCGGGTGGCGGAGCTTGGCGAGGGTCTTCGACTCGATCTGACGGACGCGTTCGCGGGTGACGCCGAACTCCCTGCCCACCTCTTCGAGCGTGCGCATCTCGCCGCCGTCGAGGCCGAACCGCAGCCGGATGATGTCGCGCTCGCGCTCGGACAGCTGGTCGAGCGCGTCGGCCACCGCCGCCGTGAGCATCATGCGCGTGGCGTAGTCAGCCGGAACCTCAGCCGAGTCGTCCGAGATCGTGTCGCTCAACGAGAAGTCGTCCTCGTCGCCGACGGGCTGCTCGAGCGACACCGTGTCCTGATTGATCTTGAGGATGTCGCGCACCTTCTCGGGCGACATGTCTTCGAGCTTGGCCGACAGTTCTTCGATCGTCGGCTCCCGCCCGAGCTCCTGGAGCATCTGCCGCTGGACCCGCAGCACCTTGTTGATGGTCTCGACCATGTGGACCGGGATCCGAATCGTACGACCCTGATCGGCGATCGCACGGGTGATCGACTGGCGGATCCACCACGTGGCGTAGGTGGAGAACTTGAAGCCCTTCGTCCAGTCGAACTTGTCGACGGCGCGCATCAGGCCGATGTTGCCTTCTTGGATCAGGTCCAGGAAGTGCATCGCGCCCTTGCGGTAGCGCTTGGCGATGGAGACCACGAGGCGAAGGTTGGCGTTGGTCAGTTGGCCTTTGGCGACCTGTCCGTCGGCCACGATGCGGGCGAGCGGACGACCGAGCTCAGCCGACAGTGGCGCGCCGTGCTGCTCCTCGAGTTCGGCGATGCGCCCGATGGCTTCGAGTCCCGCTTCGATCCGTTGCGCGAGCCGCACCTCTTCTTCGCCGGTGATCAGCGGAAACTTGCCGATCTCCTTGAGGTACATGCGGACCGGATCAGCGGCGCCGCCACGCCCGTCGTCGTAAGGAACTGCGTCAGGTGTGCGCGGCGCGCGTGGCGCACGCGGCTTCTTGGCCTTCGGCTCGGCTACCGGTCGCAGCGGTCGGACCACGGCGACGCCTTCGGGGGGCGTAATCGGATCCTCGACGAGCACTTCCTGCGCGCCGGCGCGGTCCTCTGCGTCGATGTCGGCGTACTGGATGCCGTTGCCGCGCACCCAGTCCACAACTGAGTTGATGAGCTCCGGGGTCAGCTCGACATCTTTGAGCGCGGTCACCAGGTCGTCGGCAGAGAGGACACCGCTGACACGTCCAACGGCGAGGAGCTTCTCGATCTCCGCCGGAGGAAGAGGTCCAGGGAAGGAAGCCAACGGCTGTGCATCACTCATGCGGCTCCTCCCCTCCGTCTGCCTCTTGGGCAAGCCACGCTACCAACGCTTCAGTAGCCGCGGCGCGGGAATCGTCGTCATTGAGCTGTTCACGCGTATTAAGCAGCCATGCGTTGATCCTGGCGATCTCGGTGTGATCGCCACCGGCGGCCGACGCAGCCCGCAGCCGAGCACTCGCGGCGTCGGCGGCCACCCGGGCCAGGCCAGCCAGAACGTCGTCTGGGTCGGCGTCGCTGTTCTCCACCGCGAGGCGACGGAGTAGGTCAGCGGCGTCGGGCGGTGCCTGCTCGATTGCGTCAGTGAGCGCGGCGCCGGACGCGAGCGCGAGAACGCGTCGCGGTGCGCAGGGTCGTTGAAGAGGATCTCGTGCAGTCGACCGGCGACGCTGTCGGGATGGTGAATCGCGATCTTGATCGCTTCGGTCTCGGGGCCCGACAGCGCGCAGGCTGGTTGCGCGGCGCGACCGCGCTGACCGTCACGCGGTTGCCGCGCTGCGAGACACTGCGCAGCAGTTGCTCGGCCGGGATGTCGACGCGGCCCGCGATCGTGCCGACGTACTGGTTCCGCAGTAGCTCGTTCGGGTGTTCGGCCACCATCGCCGAGCGCGGCCTCCGCGGTTTTGGCGCGACCTTCAGGCGTGGAGAGGTTTCCCGCGTCGAGCACGCGCTGCACACGAAAGTCGAGGAACGACCGCGCATCCCGAGCGCCTTGCGGAGTGCGGCCGGGTCGCGGCGCGCGAGGTCGGCGGGATCGGCGCCCTTGGGTAACGCGAGGACTGCGAGCGAGAGGTCGAGTTCCTTTTCCCATGTGTAGAACCGATCGGCGGCGGCCTGACCGGCGGCGTCGGCGTCGTAGGCCAGGACGATGCGCGGGGCGAACGTGCGCAAGACGCGCAGGTGCTCCTCGGTAACGGCGGTGCCGCACGTCGCGACGGCGCGGGGTGCGCCGGCCAGGAAGAACGCGATCACGTCGGTGTAGCCCTCGCAGACCACGACCTCGCCGCTCGACACGGCATCGGCCTTGGCCCAGTTGAGGCCGTAGAGGATGCGGCGCTTCGAGTAGATCGGCGTCTCGGAGGAGTTCTTGTACTTGGCCGGATCCTCGGAACCGGGCAACACCCGTCCGCCGAAGGCCACGGGCTTGCCGGCGGTGTCGTAGATCGGGAACATGATCCGCGCCCGGAACGCGTCTTGCTGCTTGCCCCGTCGGTTCACGAACCCGAGGCCGGTGTCGGTGAGCTCCTTGTCCGACAGTTTCAGTTGGCGCGCGAGCTGGTCCCAGTCGTCAGGCGCCCACCCGATCTTGAATTGCCGGGCGATGTCGCTGTTGTAACCGCGCTCGCGGAGATAGTCGCGGGCCTTGCGCGCGTCGGGGTTGGTGAGCAGCTGGTCGTGATACCAGTCGACCGCCTTCTCCATCGCTTGGTACAACGCGTCGCGCTTGGCGCGGTCTGGTCCCGCCTTCGCGTCGTCGTACCGCAGCTGGATGTTGGCCTTCGCCGCGAGACGCTCGACCGCTCCCACGAAGTCCAGATGCTCGGTCTCGCGCACGAACGTGATGACGTCACCCGATGCTTGGCAGCCAAAGCAGTTGCCCGTCAGAATGTTGTCCTCGAGCGCGAAATTATGTGTGCCCTCAACTTCCGCGCAGAACACTTCCTCGACGCGATCCGTCTCTTCGATGCTCTTGACGATCCAGCCTCGGCGAGCAAACTTTTTTTCGCACGCGTTGAAACGAGTTCGATGCTCGTCGATCAAGAAGAACCGCTCGTCGAGGTCCGACGTGACGAGATGGACGCGGTAGAGCGATGACTCTTCTCGACCCTCGAAGCCTGTGCGCCTCTGTTCCGTGACGCCGTAGGTTCCGATTCCGAGTCGAGTGCAGACATCGCGAACGAACTCAAGGTCGCTCCGGTCAGCCGAGTTGAGCATGACGGTTCCGTCTTTGGCGACGTGTCCGTCTGCAGCGAGGTATCCCGCGAGCCAACCCGCGAGATACGTAGTCGCCTCATCGAGACTCGGACGACTCTTGAAGTAGTTCGGAAGGTCGAGAACCTTGATGAATGTCTTGCCATCTCCGCTGTCGATTGCGTACGTGTGATTCAGAGGGAACCACTTCAGAAGTTGAGCGTCCTTCTCCCCATGAAGGTCAACCGCTGTCGCCGGTCCGAACTTCGTGCCGTCGCCGTAGGTGATGCCGTGCGCAATTCCGAAGGGCGAAAGATCGCGCAGGATCTTGGTGCGATTCTTGGGAAAGGCATGCGCCAAGCACTGACCGGGAATGAGGCTGTTCGTCGTGCGTTCGTAGTTTTTGCGAGTCTTGGTATTGCGCAGGAGCCAACGATGCTCCGCCGTCGCGAAGATCTCTTTCGTCTGCCCGTTGCGACCGAGCGTGATTCGCCACAGGCGCTGTGTTCCAAACGACCGGAATGGCGCCTCGACCCACCGTCCCCGCTCGGTGACGATGAGATGCGTACCGCCGGCTAGCTCGGCGATCGGCCGCACGCCCTGCCACGTAATGACGCGCGTCTCGCCCGCCAGGCAGTAGAACAATTTCTCCTCGGCGTTGACGGAGAACGACGGGGACTTCTCAGCGTGGAACGGGCACAGCCCCGTCCAGCGCAAGCCCACGCGCTTGAGCGTCATGCGCTCGGACGCGACGGCTACGAAGTCGGTTGCGGCGCGAACCGCCGCTACGTCCTCCGCCAGAATTCCCACGCCCCGAACCTACTTCCGCGGTGTGACAATTCGGGTTCGACGCGTGAGTGGTCGAGGGGCAGGTTCGACTGCTCGGTCGAACTATCCGCGGGTCGGGTAAGGGATTTCGTCCCGAAGGGTGGACATCGTGAGCAGGGGCTTGCCGGTAGCCGCGTCGATGACGCTGACGATCTCATGCAATACGGTCTCCGGAGCACTCGAGACCGCATCCCCCGAGCTTGCCCCGCCGCTTCCCTGGTCTGGCACTCCAGTAAACGTCACGACCCACACCGGCCGGCGGACATGAGTGGGAACGACGTCGCCATCTTTGGCCGCGACGCCCGTGTCATAGGCGGTGAAAAGCGCAAACTGCACCGTTGGAGTGGAATACTTGGAGGCGTACGGATACAGCCCCGTCTCTGTGTGACGCTGAAGTGCTTGCTCAGGGCTTAGGGCTGGACTGGAGTCCGGCGGCGCTGGATCGAAGCGAACATTGCCGTAAGAGTACGTACGGACCGCCGAGAGGCGAGTGCCCTCGGGTTCAGATGGCGCAGCGGCCGAGGCCTTCGGTTCTGGCGTCCGCGCAGCGTTCACATCGTTGACAGAACCACACGCCGCAGCCGAGATGGCCGCGGCCAACAATGCGGCGATTACCGCTCGCCTAGCAGGGGCTGTTGAGTGCACCAGAGGCTCCTGACGTTTGGATCGCGAACGAGTTCGCCGGAAACGCTGTTTTGAGATAGCGGACGGGCCACGGGCACACGTTGTATCGGACTGGAAGTGTCGAGGTGAATGCAAGATTCGCCTTTTGCACTTGGACGCTCGCAAAGGTCGTAGTAGGTACGTCCGACCCGACATACTTTGCTTCCCCCATTAGTTCGGTCCAGAACGGCCCGTACAGACCGGGTATCCACGCCGAGTTTGGATTCCACGGTGTGATGTTCATGATCGTCGTGTCGACATTTAGCCGCAGCCCACCGGTCCCGGCGTTGTCGGTCGGCACAAACTGGGCTCAATACCGATTCGACGTAGTGCCGTTTGCGGTCAGACAGCCGAATTCAGTGTGGATCATCCGGTGGTACGAATCGAGGCTGTTTTGATCGTATTCCGCTGTGAAATAGGTGCAGGCTCCCCAGCCGCGGAAGAATCCGACCTGCCCATAGCCATGGTTCGCGCCACCAGGCGCAGCGTTGTTCTGGTGGAGCATCGAGAATGTGTAATTGAAGTTTTCCGCCGGGTCGTGCGACTCAGTGTCACAAAGCGGTGCGGTGTTGTTGGTGATCTGCGCGGACACTCCCTGATACGAGCCTCCCGGACCTGTCGCCTTCGTCACGTAGCCGGCGAAGACGCTGCCGTATCCGCTGAGACAGTCAGCGAGAGCGGCAGCTGGACGTGTAGAGAACGCTTCTACTGCCGCTGTCGGCAACAGAAAACTGAGCGCCAGCGCGAGCCTGCGTAATCGAGGTGCGAACACGTCGCCCCTTCCGGCTTCACGTTGTCTGAGACTGACCGTACGCCTGATGTCAACCCCGAATGCGGCCGTCAAAAGCTCTTCGGCCCAATCCGCCTGATTGTCGGAGGGCGTCGTAACCGCTGCGGTCGGCCGTCAAAGGAGGTGTGACGCCTATTTCTTGAGGTGCCGGTCGAACCACTCCAAGATGATCTCGAAGCGCTGCTCGCGGTGCTTGGGCGCGCCGGAGCGGCTCATCTCGTGGGACTCGCCGGGGAAGCGAACCATCTCGACGTCGCGGCCGAGCCAGCGCAGCCCGGCGAAAAGTTCCTCGGCCTGCGCGATCGGGCACCGCAGGTCGTCTTCGGAGTGCAGGATCAACAGCGGCGTCGTGATGTCCTTCAGGTAGGTCGTCGGAGACTGGCGGCGTACTCGTCAGCGTCATCCATCACCGACTTGCCGTGGTAGCCGAAGAACGCGGTCGCGATGTCCGAGTTGCCCTCCATCAACGCGAGGTTGTTGGCCGACCGTTCGGACACCGCCGCCTTGAACTTCTTGTTGTGCGACACGATCCACGACGTCATGTAGCCGCCGTAGGAACCGCCGAGCACGCCGAGGCGGTCACCGTCGATGAAGTCGAACTGTTTGCACGCCGTGTCGATCGCGGCCATCACGTCGTCGTAGTCGACGCTGCCCCAGCCGCTTCCGGGCTCGACCGTCGGCGTTCCGGCCGCGCACGGCGCGCGCCCAGTGCCTCGCCGTAGCCCGACGAGCCGCGTGGGTTGCAGTACACGACCGCGTAGCCGGCGCCCGCCGCGACCTGGAACTCGTCGAACAGCTTGTTGCCGTATTGCGTGAACGGTCCGCCGTGAATGTGCAGCAGCGTCGGGTACTTCTTGCCCGCCTTCGCGCCGATGGGCGGCATAACCCACGCACGGCACCTTCGTCTTGTCCTTCGACGTCGCGGTGAATGCCTCGGGCTCCTGGATGATGCGCGCAAGGCCGTCAGGCGCGATCGCCGTGGTGCGTCAGCTGCTTCTCGACGCCGTCGACGAGCACGGACAGCTCGGCCTGCGTCGTCGGCGTCACCCAGCAGAACGCGGCGACGCCGTTGCGAACGTCGAATCCGCCTGACGATGCGGTCGCCGTCGACCATCAGCTCCGGGCCGGGCGGGTCGTCCTCGAGCGGATCGGCGTGCACGCGATACAGCGGCTGGTTGCCGCGATCCTCGGCGGTGAACCACAGGTACTCGCCGTCCCACGCCGGCTCGCGCGCACCCCACAGGTACGGCAGGCAGTGCCGGTCGAGCGCAGCGGTGAGGAGCGTGACGTCGCCGGTGTCGACTTCTAGCACGCCGACCTGGCCGTTGGCGGGCAGGACGCCGGGCGCGGCAGCCGACGAACGCGATGTCGTCGCCGTCGGGCGAGTACGACGGACGGCTGAAGTGAATAGCCGGTCTCGGTGAGTTGCTCGCGCGGGCGCGCTGCCGTCGGCACGCACGCGCCACAAATCGACCGCGCGGTCGATGTCCCAGTCAGCTTGGCGGGCCGACGCGAACGCGATCCACTTCGCCATCAGGCGACCACGTCAGCCCGTTGTCGCCCCACTGCCCGTCGGTCAGGACCGTCGCCCTCGCGCTGCCGTCGGCAGGCACGGTGAAGATCCGACGCGGCCGGTCGACCACGAAACCGGCGCCGTCGGAGCGGTAATACAGGTGCGTGATGCGGCGCGGCGACTGGTCCTTCGGTTTGGTCTTGCCGTAACGCTCCTCGTCCCGGTCGCGCGCGCCGAACGCGATCGTCGCACCATCGGGCGACCACGCAACATCGTCGATCTCCTCGGGCGAGGTCGCGATGCACTGGGCCTCGCCGCCGCCGTAGACGGGCAGCACGTAGAGCTGGCTGCCCTTCTCATCGCGGTGCGTGACGAACGCGAGGCGCGTGCCGTCGGGCGACCAGCGCGGCGTCTTGTCGCGCGATGCGCCCGACGTGAACGGACGGGGCTCACCGAGGCCGTCGGTATCGACCAGCCAGATACGCGTGCGGTACTCGTTGGCGTCGAGGTCGACCGTGGTGACGACGTAGGCAACCGTGGTCCCGTCGGGCGACACCCGCGGGTCGTCGACGTTGACGAGCAAGCCGACGTCCGCCGGCTGCATGCCCGTCTTCCTGGGCGCCATCAGGCGTTGCTGCTTCCGCCTCCAGCGCCGAGCACCGCCTGGGCGGCGGCGAGGCGCGCGATCGGCACGCGGTACGGCGAGCAGCTGACGTAGTCGAGACCGGCGGTTCACGAAGAACTCGATCGACTCGGGGTCGCCGCCGTGCTCACCGCACACGCCGAGCTTCAGGTTCGGTTTCGTCTTGCGGCCCAGCTTGGCGCCCATCGACACGAGCGCACCGACGCCGGCCTGGTCGAGCGTGTCGAAGGGGTTGCGCGGCAACAGGCCCTGCTCGAGGTACGCGGTCATCATCCGGCCTTCGACGTCGTCGCGCGAAAACCCGAAGGTCATCTGCGTGAGGTCGTTCGTGCCGAAGCTGAAGAAGTCGGCGTGCTCGGCGATCTCGTCGGCGCGAATGCGCGGCGCGCGGCGTCTCGACCATCGTGCCGATCGTGACGTCGATGCCCTTTCTTGCCCGCTTTGGCGCCGACTGCGGCGATGGCGTCTTCGACCCAGCCGCGCGCCAGCGCCAGTTCGGGGCCGCTGACCGTGAGCGGGATCATCACTTCGATGACGGGCTTGCCGCCCTTCGACGCGCGGTCGGCCGCCGCCTCCATCAACGCCCGCACCTGCATGGCGTAGAGACCCGGCTTCACGACGCCGAGGCGCACGCCGCGGGTGCCGAGCATCGGGTTGAACTCGTGCCACGCCTCGGCGGCCGCGAGCAGCTTCTCTTCCTCGGCGGTGAGGCCGACGGTGGCCTTCTTGATCATGAGGTCCTCGGTCTTGGGGAGGAACTCGTGCAGCGGCGGGTCGAGCAGGCGCACCGTGACGGGCAGCCCGTCCATCGCCTCGAGGATGTCGATGAAGTCGGCCTTCTGCGCCTTGCGCAGCTCCTCGAGCGCGGCGGTCTCCTCCTCGGGCGTGTCGGCCAGGATCATGCGGCGCACGACCGGCAGGCGATCCTCGGCGAGGAACATGTGCTCGGTGCGGCACAGGCCGATGCCCTCCGCGCCGAACTTGCGCGCCACGGCTGCGTCGGCGCCGGTATCCGCGTTGGCGCGCACGCCCACCTTGCCCTTGCGGACCGCGTCGGCCCACGTAAGCAGCGTTGCGAACTCCTTGGGCGGCTCGCCTTGCATGACCGGCACCGCTCCCACGATGACGGTGCCCGCAGCGCCGTCGATCGAAAGCACGTCGCCTTCGTTGACGGTGACACCGCCCACGGAGAACGAATGCGCAGTGATCTTCAACGCCTCGGCGCCTACGACCGCCGGCTTGCCCCAACCGCGGGCAACGACCGCCGCGTGCGACACGAGGCCGCCGCGTGACGTGAGGATGCCCTCGGCCACGATCATGCCGTGCACGTCTTCGGGTGACGTCTCAGTGCGCACGAGCACCACCTTCTCGCCGCGCTCCGCGGCGGTGGCGGCGTCGTCAGCCGTGAAGTACGCGCGGCCGACCGCGGCGCCCGGTGACGCGCCGAGGCCCGTCGCGATCACAGGCAGATTCGTCTTCTCGAACTGAGCGTGGAGAACCGAGTCGAGGTGTTCGGCGGTGACCCGCGTGATCGCCTCTTCCTTCGAGATCTTCCAGCTGCCCTTCTGGTTGACCATCTCCACGGCCATGCGCAGCGCGGCGGCGCCGGTGCGCTTACCGACGCGGGTCTGCAGCATGTAGAGCTTGCCCTGGTCGATCGTGAACTCGGTGTCGCACATGTCCTTGTAGTGCTTCTCGAGCCGTACGAAGATCGCCAGCAGTTCCTTGTGGATCTTCGGGAACTTGGTGGCCATCGCGCTCAACGGCTCGGTGTTGCGAATACCGGCCACGACGTCTTCGCCCTGGGCGTTCACGAGGAAGTCGCCGTAGGCGCCCGCCGCGCCCGTAGCTGGGTCGCGGGTGAAGCCGACGCCGGTACCGGAGTTGTCGTCGCGGTTGCCGAACACCATCGCCTGCACGTTCACGGCAGTGCCGAGTTCGTGGCTGATGTGCTCGCGGTCGCGGTACGCGATGGCTCGCGCGCCGCCCCAGCTCTTGAACACGGCCTCGATCGCGCCGCGCAGCTGATCTGTCGGGTCCTGCGGGAACGGCTTACCGGTCTCGTGCTTGACGACGTCCTTGTAGCGCTCGCACAGGCGCCGCAGCGTGTCCGCGCTGACCGCGCTGTCGCTGGTGACGCCGTCCCACTCCTTGGCCGTGTCGAGCAGCCGGTCGAACGGCTCCGCTTCGACGCCGAGCACGATGCGGCCGTACATGGCAATGAAGCGGCGGTACGAGTCGTACGCGAACCGCTCGTCGTCGGTCTGCTTGGCCAGTCCGTCGACGGACGCGTCGTTGAGACCGAGGTTCAGGACCGTGTCCATCATCCCGGGCATCGAGAACTTCGCCCCAGAACGCACCGACACGAGCAGCGGGTCGACGGGGTCGCCGATCTTCTTGCCCATCTGCTTTTCCAGTTTTGCGACGGCCTTCGCGACCTCGTTGTCGAGGCTCGCCGGCCAGCCCGCGTGCATGTAGTCGCGGCACGCGTCGGTCGTAATCGTGAAGCCTGCGGGCACTGGCAGATTCAGTACCGACGTCATTTCTGCGAGGTTGGCGCCCTTGCCCCCAAGGAGATCCTTGAGCGACATCGGGGGCTTGCGGTGCTTGTGGTCGAACGCGAAGACGTAGGCCATAGGCGCTCAAGACTACGCGTACGAGTTAGACAGCTACTCCGGTCATACGCGTTGCCATCGACATCAGGGTGGCCTCGAGCTTCTTCGTCTCGCCCTTAGGCACCACGAAGAGCGCACCATTCCGTATGGCCGAGCTCGCGTCGAACGACGAGAAGATCACGATCTGACAAGCGGGCGCACCGGTTTGGACCGCGGCGATCACGTCCTCGCCTGACATAGCCGGCAACACGAGGTCCAAGAGCAGTAACTCCGGCTGATAGGTCACGACCACTTGCAGCGCCTCGACCGCGGTGCCGACGCCGGCGAGTACCTCGTACCCGCACCGCTCGAGCAATGGACGGAGCATGGCCCGCGTCATGGGATCGTCGTCACAGATCACGGCGCGGCAATTTCTTCGGCGCGGCCTTCTTGTTCGCCATGCGGGACTCCAAGCTCGGTCGAGTGAAGTCTCTATCGACCGATTCGAACGGTTGCTTAGGTCTGCGCCACGAGCCCGGCGAGCCGCCGCTGAGCCTGCGTGGCGCGAACGTGAAGCTCAGCCAGTAACGGTTCGACCGCTATGTGTTCTTCGCCGCGGTGGTGACGCTCGAGCGTTTTGGCGACCGCCGCCAATTTCATGAGTCCCATGTTGGCGCTGCTGCCGGCCAGGGAGTGCGAAACCGCAGCGGCAGCAGCCGCGTCGCCCGCAGCAACCGCTTCGTCCATCGCTACCAACCGCGGACCAAGATCATCGAGGTAGAGCTGCGCCAGTTCGGCGACGAACTCGGCATCACCAAGGTCCATCAACTCAGCGAGCCGCGACGCGTCAATCGGGTCCTCGTCGTAGGTCATCGCGGTCCCCATCGGCCGGCGGGCGGACTTACTTAGGCAGCGCGACGGCGCTTAGAACCCGAGCCGGCCTCGGACGGTGGCGACGACGTCCGCGATTGGCACGCGGACCTGTTCGGCGGTGTCGCGGTCGCGGATGGTCACGGCGTTGTCGTCGAGGCTGTCGAAGTCGACGGTGACGCACAGCGGCGTGCCGACTTCGTCCTGACGGCGGTAGCGACGCCCGATCGACTGGGTCTCGTCGTAGTCGACCATCCAGTGCTCGGCGAGGCTGCGGTGTACGTCCTTGGCCAGCGGAGTCAGCGTGTCCTTCTTCGACAGCGGCAATACCGCGACCTTGTACGGCGCCAAACGCGGATGAAGGCGCAGCACCGTGCGAGCCTCGCCGCCGATCTCGTCCTCGTGATACGCGTCGATCAGAAAGGCCATCATCGTCCGCGTCGCGCCCGCCGCGGGCTCGATCACGTGCGGGACGTAACGCTCGCCCGTCGCCTGGTCGAAGTACTCGAGCTTCTCGCCGGAATGCGTCGTGTGTTGCGTGAGGTCGTAGTCGCCGCGGTTGGCGATTCCCTCGAGCTCACCCCAGCCCCACGGGAACATGTACTCCACATCGGTCGTGCCCGATGAGTAGTGCGACAGCTCCTCCTTGTCATGCGGGCGCAGGTGCAGGGAATCGCTCGACATGCCGAGCTCGATGTACCACTGGTGACGCTTTTGCACCCAGTACTCGAACCATTGATCGGCTTCGGCGGGGGGCACGAAGAACTCCATCTCCATCTGTTCGAATTCGCGGGTGCGGAAAACGAAGTTCCCCGGCGTGATCTCGTTGCGAAACGACTTGCCGATCTGCGCAATACCGAATGGCGGCTTGAGGCGCGCCGTGGTCATCACGTTGGCGAAGTTCGTGAACATGCCTTGCGCAGTTTCCGGTCGGAGATACGCGACAGCGCCGCTGTCCTCCACCGGTCCGGCGTGGGTCTTGAACATGAGATGGAATGGCTTGGCTTCGGTGAAGTTGTCCGTCGCGCCACACGACGGGCAGACGCGATCCTCGGGTAACTGATCCTCCCGGTAGCGCGACTGGCACTTCTTGCAGTCGACGAGGGGATCGGTGAACGTCGCCAAGTGGCCCGATGCTTCCCAGATCGCGGGAGGCGACAGGATGGCGGCGTCGATGCCGACCACATCGGTGCGCAGCTGCACCATGTCGCGCCACCACGCCTCTTTGACGTTTCGCAGCATGAGCACACCAAGGGGCCCGTAGTCGTAGGTAGACCGGAAGCCTCCGTAGATCTCCGCCGAGGGAAATACGAACCCGCGCCGCTTGCACAGGTTGACTACAGCTTCCATTAACTCCGGCGACGACATGGCCGGTCAGGCTACAAGCGGGTGCGCGCTGCTCTTAAACGCCTTTCGATGTGATGCTCGACCAGGCCGACGGCAACCGCCTCGGCTTCGGCGGTCGCGGCCGACGCGGGAACGCGCAGCGCGGCCACGAGTTCGCCGCCGAGCATCTGGCGCATTAATGCAATCGCCTCCGGGTCGATGACCATGCCGCGCCGGTCGTTCCGGCAGCGCAGACCGCCGTCGTCGATGTCGAACGCGACCAGGTCGTCAGCAGTCCCGCAAGCCACGCAAACGTCGAGTTGCGGATGAAAGCCTTCCAGCGACAGCAACTTCAACAGGAAGCCGGCAAGCACGAGCGGGGCGTCGGCATCGTCCAGCTCGGTGCAGCGCGCCAACCAGCATCCGGTACAACGCCGGATTGGGCTCCTTTTCGGGGGCGACTTGGTCGACGGTTTCCATCATCACGTTGGCGCGGCTGAAGCGGTGCAGGTCGTCGCGCGTATTGGGCATATGCGCGATCGTCTCGGCCTGCGTGATCGTGTCCAGTTCGCGTCCGATGTAGAGCTGGAGCGACACATGTGTGGTCGGCTCGAGCCGCGACCCGAACTTCGACGTCGTGCGGCGGATGCCCTTTGCGACGGCGCGTACGCGCCCGTGCGCCTCGGTCATGAGCGTGACGATGCGATCGGCCTCGCCCAGCGGCATCGTGCGCAACACGACCGCGCGATCGCTGTAATTCTTGTTCAGCGCGCGCCCCCGAAGAGGCGTTCGCGCTGCTGATACTCGCCGGACCGCGTCGAAGAGGTTCTCGCGCCGGAAGTCGGGCCACAGCACGTCGGTGAACACCAGCTCCGAGTACGCCAGCTCCCACAGCAGGAAGTTGCTGATGCGGAACTCGCCCGACGTACGAACCATGAGATCGGGATCCGGCATGCCCGTCACGTAGAGACGATCGCGGATTGTCTTCTCGTCGATCTTCTCCGGGGCTATGCCTTCGGCGGCGATCTGGCGCACGGCGTCGACGACCTCGGCCCGCCCGCCGTAGTTGAACGCAATCGTCAGCGTCATCGTCTTGTTGTTCTTCGTCAGTTCGACCGCTTCGTCCATGCGCTTCAAGAGGCGCTTCGGCACGCGCCAGTCTCGTCGCCCGGCGAACGTGATGCGGACGTCGCGGCCGTGTAGTTCGTCGCGGCGGTCGGTGAGGATCCGTTCGTTGAATCCCATCAGGTAGCGCACCTCGTCGACGGGCCGCTTCCAGTTCTCGGTCGAGAACGCGTACACGGTCAACCACCTCAGCCCCAGATCGAGGGCACCGTCGACGGTGTCGAACAGCGCCTCTTCTCCGGCAGCGTGGCCGTCGGTGCGGGGCAGGCCACGCTGGGTCGCCCACCGGCCGTTGCCGTCCATCACGCACGCGACATGACGCGGGATCCGCTCCGGATCGATGCCTTTGGGGATGCGGTTCGCCATTAGTCAGCGCCCTACGGGCGCAGCCCATGGCTGGGCCCCGGTCTTGTTGGTTCGCTCGCAAAGCTCGCTCACGTAGCGACGGTAGTGCCGGCCCGTACCCTGTTTGGGTGAGCACGATCGAACGCCTGCTGGTTCGGCTGCCGGCGGACCGCGTCGTGACCGATCCGGACGGTGATGGACCAGTACCGTCACGA
Organism: uncultured Actinomycetes bacterium; assembly: GCA_963769985.1. GTDB lineage: Bacteria > Actinomycetota > Acidimicrobiia > Acidimicrobiales > JACCXE01 > JACCXE01. The sequence goes on along the minus strand of CAVYNR010000005.1, from coordinate 241,599 downwards.
CCGCGCGCTCACCGCCACGGCCGGCAAACCGCTCGCCGTCGTGCGCGCCCAAACCGTCGACGACGTCGTGGCCACGTTGCAGGTGGCGTCGGAGACGAACACGCCGGTAGTCACCCGGGGCGCCGGTACCGGGCTGGCAGGTGGCGCCAACGCCATCGACGGCTGCATCGTGTTGTCGACCGCAACGATGAACCGCATCCTCTCCATCGACACCGCGCAGCGCAGCGCGACAGTCGAACCCGGCGTGTTGAACGCCGACCTCGCGGCGGCCGTGGCCGAACTCGGCCTCTGGTACGCGCCCGACCCGTCTTCGCGCTGCCATCTGTTCGATCGGCGGCAACGTCGCCACCAACGCCGGCGGCGCGTGCTGCGTTAAGTACGGCGTAACTGGTGACCACGTGCTCGCGCTCAAGGCGGTGCTCGCCGACGGATCCATCATCGAGACGGGCAACGCGTGCCGCAAGAACGTCGCCGGCCTCGACCTGACCAAGGTGTTGATCGGTTCCGAAGGAACGCTCGCGGTTGTCGTCGAAGTGACGGTGCGCCTGCGGCCGATGCCGTATCCCCCGGCGACGCTCGTCGCGGTCTTCGCGACCGCCGAAGCAGCGGGCGAAGCGGTCATGGCCATCGACAAGGTCGCCGAGTTTTCACTCGTCGAGTTGATGGACCGCACCACGATCGGCGCCGTCGAATCGATGCTGCACATGGGCCTCGACCTCACCGCCGGAGCGCTGCTTGTCGTGCAGTCCGACGCCGCCAGCGCGGCGACAGACGTCGCGGCGGCCGAGCGCGTCTGCCTAGAGCTGGGCGCCACGTACGCGGCGGCCACGACCGATCCCGAGGAAGGCGCGGCGATCCTGCACGCGCGGCACTCCGCCATCCCGGCGTTGGAACGCTCGGGCGCGACGCTGCTCGACGACGTTGGTGTACCGAAACCGCGCCTGGCCGAACTCATCGCCCGGGTCGAAGACATCGCCACCGCTCGTGGCGTCACGATCGCGACGTTCGGCCACGCCGGCGACGGCAACCTCCACCCCACCGTGGTCTACGACCCAGCGGATCCCGTCGCCGTTCGACGCGGCCAAGGCGGCGTTCGGCGACATCCTCGACGTCGCGCTCGAACTGGGCGGCACCATCACGGGCGAGCACGGCGTCGGACAGATCAAGCGGGCGTGGCTGCCCCAGCAAGTGGGCACTGTGGAGCGCGGCCTCATGGAAGGCATCCGCCAGGTCTTCGACCCCGCCGGCATCCTCAACCCCGGAAAAGCCACGTAGCCCGCCGATCTTCTGCGGATTCGCCATCTAGGCGATGGGAAATCCGCAGAAGATCGGGGTTTGGTACATTGTGATTTCCTTCACAAAAGGGAGGGAACCGAGTGAACCAGTACGACGTCCTGGTGGTCGGCGGCGGCTTCGGTGGCGCTTTCGCCGCCCGCAAGCTCGAACACCTCCTCCGCGGCCGAGCCGAGCGCGTGCTGCTCGTAGCGTCCGAGAACTTCTTCCTCTTCTCCCCGCTGTTGCCGGAGGCCGCGTCCGGCACGCTCGAGCCGCGCCACGCCGTCATACCACTGCGCGAATTCCTGCCGCGCACGACGGTGTTGACCGGTGAGGTCACCTCGCTCGACGTGCGCGGCCGTCGCGCCAAGGTGGTCGACCTGAACGGCGACACGCACGAGTTCGCGTTCCGGTCGCTGGTGCTGTCCCCCGGTTCGCGTCCGACGACACTGGCGATCCCCGGACTGCTCGACCACGCCGTCGGTTTCAAGACGCTCGCCGACGCGATCTGGCTGCGCAACCACGTGCTGCGCCAACTCGAGGCGGCTGACGCGACCGACGATCTCGTGTTGCGCCGCGAGTTGCTCACCTTCACCTTCGTCGGCGGCGGCTACTCAGGCGTCGAGGCTCTTGCCGAGCTCGAGTCGCTGACGCGCGACGCCATTCGTCGCTCGTATCCGGCGCTGCGCGCGACCACCATGCGCTGGGTGCTCGTCGAAGCCGCCGACTCGCTACTCCCAGGACTCGATCCCCGGCTGGCGCGCTACGCCGAACGCGTCCTGCGGCGCAAGGGCGTCGAGTTGCACCTCTCGACGCGCTTGGTGAGTTGCGAGAACGCGACGGTCACCCTCAGCGACGCGTCAGTCGCACCGTTCGCATCCGGCACGATCGTGTGGACCGCGGGGCAGCACCCGAGCGAACTCGCGCGCGAAAGCGGTCTCCCCGTCGACGACCGCGGTCGCGTCGCGGTCGACGCGTTCCTGCGCGTGCCTGACGTCGCGGACACCTATGCCATCGGCGACACCGCCGCCGTACCCGACCCGGCCGCGCCCGGTCGTCCCTGCCCGCCGACCGCGCAACACGCGCTGCGTCAAGGCATCATCGCGGCGACCAACGTCGCCGCCGGGTTTGGCGTCGGCGAGCCGCGGAGGTTCGCGTATCGCAACCGCGGACTCGCGGTGACGCTCGGACGCAACCAGGGCGTGGCCCAAGTCAAGCGGCTCACCTTCACCGGACCGCTGGCGTGGTTCATGGGCCGCTCGTACCACCTGTTGATGATGCCGGGACTCGCCCGCAAGTCACGGGTGGTGAGTGACTGGACGATCTCACTGTTCTTCCCCCGCGACGTCTCCCAACTGGGCGCGTTGGGCCACCCCACGGCGCTGCCACCGCCTGAAGGCTGAGGCGGCGCGACCGCGTGACATCCCTCCCGTAGGGTCGCATCGGTGGGTGGAGATTTAACCAGCGCGCTTGCCAACGTGATCGCGCGCTTGCCCGGTGGCGGCGAGATCCGCACCGGGCAGGTCGACATGGCGGTGGCGGTCGAACACGCCATCGAGGAGCGTCGCCACCTGATCGTGCAAGCCGGCACGGGCACGGGCAAGTCACTCGCCTACCTAGTGCCCGCAATCCTCAGCGGCTCGAAGATCGTCGTATCCACCGCCACCAAGGCACTGCAGGATCAGCTCGCTTCGAAGGATCTCCCGTTCCTGCAGAAGGCGCTGCCGACACCCTTCACCTTCGCGGTGCTCAAGGGCCGGTCGAACTACCTGTGCGCGCAACGCGCCAAAGAGGTCACCGGCGGCGACGAGCAGATGCAACTCGACGAGATCGAAGCCACCGGCTCGCTGGCTAAGGAGATCGCCAAGCTCGTCAAGTGGGGACGCGAGACCAAGACCGGCGACCGATCTGACCTGAGCTTCGAGCCCAAGCCGAGGGCGTGGTCGATGCTCAGCGTCACCGGCATGGAGTGCCCCGGCGCCACGCGATGCCCGTCGGGCGATCAATGCTTCGCCGAGCGGGCGCGCCAAGAAGCCGAACAGGCAGACGTGATCGTGGTCAACACGCACCTTTACGGCAGCCATCTCGCGAGCGGCGGTCACGTTCTGCCCGATCACGACGTCGTGGTGTTCGACGAAGCCCACGAACTCGAAGACATCGCCGCGTCCGCGCTCGGCCTCGAAATGACGAGCGGCCGGTTCACGTCACTCGCGCGCAACGCCCGTCGACTGATCGGCCAGTCCGATCCGGGTGCGTGCGACGAGTTGATCGCGGCGGGCGACCGATTCGAGCGGGCCGTCGAGCCGTACCGCAACCAACGGCTGATCGGCGACCTGCCCGAAGCGCTCACCGAGGCGCTCAACCTCGGCATCGAGCGCACGCAAGCGATCCTTCGCTCGATCAAATCGGTCGGCGATGACGACCCGGGAAAGGCGCGCGTCCAGCAGGCCGGCGGCCACCTCGCGGGTGACCTCGGCATGGTGCGTGACGTGAAGGAATCGCACGTCCGCTGGGTCGAGGGCCCCTCGCATCTGCCCGTGCTCAAGGTGGCGCCGATCGACGTCGGCGGCGCGCTGGCGGAAAAGCTCTGGCCCGAGCACACGGCCGTTCTCACCAGCGCCACCATCCCCGTCGGGCTCGGGCTGCGCGTCGGTCTTGCGAGCGACGGCCACGACGAACTCGACGCCGGCAGCCCGTTCGACTTCGAAACGCAGGGTCTGCTGTATTGCGCGACCCACCTGCCCGAGCCGCGCTCGGACAAGTACCGCGACGCGCTCCACGACGAGTTGGCGTTCCTGATCGGCGCGGCCGGTGGACGCACGCTGGCGCTGTTCACTTCGTGGAAGTCGATGGAGCTCGCGTCGGCCGAGATGCGTGAGCGGCTCGAAGTGCCGATCCTCGCGCAAGGCGACCTGCCCAAGCCCATGCTGGTGGCCGAGTTCGAGCGCGAGGAGGCGGCGTGCCTTTTCGCCACGATGGGTTACTGGCAGGGAGTCGATGTGCCCGGCCGCACGCTGTCGCTCGTCACCATCGACCGGCTGCCGTTTCCGCGGCCTGACGAGCCGTTGCTCCAAGCGCGCCGCGACCGCGCCGGCTCCGCCGCATTCCGCATAATCGATCTTCCGCGCGCCGCCACGCTGCTCGCGCAAGGCGCGGGACGGCTCATCCGCACCGCCACCGACCACGGCGTGGTGGCCGTACTCGACTCGCGTCTCGCAACCGCGAACTATCGCTGGGAACTGATCAACGCCCTACCGCCGATGCGACGCACGAAGGAACGCGACGAGGTCGCGGCGTTCCTGCGCAACTATCACGACGAAACGTGAACCTCGCCTCCGGATCGCCAATACGCCTCGCCCGCCGGTGTGCGATCGAGAAAGCCCTCATCCACCAGGTAGCGACGTAACGCGGCCACGTCGTGATGGAACACCAGCAGCGCGGCGTTCACTTCGCGCTCGGAGTACTTGAGGCCGACCTCGAACTCCTGCGACAGCCGGTCCAGAATCGGCAGACGTTTGCCCCGCCGCGCCGGAATCGCGACGAGCCGCCCGTCCCGAAACCAACGGTCCACGACCTTGGCGGCGGGGTCGCGCGCGTCGAGAAGGCGTAAGGGCGTCATCGGGCGAACCGTAACGACCGGTTCATAAGGACGCCAGAATGTCGGCCGCCGACATCGACTCCGGCGCCAACCCGTCGCGGGCAGCCTCGTTAGCCGTGCGTTGCAGCACTTCGTTCACCGGCGTGGGGACGCCGATCCGACGGCCGAGCGCGACGATCTCGCCGTTGAGCCAATCCGTCTCGATGGTCCCGGTGGAACGGGCCAGGCTCTGCCAGGACGACCCGCCAGTGCGACGCACGCCGTCGATCTCGCGGATCGTGAGCAAGTCGCCGCGACGCTGCCGGTCCTCCTCGTCGGACGCGACGTCGATGCCCGCGGCGGCGAGTACAGCCACGCCTTCGGCCCGCGCGGCACGCCGAAGTTCAGAGGCCTCGTCTCCCCCGCTGCCGCAGAGCGCGATCACGGCGTTGCCGAGGTTCATGAGCAACTTGGTGTATTTCCAGCGCATGACGTCGTCGCGCACGACGCAGTTGAAGCCGACGTCGTTGAGCGCCGCCACGATGGTGGCCACAGTTTCGTCGGCACCCGACGGGTAGCGGCCGACGTCGAGCAGCCCTGGAGTCGGCCAGGAGTGCGCGTGCGACCACGCCGGGCGTGAGGTGCCCGGCCGGCATCATCACGACCGCCCCGAACGTGTTGGGGAAGTGGCGCAGCACGGCGCGCTCGTTGTCGACGCCGTTCTGCGCGCACACCACCGCGATCGACGGCGGCGCGACCAGCGCCAACGCTCGCACCGCGCTGAGCGTGTCCTGCGACTTCATCGTCAGCAAGACGACGTCGTCGTGATGCCAGTCGATCTGCTCGGGACCGGTGACAACCGCGGCGCGAAGTCGTTCGATGCCGTCGCCGTGACGCAAGGTGAGACCGTTGGTCGTTCATCGCCTTCGCGTGCGCGCCGCGCGCGATCAGCACCACGTCCGCGTCGGCGCGGATGAGCATGGCGCCGACGACGCCACCGATCGCACCCGCGCCGAAGATCACGAACCGCGGCACGTCAGTACCCGAGTCGGTCAAGCGACGCGTCGCGTCGCTGCCAGTCCTTCTCGACCTTCACGACGAGGTCGAGAAACACGCCCTCGGGCATTTGCTCGCGCACGGCGATGCCGACCTGCTTGAGGACCTCGCCCTTGTGGCCGATGACGATTCCCTTTTGCGACTCGCGCTCGACGAGAATCTCGACCTTCACGATCGGCCACTCCCAGTCGACGACCCGACAAGCGACCGAGTGCGGCAACTCTTCGCGCAGGACCGCCAGCAGCTGCTCGCGCACGAGTTCTGACACCCAGTGCTCGTCGGTGGTGTCGCTGATCTGGTCGGCGGGATACAGCAGTGGGCCTTCCGGGAGCCGGGCGGCAATTGCGTCGACGAGCATGTCGACGCCCTCGCCCGTGCGCGCCGAAACGGGAAAGTATTCGGCGCGTTCGAGGCTCGACGCCGCGACGAGTTGCGCGATCACCTGGTCCTTGGAGGCTCGGTCGATCTTGTTCACCACGACGAGCGCGTCGGGCGGACACAGGCCGGCGACGAACTCGTCGCCGCGTCCCATCGGCTGCGTGGCGTCGAGGAGCAGGCAGACCACGTCGACTCCGTCGAGCGCGTCCTGGGCCGTCGCGTTGAGCCGCGTGCCCAAGCGTGTACGCGGTTTGTGAATGCCGGGCGTGTCGACGAACACGATCTGCGCGTCCGGTCGGGTCAGCACCCCGCGCACGGCGTGACGTGTCGTCTGCACCTTGTTCGAGACGATCGAGACCTTCTCGCCCAGGATCTGATTCAACAGCGTCGACTTGCCGACGTTCGGGCGACCGAGAAGGGTGGCGAAACCGGAGCGCACTAGTCGTCGTTGTCGTCGGCATCGTCCGCGGGTTTTTCGCCGACGCGGATTCGCACTCGCCCGATGCGACGGCCCTGCACCCGCTCGGCGGTAAGTGTGTGCCTGACGACCATCACCGTCTCGCCGTCGATCGGGCACGTGGCCGAGCCGGTTGAACACCAGGCCCGCGACCGTGTCCCAGTCGTCGCCTTCGGGTAGTTCGATCTTGAGCTTGTCGTTGACTTCGTCGATCGGCATCTTGCCGTTGACGCGCACGTCGCCGTTGGGCAGCCGCTCGATCGGCGCCTCTTCGACGTCGTACTCGTCGGTGATCTCGCCGACGAGTTCCTCGATGAGGTCTTCGAGCGTCACGAGGCCGGCGGTGTCGCCGAACTCGTCGAGCACGAACGCGAGGTGCAGCTTCTTGCGCTGCATCTCGCGCATGAGTTCGGCGACCGGCTTGCTCTCGGGCACGAACAGGCCCTCGCGCGCGAGATTGCGCACGTCGACGTCGGCCTTGCCTTCGCGCTCGGCGCGCAGCAGGTCCTTGGTGAACACGACGCCGATGATGTTGTCGATGTTCTCGTCGTAGACCGGGATGCGGCTGAACCCGGCCTGCATCGCGACGTCGATCACGTCCGTTACCCGCTGGCCACCTTCGACGGCGACGATGTCGGGTCGCGGCACCATCACTTCACGCGCGACGGTGTCGCCGAACTCGAACACGGAGCGAATGAGTTGCCGCTCCTCTTGCTCGATCACGTCGTCGTCGGCCGCCGCGTCGGTCAGCGCGAGCAGTTCCTCTTCCGAAACGTACGGGCCCTGCTTGAGGCCCTTGCCCGGCAGCAGCACGTTCGACACGGTGATCAGCCTGCGGGCGAGAAACCGCAAGCGGCGGAAAGTTGCCGATGCAACACGACCGGCCGCGACACGAGCAGCGCCGCCCGTTCGCCATTGAGCACCGCCCAGGTCTTCGGAGCGGCTTCGCCGACAACGAAGAGGAAGCCGATTTCGAAGACGACGCCGAGCGCAACGCCCCACGGGCCGAACACGCTTCTCGGCCACGAGACCGATGAGCGTGGCGATCGCAAGGTGCGAACCAAGCACGACGAGTAGGACGGGGTTGAGGTACTTCTCGGGCTGTTGCGTGATGCGCAGCAGTTCGCGCGCGCCCCGGCGGCCCTCGTCGGCCAGCACTGTGCGCCTTGTGCTTGCTCATGCGCGTGATGCTCGTTTCGGCCAGCGCCAGGAAGCTCGCGAAGAACACGAGCAAGATCGCGACGAGCAGGAAGATCGAGGTTGATGTTCACGACGCTCCGGTGGAACTCCTCGAGCAGCTCGCGCTCGCGCGCTTCCATCTTCTCGGCGTCGGCTTCCTCGATGTGGTCCATGCCGAGCAGGTGCAGGATGCCGTGCACGAGCAGCAACGCCAGCTCGTCGTCGTAGGTGCCGGCGTGTTCGGGCGCGTTGCGGGCCGCGACCGACGGGCAGATCACGACGTCGCCGAGCAGCGTCGGCAGGTCCTCGGGCTCGAGCGGCTCACGCCCCGGCGCGGGGCCCCCGGCGTCGGGCCAGCGGCCCGGGCTCGTCGGGGTCTTCGTCGAGCGGGAACGCCAGCACGTCGGTCGGCCCGGTCTTGCCGAGGAACCGTTCGTTCAGCCCGGCGATGGTCGGCTCGTCGACGAACAGCACCGACAGCTCGGCGTCGCCTTTCACCTTCTGCGCCTTCAACACGTCGCGAGCCAGCTTGTCCCACCGCGGCGCGTCGACGGGATGGTCGGACTGCTCGTCGGCGACGAAGACTTCTATGCCATTACTTTCCCGGCCGGGCGCCCGCAGGCCCGGCCTCCTCCGCAAAATGGGCCTCGCTTCGCTCGCCCCATGCGGCCGTCCGCGGGGATCGGTTGTCCGTTCACCTGGATTTGCGCCTCGAGGTCTTGGCGTTGGCGGTGTCGTGGCGCTCGTAGGCGGACACGATGTCGGCCACGATCTTGTGGCGCACGACGTCGCGTTCGCCGAGCGCACGAACTCGATGTCGTCGACGCCGCCGAGGATCGCCTCGACGCCCTGCAGGCCCGACTTGCCGGTGGCCAGGTCGACCTGGGTCACGTCGCCGGTCACGACGGCCTTGGAACCGAAGCCGATGCGCGTGAGGAACATCTTCATCTGCTCGGCGGTGGTGTTCTGCGCCTCGTCGAGGATGATGAAGCAGCCGTTCAGCGTGCGGCCGCGCATGAAGGCGAGCGGCGCGACTTCGATGGTGTTGCGTTCGAGCAGCTTGAGCGCGCCCTCGGGCGTGAGCATGTCGTAGAGCGCGTCGTACAGCGGGCGCAGGTACGGGTCGACCTTGGCCAGCATGTCGCCGGGCAGGAACCCGAGTCGCTCGCCGGCCTCGACCGCGGGACGGGTGAGGATGATGCGCTCGACCGTCTTGGCCTGCAGCGCCTGCACGGCCAGCGCGACCGCGAGATAGCTCTTGCCGGTACCGGCGGGGCCGATGCCGAACGTGATCGTGTTGGCGGCGATCGCGTCGCAGTAGCGCTTCTGACCCGCCGTCTTCGGTCGCACGCTGCGGCCGCGCGCCGACTTCAGCACTTCGGCGGTGAGGATCTCGCTCGGCACCTCGTTGGCGCGGATCATGTCGATGGTGCGCACGACGTTGGCGGTGTCGAGCGGCGTGCCGCTCTCGAGCAGCTTCACCAGCTCGCTGAACAGCCGCTCGACGTTGCGCGGCGTCGCCGCCGTCGATGATGACTTCGTTGCCGCGCACCACGATCGAGGTGCCGGGAAACGCCGCTTCGATGGCGCGAAGAATCTCGTCGTGCTGGCCGACGAGCGCGGCCATCAGGTCGTTGCCGGGGACGAGGTAGGTGGCGGTTGGGGACACTGGCTACGCGAAGCGTACGTGGTCGGCAGCTACGCTAGCCGGGAGGCCAGGACATTGCCCGCCCGCCGAGGACGTGCAGGTGCAGATGCGGCACGGTTTGGCCGGAGTCGGCGCCCGACGTTGAACACCGTGCGGTAGCCCGGACTCGTCGACGCCGTCGGCGTCGGCGACGGCTTTGGCGGCCAGGAACATCGCCGCCAGCACGTCGCCGTCGCCCGCGGCGATGTGGTCGGCGCCGACGATGTGGCGCTTCGGAATCACGAGCACGTGCGTCGGCGCCACCGGGTTGAGATCACGGAACGCCACGACGTCGTCGTTGTCGTAGCACGACCGTGGCCGGGATGTCACCGGCAACGATCTTGCAGAACAGGCAGTCGCTCACCAGCCAAGACCCTCTTCGGGTTCGTCCTCGTCAATCGTCGACGTCCGGCTGCCGTCGGCGCCTTCGGGCAGCGTCGGTGTCGGGATACAGATGCGCGAGCGACCCGGCGCGATGCGCACGCTGTCGACGAACTGCGTTGAGGTCCGCCTCCTGCACGCGGATGACACGGCCCATTTGGTACGCGGCGAGCTGGCCCTCGTCGATGAAGCGGTACAGCGTGCGCACGGTGACGCCGAGCCGCGCACAGCACTCCTTGGTGCTCAGCCAGACGATCGTGTCGGTCACGACCCGTAATCGACCTGCACGTCGCGTTGAATGTGTAAGTTGCCGGGGCCGACGAAGCTCGTTCCTGCGTCGAGATCGTGATGGCCGTCACCGGGGCGCGATGGATGGTGACGTCGGCCGCGGTCATGGAGAACTGCTGGTCGACACCGTCGTTGTGCACCGTGATCGACCACGTGAGCCCGCCGGGGAACGTGATCGTCTTCGCCGTGTTGTTGCGGCAAGACCGCGACTCGAGCTTGACGGCGGGGATGTTGCCGGTCTCCACGCTGGCCGCGACGCCTCGCGACCCGAGGACGAAGCAGAACGGATCGGCCGCCGGGCACGACGGGCGCGGCCGACGCCGAGTAGGTGCCATCGGCGTCGTGCGTGAACGAGGCCGGTGTTGTCGGACGTTCTCGGTTCCCTGGCCCGGGTGCGGGCGGCGGGACGGTCGTGGTGGTGGGCGACGGTCGTCGTCGTGGTCGTTCGCCGCGTCGTCGCGTGGTGGACGGCTTCTTCGTCGTAGCCGTGGTCGCCGGCTTCGCGGTCGTCGCGACCGAGCATCGTGGTCGCGACCGGGATCGTGGTCGTCGTCGAACTCGTCGTGGTGATGCGGCGCGTCGTCGTCGTTGTCGTCGACGGCGAGCACGTTGTCGTCCCTGTCGGCCTTGTTGTCGAAGTTGTTGCCGAAGTCGGTTGCGAGCGCCAGGAACGCGCCGAAGCCGAGAAGAAGAACCGCCGCGATCAAGGCACGTTGGACCGCGTTGTCGAGAGAGCGTTCATCTCGGATCAAGCGCTAGGGCCTCTGCGCGCCGCGACTGGAGCCGCATCGCCACTTCGTTGGCCAAGAGCCGGCCGGCGACGGTCAGCACGACGCGGTCGCCGCGGCGCACGATCAGCCCGTCGAGGTCGGGATCGGCTTCGTCGAGCGCGCCGACCGGCACGCCCGCCGCGGTGCGCAGCGCCAGCTGCAAGCGCCTCTTCGCTCGCGGTCTCGTCGTCGAGTTCCTCGGCGCCGCTCTCGGGGCTTTCGCCGGTGCGTCGATCGCCTCGATGTAGCGCTCGGGCGTGCGGTGGTTCCACCACCGGCGGCCACGCTGCGTGCGAGTGCGCGGCGCAGCCGATGCCCCGATAGTCGCCCTGATCCCAATACAGCCAGTTGTGCCGGCACTCGTGGCCGGGCACGCGCCCAGTTGGAGATCTCGTAGTTGGCCAGCCCGGCGCCGCCGAAGCATCGCCTCGGCGAGCAGATACTTCGTGGCCTGATCGTCGTCGTCGGGGTGACGGTCGGGCTGCGCGGCCAGCGGCGTGCCCGCCTCGACGGTCAACCCGTACGCGCTGACGTGCGGCGGCGCGAGAGCCCGACGACGTCGCGCAGCGTCTGCTCCCAGTCGGCGACCGACTCGCCCGCGGCGCCGTAGATGACGTCGACGTTGAACGTGGTGAACCCGGCGTCGCGCGACCGCGTCGACCGCGCGCGCTACCGCGGCACGATCGTGCTCGCGTCCGAGCGACGCCAGCACGTGCGGCACCGTCGACTGCACGCCGAGCGAGATGCGGTTCACGCCCGGCGTCGCGGTAGGTGCGCAGCAGTTCGCGCGTGACGTTGTCGGGATTGCACTCGACGGTGACCTCGGCGTCCGGCGGCACGCGCGACGTCGCCGAGCAACGACCGCGAGCAGCGCAGCGGCGATCAGCGACGGCGTGCCGCCGCCGACGAACACCGACGTCGCCGCCGGCAAACTCGGCGCGCGCCGAGCTCCGCGCGGCACGCGTCGACGTACTCGCCGTGGAGGTGATGGCGATCGGTCCACGTCGCGAACGCGCAGTAGTCGCACCGCTTCGAGCAGAACGGGATGTGGATGTAAACGCCGAACACGGCGTTACGCACGTGACGGAGACGCCGAGTTGGTCGAGGCGGCGGCGCATGATCGCCGGCGTCGTCTCGAACAGGAACGCCAGCGCGCGCAGGTCGTCGCGGCGAATCGCGAGGCGGCGCGACGTGAAGTCCTGGCGCTTGACCTGGATCATCCCGACGTAGCGGCCGATCAGCTCGCGCTCTTCGGCGGGCAAGCGTTCGAGGCCGGCGAGGTCGATGACGACGGGCGGACCTTCGTCGCCGGCGACGGGCCAGCTCGGCGGCGCGCCCGCGGCGCCCTCGCGCAGGTCGAGCGTGGCGCGCCGTCGTCGCCCGGGCAGCAGATGGTCGACCGAGACCTCGTACAGCGCGGCGAGCCGTTGCAGCCGGGCGACGGAAATCGCGCGCTCGCCGCGCTCGTAGGCGCCCAGCACCGACGCCCGGAACTCGCCGTCGGACCGCGCCTCGACCGCGTGCAGCGACAGGTTGCGCTGCTTGCGCACGGCCCGGAGGCGCTGGCCGACGCGAATGCTGTAGTTCGGCGTCGCCGTCTTCGGGGTCATCCACTATCCACCACTCTACGTGGTCAAGAGCACCGGGCGAAAGCCGCGGTTCGACCCGGCCGTCGCGCAGCGCGGTCAAGCAAAACGCCGGCGCCAAGGCGGCGGTTTCGGCCCGCAGGGTCGTGGCGCCGAGATCGACCGTGCGGCACCAGCGACAGCTCCTCGTCGGTCCAGCCGCCCTCGGGGCCGACGGCCACGGCGGGCGATCGTAGGCTCAGCGGTGCTCGCCATCCGGGTGGGCCAGCGCGAGGCCGCCTCGGCCTGCTCGGCGAGTTCAGCGAGCGGTGGCGGCGTCGGCGATCGTGGGCAGCCAGGCGCGCCGCGACTGCATCGCCGCGCCGCGGGCGACGGCCCGGAGCGCTCGAGGTTGCGCGCCGCCTTGGCGTCGTCCCACCGCACGACGCTGCGCGCGCCGCGCAGCGGCACGATGCGGTCGACGCCGAGCTCGGTCAGCTTCTGCACGACCAGCTCGGGCTTGTCGCCCTTCGTCAGCGCGAACGCCGATCACGACCGCAGGCGCCGGCCGTCGGCGCAGTGGCAATCGGCGCGACCGGCTCCGACAACCCGGCGCCGGAAACGCGCACAGCCGCCACTGCCCGCGCCGTCACCGGCGGTGACGGCCTCGCCGTCGCGCAGTCGCAGCACCCGCGCAGGTGGTGCGCGTCGTCGTCGTTCGAGGACCGGCATGTCGAGGTCGTCGACGAACACGTGGGCGGCCGCGGCGGGCAACCGGCGGGGCTCAGAGTCGAGATGACGCACGCTTCCCATCGTGGCCTGCAAATCTGAGGCGGTGGAGCCGCAACTGTCAGTTCAGGTCTTCGACGACGACCGGGAGGACGACGCGCCGCGTGTCGTGCTCGTGCACGGCGTCATGGATCGGGGCGCCAGCTTCAGCCGCGTCGTGGGCTACCTCCACGACACCGTGGTGACCACCTACGACCGGCGCGGGCTACGCCAACTCGATGGGCATGCCCGCATCGCCGAGACCCTCGACGTCGCACATCGACGACCTGATCGGCGTGCTGAGCTCGGATTCTTCCGGGCGCGTCCGGCCACCATCGTGGGCCACAGCCTCGGCGGCGTGATCACGCTCGCGCGCGGCCGCCCGCCGGCCCGACCTCGTCGGTGCAGTCGGCGTGTACGAGTCGCCCATGCCGTGGCTCGACTGGTGGCCGTCGACCACCGCCGGGACGCGCACGCTGGCCGAGACCGACGACCCGGCGAAGGCGGCCGAATCGTTCATGCGCTACCTCGCCGGCGACATGGCGTGGGAGATGCTGCCGATGAAGACCCAGCAGCAGCGCAAGGCGGAGGGCCCGGCGCTGCTCGCCGACCTGCGCGTCGCTGCGCGTCGACACGGCGCCGTTCGACGCCCGAGCGCTGACGGTGCCGGTGGGGGTCGCGGGTGGTTCAGTTACGCAGGACCACCACAAGCAGGGCTGCGAAGCGATGGCGAAGATGTTCGGCACCGAAGTGCAGTGGATCGACGGCGCCGGCCACGGCGGCCACATGAGCCACCCGGGCCCGTTCGCCGCCTTCGTGCGTCGCTGCCTGGGTATGCGCACGCAGTGACAGCGAATCTGCGCGAGCGTTGACGTTGATGCAGACGGCGACGACTTCTTGCTCGTCGCGCTCGGCGTGGCGGTGCTCGCTTCGGGCCTCGTCGGCTGCGGCGACGGCTGACGAGCGGCGCGCGAAAGTGGCGCGCAACGTCACGCTGGCCGGCACGACATCGCGGGCCTGAGTCGCGCCGAGCTGACGCACGAAAGTCAAGGAGCTCGACGCCGAACTGCGCACGCGACGCGTGAAGGTGACCGCGCCCGAAGGGCGGGTTCACGCATCACGCTCGACGAGCTCGGCGTCACGCGTCGACGTCGACAAGACGGTCGACGCCGCCCTTGAGGTCGGCCGCGACGGGCAACCCGATCGGCCGGGTCTGGAGCGGGTTCAAAGCGCTGGTGTCGAAACGCCCGGCGCCGATCGAAGTCGCGTCGACGAAGGCAAGCTGCGCCTCGCCGTGGCGTCGACACGATCCCGGCCCGAGGACGCCGTCGAAGGAACCGTCGCTCGCGTTGAAAGGGGCGTGTTCGTCGCCGTCGCGGGCGAGAAGGGGTCCGGCATCGATCCTGAGGACGTGATGGCGAAGTTGCCCGACGCGGTGCGCGACGGCGCGCCGTCGACATGCGGGTCAAGCGCGACCTCGGTGTCGCCGCAAGTACTCACTGCGCCGACGCCGAAGCGCTGGCCCGCCAGGCCAACAAGCTCGGCAAGCTCTCGCTCAAGGTCACCGCCGGCGACGAGACTGAGACGATCGATCCGTGATGCTCGCGACGTGGATCGACGCGCTGCCAACGCCCGAGGCGCTGTTGCTCGGCGTGTCAGCGGCGCGCGCGCCGTAGAACGACCTCGCCAAGATTGTTCCGCGACGTCGGGACGCCCGGTCGTGCAGACGAGGTACGGCATCCAGCGACGGTCAGGTCGTCGTGACGCACGGGCAAGACCGGCACGAGGTGTTGTGACGCCCGCGCAGGTCGAGGCGCTGCTGACCGCGGCCATCCGCAAGTCCGCCGGCGCGCCCATCGTGCTGCCGCTGCGGATCACGGAGCCAGAGATCACCGCCGCCGACGTCGCCGCGTTCGCAATCAAAGAATTGGTCGGCACGTTCACGACGCGAGCACCCGTGCTGCGCACCGCGGGTGTCGAACATCCACCGCATTGCCGACCTTGTGCGCGGCACCGTCATCCGCCCGCACAGCCGGCTGTCGATCAACGGGCACGTCGGACCGCGCACCACGGCGAAGGGATTCGTGGTCGACCACGTCATCGAGGACGGCAAGTTCGCCGAGGCGGTCGGCGGCGGCATCTCGCAGTTCGCCACGACGCTGTTCAACGCCGCGTTCTTCGCCGGTCTCGACTTCGCGCGAGTACCAGAGCCACAGCATTTACATCAGCCGCTACCCGTACGGGCGCGAGGCGACGCTCAACTACCCCAAGCCCGACCTCGTCATCGTCGAACAACACGCCATACGGCGTGCTGGTGTGGCCGACCTACACCGGCACGACGCTGACCGTCACGCTGTACTCGACGAAGTACGCGCCGGGCACGCAGACCGGCCAAACGCAAGCGAAGAAAGGCGTGTGCACGGTTGTGTCGACCGAGCGGACGCGCACCTATCCCGACGGCACGAAGAAGACCGACCGCGTGCGCGCGACCTATCGGCCCCAGGAGGGCGTCAACTGCGACGGCTCGGGCACGCCGGTGACCACCACGACCCGTCCGCGAGCGTCCACCACGACCACGGCGCCTCCACCGCCGACGACCGCTCCGTCGAGCACCACCTCGCCCACCGTCTAGACAAGCCTCATGCGCGTCGCAGTAACGGGAAGCAACGGACTCATCGGATCGGCGCTCGTCGCCTCACTGCGCAATGACAGCATCGACGTGGCCGCCGTCGTGCGCACGCGCCGGCGAGCAAGGACGAGATCCAGTGGGACCCAGAGGCAGGCACGATCGACGCGCACGCGTTCGACAACGTCGACGCGGTCGTGAACCTGGCCGGCGAAGGCATCGCCGAGAAGCGCTGGACGTCCAAACAGAAGCAGAAGCTCGTCGACTCGCGCGTCGTCGGCACGACCGCGATCGCCAACGCATGCGCCGACCGCGACAAACGGCCCGCGCGTGCTCGTGTCGGGATCGGCGGTCGGCTACTACGGCGCAATCGGGGGACGCGACCGTCGACCGAGGACAGTGCCTGCGGGCGACGACTTCCTCGCCAGGTTTGTGCCAGCAATGGGAGGCGGCCACCGCGCCGGCCGAAGCCGCCGGCGTCCGCGTCGTGCACGTCCGCACCGGCATCGTGCAAGCCGCGAGCGGCGGCACGCTCGCCAGAACAACTCCCGCTGTTCAAGCTCGGCCTCGGCGGCCGCCTCGGCTCGGGCAGACTGTGGGTCAGTTGGATCGCGCTCGCCGACGAAGTGCGGGCGATTCGCTTTGCCATCGACACCGACGCGTTGCGCGGCCCGGCGAACCTGACCGCGCCCAATCCCGTCACCAACGCGGAATACACGAAGGCGCTCGGCAAGGCCGTGCACCGTCCCGCGATCGCTGGTGGTCCCGCCGTTCGCGCTCAAGGCGCTCATGGGCGGCGAGTTGGTCGAGTCGCTCCTCGCCAGCCAGCGCGTCGTACCCGCTGCGCTGCTCGACGCCGGCTTCGAGTTCCGCTACCCCTCGATCGCCGCCGGACTCGAAGCTGCGCTCGCGCCCGATAGAGGCGCCATGTTACAGCGCTGCTCGCCCGCCGAAGGTGGGCGTAACCTCAGGCATGGCCGATCTCCAGCTTCACCGACCGCATGAGCGACTCCGACGCGCTCATGTGGGGCATCGAGAAGGACCCGCTGCTGCGGTCCACGATCGTCGCCATCGCCGATGCTCGACCAGGCGCCCGACCGCGCGCGGCTGACCGAGCGCATCGACCGGTCGAGCCGGATGATCCCCCGGCTGCGCCAACGCGCCCGTGCAGCCGACGCTGGCGGTAGCCCCGCCGAAGTGGGTCTTCGACCCCAACTTCGATCTGAACTACCACCTGCGCTTCCTCAACGCGGCCGGCCAACGGAACCATGCGCGACCTGCTCGACATGGCCGCGCCGATCGGCATGCAGGGCTTCGACCGCGCCCGTCCGCTCTGGGAGTTCTTCGTCGTCGAGGGCCTCGAGGGCGGCACGCGCCGCGATGATCCAGAAGGTTCACCACTCGGTGACCGACGGCGTCGGCGGCGTCGAGATCGCGTTGTCGATGCTCGACCTCGAACGCGAGCCGACCGACGACCTTGGCCCGATGCCCGGCGACGCCCGAGGCCGCAGAACTTCTGCGGCGATCGAGTTGATGCAGCGACGGCTTCGCCCACGAGGTGCGCCGCCAAGCGCGGCATCGTGTCGCGCTTTCGCCGGCGAAGTCGACGAAGCCGTGCGCACACCCAGCGCCACCGCGTCGACGGCGGCCGACGTGGCCGCGTCGCTCGTCGCGCGATGCTCGCCCCCGCGTTCGAGCCGCTGCAGTCCGATCATGACGGGCCGCTCGCTGTCGGCCCGCTACGACCACATCACGGTTTCGTTGCCCGACCTGAAGGCGGCGGCGAAGCGTGGCGGGCGGCAAGCTCAACGACGCGTTTGTCGGCGCGCGTCATCGGCGGCCTGCGCGAGCTACCACGCCCACCACGGCGTCGACGTCGACGCGCTGCGCATGGCGCATGCCGATTCAGCATTCGCGACACGTCGACTGCCGGTGCCGGCGGTAACCAGTTCGTGCCGGCGCGCTTTGCCGTGCCGATGACAATCGCCGATCCGGTCGAGCGCATGGCCGCAATCCGCGAACTCGTCGTCGAACAGCGCGCCGAGCCGGCGCTTGGCGTTCACCGCAGCCGATGGCGGGCATGCTCAACCGGCTGCCGTCGCGGATCACGACGCAGCTCTTCGGCAGCATGCTGAAGGGCGTCGACTTCACGACGTCGAACGTGCCCGGCGCGCCGATGGACGTGTACCTGGCCGGCGGGCGTGTCGAGGCGCAGTTCCCGTTCGGCCCCTGTCGGGCGCGGCCGCCAACATCACGCTGATGTCGGGACCCGACGAGGTGTTCCTCGGCATCAACACCGACCCGGCCGCGGTGCCGGATCCCGACGTGTTCGTCGGCTGCCTCCAAGACGGCTTCGACGAGATCCTCAAGCTCGCGCGTAGCGACGCACGTGCGGGTCGTCGTCGTTGTCGGCGCGGGGCCGGCGGGCACCGCCGCGGCCATCACGCTGGCGCGCGGCGGCGCGGACGTCGTCGTGATCGACAAGGCGACGTTCCCGCGCGACAAATGCTGCGGCGACGGGCTGACCACGGCGCGCTGCGCTCGCTCGAAGCGTCTCGGTCTTGACCCGTCGACGCTGCCGAGCTGGCAGAACGGTCGACGACGTCGTGGTGCGCAGCGTTTCGGGTCGCACCATTCGGTTTCCTCTGCCGCGCGACCGCGGCACCTACGCGGCGGTCGTGCGCCGCACCGAACTCGACGCCGCGCTCGTCGACCTCGCGCGTTGCGCCGGGGTCGACGTGCGCGAGGGCTCGACGGTCGTGGCGGTCGAACGCCGCGGCGACGGCGCGGTGCGCGTGACCACCGACGGCGGCGACGTCGTCGACGCCGACTACCTGATCGGCGCCGACGGCGTGTGGTCGGCGGTTCGCAAGCTCACCGGCGCCGGCGACGAGGCGGGCTACCTCGGCGAGTGGCACGCGTTCCGCCAGTACCGCAAGGCCTCCACCGACGACTCACGCGACCTGTGGGTGATGTTCGAGGAGGACCTGCGACCGGGCTACGCGTGGTCGTTCCCGCTCGCCGACGACATCGTCAACGTCGGCATCGGCATCCTGCGCAAGCCGGGAGAGCCCACGAGAGATCTCGGCCGCCGTTTCCGCGAGGTGATGGAGCGCCCGCACATTCGCCGCCGTGCTCGGCGACCAACGTCGAGGAATCGCCGGCCAAGGCGTGGCCGATCCCGGCGCGGGTCGAAAAGACTGCGCTCGACGCGCTCGACGGCCGTGTCCTGTTCGTCGGCGACGCCGCCCGCGCCACGGATCCGATGACCGGTGAAGGCATCGGCCAGGCGCTGGAGACCGGTGAACTACGCGGCGCATGCGATCGTCACGAGGCGGCGACGCGGCCAGCCGGTATCGCCGCGAGGTGAAGCGCACGCTCGGCGTCGACAACCGGCTCGCCGGTTGGCTCAGCCGCAACGGTCTGTCGCACCGCAAGGGCATCCGCGGCGCGCTTCGCATCGCCGGGCTCGACCGGCTGGACGCGGCGCATTTCGCCCGGTGGCTATTCGAAGACGAACCCCGCGCCATCGTCGCCACGCCCCGGCGCTGGCACCGCCGCTTCCTCGACCGCGACGGCGCCTTTAGAACGATCAGTTCGGACGCATGACCAAACGCCGGAGGAGCCGGCTTTTGCCGGTCCGAAGGCTCCGAGAGCCCGGCGGGGTTTAGGTTCGGCGAGCAAGCTCCGCTTGCGAGCCGAGGGTCTCGCGCCAGGTTTTGCCGACTTCGACGTCGATGTCGTGCGGGAGGCCGAGCACGCGCTCGCCGATGATGTTGCGCTGCACCTCGGACGTGCCGCCACCGATCGTGAGCGCCGGTGCGAACAGGTAGCCGTAGTGCCACTGGTCGTCGGTCTTGAGCATCCCGCGCGCACCCGAGAGGTCCTTCGCTACCTCCATGATGTGTTGACCGTGCTCGTCGGCTAGCGCCTTGCGGATCGAGGCCTCCGGCCCGGGCGGCCGGCCTTTGATCGCAGCCGATACGGTCCGCAGCCGGATGAGGCGAAGGATCTCCGACTCGGTGAACACATTGGCGATGCGCTGACGCATCGTCGGGTCGGTGACGCCAAGCGTCTTCGGCGTAGTTCACGAGGTCGGTCGCGGTTGGCCCGCGGCCCCACAGCGCGCCTTCGCCCGACAACGACACGCGCTCGTTGCCGAGCGTGACTTTTGCCAGCGCCCACCCGCCGTGCTTCGGCCCGACGAGGTTGGCCGCCGGGATGCGTACGTCGGTGAAGAACACTTCGTTGAACAGGTGAGCGCCGGTCATCTCGATGATCGGCCGCACCTCGATGCCGGGCAGATCCATCGGACAGATGAAGTACGACACGCCTTGGTGCTTGGGGGCGTCCGGGTCGGTGCGCGCGATGAGGATGCCGTACTTGGCGATGTGGCCGAGCGACGTCCAGATCTTCTGACCGTTGACGATCCACTCGTCACCGTCTTCGACCGCCCGCGTGCTCGAACGCCGCGAGGTCCGAGCCCGCGCCCGGCTCGCTGAAGAGCTGACACCAGATGTCTTCGCCCGAGAGCAACCGCGGCAGGTATGTCGCTTTCTGTTCGTCGGTGCCCGCGTAGGCGATCGTCGGTCCGCCCCAGCCGATGCCGATCGGGTTGGTCGGACGGTTCACGCCGGCCTGGCGCAACTCGTCGTCGATGATGATCTGGTGGATGGCGTCGGCCTCGAGGCCCCACGGCTTGGGCCAGTGCGGCACGACATAGCCGGCGTCGGCCAAGTCCCGTCCCGACGGCGACGGGTGGGCGGCGAGCCACTCCCGCACTTGCGAGCCGGCGCGGGTCGTCGTCGGCAGGAAGATCGAAATCCATTTACAAAGCCCTCCCCGGCCGGGCGGGCCGTTGTGAACCGCTCGCTCCCTGGCTATCGCTCGCTCGCATCACGCGGCGCCTTTCGTGCGCCACTTGGCCAGCACGTCGGCCTCTTTCTCGGCGGTCAGCGGCCCACGTAATGGTTCGTCGCGTCGTGTGCGGTCCCACGCGAGCGTGTCGGTCACCACTTCGTCGATCGACCGGAACGTCATGCCCGCCGCGACGGCACGATCGACCGAGACGGCCAACATACCGGCGTGCTCGGACGTGCTCGGCAGCCACACCGGGAGTTCGCCCCAAGGCATCGACTTCGTGCTCGAGCAGGAACGCCTCGTCGACCCACACGGGAACCGCCGCGTTGTCACCCGCAGCACGGACGCACGCGTCGACAACCTCCGCCAGCGTCCAGGGCGTGGCGCGGCCCGCAGCCGTTGAACACGCCCGCGGTGCGGGCGTCGGCGCGCCCGCAGCATCCATTCGGCGAGGTCGCGTCCGTCGGCCAACTGCACCGGCATGTCTTTCCAATTTGGCACGATCGCGTCGCCGCCGAGATCGAAGCGCCGCGGCCAATAGGTGAAGCGGTCCGACGGATCGTGCGGTCCGACGATTAACCCGGGCCGCACGATCAGCGCGCGGTCGGCGTAGACGTCGCGGACCACGTTCTCGCACAACACCTTGAGCGGTCCGTAGGTCTCGCCCGTCACCTCGCGTCACCGTCGGGTCCTCGAGCGTGCCGACGGGCGCGTTTTCGTCGACGCCGGGCGTGGAGACGTCGGTGTAGACCGACACGCTCGACACGAACGTGTAGTGACCGACGCGGTCGGCCAGCAGCTCGGCGATGGTTCGCACGTGGCCGGGGATGTAGCCGCACGTGTCGATGACCGCGTCCCACTCGCCCGCCTCGAGCGCGCTGATGTCGCCGTCGCGATCGACCACGAGGCGTGCGACGTCGGGAAACAGGTCTCGATTGGTACTGGCCTCGATTGGCCAACGTCACGTCGTGGCCGGCGGCCAATGCGGCGTCGACCAGATGCCGCCCGAGAAACACCGTCCCGCCGATCACCAGCAGATTCATAAGAGCCAGACCATAGGATCCCTCGCCATGTCTGGATGGAACTTTGCTGATGTGTGGGAAGCCGTCGCCGAAACGTTGCCCGACGCGGTTGCGCAGGTGCACGGCGATCGTCGATTCACATTCAAGGAATTCGACGACCGAGCCGACGGGATCGGCCAGTGGCTGCTCGGCATCGGTGCCCAGCGGCAGGACAAGGTGGCGCAGTACCTCTACAACGGTCCCGAGTACCTCGAGTCGATTTTCGGGATTTGGAAGGCGGGCACCGTCCCCGTCAACACGAATTACCGCTACGGCGACGAGGAGCTGCTCTACCTCTGGGACAACGCCGACGCGGTGGCCGTGATCTTCCACGGCGCCTTCGCTGATCGCATCGCCGCGTTGCGCGACAAGCTGCCGAACATCAAGGGCTGGCTCTGGGTCGACGACGGCTCAGGCGACTGCCCCGAATGGGCCGACCCCTACGAGGACGCTGCGCAGTTAAGCAAGGGTCGGTGCGCTCCGGCATGGGGTCGCAGCGGCGACGACCTCTACATGCTGTACACGGGCGGCACGACCGGTATGCCCAAAGGTGTGATGTGGCGCCAGGACGACATCTTCGCCACGCTCAACGGCACCAGCACTGGCGTGAAGTATCCCGACAACGGCACGCCCGACGACGTGCGGTCGATGCTCACCGCGCCCGGCGCAAAGGTCATCCCCGCGTGCCCCCTGATGCACGGCACCGGCGCGTTCACCAGCTTCTCCGCCCTCACCACCGGCGGCTGCGTCGTCACGCTCACGCAGCGCACCTACTCGGCCGAGGAGTTGCTGAGCACGATCGAGGCCGAGGGCGTCAGCATCATCGCCATCGTGGGCGACGCATTCGCCAAGCCGATGCTGCGGTGTCTCGACGCGGAGCCGGAGCGCTGGAATATCAGCTCGCTCTTCGCCATCATCAGTTCGGGCGTGATGTGGAGTGAGCAGACGAAACAGGGACTGCTCAAGCATCACGCCGGCATGCTGTGCGTCGACGCCTTCTCGTCCTCCGAAGCGCTCGGCATGGGCAGTTCGATCTCCTCCGCCGCGGGTGCTGCGAGCACCGCGAAATTCACACTGGGCGAGAACGCAATCGTGATCACCGAGGACGGGCGCCGGGTCGAGCCCGGCTCGGGTGAGATCGGCATGGTGGCGGTGAAAGGCCGCACGCCGGTCGGCTACTACAAGGACCAGGCGAAGTCCGATGCGACATTCAAGACCATCGACGGCGCGCGCTACTCGATCCCGGGCGATTTCGCGACGGTCGCGGCCGACGGCACGCTCGAACTTCTGGGCCGCGGTTCGGTGTGCATCAACACCGGCGGCGAGAAGGTCTTCCCGGAAGAAGTCGAAGAGGCGTTGAAGACCGCGCCCAACGTGCGCGACGCGGTGGCCGTGGGCGTGCCCGACGAGAAGTTCGGTCAGGCGATCGTGGCGATGGTCGAGCTCGCCCCGGGCGCGTCGCTCGACGAGGGCCAGGTCATCGGGCACGTCAAGACGAAGCTGGCGTCGTTTAAAGCGCCCAAGCGGGTGCTGCAAGTGGAGACCATCGGCCGCGCCGCCAACGGCAAGGTCGACTACAAGCGACTGACCGCGGAGGCCGAAACTCGCGTTTAGGAGTTACGTGCGACCGGCGGCGACGTACACGCCGCCGCGGAACGCCGGGTCGTAGGCAAAGAAGCTGGTCGCCTTCGGTTGCATGAGCACGTTGAAGCCGCGCACGTGCGGGCCGCCGCCCGGACCGGCGCCGGTGATGATGTCGTTAGTGCCGTCGCCGTCGATGTCACCAATGCCGACGTTCACCGCGCCACCGAAGCCCGGGTAGGCGTACTGCGAGCCGGGCAGGCCGCCGCCGATCGCTGAGAAGACACGCACGTGGGTGCCGCCGCCTTCGCCGGCGCCGGTCACGATTTCGGCGGGGCCGTTGTTGTCGAGGTCGCCAGCGGCGACGGTGATGCCGGCGTGGAACGCGGACGCGTAGGCGAGGAACTCACGGATGAACGTCACCGCACCGGTGCCTGGGTTGTAGTTCCACTCCCCGACGATCGGCTCGGCGTTGGACGCACGCCCCACGATGATTTCGTCGGTCCCATTGTCGTCGAGGTCGCCGGCGGCAACGGTGAGGCCGCCCGAGTGACCGGCGTCCGCGCCGAAGAATCCATTGGAGCCGACCAGCGTGCGGTTCGTGCCGACCTCGCCTACGAGAGCGAACGTGCGGACGTGCGGACCGCCGCCGGGACCGGCGGAAGTGATGACCTCGTTCTTGCCGTCGCCGTTGACGTCGCCAACCGCCACGTACACACCGCCGTTGAACGACTGGCCGTAGGCGAGCGTCTCCGCGATGAGACCGCCCGACGGATTGAAGACGCGTACGACGGGCGGGATCCCCGGACCGGCCGAGACCACAACTTCGTCGTGACCGTCAGCGTCGAGATCGCCGCGGGCAACGCGGACGCCCGGACCGTTTTGGTACGGGAAGAAGGCGAGCGGCGGCTTGGCGGCGCCCGCCGCGTCGAAGAAGCGCACGTGCGAACCCGCGCCTGCGCCCGCGCCGGTCGTGATCAGGTGCGGCGGAGGCGGTGGCGTGCCGTCGTCGTTCGTGATGGTCCCGACTCCGACGGCGCGCGTCGATGTCGCGCCACCCGTGGGGTTCTTCAGCTGCACCTTGAAGGTCTCGTTGTTCTCGGCCGTCGTGTCACCGTTCACGTTCACCGTGATGCTCTTCGCGGTTTCGTTCGGCGCGAAGGTGACCGTTCCTCCAGTCGCGTTGAAGTCGCTGTTGGCTGCGGTGGCCGTGTCGTCGAGGACGTCGTAGCCGACGGTGATGGTTTGGCCCGACGCACCGCTCAGGGTGACGGCGAAGACCGCGGCCACTGTGGCGGTGTTGCCCTCGGTCACGGTGACGTCGCCGATGCTGAGCGCCGGCGCGTTGTCGTCGTCGGTAATGGTGCCCGTGCCGCTATCGGCGGCGGGGATCGTGGCGTTGGTGGCGTTGCTCGCCTTCAACAGGAACGTTTCGTTCGCCTCGTCCACCGTGTCGAGCGCGGTCTGCACTTCGACGGGCTTGGTGGTCGTCAGCGCGGGGAAGGTCAGGACCGTGTCGGGTACGGCGGTGTAGTCGCCGGGAGCGGTCGCGGTGCCGTTGACCGAGGCCACGTGCACCGTGACCTCGCGGTGGACGCCGCGCTCAGGGTCACGTTGAAGGTGGCCTTGCCGCCTTCGGCCACCGTCGGGCTGGAAATGGCAATGGTCGGCGCAGGGTCGTCGTCTTTGATGGTGCCGGTCGCGGTCGCATTGGTGGGCGACAGCGTGGCGCCGTCGGCTTCGGAAAGCGTCACGGTGAAGGTCTCGTCGTCCTCGTCGAGGGTGTCGCCGTTAATCGGCAACAGGAACGATTCCGAAACGTCGTTCGGCGCGAATGTCAGGAGCGAGATGCGGTCCTCGTAGTCCTTGCCGACGCCGGCGGTAGCGGTGCCGGCGGCGGAGGTGGCCTTCACGGTGACGGTGCGTTCGGTCGCCGTCGACAACGTGACGAGGAACTCGGCGTTGAACTGACCGGTGTTCGTCTCGTCGAAAGTCTTCGACGCGATCGACACGACGGGCAATACGGCCGTGTCGTCGTCACTGATGGTGAGCACACCGCTCGGATCGGCGATCGTCGCACCGCCGGTGGCGTTGGTCAGGTTGACCAGAACAGTTTCGTTGTCTTCGTCGAGGGTGTCGCCCTTGATCGGCACGTCGACAGTCCTCGACACCGTGCCCGCGGCGAAGGTCAAGACCGTCGGCGGCACTGCTGTGTAGTCGCCGGGAGCGACCGCGCTGCCGTCGGCAGTGGCCACCGTGACGCTGGTCGATACGTCCGACGGACCCGACAGCCGAACCTCAACCGGCTTGTTCGTGGTGCCGGTGTTGCCTTCGGCGACGCTCGTGTCAACCACGGAGAATTCGACGTCGTCGTTCACGATCGTTCCGGTGGCGGTGGCGTCGGCCAAACCGGCGTTGGTCGGGTTCAAAAGTGTGAGCGTGAACGTCTCGTTCGGTTCCGGGTCGTCGTCTTTCTTGAGTGCGACGCTCACCGTTTGGGATCCGGTGCTCGTGAATGTCAACGTGCCGACCTTGGCGGTGTAGTCCTGGCCGGCGATCGCGTCTGCCGTCGGACGTGGCGTATTGCACGGTGGCGTCGCCCCCGACCAACAGGAGGCCCGACAAGGTGACGGTGAAATTCATCACGCCGTCGGTTGCGGTGCCTTCTTTGGCGGACGCGTCAGCGACGCTGAAGTCGTTGATCCCGGCGGCCGCGTTGGCGCGCAACAGCGGCGTGACGAGCGTGGCCAAAACCGCGAGCACCACCACGGCTGCGGCGATCGTGCGACGGCGTGTATCAAACCTTTGGGCAACTGCGTGCATGACGACGAACTCCTGAGGAAGGTCGGCAATTGTCCCACACGACCCTCTACGTTTCGGGACATGGACGTCACCGAGTACGCAGCCGCGGCGCGCCGCTGGCTCGCCGAGCGCCAGGCCGCTGGCGAGTTGCCTGGTGACTGGGGGGCGATCCTTCCCGTCGAGATGACCGACGCCGGACGCCGATGGCAGGCCGCTCTATACGAAGCGGGCTTCGCCGGCATCGACTGGCCGACCGAGGTGGGCGGGCAGGGATTGACGCCGGATCACACGATGGCGTTTCGCGAAGCCGCCGCCGATTTCGAGGCCCCGGCGGTGCTCAATATGGTCGGCCTCGTCCTTACCGCCGGCGCGCTCCTCACGTTCGGGACGATCGGACAGCAAAAAGCGCACCTGCCGCTCACGGTTTGCGGTGAACGGGTCTGGTGCCAGATGTTCTCCGAGCCCGACGCCGGCAGCGACCTGGCCTCGTTAACGACCAAAGCCGAACGCGACGGCGATGTGTGGCGGGTAAACGGGCGAAAAGTCTGGACCTCAGCTGGACGTGGAGCCGACTGGGGCATCCTGATGGCGCGCACGAAATCCCTGGCTGAGGCACCAAAACACGAGGGAATCTCGTTCTTCGTCGTCGACATGCACACTCCCGGCCTTCAAACCCGTCCGCTGCGCCAGATGACCGGTTCGGCCGAATTCGACGAGGTCACGCTCGACGACGTGATCCTGCCGGCCGAGGCGCTGGTGGGTCCGCTCCACGGTGGCTGGGGCGTAGCCATGGGCGCGTTGACCCGCGAGCGGGGCTTCATCGGCGGCAGTGCGAAGGCCCTGCAGCGACGCCTTCAGGCCGTCGTCAACCAAGCAGGCGGGTCCGCCGCTGAAGTGGATCGGCGGATTTCGGCCTACACCCGGGGCCGCACCCTGGATTTGCTGGCCCAGCGGCAAGGTCCGACGGCGTCGGTGGCCTCGAGCTTGGCCAAATTGGGCCTCGCCGAGCTCGCGATCGAGCTCGCGGCCGTGCGCGCGACCACCGCCGACGCCATGTTGCGGGGCGCCGCCGCCGACTCCCTCGTCGGTTCGCCCGGTGCCCGTTTGGGCGGCGGAACCAGCGAAATCCAGAAAAACATCGTCGGCGAACGGCTTTTAGGGCTCCCAAGGGAGCCCAAATAGCGGTTTCTCTGGCTCTTCGCCTCGCGGCTCATCACTAGCCCGGCGGGGACCCCAACCCCGCCGGCTCCCCGCACCGGGGCTGAAACCTTCGGCAACGGGCAACCGGTTGCGACACGAAAGACTTTGTGAAAGGATTCACGAGGGGGTTTGGACAACCCGAGAGGTCAAATTGATGACCAACACGCCACCGCAGCTACAGGTTCCGATGGAGGGGTTGTTTCTGAGTCCGACTCCCCCGTGGGGCGTATCCGTCCTCGTGTTGCGCAACGCCGCCGAGGTGTTGCTGCTCTCTAAACGCGACGAGTGGAGCCCACCGGCGGTGACCCGCCTCCCCGACGAGCCGATCGCGTCGTGCGCCGCGCGCGCCTTGGACGAACTCACCGGATTGGCCATGCCCATGTGGCCGGTGCCAGGCATCGATCCGGCGTGGACCGTCTTCGTCGCAACCACCAATGACCAACCGATCGTGCGGCTCAGCGCGGGCTACGACGGATACGAGTGGGTGTCGCTCGACGAGGCGCGACGTCGCTGCACCGAACTCGTGGGCGAGTCACTCGACCTCGTCGCCTAGAACAGCACGATGCGCCGTCGTCTGATCCGCGTCGTGCTCGCAGCCGTCGCTGGTGCGGCGGTCGTCGAGTTCGTGCGTCGCCGCTCGCAACCGGGCGGGGCGAAACCCGCCGAATCCGGCGTAAGCGCGACGTCGGCGATGGCGCGCAACATCGCGGTTGCCCGCACGGGCGCGCGCGTCGGCGTCAACTACGCGACGCATCAAGCCAAGCGCGCGACCGCGTCGCCGGAACGGCGTGCCGAGCTCGACGCCGCGTTCGAACTGAAGACGGCCGAAGAAGTAGTCAACGCGCTCGGCAACATGAAGGGCGCACTGATGAAGATCGGCCAAATGGCGAGCTTCCTCGACGACGGCCTGCCCGAGCCGATGCGCGAGGCGCTCGCGACGTTGCAAGCCGACGCGCCCCCGATGAGTTCGGCGCTCGCGGCGCAGGTTGTCGAAGAGGAACTTGGCGCGCCACCCGACGTCGTGTTCGCCGAGTGGGACGAGAGGCCGATCTCGGCCGCGTCGATCGGTCAGGTGCATCGTGCCGTGACAAAGGATGGACGCGCCGTCGCGGTAAAGGTGCAGTATCCCGGCGTCGACAAGGCGATCATGTCGGACCTCGACAACTCCCAACTGTTGTTCAGCGTGCTCGGCATGGTGTTTCCCGGGCTCGACCCGCAACCGATTGTCGACGAGATCCGGGCCCGCATCAGCGAAGAGGTCGACTACCGCCTGGAGGCCAAGAACCAGAGCGACTTCCACGACTGGTACGCGACACATCCGTTCATCCATATCCCGGCCGTCTTGGACGAATACTCGTCGCAACGCGTGCTCACGACGGAGATGGCCGAAGGCGCCCGCTTCGCCGAAGTCGACACGACGTGGTCGCAAGACCAGAAGAACCTCGCGGCCGAAACCATCTACCGCTTCGTGTTCCGCAGCTTCTACCAATTCAAGGCCTTCAACGGCGACCCGCACCCGGGCAACTATCTCTTCCGCCCCGACGGGCAGGTCACGTTCCTCGACTTCGGCTTGGTGAAACGCTTCACGCAGGCCGAGACCGACGAGGCCGCGGAGATGATCACGGCGATCGTGTTGCACAACGACATCGAGGAGTACCGGCGCGTCATCGAGGACAACGGCACGCTGCAGCGCAACGCACCGGTCACCAACGAAGAGGTCGAGGACTACTTCGCGTACTTCTACAAGCTCGTGCGCGAGAAGGGCGAGCACCTCGTGACCCACGAGTACGCCGCGAAAATGGT
This sequence comes from uncultured Actinomycetes bacterium, assembly GCA_963769985.1. GTDB lineage: Bacteria > Actinomycetota > Acidimicrobiia > Acidimicrobiales > JACCXE01 > JACCXE01. Next base: position 212,285 of record CAVYNR010000005.1, on the reverse strand, counting down.
GTCGCAGTTCTTCGACATGAGCGGCTCAGCGTCGCGTGTCGTAAAGCACGCCAACCTGCCTCCGCAGTGGGTGCTGCTGCAACGCATCAACCTCGGCCTCTACGCGATTCTCGCTCGGCTCAACGCCACGCGGGACTGGTTCGGGATTTGTCAGGAGATTTGGCCTTTCGCCGCTTACGACGGCCCGCCGGCGACTGAACTCGGACGCCAAGAAGCGGCGTGGTTGACTGCTGGACGTGAGTCGGCCTGAGGTAACGATCACCAGCCCGGACAAGGTGATGTTCGGCGAGCGCGGCGAAACCAAAGCCGACCTCGCCGCGTATTACCAAGCCGTCGAGGCGCCGCTGCTGGCCGCCAACGGTGACCGGCCGTTGTTGTTGCAGCGGTACCCGAACGGGGCGAGCGGTCCCTCGTTCTTCCAAAAGCGCGTGCCCGAGAAGCGACCTGAGTGGCTCCAAACGACCATCGTGTCCACTCCCAACGGCACGACGTCGGACGCGCTCGTGTGCGCCGATCTCTCGCACGTCCTGTGGGCGGTGAACCTCGGCTGCCTCGGGTTTCATCCGTGGCCCTATCGCGCCGCGACCCCGGAGGTAACCGACGAGTTGCGCATCGACCTCGATCCGTCCCCCGGCGTGACCTTTGAGATGGTGCGCGAGGGCGCGCATGAAGTGAAAACGCTGCTCGACGAGCTCGGCATCAAAGGGTTCGCCAAGACCACCGGCTCACGCGGGATTCATATCTACGTGCGAGCACTACCGAAGTGGGACAGCTACAAGGTGCGCGCCTGCGCAGTGGCGTTGGCGCGGGAGATGGAACGGCGTCGCCCGGAGCTGATGACCTGGCAGTGGTGGAAGGAAGGAGCGCGGTGAGCGGGTGTTCGTCGACTACAACCAGAACGTGCCCGCACAAGACCGTGTTCGGCGCGTGGGCGGTGCGCGCCGACGACGACGCACGCGTGTGTCGGCACCCTTCACGTGGGACGAGTTGCCGACCGTCGACATCGGCGCGCTGACACTGGCGACGGTACCGGCGCGACTGCAGGCCAATGGCGATCCGTGGGCGGCAATGTACGACGATCCCCAGTCGCTGCAGCCGCTGCTCGACATGTACGACGCCGACATCGCCGGCGGCATGATGGACGCCCCGTGGCCGCCGGTGTATCCGAGCCAACCCAACGAACCGCCGCGCGTCGCTCCGTCACGCGCGAAGAAGCCGAAGCCCGACTAAGCCTCCGCCAGCACCTCGACGATCGAGACAGGTTCGGGTGGCTGGACTTGCGCGTAGGTGCAGCTCGCCGGTTCGCGATCGGGGCGGAAGCGGCGGAACGACGCCGCGTGGCGCATACGGCTGCCCTGGAAGTGCCCGTACGCGACCTCGACGACGAGTTCGAGGCGCAGCGGCTCCCACGACATGTCCTTCTTCGCGTTCCACCGGTTGCCCGTCGGTGCCGACGTGGTGCCCGATGCGGACAGGTTCGCCCACTCGCGCCACGGGTGATTCTCCGCGGCGTTGTCGCGCAAGGGCGCGAGTTCCTCGATCAACTCGGTTCGCTTCGCGACGGTGAAACTGCCGGTTACCCCGATGTGGTGCAGTGCGCCGTCGTCGTCGTACAACCCGAGCAGCAGCGAGCCGATGCCCTTGCCGTCCTTGTGCCAGCGGAACCCGGCCACGACACAGTCGATCGTTCGCTCGTGCTTGATTTTCATCATCGTGCGTAGTCCGGGCGAGTAGATCGAAGTTGCCTGCTTCGCCATCACGCCGTCGAGGCCCGCGCCCTCCCATTTGTGAAACCACATGTCCGCGGTGTCGGGATCCTCGGTTATCGGCGTGATGTAGATGCCGGCGCCGGCATCACCGAGCGCCTTTACGAGATGGGCGCGCCGCTCGTCGAACGGCCGGCCAGTGAGGTCCTCGCCGTCGAGGGCCAACATGTCGAAGGCGACGAACAGCGCGGGGATCTCCTTGCGGAGCCGTTCGATGCGTGACTCGGCGGGGTGCACCCGCAGGCTCAGCAGGTCGAAGTCGACGCGTCCGTCGTCGGCCACGATCACAAGCTCGCCGTCGACCACCGCGTCCTGGGGAAACGCCGCCCTCACCGCGTCGACCACTTCGGGGAAGTAGCGCGTCAACGGCTTGGAGTTGCGGCTTCCGAGCTCGACTTCGTCGCCGTGGCGGAAGATGATGGAGCGGAACCCGTCCCACTTGGGTTCGTATCGCCAGCCCTCCCCCACCGGGATCGTCGGGGAGGTCTTGGCCAGCATCGGCGCTACCGGCGGTCGCACGGGCGTGTCCACGGCCTCGACTGTATTGACGAATAACCTTCGCCCGGGCAAGAGGGAGAGTTTTGCTGCCACTGAGCGTTGTCATTCTGGGCGTTGGGTCATTCGTCGCGACCCTGGCTGTCGTGCCGCTGGTCCAACGCGTCGCCCTCGCCCACGACGTCACGTCGCCGCCGCGTGCTGATCGGCTGCACACTTCGCCTACGCCCTACCTCGGCGGCGTGGCAATCATCCTCGTGGCCACCGCAGTGTCGCCGTTTCTCGGTCAGTGGCGCACCGAAGCGGGCATCATCATCGCCGGCGCGCTGCTGCTCGCGTTCGTCGGCCTGCTCGACGACATCAAGAACCTTCGGCCCGGCCCTCGCCTCGCGGCCGAAACGCTCGCGGCGTTGGGCGCGGCCAGCACTGGCGCGCGGGTAAACCTCTTCGGCGGGCCGCTCGACTGGGTCCTCACCGTGGTCTGGCTTGTCGGGATCACCAACGCCTTCAACTTCATCGACAACATGGACGGCGCCGCCGGCGGCATCGCCGCGTCGTCGGCCGTCGCTCTCGCGTTCACCGCCGGCCTCGGCGAGCAGATACTCGTCGGCGGGCTGGCGGCGGTTGTGGCGGGAACGTGTCTGGCGTTCCTGGTCTACAACTGGCCCCCGGCGCGCATCTTCATGGGCGACGCCGGCGCGCTGCCGCTTGGCTATCTGCTGGCGGTGATCGCGCTCAAACTCAGATTTCCCGTGGAGCACCCGGCGAGCATCACCGCCATCGTGTTGTTCGCGGGGCCGGCGTTGTTCGACACGGCAGTGGTGGTGATCTCGCGCGCGCATCGCGCCACGTGCCGGTGTACGTGGGCGGCACCGATCACACGTCGCACCGGTTGTTGCGCCTCGGCCTGTCGACGCGCGTCGTCGCCACGATCATCACCGCCGCCTCGGCCACGTGTTGCGGGCTCGGCGTAATCGTCGGCCGCGGGGTCGTCCCCGCCCTACCCGTCGCGGTACCCGTAGGAGTCATCGGACTGCTCGCCCTAGCACTCGTGCTGAGACTCCCCGCCCTTCCGCCGGCCAACACGGCTCGCGAAACAGAGCGACGCGCCGAACAACCCGAAGGTGCACGCACCCCCACGGCAAGCCGGCGGGGCTGGGGACCCCGCCGGGCAGAGCGCCGGAGCCCTCGGGCGGAGGCGCCAAAATAATGGCGCCGAAATAATGACGCAGCGGCAAACCGTCACCGAACGACGGATGCGCCGCCTGACCGGGCGGCGTCGGCTGCGCTGGCCGCGGTTCCGCCGACCGCAGTCGAAAACGATGGTGTTTCTCGGCCTGTTAGTCGCGGTGTTCGTCGCGCTCGCCATTTGGGGCGCGCTCGACGTGCGCTCGGCGCGCGATGACCTGATTACCGCCCGCAGCGAACTCACCGAGTCAAGCGCGGACCTCGGCACCGCCACCGACCAGGCGGCCGCCGACCGGTTGCGCGCGATCACCGGCGACGCCGTGCGGCGCACCGAGCGCGCCGAGAACCGACTGGAACGGGCGCCCATCCTCAAACTGGCGGGCGTCATCCCCGGAGTGTCCACCCAGCGCGACGGGCTGCTCCGCGCGGTGCGGGTCGCGCACGACGCGGCGCGCACCGGCGACGAGTTGACCGCCGCCATGGCCGGCCTACGCGGCGCGCTCACCGTGCAAAACGCGACGGTCGACCTCGACGCGGTGGCGCAGCTCGCCGACGCCGCCGAACGCGCCGGGCGCGCCCTGCACGCGCTTCCACGGACGCATCGATCTTCGCAGTGGGGACCGCTCGAGGACGCAACCCGTGAACTAGACGAGGCGCTGAGCGACACGTCGCACCGCCTGACGACCGGGGCCGACACGATCCGCGTCGCCCGCACCCTCCTTGGCGGCGACGGTCCTCGACGGGTGTTCATCGGCATCCAAAACAACGCCGAAATGCGCGACCAAGGCATGGTGCTCAGCTACGCGCTCGCGGAGTCGGCCAACGGCTCGCTGCGCATAACCAAATCCGGCAGCGTTGACGACATTCCGCTTAGCGCTCCGGTCACCGACGTCGCGCTGCCGGTCGGCACCACCACGATGTTCGGTGCGCTTCAGCCGTTGCAGCTCTGGCAGTCGGTGAACGCAACGGCCGACACCGCGCTGACCGGCCAGACGATGCGCTCGATGTACCACAAGGCCACGGGCGTCACGGTCGACGGCACGATCGCGCTGGACATCCCCGCGCTGGCGTCGCTGTTGTCGCTCACCGGTCCGGTCACCGTCGCCGGGATTGCCCAACCGATCTCGTCGGACAACGCCGCCAAGGTCTTGCTGCACGACCTGTACGGGCTTGTCGCCGATGACCGCAACGGCCGCGAACTCCGTCAGAAGTTGTTGGCCGATGTGACCACCGCCGTCATCGGTCGCCTGGAGAGCGGACCGATCAACGCCACCGCGCTCGTCCGCGTTTTAGGCAACGCCGCCGCCGGCGGCCACGTCTCGGTCACGAGCGCGAACCCCGACGACCAGGCGCGCCTCGATCGGGCCGGATTGAGCGGCGCGGTTGGACGGGTGGTTCCTCGTCGCACCGTGCATATCGCCGTGCAGAACGGCACCGCGAACAAGCTCGACTGGTTTGTCGACCCAACCGTTGACATGGACGTGACGGTCACGCCCGACGGGACCGCGGTCATCAACGCAACGGTCACGGTGCCGAACACGGCGCCCGTGCCCACGCCGTCCTCGGAGCAATTCGGGCCCGACAACATCGTCACCAACGTTGCCGGGCTGTACCGCGCCCGCGTCTATTTCTGGGGTCCATCCGGCGGCGACCAACTCAACAGCGTCGAAGAATCGAAGCTGCGCCTGAGCTACGACGCCGCCGAGGTACCCGCGGGGGCCACGAAGACGGTGTCGTTCTCCACCGCCATCCCCAACGCCGTTTCCGACGGCATGTTGCGTCTTCGTTTGGTGCCCCAAGCCCGCGTTCGCCCAATGAAACTGCACGTATCGGTTACTGGACTGGGGTGGAGGGTACGAAACGCGCCAGATATTCCGGAGGACTGGAGCCGACCGTTGGACCTGTCGTGGAAACTTTCCGAGACCCACTCGTGAACTCGATGCTTTCGCACGGCAAGCGAGACCGATACGCTGTCCGGATGTTCGCATATGGGAAGAACGCTTTTCGGCGCGTCGCGATTGTGGCGGCGGTCGCACTCGCAGTCGGTGTGAGCGCCCCGCTCGCGCAGGCCCAGACCGGCTATCCGGGCACCCCGACCATCCCCGGCCCGCAGCCCACCTCGGCTGAACTCGACTTGGGCCTCCGGGAAATCGGCACGTCCTTCGACGTCACCCAGTGCAACTTCCTCCCGGGCGCGGTCGTCACGATCGTCGTAAACGGCAGGGCCATCACGCCCAACTCGGTCGCCGACGCCAACGGCTGCATCATCGAGCACTTCGAGATCAAGGCGCAGCTCGTTGAAGCGCTCGGTCGCCTCGGTGTCCTGCACCCGCTCGCCGCCACCGGTCTCGCCGCTCCGACGCAAGTGCAGGTCGCAGTGAACGGTCAAGTCCTGACGATCGGCCCGATCGGTTCTGTCGTCACCTCAGTAGCGAAGGGCACGGGCGCCAACACCGCCGGCCGCACCGTCACCGTCAAGTTCACCATCGTCAAGAAGGGCACGGTCAGCGGCGGCGGTCTCGCCCGCACCGGTACCACGATCGTGCGTTGGTCCCCGCTCGGGATCGGCCTCCTCGGCCTCGGTTACCTGCTCGTGCTGGCATCGCGCCGGCGCCGGGCGAACAGCGCCGCGTAAAACACCGGCTCGCTTAGAGGTACTCCACGTGCAGCGCTGAAGGTACGGCGCGCCGGCAGTCCAACACGAACGACGCGTGCTCGACCACCGCTTTGACGTCGAACGCGTCGTGGTTGGTCAGCACCACCACGACGTCCGCGCCTGCCAGCTCCTCGTTCGTGCACTCGACGCGGGTGACCTCGCCGTGAAGCACTGAGTCGTCGACGAACGGATCGGCGGCGCGTACGTCGGCGCCCTGCGCCAACAGTTGCGAGGCGATGGCCAGTGACGGGGACTCGCGGGCGTCGCTCGTGTTGCGCTTGTAGGCCAGGCCCAGCACCAGGATGCGGCTGCCCTTGACCGCGAGTCCGCGCTCGTTGAGCGCCCGGGCGATGCGCCGCACGACGTAGATCGGCATGTGGGCGTTGACGTCGTTGGCGAGCTCGACGAACCGGAAGCTCTCGCCCAGCGACCGCCGGACCTGCCACGACAGGTAGCTCGGGTCTACTGGCAGGCAGTGGCCGCCCACGCCGGGACCCGGCCAGAACGGCATGAAGCCGAACGGCTTGGTCGACGCGGCGTCGATCGCTTCCCACAGGTTGATGCCGAGTTCGCCGGCGAAGATCGCCAACTCGTTCACGAGGGCGACGTTGACGTGGCGGAAGGTGTTCTCGAGCAGCTTGCAGAGCTCGGCTTCCTTGGGCGTGGAAACCGGCACGGTCTCGGCGACAAGTTCCGAATAGAACGCGTCGACCGCGGCGAGGGACGCCGCGTTGATGCCCGACACCACTTTGGGCGTCGACACGAACGTGAACTCTTGGTTGCCCGGATCGATGCGCTCCGGGCTGTAACCGACGAGCACGTCGGTGCCGATGGCCAGACCGCTTCCGGCCTCCAGCAGCGGGACCAGCAACTCCTCGGTCGTGCCGGGATACGTCGTCGACTCGAGGATGACCAGCGCGCCCGGCCGTAGCGCCTGCGCGAGCGTGCGGGCTGCGGATTCGATATGGCTCAGATCCGGCAGCGTGTCGCGCAACGGCGTGGGCACGGTAATGACGGCGATGTCGAAACCGTCGACGTCGGCGGGATTGCCGGTGGGCCGATAACGACCAGCGTCTAGCGCGGCGCGCAACGTGGTGTTGTCGATGTCCTCGATGTAGGAATCCCCGGCGGCGAGCCGCGCGACTCGCGTCTCGTCGATCTCGAGACCGATCACGTCGAAGCCAACCTCAACCGCGCGCATCGCCAGAGGAAGGCCGACGTAACCCTGGCCGACCACGACGAGACGGCGAAGCGGGCCCGGCATGGCCCCATCCTCTCATTTCGGGTCACACTGTCCGGGTGTTCCGGCGCTCGAAGTCGCGGTATCCCCTGGACGAGCTCACGCAATTGCCGACGCGGCGCGGCGCGAAAGCCGCCCTGGCAACGCTGACCGCGGGCGACGCTGTGGTCATGCTCGACCTCGACGAGCTCAAGGCCGTGAACGACGCGTACGGCCACGACGCCGGCGACGAACACCTCGTGCGCATCGCCGAGGAACTGTCCGCGTCGATTCGTCGAGACGACACGGTTGCGCGCTGGGGCGGCGACGAGTTCGTGCTGATCCTCCGCGGCGCCGGAACGGCCGCCAACGAAGTGGTCGACCGGCTGCGCGTTGTCTCGCGCGTTCGCTTCAGCGCCGGCGTGGCGGTCTACGAAGGCGGCGATCCGGCAGCAACGCTCGCGGCGGCCGACGCCGCATTGCTGCGAGCCAAACGTTCGGGCGGTGACCTAGTCGTCGAGGCGTAGCGCGCTGACGAAGGCTTCTTGGGGCACCTCGACGCGGCCGATGTTCTTCATCCGCTTCTTGCCCTCTTTTTGCTTCTCGAGGAGCTTGCGTTTTCGCGTGATGTCGCCGCCGTAGCACTTGGCCAGCACGTCCTTGCGCTTGGCTTTGACCGTTTCGCGCGCCACGATCCGTCCGCCGATTGCCGCCTGGATCGGCACGTCGAACATCTGGCGCGGGATGAGCTCGCGCAGCTTCTCGGTCATCCGGCGGCCGTAGTCGTAGGCCTTCTGGCGATGGATGATCGTGGAGAAGGCGTCCACGGGCACGCCGTTGAGCATTACGTCGAGCTTCACGAGATCGGACTTCTCGTAACCGGCGGGCTCGTAGTCGAGGCTGGCGTAACCCTTGGTGCGGCTCTTCAGGGCGTCGAAGAAGTCCATGACCACCTCGGCCAGCGGGATTCGGTATTGGAGCTCTACGCGCTCGGGGCTGAGGTACTCCATGCGCGTCATCTCGCCGCGACGGGTTTGGCACAGCTCCATCAGCGTGCCCGTGTAGCTCGACGGAGTCAGGATCGTGATCGACAGCATCGGCTCCTCGATGAGGTCGACCTCACCGCCAGCCGGCATCGCCGCCGGGTTGTCGACCTGGATGATCTCGCCGCGCACGTGCGCGCGATACGCGACCGACGGCGCCGTTGCGATGAGCGACAAGTTGAACTCGCGCTCGAGGCGTTCGCGCACGATCTCCATATGCAACAAGCCGAGGAAGCCGCAACGGAAACCGAACCCGAGCGCGCCCGACGTCTCCGGTTCGTAGGTGAACGACGCGTCGTTCAGGCGCAGCTTCTCCAGCGCCTCGCGCAAGTTCTCGAACTCATCACCGTCGATCGGGAAGAGACCGCAGAACACCATCGGCTTGGGTTCGAGGTAACCCTCGAGCGGCGCCGGCGCAGGCCGCGCCGCGTCGGTAATGGTTTCACCCGAGCGGGCGTCGGCCACGTTCTTGATGCCGGCGATGAGGTATCCCACCTCGCCGGTGGTGAGCTCGGCCGTCGGCGTGTGGTCAGGTGTCTTGAGGCCGATCTCTTCGATGTCGTGCAGGTCACCGGCCTGCATGAAGCGCAACCGCGCCCCGTTTCGCATCGAACCGTTCAGGACGCGGACGGCCGACACGACGCCGCGGTACTGGTCGTAGTAGCTGTCGAACACGAGCGCCTGCAGCGGCGCGTCGGGGTCGCCGGTGGGGGCGCCGAATGCGCTCGAGAACCGCGTCGAGCAACTCGCGCACGCCTTCGCCGGTCTTGGCCGAGATATGCAGGATTTCCGCCGCGGGGATGCCGAGTACTTGTTCGATCTCCGCCGCATACCGGTCCGGGTCCGCCGCGGGCAGGTCGATCTTGTTGAGCGCGGCCACGATCGTGAGGTCGTGCTCGAGGGCGAGGAAACAATTGGCCAGCGTCTGGGCTTCGATCCCTTGCGACGCGTCGACGAGCAGGATCACGCCGTCGCACGCCGCGAGGCTGCGGCTCACCTCGTAACCGAAGTCGACGTGGCCCGGCGTGTCGATGAGGAAGATGTCGTGGTCGCGGTACTGCAACCGCACGTTCTGCGCCTTGATGGTGATGCCGCGTTCGCGCTCGATGTCCATCGAGTCGAGGTACTGCGCTTTCATGTTGCGCGGATCGACCGCCCCACAGATCTCGAGCAGGCGGTCGGCGAGAGTGGACTTGCCGTGATCGACGTGCGCCACGATGGCGACAGCACGGATTTTGTCGAGGGGCGCGGTGGACAAAGTGAGAGTTCTGTTAGTAGCCGGCGGCGAGGTCGACCAAGCCAACGAGCGGTTCGCCCGCAGCGTACCGGCGTAGGTTCTCAGTCACGCGTTTGGCCAGCAGCGGCAGACCCATCTCGAGCGAGTTGGCGGTATGCGGCGTGATGATGCAGTTGGGCAGCTCCCATAACGGGTGGCCGTCGGGCAGGGGCTCCGGGTCAGTCACATCCAGGCCGGCCCCGCCAATCCAGTTCTCGCGCAGGGCGGTCACGAGGTCCTCGGTGACGACGTGAGCACCGCGGGCGACGTTGACGAGCCATGCAGTGCGAGGGCATGGCCCGCAACGCGTCTGCGTCGATGATGCCCTGGGTGTCGGGCGTCAAAGCGAGCGCCAAGATCACCGCATCGGCTTCAGCGACGGCGTCGAACAACGCGTCGGGACCCACAACCTCGGTCGCGCCATTGAGCGATAGCGACGGGTCGCGCCGCACCACCGTGATGCGCGTGCGCATCGGAGTCAGCAAGTCGATCAGGCACTCGGTGATGCCGCCACCACCGAGGATCGTGACCGCGCCGTCGTAGAGCGACACACCGCCCTGCATGCCCCACGACGTGGCCCGGACGCGATCGGGAAGCTCACGCAGCCCCGCCATCGCCAGGGCCAACGCGTGCTCCGCCACCGGCTCGGCGTACACGCCTTTCCCGCAGGTCCACGTGCGTGACGGGTCGAGCACGCCGGCGGCCACGAACGCCTCGATGCCCGCCCACGGCAATTGCACCCAGGCGGCGTCCGGTGACTCCTTGAGCGCGCGGGCAAGCCCCTCGGTGTCGTCGGGAGCCAGGAACAACAGGACTTCGGCGGTCGCAGGGTCATCGACCACCGCCGCGCCGGCGGCCTCCACCGCCGCGCGCGCCCACGAACGCGTCGGCGTCGGGGCGAGGGCTACACGCAGCACAGATGGATGTTATGGGCAGCTGACCTGCTAACTTTTTACGTCCTCCGTAACAACAGTTCGTAAGGAACCTCGTGGCAAACATCAAGAGCCAAAAGAAGCGCATTCTCACCAACGAGAAGGCACGCGTCGTCGAACAAGGCCGTTCGGTCAGAGTTAAAGACACGCACCAAGGGCGCGGTTACCGCTGCAGGCACTGATGCGGGGCCCGACGCGTTGAAGCTGGCGGTACAGAAGCTGGATAAGGCCGCGGCCAAGGGCGTCATCCATAAGAACGCCGCCGCCCGCCGCAAGTCACGCCTCCAGAAGCGCATGAACGCAGCATCCGCACCTACGTCGTAGCGGAAATCCCCTCCGCCATCTCGCGGTAAATCTGCGCGTACGCGCGCGCCGCGACTTCGGGTCGGAAACGCTCGCGGTTGTTGAAGCCGCGGCGCACAAGATCGGCGCGGTATCCATCGTCGGCCAGCACGCGCTCCACGCCCGCCCGAATCGACGCCGGATCCTCCGGGTCGACCATGCAGGCGGCGCCCCCGGCGACGTCGTTCATCGGAGCGCGATCGCTGGTGACGACCGGACGCCCCGTCGCTTGCGCTTCGACGATCGGCATCCCGAAGCCCTCGTAGGTCGACGGAAACAACACGACATCGGAGTCGGCGTACCAGCGAGCGAGCTCGTCGTCGGTCAAGCCCGTGCGGTTCGTCCACGACAGGCCGCTGTCTTCGAGCCGCGCCGTTGCGGCATCGTCGAGTCTGCCGACGACGTTCAGATGGAAAGCGGTCCCGGTCAGGGCGTCAACGATGCGGCCCAGGTTCTTGTTGGGCGTCCCCCCAAAGCACAACACCACCGGCGCCGCTCCGGGCTCACGCGCCGGCGACGGCGTGAAGCTGTCGTCAATGGTCACCGGGATCACGTCTATGCGCTCGCGCGCCAAGCCGCTGTGCGCCGCAAGTTGCTCCGCGGTGAAGTTCGAGATGGCGACCACGCGGCCCGACGCGCCGAGCGGGCAGACGCAACCAGAGGAGCCGATACAACCCGCGCACGAACGGGTTGGAAGAGTCGGCCGTGCCGCAGTCGAGCACGGTGAGAACGGAGCGTCGCCGCGCCACGAATAACGCGACAAAGTGGATGTCGCCCGCGACGTGCACGATGTCGCCGCGCTGTACCGCGGTGACGACCATGTCTGCGAGGCGTCGCACGATGGCGTTCGAACGGAACGGCATGATGCGCGTGCGGACGTCGACGTCTTCGGGCATGGCACCGGCGGAGCGCCGCGAAGTAACGCTCGACGCTGTAGTTGAGTCCGGGAATGGGGCGGCGTTGTACGTGAACTACTCGGATTACGCGAGCACCTCGCTAGCCCCCAGTCGGCCAATGGAATCAGCAATCTGATCTGCGTCTCCGAGCAGCACCGGCACCAGCGCGCCGGGCGAAGATACCGCGGCCGCCGCGGCGGCCACCTCGTCAACGGTCAGCTTGTCGGCGGCAAGCGGCAGGTCACGCAGGTACGACACATCGAGGCCACCGACGGCGAGCGCCGTGAGATACGTAGCGAGACCGGCCTGGGTTTGCACCGATAGCGCCAGCGACCCGGCGAGGTATCGCTTGGCATCGGCCAGTTCGTCCTCGCTCACGGGCGCCGTTGCCATACGTCCGAGTTCGTAAAACGTCTCGACAAACGCCGCCGCGGTGACCGCGGTCTGCACATCGGCACCGATCGTGATCTGCGTCGCTGCGAGGTTGTGCGACTGGTTGGCGCTGGCACCGTAGGTAAAACCCTTGTCCTCGCGCAGGTTGTGGTTGAGGCGCGACGTAAAGCCACCGCCGAGGATCGTGAGCGCCAGCGTGAGCGCTGGAAAGTCAGGGTGGGCGCGATTGACGCCGATCCCACCGAGGCGCATGTTGGTTTGCACTGCTCCCGGCTGGTGCACGATCCGGATCGGACCAGGCGTCGCCGCGCCAGGTTTGGGTGTCGTGCCGACGCGCCGCGTGCCCGTCCATCCACCCAACGCCTTCTCGACGGCGGCCACCATTTTCGCCGGCGGCAGGTCACCAACCAACACGATGAGCGCCGCATTCGGCGTGATCATCGACTTGTGGAACTTCCGAATGTTCGCCCGCGTGATGGGCGCCACCAGATCCGGCGTCGGCAGCGGATGGCCGTAGGGGTGGCCAGGAAACAGCCGCTCGGCGAGGGCGAACTGGGCGCGCACCGGCGGCTGGCTGGCGGCGATGGCCAAGCCTTGCTGGGTCTGGCCTTTGGCGAGTTCGACTTCGTCCTGTGGATGGGTGGCGTTTTGGAGCACGTCGTTGAGGATCGCCAGGTACTTCGCCAGTTCGGTCGACACCGTGGTGCCCACTAGGTACATGTCCTCTGCGTCGACGTTGGTGTTTAGGACCGCGCCGAGGTTGCGGAGCTCGTCGGCGATGGCGAGCTGCGTCTCGCGTCTCGGTACCGGTGACGATGGTGTCGCCGGCGATGCCCTCGATCAGCCCGTCGCCCCAGCCCTTCGACTTGGCGACGTCGATTCGCAGGCGGACCTGCACCATCGGGATGCCGGGCTTGCGGGCCGCGAGCACGCGCAACCCATTCGGCAATCTTGTGTCGACCACCGCGGGCAGCTTGCCCGCCTTGGTCGCGGCCACTTCCGGTCGTTGGAGATTCACGGCGCTACCCCCGGCTGCCAGTCGAGCACAGCGCGTTTGTTCGGCGCGAACCATTGGGACGCCGCCGCCTGCACGTCCTTCACCGTGACGCGCGCGAGCGCCGCCGGCAGTTCGTTGATCAGTTCGGCGCGCCCGCGTTGCTGTTCCATCGGTGCGATGGCCAGGGCGCGGTTCATGATGCTGTCGGTGTTGCGCAGATAGCCGCGATCGCCGCGATGCGACAGGCCTCAAGTTCGGCGTCGTCGATGCTGGCTTGCACCTGCTCGACCGCTTCGTCGATGGCGGCGAGCAACGCATCGGGATCGCCCCCGGGCGGATAGATCGCGAACACCGTGGTGAGTATCGGGTCACGCATCTCGAGCCACCCGTCGAACGGTCCCATCACACCCGGCCATCGCCACCGCCAGGCCGGTTTTGACCAGCCGCTGATGCAGCCGGGACGAGTCGCCGTCGGTGAGCAACTGCACGAGCAGGTGATAGGCGGCGTACGCGTCGAGGTCGGTGATCGGATTGGGCGCCCGGTAACCGATGACGAGCGCCGGTGTCGGCGACATCGGGTCGTGGTGGGTGGCGCGGTTCTCCCGGTTGAGCACCGGTTCGCCGAAGTCGGGCCGTTTCGGCACGGCGCGCTTGGGCACGTCGGCGAAGTATTTCTCGACGAGAGCGACCGTGCTCGTCGGATCGATGTCGCCGGCAATGGTGAGCACCGCGTTGCCGGGCGCGTAATAGCGCTTGAAGAAATCGGTGGCGTCAGCCACGGTCGCCGACTCGAGGTCGACGAAGCTGCCGTAGCCGTTGTGGGTGTTGTTGAACGTCTTGTACGCGATCGGCGGCAGATAAATCCAGTGCATGCCGCCGTAGGGACGGTTCATGACGTTGAGGCGGATCTCTTCCTTCACCACGTCGATCTGATTGGCGACGGTCTCTTCGGTGATAACCGGGCTGCGCATGCGATCGGATTCGAGGAAGAGCATGAGCTCGAACGCGCCCGATGGGACGACCTCGTAGTAGTTGGTGAAGTCGGGCGTGGTGCTGCCGTTGAACTCACCGCCGTTGCCCTGGATCAGCTTGGCGTGCTCGAGCTTGGGCAGGTTGGCGGAGCCTTCGAACATCAAGTGCTCGAATAGGTGGGCGAAGCCGGTACGTCCTTCGGGCTCCGATCGAAAACCGACGTCGTAGTGGACCGCCACAGCCACCACAGGAGCGGTGCGGTCCGGCGCCATCACCACCCGCAAACCGTTGCCGAGCGTGTGCCGCTCGATCGGAAAGGACGGTGAAAGGACTTTGGCGCTCACGGGGCGCGAACTTAGGTCCTCGCGGGTGCCCGGCGGACGGGCTGACGGCCGACGCGGGCGAGACGAGCGACGAGGACCTCGAGGATCAGCTCGCTGGGCCACGACGAGCGCCCTCGCAGATCCACGTCGGCGTCGGCGATGAGGGTGAGCATGCGCAACAACGCGTCGCTGCCGAGGCGACGCGACTGGCTGAGCGCCTTTCGTGCCGGATAGGCGGCGATGCCCAAGAGCGCGGCCGCCTCGGCCTCCCCCGCCACGTTGGCCCCGTCCAGCGCCGCCATGCGGCTGACGTAGGTGTGCAGCGACGAGATGATCCCGAGCGGATGACGCCCGGCGCCGCCCATCAACCGATGGAGTTGGTCGATGGCGAGGTTGGTGTCGCCCTTGTCGATGGCGTCGGTGAGATCCCACGGCGCGGCGCTTCCCGCCTCGCCGAGGTAGGGCTCGACCTGCGCTGGGCCGATCTTGGCGCCCGGGCCGTAGGCGGCGGTGAGGATCGTCACGAGTGGCTCGAGCCGGGCAATGTCTTCGCCGAGGTGAGCCTCGATGAGCCGCGCCGCCGCCGCGTCGAACTTGACCGGCGCGTCGTGGAGGTGGTCCATCACCCACGACGAGCGCGCCTTGCCCCGCGGCGTCCCGGCATCGACGACCGACCCGACCTTCTGCACCGCTTTGACCAGCGGCGCCGGCACCGTTCCGCCACCGGCGACCAGGATGATCACGGCGTCGTCCATCGGCGCCGCGAAGTAGTCGATGAGCGGGGCGACTTCTGCGGCGGTGAAGCGGCCGATTTCGCGGACCACGATGACGCGGCGGCCGGCGAGAAACGACGGGGTTGCCGCGGCGTCGGCGGCCGCCGCCGGCGCGTGATCGTCGGCCGACAAGTCCTCGACGATCAACGCTGCGTCGTCGCCGCCCACCACCTCTTCGAGCACCGAGGTCAGCGCCTGCGCCACGAGGATCGGGTCGTCGCCCTTTATGAAGCACACGTGCTTCATAAAAGATCATCACTTTTGGCGCCTACGGCGCCTCCCGGACGGGGCCCCAACCCCGTCCTCCTCCCGAGCATGGGGCCCCTCGCTTCGCTCGCCCCACGCCGTGCCGTCATAGCCGTCATGCTGCCGCCTCGCTGAGCGCGGCGAGGAAGTCGCAGACGCGGCGCGATCCCGCCACGTCGTGGACGCGCACGATCCGGCAGCCGCCGATCACGCCGAGTGATGTCGCTGCGTGTGACGCATCGCGCCGCTCACCGACGTCGAGGTCCAGCAGCTTGCCGAGGAACGTCTTGTTGGACGCCGACAGCAGCAACGGGTAGCCAAGGCGGGCGAGGCGGTCGGAGTGGCGCAGCAACTCGAGCGATTGCTGCCACGTCTTGCCGAGGTCGAGGCCGGCGTCGATGACGATGCGGTCCGCACCAAGCCCCGCGGCGCGCGCCCGCTCCGCTCGCTCGACCAGGAACGCCGACACGTCGTTCACGACGTTGTCGTAGACCGGCTCCGGGTCGGCGACCCGTGGCTGCAGGCGGATGTGCGTCGCGATCACGGTGGCCTGATGAGAGGCGGCGACGTTGAGATATTCGGGATCGCCGAAACCGCTGATGTCGTTGCCGATGACCGCGCCCAACTCGTAGGCACCTTTGGCCACCGACGCCCGCCACGTGTCGGCCGAAAGCGGCGTGTCGAATCGCTTGGCCAGCGCCTCGATCGCGGGCAGCACGCGGTCGAGTTCCTCCTGTTCGCCGACCTCCGGCCCGGGACCGGCCTTCACGCCACCGACGTCGAGGATGTCGGCACCGGCGCGCACGTGCTTGTCGGCCAGCCGCAGAAAAGCGTCGAAGTCCCAGAACTGACCCTGGTCGTAGAACGAATCCGGGGTCCGGTTCAGGATGGCCATCACGAGGGCGCGATGGGTGATGTCGACCAAACGATCACCGAGTCGCAACATCACCTCGCTGACGGTAGACGGCGGGACCGACCTCGATCTGCAATGGCGGTCCGGCGTCGATAACGGTTACCGCCACATCACCGATTACCGCCGAGGCACCCAAGCCGCGCCGTGCGCGCGCCGGCCAACTGATGGTGCTCGGGCGCGAACACGACCCGTGGCCGGAAGGCCTGCACCATCGGCCACGCGGCGTCCGCGGCGCTCGCTCCCGGCTTCGTGAGCACCAACACATCGAGCCGGTGGATGTGCCGCAGACGCAGGGCGTCGAACAGCGCCGGCGGAATGCGTCCGCCAACTTCGAGCACGGTGCGACGGTCGACGACCCACAGCCGGGCGCCGGGCGCGACCTCAACCCCGGTCGCGGCTGACGGACCTGACAACGAGTACCCGACCAGACCCACAGCGGCGGCGGCACCGAGCCCGAGACCGGCGCGGCGCAGTCGCGGTCCCGCTCGTACCGCGACGATCACTGCCACCGCGACGACCGCGGCGATCAGCGCCGCTGATCGCCCGAGCGGGGCGACCGGCAGACGCGCCGCCGCTCGCGCCACGCCCGCCTCCCACCCGAGCACCAACCGCGTGGGCGCGTGGATCAGTGTCGCTAAAGGCGGCACGAGCCCGGCTATGGGCCCAGCGGTGAAGCCCCACATCATCAATGGACCCGCCAGTGGTACCGCGAGCACGTTCGCCGCCAGCGCCACCACCGGCACCGAACCGAACGTGGGCACGAGCACCAATGACGCACCGGTTTGCGCGGCGATCGACGCCGCCAGCAGCATCGGCACGCCCCGCCTTTGCAGCGGGGGTACGAGCACCACGAGCCCGGTGCACGCGGCGACGGACAACCGAAAGCCGACCGAGTGCACCAGCAGCGGATCGATGAGGACGCAGCCGGCGATGGCGATCGCCAGCAGGCGAAGCGCTGGCACCGGTCGCCCGACGAACGCCCCAGAGGCGGCCACCACGGCCATCGCTTCGGCTCGTAACACCGACGGCTCCCACCGCGTCAGGACACCGAAACCGAACAGCACGAACAACGTGGCGGCGAATCGCCACCGCAACCGCCCGCGGCGGATCAGTGGCGACGCCACGAGCAGCGCGAACGCGACGTTCTGGCCCGACACGACCATGAGATGAGTGAGGCCAGCGGCGCGGAACGCATCCTTCAGCTCGTCCGACTGACCGCGATCGTCGCCCAACACCATCCCACCGAAAAGGGGGCGTAGTTCTTCGGGCAACACCCTCGCGCCGGACGACACGAGGCGCCGGAAGTGATTGGCCGCGCTGGCGACCGTGCCGGCGCGCCGGCTGCCGTCGACCGCGTCGATCGACAAGCGGCCGGCAATGTGCCGCGGCGCGAGGCGGTCGCGCATGACGCCGGTCAGTGGACGGAGCGCGCCGCGCACCCGCAAGCGCTCACCGGCCAAGTGCCTGCCCATCGCGTCTGCGGTTGGGCCGCGAGCGAACGCCTGCACGTGCCGGCGCCCGAGGCGGACATCGGCACCGATGGACCCTCCGATCGCGGGCGCCGGATCGGAAAGAAGCGTGATCCACTGGTCCGTCACCATCTCCGGGCGGGGTGGCCGCAACCCCTCCCAGGCGTGCGCGGCCAACGCGGAGGCGACCACCGCAAGACCCACGATCAGCGCCACCGGCCGGCGCGACGCAACACCAACGAGCGCGGCCCCGCCCGCCAACACGAACAGGGTCGTCGGTACGCCGCGCGCAACCAGCGCGCCGCTGGCGACGGCAGCCGCGGCGACGACCATGTGCCAGTCCTCGAGCGACCGCTGTCGTTCAGACACGCGCGTGCGGCTTGATCTGGCTCAGCTTGGCCGGGCCGATTCCGCGCACGTTGAGCAGGTCGTCGACTGATCTGAACCGGCCGTGCTGGCTCCGGTAGTCGACGATGGCCTTCGCGGTAGCGGGACCGACGCCGGGGAGTTCCTCGAGTTCGCGCTCGTCGGCCTCGTTGATGTTGATGATCGCGTCGGCGCCCTCACCCGATACGGACGAGGCGCTCACCGCGGCTACGACCTCGCCTTGACGAGGCACGTACACGCGCTCGCCGTCGGCGACCGGCGCCGCCAGGTTGACCTGGTTGAGATCGGCGTCGGGCGTGGCGCCACCGGCCGCAGCAACGACATCGGTCACGCGCGCACCGGCGGGCACGGTGACGACGCCGGGCGTAACGACAGCGCCCGCAGCGTGGACGTGCAAGACCGACGCCGAAGTCGACGTGGAGACCGCGCCGTTCATCGGTTCGGTCGCGGCGGCTACGTCGCTGGCGGTAGGGAGCGACAGGGCGACATCGGCGCCGCCTGAGGTCCAGCGACCGACCCCGCCGCCTGACACCACGGCGAACATGAGCAGTCCGACGGTCGCGACCACCGCGCCAACCACGACCGCCGGCACCGCGCCGGGCGAAAAACGCTGGCGCCAATCGCCGACACCCGCGAACCGGTCGCGCAAAGTCGGAGGCGGTAACGGCCGAGGAAGTTCAGCCACGGCAGATTCCCCTGAGGTGAAGACAACGCCAGGGGGAAGTGGCGGGCTCTAGGCGAAACTACGGGCGCGGTAGAGGTCGCGCAAGAGGCAGATCTCAGCACCGTGATGGATCACTTCACGGTTCATATGCAGCGCGAGGCCGACGAACGGGTCGCCAACACCGAGTTGCATGATCGGGATGTCGCCCTCGCGCTCGCCGATCGGAACCCAGAGTCCGTCGTTGCCCGCGGCCAGGATGCCGTCGCGCCACGTGTGCCACCACGTCTCCCAAAACGCGAGCGTGCCGTCGGCCGTTTCCGGAAACGGCGTCTCGTCCCACGCGATCGGTCCGTCGCCGAAATAGTTGTGCCAGCGCGCGTAAAAGCAACCGAGACCGATGTGCGCCATGCGCCACGCAATCGTGGTGACGGGCGGCTCGGCCTCGCCGCGGCTGCCGGGCGGCCATTCGTAAAAGAACTGGCCGTTGCGTTCGGTGAGGCAGAACGCGCTTTGGACGGGCTTCCAGAAGTACTCGTCGTCGGTCATGCCGGCCATGCGGTTGGTGACCGCGCCCCACCACCACACCTCGAGTTGACCGAGAACGGCCCGGAGCGCGTCGCGCGGCATCGTTTCGCTAAAAGAGTTGCGCAGTGAGCTTGCGGCGCCAGTCCGCCGTGCGTGGATCCTCCGACGCCCATCACTTCGAGGATGTCGACGAAGGTCTGGCGCGCCGCGTCGTCGGTCTTCACCTGTGGCAACAGCGCGGCGAGGCGCTCCTCCACGTCGTCAGCCGCCGCCGCGGACGGACTCGTGCGCGCCATGGCCGCGATGCGGCGCGTGTCGGCGCTCTCGGGAATGCGCTCGAGCAAGGCGAGAGCTTCCTCGCCGTCGCCGCGCCCAACCAGCAACTCGGCCAACGCGAGCACACCGGCGGTGTGACCGGGGTCGATCACGAGCGCGGCGCGCAGGGACTCCTCGTCACCCTTGGCCACGAGTAGGTCGGTCTCGGTTGGCGCGGGTGCGAGACGATCGATGAACGCCTGCACCTGCGCCTCGGGAACGGCGCCGACAAAGCTGTCGACCACGCGCCGGTCCTTCAGGGCAAAGACCGCGGGAATGGATTGCACCTTGAAGGTCGCACTCACGCGTGGGTTGGCGTCGACGTCGACCTTGGCGAGTTCGACGCGGCCTTCGGTAGCGCCGATCACTCGCTCGAGAATCGGTCCGAGGGTCTTGCAGGGCCCACACCACTCGGCCCAGAGGTCGACCACGACGGGCACCTCGACCGAACGGTCCAATACGTCGCGTTCAAAAGACTCGTCGGTGACATCAACCATGGACAAACGCTAACGCTCGACAAGGCCTTGACCTTCCCGCCGCGGATAGCTTCACCTCATGGCTGATCCCGCGGGTCTCAATGTCGCCGGCGTCACGGCGTGGTTCGCCGAGCACGTGCCCGAAGCCGTCGCGCCGCTCGCGTTCGACCTCGTCGCCGGCGGCCGGTCGAACCTGACCTTTGGCGTGACCGACGCCAACGGTGCCAAGTGGGTGCTGCGTCGACCTCCGATAAGCCACGTTTTGGCCACCGCCCACGACATGTCCCGCGAACACCGCCTGATCGCGGCGCTGGGCCCGACGCCGGTGCCCGTGCCGGTCGCCGTCGGCCTCTGCACCGACGAGTCAGTCAACGGCGCGCCGTTCTACGTGATGGAGTTCGTCGAGGGCACCGTCGTGCGGGACGCCGCGACCGCCGAGAAGGCTCTCACCCGCGACCAACGCACGCCGCCGGAGAGTCGATCGTCGACACGCTCGCCGCCATACACGCAGTGGATCTGGACGAGGTCGGCCTGTCGGATCTGGCCCGTCACGAGGGCTACATCGCGCGCCAACTCAAGCGCTGGTACGGCCAGTTCCAGGCGTCCACTGCCGAGACGGGTCGCAGCGTGCCCGCGGTCGACGAAATGCACGACTTTCTCAACGCGCGCATCCCCGACCAAGGTCGGGCAGCAATCGTGCATGGCGACTACCGCTTGGACAACTGCATGATCGGTGCCGACGGCAACGTGGCCGCGGTGCTCGACTGGGAGATCTGCACGCTCGGCGATCCTCTCGCCGACATGGGTCTGCTGATGGTGTATTGGACCGAGGCCAGTGAGAGTTCAGCGCTCGGCGTCGCGCCGACCGCGGTCGAGGGCTTCCCGACACGCGCAGAACTACGAGCGCGCTACGCGGCGAAGTCGGGCCGCAACGTTGACGAACTCGACTTTTACATCGCGTTCGGGTACTGGAAGCTCGCGTGCATTCTCGAAGGCGTCTACACGCGCTACGCCGCGGGCGCGGGAGGCGGCGACAACACCGGCGGGTTCGACGGCTTCCGCGCGCAAGTGGGTGCCCTGGCGGAGCAAGCGCGCGCGGCGGCGGCCGCGCTTTAGCCGTGGCGCTCTACATCCGCGAGGAGCAGGTCGACCTCGAGGCAGCCGTCTTCGTGCTGGCCATGGACGGGTGGGTCGACGCCGGCTCCGGTACGGCCACGGCACGCGCCGCGCTCATGGATCAGATCGACACGCAGCGGATTGGCACCTTCGACGCCGACGCGTTGGTGGACTACCGCGCCCGCCGTCCCACGATGATGCTGAGCGACGGGGTGATCCAAGCGTTGCGCTGGCCGACCATCGAGATGCGCTACGGCGTGGACCGCGGCGGCAACGACGTGGTGCTCGTGATCGGGCCCGAACCCGATGTGATGTGGCAGGCATTCTGCGCGGAAGTGATCGCGCTGGCGCAGGGCTACGGAGCGCGGATGGTTGTCGGCCTCGGCTCCTTTCCGGCACCGGTGCCCCACACAAGGCCGATCAAGCTGGCCTCGACCGCGGCTACGCGCGCGCTGGCCGATCAGGTGGGATTCGTGGGCGGCACCATGGAAGTGCCAGTCGGCATTCACGCCGCCATCGAAGCGGGCTGTCAACGGGTTGGTCTTCCGGCGGTCGGCGTGTGGGCGCGGGTGCCGCATTACTTGTCGGCCTCGCCCTACCCTGCCGCCGCCGCTGCGCTCATCGACGGGCTGAACGCGGTCGCCGGCCTGAGCATCCATTCTGGTGACTTGCACGCCGAAGCGGCGGCCGCTCAAGTGCGCATCGACGCGCTCGTGGCGGAGTCGGCCGAACACCGCAGCCTCGTCAGTCAGCTCGAAGCGCAGGCCGACAGCGAGGACGCGGCCGCCGCGCCGACCCTGCTGCTGCCCGACACCAACGAGCTCGAGAAAAGCATCGAGGACATCGAGGAGTTTCTCCGCGATCAGTCGGAGTAGTCGACCCGCATTACACCGAGCTGGTGGTGCCCGACATCCAGCGTTCGAGCGCCGATGCCAACTTCGTCGCGTCAACTGGCTTCATCAGGTAATCGTCCATACCCGCGTTCCGGCAACGCTCGCGATCCTCAGCCGTGCCACCCGCGGTCAAGGCGATAATCGGAGTGTGGCGGCCGTCGCCTTCGGACCGGCGTATCTCGGCGGTCGCGACAAATCCGTCCATGTCCGGCATGAAGCAGTCCATGACCACAACCGAGTAGTGGCGCCGTTCGAGCGCGGCCAGCGCTTCGATGCCGTTGGCCACGATGTCGGACTCATATCCCAGACGCCGAACCATCTGCTTGGTGACGAGTTGGTTCACGACGTTGTCTTCGACGATAAGAACCCGCTCGCCGGCGCGCACGGGCGCCGTGGCATACGTCGGCACGCGCTCGGCGACGGGCTCGGCGGCGACGACCGGCGCGGCGACAGCGAAGGGGATTTCCACCCAGAAATTGCTGCCAGCGCCAACATTGCTGGAGACGCCGATGGTGCCTCCCATCTCGGCCGCGAGCCGCGCACAGATCGCGAGACCGAGACCAGTGCCGCCATACCGACGCGTCGTAGAGGAATCGACCTGGGTGAAGGGATCGAAGAGTCGATTCCGGTCCGCCTCGGCGACTCCTACGCCCGTGTCTTCGACCTCGAGGCGCAGCAGCACCTTCCGAGACGGCATCGCTGGCGCCCACGTCGTGCAAGCGCGCACGGTCACCGATCCTTCGTCGGTGAATTTGATCGCGTTGCTGAGGAGGTTCAGCACTATCTGCCGCAGCCGTCCCACATCACCCATGAGGCGCACCGGGTCGGTACCGCTCGATTCGATCGCCAGGTCGAGGTTCTTCGCACGCGCCTGTTGCGCGACCAAGCTGACGACCTCGTCGATGGAGCGGCCGACTTCGAACTCGACGGTTTCGAGCTCGAGCTTGCCGGCTTCGATCTTGGAAAAGTCGAGCACATCGTTGATGATCGTGAGCAAGGCCTCCCCCGAGAAGTGCGCGCCCTCGACGTAGTCACGTTGGTCGCTATCCAGGTCCGTTTCACGCAGGAGCGCAGTGAGTCCGATGATCCCGTTCAACGGTGTGCGGATTTCGTGACTCACCGTCGCGAGGAAGTCCGACTTCAACCGCGAGGCTTCGAGCGCCAAGTTGAGCGCCTCACCAAGTTCGCCCTCGAGCCGCTTGAGCTTGGTGACGTCGTGAAAACTCACACGCGGCCCACGACGACGCCGGCCACGCGTTGCGGCTTCGACGAGCGCTCGACGACCCGCCCGTCTCTGAAAACCAAGATGTCTTCGCTCTCCGCCTCGGGTTGGGCGTACAGCTCCTCGATACGGGCGGCGAAGTCGTCAGCGTTTTCGAGCTGGTCCGACACGTACCGCACAAGATCCTTGTCGTGCGCGTCCACGAGTATCGAAGGAGGCAGCCGGTACATCGACGCGAACGTGGCGTTCGACCCGGTTACTCGCCCGTCGCGCGTAACCACGAGAATGCCGTGCGCCGTTGATTCCAGCGTCGCACCGAGCATGGCGTTGAGATCGGTCGTTTCCGTTTGGTGGCGCTCGTTGATGCGCCAGTTGGCGATGCCGGCTGCGCTCATCGCGAGGATGGCGACCCCGTGGATCGCGGCCCACGTCAACGGGTGCTCCCACGCGGCGCGATGGTCGTACACGAGATGTGGATTGGCGGTTCCCAGGACCGTGTGATGCATGACCACGTACGCAATCCCGACGAGATATGGCCACCAGTCCTGGTAGAGCACGACTACTCCCACCATCACGAAAAAATGGAAATGCGCTTCGATGACGCCACCCGAGAGATGCACCAAGACGGCCGAGGCGGTCATCAGACCAATCGACGCCCACACCGTGCTCAGCCGACGCCGCCGTCGGACCAGCAGTGCCATCATCGCTGGTGCGGCCACGAGACCGCCTTCTCCTATCGCGTGAGCCCAGGGGTTCCCGCGGATAAGGGCGAACACAAACAGCGCGGGCACGTGTATCCACAGCAGAATCAGGACGCCACGGTGCCGGTCGCGCCAGACGTCGTCGGGCAAGGCACCGCCCCGCGGCAGCGCAGATCGCAAGCTCACGTGCACATATCGGACGTTCAGCACCGAGTCTGAGGGCCCCTCTAGGGTTCTCGCATGAAAGTTGACGGTGGACTCGGATTCGGCGGTTCGACAGATGGCGTGGGCGCGCTCGCCAAACTGCAAGAGGACAAGGGCTACGACGGCATCTGGACGGCCGAGACCGGCCACGATCCGTTCCTTCCGCTGCTACTCGCCGCGGAACACACCGAGAGCATCGAACTCGGCACTGGTATTGCGGTGGCCTTCGCGCGTAACCCGATGACCACGGCGATGATCGCCAACGACCTGCAGCTGGCATCGAAGGGTCGCTTCCTGCTCGGACTCGGCAGCCAGATCAAGCCGCACATCGAAAAGCGCTTCTCGATGCCGTGGTCGCATCCCGCAGCCCGCATGCGTGAGTACGTGCTGGCCATGCGCGCCATTTGGGATAACTGGAACAACGGCACCAAGCTCGCATTCCAGGGCGAGTTCTACCGACACACATTGATGACGCCGTTCTTCTCCCCTGGCCCGAACCCGTACGGCGTGCCGAAGGTGTTCCTCGCCGCAGTCGGCGAGAAGATGACCGAGGTCTGCGGCGAGGTGTGCGACGGCATGCTCGTCCACGGCTTCACGACCGAGCGATACATCCGCGAGGTCACGCTCCCGGCGCTCGAGCGGGGCATGAAAGCGGGCGGACGCGAGCGAACCGACTTCGAGCTTTCGATTCCTGCCTTCGTCGTCACGGGCACGAGCGACGAGGAGGTCGCCAAGGCCGACACCGCCGTGCGCGCCCAGATCGTGTTCTACGGTTCGACGCCCGCATACGCCACGGTGTTCAACCTGCACGGCTGGGACGACCTGCACCCGAAGCTGAACGCCATGAGCAAGCAGGGTCAGTGGAAAGAAATGGGCGAAGCGATTCCGGACGAGGTGCTCAACACGTTCGCGGTGGTCGCGGGGCCTGACGGGGTAGCAGAGGGGTTGAAGGGTCGCTTCGGTGACATCCTCGACCGCATCTCGTTCTACGTGCCGTACGCGGGCGACCCCGAGGTGTGGGCGTCGATCGTCAGCGACTTACGGAAGTAGCGGCCGCCCGCCCGCTCAGCCGGGCCAGGCGTCGACGGGATACGCGGACGTCGGCACCACGACGTCAGTCGACAGCTTGTCGTGCCACGTCTGCTTGTTGTCGTCCCACAGCATCCAAAAGAAGCCGAGCAAGCACGGGATGGCGGACAGGATCTTCGCGAAGTAACGAATCGCCGCACGACCGAAGCCGATCGGACCGGCGTTGACCGCGTCGATGATGCGGATGTTCATGACCTTCTTGCCGACGGTCTGTCCCGCGGGGCTGCCCTCTAGATAGATGTAGTACGCGATTCCGAAAAGGAAGCCCAGGAGGCTGCCCGTTCGGCCGGCGATGCCGAAGACGAACGACACGGCGGCGACCAGAACGGTGTCGATGATCGCGGCGACCAGGCGTTCGCCGAACGCCGCTCGAGGTTCGGTGCCCGACGCTTCCATAGCTTCTGCCATTTGCGCTCTCCTATACGACGTTGAACCGGGCGAGCTGCCACGCCCACATGAGCACGAGCGCCGCCGGAAGGAGCCATCGTGGCACGTTGACGGTCTGTCGCCGTGGGATGACTAACAACGCCAACGCGATGAGAACCAGAATTGGCCCGACGGGGTTCGCGCGGATCGCCGCGCCCACGTCGCCTGAGACTGTCGCGCTGACGCTCGTCGTCATGCCGCACAGCGGACACGGGATGCCGGTCACCGTGCGCAGCGGGCAGGGCACGCCCGCCTGCACGTGCAGCAACGATTTGCCGAGCGCGGCAACCAACATCACGGCGCCGGCGACGCGCAGATCGGCTAGCGGCAGCCGCTTTGTCGAAGCGACGGATTGCACCCCGCAGTTATACGGGCTCCAAGTCGCCGGCGTGGTACCGGGTGCGGCACAGGCCGCGCTGGAGCTTGCCGGAACTGGTCTTGGGCAGCGTGCCGGGGCCGACGAGCACAACGTCGTCGGTGGGCAGACCAACCGACTCCTGCACGCGTTTGGACACGTCGGCGCGCATCGAACCGACGTCGTCGGCCTTGGTTTCGGCCACGACGACCAGTCGTTCTTTCCCGCGCTCGCTGACGATGCTGAACGCGATCACGTTGCCGGCGCGCACGCCGTCGACGCGTTCAGCCGCGCGCTCGACGTCTTCGGGGAACACGTTGCGACCGCCGACGATGATCACGTCCTTAATGCGACCGCACAGAACCAACTCGCCGTCGACGAGGTAACCGAGATCGCCCGTGCGCAACCATTCGCCGCGGAATGTCGCGGCCGTCTCCTCTGGGCGCTTGTAGTAGCCGGGCGTGACCGACGTCCCGGCGATCTCGAGTTCGCCGACTTCGCGCTCGCTCATCGACGTTCCCGACACGGGATCCGTGATGCGGATCTCGAGGCCGGGCACGGGTCGACCGAGACGGGCGAAGCCGCTCGCGCCGTCGGCGTGCTCGTCGGCGACGGGGCGGGCGTAGCGCTCGGCCTCCAGCACACGCGCGTCCACCGCGTCGACGCGCAGGCCCGTACCCGGTTCGGGGAACGTGCCTGCGATTGCGAGCTCGGCCATGCCGAAGGCAGGAAATGCCGCGCCAGCGGGCATCCCGAAGGTGGCGGCCGCCTCGGTGAAGTCGCGGACGGTTTTCGGGTTGACCATCTCCGCACCGTTGAGCGCGAGACGCCACCGCGACAAGTCGAGATTCGACGCACGCCGCAGGGCGCGGGCGGCGAGCGCGTACGAGAAGTTCGGACCGGCGGTGCAGGTGCCGCCGAAGCGCGAGATCCACTCGGTCCACCGCGCCGGCGAGGCCATGAAGTCCTGCGGTGACGCCAGCACCAGGTCAATGCCGGAAACCAGCGGCAGGGTAAACAGGCCGACCAAACCCATGTCGTGATAGAGCGGCAACCACGACACCGCGACGTCGTCGCTCGTGAGCTTCGCCGCCGCGCTCGCGCCGTCGAGGTTGGCGATCACCGTGCGGTGCGGCAGCATCACGCCCTTCGGATCCGCGGTGGATCCTGACGTGAACTGCAGGATCGCGAGGCTGTCGGGGTCGATCGCCGGCACGTCGAAGGTGTCCGAGCGGTACGTGAGCGCGGCGCCGAACAATTCGCGCATGAGTGCGATCGGCGGGTCACCGGGCGCGGCTTCGTAGAACGCCGCCAGGTCGTCGTCTACGACCAGCAAGTCGGTGTCGCCGGCCAGGATGCGCGCCCGCGTCTGATTGACGAACTCGTCGACGGAGCCGAGCCTCATCGGCAACGGCAGCACCATCGCGGTCGCGCCCGCCAACCAGGTGGCCTGGATCGTGGTGGTGAGCATCCGGCTGGTCGTGCCGAGGATCGCCACGTGTGAGCCCGGCCCTATGTCACGGTCGCACAACACGCCGGCGAGACGCAGCGCGTCGTCGAGCAGTTCGGCCCACGAGGCCGGTGCGTCGTCGTCACCATTCATGAAGTGCACGACGCCGCCAAGTTCGGCTGCAGCGATCATGCGTTCGGGCAGGGTTGAAGAAGAAGAGGAAGCCGCCACGGGGGTCTGACCTACCCGATCGACCAACCGTTACACGCGTAGTGTCTGCGCTCGTGCTGGTGGTAGAAGGACTTCGTCGCGCCTTTGGTGATGTCGTGGCTCTCGACGGCCTTTCGTTGACCGTGGCGCCGGGCGAGGTACTCGGGTTTCTTGGTCCGAACGGCTCAGGAAAGACCACAGCGCTGCGCAGCATTCTGGGAATCTCGGAACCCGATGCGGGCACTGTAACGTGGAAGGGCCGGCCGGTCGACGCCGACGCCCGGCGCCGGTTCGGCTACCTGCCCGAAGAGCGTGGCCTGTATCCCGGGATGAAGATCGCCGAGGAACTCGAGTATTTCGCTCGGCTCTACGGGGTCGAGGCCGAGGTCGCCCACAAGTCGGCGCGCATGTGGCTTGAGCGCCTCGGCCTGGGTGAGCGCATCGACGACAAGCTCGACGAACTGTCGCTCGGGAACCAACAGCGCGTGCAGCTAGCCGCCGCACTCATGCACGCCCCCGAGCTTCTCGTCCTCGACGAACCCTTCAGCGGGCTCGACCCGATCTCGATCGAGACCGTCGGCCTGATCTTGCGGGAGCAGGCGGCCGCGGGCGTCGCCGTGGTGTTCTCGAGCCACCAGCTCGACCTGGTGGAGGACTACTGCCCCAAGGTCACCATCATCGACAAGGGCCGCGTCGTGGTGGAAGGCGACCTCGTCGATGTGCAGCGCGGTACCACCCCGGTGCTGTCCGTGCGCGTCGAGGGCGACAAGACCGGCGCCTGGGCCAAACGGCTCCGCGGCGTGAAGGTCATCGAGAACGACGAGGGGCATTTACGCCTCGCGATGGCGCCGTCGGCGGATGCGCAAGCGGTGTTGGCCGCCGCGCAAAAGCGCGGGCCGGTCCTCGAGTTCAGCTTCGTGACGCGACGGCTGTCCGAAGTCTTTATCGAGGCGATCGAGAAGGCGGGCCGATGAGTCACTGGTCCTCTATCTGGATGGTCGCCCAGCGCGAGATGCGCGAGCGCTTCCGTGGCCGCGCGTTCAAGATCTCGACGCTCATCGCGGCAGCGGTCGTGGCTGCACTCATCGTGGTGCCGAGCCTCAACAAGTCCGAGAAACCCATCTACGACGTCGGACTTGTCAACGTGACCAACCCGGTGATCCAGGCGGCCGTGCGGGGCGTCGGCCCGATCATCGGCGCCACGCTGCGGGTGCGCGACGTGACATCAGTCCAGGACGCGAGGCGCGACGTGCGCACCGGCGCGCTCGACATCGCCCTCGTCGAGGGACGTCGGATCATCGTCGACGAAAGAGCCGGCGGCGGACCGCGTCTCGAAGAAGCTGCAGCTGCAACTCGCGATCTCCGAAGCCGCTCGGCTTCCGACGGCGCTGAGCGATGCCGGCCTGTCGCCTGATCAGGTTGCGGTGGCGCTGACCAAACCCGCACCCACGCTCGAAGCGCTGTCACGACCCAAGGCGGACGACGCCAGCGTCGCCACCGGCATCATCGGTGTGATCGCGCTCTTCATCTTCCTCCAGCAGTACGGGGGCTGGATTCTGGTGGGCGTCGCGGAGGAGAAGAGTTCGCGTATCGCCGAAGTCCTGCTCGCCGCGCTCCGGCCGCGGGAACTCGTCGCCGGCAAGATCGTCGGGATCGGCCTAGTCGGCCTCGCGCAGGCGACGACCGTTGCGCTCACCGCTATCATTGCCGCGCGCGCCGTCGGATCGAACGCGTTGGAAGGCACCGAGCGCGTTCTATGCGCTCGGCGCGGTCGGGTGGTTCGTCCTGGGATTCTTGTTCTACGGATGGGCGTTCGCGGCGGCCGGGTCGCTGGTGTCGCGCCAGAGCGAGGCGCAAACCGCGGCGTTCCCGGTCTTCATTCCGTTGTTCGCTGCCTACCTCGCCGCGACGACCTCGTTCACCTCCGAGCCGAATGCGCTCATTCGAGTCTTCGCCTACCTGCCACCCACCGCGCCGTTGTGCATGCCGGTCCTGATGGCAGACGGGGTGGTGTCGGGATGGCAGATCGCGCTGTCCGCCGGAGGCGTGATCCTGAGCACGTTGCTGATCGCTCGACTGGCGGGTGTCATTTACGGCAACTCGATCCTGCGCACCGGCAAACGCGTGAAGTGGCTCGAGGCCATCCGCAGCGTCTAGAACCGAACCAATCGCTTGTTAGACCACGATGTTGACCAGCGCCGGCGGGCGGCTGATCACCTTGCGCGGCGTGGCGCCGTTCAGCAGTTCCACGATGCGTGGCAAAGCCAACGCCGCCGCCTCGATCGACGCCGCGTCGGCGTCGTTGGCTACCTCGGTGCGTTCGCGCACTTTGCCGTTGATCTGCACGACGAGCGTGACGGTGTCGTCGACCAGTTCAGCCGGATCGGCGACGGGGAACGACTCGAAGCCGATCGAGGGCTCGTGGCCCAAACGCGTCCACATCTCTTCCGCCAGATGGGGTGCGAGCGGCGCGAGTAACAGGGCGAGCGCCTCGGCGGTCTCGCGCTCGCATACGGCGGTCTTCGTCACGTGGTTGACCAGCTCGGTAATACGTGCGACCGCGGTGTTGAAACGCAAGGTGTCGTAGTCGTCGGTCACCGCCTGAACGGTGCGGTGCAGTATCCGGCGAGTCTCGGACGCGACCGCGTCTTCGGTCACGACCAGCGCACCGGTGGCTTCGTCGACGATGGCTCGCCACGCTCGCTGCAACAACCGGTGGGCGCCGACGATGTCGTCGCGTCGCCAGGGACGGCTCATGTCCAGGGGCCCCATCGCCATCTCGTAGACGCGCAACGTGTCGGCACCGAAGGACTGGTAGATCTCGTCGGGGCTGACCGAATTCTTCAGGCTCTTGCCCATCTTGCCGAACTCACGCCGCACTGGCTCGCCGTTGTAGGTGAAGGTGCCGTCGGTCAACTCGACCACGTCGTTGGCCTCGACGTAGATCTCGCGCGCGTCCTTGAATGCGGCGGCCTGGATCATCCCCTGGTTGAACAGTCGTTGGAAGGGCTCGGGAGTCGACACGTGGCCCAAGTCGAACAGCACCTTGTGCCAGAACCGGCTGTAGAGCAGATGCAACACCGCGTGCTCGACACCGCCGACGTACAAGTCCACACCGCCCGGCTTGCCCGCCGATCCCATCCAGTACTTCTCGACGCCCGGGTCGACGAACGCGTTCTCGTTGGTCGGATCGAGGTAGCGCAGGTAGTACCAACAGCTGCCAGCCCATTGCGGCATCGTGTTGGTCTCGCGCAGGTACGGCTTGGGACCGTCGCCTAGGTCGAGCGTGACGTTGACCCAGTCCTCGGCCCGCCCCAGCGGAGGCTCGGGATCGGCGTCGGGATCGTCGGGGCGGCTACGCGGCGCGAAGTCGTCCAGCTCTGGCAGCTCGACGGGCAGCATCGAGTCGGGCAGCGGGATCGGCGCGCCGTCGGTGTCGTAGACGATCGGAAACGGCTCGCCCCAGTAGCGCTGCCGGCTGAACAACCAGTCGCGCAGCCTCGTGGTGACCGAACCTTCACCCAGACCGCGCTCCTCGAGCCACGCGGTCATCGCCGCCTTGGCTTCCGCCATCTGCATGCCGTTCAAGAAGTCGCTGTTGATCGAGACGCCCTCGCCGGTGAACGCCTCGTCCTGCGGGTGAGTGGGCGGTGGCTGGACGGTGCGGATGACCGGCAATCCGAATTTGGCGGCGAACGCCCAGTCGCGTTCGTCTTCGGCCGGCACGGCCATGATCGCCCCCGTGCCGTAACCGGCCAGCACGTAGTCGGCGATGAAGATCGGTACCTCGGCGCCGTTGACGGGGTTGGTTGCATATGCCCCGATGAAGACGCCCGTCTTCTCGCGTGATTCCGCGGTGCGTTCCTGTTCGGTCACTCGCTCGACCGCCGCGCGATACGCGGCCACCGCGTCGGCGGCGTCCGGGGTGACCAACTGCTCGACGATCTCGTGCTCCGGAGCAACGACCATGAAGGTCGCGCCGAACAACGTGTCAGGACGGGTGGTGAACACCTCGAGATCGCCGGCATCGGTTGCGAACCGGACGCGCGCTCCGGTGGATCGACCGATCCAGTTGCGCTGCATCATCTTCACCGGCTCGGGCCAGTCGAGATCGTCGAGGTCGTCCAACAGCCGGTCGGCGAACGCCGTGATGCGCATCATCCACTGCGTCAGCGGCCGCTTGTAAACGGGGAAGTTCCCGCGGTCGCTTCGGCCGTCGGCGGTGACCTCTTCGTTGGCGAGCACCGTGCCCAGGCCCGGGCACCAGTTGACCATCGCCTCGGAGCGGTACACCAAGCGATAGCTGTCGACCAGGTCGGACCGTTCGCGCTTCGACATCGTTTCCCACATCGGGTCACGCGACAACTCCTCGACCTTCTGGTCGATCGGTCGCGCGATGCCGTCGTCGCCGCAGTATGCGTTGTAGATCTTCAGAAAAATCCACTGCGTCCAGCGCACGAACCCGGGATCTGTCGTGGACACGGCGCGGCGCTCGTCGTGCGCGAGTCCGAGCCGGCCCAACTGCCGCCGATAGTTGGTGACGTTGTTCTCCGTTGTGACCCGCGGGTGTTGACCGGTCTCCACCGCGTACTGCTCCGCCGGCAGACCGAATGCGTCGTAACCAATTGTGTGGATGACGTTGAACCCGCGCATGCGCAAGAACCGGCCATACACGTCGGTGCCGATGTAACCCAGCGGATGGCCGACGTGCAGTCCCTTGCCTGAGGGGTACGGGAACATGTCGAGGATGTAGCGCTTCGGCTTGTCGGCTACCGCTTCCCAACCGTCGCTCAGCGGTCCCGACGGGTTGGGCACCTCCCAGGTGCCGTTCTCGGCCCAGTAGGCCTGCCACTTCGCCTCGAACGCTTCGGCGGCGCGCGCGTCGTAACGGAAAGGTCGTTCGTCGTCGCCGGGCTTGTCGTCCGCCATCGGTCAATCGTACGCGGGGCGTCCGAAAACCACGATCCAGTTTCGAGGGCGCGCGCCTAAATCGGTTGTTGGGTGCCGGCCTGCTTCGTACCGTCGAGCCGATGACGTGTGACGAATTGGTCCGGTCACTCGATACGCCGAACAAGGCCGAGTGGCGCGCGACGGTGCACGAATTGCTGATCTCGCTTCCCATGTCGCGCCCCGCGTTGCTCGACGGATTGCTCGACGATCGGCCGATGGTGCGCGCCGGTTGCGCGGCCGCGCTCGATCACGCGGACCAGGACGACATTGTGGAACAGGCCCTTCGACGCGCCGCTATCCACCTCGCGCGGCTCCCGCAGTAATCGGTTCGAGCCAGTGCGCCAGGGCGGCGAGGAGGTCGGCCGGATGACACGGCTTGGCCAGCAGGTCGTCCATGCCCGCCTGGAGGGCGGCGTCTCGGTCTTCAGGAGTGGTGTGCGCGGTCAGGGCGATGATCGGCAAATGGCGTTTCGGAGCTTCGTCTGACCGGATGCTGCTCGCGGCGTCGAGACCGCTCATGCGGGGCATCTCGCAATCCATCAACACCGCGTCGTAACGACGCATACGCACCGCGCTCACGGCGTCGGCACCGTCGGACACGACGTCGACTTGGTAACCGGCGCGCTTCAACGCGACGAGAGTCACGCGGCGCGAGAGCGGGTCGTCGTCGGCGAGGAGCAGGAGGCCAGTGCACCGCGCCGGCTCCACGACAGCGACGGGTTCGGGTTCGGGTTCGACCATGTCGGGTTCAGGTTCGGGTTCCGGCTCGACCACGTCGGGTTCGGGTTCAACCACGGCGGTCTCGGGCTCAGGCTCGACCACGGCGGTCTGGGACTCAGGCGCGACGGGATGCAGCACCACGGTGAACCAGAAGCTGGCGCCCTTGCCGACCTCGCTCTCGACGCCATACGTTCCGCCGAGCAACTCGACGAGCGCACGCGCCCGCACGAGGCCGTGCTGGCGCTCCCGAAATCGCCGCGGATGCTCGATCGCAGTCGGCGTCGGGCGCGAAGATCTTGGCGCGTATTGCCAATCCCACGCCGACGCCGGAGTCGTGCACGCCGACTCGAACGACGACCTCGCCGTCGTCGCGGGTGTCGACGAGTGTGGCGGCGATCATGACGCCACCCGCTGAGGTGAACTTCACGGAGTTACCGACGAACACACCAATCAGTTCGGTCAACTTGTCGGCGTCACCTAGCAACCGCTCCGGCACTGTGTCGTCGATCGCGACGATGACGTCGAGGTTCTTGGCGTGCGCGTCGTCGGCAACCGAGGCGGCAACGTCGTTGGCGACGGACCGGAGGCTGAAGTCGACCGCGGCCAGCGCCGGCGCGGCGGTGGCCGCCTGAACCACACCGAGCATCTCGTCGACCACGCAGAGCAACGAATCGCTGGCCCTTCGCAACGGCGTGGAGGCATCTAGGTCGTCGGTTGCCGCTAGGACAGTGTTGAGGGGCGCCGCGATCCGGCGCGTCATCGTGCTCAAGAATTCCGAGGTGGTGCCCAAGGTCGCCTGCAGCGTCGATGAGCTCCGCGGACATTGACCTGGTCGATGCCGCGAGCGCCGCGTGCTGCGATTCGAACTCGTGCAGCCGTGCGTCGGCGCAGGCGCGTTCTTTCCACATCGTTCTGGCCGCCGCGCTCGACAACACGACCGCGACCATCGCCGCCGTCAAGGCAGCCCATCGTTGCTCCTCTTGCACCCCGAACATGACGGCGAGACCGTTGATCAAAGCGACCGACAGGAGGAGGCCGACGTCGTTGGAAGGATGGTCCGGTCCCGCAACGTGACGGCGCGTCCGCATCCATGCGACGGCTATGACCATGTAGAAGCTCAAGGTCCCAAGCAGCGCCAATGGATCCGACTGCGCGCCGTGCGCGACCAGGACGATCTGTGCGGTGTTGGCGGCGATGTGGGAGCCCACGGCGAGGCAGAGCAACGACGTCGATGCCTCGCTGGATCGATTCCGGGCAACCAACAGCGCGATCGCAAATGCGAACATCAGATCGACAACGCAATACGCCACCGCCATTTCGCGCTGCGTCGCCGACAGCGACCCGCGCACGACGTAGGGCTGCACGATGGCGACCCAGGCGAGCAGGCCGAGTGCGCCGGTCACCAACAGCGCGGCGTCGACGGTCCGGCGACTCGGCGCGCTGTCCTGTCCACGCACCACCCTGAGCAGGCCGAAACCGATCAAGAGGCTGACCGGAGCGAAGGCCCATCGCTCGAGCGAGCTTGGGTCAGACCCGCCTCCGGCCGCGACGACAACGGCGACCGCCCGGATCGCCGCACCGAGCCCCACACCCGCAATCGCAATCCACCAACCCGCCCTACTACTGCGTTGAGCCACGGACCCCTATCGGCCGCGCGAACGCTGGGAACAGGTGTTGGACGCGCTACCTTTGGCGCCTCCGGGGGCCTGTAGCTCAGCCCGGTAGAGCATCTGGCTGGCAGCCAGAGGGTCAGGGGTTCAAGTCCCCTCAGGTCCACAAGGGCGAGTCTCGCCCCACTGTCATAGGGTGCGGGATCGTGACGGCCGATCACACCGGTCCACCCGTATTTTCACGTACCGCGATTCGCGCTCTCCAAATCGCCATGGCTGCAGGACTCGCGGGAGTGGTGACTGCTGCGACTCTGCTTACCGCCTTTACGGGGTTCTTGAGCGGAGATGACGACGGTTACTTTCTGTTGTCGCTTCGCGGGGTGACGAATGGTCACGCTCTCTTCACGGAGACGTACTCGCAGTATGGCCCGGCGTACTTCGGAATCGTCGGAGGGCTGTTCCGCGTCCTGTCGCTTCCGCTCACGCTTGACAATGCTCGTCTGCTTCCAGCTATCTGCACGATCGTCACCGCCACACTCCTAGCCGTTGTCGCGTTCAGACTCACCCGATCGAATCGCCTCTCCATCGTCACGTTCGTCGCGACCGCGATCATGGCGCCGCTCGAAGCGGCGATCCATCCATCGTTCCTGATCATCCTGCTTGTTGCGGTGCTCGCTTTGACCGCTGC
Organism: uncultured Actinomycetes bacterium; assembly: GCA_963769985.1. GTDB lineage: Bacteria > Actinomycetota > Acidimicrobiia > Acidimicrobiales > JACCXE01 > JACCXE01. The sequence continues at coordinate 176,385 of CAVYNR010000005.1, read as the reverse complement.
AACTGGACCGGTAACCGTTTACCGAGCGACCCTCGCTGGCGGGATCGTCGGCACGCTGCTCATGGTGAAGGTGAATGTCGGGGTGCTCGTCGCCGCTGCGCTCCTCGCTGCGTGGATCAGCGATCGACGAATCCTCCGCGTTCAGTTACGGAGCATCGTCATAGCGGCGATCCCCTGCGGGTTCTTGATTCTCTCGATGCGGCAGCAGCACTCGGTCACACTCGTCGCAGGGTTGGCGCTAGCTGGGCTGGCAGTTGCGCTTACGTCGCACCGGTCCACGGCCCGCGACTCGGTGCCAGCGCCAGCCGCGTTCTTCTCGGCCGCAGCAGCAGTGGCGGCCTGGTCCGCGTACGCGTTGGTTTCAGGAACATCGGCCCGCGACCTCGTGCGGGGGGTCTTGCTCGACCCTCTACGACAGGCGGACGCATTCGCGTTCGATTTTCACGTGACGGTCACCAGAATCCCGATAGCGATCGCCTGCGTCGCCGGCGCAGTGTGGCTAGGGACAGAACAAGGCGGGCGCGTGCTCCGATTGAAGCCGCTCGTGTCTGGACTCGTTCGCGTAGGTGGAGGCGCAGTGCTGCTCGGATGCTGCATCCTTCTGCGCTTTCCTCGCGTCGAGGACTCGCTTCCGATAGACGCTCTGGTGCTAGGTGCGGCTCTCGCATGGATCTTGTTGCTGCCGCGGCACGTCGGCGATGGTCTCGACAGGGGTCGTTTCTTGATATGCGCGCTAGCGACGCTGCTGCCTCTTCAGGCCTACCCCGCCGCCGGGGGCCAACGATCCGTTGGCGCGACCCTCTTCGGCCTGATCGGCTGTCTAATGGTCTTCGACGGCGTAACCGATCTCCGGTCGTGGGAGGTCGCGCCGAGACGCGTCGGACTCGAGCGAATCCTGTTGAGCGGTGCCACGGCAGTTTTCGTCGCGGCCGCTCTGGGCTGGGCTGTCCTGTCTGCACGCCACTTCGTAAACGCGGCTCCGATGAGTCTTCCTGGCGCGCAGCGCCTCAGGACTTGGCCACCCTTGGGTGAAGATCTTCGACGCGTGACCGCCCGACTTGATAGCTGCGCCGCGTTTTACAGCATGCCTGGAATGGGCAGCTTCCATCTTTTGACGGGCCAGGATCCTCCAACGTGGCACAACGCAGGTCATTGGATGACGCTCTTTTCAGCGAGCACTCAGCGACTTGTTGTCCGTGACCTCGCTCGCCACCAGGACCTGTGTGTTGTTCGTAACCGGAGTAGCGAGGATTTTTGGCTTGCACACGGAACAGAGCGCCCGGGTCCACTGCGCGCCTTTCTGACGGAGGGCGCCTATGACCGCTCGGAGCATGGTCTCTACGAGGTGTACCGCATTAGCCCGTCTACTCCCGCGGCAGCCCCGTAACAGTTGATCGCAGCCGGCGCAGGCCGACTGTCAGCACGCTTCCGATGACCGCACCTAGCGCCAAACCAAGTGGCAATCGATCCGAGCCGGCGTCTGTCGCGGTCGACGCCGCGGTGCGGACTGGCGCGATGTCGGCAATGGGCGCGCCGGTACCGCCGATGACGACGGCGCCGACCATGCCCGGGTGCAGCGTGCATGAGAACACGTGGGTGCCGGGCACGAACGTCTGCCGGTAGTCCTGGCCGGTCCGCAACTCCTCCACGCCCCACTGATCACCGACGATGTTGTGGGTGACCTCGTCCTTGTTCACGAACCTGATCGAGGTCCCTTCTGCCGCGTGCAGCACCCGCGGTGTCATGCAGTTCATGGCCAACGCGACCTTGTCGCCGGTTCCTGATGCCGGACCGGATCCATGACATCCGCCACCGGCGTCGGCCGACCTCGGACCGAACGCGATGCTCGCGGCGAGTACTCCAACGACTGCGATTACACGGCGCATGCCGGCCTCCTTGCTCGACTGACATTGATACACCGCACACCGCGGTTTGGTTCCGTTACCGGGTCGAGCGGGCAATGCGCACGCTGTCGTCGCGGCCGACCATCGACTCCAACCGCAATGTGACCTGTCCGCGTTCCCACAACAAGACGCTGTCGGACAGGCGGAGCTCCTCGCCCGCGATCTCGCCCGACTCGTTGTCCCGGAGCCCGATGAAGTGCGTGCCCTGCACCCACAACGCTCGGCCGGTGCCGACCTCGACGCGCTCGATGGTTCGGCCCGGTTCGACGAACTTGGTCGCCCACAGGTCCTCCGCCACCGCGAGTTTCGCCTGGGCCAACAGCGCGCCGTATCCGGTGACCGATGCTTCGGGCAACCCTGGGCGCGCCCGATACGCCAGCCATACGACGGGCACGACGTGGGACCGATCGATCCACACCTCATCGGGTTGGCCGAGCTGCGCCGGCACGGCAACCTCGAATCCGGCGATCACGCTCGCACGCGACAGCGTGGTTCGACGGCCAAGGTCGAGCGCTTCTCCGCCGGACGGAACCAACGTGGTCGGCGGCGGTTCCTGTCGGACCTCGACGCCGCCGACACCAAGCCAGTCCGCGACCACCGGCGCGGCGACGACACCGCCGACGCCGAGCAGGACCGCGCCGAGCACCATCACGAGGCGTCGCCGCAACCGAGGCGGCGGCTGGGCGATCGACGCGCGTACACGCCCGATTAGGAAGTCATCTCTCGGCACCTCGAGCGCGGCTCCCGAGCGCGACGAGTTCGCGTTCGAGCTCAGACATCGCGCACCTCGCCGATCTCGCGCCGTAGTCGCTCGAGCGCGCGGGCGAGTCGCGATTTCACCGTGCCCAGAGCACAGTCGAGCGCGGTGGCCATTTCCGCCTCATTCAGCTCGGCGAACCATCGCAACGCGATGACGCGCCGGTCCATCGCGGGCAGCCGGCTGATCGCATCGGCCAGCATCTGTTGGCGCTCGTGGGCCTCCGCGAACTCCTCGGGAGACAGGGCCGTGTCCCCCGAGGAGCGCTCGTTGCGGACGCGCAGCGCCACCTGCGCCCGGCGGCCCGCCGATCGCCGACGGTTCGACGACTCGTTGGTGACAATGCGCAACAACCACGCGCGAAACGGGCCCCCGGGACGGAACCGGTGCAGGTTGCGGTGCGCCTTGACCATGGCGTCCTGTACGACGTCGGGTGCGTCGTCGCCGACCAAACCGTAGGCAACGCGCAGCGCCAGCGGCTGGTGCCGTTCGACCAGCGCAGCGAACGCGTCGACATCACCGCTCTTGGCGCGTGCAACAAGTTCGTCGTCTCCGATGCCCGTCGCGTCCAGCGGTCGGCCCTCCTCTGGACAGTGTCGTACTCCTACACCGCCGAGCACCGGACGGTTCCGCTCTCGCCAAAGCCGCAGTCGAGGCGTACCGTGACAAGGCAACCGTCAAAGGGGGCATCGTGAAGACCCGACTCGCCATCTTCGTGGCCATCCTCGCCATCGCGAGCACGACCGTGCTCTTCGTAGGCCAGCCATCGGACGCCCAGACCGACAATGTCGACGGTTTGCGCCTCGTGCTGGAGATCGACGGCAAGCCGGCGGTCGTCTTCTCCGAACTCGTTGGGCTCGTATCTGAAATCAGTGGCCGACCCAAGACCGAACCGACTGCGGCACCCAAAGTGACGTTGCGCCGTCAGGCCGACGAGAACATGGTTCTGTGGGATTGGCAGAAAGAGGTGCGCGCCAATTCCCGCATCGGCAAGAAGTCAGCCGACCTAAGCGTTTACTCCACGAACGGTGACCTGGTGTACCGCTACCACCTCACATCGGCCTGGCCGCAAAAGATTGAAATCGGCGCGCTGAAAGCGGGTGCTTCCGAAGTACTGATGGAGACCTTGACCATGACCTGCGAACACATCCAGCGCGTCGCCGTTTAGCTCACGACTGCGTACCGACATCCTGTGAGAGGTCGACAACACTGATGAGGTGATCCTCGTTGACGCCGCCGGCGTCGCCATGAGCCGGCCCGGCCGTCCGCTGTTCGCCGACCTGTCGGTGACAGTGTCGACGGGCGACCGCCTAGGGCTCGTCGGGCTGAACGGCACCGGCAAGTCGACGCTGCTCAATGTGCTGTGCGGCCTCGTCGAACCCGAAGCGGGCACGGTGCGCCGCGGGCGCGACGTGCGCATCGGCTACCTCGACCAGCGTCCGCACCTCCCACCCGGCACGGTGCGCGCCGCCGTCGGTGACGGATGGGAGGCGGCGGCGGTGCTCGACCGCCTCGGCATGACCCCGTTGATCGACACGCCTGTAGATCAACTGTCGGGCGGGCAAGCCAAGCGCACCGCTCTCGCCCGCCTGCTGGTGACCGAGTCGGACCTCCTCGTGCTCGACGAACCGACCAACCACCTCGACGTCAGCGCGATCGCGTGGCTCGAAGATCGTTTGGCCCAGCATCGCGGCGGGCTCATCCTCGTCACCCACGACCGTCACGTGCTCGACCGGGTAACGACGCGCATTCTCGAACTCGACCGTGGCACCGGCTACATCCACGACGGCGGCTACGCGGGTTACCTCGAAGGCCGCAGCATTCGCGAGGAGCACGCGGCGGCGAGCGAGTCGACGCGCCGGAACCTGGCCAAGAAGGAATTGGCGTGGCTGCGCCGGGGCGCGCCCGCGCGCACGCGCAAGCCCAAGGCGCGCATTGTCGCCGCGACCGCGATCGTCGAAGGACGCGCCCAAGCAGCCGCGCGCAGCGACGATCTCAACCTGCATATGGGCACGCCGCGCCTCGGCGACAAGGTCATCGAGCTCGCGGGGGTCGGTCACCATTACGGCGACGCCGCGCCGCTCTTCGCCGGCCTCGACTTCCTGCTCGATCCGCGCGAACGCCTCGGCATCGTCGGGCCGAACGGCACGGGCAAGTCGACCCTGCTCGACATCATCGCGACCCGCCGAACTCCCACTGACGGCACGATCGAAGTCGGCCCAAGCGTGCGCCTCGGCTACTACGACCAAACCGGCGTCACGCTCGACCCCGAACAGCGCGTGCGCGACGCGGTTGCGGGCCCGACCCGTCAAGCGGACTGGACCGACAACGCGCTGCTCGAACGGTTCTGGTTCGACGGCGACGCGCAGTGGGCGCCGATCCGCACGCTGTCGGGCGGCGAACGCCGGCGCCTGCAACTCCTCCTCGTGCTCGCGCAGAAGCCCAACGTGTTGCTCCTCGACGAACCGACGAACGATCTCGACCTCGACACGCTGCGCGTGCTGGAGGACTTCCTCGAGGATTGGCCGGGCGCGCTCATCGTCGTGAGCCACGACCGCGCGTTCATGGAGCGCACGATCGAGGACGCCCTCGTACTCGACGGCCACGGCACCATCGGCCGCGTGCCCGGCGGGTACGCGGCCTGGGAATCGACCTGGCGTCACGCCTCGTCGAGCTCCAAACCCGATCTCGGGCGGCAAACGCCCGACAGTCGGGTGTCTGCCGCAGAAAGTCGGGAGAAGAGGCGTTCGCCGAGCACATTGCATCGCCTGATCCGTGACGCCGAGAAGGCTATCGCCGCGGCGGAGCGCGTTCGTGCGCGGTTGACCGACGAACTGCACGCCGCCGGCACCGATCACTCCGAACTCGCCCGCATCGGGATTGAACTTGCAGATATCGAGAAGCAGCTGGCTTCTCATGAGGAGCGATGGCTGGCCCTAAGCACGGAAGCAGAGCAGACCTCGTAACCTGCCGTGATGGATCGTCGCACCTTTATTAGAGGTGCCGGCGTTGGCCTGGGGATGGCTTCGGTCGGACGGGCAGCGCGGGCTGATGTGTTTCAGACACTGCTGAGCAAGGCAGGAGTCTCGTCGCGCAACGCGCGCACCCCGATAAAGCACCTTGTCGTGGTCATGCAAGAGAACCGGTCCGTCGACCATTTCCAGGGTTGGTACGGCGCCGAGAACCCCAATTTCAACGGGATCCAGAACGCCGCGTTTCCCGATTTGCGCCAAGGGCCAGACGGACCACTGGTCGCCACGCAGAACTGGGGCCGCGCCGGCAAGAACAACTTCCATGGTCGCGGCTGGGAGGACCCGAGCCACGGCTGGTCAGGCGGACGGCACGAGCGCGCCGGTGGCGCGATGAACGGCTGGCTCGATCCCCGCACCGGCAACGACGAGTTCTGCCTCAGCTACTACGACGCCGTCGACCTCCCTGTGTGGGCGCAGCTCACGCGCAACTGGCGCTCCTACGACGCGTGGCACTGCTCGCTCTTGGCGGCCACGTTGCCGAACCGCTACTACATGCACTCGGGTCAATCGGGCGGCCTGAAGAGCAACGACACGCCGCCGGAACTTGCATCCGAACACAACGAGTGGATCGGCGGGTGGGACTGGCCGACGATCTGGACGTTGCTCGATCGCGCCGGCGTGACCTCCGCGTACTACTACTCGAACCTCCCCGTCATCGGGCTATGGGGTCCGCGCCACATCAGCTCGTTCCATCACGTCAGCGAGTACTTCGCCGCGGCCGAGGCGGGCCAGCTGCCCCAGGTGTCGTTCATCGATCCGTACTTCACCTTGCCCGACGACATCGGCAACGACGACCACCCGCACGCTGATGTACGGCTCGGTCAAGCGTTCCTGTCCGACGTGGTCGAAGCGTTCACGTCCTCACGCAACTATCGCAATGGCGCAATGGTCATCACCTACGACGAGTGGGGCGGCTTCTGGGATCACGCGGCGCCACCGCGGATCGACGACGATCGCGCGACGCCGTCGGATCCGGGTGGCGACGACGACTTCGGTCAGATCGGCGTGCGGATCCCGTCGACCATTGTCAGCCCGTGGACGCGTGGGGGCGGCGTCGACCACACGGTGTACGACCACGCCTCGGTCGTGCGGTTCATTCAAGACAACTGGCACCTGCCGAACCTGACCAAGCGGACCGCGTCGACCAACAGCATCGAACACGCCTTCGGCGGTTTCGCGGACAAGAACAACCACGTCGCCTTCCGGCCTTACGACCCGCCGCTGAGCGCGGTGCAAAACTCGTTGAGCCACGGCGTGGAACACCAGCTCGAGAACCCGACCAGCCTGGAAGTGTTCGGCAGCGACGTTCTCCAAGGAGTCATCAACGGCGTCCTCGGTCAAGTACCTGGCGTGCCCGAGCCCGAGCCGCTGTCGACCGGCGGCAGCGACATGGCCGTGGCGCGCGATATGGGCTGGTTCGACAAGTTCGGTATTCGCACCGACTACAAGTTCGAAGACGGGTTCTTGCGTTCGCGACCCGAACTCCTCGCCGAGACGCGCGGAATCGCGTCGGCGAGGCGTTAGCGTTTTGCATGCGCGATGCCACTGGCCGTTATGACTGCGCGCTCGTACTGGGTGGCACGTCTGATCTAGGTCGAGCGACGGTCGAGCAACTCATCGCGCGCGGTACCCGCAACGTGATCCTCGCCGGACGGCGTCCCGCGGCGCTCGAGGAAACCGCCGCCGGTCTACGCACCGACACGGTGAATGTCACAACCGCGGCGTTTCACGGCGACGACGCCGAAACGCATGCGCACGCGCTCGACGGGCTGTGGCCCTCGGCTGACGTGGACATCGCCATCATCGCGTTCGCCGAACTCGGCGATGAGGACGCCATGGCGGCCAATCCCGACGCAGCGGCGCGTCTGCTCAACACGAACCTCACCGGCAACGCGTCGGCGATGCTGGAGTTGGCCAAGCGCATGTCGGCCCAAGGCCACGGCAAGATCGTGGTGCTGTCATCGGTGGCCGGCCAGCGCGCCCGCGCCGACAACCCTGTGTACGCGGCGTCCAAGGCGGGCATCGACGCGTTGGCGCAAGGTCTGTCGGATCGACTCGTTGGTAGCGGCGTCGACGTGCTCATCGTTCGGCCCGGATTCGTGCACACCAAGATGACCGAGGGCCTCAAGCCCGCACCCTTCGCGACCACGGCTGACAAAGTCGCAGCCGACATCGTGAAGGGCCTCGAGAGCGGCGCCGCCGTCGTGTGGTCCCCGGGCATCCTTCGCTACATGTTCACCGTGTTCAAGCTCCTCCCCCGGCCGGTGTGGCGCAAGATCAGCGCACGCTGATGACCGCCACGCAGTCGCGGGCGACGGTTGGCGACGTCCTTCGCTTGGCGCGACCCAAGCAGTGGTCGAAGAACGTGCTCGTGTTCGCCGCGCCAGGAGCGGCCGGCGTGCTCACCGACGCCACCGAATTCGTCCAGTCAATCGTCGCGTTCGTCGCGTTCTGTCTGGTGAGCAGCGGCTTGTACGTGCTCAACGACGCCAATGACGTGGAAGCAGACCGCCTGCATCCGACCAAGCGCAATCGTCCGATCGCGGCGGGACGCGTCTCGGTGGGCGGCGCCAAAGTACTGGGCGGCGTCGCGATCGTCATCGCCATCGCGATCGGCGCCGCGATCACTCCCGAACTGGGCCTCGCGGTCGCGGGTTACGCAGTCCTGACGATGAGCTACACGTACTTCCTCAAGGAGGTCGCCGTCCTCGACCTCGTTTGTATCGCCGGCGGTTTCGTCATCCGCGCACTCGCCGGAGCGGCGGCGGTGGGCGTGCCGATCTCGAACTGGTTCTTCATCGTCACGTCGTTCGGATCGATCTTCATGGCCTCAGGCAAGCGCTACGCGGAGGTCACCGAGACCGGCGCCGACGCGGGCGGCCACCGCCGCGTGCTCGAGGTCTACACACGCGAGTACCTGGTGTTTCTGCGCGCCGTCAGTTCGGGGGTGGCGCTCGTGGCGTACTGCGTGTGGGCCTTCGAACGCGCCGAGATCAAGCATCTCGATTTTCCCTGGTACCAAGTGTCGATCGTGCCCTTCACCATCGCGATCCTTCGCTACGCGCTCGACCTGGAACACGGCGAAGGCGGCGCGCCCGAAGACGTCGTGCTCGGCGACCGTGTGCTGCTCGCCACCGGTGCGGTGTGGGCGATGATCTTCGCGTTCGGCGTGATGGCCGCGAAATGACCTCCGCCAAACGCGCGCTGACCGGGTGGGGCCGCACCGCGCCGACCGTCGCCCATGTGGCCACGCCTGAGACCATCGAAGAAGCAGTGAACGTGGTGGCCAAGAACGACCCTCGGGGCACGATCGCCCGAGGGCTCGGGCGCGCGTATGGCGACGCCGCACAACGCGGCGGAGGAACCGTCGTCGAACTCACCCGCGTCGACGCGATCGACATCAACCCCGAGACCGGCGTGGCCACTGTCGACGGCGGCGCCAGTTTCGACGAGCTGATCGCCGCCGCGGTGCCGCTGGGCTGGTTCGTACCGGTGACGCCCGGGACGCGCTTTGTCACGATCGGCGGCGCGATCGCGTCGGACATTCACGGCAAGAACCACGACATCGACGGCACCATCAGCCGATGGTTGCGCTGGATCGAACTCGCGCTACCCGACGGCGCGGTACACCGCGTGTCGCCCACCGACGACGCCGAGGCGTACTGGGCCACCTGCGGCGGCATGGGCCTGACCGGCGTGGTCGTGCGGGCCGAACTTCAACTCGTGCGCGTCGAGACCAGCCTGCTCAAGATCGACGTGCGCCGACTTCCGGATCTCGACGCGATGATGACCGCCCTCAAGGCCGGTCACGACATTCACCGCTACACCGTCGCCTGGATCGACCTCATGGCCGGCGGCAAACGCATGGGCCGCGGTGCACTCACGCAGGGTGACTTCGCCACCCTCGACGACCTCAGCGCCAAGCAGCGCGCGAAGCCGCTGTCGTATCGGCGGCCGAAACTTCTTGGCGTGCCACCGCTGCCACTCGGGCTCATCAACCGGTTGTCGAGCGGCGTGTTCAACGAGATGTGGTTCCGCCACCACCCGAAGTCCAAGACCGTGATCCAGTCCATCCCGTCGTTCTTTCATCCGCTCGACATGATCGCGGCATGGAACCACGTGTTCGGCCCGCGCGGCGTCATCCAGTGGCAGTGCATCGTCCCGTTCGGTCAAGAGGACACACTGCGACGCGTCGTCAAGACACTGGCAGACAAGCGCACCCCGTCGTTCCTGGCGGTACTCAAGACGATGGGCGCGCAGGGCGACGGCCACCTGTCGTTTCCGACGCCGGGCTGGACCTTGTCCGTCGATATCCCGTCGAGCGTCGACGGGCTCGGCCCAATGCTCGATCAGCTCGACGAAGAGGTCGCCGCGGTCGGCGGTCGGATTTATCTCGCCAAAGACGGGCGGATGCGCCCCGAGTTACTGCCGTCGATGTATCCGCGGCTCGGAGAGTGGCGCGGCGTGCAACGACGCCTCGATCCCGAAGGCCTGATTCGCAGCGATCTCGCGATGCGGCTGCATCTGCTGGAGACCTGAACGAGCCCTAACCTCGCGGCTATGTGCCGGAACATCACCACCCTCCGCGGCCTTGAACCGCACGCCACGCCGACCGAGATCGAGGCGGCGGCCCGTCAGTACGTGCGCAAGATCAGCGGCGTCCAAACCGTGTCGTTGGCCACCGAGAAGGCGTTCGAGAAGGCCGTGCGCATTATCACGAAGGCGAGTGCGGACCTGCTCGACGACCTGCCGCCGCGCAAGAACCCACCGCCCACCTTGCCGCCGCTGCGCCGCATCACGGCCCGTAATGCCGCCGCGCACGAGCACGCGCACGAGCACGGCATCCCGCACTCGCACTAGTCGTCGGGGTCGTCGACGATTTGAATCTCGAGCGCGACCGCCAGGCTGTCCGCGAGCGACAGCACTTGCGCCGCGTCGATCGTGACGCCGCGTAGAGAGTCGGCGCCGCGGATGTCCTCGAGGCGCGACGTACGCACGTCGACACCCGACGCCGTCACCTTGGACCAGTCCGAGCCGCGCAGATCGCAGCGCGCGAGCCGGACCGAAGCCAGCGTGGCCGCGTAGAGATCGGCGCCCGTCAGCACGCAGTTAATCGCCTCGACGCGCTCCGCTTCGATCATGCGCAAGTTGGTGTCGTCGAGGCTGCAGTCCTGGAACCCCACGTCGTGGAACTGCGCGCCGGCGAGCACCGCACCTGACATACGACAACGCGTGAACGAGACCCGACGGAAGACACCTTCGTGAATCACGAGGCCAGCGAGATCGCAGTCTTGGAAGATCACGTCGGTGGCGCGAAACCGCGTGATCGTCACACCGCTCCACCGGCCACCCCCGCGACGGACTCGTGCAACTCGAAGTCTTCGGCGGTTTGGCCGATGAAATCGTGCGTGATCGAGACGCCGGACCACTCGTCGTTGCTGGCCAGTTCTGTCACGTTGAACGCGTCGAGCTCGACGGGAATTTGTGGCTCGGCCACCATCGGCTTCGACGTCGACACGACTGCAACGTAACGTCGGCGGCTCATGGCTGCTCCCGGAACCAGTCGCACCGTCACGCCTGATGGCGTTTCGATCGCGTTCACCGATCACGGTGGCGACGGCCCCGATCTGCTCCTCGCGCACGCGACCGGGTTCTGCCAGGGCGTGTGGTCGCCGATGGTCGCGCCGCTCAAAGAGCACTACCGCGTCGTCGCGTTCGATGAGCGCGGCCATGGTGGTTCGGACCCGGCACCCGAGGGCCTCTACGACTGGGAGGGCTTCGCCACCGACGCGCTGGCGGTTATCGACGCGGTCGGACTCGAGCGCCCCTTCGGCGCAGGTCACTCTTGCGGCGGTGCGCTCCTGATGCTCGCCGAGATGCGGCGGCCCGGCACGTTCCGCGCGCTGTGGACCTACGAGCCGATCGTGTTCCCGTTCGAGAGCCCGATGACCGCGCCGACACCGAACAACAACCGTCTGTCAACCGGAGCCCGCAAACGTCGCGCCGTGTTCGCCTCGCGTGAAGAAGCCCGCGCCAATTACGCGTCGAAGCCGCCGTTGGGATGGCTCGATCCCGCCGTCCTCGACGGCTACATCGCCTGCGGTCTGCGCGACCTGCCCGACGGCACGGTGACGCTTTCGTGCGCGCCGGAGGACGAAGCGCGCACCTACGAGATGGGCGGGTCGCACAATGCCTATGCGCGGCTGCACGAAGTGAAGTGTCCCGTCGCGCTCGTGTGCGGCGAGAACACCGACGCCGTTGGGCCCGCGGCGTTGCCGCTGCTGGCCGCGCGACTGCCCGACGCCACCACCGAGGTGTGGCAGGGCCAGAACCACTTCGGCTGCCTTGTCGATCCAAACCGAACGGTCGCGGGCATCCTTGCCGCGTTCGAGCGGAGCTAAGTCATCGACGCCAGCGCGGTCATAGCCATGGTGGCGGTGGCCGTCGCCGCGGCCGCGCAAGCCGTCGGTGGCCTCGGCTTCTCGCTGCTCGCGATCCCGTTCCTGACATTGTCCACCGGCGTCGAGGCGGCGGTGCCGACCATCAACCTCCTCGCCGGCGGCCTTAACGCGGTGATGCTCGCCGCCGAACGAGCGCACGCCCGATGGCGTGACGCCGCGCTGCTGTTGATCCCCGCCGCCGTCGTCGCGCCGATCGTCGGCTACTACATCCGCCGGTTACCGACCGACACGCTCTCGATCGTGATGGGCGTACTCGTACTTGCCTCGGCGGTGATCCTCGCCACGGGCGCACGCGCCCACAGTTTGCGCGGTCGCCGCGGCGCGCTGATCGCGGGAGGCCTGTCGGGCGGCATGAACGTGGCCGGTGGTGTGGGCGGTCCGCCGGTGGCGATGTACGGCGTGAACGCCGACTGGCCCGCCCGATCGTTCCGACCGACTCTGCAAGCGAACTTTCTCGGGCTCAACATCATCAGCGTGACCGTGCGGGGCTTTCCGTCGCTTTCGGACCCATGGGAGATCCCCCGTCTCGCGGCCGCGGCCCTGGCGGGATGGCTCATCGGCCAGCACTACGCGAAGAGCATCGACGACAACATCGTGCGCAACTTCGTGCTCGGCATGGCCGGGGTCGGCGGCATGGTCGCCATAATCCGCGGGATTTTCTAGGACTCCGCGACCTCGTCACACCCTGGGCGTACGGTCTATCCAGTGAGTCTGGAACTACCCAAAGCCTTATCGCCGTCGAAGGTGGCGAGCTTCACCCACTGCGGGCTCGCGTTCCGCTTCTCCGCGATCGACCGGCTCTACGAGCCCCCGTCGATCCACACCACCAAGGGAACCGTCGTCCATCGTGCCCTAGAGCATTTGTTTTGGGATTTCGAGGCCGGTGCTCGCACCCCGGAGGCCGCGGTCGCGCAGACTCCCCCGCGTGCACGCCGAATACGCCGAGCATCCCGAGTACGCGGAGCTGCGCATGTCGGCCGAAGACGAAGCGGCGTTCTGGGCCGACGCCGAAGTGCTCGTGCTCAACCTGTTCCGCCTCGAAGACCCCAACGACGTGAAGATCCTCGGCACCGAACTGCGCTTAGAAGCCGACCTGGGCGGCGTTCTTCTTCGAGGCGTGATCGACCGTCTCGAGTTGGCGCCCGACGGCGCGCTCGTGGTCACCGACTACAAGACGGGCGCCGCGCCGAAGATTCAGTACGAGGGCCGCCGCCTCGCCGGCGTCCACTTCTATTCGTTCCTCTGCGAGTCGGTTTTCGGCCGCCGTCCCGACCGCATCCAGCTGCTGCACCTACGCGAGCCCGAGGCCATCATCACCGTGCCCACCGATCAGTCAGCGCGGGGTTCGCTGATGCGCGCGCGCGCGGTGTGGAAAGCCATTGAAACGGCGTGCGAGCGCGACGACTTCCGTCCGCAGCAAGGACCGCTGTGCAACTGGTGTTCGTTCCAGCAGTGGTGCCCCGCGTTCGGCGGCGATCCGGCCCTCGCCCCAAGAATTCCGCGTGACGTGATCACCGATCCGGCCGACGACGTCGCGGTAGCCGAGGTGCCCGCCCTAACGTAAACCCGTGGCGGGAATCGGCGAAGCGGTGGACCGGTTCGACGCGCGCGTCGATCTCTGGGTCGCGAAGATCCGCGGCAATCGCATTCTCGATCGCCTCTTCTACGGCGCCTCCTTTGTCGGAGACCACGGCGCGGTGTGGGTATTTCTCGCGGTCGTGCGGTACTTCACCAACGTCGGTGGGGCTGAGGCGGCGCATTTCGCGGGTATCCGGTCCGTATGTGCCGAAGCCGGCCAGGCGATACTCGTCAACGGCGGGATCAAGTCGCTGTTTCGCCGCACGCGGCCCGTCTACCAAGGCGAGCGGCCGTATCACCTGCGCATTCCGCGCACGACGAGCTTCCCGAGCGGCCACGCCACCGCCAGCTTCGTGGGCGCCACGCTGCTCAGCCAAGGAACACCGTGGGCGATTTGGCTGTTTCCGCTCGCAGCAATCGTCGCGTTCAGCCGCATCTATGTCCGCATTCATCACGCGTCCGATGTGGTGGGCGGGGTAATTGTCGGCCTGATCATCGGCTTCGCCATCGCCTACTTCGTTCCCCTACCTTGAGGTCCCAATGAGCTTGCCTTCGTTCTCCGTGACGTACGACTACCGCTGCCCGTGGGCGCGGAACATGCACGAGCACCTCATCACCGGGCTGCGCGCCGGCGCCGAGTGGGACGTCACGTTCATTCCGTTCTCGTTGGGGCAGGCCCATGTCGTAGAGGGCGGCGCGCCCGTCTGGGACGACCCCACCGCCGGGCCGAGTCTGTTGGCGTCGCTCGTTTCACTCGTGGTGCGCGACGAGTTTCCCGACAACTTCCTCGACGCGCACGAAGCGCTGTTCGCAGCGCGCCACGACAAGCAACTCGACACCCGCGATCCCGCGGTGATTTCCGACGCGCTCGCGCATCTTGGCCTCGACGACCACAAAATCCTCACCGCCGCCGCCGACCGCAACGAACAGTTCCGCGAGATCCACATGAACTCGGTACGGGACCACAACGTGTTCGGCGTGCCGACCTTCATCGTCGGCGAAGCCGCCACGTTCGTTCGGATCGCCAACCGTCCGCAGGGAGATACCGAAGGCGCGATCAAGACCGTCGAGAGCGTCGTCGGCCTCATGACCCAATGGTCGGAACTGAACGAGTTCAAGTGGACTTCGATCCCTCGCTGACTGGCATCGGTCTTCGGGCCGGCGAGGCGGCGCGGTGGCGGCGTCGCCCGAATGAGAGGTGGTCGACCGGCCGCATCTCTGCGATGGAGTCCGATGGATCGGTCCGCGTCATCGACGACAAGGGCGCGACGCTGTCGCTGCCGGTCGACCGCATTGAGGTCGGCAAGCTCGGTCGCCGGGGCGCCGCGGGGTGGGAGCCCGCCTCCTCCCGCGGCGCCCGGACCGAACAGCTAGGACTGCTGTAGCAATCCTTGCCTGGGCTACCTTTCGGCCCCATGGCGATCCGACTTGAGCCCAAAGACGAATACATGCACGAGCTGGAAGAGGCCAGCACGTTCAACGAAAGCATGTACTTCAACGTCTACGACCCGGCCAACAACTTCGGCGGGTGGTTCCGCTGCGGCAACCGCGCCAACGAGGGTCACGCGGAGATGACGATCTGCCTGTACCTGCCCGACGGCCGTGTCGCGTTCACCTACAACCGTCCGCCGATCGACAACAACGACGCGTTCGACGCCGGCGGCATCAAGTTCAGCGTGGTCGAGCCCTTCAAGGCATTGACGGTCGAATACGAAGGCAAAGTCGTCGTCCTCGACGATCCCTTACAGATGGCCGATCCGAAGAAGGCGTTCACCGAGAACACGTGGGTCGACTGCTCGGTGCACCTGGACTACAAGGGCGAGTCCGATATGTTCGGCGGCGAGCCCGAAGAGAGCCACGAGAAGGCGGGCGAAGAGTTCGCCCGCGGCCACTACGAGCAACTCGTGTCGGCGACCGGTTCGATCAAGGTCGGCGACGAGGAATGGGACATCAGCGGTTGCGGTCTGCGCGATCACTCGTGGGGCCCGCGCACGTGGCAGGCGCCGTATTACTACCGGTGGCTCACCGCCAACTTCGGACCTGACTTCGGATTCATGGCATCGCGCGTGGCCCGGCGCGACGGCGACGGCACCCGCGCCGGCTTCTTGTGGGACGGCACCTCTAACCGGTTCGTCCACGACGTGCGCATCGAGACGAACTGGGACGAGCCCGACAAGTACCACCGCAGCCTCGAGGTGAAGCTAAAGGCGGGCGATGACGAGTGGGTGGTGAAGGGCGAGGTGATGAACCTCATCCCGTTGCGCAATCGCCGCGATGGTCAGGTAACGCGGATCTCCGAAGGCATGACGAAATGGACCTTGCAAGACGGCACCGTGGGTTACGGCCTGAGTGAGTACCTCGACCAGATCATCGACGACGCACCGGTTGGCATCGCCGAATAGCTAGGCCCGCGACAGCGATCAGCTTTTCGCTGAGCTCCCACAACTCCGCCGCCTTGGCATCGTCCTGGGCGGCCGTGTTCGGCTTGACGATCTTCACCGGACCCCAGTTCCCCGCGAGCGTGCGCTGGAGGTAGGCGCCGGTCTGGCTCTCGAGTCCAGGCTGGCTGGCCGCGTAGACCGACGGCCCGGCCCCCGCCGAGTTCGAGATGTAGAACGGAGTGACGGAGATGATCGCGATACCGATCTCCATTAGTTTGCTTGCGTCGCCGTCGCGGCCGAAACTCGACCGCACGCCGCCCGGGTGCACGGCGAAAGACGATGACGTCGCTGCCGGCTTCCTTTTCTCGCTTGGCGAGTTCGCGGGCGAAGAGAATGTTGCCGAGCTTGGACTTTGAGTACGCGGTCATGCCTCGGTAGCCGTCGGTCGAGCGGAAGTCGCTTTCGACGAGCTCGGTCGCGCCGCGATGCGCGATCGATCCGACCGTGACCACGCGTCCGCCGCCCGCCGTTCGAATTCGATCGATCAGCAACGACGTGAGCAAGAACGTGCCGAGGTGGTTCGCACCAACTGTCATCTCGAAGCCCTCGGCGGTGAGTATCGGCTTCGACAACACCGCGCCGGCGTTGTTGACCAGCACATCGAGCCGGTCGAAGTCACTCAGCACCGCAGCTGCGCACGAACGAATCGAATCGAACGAGCCGAGATCGAGAGAGAAGACCTTCACCTCGGGCGTCTTGCCGCGCTGCTCGATGTCCGCCGCGGCTTCTTTGCCCTTCACGGCGTCGCGGCTTGTGATCGCGACAGTCGCGCCCTTCTGCGCCAGCTGCACCGCGGTCTCTTTGCCGATCCCTGTGTTGGCGCCGGTTACAACGACGACCTTGCCATTCATGTCACCCATAGTTACGAGGCTACGGCACTCAAAAGACCAGCCGGATTGGCAGCGGGTAGAGCGGTCCGAAGTTGTCGAGAATCGCCGGCGTCGTGACGATAAGCACGCAGAGGACAGTGACGGATCCGATCACGCGGGTGCGATATGGCTCCGGACGCTCGACGAAGTACGCCGCCGCCATCACGACCGCGGGCAGCAGATAGACCGTCGATCGGGTGACGTCGTCGACCATAACTGCGATCAGCGCGGAGCCCGTCGCGCACGCGCCGGTCGCCCACGCAATCCAGTCGCGGTCGCGCATCGGGTTAATCAACCCCACCACGATCAAGGCCCAGAGCGCTTCCAGGGACAGCGCGAGCGCCAGCGGCATCGTCCTCCAATAGTCGAGGAAGACCGGTGGACCGATCTCGGACCTCCCCGTCGACAGGCCGTACCGGTGCCCGAGATACACGCGCAGCGCGATGTACGCCCCCAACGCGACGACCGCCGCCACAACCGCTGACTGTTCGCGGCGTCGCAAGTGGAACAGTGCGACGACCGCCAACGCGAGAATGGAGCGCTCGTCGGTCCAGAGCGCGAGCGAGGCTCCCGCGAAGACGAGGGCGGGATGCGTCACGCACAGCGCCAGCACGAGCGCCGAGACGGCGATCGCGTCGAAGTATGGCTGGGTGTCGACGAACCACACCGAGCCCATGTACGTGAACGCCAACCCCAGCACCAGCGCAAATGACAGGCGGCGCGAGTACCCAATCTGGTTGAACAGCCACGCAAGGGCAGCGAGTGACACCAGCCCGAGTACGGCTTGGACCACGTAATAGCTGCCGACCGACAAATGGCCGAACCGGATGAGCAGGGGCGGCACGAGCCGGAACGCGAGCTTGGCGGCGTGCACCGCCTCGTTCGGGACGTCGAGCGGTGTGAATGGGTGATCCCCTTGCGCGGCGACCGCGGCGAAGAAGTCACGCTTGATCTCCAGGGCCGGCGCCTGGCAGATGAACGAGATGACCGCGGTAACGAGCGCGACGCGTGCAGGCCACCATCGCCCTTCGACTACCTGCGCCACCGCAACTCGTCCCACCGGCGCGACGCGGTCGTTAACGACTGCCGCCGCGGTCGACGACGTGATTGCCGAGCACGAGCACGTCCATGTCGGTGCGGGCGAAGCAGTCGACGGCTTCGGCGGGCGTGCACACGATCGGCTCGTTCTCGTTGAACGACGTGTTGAGCACGATCGGCACGCCCGTGAGATCGTCGAACGCGCTGATGAGGCCGTAGTACCGCGGGTTCGTCTCTCGCGGTCACGGTCTGGACACGGGCGGTGCCGTCCTCGTGCGTCACCGCCGGGATCTGGCCGAGTTTGTCGCCGCGCACCTTGAACGCCATCAGCATGTACGGCGACGCGTACGGCGCTTCGAACCAGTCCCCGCATCGTCTCCGCCAGCACCGACGGCGCGAACGGACGGAACGGCTCGCGGTGCTTGATACGGGCGTTGAGGATGTCCTTCATGTCGTGCCGGCGGGGGTCGCAAACGATCGACCGGTTGCCAAGAGCGCGCGGGCCAAGTTCGGCGCGTCCTTGGTACCAGCCGACCACGGCGCCTTGGCGTGAGCCGCTCGGCGATGTACGGGAAACAGTTCCGCGTCGTCGCATACGCTGCGCGTCGTCGATGAGCCCGGCGGCGGTGAGCGCGGCGACGCACGCGGCTTCGTCGTAGTGCGGCCCGGTGTACGCGTGGGTCATCGTCCAGGTGCGCGGTTGGCCGAGCACGTGATGCATGACGTACTGCGCCGCGCCGATGGCGGTGCCGGAGTCGTTGGCCGCCGGCTGCACCCACACGTCCTCGAACGGCGTGTCCGAGCGGATCAGGCCGTTGGCCAGCACGTTGAGCGCGACGCCGCCGGCCATCACGACGGCGCGTTCCGGCACGCGGTCGTGCAGCCGGCGCAGATACTCGAGTTCGACTTCCTCGAGCCGGCGCTGCACCGACGCGGCGAGGTCCTTGTCGCGCTGGGTGAGTTCGCCGCGGAACTCGCGCGGCGCACCGAACACCTCGGCCATCTTCGGGCGAGAACATCGGGCCGAGCGTCGGCGTGCCGTCGGCCCACGTCATCTCGACGCCCTTGTCGTGATGCGTGAAGTAGCTGAGGTCGAGCTGGTAGCGCATGCCGTCGCCGAGGCGCACGACGTCGCGCAGCTGCGGCAGGAACGTCGGCTCGCCGTAGGCGGCGAGGCCCATCAGCTTGTACTCGTCGCCGAACGCCGGCAGCCCGAGGAACTGCGTGAAGGCGGTGTAGAAGACGCCGAGGCTGTCGGGGAACGCCACGACGCCCTGCACGTCGATCTTGGTGCCGACGCCTCGGCCCCACGCCGAGCTGAGGAAGTCGCCCATGCCGTCGAGGGTCACGGCACGCCGCCGTGTCGATACGGCGACGCGAACAGCGCGCTGGCCAGGTGCGCCTTGTGGTGCTCGACGCGGTGCAGCTTGGTGCGTAGTTCCTTGCGCTCGCCGAGACCGGCCGCGTGGGCCAACGCCTCGCGCGGCGTCGAGCACCTTGCTGGTGTTCTTGGCCCGCGCCGTGATCGACGACCGCGTCGGGCGGTGGCGCAGCGTCCACGCGATCTTCCGCGGCAGGTGCGCGAACGGGTCGCGGCTGATCGCCGCGTGCTCGACGTCGTGGATCGGCGCGTCGACCTCGTCGAGGCACCACCGCACCGACTCCGCGGGGAACCCCGCCTGATGCTTCTGACGGGTGAACCGCTCCTCTTCCACGGCCGCGATCAGTTCGCCGTCGACGAAGACGGCCGCAGACGCGTCGCCGTGATAGGCGTTGATGCCGAGCGTGATCATGCGCGTGTGACGGGTCAGTGAGTCCGACTCCGCCCACGTACGCTACGGCACGATGCGAGTGCTGATGTGCGTCCCCGCATACGCACCGGCGCTTGACTACGGCGGGCCCGTGACCAAGATCGGGCTCCTTGCGCCGGCGTTGCAGGACTCAGGGCGTCGAGGTCGAGATCCTCACCGCGAACTTCGGGATGGGCCGCTCCACAATCGCGCCGGGCCGTCGGGCCGTCGACGGCGTGGCCGTGACGTACCTACGACGCGTCGCCTCGCGTGGATGGCTCAGTCTGAGTCTCGGCGTTGGCGACGTGGTGCGATCCGGTTTCGACGTCGTGCACTGCTTCGGGCTGCGCGACGGACTCGTCACCACGGCGGCGCTGCAGGCGCAACGCCGCAAGATCCCGGTCGTTCTCGAACCGATGGGAATGGCCATCCCGCGGATTCGTAGTCGCGGTGTTAAACGCTCGTTCGATGTGCTGACGCGAGCGGTCACGCGCCGTGCGGCGGTGACCATCGCGACGAGCGAACTCGAAGCCGACGAACTCGGGCGCTTGGGTTACCGAAACATCGAGGTGCGGCACAACCCGATCGAGCTGCCGGCCGCGTCAAAGCACCGACCGGCTGCGAAGTACGACATCTGTTACGTCGGGCGCCTGCACAAGAAGAAGCGGCTTGGCGACGTGATCGAAGCGCTGGCTGCGAATCCGGAATGGACCGCAGTCATCGCCGGCCCCGACGAGGACGGAACCGCTGAATCGCTGCGCGCCACGGCAATGCAGAAGGGCGTCGCCCAGCGGCTCACAATGCGAGGCTGGGTCGACGCCGCCGAGCGACGCACCCTCATCGAGTCCTCGCGATGCTTCGTGTTGCCCTCCGAAACCGAGAACTTCGGCAACGCCGCCGCCGAGGCAATTGCCCTCGGCACGCCGGCCGTTGTTACCGACCAATGTGGGGTGGCATCACTCGTCGAACAAACCGGTTTCGGCATGGTGGTGCGAGTGGGGTCCGCGCTAACCCACGGAGTCGGCGCGGTTCTCCAAACCGATTTCTCTCATTCAGGTCGTGAAAAAGTGCTTCAGCGCTATGCCCCCGACGCTGTCGCGCTGGCCCAGCGCGCGATCTACGAACGCGAGCCCGTCGCGTAGCTAACCGAGACTTCCTCGACAATCTTTACGACCTGATCTAGCGAGTCGCGCCGACGGAATCGTGGAGCGGCGGCAAGAGCATTTGCACCCATGCGCTGACGCAATGAGCTATCCCCACTCAGGCGTCGAAGCGCTTCCGCGAACTCGGCTCCGTCGTCCGGCGAGACTACGAGGCCGCACGCAAGTTCCGTAACGAGACGAGCGGGCTCGGTGGTCGGGTCCGCCACCACGACAATGGGACGGCCGCAGCCGAAGAGCTCATAGGTCTTGCTCGGCACGGTGTAACCCTCAGCCCCACGACGTACCGTGACGACCAGCACGTCTGCGCTTCGCAGCCGTTGCTCGAACTCACCATGAGGTAACCGAGCTTCGAACACGACGGCCGAGGTGTCCCGTGCCAATTCGCGTACGCGTGGCGCATCGACCCCGTCACCAAGCAGAACGAGGGTTGCGACATCGGCAGCGGTCGCCGCGCCTTCAACCATTGCCTCCCATGCCCCCCGCATTCCTATTTCACCGCCGTGAAGAGCAACCAGTCGCGAACCGACCTGCGAGGGCGGTGACGGTGCCGCTCGAGCGGCCCAGTCGACGGATGACCCGTTCGACACAACGCGAACGCGCGCAGAGGAACCCCTGCAGCTTCGAGTCGCGCCGCCATATCGCGACCGATCGCGATCACAAGCGCGCAACGCCGCATCGACGCCACGTGGAGGCGAGACCACAATCGAACGGTACGTGTGTTTCGGAGTCTGCCGATCCCAACGAGAAAGTCGGGGTGGTAGTCCTGGAGCCAATAGACGACAGGCTTCCGCCGCAGCTTGCCTACGAACACCGCGGCGAGGACGAGGATGGGCGGATCGCTCATTACGACGATCGCGTCACACCGCGTGAACATCGCAAACAGCGTCGATAACGAAACGAACGACAGGTAGTTGGCGATGCGCCCCCGCATGTTCTCTCGGTCGAACCGAGTCGACCGAACAATCGTTTCGTCGCTCTTGCGCCTCCAGAGTTGCCACGGCCGCCACGAGACACTCTCCGTCGGCCGGTATGACGGATTTCCGTGGATCACGTGCACGTACACGGCCGCCGCGTCGAAGCGGCTCACCAATTCGCGTAACAGCAAACTCGTCGCCGCGGTATCTGGCTCGGCGTACTGGTTCCATACCAGAACGCGCCGCGCGCCCTCCGTCATCGGAGCCAAGCCTCGCGGATGACGCCGTTACGCTTGTGACGAATGTGCGGGATTGGGGGAGTCGTCGAGGAGTTGTCGCGCGAGTCCGGCTTCGACAACCACGCGGCCGTCATGAGGATGGTGCACTCGATCAACCATCGAGGTCCGGATTCGAACGGCGTGCGGACGCTTCCAAGTGACTCGGGCCGGCAGGCAACGTTGGGAGCGGTTCGTCTCAGGGTCATTGATCTTGCAGCGGTTGCGGACCAGCCGCTGTCGGATGGCGCAGGTGAAGTATGGACCGTGTTCAACGGTGAGCTCTACAACCACCGCGAACTTCGTGCCGAGCTCTGCGCCGCAGGCTTCACATTCAAATCGGCGAGCGACACCGAATGCCTTGTGCATCTCTATCGATATCTCGACGGTGACGCGCATCGCCTCGCCTCGCGGCTTCGAGGAATGTTCGCTTTCGCGCTGTGGGACGCGAAGGCTGGGCGACTCGTCATCGCGCGTGACCGCCTTGGGATCAAGCCGCTGCTTTGGACGAGAACCCCTAACGGCTTGGCGTTCTGCTCCGAACAACGCGCGCTCGCGTGGTCCGGCGTCGTCTCCGGCAGTCCGAACATTGACGCGATCTCCGGTTTCCTCGCGAAGGGCGTCGTGTCCGGTGGGTCGAGCATCGTCGCAGGAATCGAACGCTTGCTTCCTGGCCACCTGATGACCTGGGAGGGAGGCAGTCCAACGACCGAGTGCTGGTGGCGACCGGTCATTTCGTGTCGCGCTGACCTGCTCGGTGAGGCACCAGCGCAAGCGGCGGTCACCACGGCCGTCTCGGATGCGGTTGGTCGCCACCTCGTCGCGGACCGACCGGTGGGCATCTTCCTGTCGTCCGGAACCGACTCGGCGGTTCTAGCCGCGGTTGCGTCGCGTGCAGGCGTGCAGCGGACATTGACGGTGCGATTCCCGGATGTTCCCGAACTCGACGAAGGCAGCGTTGCCGCCGATACGTCGAGCAGGCTGGGCCTCGACCACAGCGAAGTCCCGGTAACTGCTGCGGATGCGCTGTCCGCGCTGCCGGATGTATTGCGATCGTTCGATTCACCGACCGCCGACGGGTTCAATAGCTGGCTCATCTGTGGAGCGGCGAAGCAAGCCGGGCTTGTCGTGGCGTTGTCTGGCATCGGCGGCGACGAATTGTTCGCCGGTTACAACACGTTCCGCTACGCGCCGCGACTGCGCCACATTCTCCGACTTGTGAACCGCGTGCCTTCTCCGGCACGTCACGCTGCTCGCCGCCGCAGCGCGCACCACGCGACGAACGCGTCCGCTCGCGCGCGTGCCTTTCAAGGTGGTGAGGGTATGAGCGGTGCCTACCACCTCATCCGCCGCATTTTCGATGACGACGAGATCGAGTCGGCGGGCATGCGGGTGCCAACGTTTCCTTCCGTCCCGAACGACATCGACCCGGTAGATGCGATCACGTTGCTCGAGTTGCGTTCATACCTACGCGATCAGTTGTTGCCCGACGCGGACACAACGTCGATGGCGCACTCAATCGAGTTGCGTGTACCGCTGCTCGATGACCGCGTGATCGACACATCGCTATCGCTCACGCCGAGCGTGCGAAGTAATGGCAAACAGATGCTTGCAACCGCAGCGGGTCTCGGCGCACGCCCAACCAAGCGTCCGTTCGTGCTCCCGATGCAGCAATGGGTCGCGACGTCTTTGCGGGAGACGATGCGAGGAGCGCTTTTGGACGACTCGCTGCCGTTCGCTGATGTGATTCCGCGAACGTTTCGCGAGCGGCTGTGGAGGACACCGAAGCCCATCGTGTGCACTGGGCCAAACCCTGGTCCGTAGCCGTTCTTCGGCTGTGGCCAGGCCACAACGGCTTCTCCTGGTAGCGCCAGGAGCAGTTGGCTAAGAGGCCGGCGAGGGCCTAATCGCCAGCACCAACTCGACAACATCACGCTCTCTATCCCAGGTGGATTCCGCGTCCGCGAGTGGCTACCCGCCAACGGAAATGCCGTGCGACGTTCGCACGCGAAAAGGTCCTCTGGCGCTTTGGCAATGCGGTTTGCCGCGAACGTCACGCCAGTTAGATACCGTCACCCGATGAAAGTCCGAGACACTGCGAAACGACTCTTGTGGCCAGGACTTGACCTCCATACTCGCTCTCGGCATCGATTCCTGAAGGCACTCTTGCGCGACGGGCCGCGAAGGGTCCTCGACGCGGGATGCGGCAATGGCTATCTCGCTCTTGCGGCCGCGCGAAGGGCGCCTCCGTGACAGCGATCAGTAACGAGCCTGATCAAATCGAGAGAAACCGCGCCTACTTTCGTTACCTCCAAGTTCCGGAGTCGAGCGTGAGATTCGAATGCCGAAGTCTCTACAACATCGACGAGCTGTCGAGCTCATTCGACGACATTTTTTGCATCGAAGTGCTCGAGCACCTCACGCGCGACTGGGAGGTCGTTGGAAAGTTTCGATCGCTGATTGAGCCAAGCGGACGTCTAGTTGTGTGCTGTCCTTTTAGTGACCATCCGGAGCACAAGTTGGGCCGAACGAACGAGCCCGAAAACGGGTGGCACGTGCGGGACGGCTACACGGAAGCGTCTTTCTCTTCCCTTCTGACAGCAGCAGGATTTGCTGTAGAGCAAACGGTCGGAGTCGGCGGCAGTCTTGTCACTGTGATGGACAGAGGCCTCCGCGTGGTTCGCCATAAACTCGGGAGAAGGCGCGGCGATCCCAGCATTTCTGCTCGCCGCACCTATCGCCCGCCTAGATCGGACCAGTGGGGTCCCGCTACTCAATCGCGGCGATATGCAGTCCGGTCTAGTCAGTGTGCAGAGACCCTTCCGTCGGGTCTAGGTCCCGAAAGGCAGCAGAAACGACCGCAGATGTGACGTCCCAGGTCAACTTCCGGGCTACAGCCCGGCCAGCGACCGACAACGACCTTCGCTCGTCCGCGCTGTCAGCAGCATCCCTAAACCGGCGCGAACGCTGCTCTCCGTTGGCTGAATGATGATCGCTGAACCCTTCGCCCAATACGCAAGCCCGCAACGTTCTGACAGGATCACCGGAATTCC
This sequence comes from uncultured Actinomycetes bacterium, assembly GCA_963769985.1. GTDB lineage: Bacteria > Actinomycetota > Acidimicrobiia > Acidimicrobiales > JACCXE01 > JACCXE01. Next base: position 151,110 of record CAVYNR010000005.1, on the reverse strand, counting down.
GCATGCCATCGCTTCGAGCGCGGGCATGTTGAAGGAGTCCTCGCGCGACGGAGCGACGTAAACGTCTTGATCAGAAAATAGTTCGGGCCCAGCCACGCTTTCGCCAACAATGCGGAGGCCGTCGTAGCCGCAGCTCGACGCAAGCGCTTGCAAGGCCTCGCGATTCTCTGGTCGTGTGACGATGGTAGTAATTGTTCGTCGACGAAACGCCGCGTCGCCAAGGGCGATGACGAGGATGTCGAGACCCTTCTTCTCGATCTCTGTTCCAACGCACAGGATTCGAAGCTTCGACGAGTTCGACGGTTCCTGGGGCCGGAATACCTCGCAGTCCACACCGTTCGGCGCGACATCTCGAACTTCGATCCCTTCGGATCTCAGCCAATCAGCCTCGTGCGGTGACACCGCGAGAACATGCGTACTCCGCTTGTAGAACCGCACCTCCACGAACTGAAGCACGAACGAGAACACACTCGAATGAACGGCACGCCATAGTGACCTCGACGGCAGCGAACGACCAGATGCGCCGTTCCGACTCTCGCTTTCCCGCGCAGCACACTGTGCGTTTGCCTGAAGCAGATATGCGCGACCGTGACATCCGCCGCGAGAGGTTTACACCGGGACTAAAGACGATCGGGGCGCTCGGGCCCATCCGACGTAGCGCACGCGCCTTCGATGGTCGCCCACACTGCAAACAAGAACCAGCCGAGCAGATGAGGTCGGCCCGGAAGCCTCGCGATAACGACTCTTACTGTTTTGGGGAGCTCCACGGCCACGTCCCGCGTGAACACAGTGACGGGGCGTTCGTGTGCCCATCGAACAATGCATTCCAACGTCGCTCGTTCCGTTCCCCCGCGATCGTGGAGGGTCGGTATGAAAACCGCGATCCCACGGAAGCCCTCGACCATTGGGCAAAACGTACCCCCGCCCTATCTAGCGCTCCGTGCAAAGGTTGAAGTGCGAGCTCGGCCTAGCTTGTTCACGTGCACAGAGCATCGTCACAGAGCTACCACGAGTCGGTTCATCGGCGTTGGCGATGGGCGACCCGCCTCCGTCCGATGGTGCTCGCGGCTGCTGTGCTTCGGGTCGGTGCCGGTTCGGATCGGCGTCGGATCTACGAAACCGCCGACGGACTCCGCCTTTATATGGACCCACTCTCTCACCCTGGGCGAACCATTCTCGAAAGCGGCTCGTACGAAGGGGACACCGAAGAGCGACTCCGAAACGTTCTAAGACCCGGCGATGTTTTCGTCGACGTTGGAGCAAACGAAGGTGTCTTGAGTGCACTAGCCAGCCGCTGCGTGGGCGCGGATGGATTCGTGCTCGCGGTCGAACCTCAGTCTCGACTGCTCGACCTGGTCGAGATCAACATCCGGCTCAATGGCCCGACGCGGTTCGCAGTTATCGGGGCAGCTCTCGGTGGCGAGGACGGGTCGGTCGGCGAAATCAGCCTATATCCGTCGTTGAATAGCGGCGCGTCGAGCTTCGTCGCCAGGTATCGATTTTCGCGACTAACCGAAGCAGCGAATTTCGTATCACTTGAACGGCTCCTGGACGTGAACGAACTGAAGCGCGCTGATCTCGTAAAGATTGACGTGGAGGGATACGAGGGAAGGGTGGTCGACTCGATGTTGGGATTGATTCGGTCCGGTCGGATACGGCGAATCCTGATCGACTACCACGATCCGTTTCTTGCGTCTATTGGTGACTCGCGGCTCGCGTATCCACAACGAATTAGTCGCTGCCGGCATGACGATGAACGATAAGGAACCGACCTACTCGTGGGGGCTGTACGAAGCAGCAGGGTCAGCCTCGTAGGTGGCCGGTGTCCAACGACTCCGCTCCGCGACAGTTCACTTCCCGCGCGGCTTTGGACGACAGAAGCTTGGATCACGCGCCGTGGCGGCAAGACCGGCGGTCGCGGTAACAGTCTTTCTGTGTGCCGCTGCATCGGCCGGGTGGGCGTCTACCGGCAAGAACCTCCAGTACGTCAACGCCAACTCGTTTGTCTTCCTGACCGCAATCGCAAGCCTCGCCGCCGTGGTGTTACTCAGTCTGCGCTCACCACTGATCGTGTACGCAGCCCTTTTCGTGTCGTTCCCCCTCGGAGATGTTGTTCGAAAACTCGGGTCGGTGGATCCGCGGCTCATTTTTGTCCGCGATGTGCTGCTCGTGTCGGCAACGCTCGTACTCACACTTAGAGCCTCCCCTTGGGCGGACATTGAGCGTGCATGCCGAAGGTGGCTGGTGCCGCTTGCGATGTTCGCTTTGTGGTTCGGCGTCGCCGCGGTCAACGCCGCTGTGTTTCACGATTACCGCATCCCGCTCGTGGGCGGCCGTCTCTACTTTGAATATGTGCCGTTGCTTGGCGTCGGCTGGTACATCGCTCAGGACCGTGCGGTACTCAAGCGCGCCGTGACCTTCGGTTCGGCGCTGCTTTGCGCGGGCACGCTCGTCGGAGTCGTGCAGGCAGTCATTGGTCCTTCCTTCCTTGGCGCGAGGACCGCTGAGGCGAGTGAGTTCTTTCAGCATCTCGAACTTCAGCGCGTGACCGCAGGACAGACCGCCGCTCGTGTGTTTCAACCCACAGGTCTGTTTGTCGAGACCGGGCGATATGCCGACTGGGTCTTCGTCAACATCGTTGTCGGACTCGCGCTGGTTCCCTATCGATCACTTCGGCTTTGGCGATTTGGTGTACTCGCGATAGGTGCCTTGGGTTTGTTCGCCTACTCGGGACGAACCCACATTGTGGCTACGGCGTTGATCCTCGTCGCGTTTGGCCTCCGCCGGTTACGTGTCGACTCGAAACGCGCCATCAATCTTCTCGTTGTCGGCGCGCTCGTCGTCGGTACCGCTGCTGCCGTCACGAAGGCGTTCTTCCCAAGTGAGTTTGAAAGCAGGGTTCAGTTCGTCGGACGGTCCCTTAACTTCACGTCCTCGGATGCCGAGGTTTCGTCTCGTGCTCCGTCCTACATCGGTTCAACAATCTTGGCTATCGACACAGGCGGCATCGTCGGCCGTGGTGCGGGCACACAGGGGCTCGGGCGGCAGTACTTAGGCCAACCCGCCCAAAGTCTGACTCGGACGGAAGGCGGGTTCGCCAGCGTCGCCGTCGAGACGGGAATCATCGGATTGCTGCTGTGGATCTTGTGGACAGGTGCCTGTTGCATCTCGACATTCCGGGTAGCGAGTCGCGCTCCACTCGACGTGAGGGAGTCGCTGATCACAATCGTATCGCTCTGACGGTCCAGATGTCAGTGATCATGTTGATCGGCATCTCCGCGATACAGGACTTCGTCTTCAACCTGTGGTTTTCTTCGCGGTCGGTTTGGTTGCGGGTTTCCAGCCGGTTCGGGATGTGGATGACCGCGACGAAGCTGCTCTCGTGCCTCAGCGCCAGATATAAGGCCTTCCCTCCTTCGACGCAGTTCGCCCTCGGTTGCCTGATGACAGGGCGTTCCAGCGACGTCTCGACGGACCTTCGTCACAGAGCGCTCAGACCTTGGGCGGAGCTTCGGGCGCGAACCGGCTAGCGGACTCGAAGACCTCGACGCGATGACGCCAAGAAAAGAACGGTTGCGGCGGCGGCGGAGCTTCGGCTGGACAGTGTCGTCCGCAGCGAAGGGATCGCGGCGCGAGACGGATCAGGTCTTGTGCGACCTGAGACCAGTCTCCCGGACGTGACGACAAGAATGCCCGCCTTCGTCGGATATTGGCGGCGCTGTTTCCGGGCCCACCATTCCAACGACAGGAAGGCCGCAGCTGAGGGCTGCAGCGAGCGTGCCGCTTCGTGTCGTGAGCCCGTCCTTCCGCGTCACAAGGAACGCGTGACTGCGAGCGAGGCGCTCGCGCGACTGCTTCGGCGGCGAGGTAACCCGGTATCTCAACTAGCGCGCCGCGACTCTCCAACATCGCTTCTAAGTCCATCGTTGTCCAGGCCTCCGCCGAGCAACTGGATGCGCACGGCTCCGATCGCTTGAACGAGCTGTTGGACCACGGCGTCGAGCGCCATTCGATCGTGCGATCGAGGTCCACCCAACACCGCAAAACATGAGACCGTAAACAGATCCTGGGGAGGCGCGTTTGAGGACGACCCGATGTTCGACGGCGACGCTGCGAACCGCACGCGTCTGCGAGCTCGCCGGGATAGCCAGTAAACCTTCGTAGGCTCGATTGGAACGATCGCGCTGCCGGCGATCCACAATGCCAGGCGCATCGCAAGTCGCTTACTGGCGGATGCAAGACGGTTCTTTGCCGCCGAGCCCGGAACCCGCGAGGGGTCGTGAATCCAGAGAACTACTGGCGCTCTTCGGCGGCACAAGCACGTTAGGACAGCAAAGTTGAAAGCCAGTCCCCGACGGCTCCACGCCAGATGGCTGTAGTGGATCAGAACCCGGTCAAGCGGCGGAACGAGCGCGTTGCGAGCGTCCTGCCAAGCGCGACGCCATCCGAGCGAGCGCCAATCGATAACGCTGAGTTCTGCATCCCATCCGGCGGTTTCAAGGTGCTTTATGAGTTGATAAGCATGATCCCGCACGCCGTCAGCTTCCCCTCCGCTGTGGGCGACGATGGAGACGACTCGCGGACGTTCTCCTTTCGGCACGTCCAGATACTCGCAGACCGAACGAAATCGCTTTCACCTGCTTGAGCCAATGCCGGACCGTGGGAGATCGCAAGGATCCTCGCAGGCTGCACGGGGCGTTACCGTTACCCACCCATGGCGAACTCCCCGGCCACCCCATCGAAATACAGCATCTCGATCGTTCTGCCCGCCTTTAACGAGGAGGCGAACATCGAGTTGGCCATGAAGACGGCCACCGAAGTCGCCAGTCGCCTGTGCGTGGACCACGAGATCCTGGTTGTCGACGACGGATCGGTCGACCGCACCGCCGCGCTTGTCGAAGCCGCGGCCGCCCAGGACGCCCGGATCAAGCTGCTCAAGCATGACGGCAACAAGGGCTACGGCGAGGCCCTGCGGACAGGATTCACCGCCGCGAAAATGGATCTCGTCTTCTTCACCGACTCGGATAACCAGTTCGATCTCAACGAGCTCGAAGCGTTCCTGCCGTTTTCGGACAAGGTCGACGTCGTGGCCGGCTATCGCATCAACCGGCAGGACCCGCCATTCCGCCGGTTAAACGCGTGGGGTTGGAACCACCTGGTGCGCGTTGTGTTCTACGTGCCCGTGCGCGACATCGACTGCGCCTTCAAACTGTTCCGTCGCAGCGTGTTTGCCGACCTCGACCTTGAGAGCGTGGGTGCGATGGTCAACACCGAGTTGATGGTGAAAGTCGGTCGATCCGGCAACAGCATCCTCGAGCTCGGCGTGCGCCACTACCCGCGTGTCGGCGGCTCGCCTCGCGGCGCACACCCCAAGGTCATCGTCGCGCGCGTTCTACGAGTTGCTGCGGATGCCGCGCTCGCCTCGCTGGCATCGGCCCCGGCCACGCCGCGCACCACCTGCCGTCACGTACCGGCGAATGACGCGGCGCATCGCCGTGATAGGCGGCGGAGTCGGAGGTGCCGCGGCCGCGCGCAAGCTCGCGATGAACGGCGCCTCGGTGACGCTCATCGAGCGCTCACCCGCCATCGGCGGACTCGTGGTCAGCTTCGACGTCGCCGGCACGCCGTTGGAGTGCTTCTACCACCACATCTTTCCGCACGAGCACGAGATCATCGGCCTGATCGACGAGCTCGGGCTGACGCCCAAGCTCGACTGGTTCGACTCCAACATGGGTGTGCTGGTCGACGGAAAGATCTGGCCGTTCACCTCGCCGATTCACCTGATCAAGTTCAGCCCGCTCCCCCTCCTCGATCGCATCCGCACCGGCATCGGCGCGCTGCGTCTCGGTCGGGTCAAAGACTGGGCCAGTCTTGACAAGCTGCCGGCGCGGGACTGGCTCACGAAGTACACGAGTCAACGCGCCGGAACGCTCGTGTGGGATCCGTTGCTGCGCGCCAAGTTCGGCTCGGCGGCGCGCACCGTCCCCGCGGCGTGGATGTGGGGACGGTTCCAACAGCGCGCCGGTGCACGCGAGAAGGGCAAGGAGAAGCTCGGCTACATGCGTGGCGGCTTCAAGCAACTGTTCGACACGCTCGACGCCGACCTGCGCGCCAAGGGCGTCGACGTCCGTGTGAACACGACCGTCGAGCGGGTGCGCATCGAGGACGGGCGAGTTGTCGGGCTGGATACGTCGACCGGACCGATCGACGCCGACGAGGTGTTGTTCACCGGCACCCTGTCGGGTCTGTTGCCGCTGATTCCGCCCGAGTTGCACGACCCGCGTTGGAGCGCCATCGGCGCGCTGGGTGTGCAGTGCGTCGTGCTCGAACTCGACCGGCCGCTGACCAGCGTGTACTGGACCAACGTGTGCGATGAGCGTCTGCCATTCGGCGGCATCATCGAACACACCAACATGCTGCCGCCGAGCGACTACGCCGGCCGCCACGTCGTTTATCTCAGCCGCTATTTCACGAGCGACGAACCATTGGCGTCTGCGGATCTGCACGAAGAGGCAAACCGCTGGGTCGAGGCGCTGAAGAAGTTCTTCCCGTTCGACGCCAGTTCGCTGATCGCCGTGCACCCGTTCAAGACGCCATACGCCGCGCCGCTCGTCGTGCTGGGCTACAAGGCCATGATCCCGCCCGAGCACACGCATATTCCCGGGCTCACGATCAGCACGACGGCGCAGATCTATCCGCAGGATCGCGGCATGAGCGAGGCCGTTCGTACCGGACTCAACGCCGCGCAGATCGTGCTCGACACCCCCACCACGAGCGGCGCGCGTTGAGTTGGTCCTGCCCGGTGTGCGGAGGAGCCTCCGGCACAGCGATGTGGGACCAGCCTGCCGGTGAAGTCGTCGACCCCAACGACCTGCGACCCAGTTCCGATCAATTCGGCAAGACCTCGGGACGCGCGTTGCGTTGCGCAGCGTGCGGGCACGGCAGCCTCGAGGAGCCACCCAAAGCCGAGGTGCTCTCGGAGTCCTACGAAGACGCCGCCGATCCGGTGTCGTTGCGCGAGGAGGCCGGCCAGGTCGAAACTGCGCGGCGGACGCTCGCCTCTGTCGAGCAATTCGTGCAGCCCGGTCGCGTCGTCGACCTCGGATGCTGGACCGGATCCTTTCTGGTCGGCGCACGCGAACGCGGCTGGGACACGGTAGGCATCGAACCGTCGAACTGGGGCTCCAACCGTGCACGTGCACGCGGCCTGGATGTGCGAACCGTCGAATGGGCCAATCACGGCCTTGCACCCGGCACGTTTCGACTCGTCGCGATGAGCGACGTGCTCGAGCACCTACTCGACCCCGGCACTGCGTTAGATGAAATTGCACGGATGCTCGAACCGGGCGGCGCGCTCATGCTGACCGTGCCCGATGCTGGGAGTCGCCTCGCTCGCATCCTTGGCCGCCGGTGGTGGTCGGTGCTACCGATGCACGTCCAGTACTTCACGCGTGACTCGCTTCGTCGCCTGCTCGAAGCGCACGGCTATGAGGTGTTGCTTGTGCGCACGCACGCCAAGGTCTTCTCGGCGCGGTATTACGCCGAACGGCTCGCCGGCTACTCGTCGCTGCTGGAGCGGCTCGTGTTGGGCGCGCTACGTCTCAGCAAGCAAACCGAACGCCTTGTCGCGCCGGACTTTCGCGATCGCATGCTCGTCGTTGCCCGACCCCTCAACAACGCCGCATGACGTTCTTGACCTACGGGTCCGGAGTCATCGGGCTCGCCCTCATCTTTGGTGCATGGGCATTCGCCGGACGGTCCGTCGACGCGGTCGCTCGTGCCCTCGTGGCCGGTCCCCATGCGCCTGCTGGCGGCGGCGACGGTCGCGCTCGCAGGCGTCACCGTCACCGCGCAGTTCGTGGGCACGTTCGGCTTGTTCCGACGGGGCGTGCTCGTCCTCGCGTCGGTCATCTGCGCGGTCGTTGTCAACAACGTGGCGCGACGCCGCTCCTCGGCACAGGCGGTAGTCGCCGGACCTGCCCCATTTGCGTGGCGGAAGCTGTCGGTTCCCGCCAAGCTCGCGGTGGTCGCGTCGTGCCTGGTCGTTGGACAGTGGGCGGGCGCGTCGTTTGGCGCCTACCAGCACGGCTTTACCGATCCGGACTCACAGCACTATCACCTGTCGCACGCTGCCGCGGTTCGTGCAGGATCAGCGGACCTCGTCGCTGCACTTCACAAGCGTCGACGACGGCTCGACCTATCACCCGGCGAACACCGAGCTGTTGCATGCGATCGGCATGCTCGAGATGCGTAGCGAGGTTGCCTCGACCGTGCTCAACCTCGCGCTGTTACCGCTCGCGCTGCTGGCCGCGTACTGCATCGGCCGTCGCTTCAACGCCGGACCCGCCTCGCTTATCGGCATGGTCGTGTTCGCCGCGCTGCCCGGCGGAAAAGCGTACGCGGCAACGGCGGGCAATGACTACGCCGCCATCACGTTCTTTCTCGCCGGGTGCGCGTTCGCGTTGCACGCCGAGGACGACGCCGAACGGCAAACGCCCGCCTATCTCTTCGCCGGGCTGGCCGCGGGCCTTGCGCTGGGGACGAAGCTCACGATGGTCGTGCCGGTTGCAGGCCTGACCCTCACGCTGTTGTGGATCATGCGGCGGCGTCTCAAAGAGTTCCTTTGGTTCGCGCTGCCCGTCGCGTGCACCGGCGGCTACTGGTACATCCGTAATCTCGTGCACGTCGGCAGCCCGGTGCCGACACTCAACCTCGGCATCTTCCCTTCGCCGCCGATGAAGATCCTCGACGAGCAGGGATACGCGGTGACCGACTACATCACCGACGGTCACTTTCTCCGTCACGAGGTGCCACCCGCGTTGAAGGCGTTCCTCGGCGTTGGTTGGCCGCTGACGATGATCTTCGCGGGCTTGGGTCTCCTGCTGGCACTGTTCGCCACCCGCGCGCTCGGCACCAAATTGCGGCCGGTCTTCATCGGGCTCGCGCTTACGGGCGGCGCGGTGCTGGCCGCGTATTTGGTGACGCCGACAACCGCAGGCGGTCCCGAGGGCGACCCGTTCCTCTTCGAATACAACGTCCGCTACATGCTTCCCGCGCTTGTGCTTGGTGCGGTCCTTCTGCCCGCCATCCCCGCGCTCCGCGACCGTCGACCGCGACATCACACTTGTCGGCCTCGCGCTCATCGTGATCGCGCTGCTCAGCCCGACGCGCATTTCGACTGGCGCGCTGCTTCTTGCCGCCGCGCTGTTCGTGGCCGTCTACGTCGCGACGTTTATCGGCTTCCGCAGCACGATCGCGTTGGCGGCGGTGGGTGCCGTCGGTTTTGCCCTCGTCGGGTTTCCAGTGGCGCGGCACTATGAGAAGAACCGCTACTCGAACAAGAGCAACCCGCCGCGTCGCGCTGCTGCGGTTCGGCAACCAGCTACCGAAGGGCGCGCGCGTAGCGATCGTGGGCTTCCCTTTGCAGTTTGCGTTCGACGGTCCACGCCTTCAGGCACGCGCCGACTACCTCGGCGAGCATCGGGCCGAGGACGAGTTCACCGACTTCTCGTCCTGTCAGACATGGCGGGCGGCGTTCCGCGACGGAGACTTTGACTACGTCGTGGCCGAACGACCGAGCCGCGGCGGAGAGCTTCCTTCGGCCGCGGAATGGACGGAGACTGATCCTGCGGCTCGGGTTCTGCTGACGACGAAAGCCGGCACGATCTTCGAACTGTCGGCGCGCCCGATCCGTCGAGCTGCTGATCCTCCAGAACGGAAGCAATACGCTACGCCGTAATGCCTACGAGCTTCCTCGTTACCGGTGGCGCCGGGTTCATCGGCTCACATCTCACCGAAGCTCTTCTCGCTCGCGGGGACTACGTCGTCTCGCTGGACAACCTTTCGACGGGACGGCTGTCCAACTTGGACGGTGCGGGGCGGCACCCGAACTTTCGATTCGTTCAGGGGTCTGTTCTTGACGAACTCGTCGTGGACGAACTCGCTCACCAGTGCGATGTCATCGTTCACCTTGCAGCCGCCGTGGGCGTGAAGCTGATCGTCGAACAACCGCTCAAATCACTCACGACAAACATCCGCGGCTCCGAGATCGTGATTGAAGCTGCCCACCGCTACAGACGAAAAATTCTGGTTGCATCCACCTCAGAGATCTACGGCAAGAACTCAAGCGATGCTTTGGCCGAAACGGCAGACCGAATCCTTGGATCGCCAAAGGTTGCGATGGGCGTACTCAACCTCCAAGGCTGTCGAGGAGGTATTGGCGTACGTGTACCATAAGGGACACGGGGCTCGAAACGATCGTCTTACGGCTCTTTAACACGGTCGGCCCGAGGCAAAGCCCGGCGTACGGAATGGTTATCCCCCGCTTAATCCACCAAGCGCTCAACAACGATCCAGTGACGGTATTCGGGGACGGCACTCAGACACGCTGCTTCGGGCACGTTGCTGACATCATCGACGGCCTCTTGCGCCTTCTCGACCACCCAGATGCAATCGGCGACGTATTCAACATCGGAGCACAGGGCGAGATTTCGATCGGCGATCTCGCGAAACATCGTGGCTCGAACCGGCTCGTCATCCTCGATCGCGCTAATCCCATACGACCGAGCGTACGAGGCGGGATTTGAGGACATGGCCCGACGCGTGCCAGACACTACGAAGATCACGAACCTGACGGGATGGGTTCCAACCCGGACGCTCGACGACATCCTCGACGAAACCATTGCCGAGATTCACGTGGTCAGACAGCGGCCGACGCATTAGTACTTCGCCCGAAGGCTTCATTCGGCCGATCGCGAACCGATGGTGAGTGGGGAAGAAGACCCGACCGAGCCAGATCTCGACCTACATTCGCGGGGCTCGTGGATCCGCAACCCGTCTCTGGCTCTCCGCGGGCACAGTGTTCAATGGGGTCACTTCGGTCGTAGTCGGCATCGCATTGGTCCGAACGTTTGGTCCCTCCAATCTCGGGCTATTCAGCGTTGCGACGGTGATCTCGACATTCGCGTCGGCGATCATCGCGTTTCGCCTAGATCTTCACCTGCTCACGGTCTTGCAACGCTCAGACTCAGACCGAGCTTCTTTCGAACTCGCGGTCGGTGCCGCGTATTTCCTGTACGTGCCGCTCGCAATTCCGGCGCTAGTGCTGCTGACTACGTTGGTCGACGGAAGCCTGCGGCTCATTTCGCTGCTGGTCGTAATGGAAGTGGGTCTGACGCCGTTGCTTTTCGCGCGCTCCTGCTTCAAGCGCGGATGCGGCAAAAGGCCCTCTTCCTTACTGGCGCGACCGCCCGCACCTGTTGGGCGCTGTCGGTGCTCCTCCTCGTGGCCTCCGGAAATGCCTCCGTCCCAAATGTTCTCGGGGCGCGCCTTCTTTCGACGGTCGTTGAGGCCCTACTCGTCGCACGCAGTGCGAAAGCACCGGTCTTCTCGTGGATTCGAACCGGCACGTCATTTGGGGAGTACCGACGCATGCTGCGGCTCTCGGCGCCGTTGGCCGGAGCGGGCATCGCTGGCGAGGCGTATGGCCGACTAGATCAACCACTTCTCGCGGCGTTCCGGGGACAACGCGAGGTTGGGCTCTACTCGGCCGCGGCACGCGTGGCGGATGTGATTGGTTTGCTCTCGCCGGTTGTTCAAAGCGTTATTGCGCCTGGTTTGATGGACCTACATAGAAAACGAGAGTCAGCGGCGTTTTACGGACGCGGTCCGAGACGGCTTGGTTATCACTCTCGTCCCGCTCGGTTTCGTGGTTGCGGTCGCCGTCGGCCAAGCGGAGCTCATCGCAACCACCGTCCTCGGCAACTCGTTCCGTGACGCGGCACCGGCCTTGGCGGTGCTTGCGGTAGCGGAGTGGCTGACCTTCATCGGTGTCGCCTATTCCACCGCGGCGATCGCTGAGGGACGTCGACGGTCGTTGGTAATCGGAACAGTGATCGGCCTGGCGATCAACGCTGCGGGAAACGTCATCTTCATCCATCGCTTCGGAGCACTCGCAGCCCGTGGTCGTCCGTTGCGGGATACGGGGTGGCGGCCGTCGTCGTCGCTGCAGGCACGGACACAGCTCGACGGTCGGCGGGCGCCGTTGCCGCCCTGGTGCTTCGCGCCGCGTCAGTCGTTTCGCTGACGGCAGCGACCATTTACGTCGAGCGTTCTCACGAAGTGCTCTCGGTTGCACTAGGCGCGAGTGTACGCAGTCGGAGCGCTCTTGCTTTTCAGCAGCGACGTCCGGCGGCTGCGGCTTGCAGCAGTCACGCGCCGAGTCTCCGTGATAGCGCGGGCCTCAACTGCGTCTTCGGATGGATCGCAATGTTGCCTTCGCGCGGCTGCCAAGCGGACGAGCGCGTGCGACAACATGACCGCGCCAAAAGTCATAGGCGTACTGGTAAAGGATGACCCCGACCCAATATCGACACCCTTTCGCCGTTCGGTCTTCGTTCCCGACACGCATGTACGAATAAACCTCAACGCCGTTCCACCAGCGAGGCTCCCCCGTTATAAGGGCTCTCGAACCTATGCAGAATCGGAACAGTCTCCGATGGTGTACGAGGCGCGATTCGCCGCGCGGACCTGTTTCGCGGATGTGTCATCGACTATAACCAGCGCCTCGTTCGCCAGATGCGGCACAATCAACTCAAGCGCGTCAAATTGATCGAGAAACGAGTGCGGCCCGTCATAGAAGTAGACGCCGACTGTTTCGTCCAACTCGGTACGAAGGAAACGACGGAAGTCGCCTTCGCGAAGCTCGATGTCGTTGCACCCGGAGGCCTTCACCGCCTCCCAGAATTGTTCGCGCGTGCCGCTGAACTGCGAAAAGTTGTCGACAGTGACAAAGCGCTCGTCGGGGTTCCCGCTCGCGGCGCCGATAATGGTGGTCCCGCGAAACGCGCCGACTTCGAGGTAGATCTCGCCAACCCCCAGCTGGCCGGCCGCGGCGTTCAAAAGGGCGACCTTATTCTCGGCTGCCATCCCCGAGTTGCGCGAGAATCGTACGAAAGCGCCTGTCAACGGGGAAGTCAGCGTTCTGCGGATCCGCATCCCACAGGCTCGAGAGCGTTAATCGAAAACCCTCGACATTCATGTCAGCGGCCGCCGGGCGTTAGAAGGCGTTTCGTGGATAGCGCTCACCTTGCCGTCCTGCGCTTAAACGCTTTGGCGCACGTGCGTAACGCCAAGACGCTCACGGACGGTGTCGGTGCCGACGTTGTCAAGGAGCGCAAAGCGAGGGAACGGTTGCCGTTAACTCAGCGACGAGCGTGTAATTATCGGCGCCCGTTCACGCCGAGTCATCGACCGGATGCTGGCGCATCACCTTTTGCTGTCGCGAGGGCCGCAAGGACGGTTTGCACCCGGGACTCATATGTGTGGTGACGAGCGACATGGGCGCGAGCGGCAGAACCCATCGGATCCGAGTTGGAGAGGAGGAAGCGGAGGCCTCACGGCGTGATGGACCCAAGTCTACGGAAGTCCGCGATGTCGTAGTGCTCGCCAACTGTCGCAAGCTCAGCTATGCCATTGCCGATTTTGGGCGACAGGACCGTTGCGCCGGAGCCCATCGCTTCAAAAAACCGCATGTTGACGTCCCCGTTGATGGGGTCGTTAACCACAACGTGCTGGCGCCCCACGTCTGCCATCTCGTCTACCGAGTGGTGGGTGCGCCAGTCGTTCATTTTGAACTCTCCGCCGAGATGATCCAGGAGTCGAGCACGTCGACTGCCCGTCTTCGCGTTGCCCACGAATCCGACTTCGTAAATGGGATCGCGTTCAGTCCGAGTGAACTCCTCTGGGCACGCAAGAGGTAGCCACTCGGTCTTTGGATTGACGGCCCGAAAGGCTTCGAGATAGTTCTGCTGCGCGATGAACACTCTGTCAAAAAGCGGCGCAAGGATGAGACACTGGCGCGGTGGAGATGTACGTCGATGAGATAGGCCGCCGTTGCACACTCCGCACGATGTGGATCGAGTGGATAGGACGGCACGCCCGACTCGATCCACAAATATGCGGACGTGCCTTGTAGCGACTGAAGAGCGAAGTGTTCTCGCTAATCGCGCGCGTTTGACGAAGAGGCGGGTTCCTGTGCGACGGCGCAAGGCGCTCTCAAAGTGAACTCCAGTCGTGCCGTCGTGGTAGCCGTAGTGCAGAGCGATCATCGGAAGAGTCGCCGATCGGGTTGTCCTTGTTGAGTACCAGCCGAGGACTCTGGACATTTGTTGTCCACGAACCCTGTGAGGATTTCAGCCCAGGCCAACAACAGTGCTACGTCGCAACGCTGCAAGGCCCAAGTGGTGCTATTCGCGAAAGCGCTGACGCCATCGCGGTCGGAGAACGTCAGCGTTGTCACAAGCGCAGGCACGTGGTGGGTTCGGTCGAACCCGTCGAGGGCGTCATCTGCGATTACAACTCATCGCCAGCCGTCAAAGCGACCATCCTTTTCCAGGTGTTCAGCGGGGCTGAACGAAAGGCGATGCAGCCGAACCCGTTCGACCAAGATGGATGGCAAGCCGAGACCGACCCGAGCAATCGCTGTCCAAAGCCTGGGACGCGCCATTGCCCGCGGAGCGACTGTGATCCACTCACCGATCGCTTCTGCCACCGGTAAATGTTTGGTCGCGAGCACCAAACGGCCAGTGACTACTGCCGTTCTTCTCAACCGCCTTCCACGGCGAGTCGACGAAGCGCCGCCAATCAGGTGCTCGCAGAGCGCGTTGGGCAGATGCACAGTGCGCCAACCGCGCAGCCACGCTCGCCAACAGAGATCAACGTCCTCGGACCCGGCGAAAAACCGCTCGTCGAAGCCGCCCAGCGTTTCGAAGTGGGTGCGCCTGACCGCGATCGCTCCACCGCACGCGAATGGCACATCTACCACGGTTCGAAAGACCGCTCCGGATACTCGATTGTTCGCAATAGGCCTCCGAGCGCGATTCCGCGGCCACGCCGGTTCGCCGATGTGACGGTGTCCCTGCCAGTCTCTGTGCGAGACATCGACGCCGAAGACCGACGTATCACGAAGCGGTTCGGTGATCTGCTCAACGAACTCCGGCGCGAACCGCATGTCGTTGTTAACGAAGACAAGCCACTCGCCTCGCAGCAGCGCGGGCGCCGGCGTTGTTCCCTGAGGAAAACCCAACGTTCTTCGGAAGTTGAATCAGCGAGACCGAGTGTCGTTTCGCAATGCTGGCGGACCCATCGGTCGAGGCGTTGTCAACTACCAGAACCTCAAACCCGGTCGCTGTCTGGTTCGCCAGCGACTTGAGGCAGTCGTCGAGCCACTGGCCCCCTGAAAGTTCAAGACGATCGACAGTTCCGGCGGGTTGGATTACTCATCGCTTGTGCCTATTCGCGGGGCACGAACAAGACATTCGGTGATGGTCCCGGCGTCGGAATCGCCCTCATATTGAACGGACGAAAAACTTGACCGCAGTTCCGCTTCGGACGCCCCCTGCCGCCTTAGGTGATCATCCTCCACTTCCATCAAGAACGCCGGTCGGTCACGCTCCATCAGTTCCATCGCGCCATGCAAGACGTCCACTTCGGCGCCTTCGACATCAACCTTCACAAGGCTAACGGGGCGCTGAGCGTCGATACAGTCGTCGAGTCGCCGTACTTCTACCTGGATCTCTCGGCAGCTCAGGACGTCCTTGGGCGCGAACGACGACAACCCTCCACCATCTGGCGCCACGAAGAAAGGAACGGTCCCTTCCGTTGACCCGAGCGCATATGGGAGGACGCGGACGTTGGACAAGCCGTTAATGGAGAGATTGCGCTGCAACGCGGCGCGGAATTCGGGAACTGGCTCGATTGCGACGACGCTTCCCAGCGCGCCCACGAGCCTCGCCGCAACGAGGCAGAACTGGCCAATGTTCGCTCCGCAGTCAACGAACGTGTCGCCAGGCGTTAGCAATCGTCGAAGGATTTCAAATCCTCATCGACATACGATCTCGCGATAACGGTAAAGGCCGCGCCCGAGCGACGTTCGGAGATCCGCAACGATTTTGGTCCCATCCTCGAGAAAAGGCACCACTGCAAGCGGGCGGCCGACCAGCACGGCGAACAAGACCCATCAATACACGGGCGACCGCGCGGTTATCCGGCGGTGTCGCCGAAGCTCCGGGTGCACGGCCGAACCGTACCGGCGTCGGCGACGTGTCCTACGCCTAGAACAACGTCGGGTCGGGCGCGGCCAGGACTTCTTCGGGTTCGTGCACGCCCCACGGCAGGTGCTCCATGAACACCCACGTACGCCGATGAATCGCCGTCGGCCCCGTGCCGCGTAGCGCGGCCTTGTGCCACGGGCACGGATAGCCCTTATTTCGCTCGAAGTCGTAGCCGGGGTAGTGCGGCGCCTCGGCCCGCATGATCCGGTCGCGAGTCACCTTGGCCAGGATCGACGCCGCCGCGATCGACAGGCAACGCGCGTCGCCCTTGATCAACTTGATCGTGTTGCCCGTCCCCACGAAGTCCCAGTTGCCGTCGAGCAGGACCCGGTCAACCTCGACGCCCAGACCGTCGAGACACCGCGCCGCCGCGAGCTTCTGGGCCGCCGACATGCCCATCTCGTCGCACTCCTCATGCGACGCGTGGCCCACCGACCAGGCCACGCACCACGACGCGATCCGGTCAAACAGCCGCTCCCGCTCACGTTCGGTGAGCATCTTGGAATCCCGCACCCGGTAGACGCGCTTGTCCCGTCGGCAGGATCGCCGCGCCCACACTCAGCGGCCCCGCCCAGGCTCCACGGCCCACCTCGTCCATGCCGCACACCACGAGGCCTTCGTCCCAAAGCGGCCTCTCGTGACGCAGTGACGGCGGCGCCTTCGTGACCACCCTCCCGAACCTACCGAACAATTTCCCGTCGCGGTGTCAACCAAAACCACGGCTTGGGCGTCTGTTGAGGTGATGATCTCGCTTGTGGAGCCGATGGCGACCGACCAGCTGGTCGACCTCTACCGCGCCCACTACCGCTCGCTCGTGCGGATGGCATCCCTGCTCCTCGACGACGTTTCCGCTGCCGAAGAAGTCGTGCAGGACGCATTTGTCGCGCTCCACGAATCCTGGGGACGGGTGGCGGAGCCCGACAAGCGGCTCGCCTACCTACGCAGCGTCGTGTTGAACCGGGCGCGCTCGCAGATGCGACGCCGGCTCGTTCGCCGCCGACTCGACGTCGCCGCGCCGACTGACATCAGAGTCAGCCGAAGTCGGCGCGCTGCGCTCCGAAAGCCAACGCGAGGTGCTCGCCGCGCTGCGCGGCCTCCCCCGTCGCCAGCGGGATTGCTTGGTGCTGCGGTACTACCTCGACCTGCCCGAAGCAGCCATCGCCGCGACCCTGGGCATCTCCACCGGCTCGGTCAAGACCCACACCTACCGCGGCATGGCGGCGCTGCAACACGCACTGGAGTCCGGACGATGACGACCGAAGACCGACTCAGGCACGCGCTCCGCGCGCGCGCCGCGAGCGTGGAACCGCGCGACGACGGATGGGCGCGGATCGAACCGCGCTTGAGTCCACGCCGCTCGAACCTCAAGCGTTATGTCGCCATCGCGCTCGCCGCGGCCGCCATTCCTGGCGCGCTGGCCGTAAATGCCGCGATCCAGGACGACGATGCCACGCCGCTCGTCGTCAAGCCGGGGCCGTCAACCACGTCGACCCCGTCCACAACAGGACCTGCGCCGACCACGACGATCCCCTCGACCGAGCCGCGCTTCATCTTCCCGTGGGATTCGGAGAGCTTCCAGACGCCCGCCTCGCTCGCCGGCTCCTTCGCCCGCGACTTCCTTGGGATGCCGAATCCGACGATCGGCGCGTACCGGGCCGGCGACGCGCTGCTCGGGCGAAATCGACGTGCGGTCACGTCCGAATGGCGCGCCGACCACGGTGCTGGTTCGCAATGAGGGCGCCAACTGGTTCGTCGTTGCCTCGACGACCGACAACCTGCAACTCGACACGCCCACGACCAATGATGTGATTGCGTCACCGCAACGTCTCGCCGGTCGGAGCGTGGCCTTCGAGGGCACGGTGCGCGTCACGCTGCTGACGTGGGGCACTTCGATGCGGTGTGTGCCCGCCACCGATACGTGCGGCTCGGAGCCCCGCGTGCTCTACGACGACTTCTTCACCGGACACGGCAGCGAACTCACGCCGTTCGAAACCACCATTTCGTTCAACCCACGCGAACCAAGACCGGCGTGCTGATCCTCTGGACGGACTCGGCCGAGGACGGGTCCTTGAACGAGGCCACGGTTCGCCTCGTTCGCTTCTAGGGGACTTGCCATCGGTGACCGATGGGCGTTGACTTACGCGTCTGTGACGGACGAGGACGACGGCCTGCTCGAGTACGGCACCCGCGTGGAGGTTCGTCAACGCTTCGACGGCCGGTGGTCCCACGGCTTCTTGGTGGAGAACGCGAACGCCGAGGGCTACATCCTGCGGCGTGAGCACGACGGCACGCTGCTGCCCGAACGGTTCCCATCCAGCGACGTGCGCCATGAACGGCGCAAACGCAACATGTGGTGGGCCTAAGCGCTACTGCTTGAGCGCGGCGATGAATTCCTCGACCGGGATGGCGGTCAGGGTCAATGTCTTGAGCGTGCCTCGCGACGCGAGCTTCATCGCCACCCGCGCCATTGCCTTCTCGTCAGGCGCTTCGATGATGTTGACGAAGTCGTACTGACCGAGCGTGGCGTACTGGTTCAGCACCGTCACGCCCATCGCCTCAACCTCTTGCTTCACCTCACGGATTCGCTCAGGTTGATCAACTACGCGTGCGGCACCGTCAGGTCCAAGGGTCGAAAGCATGATGAAAGTCGGCACGCCGCCCACCGTACGGGATGCATCGGCCCCGGTCACGAACCACAATGACCTGATGGTCGCTCGCCGCGTGATCATCGTTCCCCATACGCATTGGGATCGCGAGTGGTATTCGCCGTACCAAAGTTCCGGTTGCGACTTGTCGACATGCTCGATCGGTTCTTGCCGGTGCTCGAGGCTGACGCGTCGTACAGCCACTTCCTGCTCGACGGGCAGATGGCGGTGGTCGACGACTACCTCGAGGTGCGACCCGAGGCTGAGCCGGTGTTGCGCCGACTCGCGGGCGAAGGCCGCCTCGCGATGGGCCCCTGGTACACGCTGCCCGACGAGTTCCTCGTTTCGGGTGAGACCGTCATCCGCAACCTCCAGACCGGCATCGCCCGCGCCGCGAAGTTCGGCGGCGCAATGGACGTCGGCTACTTGCCCGACATGTTCGGTCACATCTCCCAGATGCCCCAGATCTTCCGGCTGTTCGGCTTCGAGCACGCGGTGGTGTGGCGCGGCGTGCCCGCGAAGGTCGATCGCACGGCGTTCATGTGGTCCTCGCCCGACGGGTCGACCGTACGCGCCGAGTACCTCTGGCGCGGCTACGGCAACGGCAGCGCGATCTCGAAGGACTCGAAGGAACTAGTGCAACGGCTTCTGGCGTACGAGGAGTTGACCCACGAGCAGATGGACGGACGGAACCCCACCGGGCCCGCGCCCATGCTCTGGATGAACGGCACCGACCACCAGTCGCCCCAGCCGTGGCTCGGTCCGGTCGTCGCCGAAGCCAACGCCGCGCAGTCCGACTTCGAACTGGTGATCACGTCGCTCGCCGACCACCTCAAGAGCGGGCCCACGAAGAACTTGCCGAAGTGGAGCGGCGAACTGCGCTCGGGTGCCCGCGCCAACCTGCTGATGGGCGTCACGTCCAATCGCACCGACGTCCGCATCGCGGCGGCCCGGGCCGAGCGTTCCATCGAACGCCTCGCCGAGCCCCTGTCAGCATTGTTCCTGCCGCCCGACAAGTGGCCTGCCGCGCTGCTCGACATCGCGTGGCTGAACATCCTGCGCAACGCCGCGCACGACTCGATCTGCGCCTGCTCGGCCGACGACGTGGTCGACGCCGTCATGGTGCGCTTCCAGGAGGCCCGTCATATCGGCGAAGGCCTCACGCGGCAGCGCTCGGCACGCCCTAGCGGCGCAATGCCCCACCCAAGGCGCCATCGTCATCAACGCTTCGGCTCGCACCCGCAGCGGCATCGTCGAACTCGAAGTACCCGGCGAAGGGCCGGCGCCCGGCGCGCAGATGCTATCCGAGCGCCCGTCGGTCCGCAGCGAGATCTCCTTCGGCGCCGAGAAGCTCGCCGCCGCGCTCGCCACCATCCGCAGCCAGCGCATCGACGACGAGGCCTACATCAACGCCATCGACGTGGACGAGACCGATGACGCGCTGGAGATCACGCTGCGCGCCGAGAAGTACTTGCGCGAGTGGCTGGAACTCGACGTCATCAAGCGCGATATCGCCGACCGCGTCAACGCGCAGCCGAATCGGCCGATCACGCTGCGCATCGCCCAGCGCGCGTCGCGTCGCATCCTCGCCCGCGTCGAGGACGTCGCCGGGTTCGGGTGGCAGCGCTGGGCCGGCGAGGCGCCGAAGGTGCTTCCGGTCACCGTCGACGGCCACACGATGAGCAACGGGCTGCTGACGGTGGCGGTTGACGGCTCGCGCGGCACGCTGACGCTTAACGGCACGCCCGGCTTCGACCTGCTCGTCGACAGCGGCGACCAGGGCGACACGTATAACTACTCACCACCCGATCGCGACATCACCGTCGACGCGCCGGCGAACGTCGCGATCAACGTTGTCGAGTCGGGGCCGCTGCGGGCGCGTATCGAGGTCGTCCGCACCTACGAGTGGCCCGACCGCATCGACGACACCCAGCGCGCCCGCGTCGGCTCCAAGACCGTCGACATTCGCACCGTGTACGACCTGCACGCCGGCGAGCGCATGGTGCGCGTGCACACCACCTTCGACAATCCGTCGCGCGACCATCGGCTGCGGGCGCTGATGCCGCTTGCCCGAAACCACGAAGACGTCGCGGGCCGACTGCGCGTTCGCGGTGCCCGAGCGCGGCCTGCGTTCGGAGGGCGGACCGCACGAACGCGAGCTGCCCACGCATCCGGCCAAGCGCTTCGTGCAGGCGGGCGGCCTGACCGTCATCTGCGACGGCGTCACCGAATACGAGGTCATCGACGGCGGCAAGACGCTGGCGCTCACGGTGCTGCGGGCCACGGCGATGTTGTCGCGCATCGAGATGACGTACCGGCCCCAGCCCGCCGGTCCTCCGCTGGTGCTGCGCGGCTCGCAGATGCTCGGACCGGTCGAGGCGCGGTACGCGTTGGCCGTCGGCGATGTCGATCCGTTCGCGCTCGCCGACGACTTCCTGCTGCCGCTCGAGATCGCCATGGCCGCGGGCGACGGGCACGGCCGCGACAGCGGCCAAGCGTTGTCCGTGGAGGGCGCCGAGGTCTCCGCGGTTGTGCGGGTGCCCGGTGGCATCGAGATCCGGCTGTGGAACCCGCAGCCGAACCGGCGACCGCGACCATCGGCGATGGCGTGGGCTGGGTAGTAGATCTGCGCGGCCGTCCGATCCGTCCCTTCGAAGGCTCGACCGAGCTTGGGGCGTGGGAAATCGTGACGATCCGCATGCCACACTTGCCCGCTTGAAGTTCTGGGGCATTCGAAGTTCGCGTATTGCGCTCGCGGTCGCGCTGGCATTGCTGCTCGGCGCGTGCGGGCGCTTCAGTTCCTCTGATTCGACGGACACGTCGGCCACGACGGCGCCGGGCGAGATCGGCGCGGGCTTAACCGTGCCGGCCGCGCCGACCACCGTCGCCGGGACGAAGGCCACGACGACGCTGGCCAAGGCGAAGTGTCCGAACACCGATCCGACGTCGGAGATTCGCTACGACCGCGGGATCGCGATCGAGCTGACCGTGTCCACGCTCTGCCCGGCCCACGCGAGTGACATCGGCTTCACGATGAAGGTCACCAACACCAGCTCCGAGGGCGTGCACTACGACGTCAACCAGGCACAGTTCTTCACCATTCGGGCACCTCGGGGCGAGCAGAAGCGTCGCTGGGAAGACACCGACTGCGCGCGGCCCACGGGCGACCGCAACAAGCCCGCCGCCACCCTGGCGCCCGGGGCGACCATCACGATCACGGGCATGTACCCGGCGCCGCCCAGCGTGACCAACAGGGAGGCGTGCCGCCGGCTCGAGACCGGCAACTACGACGCCGGTGGCGTGTTCCTGGTGTGCGACGACGCGGCCTACACCGACGGGTACTGCGACATCGCGAAAGACACGCAGTTCTTCGCCCAGCCGGTTCGCATCACGCTCGGCGCGTAGCGACCCCGAGCAGCGTCTCGCCCGCGCGTTCGTCGGTCGCCCACTCCGGATCGATCGCGCGCGCGGTGATCCGCACCGGCTTGTCCGCGTCGAGCTCCCACAGGAGCGCCGGGTGTTCGCCGTGCCAGCGCAACGCGTACGAGACGGCGCCGAAGTTCGTGGGCAGGTCGTGCACTTCGACTGAGCGGCCGATCCACGACGCGTCGTAGCCGGCGGCGCAGTCGACGGAGCCGTTGCGGTCGTCGACGAGTTGGTAGCGCAGCGCCGCCACCGTCTCCGCCGATGCGTCCCCGGCGACCGCGTCGCTGACGAGCGCGAGCCCCCTGCGCGCAGGCCGAAGGCGGCAGGCGCGGCGCAACGTGCCGGCCTCGTCGTCGTAGGCGAGCAACGTCAACGCGTCAGCGACCGCGGCGGCGCGCTCCACGCGGCGCCCGTTTGCCGAGCGCGGCGAGCGCGCCCTGACGGAGCAACAGATCGCACCGCGCGGCGACGAGCGCGTCGTCGGTGTTCGGATCGTTGGTGAGGATCTGCGCGCCCTGACGGGCGAGCGCGAGCCATCCGCGTGCGACCGTAGCGAGATCGGGCACTGGCTGGGACGTCTCGGCGCGCAGCACGCCTCGCCACGTACTCGTGTGGGTCACGGGGTGCACCGCCAGGTCCACAGCTTCGGTGGGACTGACTAACGCGAGGCCGAGCGCGACGGGAATCGATGCGCGGTTCTCGCATTCGAAGGCCACAACGGTGCCGTCACCGGTGACCGTGGCCGCCGCGCGTACCACGACATCGCCGCCCGGGACGCGCATCGCCGTCTCGATGACCGGCGTGTTGTCGACGCGGCGTTGGCGAACGGAGGGCGACGCCGCCGGCACGTGCCAATGGTCGTCGCCCAATACCCACCACTCGACGCGCCAGCCATCGTCGAACCGGACGTAACCGAATTCGTCGACGTACGCGAGGGGCGGGCCGCCGGCGATCGCGAGGGGTGTGCCGGTCAAAGGCCGGCGGACTCGGCCTTGGCCGAACGCGACATCAACCGACCGATGACTTCGGCGGCCGGAACCTTGCCGTCGAGCACGGCGACAACCTGCTCGGCGATCGGCATCTCGACGTTGACGCGCGCCGCGAGCGCGACCACGCTGCGTGCCGTCTTCACACCCTCGGCCACCATGCGCATCTCGGCGATGATCTCGTCGAGCTTGCGACCCTTACCCAGCTCTTCACCGACGTGACGGTTCCGGCTCTGACGGCTGCTGCAGGTCGCCACCAAGTCGCCCATTCCTGCCAAGCCCGCGAAGGTCATCGGGTCGCCGCCGAGCGCGACACCGAACGCGTCAGTTCGGCGAGGCCGCGGGTGAGCAACGCCGCTTTGGTGTTGTCGCCGAATCCCATGCCGTCGGCCATGCCGGCAGCGATGGCCATCACGTTCTTGAGCGCGCCCGCGACTTCGCAGCCGATCACGTCGTCGTTGCGGTACACGCGAAACGTTGATGTCGAGAACAGTTTCTGCAGGTCTTCAGCGACTGCTTCGTCGTCGAACGCGACGACCGCCGCTGCGGGCGAACCCTGCAGCACCTCTTTCGCGAGGTTCGGACCGGTGAGCACACCCGCGGGGTGACCGGGCACGACGTCGTTGATCACCTCGGTCATGCGCAGCAACGTTTCCTGCTCGAGACCCTTGGACAGGCTCACGATCGGCACGCCGTCGCCGAGACTCGGACGCATCTCGGCGAGCACGTCGCGGAACCCGTGCGACGGCACACCCATCACGATCACGTCCGCACCCTTGGCGGCGGCATGGACGTCGCTGGTGGACTCGAGCGCGTCCGGCAGCGCCAGGTCGGCGAGGTAGTCGCCGTTGACGTGGTCGTGGGCGATCTGTTGGGCGAGTTCCGGCCGGCGGGCCCACAGCACGGTCGACGCATTGGTCGCGGCCAACGCCGCGACCGCTGTGCCCCACGACCCCGCTCCGATAACCGCGACACGACCTGGCATGGCGCCCGACACTACTGACGCAGGCGTACGGCAGTATTCCTACACTGCGCCGATGGGCCAGCAGAAGCGTGCCGGTCAACTACGACGTGGTCTGGCTTTCGACGAGACCGGCGCACAGATGAATGACACCCGTCAAGACTCGCGAAAGCCGACCACGTAGTTGACAGGCACGCTTCTGGTGTCGGTGGCCGTTGTCGTGCCCATCCGCAGCTTCCGGCTCGGCAAAGGACGGCTGGCAGGGGTGCTCGACGACGACCGCGCGCGCCGCATTGTCGCGGTCGATGGCCGGCGGCGTGCTCGCCGCGGCGGCTCCCCTGCCGGTGTTCGTGGTGAGCAGCGACGAAGAGGTCGTCGCCTTCGCCCCAGCGCAGCGCCGCCGGTGGTGGCCGATCCCGGCAGCCTGAACGGCGCGGCCGAGGCCGGCCACGACGCGGCCGCCGCAGCCGGCGCGACGCGCGATCATCGTGGCCCACGCCGATCTTGCGCAGCCGACGCCGTTCGCATGGGTCGCGGACTTCGACGGCGTGACGATCGTGCCTGACCGCCACGGCCAGGGCACGAATGTCATGGCGTTGCCGGTCGGCCGCGGGTTCGTGTTCGCGTACGGCGAAGGTTCGTGTCATAACCACGAACGCGAAGCGATCGCACGCGGGCTCGACGTGCGCGTCGTCGTGGATGACGCGCTCGGGTGGGATGTCGACGAACCCGCCGACCTCGACTCGACACGCGAAGAAGCGGCGGCCGGAGCCGCCGCTTCTCCTAACGTTGTTGCGCAGAACTACCGGCGGCGAGCCGGAGCCTTGCGTGCCGCGGCCTTGCGCTTGGCCGGAGCCTTGCGCTTTGCAGGAGCCTTCCGCGCAGCAGCCTTCTTCTTTGCCGGAGCCTTCTTGGCAGCAGCCTTCTTCTTCGCAGGAGCCTTGCGCTGCAGGCTGCCTTCTTCTTTGCCGGACGCTTCTTGGCAGCAGCCTTCTTCTTCGCGGGAGCCTTGCGCTTAGCAGGAGCCTTGCGCGCAGCTGCCTTCTTCTTTGCCGGACGCTTCTTAGCTGCGGCCTTCTTCGTGCCGGAGCCTTCTTCGCCGCAGCCTTCTTCGCGCGCCGGCGCCTTCTTGGCCGCGGCCTTTTTTCTTCGCGGGTGCCTTCTTCTTGGCACGGCCATGAGATGCGGCCCTTTCAGTTGGGGATGTGCGAACGCTCGACGAAAACACGTCGTGCACAACAATGTTCGACGTTTTCGCGTGGTAAAGCAAGCATTTGCGACGCGCGCGCACGACGAACGCGCACGCAACGCGCAACGCAATGCGCACGTTGCGCACGTCGCACGTGACGCGAGTCGTGTACGGCGACGCACGCGACGCGGTCTCGCGCATGCGCAGCGCTTCGCGCGCACGTTCACATTTGCGCGCGAAGCTCAGCGTGTGTTCCCACTTGACGATGGCGACTACGACTGCGTTGTCACCGACGTCATGCGCGCGACGACGAAGTCGTCGTCGTCGAACTCGCGATTTCGTCAGGCGCGTCCGAAGGGCAACGTCGTGCGCCTTCGCAGCGCGATGACGGACGAACCCTTGCACTGGCTTGGGCTTCCCGGGCACGCTCCGCGTGGAGCAACGGCGCGCCCGAATTTCGCTTGGACTCCGCGTAGGTACCAGCCACTACCTTTGCGGCGAGGTGACGTGTCCATCGTGTGCCGCCGTAGCTCCGGCCAACGCACGGTTCTGCCCGTCCTGCGGGCACGCCTTGGCGCGCCCGCGGCGACGAAAGACGAGTAGTTACAGTGCTTTTTGCCGACATCGTGGGCTTTACCGCGATGTCGGAGGCCCGGGATCCGGAGCAGGTCAAGAACCTCGTGAACTCCTGGTTCGCCCGCCTGGCCAGCGACGTCACCAACCACGGAGGCCGCGTCGACAAGATCGTCGGCGACGCGTTGATGGCGCTGTTCGGCGCACCGGTCGCGCACGAGGACGACGCCGAACGCGCCGTGCGCTGCGCGCTCGCGATGCAGCGAACCGTTTCGACAATCGCCGATGACGCGGGACTGCCGCTGCAATTGCGCGTCGGCATCAACACCGGCGAGGTGTTGGTCGGCGGAATGCGCGCTGGCGGCGACTTCACCGCGATGGGCGACGCGGTCAACGTCGCGAGTCGCTTGCAAACGTCCGCGGAGCCCGGAAATGTCATCGTCGGAGCCGTCGACGTATCAACGCGACGAACACGGTTATCGACGTACGAACCGCTCGACGCGTTGCAGGCAAAAGGACGCGAAGAAACCGTTTCGAACGATGGCGCGCAGATTCTTCGCTGGTGATGCCCGGAAGACGTCCATCGCAACGTCGCAGCCCGCTTGTCGGTCGCGATGACGAAGTCGCGTTGTTGCGCGCCGCTGCTGACAACGAGCCTCGCGCGTAGCCGTCCGAGCGTCGCACTTGATGTTCGGCGAACCGGGTGTCGGTAAGACGCGTCTCGCCGAAGAAGTCGCAGAAATGGCGCGTACCGAACACGGCGCGCTCGTGCTCGAGGGCCGATGCGTTCCTTATGGCGAAGCGAATGTGTGGTGGCCCGTCGCCGAAGCAGTGCGCCAAGCGTGCGGGCTGACCGCGGAGTGCGATCAAGCCGACGCGGCAGGTGCACGACGCGATTCACGCGCGCCTGGTCGAGCTCACAGGACTCGAAACCGATGACCCCGAGTTGGATCGGCTCTGCGCGGGTCTCGTCTACGTCCTCGGCGACGCCAATGCGTTAGTCGACCTCGACCCGGCGCGCGCGTCGACTGAAGTGCACCGATCCGTGCACGCACTGATCCAGGGATTGGCGCATCAGCAACCGGTGATGATCACGTTGTCGGAACTGCACTGGGCCGATTCAGTCGTGCTCGGCCTCGTCGATGATCTGCTCGAGCACGCGGTCGGGCTACCTGTGTTCTTGCTGGCCACCGCGCGCCCCGATCTCGAGAAGCGCTGGGTGCCGCCGGCCGGCAAGCACAACGCGGTGTCGGTGCACCTCGACCCGCTCGACGACTGAAGCCTCGGCTCAGCTCCTCACCGCCTTGCTCGGTCCGGACGCGTCGACCGAGATGATGCGGCTCGTGATGGAGCGCGCCGGCGGCAACCCGCTGTTCCTCGAAGAACTCGCCGGGCTCCTTACCGACGTACCGGGCGCCGGCGCGACGGTCAACGACCTGCCCGCCACGCTGCGAGGCCTGGTCGCCGCGCGCATCGACGGCCTCGACGCCGTCGGCGCGATTCATCCTCGACGACGCCGCCGTGGTCGGCCGCAGACGGTCGCGTCGACGCGCTCGCGGCCCTCGCGGCGGCGCGGGGATCGACCCTGGACAACGACGCGCTCGATGACCTGGTCGCCCGCGAGTTGCTCGAAGAGGACGCCGGCGCGTGGTCGTTCCGCTCCGAGCTGGTGCGCGAGGTGGCCTACGACACCCTCACCAAAGCCGACCGCGCCCGTCGCCACGCCGCGCTCGGCCTGTGGATGGCGGAACGACGCCGCAGCCAAGGTCGCGAGGACGACGAGCTCGAACCAATTGCGCATCACCTCGGCATCGCCGCATCACTACAGCAATCGCTCGGCGAGATCACCGGCGTTCCCACCGACATCTGCCCACGGGCGCTGCGCGCCATCGAACGGGCGGCGATGGCGGCCAAGGAACGCGGGCTGCACAGCGGGTCCCTGCTGTTGCTCGACCGGGCACTCGAGCTGCTCGACCCCGACGACCGCGCCAACCGCCACCGCGTCCTGCTGCGCGCGCGCGCACGCGTACGCCGCGCTGCGCATGGTCGACGCCGGTATCGCCGACGTCGAAACGGTGGCAGCCGAACTCCGCGACGACGAGACGGGTCGCGTGGGCGCACGTCGAAACCCTGCGTGGCGATCTGCGGGGCATCGGCGGGCGATATCGCCGGGTCCATCGAAGCGCTCAACCACGCCATCGATTTGTGGCGGGGCGAGGGTGACGTGGCCAACGAAGCGGACGCGCTGCGCCTCGCGGGCATGACCCACATGCTCGCCGGTCACAACGAAGAAGCCGACCAGTTCTTCACCCAGGCGCTCGAGGCGTTTCGTTCGATCGGTGACCGGCAGGGCGAAGCGTGGGTCTTACAGAACCGCGCGTGGCTCAGCTTCAATCAGGGCTTGCTCGACGAAGCCGACGAACGCCTCGCGGCGGCGGAAAAGGCGTTCACCGAGATCGGCGACTTCGGCGGACTCGGCTTCGTGCGCGGGCTGCTCGGATTCATTCGCATGTTCCAGGGGCGATTCGAAGAGGCCGGCGAGCTCGCCGAATACATCCTCGCCAACGACCGCGATCGCAACGACAAGATGGTCCACCGGGATGATCCTCATGCTGCTCGGCAGCGTTCGGCTCTTCACCGGTCATCCCGGAGGCCTCGATCGCGCCGCTCTCCGAGGCAATCGAAGTGTTCGACGCCATGGGCGACATCGATCGCCTGTTCCAGGCCAAGGCCACCAAGGCGCGCGGCCTGATCAGCTCGGGACGAATCGACGAGGGTCTCGAATTGTTGCGCGGCATCTTCCCGGACTCCGAGACAATGCCGATTGGCTACGGCGTGATCTCCGCGTCCGTCGGCACGCAGTTAGGAGAAGCGGTGTTGGCGCACTCGGCCCTTGCGCAGCCGCTCGAAACCGCGGTCACGCTCGGCACCGTCGCCGACCACGAAATGCTCGTACTGAGCGGGATCGCCACGCTGCTCGACGGCAACGCGTCCGACGCGCGCGCCAAGCTGCAGCACGCCGCCGATTCGGCCGCCAACGAAGGCCAGAAGGCGTATGCGTTCGGCGCCCTCGCCGTCGCGGCGGCGGCCGACCGCGATCCAAAGGCCGCGCTCGATGCCGCCGACAAGTCCATCGGAGCCCAGGGCGGCACGTACCTCGACCGCCAGCTCGCCAAGACCGGCCAGGCGCTCGCGTTCTCCCAACAGGACGACCGGCGCGCCCTGACGGTGGCCGACGAGTTGGTCAAGCGGGCGTCGGAGACCACCGACGTGCTCGCTCACGGCACCGCGTTGCTCGTGCGAGCGAGCGTGGCGTGCGCACTGCGCACCGACGACGCTACCGATCACGCCGCCGACGCCGACCTTGCGCTCGAAGCGCTCGGAACTGAGCTGCCGGGTTGGCGCGACGTGTTCGCCGAAGCCGCGACCCCCAACGCCCGCCTCGAGACGGAGACAAACAGCTCATGAGCTTTACAACGATCGGCGTTCCCGTAACCGGAGGCACCCTGAACGTCGGCACGCGCGAAGGCAGGCAGGGCGCGCCGGTCGTCGTCCTCGTGCACGGCATCACCGCCAACCACATGTCGTGGGTAATGGTCGCCGACGAACTGGGCGACGAGGTGACGATTCTGGCGCCCGACCTGCGCGGCCGCGCTGGCAGCGGGGAGGTCCCCGGTCCCTTCGGCATGCGCCAGCACGCCAAGGATCTTGTGTCCATTCTCGACCACGTCGGTATCGACAGCGCCACCGTGGTCGGCCACAGCATGGGTGGGTTCGTAGCTGCGGCCTTCGCCAACGATCACGCCGATCGCCTCGACGGGCTCGTGCTGGTAGACGGCGGTGTCACGATCGCCTCGCTTCCCGAAGGCGCCGACATCGACGAAGTGCTGACGGCCATCCTCGGTCCGACGATGGAACGCCTGTCGATGACCTTCGCCAGCGTTGACGAGTGGCTCGCGTTCTGGAAGCGGCACCCGTCGCTTCAGGACTGGAACGACGCGATCGAGGGATACGTCATGGCTGACCTGCGCGGCGAGGCGCCGGCGCTGCGTTCGAGTTGCGCCATCGACGCCATTCGCGCCGACGGCGCCGACACCCTCGGCGAAGGCGGACTGTCTGTTTCGCAACCTGAAGCAGCCGACGCCGTGGTTGCGGGCGCCCCGCGGGCTTCTGAACGAGGCGCCGCTGTATTCCGACGAGGTGGCCGCGGCCATGGTTGCCGAGGTGCCAGCGCTCCAAGACCAACTCGTCGAGGACGTGAACCATTTCACCATCGCGCTGAGCGACGCGGGCGCAAAGGTCGTCGCCGCCGCCATCCGCAGCCAGCTTCCGAAGTGAGATGCGGAAGCGTCCGCTTCCTAACCGCGTCGCGCCGGGTCTGCGGCTGCTGATCTGCGGCGTCAACCCCTCGCCCGCATCTGCGGCCGCGGGCGTCGGCTACGCGCGGCCAGGGAACCGCTTCTGGCCCGCTGCACTCGCGGCAGGACTGGTGACCGCCGACCGCGACGGCGACCACGCGATGCGCGTCGACAGAGTGGGCTTCACCGATTTCGTGGCGCGGGCCACGCCCGCAGCCGACGAATTGTCGAACGACGAGTTGCGCGCGGGCGCCGTGGAGGTGGAACGCCTCGTGCGCAAGTGGAAGCCGGCCGCGATTTGTTTTACCGCGCTCGGCCCCTATCGGGTGGCCGTGGACCGCAAAGCGGTCGCGGGCGTGCAGCCGCGCCCGTTCGGCGGGCGACCGGCGTACGTGATGCCCTCGACCAGCGGTCGCAACGCCGCCGTCTCCTTGGCGGTGTTGACCGATCATTTGCGCGCCGCCGCGGTACTGGCCGACACCGCGATCGCCGCCCGTAACAACGCCGAGTGGTGTGCGTCGCAGTCCACCCCGGGTAAGTGGACTGACATGGCCTGGACCACCCGTGAGCGTGCGCCCGAGTTCTATCCCGACGCCGTCACGCTCCACCCCTTCGCCACCGCTGACGATGTCCTGCGCGGCATCGACGACGGACGCGGCGCGTCGGTCAAAGACAGCTTCGCCACCCTCGACCTCTGGGCCCACGGCTTCGAGGTGCTGTTCGACGCCACGTGGGTGCGGCAGGCGGAACCAAACGAGAAGGGCGAGTTCGACTGGTTCCAGGATGATGAACTCGCGCAGATGATCGAGGTCGGTGGCCAGCCCATCGGGCCGCTGCGTGTTTGGATGAAACCATGACGCGTATCGCCGCGCTCGGCGCGGCCGCGATCCTGTTCATCACCGGCGCCGCCATTCGCGACGTCGAAGCCATCGCGATCGCTGTTGGCCTCCTCGTGGGCGTCGGCCTCACCTTCTTGTTGGGTGCCCGGATCGTCGGGCGCATCGTCCTCGGCCTGCTGTTCGCCGACATCGTCTTCTGGATGGCGCCGGCGGCGTGGAGCAACTGGAACCACGGCGGCAGCACTTCGAACTTGCTGATCCCAGTCGCGCTCGTCGTGTGTTCCTTGGCCGGCCTCGCCAGCCTGGTCGGGGCGCCATCGCGAGCCGTGGCGGTCGCCGGCGCAGCCCTGCTCGTGGCCGGGCTCGTGTTGCCGACCATCGGAGATGACGCAGAGGAGATTCCCGCGGCCTCGCCGTCGGTGCTCCACGTGAAGTCCAGCGGCGCGGACTTCCTGCCCTCCACGCTCACTGCCACCGGAGCCGAGCTAACCGTGGTGTTTCACAACAAGGACCTGTTCTGGCACACGTTCACCATCGACGAACTGGACCTGAACGTGCGCGCGCCCCTCGGTGGCACGCGCGTTGCCCGCTTCGACTCGCCGCCGGGTACGTACGAGTTCTATTGCGCCATCCCGGGCCACGAAGCTGCCGGCATGAAGGGAACGCTCGTCGTTAGTTGACGAGTTTTTCGCGGCCTTCCCAGTAGGGCTGACGAAGCTTGAACTTCTGGAGCTTGCCGGTAGCGGTGCGCGCGAGCTCGGTGCGCAGTTCGATCGACGTCGGGCACTTGAAATGCGACATCCGGTCGCGGCAGTGCGCGATGAGCGCAGCTTCGTCGGCCGACGCATCGGGCCGCAGCACGACGAGCGCCTTGATCGTCTCGCCCCACTTTTCGTCCGGCACGCCGATCACGGCCACCTCGGCCACGTCGGGATGCTGGAACAAGCAGTCCTCTACCTCGATCGAAGACACGTTCTCGCCGCCGGTGATGATCACGTCCTTCTTGCGGTCGGCGATCACGACGTAGCCGTGTTCATCGATCGATCCACCGTCGCCGGTGTGGAACCAGCCGTCGGCCAGCGCCTTGGCCGTCTCCTCCGGCTGCTCCCAGTAGCCCGCGAACACATGGTTGGTGCGCGCCAGAAGTTCGCCTTCCGCATCGACGGCCATCGTGACGCCGATTGTCGGCATGCCGGCGCGGCCGAGCAACGTCGCTCGCTCGGTGGGGGTGAGGTCGTCCCATTCCTTCGACGCGCGGTTCATCACAAGCAGCGGCGACGTCTCGGTCAGGCCGTAAATCTGGATGAACTCCCAGCCCAGTTCCGTGTCGACGCGCTCGATGGTCTTCGTAGGTGGAGGGGCGCCAGCCACGACCATGCGTACGCCGTGACCGGCACCCGGCACTGAGGTACCCGCCTCGCGGCGCTTCGATGCAGCATCGAGGGTCATCGCGACCACCGCCGGCGCGCCGCATAGCAGCGACACGCCGTGATTCTCGATGCGGGCGAGGATGTCCTCACCGTCGACCTTGCGCAGCACCACCTGCGGCACGCCCATGGCCGTGAGCGTGTACGGCATGCCCCAGCCGTTGCAGTGAAACATCGGCAGCGTGTGCAGGTACGTGTCGCGGTCAGATACCCCGGCGTGCCACCCGAAGGTGGTGGCGTTGAGCCAGATGTTGCGATGGGTGAGCTGCACGCCCTTGGGCCGCGCAGTGGTGCCTGACGTGTAGTTGATCGACGCAGTCGCGTTCTCGTCGGCCTCCCAGGCCGCGGGCTGCGCCCCGTCGGCGGCGGGCGCGAACAGCTCGGCATCCGACACACCGTCGAGCACGATGCGGTGTTTCGCGGTGACGCCCGTCAGGCCCGGCTCGACCTCCGGATCGATCAGCAGCACGGTCGCACCGGAGTGCTCGACGATGTAGGAGACCTCTTCGGTGTTGAGCCGAAAGTTCACCGGTACGCAGACCCGACCGAAGGCACTCACCCCGAAGAGGGTGATCATGAACTTCGCGGAGTTTGGGCTGACGATGGCCACCCGCTCACCCTCGCCGACACCCATGCGCTCAAGCGCGAGCGCCATGCCGCGGGCTGGGCGTCGAGTTCGCGGTAGGTGACGGAGCCCAACGAGCCAGCAATACCGGGCTCGTCGACGATTGCAACCCGATCTGGGAACGCCAAAACGCCTCGAGCCAAGAAATCGCCGACCGTCAATGGAACAAACATTGATCCCCCTCGATTGAGCCGCCATTCAAGCAAATGAGGCACACCATCCAACCCCTGGGCTAAAATGCTTGCTACCGTTACACAAAACGCACGCTGCAGTTAGCGCTTGGTGCTTCTGCAGAGTTGGTGGGCTGGGTCCGTCGCTGCGGTGTCCGATCCCCCACCCTGTCCTATCCGCTCGTAAGGGGCTTTCTTATTCATGGTTCGACGTCTCATAGCCGGTGCACTACTCGTGCTCGGCGTTTCGGGTTACATCAGTCTTGGGTGTCGTTCGCTGCCATCCGTGGTGGGTTCGGCACCAGCACCCCAAACCATTCGGCTCGCCTCGATGGGGCCCGCCGACATCTGCAACTCGCTCCAACGACCACGACCACCGCTCCACCTCCGCCCCCCGTCCAGAAGCGGGCGAGCCGGGCCGCCGTGCGCCCTCGCTACACCGGGCCGATCGACGACAGCATTTGGTCCGCCCTCTCCCGTTGTGAGGCCGGCGGACGGCCCGATGCGGTCAGCCGCTCCGGCAAGTACCTCGGGGCCTTCCAGTTTTCTCTCGCTACGTGGCGGGGCGTCGGCATGAGCGGCTCGCCGATCGACTTCCCGTATGAGGTCCAACTCGAGGCCGCCAAGCGCCTCCAGGCCCGCTCCGGTTGGGGCCAGTGGCCGGTTTGTTCCCGCAAGTTGGGTTTGCGTTAGAAACTCGCACGTGAGCTTGCAGGCGGCGATAGACGCGATCGACGCCGCCAACGCACAAGACCCGCGCACACTCGTGGTGCGCGGGTCTTCGCGTCCGTGGAGCCTCGGCGAGGCGGAACTCGCGACGCTTTGGCTCGACGCGTTGCGACCTCACGCGTCCGAACCGCTGCGGCTCGCGGTACGCGCCGCACCACCTGCGTCGCTGGGAGACGCCGCGGGCGTCGTATCCCGAGGGCCGCGCCGGCTACTTGAAATGGCGCAAACATCTCTACGACGTAGCCAGCGATCACGCGGCCGCGATCCTGCGCGACGCGGGCTACGACGAAGCCGCCGTCGAACGCGTTGCCGAACTCATGCACAAGAAGAACCTGCGCGCCGACGAGGACGCGCAAACCTACGAAGACGTGCTGTGTCTGGTATTTCTCGAATCGCAGTTCCACGAGTTCGCGGAACGCACCGATCCCGACAAGCTCGACGGCATTGTTGCGAAGACGCTGGCCAAGATGAGCGACGGAGCGAAGTCCGCGTGGGAGGAGTTCTCGTCATGATCGCGGTGCGCGTGGTCGCCGTGCTCGTAGCCATGGTGATTCTGGGACGCACGCTGATGTCGGCCATCCGCACGTTCGTCGTGCCGCGTGACTCACCCACCGGGCTCGCCCGTGTGGTCTTCCTGGTCTTGCGCGTTCCGTTCCTGGCCGTGGCCAAGCGGCGCGGGCCTGTACACGGTCACAGCGTGATGCGCCTCTACGCGCCAGTCGCGCTGCTGTCGCTGCCGGTCATCTGGGTCAGCGTGGCCTGGATGTCGTTTGCGACGGCGTACTGGGCTATTGACGACGTCCCGTGGCGACGCGCGCTTGAACGTCAGTGGCGCGTCCGTCACCAGCCTCGGGTCGTATCAAGCGGCGAGTTCCGTCGGAACCCTGCTCACCTTCGCCGAGGCCGCGCTCGGCCTCGGTTTGGTCGCATTGCTGATCACGTACCTCCCCACGATCTACGCCGCCTACCAGCGCCGCGAACGAGAAGTGTCGCTCCTGTCAGTGCGGGCGGGCACGCCGCCGTCGGCCGTGCAGATGTTGGTCCGCTTCCAACGCATCGACTTGCTCGACGAGACGACCGCCCTGTGGGCCGACTGGGAGTCGTGGTTCGTCGACCTGGAGGAAAGCCATACGTCGATGGGTTCCCTGGCGCAGTTCCGCTCGGGCCCGCACGATCACTCGTGGATCACCGCCGCCGGTGCCGTGCTCGACGCCGCTTCGCTGATGATGTCAGCGGTCGACGTCGAATTCGAGGCGCGCGCCGCCCTATGCGTGCGGTCAGGCTCGCTTGCGCTTCGCCACGTAGCTGACTTCTATGACATTCCCCACGACAGCGACCCGGCACCCGACGACCCGATCTCGGTGACGCGCGCCGAGTTCGACGAGGCCCTCGACACGCTGAAGGCTGCGGGGGTCCCGATCAAGCGCAACCGCAACCAAGCGTGGCGCGACTTCAACGGCTGGCGCGTGAACTACGACACCGTGCTGTGCGCGCTCTGCGCGCTCGTGTGGGCGCCGAGCACGCCCTGGAGCGGGGACCGGCCGGCAACCTTCAAGCGGCCTCCGATTACCCGCCGCGGCGGCCGCGGCAGCGGCATGCACCCGACAGAGCCGACGAGAACTACCTAACCGCTACGGCGGCGAGGTGGTCGTGGTGCCTTGGCCGTTTTGACAGGCGATAAAGCCCTCCCGATCGACGTCGCGGATCGGGACAGCGCCGGACGCGTTGTGCCGGTGTTGGACGGCTTCTTCGTCGTGGTTGTTTGTTCGGGCTGGTTCGTCGGTGGCGAGGTTGTCCCGCTGTTGCCGCCGGAGGGTGTCGACGTCTTCTTGGCCGTCGTCGTCGTGGACTTGTTGGACTTCTTCGCGGTCGTGGTGGTCACGCGGCGGCCATTCGACGTTGCCGCGCACCGTGGTCGTGCTGCCCGAGTTCGTCGTGTCGGTGTCAAGCGACGTCGTGTCGGTGGTGTCGGTCACGTCGGATGTCGTCGCGTCGTCACCCTCGAGGCACCGCGCCGGCGTGTAACCCTCGGCCGGCGGATCCGTGGCCAGTGCCGAGCGCACGCCGTCGGGCAACGAGGCATCGGCGTTGATGGACACGACAACGGTGCTCGAGCTGAATCCGCCTTGGGGGTCGAGGGCCTGGTATTCGATCGTCGCCGCCGCCGCGCTCGGGATCGCAGGCGTGAACAGCAGGCGGTCGTCGCTGGCGTCAGTCGGCGTGCCACCGTCGTCGATGGCAGACGTGCCACCGTCGGTCTTGAGAATCTGGAAAACGAGCGGCTCGGCGTCGGGATCCGTGTCGTTGGCCAGCACGTCGACCGCGATCGGCAGGTCGGGTTTCGTGGCCGCAGCATCGGCTCGGGCGATCGGCGGACAGTTGACGTTCTGCGTCACGGTTTTCAGCTCGGCGCCGTTGTCTCCGCGGGACTTGACCGCGAGCACGCCCACGACGATGACCAGGACGATGAAGATGGTTGGGATCAGAACGGAGCGGCGGAGGGCGTACACAGCGCGACCAGGCTACCGGCTCGTCCTAGGAACGCAGCACCAGCCCGAGGTCCTCGTACAGGGCCGAAATGACGGGCTGGGTCCGGCGATGGTTGCCGGGCTCGCCGGCCATCCCGTTGGCCGCGAACGCCACGCTCAAGGCGTTATGCGGGTCGGTGAACACGAGGCTGGACTGCATGCCGCCATGGCCAAAGGCGTCGCGACCGGCGTGGTCGCCGTAGCCGTAGGGAGCCGGCCGTTGCGCGTAGTGCCACGAGTTGACCATCGCTCCGAGGCCCCAGTCGATCACGGCGCCGAAAGTCTCGTCGCGCATGTTCTCCCGTTGCCGGGTCCGCAGTGCCTCGACCGCCTCGGCCGACAGGATCCGTTCGCCGTCCAGCTCGCCGCCGCGGCGCAACGCCTCGGCCAGGCGCACGAGGTCAGTCATCGGACCGACGCCCGAACTGGAGGGCTGGACCCAAGCCCACCCGTCATCGGACAAGAACCGCTCGAGCGGACGCGGCGTTGGACCGGTGGTGTCGTGCATCACGACGAGGCGGTCTCCGTACGCCGCCACACGCTCGGGCGTGAGCGCGAGCCACGCGTCGGCCATTCCGAGCCGCTCGAAGATCTCCTCGGAGACAACATCGTCAAACGCGCGGCCGTCCACGCGATGGACGACCTCGCCCAGCACGTGAAAGCCGGTGACGGGGTGGTAACCCGCACGGTGCCCCGGCACCCAGCCGTCTTCGAGCGGCGCGGCGTACACCGCGTCCAGCAACGCTGCGGGCTCGATACCGCCGACGAATAACTCGTTGTTGCCCGCCAGCCGACGAAAGCCGCCTGTGTGGGTCAGCACGTGGCGGATCGTTATCGGGTCTTTGCCGCTGACGGCGAACTCGGGGATGATCGACGCCACGGTTTGATCGAGGTCGAGTCGACCGCGATCCCACAACTGCACCACTGCGACCGCGGTCGCGAGCTTGGTGCAGCTAAACCACGGAATAAGCGACTCGGGCGTCATGGCTTTGCCCTCGCGCGCGATGCCTTCGGCGAGCGAGACGGCGGGTTTGCCACCGAGCCAGGCCTCGAGTTGCACGCCGACGTGCCAGCCCCGGTCGAAACCGACTTGCAGCGCTGCCCGCGTACGAGGGATCAACCGGTTTTGGCGGTGCCGTCCGTATGCGCCGCAGCCAACAACTTGCGCATGAGGTCACGCAACTGGCGCTGCTCGGTAATCGTCAACGCGCCCATCGACGCCGGCGGGTTGTGCAGCACTTTCTTCGCCTTCGCTTGCGCCGCCATGCCCGCCTTCGTGATGACGACGGTCTTCACGCGGCGATCCGTGGGCAGGATGCGGCGTTCAACGAGCCCACGGGTTTCCAAATCGTCGACAAGGGAGGTGATCCACGATGCGTCGCAGCGCATCTTGTCTGCGAACGCGCGCATGGGAGTACCGACCCCCGGTTCCATGGACAACAGCATTTTCAGCGCGGGCGGCCCGACGTTGATGGCGTCGCACGCCTCGTGGAACCGATGGCTGTTGGAGTCGCCCATGAAGAGTTCGGCGATGCACGCCCAAGCCTCGCCAGCGGGATCAGGACGTGAGGGAATCGGAACCACACGTTCATCATAACTGTTGAGTGAAGTCATGTACCTGACAGGACTATTGCCATTGATCAACGTTTGACTCTAGTCAAGTAACTAGCTTAGGGTGACGGTCATGAACGGACCTGCAATCGCCACCGAAGGCATCGTCAAACATTTCGGCGAGGTCGAGGCCGTACGAGGCGTTGATCTCGAGGTTCCCGCCGGGACCGTGTTCGGTCTGCTCGGACCGAACGGCGCCGGCAAGACCACGATCGTGCGGATGCTCACAACGATTCTCAAGCCCACGTCCGGCCGAGCCACGGTGCTCGGGGTCGACTGCGCGCAGGACCCGGAGCGTGTCCGCCACATGATCGGACTCGCCGGCCAGTACGCCGCCGTCGACGAAAACCTCACCGGCTACGAGAACCTGCGCATGGTCGGGCGCCTCACGCATTTGCGCAAGCCGTCGATCAGGCCGCGCGCCGACGAGTTGCTCGAGCGGTTCAACCTGGCCCACGCCGCCGATCGCGTCGTGCGCACCTACTCGGGTGGCATGCGCCGTCGCCTCGACCTCGCCGCCGCGCTTGTGCACTGGCCGACGGTGTTGTTCCTCGACGAGCCGACCACCGGGCTCGACCCGCGCAGCCGCCAAGACCTATGGGGCGTGATCGAAGACCTCGTGGCCGACGGCACCACGGTGCTGCTCACTACTCAGTACCTCGAAGAGGCCGACCGCCTCGCCGACTCCCTCGCCGTGATCGACAACGGTGAAGTCATTGCCCGTGGCACGCCCGTGGAGCTCAAGAGCAGCTTCGGGTCGACGATCGTCGAAGTCGGCTTCGCCAACGGCCGCGCCGCCCTCCGGGCGAAGAAGGTCGTGACCAAGTTCGGCCAGTGCGACCTCTTGGTGGACGGCAACACGCTGGCAGTCAAGGTCGACTCGGGCGCCGACGGCGCGACCGGCGTCGTACGTGCGCTCGACGCCGCCAAGATCAAGCCGGTTCGCCTCATCGTGCGAGAGCCGACGCTCGACGACGTGTTCCTCAGCCTGACCGGTCACGCGGCCGAGGTATCACCGACTGACGAAAGCGACGACGAGACCGAAAGGGGCGCGGCATGACCGCCGTCGACCTTCCGATTGTTCCGTCCTACGAGTCCACGGGCATGGACCGGTTCCGTTACCTCGTGGCCGACACCATGACCATCACGTGGCGAAACATCATCGCGATGCGGCGCGTGCCGCAGGTGTTGGTGTTCTCCACCATCCAGCCGATCATCTTCGTGCTGATGTTTCGCTACGTGTTCGGTGGCGCCATCCGCGACGGGCATCCCCGGCATTCCCTACGTCGACTTCCTTATGCCCGGCATCTTCGTGCAGACCATTACGTTCGGATCGATCCAAACCGGCGTCGGACTCGCCGACGATCTCACCAAAGGCCTGATCGAGCGATTCCGGTCCCTACCGATGGCGCGCTCGGCGGTACTGGCGGGGCGCACCGTCGCCGACCTTGCCCGCAACGTGTTCGTGTTCACGTTGATGACCGGCGTCGGGTTCGCCGTCGGGTTCCGCATTCACACGAATGTGTTCGCTTTCGCCGCCGCGCTGTTCATCCTGCTGCTGTTCACCTTCGCGTTGTCGTGGATTTTCGCTTACGTCGGTCTCGCCATGCGCAACGCCGAGGCGGCCCAAGCTGCCGCGTTTCCCCTCGTCGCTCCCCTGGTGTTCGCGTCGTCGGCGTTCGTGCCACTTAGCAGTCAGCCCGGATGGCTCCAAGTGTTCAGCGCCCATCAGCCGCTCACCCTGACCGTCGACGCCATCCGCGCGCTGTGCATCGGCGGGTCGACGTTGACCCCGGCGGTGCAGAGCATTGCGTGGTCGATGGGGATTATCGCGGTGTTCGCACCGATCGCAGTTCGGCGCTACCGCCGCGCCGCGTAGCCCGAGTCCGGTCCCGACCGAATGCCGGCGCCATCAGATCAACTCGGCGCAGTACTTCGTGGAGCGCGATCGTCACCGCGGTCGCGCTCAGCAGTGTCACGGAGAACTTCGTCGCCAACGGCCACGAGGTACGGATCACCAGCACCGCACAGGCCACCACACACACCTGATGCAGCAGGTACACGCCGAACGCTGACTCTTTGCACCAGGCGTGCAGCCGGCCGTCGCCGCTGAAGTGACGCCGGGCCCAGCCGAGAATGCCAATGACGAGACCGGTGCCCGCCAGTGCGGTCAGCGGCATGCGCACCAGGTAGGCCATCCAGTCACTCGCGTCCTCGATCGTCACGAGGCGCAAGGAGAACGGGATTTGGCACAGAGCGGCAACCAAACCGATGCGCATCATCACAACGCGGTGGTCGTCGACCAGCCTGTCGACCGACCGGAAACGACCGACGCAGAAACCACCGACGAAGAAGGCGCTGTAGTAACTGAAGTTCGCCCAGTCCCAGAAGAGATTCTGATAGCCGGGCCAGATCGCGAAGCAGGACCTGAATGGCCACCATGCCGCCGAGGAACTTGACGAGCGTCGAACGAGTGACGACCGGATCCGTCGTGCGGGCGTTGAGCCGTACGAACAGCGGCAAGTAGACGAGCGAGAAGGTGAGCAGGTAGGCCAAGAACCACAGATGCGACCACGAGAAGCGGAGCCCGAAGAAGGTGGGAAGGAATGCGAGGAACGACTCGTGCACGTGGTCGATGTGGTCGAGTTCGATCCACCGGATGAACGGACAGGTGATCAAGGTCCACGCGATGAGCGGGATCAGGAGTCGGTTCACCCGCTCCTTGCGAATCTCCGCCGCGCCCCTCTTCTTCAGCGCGGCGGCCATCGACCAGCCGGCGAGCGCGAAGAACAAGGGCATGTGCCACTGGTGCACGAAGCCCGTGAATACG
This sequence comes from uncultured Actinomycetes bacterium, assembly GCA_963769985.1. GTDB lineage: Bacteria > Actinomycetota > Acidimicrobiia > Acidimicrobiales > JACCXE01 > JACCXE01. Next base: position 110,101 of record CAVYNR010000005.1, on the reverse strand, counting down.
TCGAAGCCGACGAATGTGGCGCGATTCTTCAGGTGGTAAAACTCCGAGTAGTCGTAGACCTTCGCCGTGTGGAACGCGAGCAACAGGAACGTCGCCGCTGAGCGAAGGTTGTCGATGTCGGGCCGGCGAGCGGTTGCGTTCGTCATGAGTTCTCCCCGGTAATGGCGCGGTGACGAGTTGGATCGCGCTCGCGCGTACGGTCGCATCATCGAGCCGGCCGCCGTCGGCGTCGCCGTGACGATGACGCGCCATCCACGTCACCGATTCGACGGCGAACCGCGCGGTCACGGCCGCGTCGATCGGAGCCGGAATTCTTCCGGCCTTCGCATGGCGGGCGATGTATTCCGTGAGTTGATCGAAGAACCGCAGACGAACCCCGCCGTAGAACAGTCGAGCTAAGTCGGGTACGTCGCGGGCGGAACGCTCGAGGGCATCCATGCCCCGGCGTACGCGGGCGATCATGTCGAACATCTCGGTGACGATGGCGGCGGTCTCGGCGACCACGTCCTTCGGCGGGGTCTTCGCCCGCAACGCCGCGGTCAGGGTCGGCAGTTCTCCGATGGCGCTCGCGTGGGCTTCGAGCTTGGCGAGATAGGCCTTGCGGGAGCCAACGCTCAGCGGCAGCGGCCCGTTGATCGCCTCGGCGGGATCGAAGGCGTACACGACGCACAGAAGCAACAGGGCGTCCTTGCCCGCGACGTAGTTGTAGAGCGTGCCCACGGACACCCCCGCCGCCGTGGCCACGTCGGACATCTGCGCGCGAGCAAAGCCCACCGACCCGAACACGTCGAGCGCCGCCTCGACAATGTCGTCAACCCGATTCGGGGCCGCCACACGCGCCATGCCCGCCATAATGAATGAACCATTCAGTTATTGCAAGGTCACCTTGGTTGCGACACCCCTTGCGTAGGTTGCAGGCATGGCCGGTCGGGATCCTTGGGACGTGCTGGAGACCAAACGCGACGAGGGCGTCGACGCGGCCAAGCGGGCGTGGCGAGAGCTGGTGGCGTTGTTCCACCCCGATCACCACGCCGATATGCCGCCCGGCGTGCAAGCGCGGGCGGCGGCCGGGCTGCGCCGGGTCAACGACGCGTGGGCCAAGATCCGCGACGAGGCCGGTCTGGCGAAGGACGTCGACGACAAGGCCGCCGCATCCACCGACGACCAGTTCGTCGAAGGAAACGGGCTGCGCATTCCGTCCACCGAGGGCGAGTGGATCTTCTACGTGGAGGGCGCGCCCTTCGACGCCAAGCGACGCATCAAGAATGCGGCCAAGGCAGCCAACCTCACGATGAAAAACGCCGCCGACAACACCATCGTGTTGTCCAAAGGATCCTTCGGCTCGAAGGACGGCGTGGTCATCGAGCTCGTCGACAACGACGGCGAGACCACCGCCACGATCACCGACGGCTCGCCCAACTCGGTGCGCGTGCTGCTCGACGCGCTCGCGCGCCGGAACGCTGTAGCTACGACTCGTAGTCGATGGCAGCGGCCGCGCTGGCATGCGCCCGCATCCACTGAATCACCGGCTGGTGCTCGGGGTGCTCGGCGTAGTCCTTCAAACCGTCCAGGTCGTCGAAGGTGGTCTTGATCGACACGTCAAAGGCGCGGTCACTCTCCACCACGTTGATCCCCGCCTCGAGCGATCGAACGGATGGGATCTTGCCCTCCATGCCTCGTAAGACCGCGGCGGCTTCCTCGGCATCCGCCTTGTCGTTGAGTCGGTATAACACGATGTGGGTGATCACGCCCTCGTTATAACCGGCCGCGAAACGCGCCGGCGCCGACAATCCCGACCGGCTTGCCCACGAGAAGCCCGACAACGACGCCCGCTGCGGCAGTAGAACTCGCCGCCGATTCGATCGCGAGGGCAAAGATCGGCACGCTGAGAAAACTCGACCACGGCCGTCGCCCCCCCAACGACCATCCCCCGAGCGCGGCGGTTACAGGAAACAGCTGCGAAGCCTTCCGACGCTCCGTTTAGGTCAGTTCACACCGAGTCGTTCGTACTGCTCGCGCGGCGCGTCAACGGCGTCGAGGGCGGTCACGAGTAGATCGGTCAACTCCTGCTCGACTGCGGTGCCCTGACCCGCGAGTTCTTCGGTTTCGTCGGGGTCGTTGTCGAGATCGAAGAGGTGATGGCGGTCGACGGGGCCGCTAACCCAGAACGGCAGCAGGTCGCCGGGCGCGAACGGCTGACGGATCACCGGGATGTCGGACCGCGGCATGTAATCGAGCCATGCCCGTCGGTCCGGTTTGGGCAAGCCGAAGCCGGGAATGTGGGTCGGCATCGTCGACCAGCGGTTCGACCACATCGACAGAGGGAAATTCGACTCGGTCGCGCTGACGCGCGTATTTGCGATGCCCGTCGGTCACTTGGACCCAGTTGCCATAGACACCACCGATCGCCCACTCGCGCGTCGTGACGCCGTCGCCTTCGAGGACCGGCACAAGCGATTCGCCATGCGTGGGATGAGGCGACGCGGCGCCAAACACGTCGCGCAGGGTGGCGTGGATGTCGACGGTGGTGGTGAGCGTGTCGACGGTCTTGGCTTCGAGACCAGGCCAGGCGATCATCATCGGGATGTGTCCGAGCGCCTCGTACTGCATGACGCCGGGCTTGCCGAAGATGTCGCGCTCGCCGAGGTAGTGACCGTGATCGGTGCACAGCACGAGCATCGTGTTGTCCCACAGGTCGTGACGATCGAACGCGTCGAGCAGCCGGCCGAACCAGTGGTCGATCATCGAAAGCTTCGACCCGTAGTTGGCGCGGATGTGGCGGGCCTCCCGTTCGGAGATCACACCGCGTTCGACGGCCTTGGTCGCGTACGGCGGCCAGATGATCAGTTCGTCGTCCCATTCAGGGTCGTACTTGTTCACCCACGGTGCCGGCGTATCGAAAGGTTCGTGCGGATCAAACTCGTCGATAAACAGGAAGAACCGATCGTGACGGCCCGCGTTCTTGTCGAGCCAGTCCGCCGCCGTCTTCATCACCTTCGGCCCGGGAAAGTCTTCCTCGGCGCGGAAGTAGCTGCGTGAGACGTCATAGCCGCGCACCGCCGCCCGCGTGCGCGCCGGCAACGTGGGCGTGCCCATCCAGGTCGGGTCGGGCACCGTCTTCCAGGGATCACCTTCATGGCCGCGCTCGTACTCCCACGCCTTGAAGTCGACGTGGTAGTTCTCGCCTCCGGTCTCGAACAAGTGCGGATGATCGCTGACGAGCATCGTCGTGACGCCAGCGTGATCGAGATCCGCGGTGATCGGCTGCTCCCACAACTCGATCGAACCCCACGGCCGCCAAAGAAAGTCGTACGCGCCGACGAGCAAGTCGTGACGCGCCGGCATGCACGGCAACGATCCGGTTACATGCCGTTCGAACTTCGCCGAGCGCGCCGCCAACCGATCGAGATTCGGCGTTTCGAACTCGGTGCCGCCATAGCTTCCGAGCATGTGACGGTTCAAACTGTCGAGCAGCACCACCACCGCATTCTTGGGCGTCGTCATCAATTGTGATCTTTGCCCAACCAGTAAAGGTTTTCCGTCTTTACGGCGAGTTGCGGGATTACCCTGCGTTCCGGATGGCAGATCTGCTCGAAGTGCGCGAGGTCGGGGTGCGCTTCGCTGGCATCGTCGCGCTCGACGCGCTCTCGTTCTCGATTCGCGAGGGCGAGATCTGCGCACTCATCGGCCCCAACGGCGCGGGCAAGACGACACTGTTCAACGTCATCAGCCGGCTCTACGAACCGACAGCGGGGCACGTGCAATTCGACGGACGCGATCTGCTCACTGTCGCGCCGCACCGTATCGCCGCCGTCGGGATCGCCCGCACGTTCCAAAACCTCGCGCTCTTCCCGTCGCTCACCGTGTTGCAGAACGTGATGGTGGGCGCGCACACGCGTGGTCGCACGAACTGGATCACTGGCGCGTTGCGGTTGGGCGTGCGCCGCGAGGATTCCGAACTCGAGCACCTTGCCTTCGAGACGTTGACCGAGTTGGGACTAGCGGCGGTGGCGCTCTCGCCGCCGACTGGGCTCTCCTACGGCACGATGAAGCGCATCGAGTTGGCCCGCGCGTTGGTCGGCAAGCCGAGGCTGCTGATGCTCGATGAGCCCGCGAGCGGGCTCACGCACAGCGAAGTGGACCAACTCGCGGAACTGATTCGCCGTATTCGAGACGCCCGCGATCTTTCGGTGCTGCTCGTCGAGCACCACATGCAAATGGTGATGGGCATTTCGGACCGGGTGGTAGTGCTGAACTTCGGCCACAAGCTCGCCGAAGGCACACCCAGCGAAATCAGCCGCGACCCGGCCGTCATCGAGGCGTACCTCGGAGCTACCGCGTAGTGGCGCTGCTCGAGGCCGAAGGCCTATGCGCCGCCTACGGACCGGTCGCCGTGCTGCACGGCATCGCCTTTGAAATTCCTGAACACGACATCGTCGTTCTGCTCGGCGCGAACGGTGCCGGCAAGACGACCACGCTGCGAGCGCTGTCGGGCATGTTGCCCGCGACCGGTCGCGTCGACTTTGACGGCCACTCGCTCGTCGGCCTCACCGCTGATCGCGTTTGTGCGCTCGGCATCGCGCACGTGCCGCAAGGGCGCGGCACATTCAACGAACTCACGGTCGAGGAGAACCTCGGGGTAGGCGCATACCTGCGCAAGGACGCAGCCGGCATCAAGGAAGACATCGACCGCTGGTACGACGTGTTCCCCGTCCTCGGACAGCGCAACGCTCAGCTCGCGGGAAATCTGTCCGGCGGCGAACAACAGATGCTGGCGATCGCTCGCGCCCTGATGAGCCGGCCGAGACTTCTGCTGCTCGACGAACCGTCGTTGGGGCTCGCGCCGTTGATCACAAAGGGCTTGTTCGACCGCTTGACAGAGATCAACGAAACGCTCGGGACGACGATGTTCATCGTCGAGCAGAACGCCAATCTCGCGCTGGGCGTCGCGAGCTATGCACACGTCCTCGAGGCGGGCACGATCGCGCTGGCCGGCCCCGCGGCGGACTTGGCCGCCGACGACAGCGTGCGCCGCGCCTACTTGGGGTTTTGACGTGATCGCACTTATCAACGACACCTTCTTCTCGTGGGCGTTCTTCCTTCAGCTGGTGACCAACGGCCTATCCAACGGCGCCATCTACGCCGCGATGGCACTCACGGTCGTGATCATCTACAAGACCACCGGTCACCTGAACTTCGCCCAGGGCGAACTCGCCACGTTCTCCGCGTTCGGTGTCTTCGTCCTCACCGTGGAGCAGGATCTCAACATCTGGATCGCCATCCCGATGGTGGTCGCGCTGTCCATGGTGGCGGGCGCGCTCATCGAACGATTCCTTGTTCGGCCAGTCGAGTCACGCAGCGGACTCGCGGTTGTGATTGTGACGCTCGGGTTGTTCCTTTTGCTCAACGCGCTGACCGCGGTGATTTGGGGGACGCTCCCGCAGAGCGCGCTCGCACCGTTCCCCGGTGGCCTCGACGACCAGGTCGTGGTCCTTGACGGTCCACCCCAGTTTTCGATCGGTTACGACGCCATCGGGACCTGGGTCGTGCTCGCCGGAGTCGTGCTCGCGATCAGCTTGTTGATGAACAGGACCAAACTGGGCCTCGGTTACCGCGCCGTCGCCGCAAATCGGGAGTCGGCGGAACTGGTCGGCGTGCCGGTCTCGCGCATGCTCATGCTCGGATGGGCACTGTCAACCGGAATCGGCGCACTCGGCGGCGTGCTCGTGTCGCAATCCTCGAGCACGCTCGACTTCAACCTCATGGGGTCGGTGCTCATCTACGGCTTCGCCGCCGCGGCGCTCGGTGGATTCGACAGCATCCGAGGCGCGGTCGTCGGCGGGCTCATTGTCGGTCTGGCCGAGGCGCTGCTTCCCAACATGTTCACGTTCATCGGCTCCGAGCTGAGCCTCGCCATGGCGTTGGTGATCATCCTCGCAGTACTTCTGGCGCGACCGCAGGGCCTGTTCGGCACACGGAGGGTGCTGCGCGTATGAACCTTCCGCTCACCTTCGAACGCCACGGCCGGACCCATCGAATCTGGCAGGCCACCGGCTATGGGCTCGTCATCCTGGCGGCCGTCCTGATTTCGTTGACGCAGCCGTCGTACCAGTTGCTCAACTTCTCCAAGGTCGCGGCCTATTCGGTGGCGATCCTCGGCATCACCATCGTGACCGGATACTCCGGGCAGATTTCGCTCGGTCACAGCGCGTTCTTCGGCATCGGCGCCTACACCACCGCGTACCTCGTTGCCGATCAAGGCTGGCCCTTCCTCGCGACGATTCCGGTGGCAGCGCTGCTCGGCCTCATCGTCGGGTTCCTGGTCGGGCTGCCCGCTCTCCGCATTCAGGGTTTGTACCTCGCGCTCGTAACGCTCGCGATCGCGGCCGTGTTCCCGGTCATCGTGAAAATGGACGCGCTCGTCGACATCACCGGCGGATCCAACGGCAAGCCGGTGTTGGTGGATTGGAAGAAGCCCGGCTGGTTCACCTTGGATGTCTCGAACGAAGCGTGGGAGTTCTTGGTCGTGTCGTCGATCGCCGCCCTGACCTTCCTGGTGGCGTCGAACCTCATCCGCAGCCGCGTCGGCCGGGCCCTTATGGCCCTTCGCGACAACCCGATTGGTGCCGTCACGAGCGGCATCGGGCTTTCCATGTGGAAGACGGGCGCCTTCGCGGTGAGCGCGGCCTACGGCGCCATCGCCGGATCGCTGTTCACGATGGTAATTCCGATCGTGAGCCCGGACTCGGTGGGTTTCGCGCTCGCGTTCCAGTTGATTACCGGCGTCGTGCTCGGTGGGCTGGCCACGATCTCGGGCGCTCTCGTGGGCGGCCTGACGATGGTGTTCTTGCCGTACTACTCGGCCGACTGGGCCGGCGGTAAGTCGTTCTTGTTCTTTGATCCCGTCGACAGTGGCCTCCTGGCCAACGTCTTGTACGGCGCCCTGCTCATCGGGGCAATGTTCGTGATGCCGGGAGGCATCGTCTCATTCGTTCGGGGGATACGCAGCCGCATAGTGCGATTCGCGCCTCCACCCCCGACGACGCCGCCTTATGGTGGCGAACCGACTGAAGCGAAGGGAACTGCATGAGAACGAAACGATTCATGTTGGCGCCGTTGCTCGCACTCGCCCTTGTGGCGGGCGCCTGCGGTGACTCGAACAGCGATGACGACGACGGCGCGACGGGAACCACGTCCGCGCAGTCCGGCACGTTTGCGGTGCCGACCTCGGCGTGTCCCGCTGATGCGTCCGTAAAGCTGGCCGCTGGCGCGCCGATCAAGATCGGTATCAGCCTGCCCCGGTCCGGCCCGCTCGCGCCGTTCGACGCGATTCGCCAGGGCCTTGAAGTTGCGTTTGGAAAAGTCAATGCCGAAGGCGGCGTTGACGGACACCAGCTGCAACTAATCGCGAAGGACGACGCGTACGAAGCCGGTCGTTCGGCCGTCAACGTCACCGAACTGATCGACAGGGACAAGATCTTCGCCAGCGTGGGTCAGATCGGCACCCCGAACGTGGCCGCCGCGCGCGCAAAGCACGAAGCGACGTGCACGCCGCAGCTGAATGTGAACACCGGTTTCCCCGCGTGGGGCGACCCGGCGAATCATCCATGGACAACGGGCGGCCTTCTCGCTTACAACACCGAAGCGCTCATTTGGGCGGACTTCATTGCCGACGCGAAGCCCGGCGCGAAGGTGGCACAGCTCATCTTCAACAACGACTTCGGCAAGGCGTACCAAAGCGTCTTTACCAAAGCGGCCGCCGACAAGAAGCTGAAGCTTGTGTCGACGCAGCTACACGAAGGCACCGCCCCGAACATCGACAACGAAGTCGCGGCGATCCTCGCGGCGCAGCCTGACTATGTACTTGGTGGAACGACGTCGACCTTCTGCCCGAAGCTGATGGCCGGTTTGGCCAAGGGTGGATTCAAGGGTCAAACGATCATTTCCTCGACCTGTGCGTCGGCCGCGTCGTTCTTCGTACCCGTGGACCCCGCGGGTGACGGCGTGCTGGTGCTCACCAGCATCGACGATCCCAGTGATCCTGGCTTGGCCGATGATCCCGACGTCAAGGCGTTCAAGGCCGACGTTGCCAAGCATGGCGGCGCCGGCGTGAACGCGGCCAACACAAACGTCGCGGCTGGGTACACCGAAGGCCTTACGTTGATCGAGATCCTCAAGAACGCGGCAGAGTCCGACGACGGTCTCACGCGCGTGAGCGTGATGAACGCTGCCTGGAACATCGACTTCGAACCGCCCCTCTTGTTCGGTCCTATCAAGATGAACGGCAAGGACGACGCCTACGGCGTGGAGACGCTCGAGTTCGTCGAGTACTCCACGGCGACCAAGTCCATGAAGCGCACAGGCGAGAAGTTCGACCTCGAAGGCGAAACCGGAGTCTTCGCTCCGTAGCTCTTCCTAAATTCGCGTTCCCGGTCTCGCCGCACTGGCGAGACTGGGAACGATGAATCTCTTGTCGCGGCGGCGCAAGCGCTACGCACCAGGCGGACGCAGCCTGTGGTGGCAGGTCGCCATCTCGTCGACTGGCGACGGGATGTTCCTCACCGCGTTCCCCCTCTTGGCCGCGTCGCTGACGCGCGACCCGGGTTTGATCGCCGGCGTCACGGTTGCGAATCGTTCGCCGTGGATTCTGCTGTCGCTCACCTTCGGCGCCATCGCCGACCGGTTCGACCGCCGGCTACTGATGGTGATCGCTGACGTTGCGCGCGGACTTGTCGTTGCGGTGCTCGCCGCGCTGGTCATCGCGGGTGACGCGAATGTGTGGGTGCTCTACACCAGCGCTTTCCTTCTCGGCGCCTTCGAGGTCTTGCACGCGTGCGCCTCGCTCGCGCTCATCCCCGTCGTCGTTGGCACCGACGACCTTGAGTCGTTCAACTCCAGTTTGATGGCCACGCAGGCCGCGACCGAGCAGTTCATCGGCCCGCCGCTCGGCTCGGTGCTGTTCTCGATCGCGCCGTCCATTCCGTTCGTGGCCGATGCGGTGTCTTTTGGCGGGTCGGTGGTGTTGGCGGCTCGGTTGCCGGACGTGCACGGCGTGGAGAAACCGACAACCCGCGTGCGCGACGACGTGCGCGAAGGCTGGCGCTACATGTTCGCCAACCCGCTGCTCAAGCGCCTGGCGATCCTGATCGGAACGCTCAACGTCTTTTACTTCGCGTCCGAGGCCGTGCTCGTGCTGTATACGTTCGAGAAGCTGCACGCCGGTAAGGCGACGTTCACCGCGCTCTTCCTGGCCGCGGCGGTCGGCCTCGTAGTTGGTCAGCCCTTGATCGAACCGGTACGGCGCCGCTTCGACGCCCGATTCGCAATTGTCATGTCGATCTGGCTGTGGGCGGTCGCACTCACCGGGCTGACGTTTACGTCGTCGTCCGTCGTCGCGATCGCGATGTGGTTCCTGCTCGGCTTGGGCGACGCGTTCTGGCGGGTGCTTACCGTCACGCTGCGGCAACGGATCACTCCCAACCACCTGATGGGACGCGTCAACTCCGTCCACCGCCTCTTCGGTATGGGCGCGATCCCTATCGGCGCGGCGCTCGGCGGTTTCCTCGCGAAGGTGATCGATATACGAGCGCCGTTTGCGTTGGCCGCGGTGGCTTTCATTGTGTTCGCGCTGTACGGGCCACGCTTCCTCGAACCGGCGCGCGGCCTATGAGATGAGCTGTTCGAGCACCTCCGCGCTCGCCTCTTCCATCAGCGCGCAACTCTCGAAGACCTCCGCCGCGGCGGCATCGTCGGTCCCGCGGGCGTGACGGGCGAAGGATCGCCAGGTTGCGGCGCCGAGGCGTTCGGCGGCCGCCTGGGTCGCGAATTGCTCGTCGATCGGTCGCCACGTGAAGCCGCCCGCCAGCGCGCCCTTCAGGAGTGGGTTGGCCTCCTCGAGCGCGGCTTGGACCTCCCCGGCGTCGGCGTACAAGCCCTCGACCCGCGAGGCGATCTCCTCTTCGCGCTCGGCGCACGCGAGCAGCAGCGTGACGTGGGAGATGTCGCCCACTGCCTCGGCCCACTCGCGGTAGCGCTCGGCGGCCCACCGCTCGAGCATCGCGATGAGCAACGGGTGATCCGACCGATCCGTGGCCGCGAGTACCGGCGCCAGCGTCGTGACGAGATCGGGCGGCTCCGGATTGCTCACGACACCCATTCTGGGCGAGAAATTGCACCTCGGGCGCCCTGCGACGTGATTGTTATATCGTGTGCATATTCACGCGTAGCGACGGGGAACACTCATGGACCGACGGGGCTTTATAAGGGCGGCTGGCGTTTCGGCCGCGGCAGTCGCAACGGGATTCAGCCGGTCGCTCTTGCCTCCCTCCGCCGGAGGTATTGCCTCGGCCCACGCCAGTCAGTCGGGCAACCTGCCGCTGATCTGGAAGCCGACCTCGCTCACGCCAGCGATGACGCATACGTCCATCGCCAGCGACCCCAACACGCTGCGCGGCCACACGACGATGATGTTCGTACGCGACAAGCTCGGCAACGCTGCGCTCGACAACTGGTACCTGTGGCAGTGGACCCACGACACCAGCCGCACGTACCTCTACACCGCGCCGAAGGCAACTGGCCCGTGGACTGCCGCGGGATTCGGCGAAGCACCCACGCCATATCCCTCGAACTACCTCGTCAACCACTTTTCGTCGGGCGACATCGTCTGGGAGCCTGAGCGCAAGGTCTTCATCTCTTCACCGCACGGCGTGCGTTTGCCACCCGTTCCCGGCAACGCCGAAGTCAGCCAAGACTCGTTCCTCACGTCGTCAGTCGATGGCCGGGAGTGGCAATGGCTCGACGGCGACAGCAGTCCGCGCCTCATCTGCGGTCCGCCCAAATCGGTGGACAGCGTGCACACCGGCTACGGCCGTCTGTTGCGCGACCTCGACGGCTACATCGCCACGCACAACAATCGGTACTGGTGGTTCTACCGGGCGCAGCGCAACGACGGCGGTAATCCGATCCACGCGATTCACCCGCTCGTCGACGCCGTCGGCACCGTCTACACCCCGACGCTCGCGAGCACAGGCGACCTAACGCAGACGTTCGCGAAGAAACAAACGGCGTTCACGTCGGTCACACTCAATACCGGGTTGATCTCGGCAGGTTCGTTCATCCGCACGAATAATCGTCACCACATCTTCCTCGGCCAAGCCCTCCCGGACCCGCCCATCGCTCCCGCCAAGACGCTGCTGTACCAAAGCAACGGCAGCAATATGAAGTTCGCTCTGCCGTTGCCGGTCGCGCAGGTCGCGTTGACGCCTGGTGCAATCATCGAAGAGAACAACATTGCCCGCGACCCGGAGACGGGCACCGTTTACAACTGCCACGTGCAGGGCGCACTGGATGCGAACCTCAATGCCAGGATTGACACCTGGATCTACGAAGGCGTGTAGCGAGCGAATCGGTAGGTGACGGCGAGCGATTCGCCCGGATCGAGCGCGACTACTCCCGTCCCGGTGTTTCCCTCGTCCGCGAGGCGGAACCCGTCGTTCGCCATAGTCACCGGCTCGACGCACACGAAGTTCGGATCGTCACTGAACACGACAACTTGGGTGACGGGCCCGGTCCACGACAGCGTGAGGGATCCAATGTCGACGACGCTCTCGGTCAGGTCGGTGTAACAGCGGTCCATACGCGGCGCCAGGCGCGCGGCGCGTAGGTCCTCGTTCAGCCCGACCGGAGTCGGGGCGCCGTCGGGCATCGGCCCGTCGCCGGACCAGATCGAATCGGCAGGCACCCGGACAGGTGCGACGAGGAACCAAGGGTGAATGCCCAGCCCGACCGGCACTCGGTCACCGGCGTTGTTCGTGACCGACACCTTCTGATCGAGATGGCGATCGGTGAGGGCAAAGGTCTGCTCACCCCGCACCACATACGGGCCTTCGTCGATGTCGATCGACAATGCGACGTGCGCGGCCGACGCGCTGATCACGGACCACGGCGTGCGAGCGGCCAGGCCGTGCAGCGCGGAGCCGTCCTCCCAGCTGACCGGCACGCGCAGAACGCGGCCTTCGAAACCGAACTCGCCGCCTGGGATGCGATTGGACCATGGCAGCAGCGGATAACTGCCCCAGTAACCCCACCCGAGTTCGGCCGCGCCGCCTTCGGGACCACGCAAGTACGTCTCGCCGTCAAACTCGATCTGTCCGAGACGCCCGCCATGGTCGGGATAGATGGTCGCAACCGCCGAACCGCATTGCAGCACGATCGCATCCACCATCACATTCTATGTTCGATGCAACAAGATCGAACATAGACTGCCGGTCGTGGGTGACCTAGCCGTGCGGTGCGAAGACATCCGCATTCCGATGCGCGACGGCGTGGTTCTCGCCGCCGATCTCATCTCGCTCGACGACGAGGTCCCGCGACCGACGTTGCTGATCCGCTCGCCCTATTCACGTGCCGCCAGCCGCGCCGCCGAGGATCCCGTCAGCCTCGCTCGCCAAGGATTCGCGGTCGTGATCCAAGACGTGCGCGGCCGCTTCGATTCCGAAGGTCACTTCGAGCCGTTCCTACAAGAGGGTGCCGACGGTGCCGACACTGTGCAGTGGTGCGCCGCGCAGCCGTGGTGCGACGGACGCGTCGCGTCATGGGGTTCGAGCTACCTCGGCGCCACGCAGTTGCGCACGGCGATCGAACGGCCGCCCGCGCTGATCGCGATGTCGCCTTGGGTCACCTCGGGCTGGCAGGACGACGGATGGACCTACGAAGGCGGCGCGCTGCAACTCGGCTTCGTGATGCCTTGGGCGGTGATGATGGCGGCCAGCAACCCGCGGGCCACACCCGCGCAACTCGCCAAGGCGATCGCCGCGACGGGCGACGACTGGGATCGCCTCTACCGCCGCTCGCTCGGCGCCACCCCCGCGCGCGCGCTCTTCCCACCGTTCGCCCGCTGGATCGACAAGGCGCACGACGCCCACTGGAAACCGAAAGCGACCACCAACGCGCTTCGGCGCATCACCACGCCCGGATTCTTCGTGGCGGGTTGGTACGACGTGTTTTGCGATTCCACGTTGCGCACGTTCGCCGCGCTGGCCCAGCCGCGTCCGGACGGGTCGACTGTCCCGCAGCGCATCGTGGTCGGCCCGTGGACCCATGCCCGTCTCTTCGAAGATTCGTCGCCGGAGATGGCGTTCGGCAATGCCGCCAACGGCGCCGCTCAAGACGTTCGCGGCGAGGCGTTGCGTTTCCTGCGCGCCTGTCTCGACGGGGACGCACCTGGCACCGGCGCCAAGTTGTTCGTCATGGGCAGCAACGAATGGCGCGAGTTCGAGTCGTGGCCGCCCCCGTCAACCGCGACCGATCTGTTCCTCGACGCCGACGGCACCCTAGGTCCCATCCCACCGGCAACCGCGACGACCGAATCCTTCACCTACGACCCGCGTGATCCGGTGCCAACCCGCGGCGGGCGGACCCTCGGTCCGTTCCTGCCGATGGCGGGGCCCGTCGATCAGCGCGACGTTGAAGCTCGGCGCGACGTGCTCGTGTATTCGACCGATGTGCTCGAACACGACATCACTGTCGTGGGCACCGTGGAAGCAACGATCCGGTTCGCGACCACGGGCAAGTCGGCGGATGTAACCGTCAAACTGGTTGACGTGTATCCCGATGGCCGCGCCATGAATATCGTGGACTCCGTCCGACGTCTCGATTTCACACCTGGCCGCGCCCGCGACGTGATCGTGAGCGTGGGCGCAACCGCCATGACCTTCCGGAAGGGCCACCGAATTCGGATCGAGGTCTCGTCGTCGAACTTCCCGCGCCTCGATCGCAACCCGTCCACGGGCGTGCATTGGGGTGATGCCATGAAGCTCGAAAGCGCCGAGCAAACCGTGTTCCGCGGTGGCGCGCGCCCCTCGCGCGTCACCCTGCCGGTGGTGGCATGACCCACGCACTCACCGGCGCGCCGATCGGTTCGGTGTCTCTGGTCGACGGCTTGTTCAAGCATCGTTTCGACTTGAACCATCGGTACCTGGAGTCGCTCAAGACCGAGAACCTGCTCCAGAACCACTACTTCGAGGCGGCGCTGTGGGCCCCGCCGGAGAAGCCGGGCGACATCCACTGGGGGTGGGAGTCACCCAACTCGATGGTGCGCAGCCACTTCGTCGGACACTGGATGTCAGCGTCGGCACGCGTCGCGCGAACCGCGGGCGACGGCGTGCTCGAAGCGCGGGTCAATCACGTGGTCTCTGAACTCGGTCGTTGCCAGGAGATGAACGGCGGCGAGTGGGTCTTCGGAATCCCCGAGAAGTACCTGCACTGGATCGCGCAAGGAACACCGATCTGGGCGCCGCACTACATCGTGCAAAAGACGCTGATGGGCCTGGTGGAAGCACACCGCCTCCTCGGAAACGAGCAGGCGCTCGAGATCGTGCTGAACGCCGGGCGGTGGTTCACGAAATGGATGGGGGCGATGTCGCCCGCGGAACTCGACGAGCTGCTCGACTTCGAAACCAACGCCATGCTCGAGCTGTGGGCCGACGTGTACGCCATCACGGGCGCCGACGAACACGCGGAACTGATGCAGCGGTACTACCGCCGCCGCCTCTTCGACCCGCTTCTGGCGGGCGACGACATCCTCACGAACCATCACGCCAACATGACGATCCCCGAGATCCACGGCGCCGCGCGCGCCTACGAGGTGACCGGTGACAAGAAGTGGCGCGACATCGTCGAGGCGTACTGGCATCAAGCCGTCACGCGGCGCGGCGCGTACGCCACCGGCGGTCAGACCTGCGCCGAGGTGTGGGGTCCGCCCGGTGAGTTGTCGGCGCGTTTGAACGACCAAACCCAAGAACACTGCACGGTGTTCAACATGAACAAGCTGGCGTCGTATCTACTTCGGTGGACCGGCGACGCCGCCTACGCCGACTACCGCGAGCGCAACCTCTACAACGGCATTCTCGCCGCGCAACACCCGTCGACCGGCATGGTCACCTATTACCTGCCCCTGCGCGCCGGCGGTCGCAAGAAGTGGTCCACTCCCACCGAGAGTTTCTGGTGCTGCGTGGCCACGCTCGTGCAGGCGCACGCCGGCCACGCCGACGACGTTTGGTATACGAACGCGGCGGGAGATCCAGTGCTCGCGCAGTTCGTCGGCAGTTCGTTCAACTTGGACGGCGTCACCATTCGCCAATCCGTCGAGAGCCGGCCGGGAGATCCCGGCAAGGCCGACTACGCAGCGGTGCGGCCAACCCGACGACCCGACGCGCAAATCTACGAGATCGACGTTGCCGTGCCCGAGGGCGCCAGCCGCGACTTCGGCCTCACGATCCGCTTGCCGTGGTGGCAAGCCGGCGACGCGCGCGCGGAGATCAACGGCGAACACGTCACCATCCCGTTCGCGCCGGGCACTTTCCACGAACTGCGGCGAGAGTGGTCGTCAGACCACATCCGTCTCGAGATCCCGAAGCGCATCGTGGCCGACCCACTTCCGGACATGCCCAATACCGTGGCCTTCGTCGACGGACCGGTCGTGCTCGCGGGCCTGTGCGACCACGAGCGCACGCTGCGAGGCGACGTCGCTGACCCGACCACGATGCTTACGCCCGACGGCGAGCGCGCCCTCGACGGCCACTTCACCCAGCACACGTACCGCACGATTGGCATCGACCACGGCTTCCGGCTGGTGCCGCTCTACGAGGTAACCGACGAGCAATATTCGGTGTATTTCCCCGTCATTCCCCAGTAGCAACTGCTCCGCATGCACTGTGCACGCGCGCTCGATCACCTTGTCGACGAAGAGAGTTGGCCCGAGTTGGTCGCCGCGCTTGACGACCCCGACCCGCGCGCAATCGGGATCCTCGAGTCCGATCCCGATCGACGAGTGCGCGGTTTTGCAGTCGGTCTCGTTGGCCGCTGGGTCCACGATGACGACGGAGCCGCGCTCGCCGCTTTGACAAACGCACATCGCAACGACGCCCACCCGGCTGTTCGCAAGAGCGCGGGTTGGCTCACGCCAGGAGGAGCGATCTACGAGAAGACCAAGCCGCGCGTTACGCGGTGACGATGCCGGCGGCGGCCTGCAGGCCGAGCTCATCCACGGCCACCTCGCGCATCTTGAACTTCTGCACCTTGCCGGTGACCGTCATGGGGAACTCGTCGACGAACTTCCAGTAGCGCGGCACCTTGAAATGCGCGAGGCGCTCGCGGCAAAACGTGCGCAGCTCGTCCTCGGTGACCGATTGAGCGTCGCGAAGCGACACCCACGCCGCGACTTCCTCGCCCATCTTCGTGTCAGGCACGCCGAACACCTGCACACCGGCTACGGCCGGATGCTGGAACAGCACCTCTTCGATCTCGCGGGTAAATGTTCTCGCCCCCGCGGATCAACATGTCCTTGGCCCGCCCCACGATGTTGCAGTAGCCCGCCTCGTCCATCACCGCGAGATCACCCGTGTGCATCCAGCCGTCGGCGTCGATAGACGCGTCGGTCGCCTTCTTGTCGTTCCAGTAACCGGGCATGACGAGGTAGCCCTTGCTACAGAGTTCGCCCTTCTCCCCCACCGCGACGGTCTCGCCCGTTTCCGGGTCCACAATTTTCAGTTCGACGTTGGGCAGAGCGGTGCCCACGGTGGAACAGCGCGTCGCAACGTCGTCGGTGCGCAGCGTCACAGTCGACACCGGCGACGTTTCGGTCATGCCGTACGCGATCGTCACCTCTGGCGCGTGCATCTCGTCGATGACGCGCTTCATGACTTCGACAGGGCACGGCGCGCCCGCCATGATCCCGGTCCGCAACGTGGTGATCTCGAGCGAGGCGAACTCGGGCGCTTCGAGCATGCCGATGAACATCGTGGGCACGCCGTAGATCGACGTGATGCCTTCGTCGACGATCGTGTTGAGCGTCGCGACGGGTTCGAACGACTCACCGGGGTAGACCATCGTGGCGCCGGTCGTGACGCAGCCGAGGTTGCCGATGCCCATGCCGAAGCAGTGATAGAGCGGCACCGGTATGCAGACGCGATCGGCGGTCGTGTAACCCAACGCCGACGCGATGGATTTGCCGTTGTTCACGATGTTGTGATGCGTGAGCGTCGCGCCCTTCGGGTTCCCCGTCGTGCCGCTGGTGAACTGAATGTTGATCGGATCGTGCGTGTCGAGCTCCGACTCCCGCTCCGTCAACGCGTCGTTCGTCACCGACGCTCCACCGGCGACCATCTCGTCCCACAACAGATCGTCGAGTCCGTCGGTCTTCTCAGTGCCGAGGGCCACGACGCGCTCGAGTTGGGGGAGGTCGGGCCGAGTCTCTTTGATCATGGCGTGATAGTCCGAGGTCTTGAACTGCCGCGCCGTGACCAACACGCGCACACCGGCGTGGTTCAGCGCGAAGACAAGCTCGTTGGGCCGGTACGCGGGGTTGACGTTTACGAGGATGGCGCCAACCCGCGCGCTGGCGAACTGCAGAATCGTCCACTCCGCGCAGGTCGGTGACCAGATCCCTATGCGGTCACCACGCTCGATGCCGAGCGCCAGCAATCCCTTCGCGGCGGCGTCGGCGGCGGCGGACAACTCGTTCCACGACAGTCGCACGTTTTCGTGACGACTCACCAGCGCTTCGGCGTCGCCGTAATTGGCGGCGGCCATGCGCAGCGCGCTTCCGACCGTGACGTCCAGCAGCGAGTCGTCCACGGGACCAGCGGTATAGGCCTTCTTGGTCATGTCCGACGGTATCGAACAGTCAGTCGAGCGTGACGAGCCTCGACGTCACGGCCTCAGGCGGACCCACGAAAGGATCGAAGCCGTCGACGACGAGCAGCGCGTCAGGAGTGCGAATCGAATGGGACGAAGTCCAACCGGCGGTGAGCTCGTCGTGGCCCGGAACGACCGGGAAGTAGTGGGGCACGAGCGATCCTTCAGCCACAGCGTCGGTGGCGCGCTGGTACCGGAAGTCGCTCGACAGGCGCAGCCGATCGGTGTGATTGGCTTTGGCGGCGTGGACGGTGAGGCTGTGAAACACGAGCACGTCGCCGGCTTGGAAGTTAGTGGTGGCCCAGCCCGGCGCGTCGTCGAGCGGTTCCGCCACCTTGAGCCCGCCTACGTTCGGAACCGCCTCGACCGGTCGAAGGCCGGCGCGGTGCGAGCCGGTCAAGACCTTGAGGCCACCCATCTCGTTCGGACAATCTCCGAGGGGAACCCAGGTGGTGAGAACGTCGGGCGAACCGTGATTGAGCGGGAAGTCTTGATGCGCACCGACGATGTACGGGTCTTTCGGCAGACCGATCCGGGCGATCTTGCGGGGGTGCACGAGCAGCGGCTCCCCGACCAGACGCGCCATGAGCCCGACGAGCGAGGGCGTAAACGCCAACTCGTGAAACGCCTGCAAGTGTTGGATGGCCTTGTAAGCCTCGAAGAAGGCCGGATCGGCATTCGCCTCTTCGCGCCGCACGTTCGCCGAGGGCAACGCCTCACTGACGGGCACGCCGTCGGCCAACCAGCCGCACTCGTCGAGCGCACCCAACA
Source organism: uncultured Actinomycetes bacterium (assembly GCA_963769985.1). Taxonomy (GTDB): domain Bacteria; phylum Actinomycetota; class Acidimicrobiia; order Acidimicrobiales; family JACCXE01; genus JACCXE01. The sequence continues at coordinate 91,636 of CAVYNR010000005.1, read as the reverse complement.
CCGCGCTCCGCGTCGCGAGCACAGCACCGGGGTCGATGAGCGAGCGGAAGAACAGGTAGCCGTGGCGTGCCAGCCGCTCCCGCAGGACGTCGAGCGACCCCGCCGCGTCGGTGACCTCCAATTCGTTCAGCGCCATCGTGTCCACGGAGCAGATTCTAGATACCGTGGTCGATCGTGAGCAATACCTCAGAATCAAACATCGCCGGATGGCGCGTCGGCAACCTGCGATGCGAGTACTTGGTCGACCCTCTTGGCATCGACGACCCCGCGCCGAGGCTGTCTTGGAAACTCGCGTCCGACCGCAACGGGGCCCATCAGGCGTCCTACCGAGTGATAGCCGGGGACTGGGATTCTGGCCGCGTCGAGTCTTCGGCGATGACCGTCGACTACGCCGGCCCACCGCTTCGCTCCCGTGACCGCGTCGACTGGCGCGTGCACGTGTGGGACGACTCCGGCGCAGAGGCTCGATCCAATAACGCAACCTTCGAGATGGCCCTCCTCGCTCCGTCAGACTGGACCGCGGCATGGATTGGGGCTGCCGATCAGCTCAGCGGCGAGAACACACCGACTCCGTGGTTCAGCAAGACCTTCACGCTGCCGGCACCCATCACGCGGGCGCGGTTGTACATCACCGCTCTCGGCATCTACGAAGCGCACTGCAACGGCATCCGCATCGGCGACGACCGGTTCACGCCGGGCTGGACCGACTACCAGCACCGTCTGCAGTACCAGACCTACGACGTCACGAGTGTTTTGCGCGCCGGTTACAACGAGCTCGACGTCGAACTCGCCGACGGTTGGTACGCCGGATACGTCGGGTTCCTCGGCCGCGAGATTTACGGTGCCGCGCCCGAACTTCTCGCGCAACTCGAGGTCACGCTTGAGGATGGCACCACGACCGTGATCGCGTCGGACGACGGCTGGCTCGTGGCGCGCAGCGGACCGTCGTCGCCGACCTCTTGATGGGTGAGACCCTCGACGCACGACACCAGCTCGCGGACTGGCAGCCCGCGCGCCGAACTCCGGGAACGCCGGCAAGACTCGTCGCCCCCACGGCGCCGCCGACGCGCGCCACGATGGAACTGCCCGCGCTCGCCGTAGCGGAGTACTCACCCGGCACTTGGATCGTCGACGTAGGTCAAAACCTGTCGGGCTGGGTCCGGCTGCGGGCGTGCGGCGCCGCCGGGACCGCCATCACCCTGCGGTTCGCCGAAGTGCTCGACGCCAACGGTGCGCTCTACACGGAGAACCTGCGCGGGGCGCGCGCCACCGACCACTTCGTTCTGCGCGGCGGCGACGCAGAGGAGGCGTTCGAGCCCGCCTTCACGTTCCACGGATTCCGGTACGTGGAAATCACCGGTTATCCCGGCGTGTTGTCGGTCGACGACGTCACCGCCGTAGTGTGCACGGCTGACCTCGAGGAAACGGGTGGGTTTCAGTGCGACGATCCCGCCGTCAATCAACTCCAGTCGAACATCGTGTGGGGCCAGCGGGGCAACTTTCTCGAGGTACCAACCGACTGCCCCCAACGCGACGAACGGCTGGGCTGGACGGGAGACGCCCAAGTGTTCGCGCCGACGGCGTGTTTCAACATGGACGTGGCCGCGTTCTTGAGCCGATGGACCGTCGACATGGTCGACGCGCAAGCCGACGACGGCGGATTTCCCGTGGTCGTGCCGCGCCTGTCTGGCCCGAACGCGCACGAGAACGATGGCGCACCGGGATGGGGCGACGCCGGGGTCATCGTGCCGTGGCAGCTGTACCTGCGCTACGGCGACCGGCGACTGCTCGCCCGCTCCTTCGACGCGATGGTTCGTTGGATCGACCACATTCAGAACGCCAACCCGGATCTGTTGTGGAAGAACAATCGTCACGGCGACATGGGCGACTGGCTCTCGATCAATGCCGACAGCCCGAAGGAGGTCCTGGGATCGAGCTTCTTCGCGTACTCCGCCGACCTCGTGGCCCGGGCGGCGGTCGCGCTCGAACGCGACGACGCCGACGCGCACCGAGCGCGCGCACACGCCGTTCGAGCCGCGTACAACGCCGCATACGTCAACGACGACGGCGCGATCGAGGGGAACACGCAGACGATTTACGCGCTCGCGCTTCGCTTCGGTTTGCTCGACGACGAAGCCGCCGTACGCGCCGCGGAGCGACTCGCAGCAGACGTTGCGGCGCGCGACTACCACCTGTCTACGGGATTTCTCGGCGTCGCGCATCTGCTGCCGGCCCTTACCTCGGCCGGCTACGTAGATACCGCGTACCGGTTGCTGCACCAAGACGCGCACCCGGGGTGGGGCTACCCGATCCGTCACGGCGCGACCACGATTTGGGAGCGCTGGGACGGCTGGACCGAAGAACACGGCTTCCAGGATCCGGCCATGAACTCGTTCAACCACTACGCGTTCGGCGCCGTGGGGGAATGGCTCTACGAGTTCGTCGCCGGCATTCGCCCCGTCGAGGCTTCGCCCGGTTACGAGCGCGCGGTGATCGCACCGTATCCAGGTGGCCGCTTGCGTTTCGTGTACGCGACCTACCGGTCGGCGTGCGGGCCGATCACCGTGCGATGGAAGCGCGACGACGCACGGTTCGTACTCGACGTCAGCGTGTCGCCTGGTTGTCGCTCCGCGGAGATCCGCGTGCCGTCGGACACCGGCACCGAGATCTACACGGTCGACTCAGGCGACCACCACTACGAGACCACGTTCACCGCGTGAGCGTTACGCCGGGAAGTTCTTCGTTGCTCCGACGTACTGGAAGCAGTTGCAGTCTGTCTTGAACGCGATGTCGCGGTAGGCCTCGGCGCCGTCGGGTTTGTTGACGAGGAACTTGGTGCCGAACACGCCAGGCGAGACGTAGCTGGTGCCGAGGCCGCCCATCCCGGCGGCGAGTCCGGCTACGTCGACCTTCGTGACCTTGGCAAGCGCGTCCTGAAGCAGGAACATGCCGTCGCAGTAACCCAGTGCCGTAGTGGCGGCACCGCGGTTGGACATGTCCTGACCGGCGTTGCGCTGAATGAGGTAACACAGCGTGTTACGGGCGCTCACCGGACCCGGATCGTGGGCGTTGTCGACATCGACGATGGGAGTCCAGCCGAACGCCTTGGCATTGACCAGTTGGCTCGGCGGTGCACCGGGCTGCAGCAACTGCCCAAGCGACATGTCGGTATGCAGCCCGTACTTGGGGAAGTACTGCTGACTGTCGGCGGCGCGGCATGAAGAACAACGGGTACAAGGCACCCTCGCCCATGAACAGCACGTGCGTGACACCCGCAGCGCGGAAGGCAGCGACGTAGCTGGTGGCTTCGGCGCCACCGTGTGGCGCGCCTTGCAGCACCACCTTCTTTACGCCGGCCTTCGCGAGTTCCGGCTTGAACACTTCCTCGACGACCCGTTTGTACGCAGGATCGTCGAAGTACTCGATGCCCACCACGGCGTTTTCGCCGAACAACCCCTGCTGCGCGAACACCTTCACCTGTTTTTCGGCGAGGCGGTCAAGGGTCAGGGACGCGCCGCCGTAACCGGCGTACCAGTAGTTGCGGTACTTGTTCAGTGTCTGCTCGTCGATCGGCATCCCGTTGTGTATGGCGGGCACGCCGCGAGCTGCGAGGCACGTCAGTAGCGCTTGGCGGGCCAGCGCGGTGTTGATCCCGGCGAACACGCGACTGTCCTCGGTCCAAGCCGAGCACGCCTCTTGCTCGGACTGACCGTCGCTGAGACCCGGTCGTGCCAGGTCGAAGGTGTAGAAGACGGGTACGACCTTGCGTCCCGCGATCCCGCCGTTCTTGTTCATGTGCTCGACCACGGCGTTGGCCTGGGCGCGCGTGTCGCCGAAGTCAACCGGCACGCCGGTGACGTCGCCGAAGATCGTTCCGCTCTGCACCAGCGTGATGCCGATTTTGATCTCCGTGGCGGTGACGCCGGGGCCGGTGAAGCCCGCGCTCGGGGCTTGGCCGAACGCGGGCGGCTCGATGTTGCCGCCGGTCGAGGGTTTGGGCGTGCGAGTCACACCCTTGGCGGTGGCCGCGGTGGTTGTCGGCGCGCTCGCGCCGGCGGTCAGCGTGGTCGTGGTCTGCGTGCTGACGGCGTTGGCGTCGAGGTTTGTCACGCCGTCCGAGCCGATCTCGCCGTAGACCTTCGCGGCGGTCCGCGTGTTGTTGGTCGATCCGCAAGCCGCGGCGAACAGCGCCACGCCGAGCAGTCCGGCGGTCAGGATCCGATGGTGTGACTTCATGTTGGAAACGCCTTTGTTGGTCCGAGGTACTGGAAGCAGTTGCAGTCGCGCTTGAACACGATGTCGCGATAGGCGTCAACGCCATCCGGGCGAAGGAAGTTGGTACCGAACACGCCGGGCGACACGTAGTTGGTACCGAGAGCGGTGATGCCGGCGGCCAGTCCGGGCACGTCAATCCGCGGGACTCGGGCGAGCGCGTCCTGGAGAAGGAACAGTCCGTCGCAATAGCCGATCGCCGTAATGGCTGCGCCACGGTTGGCCATGTCCTGACCGGCGGCGCGTTGAATGTCCAGGCACAAGGAGTTGCGGGCACTCACCGGCCCCGGGTCGTGCGCGTTGTCCACGTCGACCACCGGAGTCCACCCGAACGCGTTGGCGTTGGCCATCTGATTGGCCGGCGACGCTTGCTGCAACAGCTGACCCATCGCCATGCCGGTATGCAAGCCGTACCGCGGCGAGTACAGCTGAGTGTCGGCGGCGCGGATAAAGAAAAGTGCGTACAACGACTCCTCACCGAAGAAGAGCACGTGCGTGACGCCGGCTCCGCGGAATGCGGTGACGTAGCTGGTTGCCTCGATTCCGCCGCGCGGCGCCGCCTGGAGCACGACCTTGTTGACGCCCGCCCTTGCCAGTTCGGGCTTGAACACGTCGTTGATCACGCGCCGATATTGCGGGTCGTCGAAGTATTCGATACCGACCACAGCGTCCTTGCCGAAGAACCCTTGCTGCGCGAACACCTTCACTTGCTTCTCGGCCAGACGCTCAAGCGTCATGGCGGCGCCGCCATAGCCGGCGTACCAAAACCCGTGGTACTTGTTGAGCGTCTGTTGGTCCACAGGCATGCCGTTGTGAATCGCGGGCACTCCCCGACCAGCGAGACATACCAGCAGTGCTTGGCGCGCCAGCGTGGTGTTGATGGCGGCGAAGACCTTGTTGTCCTCGGTCCACGCCGAGCACGCTTCCTGCTCGGACTGTCCGTCCGTTAGGCCGGGCCGAGCAAGGTCAAAGTTGTAATAGACGGGCACAACCTTGCGTCCTGCGATGCCGCCGTGGTTGTTCACATATTCGACCACGGCGTTGGCTTGCGCACGCGTGTCGCCGAAGTCGACCGGCACACCCGTGACGTCGCCGAAAATCGAGCCGGCCTGCACGAGCGTCATGCCGATCTTGATCTCGGTGGCGCTGACCCCTAGGCCGGTAAATCCGGCGCTCGGCGCGGCACCCAACGCTGGCGGCTGAACGTTTCCGCCCGTGGACAACCTGGTGGTGCTTGTCTTCGCAACGGTGTCATCCGGCAACACCGCGAACGCGTCGGTTGTCGGCGCGGTGGTCGTGGTGTCCAACGGGCCAGGTCCAGCGAGGTCCAGGGTGGATGTCGAGTTCGTGTCGGCGACCGTGAGCCGATTCGTCGAGTTGCAGGCCGCACCCAGGAGGGCCAGGCACGCCAGGACGGCCCTAAAACGACGCGGCGTTGTCACACTCGTACCGCCTTACGCGGCCGCGCCCGTTTTGGCGCCGGCTTCCGACCTGACCGTGCCACTGCTTGGAGGTCCCCGCCGAGGTACGCCTCGAGCACCAGCGGATCCGCCATGACCTGCTTGGGGGTGCCGTTGGCGATGACGGAGCCCGACTCCATCGCCACGATGCGATCAGAAATGGCGCTGATCAACGGCATGTCGTGCTCGATGACGATCAGCGTGGCTCCGAGGTGCATCCTGACGCGGGCTAGCAGTTCGCCCAACGCTTCGGTCTCACGTTGGGCCACGCCGGAGGACGGCTCGTCGAGCAGCAGCAAGGTCGGTTCGAGCGCGATCACGCATGTGAGCTCCGTGATACGACGCGTGCCGGTGGACAGTTCGCCGGTTTGCTTGTCGGCGTAGTCGCCCAGGCCCATCATGTCGACGAGCTCAAGCGCTCGGTTGTACTTCGCCTTGTCGGCGCCCGTGAAACCGAGGAGTGAGCGCATCGTCGCCGTCGGGTGACGACGCTCGAGCGCAAGCTGGATCGTTTCGATCACCGTGAGGGTCGGGAACAGCCCGGCGTCCTGGAACGAGCGGATCACGCCAAGTTCAGCGCGACGCTCCGGCGTGTAGCCGGTGATGTCATGGCCCTCGAAGGTGATGGCGCCGTCGTCGGGGCGCGTGAAGCCACCGAGCAATTCGAACAGCGTGGTTTTTCCAGCACCGTTCGGCCCGATGAGACCGAGGGTCTCGCCACGACGCACCGCGAGGTCAACGCCGTCGACTGCGTGGACTCCGCCGAAGGACTTGCGCAGTCCCCGCGCTTGGACCAGCAGGTCGGCATCCGAGCCCGACGACGCGTTCGCGGCTGGCGAAGGGGCGTCGTCGCGCAACGATGAGGAGAACGACGGAGCACTGGAGTCGGCCTCCTCCGCGCCTTCAATCTCTACTTTGTTGACACGCCGGTGGTCGAGCCGCAGGATCAGCGCGATGGCGCGTTCGCGCAACGGTCGCACGAAGTGGGCTAGGCCGCTTGGGAAGTACAGGATCAGCAACAGCCATCCGGCGCTCGTAGCGGCCAGGCCCGAACTCCCGATGTCGGTGAAGAATCGGGGGATGCCGATGATGTAGAGCGCTCCGAGCAGCGGTCCGGCGAGCAGGCCGATGCCGCCGATCACCACGAGCGCGACCACTTCGATGTTCGAGCCGATCGCGAAGTCGCCCGGGCGCAGCGCGGAGAGCGTATGGCCGTAAAGCGCTCCGCCAACGCCAGCAAAGAATCCGGCGACGGCGAACGTCTCGAGCTTGACCCGCGTAGCGGGCACGCTGAACGCGCGGGCGCCGTCCTCGTTGTCGCGCAGCGCGCGTTGACGGCGGCCCAACCCCGAACGCCACACGTTGCGCGACAACACGAGGCACAACGTGAACACGACAACGGCGAACAAGTAATACGACTTGCCTCGATCGAGCGCGTAATCGTTGAAGACTGGTCGACCGGGGATCTTGGTGCTGCCGAGCATCCACGGCTGTTGCAACAGCCATCGTTCCGCCGCCACGGCAAAGCCGAGGGTGGTCACCGCCAGAAGCAACCCTTTGATGCGGAGCGCGGGAAGGCCGACGACAACAGACGCGGCCGCAGTGGCCAGCCCGGCCCCGAAAAATGCCAACGGAAAATTGCCGGTCGCGTCGGCGATGTGAATGGAGACCGCGGCACCGACGCCCGCGAGTGCGAACTGGCCGAGCGAGAGCTGACCACCGAGGCCCGTGACAATGCCGAGCGAGAGGCCAATCAGCGCAATCGCGAGGATGACGGTCAACGTGGTCGAGGTTTGATTGGACACGACCAACGGGACGATGGCGGCGAGGCCGATGGCGGCAATCCCGACGCCGGAACCGAGGAACCGCACGGCGCGCGACTGCCGCAACGCCCGGCTCAACGGTGCCCACGGCTGGACCGCACTCCACTCACCGCTCTCGCTCGCGGCTGCCGGCGCGGCTCTGGAAGAGGAGCGCGGCGAGGATCACCACAAACAGCGCGAGTTCCACCGTGCCCGAGTCGGGATAGGTCTGCTTCAACACCTGCTCGAGCACACCCACGCCGACGCCAGCGGCAAGGGCCACTGGCAGACTTTGCATGCGTCCGATGACCGCGGCCGCCAAGGCGCGCACGAGAATGTTCGGTCCCAGCCCGGCGGCGGCGATGAAGCCGAGGGCGGGGCGCAGCAAAACGGCGGTGAGCGCGGCAACCGCACCGGCGATCATCCACGCCACGGTGGACATGCGGGCGGAGAAGACCCCGGCCATGCGCGCCGCTTCGGGGTTGGCGGACGCAGCACGCACAGCCAGGCCGAACCGGCTGTAGCGCAAGAAGGCCACGATCGCGGCCACCGCGAGGGGGCTGAGAATCAGCATGCCCATGTAGGCGCGCGTCACGAGCACCGGACCAACCCGGAACGTGGGCAAGAAGGCTGGTTCGGGGAACGCCGCGCCGTTCGGCGCGAGCGCGTTGATGGCGCCCGACGTGAAGAACAACACTTGCGCGAACCCCAGCGTCGCCACGAGCGACATGATCTTGGGCGCGGTCCGAAGCCGGCGGATGATGGCCACTTCGGCCAGCCCGCCCATGCCCGCCGACAACGCCATCGCCAGGGGCAGTCCGACCCAGTACGGCACACCCCAGCGCAGCACCGAGACACCGAGGAAGGCGGCGCCGAAGCCACCGATCTCGCCATGGGCAAAGTTGATGATCTTGTTCGACCGGTACACGATCACCAGGCCAACCGCGAGGAGGCCGTACGACAGGCCGGTGATGAACCCAAGGGTCAGCGTGGAAGGGTCGACGTTGAGCCCGAATAACTCGGTGACGGCCAGGATCACTTGCTCATCCCTTTGGTGGCGCCCTCGAGGAATACCGAACGCAGGAGGTCGTCGCGACCCAACAAGTCGGAGGCAGCGCCGTCGAAGCGGATCTCGCCCTTTTCCATGAAGTACGCGTGCTCCACTGCTGAGAGCGCGATGTTCACCGATTGCTCCACGAGGACTACCGCGGTGCCTGACGCGTTGATGCGGCGGACCATCGTGAGCAATTCGCCGACCACCTTGGGCGCGAGCCCGAGAGACAGTTCGTCGATGAGCAGCAGGCGTGGCTTGACGATGAGCGCCTTGGAAAGCGCGAGCATCTGCTGCTCGCCACCGGAAAGCGTCGACGCCAGCTGATCCCGACGTTCCAACAGGCGAGGAAATGCGGCGAAAGATTCTTCGATGCCGCTCTCGATCGCTTGGCGGTCGCGGCCGTGCGAGTAGCCGTACACGCGCAGGTTGTCCGCCACCGTCATCGGCCCGAATACCGCCTTGCCGCCGGGAATCTGGGTGACGCCGCGCGCCACGCGGCGTTCGGCGTCGAGATAGGTGATGTCGTTGCCGTCAAGGCGCACCGTGCCTTTGCTCGGGAGCCCGACGCCGGACACCACGCGAAGCAACGTGGACTTGCCGGCGCCGTTGGTGCCGAGCAGCGCGACCATTTCGCCGTCGTCCACGGTGAAGTCGACGTCGAACAGCACCTGAAGGCGTCCGTAGGAGAAGTCGATCCCGCGACACGAAAGGAGCGGGAGATGTTGACCCTGGCCGCGAAGCACGTTGAGTTCTTCGTCTTCGACCAACTCGTCGACCATGCGGTCAAAGTCGGCATCGACGGTGTGCGCCGCCGTCCGCAGCACGAGTGCGGCGATCAGCCCGGGCACGACGAGGAAGCCGATGGCGCCAGTGGAGCCGAGCGCCGCCTCGACGCCACTGAGCAGGAGGACGCCGCCGAAGCCGCCGACGGCGGCGGTGAAGATGCCGGCGAGGGCGGCGGCGTGTGGCCGCATCGATGCCGGCACGATCGACAGGATCGTCATCGTCAGTGCGATGCCGAGCAAGCCGAAGCAGGCGAAGGACAGCCCGAAGAGCACCACAAGCCCACCGAGGAATGGCGAGAACACCGAGAGCGGCAGCAGCACCGCGCCGATGGCGAGCACAACTGACGACGCCCGCACGAACGCGGCGGGATCGCGCTGGAACAACGACTCTCCGCGCTTGCCCAACGCGGCGAACGCCACGATGGCAAACACGGGAAGTGCGGCGAAGAACAGTCCGCGGCCGCCGGGGCCGAGACCCCAGCGTTGCTCGAGAAAGAAGAAGAAGAACGTGTTGAGCGGCACGGTGAACATGCCGAGTACGGCTGATGCCGTGAGGATTCGCTTGACCGTGGGAATCAGGAATAGGCGGCGGCAGACCTCGAAGAAGCCGAGGCGGATGTCGTCGGTGGTCGTTTCGTGCCCTGCCACCGCCTCGCGGACCTTCGCGGTGTCCCATTTGCCGACGCCGGGATCGCGTAAACCGATGCTCACGACCGCAGCTGCGAGCGACACGAGCCCGAGAATGATGAACACGCCGCGCCAGGTGAAGCCGAGCATGGCCGTTAGCGCGGCGACCGCGAGAGGCGCCGCAATGTTCCCGAACGCGTCGGCGCCGCGGTAGACCGACAGCACACGTACGCGCACGCTTGGTGCGTGCGTGTCCATCAGTAGCGGCGTGTGCGTGGCCCGGACGGTGCCGGTGGTTGCTCCGTCGGCCAACAACACGCCGGCGAGTCCCCACGCGCCCGAAACCAGCCCGGTCAGCAGCGTGAGGGCGCTCCACGCGAACGCGTTGACGATGCTCGATAGGCCTCGCCTCCCCTTTCTGCTGGATGTAGGCGGCGGTGGGCAACGTGGCCAGCGTGATGGCGAGGATCTTCAGAGTGGACAGGCCGGCGAGCGCACCCTTGCCGATGCCGAGCGTGGCGCTTATCTCGGGCCCAAGAACGAAGAACGCGTATCCCTGCAACTCGTCGACGATGACCAGAATCGACAACACGACCAGGGGATACCAGCCGACGCCTGAAGCCTTTCAACCCCTCGCGCAGGGGCGGCATCGTCATCCTTCCCGCCAATGCCGAGCGCAGCCCGGGCGACCTCGCGTACACGCTCGCGCGCTTCGTTCACCTGTTCGATGGCGTCGGTGCCGATCTTGGCCGTCGTCTTCTTCTTCGCCGCCGCCTTTTTCGCTGGGGCTTTCTTGGCCGCCGCCTTTTTCTTGACGGTGGCGGTCACGGGCGGTCCACGAAGAAGGTGCGGGTGAAGGCCGCCTCACCGAGGCGCCGATCCCCGCGCATGCGAACGATCGTCACGTCATGAGGGTCCTTAGATGCCGCCGCGTTTGCTCGGTCGCAAATCGGAAAGGAACTCGACGGTGAGTCGACGGCGTGGCGGTGAAGTACGCCTTCATTCGCGCGAGGAATGCGGCGTCCGGGCACGCGGGCGTCAAGCGGCACGAGTCGCCCTCGTCCCACCAGCGAGAGGATCGTGCCTCCCGGGTTTGAGCGGCCGCGATCCACGAAGATGCCGTAGTACTCCGCGTCGGGGTTGTTGGGGTCCACCACCAGGTTGGCGGGGGGCTTGTATCGCGCCAACGCAGAGTGGCGGGCAGCCCTGTGGTTGCGCGCGCCTTGGGCGAGACAAACGAGATCGTCTTGTCGACTTGAACGCGAACTGGCTCGTGTTGCAGGACCGCGAGAACCATCGCGAGGGGCGCTTGGCCACCAGCGACGGTCCCAATGCGAGATTGATGCACGATACCCGTCGACCAGATCAAAAGGGTTTATGACGAGCCGGCTGCGACCTCGCCCGGAATAACGTCGGGCATCCACTTGGCGTAGTCCTTCTCGCTGCCACTCGTGTTCGAGGTTGGATGCCGCGCAGACCGTCGGCGAAGTAAATGACGGTCATCACCGCCCGCAGGTTGTTTGGTGGGATTGGCCGACGCCCCATGCACAACCCAACCCGCAGTGATAGGTCGCGTCACCGGCGCGAGCGCGCCGTGGGGTCTCGATTGGCAGTCCAAGGTTCTTCGATCAAGGCCGGGTCGGTTTCATCCCGCCCGTGTGACGCCGATCCAGAGAACTGAAGCAGGAACCCGTTGCCAGTGGCTGCCAGAGATGGAGACTGCAGGCTGCCCATCTCGGCGGGTAACCGGAAACGAGCGGCATCCACATCGTGACGATCCTCCTCCCCGTCGAGGGGGAAGTAGTACTGGTCCTGGTGGAACGGACGTAGGCCGCGCCGCCGACCTCTTTGAACAGCGATTGGTCGTGGTACATGCGTACAGCCGTCGACCCCCAGCAAGTCGGCGGCGATTTGGCCAAAGCGCTTGGCGAGGCTGAAGCGGCGCAAGCGCCCCGTCAAGCCTACCGTTCTGGTTTGCAAGACATCTTGTCGATTAGAGTGTCCCGCTTCTTCCAGCGGTCCGTAGTATAAGGGTTGCGTTCGACTTCGGTGACCTCGCGGATAACGGGAAGGCACGCGGCGACCTCCTCCTGTGATGGCGACAGCCGCGCAGCACGGTGTGGCCGTTTTCCTTGAGGTCTTCGACCGCGCTCGGCGGCACGTCATAAGGGCCGTCGAGTCGGGTGTTCGAGAAATCACCCAACGAGCGTACGCCCAATGTGAACTTCCGATCAATCCCCCATTACCTAACATCGGCGAGCGCCCGACGCCCTGCACGATGGCGTTGCCCATGGCTGTGGCTTCGGCCGGCCCGACCACCACCGCGGTACTGGTCAGCTTCGGCCACGAGCCGCACCAGCATTTCGTTCTGGCCACCGCCGCCGACGATGTCGATGCGCTCGACATGTTCCGCTCACGAAACCCGGCCAGTTCCGTCTGACCACACCGGCGACGGCGGCGGCCAGTGACTCGAGCGCGCACCGGACGACGACGTCGCGACCGGTCGAGGTCGGCAGGCCCGCGGCGGCCGCGGATCTCGGCCGTCCATGTCGGGCGGGTTGGTGAAGCGCGGATCGTTCGGGTTGAACGATCGGCACCGCAGGGCGATTCGGCCGGCAGAGGCAGCTCGCCCCACGCGTCACGACATCGTTCGAGCAACCACAGGCCGGTCACATTCTTAAGCAGGCGATATCCGCCGTCGACCGACCGCTCGTTGGAGAAGTTCGCCTCATAGGCCGCGTGTCGTCACCGGCGCCGGGCGCTCGACACCGACGAAAACCCAGGTCCCAGCCGAGACAAACGCGCGATGCGGGCCGGCTGCGCCCGGGCGCCCAGCTACCGCCGACGCGGTGTCGTGGCCACCGACGAGATGCACGGGAACGCCGCGCCATATCACCGACCCGCGTGCCGGGCGACGCGATCGGCTGGAAGAGCATCGGGGGCACGCCGATGTCGGCGAGCAATCGCCGGGTCCCAGTCCGCTGGTCACGAGCGACACGAGACCGGTGGTCCCCCGCTGGTCACTTCCGCCGTGACCGCCCCGTCAGGTGGTGGACGAGCAGTTCCGGCAACATCAGCAGCGTCGCCGCCCGCGTCGAGTTCGGCTCGGTCGTGAGCGGCGAGTTGAAAGATCGTGTTGATCTCCATGAGTTGCACGCCGGTCGTGTCATACAGCCGCCTCTCGCCAGGATCGGCCGACCGCCTCGCCAACCGTTGTGCGCGGGTCGCGATAACTGAACGGCGGCGCGACGAGTTCGTGTGGTCGTCGAAGCCCGTAGTCCACGCCCCAGGTGTCGACGCCGATCGACTCGACGGCCGCTCGACGCGATCGAGAGCCGCGCTCGACCTCTTGGACGAGCCGGCCCATCCCAGCGCAGCGAACCGTCGGAGTGCCGACGAGCGGTTGTCGCAGCGGTGGACGACCGACACCTTCGGGTTGGCGACGTCGACGACCGCTACGCGAGCCGAGTCGCGCCGAGGTCGACCGCCGCGACGCGAAGCAAGGGAGCTACAGACCGGTGCGACTGACGACGCGCCGCGCTCGGCGAGATTCGCCGCCCGGTATCCCAGCCCGGTACGCGTTGAACGGATCTACCGCCGCGCCGTTGCGGCCCGCGCCTGGGCCACGAGCGGCCGTACGTCGGTGCGGATAGGCGCGGTGCAGGACCTCGGCGGCGTCGCGCGGGATCGTTGCTGTTTTGCGCCTCGACCGAGTTCGTCGCGGCGTACACACAGCGCCAACGCCAGCGTGTGCTGGATGGCGTCGGTCGCCTGAATCAAGTCCTCGAGCGGATCCTTGAGGTTGTGGCTCTCGTCGATCATGTACGCGAGGTCCGGCATGCGACCGCCGCCGACTTCGAGCAGCTCCAGGAAGATCAGGAACAACTCGAACGGCTTGATGGAGCCGACCGTGAGGTCGTCGTCGCCGTACTTCGAGTCGTTGAAGTGGAACCCGCCGAGCCGGCCGACTGGCCACGCGGGACACGACCTGTTCGATATTCGTGTTCGGCAGGTGATGGCCAAGATCGACGAGGCACTTGCAGCGTTCGCCCGCCGACTGCGCGAGCAGCACCGACGTGCCCCAGTCGTTGTTGACCGACGAGTAGAAGGCGGGCTCGTAAGGCTTGTGCTCGGTGAACATCAACCAATCAGCCGGCAACTGGTCGTGGATTTCGCGCAGCCCCTGGGCGACCGTCGAGCTGGCCGCGGAAGCTCGCCTGACCCGGATGGTTCATGCCGTCGGCCAGCCACACCGTGAGCGCCGTCGACCCCAGCTGCACGCCCATGTCGATGACGGCGAGGTTGTGCTCGATAGCCGCCTTGCGGGCGCCGTCGTCGACGTTGCCCAGGCTGCCGAACTTGTACGAGACCGTGCCGTCCTCGGTGGTCGACGGATTGTCCTGGAACGTATTCGAGTTCATCGCGTCAAAGGCGATGCCGCGTCCGCGGCGTAGGCGCGCAGACCGGCCGGGTCGGCGGGGTTGTCCCACGGCACGTGGAGGCTGATCGTGCCGATTCGCGCCAGTGAGCGCGTTCAGTGCGGCGACGTCGTCGACCTTCTCGGTCGTGTCGCGGGGTTCACCGCCGATCGGAAAGCGGCCGAACCGGGTGCCACCGGTGCCGACTGCCCACGACGGTGCCGCGACAGAGAACGCCGCGACCTCAGCGATGACGTCTTCGGCCGAGACACCGTCGGCGGCCAGCACGTCGGTCGTGTGGGCGACGTCGCCGGCCAGTCGCGCCGGCGGTTTCGTTGTGTTCGTCGAGGAACTCTCGGTGATCATCGTTCGCCTCGTTTGGGTTCTACCGCAGGAACGCCGACGCCACGCCGCCGTCGACAGGAACCAGTGTGCCGGTTGTCATCGCCAGGTCGCCACCGAGCAGCGCAAAAACGGCGGCGGCCACGTGCGAAGGAAGGATCTCCGCCTTCAGCAGCGTCCGCGACGCGTAAAACTGCCCGAGTTCCTCTTCGGGCACGCCGTAGACCTTGGCCCGCTCGGCGCCCCACCCGTTGGCGAAGATGCCTGAACCGCGCACCACGCCGTCGGGGTTCACGCCGTTGACCCGAATGCCGTGTTCACCCAGTTCGGCCGCCAACAACCGCACCTGATGGGCCTGCGCGCCTTGGCCGCGAGTAGGCGATGTTGTTCGGCCCGGCGAACACCGCGTTCTTCGAGGCGATGTAGACGATGTCGCCGCCGCGACCTTGTTCGATCATCACCTGCGCCGCGGCCTGACTCACGAGGAACGACCCGCGGGACATCACGTCGTGTTGGCGGTCCCAGTCCTCGGCGTCGTCTCGGCCAACGGCTTCGAGATGGACAGCCCCGCATTGTTGACCACGATGTCGATGCCGCCGAACGCGAGTGACCGCCTCACCAAATGCGGCGGCGATCGAGCGACGGCGGATCGGTCACGTCCATCTGGACATCGCTGTGTCCTCGAGATCGGCCGCGACGACTTCTGCGCCCTCGGCCGTCAGCCGTTCGGCGATGGCCTTACCGATGCCGGAACCGGCGCCGGTCACCAACGCAACTTTGCCGCTCAGCGGTTTGGGCGCGGGCCGGCGACGGAGCTTGGCCTCTTCGAGATCCCAGTATTCGATGCGGAACTTCTCGGCCTCGGACACTGGCGCGTATGTCGACAATGACTCGGCGCCGCGCATCACGTTGATCGCGTTTACGTAGAACTCCCCGGCAATGCGGGCCGTCGTGGCGTCGACGCCGAAGCTGAACATGCCGACCCCGGGAACGAGGACGATCGCGGGGTCGCTGCCGCGCATCGCCGGCGACGACGGTGTGGCGTACCGCTCGTAATACGCCGGTACTGGTCGCGGTATTCGCCATGCAACAAGCGCAACCGCGCGACCAGTTCGTCGCGGGGTGCAGGTCGGTGGGAGATCGAGCAGGAGCGGACGCACCTTGGTGCGGATGAAGTGGTCGGGGCACGACGTGCCCAGCGGCACCAGCCGCGTCGCGGCCTCGCGAGCGAGGAAGTCGAGGACCGCATCCGCGTCGGTGAAGTGACCGACCATCGGGCCATCCGTACTGGCGAGGCCGCGGATGGTGGGCGCCAGTTCGGCGGCGATGCGGCGACGCTCGTCGACGTGCCGCGGTTCGAAGCCGTCGACGCACGGACCGAACGGCTCGTCCTTGCCGCGCCGGGCGATGAACGCGGCCGCCTCCGCGATGATCCGCAGCGACGACGCCTGACATGCGGCCGACGAGTCGCCCCAAGTGGTGAGGCCGTGTCCACCGAGCACCACGCCGCGCACGTCAGGTCGCTCCTGGTGCACGGCCTCGATTTCGAGCGCAAGTTCGAAGCCCGGGCGGCGCCATGGCACCCACGCCACCTCCTCGCCAAAACACTCCTTGGTCAGTGCTTCGCCGTCGGCCGCGGCCGCGAACGCGATTACGGCGTCGGGATGGAGGTGGTCGACGTGCACCGACGGCAGGAGTCCATGCATGGCGGTGTCAATCGACGGCGGGGCGCCGCCAATGCAACAGAGTTCGATGAGACCGACCATCTCGTCTTCGTGGTCTTCGCCGCGGTACCGCGCCTTGAGCGCGCGGAGGGCGTCGAGCCGCAGGGTGCCCAGACCGGAGGCGGTAAGTGTTGCGAGGTCGCCGCCCGAGCCCTTGACGTGCAACACGTCGATCGGCTCATTGGTCAGCGGGTCGGCCATGGTGGCCTTGCACGACGTGTTGCCGCCGCCGAAGTTGGTCACCGACTTGTCGGCACCGAGGGCGCGTCGGAAGGAATCGTCGACGGCAGTTCGTCGATGTCGGTCATGTTCACTTCCGTGAAATAGTACAAGATCGCTAAGCGATCGCACATCCTTCTAACATGGCCCCATGAGCTTGACGGGCAATTTGGCGACAGAACACCGGCTTCGTTGGATCCGCGATCACCTTGAGGAGTCGGGCCAGATACGCATCGCGACCGCGGCCACGAAGCTCGACGTGAGCGAAATGACGATCCGTCGCGACCTTCAAGAACTCGAGGCACTGGGCGTGGCGCGGCGCGTCCGCGGCGGCGCCGTAGCAGTCGGGCCGCTTGCTTTCGCCGAACGGCACCGCAGTCCGGCCCGCGCCAAAGCGAGGATCGCCGCCAAGCTCATCGACACGATTCCTCATAGCGGCGCGATAGGTCTGGACGCGTCTTCGACGCTCTTGCGTTTGGCCACGGCCATCGAAAGCGGTCGCGACCTCGTGGCCCTCACGAACGGCTGGGAGACGTTCCAGGCGTTGCAGGGCAAGCCCGGCGTCACCGCGGTGTTGAGCGGTGGCCAACTCGACGAGCGCACCGGCAGCCTTGTGGGACCGGTGGCCAACCGCTCCGCCAGCGGTTTGCTGCTCACCCGTCTCTACATCTCGGCCGCGGCGGTGCACCCCGACCTCGGGCCCAGCGAACCGGCAATGGAAGAGGCCGACGTCAAGCGCTCGCTGGCGGGCGTGGCCAGCGAAGTGGTGCTGGCCGCGGATTCCACCAAGCTCGGCTCGCGGTCGGTGGCGCGCAGCATCGACTGGGCCGACATCGCGCTACTCGTTACCGAACTTGACCCGTCCGACCGCCGCCTCGACGACTACCGCGAATTGGTAGAGATCCGTTAATGAACCTCCTGCTGATCCGTCACGCGCTGCCCAATCGCATCGAGTTGGCCGAGGGTCGCGCCGATCCAGACATCTCCGAAGAAGGCGTGCGCCAAGCCAAAGCGTTAGGCCGATGGCTCGCGCCCGAGCACCTCGACGCGATCTACGCCAGCAATCTCCTACGGGCACAGCAAACCGCGGAGGCGATCGTCGACGGTCGCGACATCGAGATCGTCATCGAGCCCGACGTCGCCGAATTCGACCGCGACTCGTCGAGCTACATCCCCTTCGAAGAGATCGACCGCAACAGCGCGGAGTTCCGCGCCATCGTCACGGGCGACTACTCCGCGATCGGTGGACCCGATCCCAAGCAGTTCGTCGAAAAGATCGTCGGGGCGATGGATCGCATCATCGACGCCCACCCAAGCCAGACGGTGGCCGTCGTGTGTCACGCCGGGGTAATCAACGCGTACTTCGCCCACATCCTTGGCCTCGACCGCAACATCTTCTTCGGCCCTGACTACACGAGCGTCAACCGCGTCCTCGCCAGCAGCGCCGGCATCCGCGGCGTCGGCTCCCTAAACGAAACGGCGCACCTTCGGCCTCGCTAGCGCTCGGCCGAGCCAATACTGACGCTCGCCTGTTCGATCTATCCGTTGTGCAGGATGGCTTTGGCGATGATGGTGCGCAGGATGTCGCTGGTGCCTTCGCCGATAGCCATGAGCGGCGCGTCGCGGTAGAGGCGTTCGATGTCGGCTTCGGTTGAGTAGCCGTAGGCGCCATGGATACGCATGGCTTCGAGCGACGCCTTGATCGCGACCTCTGACGCGAACAGCTTCGCCATACCGCTTTCGGTATCCGCGCGCCGCCGCGGTCGGCCATCGACGCCGCCCACCACGTCAGCAGCCGCGCCGCCTGTACGTCGGTAGCCATGTCCGCCAGCTTCAGCTGAATCGCCTGGAACTGACCGATCGGATTGCCGAACGCCTCGCGCTCGCGCGCGTACTGCAGCGACTGCGCCAAGCGCCTCCGCGGCCACACCGACGGCACGCGCCGCGATGTTCACGCGCCCGATCTCGAGCGCGGACAGCACCTGCTTGAACCCATGTCCCTCCTCACCGCCGAGCAGGTTGGCCGCCGGCACGCGACAGTCGTCGAGGACGACTTCACACGTCTCGGGACCCTTGTAGCCGAGCTTGCCGAGGTCACGCGACACCGTGAGACCAGGCGTGTCCCCGTCGACCAGCAACACGCTCATGCCCGACCACCGCGGCTCGGCCGCGGGATTCGTCTTCACGAGGACGGGCAGCGGGTCGGCGTAGCGCGCGTTGGTGATCCACATCTTCGTGCCGCGCACGACGTACTCGTCGCCGTCGCGTTCGGCGCGCGTGGTGATGCCTTGCAGGTCGCTGCCCGCGCCCGCCTCGGTGAGCGCGATGCCCGTCCGCCGCTTCCCGCTGGCCAGGTCGGGAAGCAGGCGCTGCTTCTGCTCTTCGGTGCCGTGACGGGCGATCATCCAGCACGCCAGCGGAGTGGCTGCCGATGAAGCCGGCGACGCCCATCCACGCCCGTGAAAGTTCCTCGAAGCACACCGACAGCGACACGAGGTCGGCACCGAGACCGCCGTACTCCTCGGGGATGGTGATGCCGAACAGCCCCATCTCCTTCATCCGGTCGATGATTTCTGTGGGGTAGGTGCCTTCGTGCTCGTACTCGCGGGCCACCGGCCGTACGTGCTTGTCGGCGAAGTCGCGGATGACGTCGCGGAACGCGCCTTGTTCGTCGGAGAGTTCGAAGTCCATAGCGGCTCGAACGCTAATGACTAATCGGGTCGCGGCATCGCTCGGTAGAAGCACTGCCCGGATGAACTGGCGAGCAGGGTGTGGTCGTCGGACCACACTTCACCCCGGAAGCCGAATAGGCCCTGGCTAGACACATCGGCGCGCCCGTACATGAGCAGCCAGTCGCAGTCCGGGCGGAAGCGGTGGAACTGCACGTGCAGGTCGAGCGACGGCGCCATCCAGTACAGCGGCGGCTTGTGCGCGCGAACCGCCGCCGGCCAACTCACGGTGTCGGCCAGCACGATCAGCCGCGCCGCATTGATCGCGACGTCGTCGACGTTGGGCCGGGGCTCGAATTTCAGCCAGTTCGTGAAGACCGGGTCACCGGCGTCGCGGTCTTCCCAGTTGTCGACCCACGACGTCGGGCGTTCGTCGAAGTTCAGCCAGAAGTTGAACGGCTTAAAGTCTTCGTCGCGAGTGGGCATCGCCGCGACGCGTTCCGCGATCGTGGGCAGCGTCGACCAGTGAGGCACCTCGTGCGTGCGGGCGAAGTCGTGCTCGAGGCCAACGTGGTCGGCGTCGATGAACCACGCCTGGGCGGTGAGCAGCAGCCGGTCGCCCTGGTGGAGTTCGACGGTCACAGCCTCGGCGCGTTTGGTTCGCCGCGTCGTCACGACACGCGCGTCCACGTCGTCGAACTCTCCCACCGCGAGGTACTGGCAGCTGAACGACGCCGGTCGGGGCAGCTCCGCGTGCGCGCAGGCGGCGCGCATAGCCACCGATGCGATGTATCCGCCGTTCGGACCCCAGATCTCCCAGTCCTGATTCAGCCGACCGCGGTACAGCCCAGGCTCAACCAGTTCAACTGCGGTGTCTTTCCCCAGATCCCCCACGGAGAAACCATCGCAGACGCGAAGGAGCCATCACCAACAAGTTTCTGCTGGCGGTGGCATTTGATCGCTAGATCAAGCGGCCGGTCCGCAGCCCGTCTCGGAATGCTCACCCCCGAGCACGGTGAACGGAGCGAGGGTTTCAAGATGGAGCACGGCCGTTGCCCCTGAGGCAGTTGCGCAGCCCTCCCGCGTGTCGGCGTTCGAAGGAGCGACCTGTACCGCGTAGAACGAGCTGCCGTCTTCCACAAAAACGAACGCCGCGTCCGACCCGACGGCGGCCGAGTCATCGTCCGCCCCGATGTAGTTCGGCATCACCTGCGAGCACACCCTTGCACCATCACCAACAGGGATCTCGTACGCCGCGTTGTTGTTGCAAAGCACGCCGTTGACTGAATCGACGACCGGTCCGAGCGCGGCCAACAGACCAAACCACGCGCCGTCGCTGTTCTTGCCGAGCACGGATTGGTCGGCAACCGTGAGCAATGAGTAGTCCGCCGAGGGCGCCTCGTCGTCGCTGCCTTGGCGAGCGTGGGCCTCGTTGACAGTGACGACGCCCGGCACGCCGATCCCGGACGCGGTAGCGCTGTTCTCGTCGGTCGTCGCGCTGCCCAGCGGCGCCGCCGCGAAGCTCACCCCTCCGATTCCCACGATTCCTGCCGCGATTGCAACCGTCGCGCCGGCCCGCCGCTTCCATGTAGACATTTCCCGCCCCCTGTGGCCGCCCCATGCAGACCTCACGAGCAACAATGCCCGATGGGCCGCGCCGCTCGGTAGGACACGCGTCACACCTCGGATGACTTGCATTGGCCGCAATTTCAGGTCAACCTAAGACACAGTGTTTGGACGTCCACACGCCCGGGAATCGCTCTAGCGATGGCGATTATCTGCCACTGCGAGTTGGTGTCTGACAAGAAGGTGAAGGCCGTCATCGCCGATGGTGCGCAGTCGATCGACGACATCGCGGCGCGCTGCGGCGCCGGCGCCAACTGCGGCGGCTGTTGGGAAGGGCTTAGCGCGCTGCTGATGGAAACCGAGCGCGCGCCCGGGTGCCGCGGTGGCGGCGCCACCTTGTTCCCCACCACGCGTAGGGGTCATAGGCTCGCCGTTCATGACTGGTGACGATCGCGTCCTCGAAGCGTTAAACGACGTCCTCACCGCCGAGTTGACGGCGATCAATCAGTACTTCATCGACGCCAAGATGTGCGGCAACTGGGGCTACGACCGGCTGGGCGAGAAGTTCCGCCACGAGTCGATCGACGAGATGAAAGACGCCGACGAGTTGATCGAACGCATCCTCTACCTCGACGGCGTTCCGAACATGCAGCGGATGGGATCGGTCCGCGTGGGCGACTCGGTCTCCGAGAAGCTGGAACTCGCGCTCGACCTCGAGAAGGCGGCGATCACCCGACTCAACGCCGGGATCGCGCTCGCCGTGGAAGTCGGCGACAACGGCACCCGCGAATTGTTCGAGAAGATCCTCCTCGGCGAGGAGAACCACGCCGACTGGCTCGAAGCGCAGACTCAGCCTGATCGACCAGGTGGGCGAGACAGCTCTACCTTTCCCAGCAAATCCGCGATTAAGCGGGTCGGCCAGCGCGCTTAAGAGCGCGGCCGCGGTCGTTGCCGTCGAGCACCACTTTGCGAATGCGGACGCTTTCGGGTGTCACCTCGATGCACTCGTCCTCACGGATGAACTCGAGCGACTGTTCCAGTCCCATCGGAATGGCCGGTACGAGGCGCACCGTTTCGTCCGCGGCCGCCGAGCGCACGTTGGTCTGCTTCTTTTCTCGCGTCACGTTGACGTCCATGTCCTCGGACCGCGCGTTCTGGCCGATGACCATGCCCTCGTAGACCTCGACGCCGGGCCCGACGAACATCGAGCCGCGTTCCTGCAGGTTGATCAGCGCGTAGGTGGTCGTCGGGCCGCGCCGGTCGGACACGAGGCTGCCTTGCGGACGGGTACGCATCTCGCCGAACCATGGCTCGAAGCCTTCGAACACGTGATGCAGCTGCCCGGTGCCGCGGGTTTCGGTGAGGAACTCCGTGCGGAAGCCGATGAGGCCGCGGGCGGGGACGATGAACTCCATGCGGCACCCAGCCGTGCCGTGGTTGACCATCTGCACCATGCGGCCTTTGCGCAGCGCGACGAGTTGAGTGACCACGCCGAGGTAATCCTCGGGCACGTCGATGGCGACGCGCTCGACGGGCTCGTGCAGCTTGCCGTCGATCTCGCGGGTGAGCACCTGCGGCTTGCCGACGGTGAGTTCGAAACCCTCACGGCGCAGCATCTCGACCAGGATCGCCAGCTGCAGTTCGCCGCGGCCCTGCACTTCCCAGGCGTCGGGACGCTCGGTGGTAAAGCACGCGCAGCGACACGTTGCCGACCAGCTCGGCGTCGAGGCGGCCCTTGATGAGCCGGGCGGTGAGCTTGGAGCCTTCCTTGCCCGACAGCGGCGACGTGTTGACGCCGATGGTCATCGACAGGCTCGGCTCGTCGACCGTGGTGACCGGCAGCGGCCGCGGATCGTCGGGATCGGCCAGCGTTTCGCCGATGGTGACGTCGTCGAGGCCGGCGACCGCGGCGATCTGGCCGGGACCGACCTCGTCGGCCGAGACGCGGTCGAGCTCCTCGGTGATGAACAGCTCGGTGACCTTGACCTTCTCGATCGACCCGTCGACCCGGCACCACGCCACCATCTGCCCGCGCTTGAGCACGCCGTGGCGCACGCGCAGCAGGGCGATGCGGCCGAGATACGGCGACGCGTCGAGGTTGGTCACCAGCGCCTGGAGCGGGTGGTCTTCGTCGTACTCGGGCCCGGGGATGTAGTCCCGGAACAGGGTGAACAGCGGTTCGAGGTTGGGTTCGAGCTCGTTGCGGATCGCGGCGTCGAGGTCGGTCGTGGCCTTGCCCGCCCGGGCGTTGCAGTAGACGATCGGGAACTCGATCTGGTGCTCGGCGGCGTCGAGGTCGATGAACAGCTCGTAGACCTCGTCGATCACCTCTTTGATGCGGGCGTCGGCTGCGGTCGACCTTGTTGATGACGAGGGCGACCGGCAGTTCGAGCTCGAGCGCCTTGCGCAGCACGAAGCGGGTCTGGGGCAGCGGCCCCTCCGACGCGTCGACGAGCAGCAGCACCCCGTCGACCATCGTCAGCGCCCGTTCGACCTCGCCACCGAAGTCGGCGTGGCCCGGCGTGTCGACGATGTTGATCCGCAGGCCGTTGTGCAGCACCGACGTGTTCTTGGCCAGGATCGTGATGCCCTTCTCCCGCTCCAGATCCATGTTGTCCATGACCCGCTCGTTGACGTCCTGGTTGGCGCGGAACGCGCCGGACTGCCACAACATCGCGTCGACGAGCGTGGTCTTGCCGTGGTCGACGTGAGCGACGATTGCGACGTTACGGAGGTCGGAGCGGACGGGCATCGGAGCCGAACAGTCTCTCGCACCTCGATCACTCGACCCTGCATTGCGTCGTTGTCCCAAAGCCACACATGTTATCCACCGACAAATCCCCAGGTCGTGGACGAAATCCCCCGCGAAATCCTCATGTTTTGCCTCTTGTTCCCCACAGGCCAACAGGAGTTTGATGTCTGCATACCCGGTGAACGGGGTGCCGGACCGAAGGGAACGAGACGGCCGCTTGCGGCAACTCGGAAACGGAGGAACAGTCCCGATTATCGGAGGTAGGTCACCAAGCGGTGATCGGAGGGAGCCTTCGGCCAACCGAACGAGATCCGGGCCCGGTGATCGCACTTCGGTGCGGACGACGGACGAGGTACCTACCGCGTGAGCGGTCCCTCGGGACCGCCGGGCTTCGGTCCGGCGGTGTCGGTGGGGCCGCTTTTCGCGTCCCGGCGCTACCTCAAGTCGTCGAAGAGTTCGGTGCTGAAGTAGCGCTCCATGCGGTCGCAGAAGACGGTGCCGACGTGTTTGCCGGGGCCGAGCGTCGCCGCCAGGCTTGCGGCGCCCCGAAGGTTGAGGCCGCTGCTCAGGCCGACGGGGAAACCTTGGGCGATCAACTCGCGGGCGGCGATCATCGCGTCGTCGTGGGTGACGACGATGTCCGGGCCGAGGCCGACGAGCGTTTCGTCGAGGATCGACGACATGCACTCGACGACGCCGGGAATGCCCGCACACGGACCGCCCTGCTCGGCGTCGGCGTGGCCCGTCGGCCACGCGCACCCGGGCGAGAGCAACGACGTCGCCGCCGGCAGCCCGCAGCGCCGCGCCCGACGCCCATCAACGTGCCGGCCGTGCCAACGGCGGCGACGAAGCCGTCGAGGGGCCGGCCGACCTGGGCCAGTCATCTCGGGCCCGGTCCGCAGCCGATGGGCTTCGGCGTTCTCGGGGTTGGCGAACTGACGCGGCAAGAACACGTGGGGGTCGGCGGCCGCCATGGCCTCGGTCTCGGCCGAGCGCGCCGGCCATCCCGTCGACCGACGGCGGTCAGCACGACCTCGCCGCCGTAGCGCCGGATCATCAGCACCCGTTCGGTGGCTCACGCCCTCGGGCATCACCGCGACGAACCGCACGCCGAGCGCCGCGCACGTCATAGCGAACAGCGATCGAGGTCGACCCGCTCGACGCCTCGACCACCACCGACGTCGTCGTTCAGCACGCCGGCCTTCGCCGCTTCGCAGGATGCGCGCCGCGATGCGGTCCTTGGTGGAACCGCTCGGCATCTCGTACTCGAGCTTCGCCCAGATCGTGCACCCAGACGCCGCGTCGGCGATCGGCACCGTTGGCGTCGACGTGGCCGGAAATACGGTCGAGCGCCAGGAGGTTCATACTTCACATCATGTTCGGACGAGACAAGACAGTGATCGATCCCGATAAAGCTTTACCCGGTCGGGAAGCCACGATGCCGGTGGCGGCGGCGAACATCGTCACCGGCCACGCCATGACTCCCCCGT
The DNA here is from genome assembly GCA_963769985.1 of uncultured Actinomycetes bacterium. Lineage (GTDB taxonomy): Bacteria > Actinomycetota > Acidimicrobiia > Acidimicrobiales > JACCXE01 > JACCXE01. The sequence goes on along the minus strand of CAVYNR010000005.1, from coordinate 66,456 downwards.
TCCCGGACGGGTTCGAGACGGCGATCTTCGGCCTCGGCTGCTTCTGGGGGGCCGAGCGGAAGTTCTGGGAGACACCCGGCGTGTGGACCACCGCCGTCGGCTACGCCGGCGGGTACACGCCAAACCCGACCTATGAAGAGGCGTGTTCGGGACGCACCGGCCACGCCGAAGTCGTGCTCGTGGTCTTTGATCCCACGCAGGTCTCGTACGACACGCTGCTCAAGGTGTTTTGGGAGTCGCACAACCCCACGCAGGGGATGCGTCAGGGCAACGACGTCGGCACGCAGTACCGCTCGGGGATTTGGTACACGACCGACGACCAGAAGGTGGCGGCCGAGGCGTCGCGCGAGATGTTCCAGGAAGCGTTGACGGCGGCCGGCCACGGCGAGATCACCACGGAGATCACGGCGGCCGGTCCGTTCTATTACGCGGAGGACTACCACCAGCAGTACCTCAAGAAGAACCCCAACGGTTACTGCGGCCTTGGGGGCACCGGCGTCTCGTGTCCTGTCGGCGTGGCCGGCGTCGAGGGCTTCTCGCTCGACGGCTAATCGCATCGCGTCGCGGTACGCTGCATCGATGGGGCAGGCGAGGCGGCTTGACTCGCTCACGTCCTTCGTTGGTTCGTGGCGCTGGTCGTGTTCGGGCGCCACGTGTTCGTGCTCACTCCAGTCATCGAGATCGACGGGCTCCGACCCTTCTTCGGGCAGGGCGCGAACGGCGTCTCGTTCTTTTTCATTCTGAGCGGGTTCGTGCTCACCTGGTCTCGACGCGACGACGACACAGCCGCGGCGTTCTACGGGCGCCGGTTTGCGCGGATTATCCCCGCCTACGTAGTGGTGTTGGTCCTTGCTCTGGCAATTCGCATGTACGACGGCGAAGGCAGCTTGGCCGTGGGCGTGCCGTCGTTTCTGCTGCTACAAGCTTGGTTCCCGAACCCGCACACCCATTTCGCGTTGAACGGCGTCGCGTGGTCACTATCGGTGGAACTGTTCTTCTACGCCGTGTATCCGCTCGTGCTTTTCGCGCTCCTCAAAGTGAGGAGGGTAGGAGCCCGGCACGCAGTTCTCGCGGCCTGCCTGCTGTGGCCGCTCGCCGTTGCTGTACTGCTCAACCCCGCACAGGGCACGGATCAGTTTTGGCTGCTTTACATCTGCCCGCTCGTCCGTCTACCGGAGTTCATCGCCGGTTGCCTGCTCGCGCTTGCCGTGCAGACGACGAAGGTTCGTGTGCCGTTCGGCGGTGCCGCGGCAGTCGCGGTCGGTGCCTACGTCGCCTCAGGGTTCGTGCCCGAGCCGTACATGTGGGTTGGCATCACCGCCATCCCGTACGCGGGTCTAATTGTCGCCGCCGCGGAGGCCGAGCTTTCCGGCGGGGTTGCATGGCTGCGAGATCGTCGCCTCGTGTGGCTAGGAGCGGTCTCGTACTCCTTCTACCTCGTCCACACCCTCGTCATCGACCGGCTCACCCGGTGGTTCGCCGACAGAACGGCGCTTTACGTGCTGGCATTGCCCTTGGCGGTCGTCGCAGCGACAGCGTTGTTTGTGGCCATAGAGCGGCCAGCGGAACGGGCACTGCGCCGGAATCATCAACGAGCGACAGCGGTCTAGACGGCTAGTCCGCCGCTCGCAATACCGCCGGGGCGATGGCGTCGGCCCAGAGCGCGTAGCCGGCGTCGCTCGGGTGGTACTCGTCGGCGGCGAAGTACTTCGACGGGCTGGCACGGAACGGCTTCGTCGTGGCCTTGAAGAGATCGACGTAGCGCGCGTCGTGACTGGCCGCCGACGCCTGCGACTCGCGGTCGAGGCGTCGGCTGCGTAACCCGACGATCGCCCGCAGCGGTTGCGCCAGGCGCGTCGGCGACCCCATGTCCGGCACACCCACAACCACGATGTTCGCCGCGGACACGCCGGCGCGCGAGTCCGTCGAGCAACTCGTCGACGCCGTTGCGGAAGGTGTGCGCGCGCGTGAGGTGAATCGTGTCGTTGGCGCCGACGCTGATGACAACCACATGCGGCGCGATCTCATCCACTTGCGGCAACTGGTCGTCCACCACATCGCCGATCCGCGCGCCCGACCTCGCGATCACTTGCACATCGAAGGTGTGACGACTCCCGGCTTGAATCAGGCGATCGCCGACCTGCGACGACAACGACGCGCCGGGACTCGTGGCACCGACGCTGGCGGCGGTCGAGTCACCCAACCACAGCACGCGCACGACTCGGTCCGACGCGCCATCGGTCGCCGCGAACGTGGCCGCGAGCGTCGCCACGTCGGGTCCCTGGACGTCGACGCCGCTACGCGCCAGTTGCGCTTCGGCCACCAACACCGCCAGAGGTAGCACGATGATTGCGGCGAGAACTATCAGCACTCGCTTGCGCAGCGCGGTTACTTCTTGACCGTCGTCGAGGTCGTCGTCGGGAATAGTGATGCCGCGTCGCCGACCTCGGATTCGGGTGGCACCACGATCCCCGAATTGCCGCCGAAGTCGAACAGATCGAGCCGAACGGTGGTCTTCGTGGCGGTCGCGCCCGTGCCGCCCTCGAGCACGTATTCGACGCGCCGCACTCGCCCGTCACCGTCGAGCCATACGTCCACGGGATAGCCGTCGGAACCGAACGCTTCGCGGGCTTGGCGGAGCCCCTCGCGCTTGTCGGCGGGCGCTTTGCGAATCGAGTTCTCACTCAGATCGACCCGGCCCGCGAGGTGGGTGGTGTTGGTGCCGCGGATTTTCTGGCTGCCCACCTTCTTGAGATCGGGCACGTTCGCACCGAGCGCGTCGAGGGTGGAGCGCGGGTCGACCTGTTGACGGATCGAGTCGAGGTACTGACGGATCTGCGCTTCGCGGCTATCCGGAGAAGCCGAATCGTCTGCCGACGCCGACACGCCCACCCATTCCTTGTCCCCCGCGTTCTTCGTGGGAACCTTGAGGTAGAGCCGTTCGGCGGTGATCACCATGTCCGCGCCGACGCCCTCTTTCGTCTTGAGCGTGAATCGGCCCTGCTTCTTGTCGAAGTCGTAGGCGCCGTTTCCCGAAAGCACTTCCGCGTTGAGTTTGTCCTTGGCCGACAGCGCCAGCTTGACCGTGCCCGCCGACACCGTCTTGTTCGACGCGGCCTTCATGGCCGCCTTGGGATCCTTGGTGGCGAGATCGGATGAGTCGCTCGAGCACGCCGCGCCGAAGACCATCAGCGAAAGCGCGACGCAGCCGACTATCAGGCGAAACCGGTGCATCCGACCAGGCTACGCGAGGATGAGCCATGGCCAAGAATGTGCTCGGCACCGAGCTCGAACCGTGCTCCTTTGATCCGTTGACCGGCTTCTACCGCAACGGCTGTTGCGACACTGGCGCCGAGGACCTGGGCCTGCACACGGTATGCATCGAGGCCTCGGCGGAGTTCCTCGAATTCTCGAAGTCCGTCGGCAACGACCTGTCGACGCCGATGCCGGAATACAACTTCGCCGGGATCCAGCCCGGCGACCGGTGGTGCCTGTGTGCCACCCGCTGGCAGGAGGCGTTCGAGGCGGGTAAGGCGCCACGGGTGATCCTGGCCGCGACGCACGCCACAACCGTTGAGTGGGTCGACACTGACGGACTGCGCGACCACGCCATCGACTTGTAGATGCGCTCCGTGCAGTGGTCCGAGTTCGAGCAGTCGGCGCCGGAACTCGCGGCCTTCGCGCAAGCGCGATTCGTCGCCGGTGCGGCTTATCTCAGCACCGTCAGGGCCGACGGTTGGCCGCGGGTGCACCCCGTGGGCATCTCGGTGCGCGACGGCCGACTCGTGGTGCCGATGTATCCGACCTCGCCCAAGGGCAAGGACATCCTGCGCAACGAGATGTTCGCCGCTCACTGCACCGTCGAGGACAGCAGCGGCGGCGGCGGCGAGGTGCTGCTGATAGGCACGGCGCGCGCGATCGACGCCGACCAATCCGACCGCGACCGCGGCTGGGTGTTGTTCGAACTCCTGGTCGGCGAGGTACTGGCGATCACCTACGTCGACGGGGAGTTGGCGAAGGAGCGGTGGCGCGCCGAGTGACCGTTCCTCCCGCCGAGATCGTCGCCGTGTGCGACCGGCGGTCGCGCGAGATCGCGGACGCGTTGCACCTGTTGTCGGACGACGAGTTGACCGCGCCGAGCGCGTTGCCCGACTGGTCCCGTCTCACGATCCTCTGTCACCTGCGCTACGGCACGCAGGCGCACCTCGCGATGACACAGCCCGTCATCGACGGCGCGCCGACCTCGTACTACCCGGGTGGCCGCGCTGACGCAGCGGCCGGGCACGCTCGTTCCTGCACCGGGTGAGTCGCCGCGAGATGTGCTCGCATCGTTTCAGCGTGCCTGTGACGAGTTGTACGCGCGGTGGGCCGCCGTCACGACGTCGGAGTGGCAACGACGACTCGTCGAGCCGCGCGGCAACGCCGACCTTGGCTCTCCGTCGTTGTATGAACTCGCCGTCTTGCGCCTGACCGAGACCGACGTGCACGGCGTCGACTTGGGCCTCGGCCTGTCGGACTGGAGCGACGAACTGAACGAAGCAGGACTGCCGATGCGAGTCGGCCGGCTGCGCCTGCGTTCTGTTCCCGTCGACGCGTCGGGCTCGTGGCGGCTCAACACGCACGAGGGTGAGTCCTACGGTGTCACCGTCGGGAACGGCGCGGTCAGCACCGACACCCGGCTCGGCGCCGCCGCGATCACCGGTACCCGCCGTGACCTCTTCGCATTGCTAATGGGTCGCGCGTTCCTCGGCGAAGTCAGGGGGCCGGTCGACGCGTTTCGGGAAGTCTTTCCTGGCCCCTAGGTCTCACCGGACGCACGCTTGATACGCAAGCGTGTACTTGCCTATCATGGGCTCGTGATTGACGTCTACAAGGCGATCGCCGAGCCGGTCCGTCGCATCATTCTCGACGAACTCGTCGCCAAGAACGGCCAGACCCTCTTCGAGTTGTGCACTCGTCTCACCGTCACGCACGAGCGCACGCTGACGCGCCAGGCCATCTCGCAACACCTCGACGTGTTGGAGGCCGCGGGTCTGATTCACACGCGCCGCGAGGGCCGCTGCAAGTTCCACGACGTCGACACCGCTCCACTCGCCGCCATCGCGACCCGATGGCCAACCGCCGCATAGGAGTCGCCATGCCCCGCATCAACATCACCAGTGTTCTCGTCGACGACCAAGCCAAAGCGTTGCGCTTCTACACCGACGTGCTGGGTTTCGTGAAGAAGCACGACGTCCCGTTGGGCGAGTACAAGTGGCTGACGGTCGTCTCGGCCAATGAGCCCGACGGCGTTGAGCTGTTGCTCGAGCCCGACGGGCACCCGGCGGCCGGCCCCTTCAAGGCGGCGCTCGTGGAAGACGGCATTCCCTTCACCTCGTTCGCCGTCGACGATGTCCAAGCCGAGTTCGACCGGCTAACCGCGCTCGGGGTGCGCTTCACCCAGGAACCGACGGAGATGGGACCGGTAACGACCGCGGTGTTCGACGACACGTGCGGCAACTTGATCCAGCTCGCAATGATGAACTAGCCGAAGGACTCCACGACGAATGACGCGCCGATCGTCGCGAGTTCGGCCTCCAGCTTCGAGGTCTGGTCGTTGCTGGTGATCACGGCGACGACCGCGCCACCGGAGCCGGCCGAGTTGGGCGACAGACCGGCCCGCTCCACCGCGACGGCGAGCGGTTGATGCCTCGCCGGTAGCGGGGCCACGCGGGCGCGCACCTCGGCCGACTCCGCCATGTGGACGGCGAGCGCGCCGGCGTCACCGGCCGCGAATGCAGCAGCGGCGGCGCGGGCGATGGCTGCCAATTCGTCCATCCCCCCTTGGTCGACCGCGTCGCGTAGCTGGCGGTGGTAGTCGCCCGAGTCCCCCGAAGCGCTTGGCAGCCACGCCACGACGAACCGCAACGGTTTCGCGGCCACCAGTGTCGTGACTGTCGGCGTGTCCCCCGACACGTCGACCAGCACGGGCACGCCGAAGGCCTGCGCGGCGCGGTCCTGTAACCCCGCGACGATGCCAAGGTCGTCGCGCTCGATTGACTGCGCGAGCTCCGCAAGCGTCAGGGGGTCGAGGTCGACGTCCGCCGCGAGAAGCGTTGCGATCACCAGAGCGCTCGAACCCGCGAGACCCACCGCGCGGGAATGCCGGTCGACCACCGAACGCTGGCGGATGCTTCGACGCGATCGAGGGCGGCGCGAACCAGTTCGTTCTCCGGCTCGATCGATCGCAGTTCGGCAAGCTCGAGTTCGACCTGCGCCGCAAGTCTGGTTACGGGGACGGCCACGACTGCGCCGCGGTAAAGGTCGGAGGGATTGCCCGCGAGCGCCGCTCGAGCTGGAACCGAAACCTTCACGCCATGCAGCCTGCCTGATTAGATGCGCCGGTGGACGACCTCACGACGACGTTCGACGACGACGGCGCGGTGCGCATCGCCTGGGGCGAACCCGACTGGCTCGGACCGATCCGCTCCACGGTTACCCACGAGGCGGTCCGCGCGTCGGTGGAGCCGTCCTCCGACCACCCGATGGTCGTGCTGCGGCTCGAAGCGACTGCGGACCTGGCCGGTCTCGCAACTCGCGGGTTCGCGCAGCCCAGCAACGCGTGGTCCTTCTCGCCGCGCGACCGGCACGAGGGCGGTGTGCCGAACGGCTCGTCCGGCTTCGGCTTCCAGTACTGCGAGTTCGCGATGCCGACGATCACCGACGACTCGCTCCAGGGGTGGTTCCTCTTCCCGGCGCGACCGTCACTCGTCCTGCCGATGATGCTGATCGCGCCGGACTACCGGACGCTTCTGATCGCGCCCCTCAACAGCTTCCACGAGCAAGTGATGGCGGTCGAAGGCGGACTGCGCTGCGGCTGGCACGGCGACCTCGACGCAGTGCCGGCGGGTTTCGCCACCGAGCTGGCGATCTGGGCGGCCGAGACTCCGCGCGAAGCGCTCAACGGTTGGGGCGCCGAGTTGCTCCGCCGCAACGACACCGTGCGACCCAGCCGCTACGCCGACGACCTCAACCGCCGCCCGTCGTACTGGACCGACAACGGCGCGGCCTATTGGTACAAGACCGAACCCGGTTACGACGTGGCGGGCACGGTGGTTGCCACCGTCGAAGACCTGCGCGCTCGCGATGTGCCCTTCAGCACGGTGCAGCTCGACTCGTGGTGGTACCCGCACGCCACGCTGCGGCCGTTCGACACCGACGAGTGGGTGGTGCCGCCGTCGGGTCTGATGGAGTGGGAGGCCCGCGCTGACATCCTGCCCGACGGCATCGCTGCGCTCGCGGAGCGTCTCGGCTCGCCCACCATGACCACGCACTGCCGCCATCTCGCGTCGACGTCGCCGTATCTCGACGAGTTCGACTGCTGGGTCGACGGCGAACGCGCCCACCCGAAAACGCCGGCGCTCTACGAACGCTGGCTCGACCAGGCGGTGCAGTGGGGCGTGGAAACCTTCGAACACGACTGGCTGATCGAGTGCTTCCTCGGCGTGCGCGGTTTGCGCGAGGCGCCCGGCCGGGCGCGGGCATGGCAAGAAGGCGTCGATCGCGCCGCCGCCGAACGAGGCATGACCTTGCAGTGGTGCATGCCGTCGCCCGCCGATATCTGTCAGACGGTCACGCTCGGACGCGTCGCGTCGATCCGCACGAGCGGTGACCACGGCTACCTCGTGAGCGCGGGCTACCTGTGGGCGTGGTTCCTGTACACGAACGCGTTCGCGGGCGCGCTCGGTCTGATGCCGTTCAAGGACTGCTTTCACGCCGATCCGTCCGACGCGAACGCGCACGCAGAAGTCGAGTCGCTCCTCTCCGCGCTCTCCGGCGGCCCGGTGGGTATCGGCGACCGTTTGGGCCGCGCTCGACGCGAGCATCGTCCGACGCACCTGCCGCGCCGACGGTCTGCTCGTGAAGCCGGACACGCCCGTCGCCGCGCTCGACCGGTCGTTTCGCAAGTGGGCAACGAGCCGCGGCCAGGTGGTCGTCGGCGCAGCCCGCACCACTCATGAGGTCGGTTCGTGGTCCTACGTGGTCACGCTCAACGCGACCGACCGCCCGAGCAGCGAACGCGTCAATCTGGCTGACCTCGGCGTCGACGCCCCGACCGGGCGCGTCGCGGTGTGGGATTGGCGCACCCAGATCTGTGAGGTGCTTGGTCCGGACGACGGGTGGGACGTCGATTTGGCGTCACTCGATTGGGACTACCGCGTCGTGGCGCCCATCGTCGACGGCGTCGCCGTGATCGGCGACCCGTCGCTGTATGCCACTGCGGGCGATATGCGCATCGGTGCGGTCGAGGCGAGCGGACGCGTGACGGTGCTGGGAGCCGGAGAGACGGTTGATGTGGTCGTGTGGTCCGAGGCGAACGGCGTGCAGCGCGTGCCGGTCGACGTGGCCCGACGGGGCTGGACGACGGTGCAGGTATGAGCAGTCCCAACGGGATTCGAACCCGTGTCGCCACCTTGAGAGGGTGGTGTCCTAGGCCTCTAGACGATGGGACCCTGATGGAGCTCGGGGGGGAGGACTCGAACCCCCAATAACTGGACCAGAACCAGTTGTGTTGCCGATTACACCACCCCCGAAAGAAATGGCTCGGTCACTGTAGTCGTCCGCTAAACCGCCATCCCAAGCGGCCAAACATGCCCAGGATCGTCGTCTTGCGGGATCTTGGTGGCTGTGGCCCCAGAACTCCGCAAGACGTCGCGTGTTTACGCGGGGGGTGTGACGGCGGCTCTCGCGTGCGAGAGCCGCCTGAGCGTTTCGTCGCGGCCTAACAGTTCGAGCGACTCGAACAGGGGCGGACCTACGGTGCGCCCCGTAACGGCGACGCGCACCGGCGCTTGGGCCTTGCCGAGCTTGAGTCCGTTGGCGGAGCCAACGGACTCGACCGCGGCGTGGAGTGACGCGGCGGTCCACTCGCAGTCGGCCATCGCCGCGATCACGCCGTCGAGCATCGGGCCGGCGGTCTCGGTGGAGAGCACCTTGGTCCATGCGGCCTCGTCGATGATCGGCGAGTCGAGGAACAGGAAGTCGACCATCCCCGGAACGTCGCCCAACACCTCGATGCGCGTCTGCACGAGCGGTGCCATCACCCGGAACACGTCGGCGTCGAAGCCCTCGAAGCCCAACCAGGGCTCGCACGCGGCGACGAACTCCTCGACGGTCATGGCGCGGATGTATTCACCGTTGAACGCCCGCAACTTCTTGACATCGAAAAATGCCGAGGACGAGTTGACATCCTCCAAGCGGAAATCGCGCACCATCTGCTCCAGCGGCACGATCTCCTCGTCTCCCGGCGACCACCCCAGGAGGGCGAGGTAGTTGTTCATCGCCGCCGGCAGGTAACCCTCGAGCGCGTAACGCTCCATCACTACGAGATCGCCGTGCTTGCGCTTCGAGATCTTCGCTCGCTTCTCGTCGACGATGACCGAGAGGTGCGCGAACACGGGGAAATCGCCGCCGTCGAGCGCGGTCCACAACAATTCATATGGGCCGGTATTCGGCAGGTGCTCCTCGCCGCGGATGACGTGGGTGACGCGCATGTCGATGTCGTCGACGACGTTGGCGAAGATGAACAGCGCCGAGCGGTCGGCGCGCTGAATCACGAAGTCTTGAATGTTGTCGTTGTCGAACTCGACGATGCCGCGCACCTTGTCGTCCACGACGGTCTTGCCGGGAGGGACGCGGAAACGCAGCGCGTTCCCGTCGGGTCCGAGGCCGCGATCACGACAGAAGCGGTCGTAGCCGCCCTGCGGGTCACCCGCTTGTTTGCGGGCGTCGATCTCCTCGCGCGTGCACGAGCAGTAGTAGGCGACGCCCTGGGCGATGAGGCGATCCGCCGCCGCGGCATACAGGTGGGCGCGCTCGGACTGGCGATACTCCTCGTCCCAGTCGAGTCCCAGCCACCGAATCGCCTGGCGCATCCCGTCGACGTGCTCCTCGCCGTGGCGCTCCTGGTCGGTGTCCTCGATACGAAGGATCAGCGCGCCGTCAGTCGACTGCCGCGCGACGAACCAGTTGTACAACACACTCCGCCCGTGGCCGACATGGAAGTACCCCGTGGGTGACGGAGAGAATCGTGCGCGCACACTCACGGTTGCATGATCGCGTACACGGCGCCAGTACCCTCATTCCGATGCAACGCGACATCTTCGAAGACGAACACGAGCAGTTCCGCGCCAGCGTCGGCCGCTGGATCGACGACGAGTTGGTACCCCACGCCGGCGAGTGGGAGGCCGAAGGCATCGTGCCGCGCGAAGTCTTCACCAGCGCCGGCAAGAACGGCTTCTTGGCGATGGACGTGCCCGAGGAGTACGGCGGTGGCGGCGTCGGCGACTTCCGCTACAACCTCGTGCTCGGCGAGGAGTTGCACGCCCGCGGTCTCGGCGGCGCCGGGCTCGGCATGCTGCTGCACAACGACATCTGCATGCCCTACTTCCTCAAGTACTGCAACGAAGAGCAGAAGCAGCGCTGGCTGCCGGGGATCGTGTCGGGCGACCTGATCACGGCGATCGGCATGACCGAGCCCGGCATCGGCTCGGACCTTGCGTCGATGACCACCACTGCGATTCGCGACGGCGACAACTACGTCGTCAACGGCGCGAAGACCTTCATCACCAACGGCATCAACGCCGACCTCGTGATCACCGCCGTCAAGACCGACCCGTCGCAACGCCATAAGGGCATGTCGCTGCTCATTCTCGAACGGGGCATGGAGGGTTTCGAGCGCGGCCGCAACCTCGAGAAGATCGGCCAGCACGCCCAGGACACCGCCGAGTTGTTCTTCACCGACGTGCAGGTGCCCGTGGCCAACCTGCTCGGCCCGAACGAGGGCGACGGGTTCATCCAGCTGGTACACAACCTGCCGCAGGAGCGGTTGTCGATCGCGGCGGCGGCGGTGGCCGCGTCGCGCGCCGCGCTCGGCTGGACGCTCGACTACGTGAAGGAGCGCAAGGCGTTCGGCCAACCGGTTGGCACGTTCCAGAACTCGCGGTTCGTGCTGGCCGAGATCGCCACCGAACTCGAGATCGCGCAGAGCTTCATCGACCGCTGCGTCCTCGCGCTCGAACACCGAGACGCTGACCGCCGAAGAAGCGGCGATGGCCAAGTGGTGGACCACCGAGTTCCAGAAGCGCACCGTCGACCGCTGCCTGCAGCTCCACGGCGGCTACGGCTACATGGTCGAGTACCCGATCGCCCGCGCCTATACCGACGCGCGCATCACCACGATCTACGGCGGCACGACCGAGATCATGAAGGAGATCATCGGCCGTTCGATGGGCTTGTAGCCGCCCGTTACCCCTCGAGCAGGTCGGTTCCCGCGGCCATGGCCGTGCGCGCGGCCGCCGGTGCCATGCGCAACGCCGACTCGGGCACCGCGTCAGCAATCGCCCGGCGCTTCCAGTAGTGGTGCGCCGCTTCGGCGAACAGCTCGACGGCGCTTCCGCACGAGTTCGGTCGAGCGCGCCGCCGAGGTAGCCCCATACGGCGAACGCCAACTCGAGGTCGTAGACGACCGGTCCGCGCCCGAAGATCGACGCCCGCTTCATGCCGACGCGAGGCAACCGGCCATGACGTCGGCGCGGTGCTCGCCGTCGATGAGTTCGAGCTTGTCGTCGAACCGCTTGGCCAAGAACAGCGCGTAGCCCTGGTCGGGTCCTTGTGAACCGAAGCCGTCGCCCTCGGGTTGGTCGGCGCCGTTCACAACGTCACCGGGCCGCGTCGGCTTTCCACCGCTTCGCCGGCGGCGTCATCTCCAACGGACGGACGTCGTCGATGTTGGGGACGGGAACGAACTCGGGTTGGGCCACGGCCGAAAATCTATTCGTTGGTGTGGAGCAACCCGAAGACGATCGAGTCCTGCAACGCCTGCCACGACGCCTCGATGATGTTTTCCGACACGCCGATCGTCGACCACGACCGCTCGCCGTTGGTGGAGTCGAGCAGGACACGGGTGACCGCGCCAGTGCCCTTGTTGCTGTCGAGGATGCGCACCTTGTAGTCGGTGAGGTGGATCTTCGACAGCGCCGGGTGTGAGCCGCCGATCGCGGCGCGCAGCGCCTTGTCGAGCGCGTTGACCGGACCGTCACCCTCGGCGGTTTCGACAAGGCGCCTGTTACCGACGAACAGCTTCACGGTGGCTTCGGTGCTGAATCCGCCCTCGCCGCGCTCGTCGGCGATCACGCGGAACGACTCGAGCCGGAAGAACTCCTGCTCCCAACCGGCGGCGCGGCGCATCAGCAGTTCGAGCGAACCGTCGGCCGCTTCGAAGTGGTAGCCCTCGTGCTCGAGCCGCTTGAGTGTGTCGATCGTTTCGGTGAGTGCCGGACCGTCGAGGTCAAGGCCGAGCTCCTTCGCCTTCAGCACGAGCGTCGACTTGCCAGCCAACTCCGACACGACAAAGCGCGTGCCGTTGCCGACCGACCCCGGCGGTACGTGCTCGTACGCGTCCGGCCGCTTGGCGATCGCCGACGTATGCAGACCGGCCTTGTGCGCGAACGCCGACTGGCCGACGTAGGGCGATTGCGGGTGCAGCGGCATGTTCACCAACTCGGCGACGTGATGACTGACCGGCGTCAGCCGCTCGAGGCGGTCGCGCGGGATCGTCTCCACGCCCATCTTCAGCGTGAGGTTCGGGATGATCGTGGTGAGGTTGCAGTTGCCGGTGCGCTCGCCGTAGCCGTTGATCGTGCCTTGCACTTGGCGTGCGCCGCCGCGTACGCCGGCCAACGCGTTGGCCACGCCGCAGCCGGCGTCGTCATGCAGGTGCACGCCGACGATCACGTCGTCCTTGAAGTGCGTCACGACCGCGCGTACGGCGACCTCGACATCGGACGGCAACGAACCACCGTTGGTGTCGCACAGCACGAGGTGCGTGGCGCCCTTCATGACCGCGCCTTCGAGTACGCGCATCGTGAACTCGGGGTTGTCGCGGTAGCCGTCGAAGAAGTGCTCGGCGTCGAGCATGACGCGCCGGCCGCTACGCGTCAGGAACTCCACCGAGTCCGCCACCATCGCGACGCCTTCGTCGAGATCGGTTTCGAGCGCGCTCACCACGTGGTACTCGCTGCTCTTGCCGACGATGCAGACCGTCTCGGTGCCCGCCTCGATGAGGTGGCGCAGCGTGTCGTCGCTGTCGACTTTGCCGGCCTTGCGACGGGTCGAACCGAACGCCACCATCTGCGCGGTGTCGAGCGTCAGTTCCTTGGCGGCGCGGCGGAAGAACTCGTCGTCCTTCGCGTTCGACCCGGGCCAACCGCCTTCGATGAAGTGCACGCCGAGCCAGTCAAGCTGCTCGGCGATGCGCAACTTGTCGTCGACGGTGAGCGAGATGCCTTCGAGCTGTGCGCCGTCGCGCAGCGTCGTGTCGTAGATCTCGACGCTCGCCGGCAGGCGTACGCCGCCGTCGCTATCGGACATGTTCGTTCCAGTCCTTGTACCGGTCGGTCTCGCCGCGCACGGCGGCGAAGTAGGCGGCCTGGATCGCAGTGGTGATCGGCCCGCGATCGCCGATGACGCGATCGTCGACCGAATGAATCGGCACGACCTCCGCCGCCGTACCGGTCACGAACGCTTCGTCGGCGGTATAAAGATCGGAGCGCAGGATGTTGCCGACTTCGACCTCGTAGCCAAGGTCGCGCGCGATCGTGAATACCGACGACTGGGTGATGCCTTCGAGCGCGCCGGCGGAGACCGGCGGCGTGATGATGCGGCCGCGCTTGATCACGAAGATGTTCTCGCCCGTGCACTCCGACACGTAGCCCTGCGGCGACAGCAGGATCGCTTCGTCGTAGCCGGCGTTCAGCGCCTCGACCTTGGCCAACGACGAGTTGACGTACATGCCGGTGATCTTGGCGGCGGGAGGCATCGCGTTCGGATCGTGACGCTGCCACGAACTGATCTTCATCTTCACGCCGGTGGCCAAGCTCTCCTCGCCGAGGTAGGAGCCCCACGGCCAGCACGCGATGGACACCTTCACCTCACACGGCAGCGGGTTGAGACCCATCTCGCCGTATCCGAGGTACGCGAGCGGGCGGATGTAGCACTCGTCCAACTCGTTGACGGCGACGGTCTGCTTCGTGGCCTCGACGAATTCGTCGACGGAGAACGGCATCTCCATCGACAGGATCTTCGCCGAGTCGTGCAGTCGCACCATGTGATCGGTAAGGCGGAACACCGCCGGGCCCTGCGTCGTCTTGTAGGCGCGCACGCCCTCGAACACGCCCATGCCGTAGTGCAGCGAGTGCGTGAGCACGTGCATCTTGGCGTCGTCCCAGTCGACGAGCTCGCCGTCCATCCAGATCTTCTTCGAGGGGGTAATAGGCATTGCGATTTCTTCTCCTAGAGGGCGGCGGCGACGGCGTCGCCAATGGTGGACGGAATCGGGATCGGTGGCCAGCACGCTGGCGACGGCTTTGCGGATGCGGGCGCCGGCGTCGGCCTCGCCCAAGAACTCGAGCATCATCGCCGCCGCTTTGATCTGCGCGGTGGCGTTGACGCGGTCGGTGCCGAGACTGTCGTGGGCCGAGCCGTGCACGGGCTCGAACATCGACGGCGTCGTGCGCGCCGGGTTGAGGTTGCCGGTCCCCGCGAAGCCGACCCCGCCGACGACCGCGCCCGCGAGGTCGGTGAGGATGTCGCCGAACAAGTTGTCGGTGACGACCACGTCGTAGCGCTGCGGGTCCTCGACGAAATAGATGCACGCGGCGTCGACGTGGTTGTAGGCGGTGGCGACGTCGGGGAACTCGGCGGCGACCTCGTTGAAGGTGCGTTGCCACAGGTCGCCGGCGAAGGTGAGCACGTTGGTCTTGTGCACGAGCGTGAGGTGCTTGCGCTGCCGCGTCGTAGCCAGCTCGAACGCGTACCGCACGCAGCGCTCGACGCCGTGGCGCGTGTTGACCGATCCCTGGGTCGCGATTTCGTGCGGCGTTCCTTTGCGGAGGAAGCCGCCCTCGCCGGCGTAGCTGCCCTCGGTGTTCTCGCGGACCACCACGAAGTCGAGGCCGTTGCCCTCGAACGGGCGCAGGTTGATGTACTGGTCGAGCGCGAAGCGCAGCTTGAGGATGATGCCGCGCTCGATGGTGCCGCCCGGAATCTTCGTGTCGCCGATCGGCGGCCCGAGCGGGCCCTTGAGGATGGCGTCGTGCGACGCAATCGCGGCGAGGTCGTCCTCGTCGAGCACGTGGCCGTCCCGAAGAAATCGGTCGGCGCCGACGTCGAACTCGGTCGTGTCGAGCGCGACGCCGGCCGCGGCTACGACCTTGAGCGCCTGCGCGGTGATGTCAGGGCCGATCCCGTCGCCACTGATTACTGCCACCCGATGTGCCACCGAGACTCCCTGTTCTTTTTTTGAGGCCGTAGAAATGAAAAACCGTCCTCCTCGAAAGGGGACGGCGGAGCGCTTCTGCGATGGTCGCAGAAGCGCTAGGTGATGATGATTACGGAGTACGTATGCATCGTCCGGAGAGTTTAGAACGTTTCACCACGGCCTGTAGCCTTTGGCCGCTATGGCGTTCGCTCAACTCTCTCGTGAAGCACATGAACGGCTCTCCAAGGAGCTCGCCGAACTCACGGGTGTGGGCCGCGTCGAGATTGCGCAGGCGATCGAAGCGGCCCGTGCGCTTGGCGACCTGTCCGAGAACGGCGACTACCACGCGGCCAAGGACGCGCAGGGCCACATGGAGGCCCGCATCCGCAAGCTCGAGGCGCTGCTCGACCGCGCCGAGATCGTCGACGTGAGCGACAGCGACGAAGTGATCACCGGTTCGGTCGTCGGCATCAAGTACGAGGGCGACGACGACGTCGAGCAGTACCTCATCGGCTCGATCGAAGAACGCCGCGACGGCATCGAGGTCGCGTCGCCGGGTTCGCCGTTGGGCGCGGCGCTCCTCGGTCACAAAGTCGGCGACGTGGTCAAGTACGAAACACCGACCGGTGGCCAGCTCAGCGTGGAGATCGTCGAAATCTCCGGCTAGCGACTAGCTCACGTCGAAGATTTCGTGGGCCGCGTTCACCGTCGGACCAGGCCGCGGACCGCCCCCGACCAGATGCAACCAGCCGTTGAGCGCCACCGCCACGAGGCCGTGGCGCGGCGTCGCCATCGTGAACCTCGTCGTCCACTTGCGATCGCTCACGCACTCGACGCTGCCGACGGTGCCCTCGGCGTTCTCCCCGCCGGCCACGCACGCACCGCCCCCACCGGCACTGGCGCGCTCGTGCTCGGTGTTCGCCTCGCCCCGCCAAACGTCGTCGCCGGGCTTCCACGACTCGACGATGTGGTTCGCGGTAGACACGCCGCCGACGCGACCGCCGACCGCGTAGATGCGCCCGCCGGAAACGACCGCAGATGCGAACGCCCGCCGCTGGAACAGCGGCTTGCCGTTGACCCACTCCTCGTGGCCGTTGATGAGGGTCTCGACGGTCGAAGCGAGCCGCCGTCGGTGGTCTGGCCGCCGAGCACGATCAAGGTGTTGTCGACGGTCGCAACCGCGGGCGCGCCTCGGGCCGTGCTCAGATTCGGTCCGACCGTCCACGCGCTGCCGCCGGGGTGGAACACGTACGTCGTGGCACGAGCGACCCACTGGTCGCCTTCGAGCGAGAACCCGCCGACGAGCCACAGGTCGTCGCCGAGCACGGCCAGCGCGGCGTCACGCAGGGCTCCGGGCAAATCAGGGCCGCGCTGCCACGCGCCGTTTTTCGGGTCATAGGCGTCGACGCGCGCTGACGCGTTGCCGTTGGCGTCGATGCCGCCGGCCACGATGATGAAGCCCTTCCAGGCCGCGCCGGCGACCCCGGTGCGAGGCGCCGGCATTGGCGTAGCCGCCGGGCGATCCGCGGCGGCGTTGCGTCGGCGCCGTCGTGGTCGTCGGCGAGCCGCCGGAGCCGCTCGCCCTACGGGTGGTGGTGGTCCGAGACGGCTTCACCGTTCCGCCGAACGGCGTCGTGACGGGCGTGGTCGTCGACACCACCGCGGCGGGGAAGCGACCACCTCGATAGCTGGGCGTCTCGTCGGCGTCGAGCGCGTGTCCTTGCCGCACGCGGCGGTGCTCGCCGCGAGCGCGACGACACCAAGCATCACTGCGGTTGCCCGCCGACCCAGACCGATCACCGCACAAGTCTGGCGCGGTTATGGCGCAAACCGGTCGCGTTCACCCAGCGCGGGCCACCAGCCACGCCGCGAGGCCAAGCCACAACGTGCGCAGCCCCAATGAGGGCGAACAAGCACGGCGATGGCGGGCCCGGCGAAGGCCACCAGGCCCGCCAGTGTCGACCACCGGGCGGTGGCGAAGTCGTTGTTGCCCATCAGGACGCCGTCGAGCAGATAAGCCGCACCGCCCGGAAATTGCATCAGGGCCAGGATGGGCATGACGGCCGCGACCGCGTCGACAACGGCGTGGTCGTCGGTGAACATCCCCGGCACCACCCGCCAGCCGGCGAGCAAGGCGACAACAGCACGCCCGCGCCGATCGCGGTGAGTCGAGCGGCGCGGCGCATGACGAGGCGAGACGGGCCCGGTCGCGCGCCCCGACCGCCTCGGCGACGAGCGCCTGCGCGGCGATGGCGGCGGCGTCGAGCACCAGTGCCGTGAACAAATTGAGTTGGGCGATCACCTGATGCGCCGCGAGCGAAACCGTGTCGATGCGCGCCGCGACCGCCGACGCGATGGTGAGCGCGGCGAACAGCGCGCCGGTGCGGATCACGAGGTTGACGCTGACGTGGGCGAGGCCGCGCAACTCGGCGCGATCGGGACGCAGGTCGCCGCCCGACGGCGGAGAAGGCGCACGCCGAACACCGCCGCCGCACCCCACTGCGCGATGACCGTGCCCCACGCCGACCCGGCGATGCCCCAGTCGAACCCGTACACGAACAGCACCTCGAGGATGAGGTTGACGACATTGGCGGCGACGACAACCGCGAGCGGGCTGCGCGTGTCGCCCTCGCCGCGCGCGACGCCTTGCCCGCCCATGCCAGCAGCAACGCGGGAACACCCAGCACGCCGATGCGCAGATAGGTCGTGGCCTGGGCAGCACGTCGCCTTCGCCGCCGAGCGCCCGCAGGATGATCGGCGACGCCGGCGATCAGCCAACGCGACGATCGACGCCGCCGCAACACGACCGCGAGCCACAACACCGTTGCGGCCACGCGTCCGACTCCGGCGTCGTCGCCGGCACCGCGGAGGTATCCGACGCGGCTCGTCGTCCACCACGTCAACACGTTGCACAGGCCTGACGACGTCGTGAGCACGATCGACGCCAGACCCGAGCCCGCCGAGCGCCCGGTGCCGATGTGGCCGACGATGGCGGTGTCGGCCAGCACGTAGAGCGGCTCGGCCGCGAGCGTGAACAGCGAGGGGATCGCGAGAGCGAGCAGCCGCCGGTCGACGGCGCGCGCCGCGTCAGCGTCACGGGTTTACGAAGGCGAGCGCGCGCTCGATGGCGCGCGCCGCTTCACACACCGCGTCGCCGTGCTTGCGGCCCGGCGCGCGGCCGAGGCGGTCGACGGGCCCCGACACCGACACGGCCGCGACGATGTCGCCGCCGCTGCGCACGCCGGCGCTCACCGACGCCACGCCGGCTTCGCGCTCCTCCACGCTTGCCACCCAACCGGGGCCAGGTGGTCGCCGCGCAGGATCCTGCCCGCCGACCCGCGCGCCAAGCGGCAGCACGGAGCCGACGGCGACGATCGTGCGCAGCGAGTGCGGCGACTCGGCGGCGAGCACGCACACGCGCTCGTCGCCGCGGCGCACGTACAGCTGCGCGCTCTCGCCGGTGCGGTCGCGCAGCGCGGCGACGATCGGCGCGGCGACGGTGACGAGGTCGCTGCCCACGAGGCGCGGCCCGAGCACGAAAGCGGCCCTCGTCGTCGCGGGCGACGAAGCCGTGCGCCTCGAGCGCGACGGCCAGCCGGTGCGCCGTCGCGCGCGGCAGCCCCGCGGCGGGCGCCAGCTCAGCGAGGGCCAGCGGCCCGGCGCCGAGCGCGTCGAGCACGGCCACCGACTTGTCGAGCACCCCGACGCCCGTTACCATTCGTTCCACTAAGCGGGAATGCTATCCCAGATTGTGAGACGGTGCAATGACGCCGAAGACGCTGAGCGAGAAGGTGTGGGAGCGCCACGTCGTGCACGCCGCCGCCGACGAACCCGACCTGCTGTTCATCGACCTGCACCTCATCCACGAGGTCACGTCGCCCCAGGCGTTCGACGGCCTGCGCCTGAGCGGGCGCACCGTGCGTCGCCCCGACCTCAGCGTGGCGACGATGGACCACAACGTGCCGACCACGAACCTGCTCGACCCGTCACCGATCCCGATCTCGCCGGCGCCAGATGGAAGTGCTCGCCGAGAACTGCAAGGAGTTCGGCATCACGCTGTACCCGATGGGCCACAAGGACGCGGGCATCGTCCACATCATCGGCCCCGAGCAGGGCCTGACCCAGCCGGGCATGACCATCGTGTGCGGCGACAGCCACACCTCGACCCACGGCGCCTTCGGCGCGCTCGCCTTCGGCATCGGCACCAGCGAGGTCGAGCACGTGCTGGCCACCCAGACGCTGCCCCAGCGCACGCCAGGCACGATGGCGGTCGTCGTCGAGGGCGACTTGCCGCCCGGCGTGACCGCGAAGGACGTGACGCTGGCGATCATCGGCAAGCTCGACACCGGCGGCGGCATCGGCTCGGTCATCGAGTACCGCGGCTCGGCCATCCGCGGCCTGTCGATGGAAGGCCGCATGACGCTGTGCAACATGAGCATCGAAGCCGGCGCGCGCGCCGGGCTCGTCGCGCCCGACGACACGACCTTCGCCTACCTCGAAGGGCGGCGCCACGCGCCGAAGGGCAAGGACTGGGAAGCGGCGCTCGACGACTGGCGCACGCTGCGCACCGACGACGGCGCGACGTTCGACAAGACCGTCGAGCTCGACGCCGCGGCGATCGAACCGCACGTCACGTGGGGCACGAACCCGGGCCAGGTCGTCGCCGCTGTCGGGCCGCGTCCCGTCGCCCGACTCGTTCGCCGACCCGACCGCCGCGCAACGCCGCGGCGCGCGCCCTTGAGTACATGGGCCTGGCCGAGAACACGCCGATGACCGAGATCAAGGTCGACACGGTGTTCATCGGCAGCTGCACCAACGCGCGCATCGAAGACCTGCGCGCCGCCGCCGCGGTGCTCGACGGCAAGCAGGTCGCCAAGGGCATGCGCGCGCTCGTCGTGCCCGGTTCGAACACGGTCAAGGAAGCCGGCCGAAGCCGAAGGCCTCGACAAGAGTCTTCTCCGCGGCCGGCTTCGAATGGCGCGGTGCGGGCTGCTCGATGTGCCTCGCGATGAACCCCGACAAGCTGGCCCCGGGCGAGCGCGCCGCGTCGACGTCGAACCGCAACTTCGAAGGACGCCAAGGCCCCGGCGGCCGCACGCACCTCGTCTCCCCCGCCGTCGCCGCCGCCACCGCCGTCGCCGGCCACTTCGCCAACCCGAAGGACATTTAGACCATGGAACCCATCATCACGATTCAGGGCACGGCGATCCCGCTCGACCGCAGCGACGTCGACACCGACCAGATCATCCCCGCCGAGTGGCTCAAGCGCGTCGAGCGCACGGGCTTCGGCGAAGGCCTGTTCGGTGCGTGGCGCAAGGACCCGTCCTTCCCGCTCAACGACAAGCGCTTACCGACGCGAAGATCCTCATCGCGGGACCGAACTTCGGAACCGGCTCGTCGCGCGAGCACGCCGTGTGGGCGCTGACCGACTTCGGCTTTAAGGCGGTGATCTCGCCGCGCTTCGGCGACATCTTCCGCAACAACGCGACCAAGGCGGGGCTCGTGCCCGTGCAAGTGTCCGATGAGATCGGCGCCGCGCTGATGAAGGCGGTGCAAGACGACCCGTCGCTCGAGTTGATCATCGACATCCACTCGCGCACGGTTGGCTGCCTCGGCGCGGGCATCGAGGCGGAGTTCCCGCTCGACGACTTCACGCGGATGCGCTTGCTCGAAGGCCTCGACGACATCGGCCTCACGCTGCGCAACGCAGACGCCATCAGCGCCTACGAAGCGAAGCGGAAGAGCTGGTTGCCGAAGGTCGGCTAGCGGTTAGATGCGCCCGGCGGCGACGCTGATGCCGCCACCGAAGCTCGGGTAGGCGTCGATCGTCGATCCCAGAACCGCCGGCAAGTTGTAGGGACGGGCCTTGGCCGCACCTGACGCGTCGCCCACCACGTACTCATCGGGTGAGTCGCCGTCGAGCTGGCCGACCGCGACCGTGGCGCCCTGTGTTCCCTGGGTCGGGAACACCGAGGCGAGTTCGCCGCCCTGCTGGTTGAACAGGCGAACGTGCTGGCCGCCGCCGGGACCGGCGCCGGTGATGATGCGCACGCCGTTGTCGCCACCCTTGCTGGCGCCGACGTAGATGCCGCCGCCGAAGCCGGCGCCGTAGGCGTAGAAGCCGTTCGGAACGGTGCCGGCGGGCTCGGTGGCGTCGATCTCGAAGAAGCGGACGTGCGGACCGCCGCCCGGGCCAGCGCCGGTGACGATTTCGGCGCTGCCGTCACCGTCGACGTCAGCGGCGGCGACGCGTACGCCGCCGTGGAACCCGACGGGGTAGGCGTAGAAACCTGACCCGCCGGCGGCGCCGATAGGCGTGGGCGGCACGGTGGGAGTACCGGTGTTGCCGTCGAAGATGCGGACGTGCGCATCGCCGTTGCCGCCCTGCGTGCCGGTGATGATGTCGGCCCGGCCGTCGCCGTTCACGTCACCGGCGGCAACGTAGACACCGCCGTTGTACGCCGGGTTGTACGCGAAGAACGACTTCAGTTCCGACAGGTTCTGGCCGCTGAACACCTTGACGTGCGAGCCACCGGAGGGACCGGCGCCGGTGATGATGTCCTTGAAACCGTCGCCGTTGACGTCGCCGAGCGCCACGTTCACGCCGCCGAGGAAACCGCCCGGATAGGCGAAGAACTGGCGCTGCAGCGTGTTGTCGCTCGCTTGGAAGAGTTTGACGTGCGGCCCGCCGCCTTGGCCCGTGCCGGTGATGATCGCGTCGAAGTGCGTCAGCGGAGGAAGGGTCGTCGAGGTCGTGGAACTGGAGCTGGTCGAGCTAGAAGGCACCGTCGAACTCGGCGTGGGCCCCGGCGCCGGATCGATTCCGTTCACGGTTTCTGAATCGAGATCGGCCGGTTCACTGGTCTCCTCGCGACCCGACCTGAGGTCGCACACGTCGTTGGTGAGCCACGTGATGCTGAACGCTTTTTGGCCCTGATCCGGTGCCGGTAAACGTGTAGCGGTGCAGGTTCGGGGGCGCCGTCGTTCGGCGTGATACCGAAAAGTCGTCGTTACAACTCGCCGAAGACCATGTCGCGGTGCCGAGGAACCCTGTCGCAGGATCGTCGATGTCGTTGACGATCTTGAGGGTCACGGGGTCGGCCGTGCCGATATCAGGCGTTGTGTCGACGCCCTCAAGGATGATGTGGTCAGGGTCGAGTGCATGCACGTCGATTCCTGTGATCGTGTCATCTTAGTCCGCACGCATAGCGCATCGTGTGCACCGTGAGCGTGCGGTCGTCGCCGGGGTGACCCACCGGAGGGTGAAGTTCTTCGTGCTCGCGTCGCCCGGATCCACGAACTGATATGAGAAGTTGGGGCCGACTTGACCGTTGATCGTGAAGCAATGGCCCGGGTCGCGGATCGCAGCTCGACGTAAACGTGATGGTGTTGCCGAAGCGTGGGTTGGCCGCCAGGTCGGCTCGTCCTCGGCCGTCACCGTGATCACGTCGATCACTCTCACGGAGATCTGATCATTCGACGCCATCAGCTCGAGGTGTGTTGCCGCCGCGGCCTGCACCGCGTTGGGGACGAGGACATTCGAACCGCCCAAATATCAGAGCGGCGGCCACCGCGACCTTGAGAAGGGGCGTGGAAATGAGAACGTTTGCGCGACGAGAACATGAGCGAAAGCCTATACAGCGGGGTTGGTTGCGTCCGCTGCGGGTACCGTGCTTCGCATGGTTCGCAGCACCGCTAAGTGGTCGTTTCGTCTCGGCTTTCTCTTGGCGATCGGGTTTTTGGTCAAGAAGCTGCTCGAGTCGCAGCAAGAACAACCCGCGCCGGTTGTGCCGACGCCGCAACCAAAATCCCGTCCCGCGCCGCCGACTCCAGCGCCGTCGCCTCCGGCCGGGGCAACACCACCCGCGCCCGTGGAAGCTCCGGCTCCCGTCGAGACACCCGTCGCGCCCGCTCCCGCCGCGGCACAGCGCCGCACCGAGCCGCTCAAGGCCAAGCGCATCGCTGACCGCATGGAGCGGCCGGTCCGCGCCAACCGCAACGTGGCGGGCGACGGCGCGCCCAAAACGCCCAAGGCGGCGATGGTCTCGTGGGTCGAGCCCCTCGACGGCGTCTGCCCGACCACGCACCCGATCAAGGCGAAGCTCGGCAGCAAGGTGTTCCGCAAGCCCGGCATGGCGAGCTACGACGCCAGCAAGCCCGATCGGTGTTACGCGTCAGAAGGCGCGGCGCGCCGCGCCGGCTTCAACGAGGCGCAGCGCTAGCGCGTAGTTACGCGCTGAGGCTGCGGGCGTCGAGGATGCCCGGATTCGCCTGCAACGCCTCGGCTACGTCGGTCGGCACCTGCAGCATCGGTCGCGAGCACGATCAACGCCGCCGAACCGTCGGTGGCGCGCCCGAGATGGGCGTCGGCGATGTTGATGTTCGCCTCCGCCATCGCGCCGGTCACCAGCGCCAGCATGCCGACGCGGTCGTCGTTGCGCACGACGAACAGGTGCTTGGCCGGCGGCACTTCGCAGCTAATGCCGTCGATGGCCACGATGCGCGCTTCGCCCGAGATCCCGGCGAGCGTGCCCGACACCGAACGATCGCCGCTGCGCAGCGTGACAAAGCTGACCTCGTCGTGAGCGGACGCGACCTTGATCTCTTTGGTCTCGAGGCCCCGCTCGGACGCGAGCGACGGCGCGTTGACGAACGACACCGCCTCGTGTGTCGCCGAACCCAACAGGCCGCGTAACGCGGAGAGCGTGGCGAGGCTGACGTCGAAATCCGCGATCGGCCCGCGGTATTCGACTTCCAGCGCCGACGGCAGGCCGCCGACGAGACCGGCCAGCAGATGACCGAGGCGCTCGGCCAACGGCACGAATGGGCGCACCGTTTCTGACGCGGCGGCGGCGTTGACGTTGACCGCGAACGGCACGAACTCGCCGGCGAGCGCAAGCACGACCTGTTCGGCGATCTGCTCACCCGCCTTGTCCTGCGCCTCGGCGGTGCTCGCACCAAGATGCGGCGTAACCACCACGTTCGGGAGCGAGAACAGCGGCGATTCGGTCGTGGGCTCCTCGGCGAACACGTCGAGCGCCGCCCCGCCCACCAGGCCGGCCTCGATCGCCTTGGCCAGCGCGGCTTCGTCGATGATCCCGCCGCGCCCGACGTTGATGATCCGCACGCCCGGCTTGGCCATGGCAAAAAAAGCCTCGCCGACGAGCCCGATCGTGTCGGGAGTCTTGACGACGTGCACGGTGACGAAGTCGGCCTGCGAGGCGAGTTCGTCGAGGGTCACCAACTCGATGCCCATCTGCTTCGCCCGCTCCGGCGCGACAAACGGGTCGTACGCGATGGCGCGCATGCCGAACGCGTTGGCGCGCTGCGCGACCAACGCGCCGATGCGGCCAAGGCCGAGGATGCCGAGGATCTTGCCCGACACCTCCACGCCTTCCCAACGGCTGCGCTCCCAGCGACCCGCAGCGAGCGCGGCGTGGGCCTGCGGGATGTTGCGCGCTTGCGCGAGCAGCATGGCGATGGTGTGCTCGGCCGCGGACACGATGTTGCTCTGGGGCGCGTTGACCACCATCACGCCGTGCGCGGTGGCGGCGGCGAGGTCGATGTTGTCGATGCCGACGCCGGCGCGTCCGACGACGATCAGTGTGTCGGCGGCGTCGAGGACTTCTTCGGTGACCTTCGTGGCCGACCGCACGATGAGCGCGTGCGCGCCCTTGACCGCAACACAAAGTTCGGCGGGCGAAAGGCCGAGGCGCACGTCGACGTCATGTCCGGCCGCCGCCAGTGCGGCGTTGGCCGACGGCGCGAGCTCTTCAGTGATCAGTACGCGGGCCACGCACCATTGTCGCCCACGGTGTTATCCCCGCGGGAATTGTTTGCGCGGTTCGTCGCGGTCGGGACTCTCATGCGCGTCGCGGCCGTATGCAACCGCGGCGTCGAACTGAACGAGTTGGACCGCATCAGTGCCGAGCAGCTCCTCGATGACGCTCCTCACCGTTCCAACATCGAATGACCTGTTCTCGACCATGTTGGAAATGTCTATGAAGTCCTTCGGTCGGGAAAAGAACGTCTTGAACACGGCGAGGTGCTGGCAGGCAAGCACCGGAATCTGGACCCCGGCGGCAAAAGGCACGATCCGCACGGCGGCGGCCGCGGCCTCGTGAAACGGGTGGGTCATGAGGAAGATGTCAACGGGCGTGTCACCCCAGCGCAGACGTACCTGACCATCGCGTTCGAGTAGCGCTCTGTCCTTCGGGGCGAACTTCACTTCGGATGGCAGCGCGTGAAGCACTTCGGCGCCCGACTCGGCGGGCACGAACATTTCAACTCGCGGCCTTCATCGCAGGTCCACCGGATTATCGGTGAGGCGCTTCGCGACGTTTTCCATCAGCGCGGCCTGAAAACCCCGCGCACCTTTTCTACCCGGTGGCCGTTCGTCTGCCTCGATTATCTTTTCGTGAGCCCCGAGGTCGAGGTGGAGGAAGCGAGGTGCTGGAGATCACCGCTTGCTGCTCTCGCCTCCGATCATTTCCCCATTATCGCACAAATCCATGCCAGCTAAACCGACAGTTGCGGCCATACGCGTTCTTCCGCCCGCGCCAGAACAGAGAAGAGCGCGCCGGCAAACCGAGATCACCATTTCGTGGGTCACCATTTTGAAGGTGTTGTCCGCAGGTGCGTTGACTTACCTCGCAATCCAGCTTTGGCCGTTGCTGTCATTGTTGTTACTGGCCCTCCTGATCGCCATCACGCTTTTCCCCATCCTTCACTGGACACGCCGTCGCGGCTGGCCGGACTGGTGCGGTATCCTTCTCATTAGTCTTCTACTCTTTGTCTCCGTCGGGCTCTTTGCCGGCATCGTCATTCCCACAGTCGGAAATGAAGGCGCCGAGATAATTAAGAAGCTGCCAACCTTTCAGCAGGAAGTGGTAGCCGAAATGCCAGCGCCTCTGCGGGATGCCACGAACAAGATTTTCGAGTCGGCGTCTTTCTCCAATCCCGAGCCGTTGATGAAGCAGTTCCTCGCTTGGGGCACGGTCGCGGTGGAGGCCTTGGGGAAATTCTTGATCGTCCTCGTCCTCGCCGTCTATTTCGTGGCGGATGGTGAGCGCGTATATCGGTGGTTGCTGGCGTTCCTGCCCGAAGTGCATCGCAAGAAGGCCGGAGAGGCGTCGCTGGAGATCGGCACGGTGGTCAGCAGCTACATGATCGGCCAGTTGATTACGTCGCTGATTTGCGGTGTTTTCGCCTTCACTATCCTGAGTGTTTTGCACGTCCCCAATGCGGCGCTTCTCGCCGTCATTGCCGCGGTCTTCGACATCCTGCCGCTGATCGGATTCTTTCTCTCCATCATCCCTGCATTGATCATCGCAGCGTCCAATTCCCCGATCACCGCCGGCATGGTGCTCCTCCTTTACGGCGCCTATCACCTGGTGGAAAACTACTTCATCGTTCCCAAGGTTTACGGCGACCGCCTCCGGCTATCCACGCTCACGGTTCTGGTCTCCTGCATGGCGGCCGGGCTGGTGGCAGGTGTCGTAGGGGCCATTGTCATCCTGCCGCTGGTCGCATCCTATCCCATCATCGAGCGCATCTGGCTGCATCGGCACCTCGAAGCGGACACCGTTGCCAAACACGACCAGATCGACGCCGAGGAACATCCGGCAGGTTAAAACGTCCTCTTCGTCGCTATCGGCAGACCTTCGCGGCGGCTCTCGAAGAAATCGGCGATGCTTCCCTCTAACTCTGCAACACACTGAAAGGATGTCGGTCGGGCCTGAGTGTCAGAGTGTCACAGCAGAACCATTGGAAATGTGCTGGAGTTTCTCACTCCACGCCGCCCCACCAGAAGGAGTGCTCGGGGCATCCCAAATACCAGGGCTGGCACGGATTTTGATGATGCGAAAAACAGGTGCGCGGCGGCCTCGGTGAGGCCGCCAGAAGTAATGCACCAGCCAGTCGGACTGGTAACGCACGGCGGATCGCCGGGCCGGCTGGGAACCACAAAACCATTCCGCCGTTTAGAAAGACCAAGACCATGAACAGCACACTGACTCGTTGGAACCCACTGCGCGAACTGGAGGAATTCCAGAACCGCATTCTGGGTGCCTTCAATCCCGACTCCTCGCGCCGCAGCAATGGCCAGGAGTCGCTCACCCTCGCCGAATGGATGCCCGTGGTGGACATCGCCGAGGATGAGAACGAATACCTCATCACTGCCGAATTGCCGGAGGTGAAAAAGGAGGACGTGAAGGTGACCGTGGAAAACGGCGTTCTTACCATCACCGGCGAACGGAAGTTCGAGAAGCAAGAGAACAAGAAGTATCATCGCATCGAGCGCTGCTACGGCAGCTTCGCCCGCATCTTCGCCCTCCCGGATAATGGCGATTCCGCGAAGGTGAACGCGGAGTTCAAGGACGGCGTGCTCAAGGTCCGCGTGGCCAAGAGCGAGGCGGCGCGACCCAAACAGATCGAAGTGAAAGTAAGCTAAAACACCGACGGAGTCCGGCGCGGGCCATCGGCTGCCTGGCTCGTCACAACAAAACCAAACAAACCACGAAACTAACCATGAAATCACAGCTAACTAAAAACCTCGTCCGCTCCACGACGCTGGCGCTGTGCGCGGCTGGTCTCGCTTTGTCTGGCCCCACCCTTTCGAGGGCCGAGCAAGCTACCAACCCGACGACCGGCACGTATGGCAGCGGGAAAAGCTACAAGACCACCGTCGAACGGAAGAGCGAAGGCCAGCTCTCGGCCGAAGACCTGCACCAGGCTTCGCTGCTCAGTTCGCAACTGCTCATGCACCTGAACGCCGCGGCCACCCACTGCATCGACGGCAAGGGCGATAGCGCCAAGCCGGAGATCGAGAAGGCCCAGGCGCTCGCGGGCATCGTCCGCACGCTCCTGCCCACGACCTCGGTCACCACGACCGTGAAGGACGCGCAAGGCAAGGAAGTGTATCGCGATGAGCAAAAGGTGCAGGACGACCAAATCCCGATCTTCGCCGGCGCCATCGCCGTCGAAGTGGTGGAACCGCTGGTCGAAGCCAAGAAGGATCAGGCGGCGTTGAAGGGGCTGAAGCTCGCCGACGCCGACGTGATCCATACGGCCGTGCTCGCCGACCTGAGCTACATCGAGCGCAAGCTGGCGCGGGCGGCTCAACTGCTCAACAAGCCGGAAGAAGCCGCCGCGCAACTGGCGCTCGCGCAGAACGTCGGCGTCCGCTTCACCGCGCACAAAGAGGACAACCCGCTCGTCGAAGTGCAGCACGCGCTGCGGCTCGCCGAGCGCATGGTGCAGGAAAAGAAATACGACGGCGCCAAGGCCAACCTGCAACTCGCCAAGCTGCGGCTGGAAGCCTACCGCGGGCTCGTCGGCACCGCTGAAGCCAAGCCAGCGGCCGACCTCGAAAAGGAGATCGAGAAACTCTCCAGCGAAATCGAGAAGCCGGGCGGCGCGGAGAAAATCCGCGGCATGTGGGACAAAGCCACGAGCTGGTTCAAGCGCGAGCCCGGCCAGGCGCGCGAGACCGACCAGCCGAGAAAAAGGAGGCGAAACCGTAACTCGCGGAGTGCCGGAGTCGGCGGTCCGATCCCGCCGGCTTCGGTCCACTTCTTGAAATGCTCAACAGAACGAAAGGAGAGCAAACCATGAAACATTCAGATGAATTTGCGACGCGCTGGATCGTGCTCGTTGCCGCTTGGCACTCAGCGCCAGTTTCATGATGACCTTGGCCGTCCGATGGCGGCAGCGGAGAAAGCCAAGAAGGATAACAACGGTTTCCTGGAAAAGATGGATCAGTGGCAGGATCAGATGTCGGAGAAGTTCCGGGACACTTGGAAGAATCTCCGCGGCGACAGCAAGGAGAAATCGGTCTCGACGGCTTCAGCCGATCTGCGCGAAGACAAGGACCGCTATACCTTGCGGCTGAATCTGCCTGACCGCGACTTGGAGAACGTGCAGGTCAAACTGGAGGGCGACACGTTGCACATCGTCGCGCCCGCTGAAGACAAGGCGGGGCGCTATGAGCAAAGCATCACGCTGAGTGGTGTGGTCGCCGGCGCCGAGCCGAAGATCGAGCGCAAGCAGAAGGACAGCATGATCGTCGTCACCGTCGCCAAGGGCGCAGCTCCGAACGGCGACAAGCCTTCGCTCTCGATGCCGGACCCCGCGTTGTTGCCGCTCACCGACTTGGGACCGCGATATTTTCGCGCACATGGAAAAGATGCGCCGCGACATGGATCGCGTCTTCGAGGATGCGTTCCGCGAGTTCCGTGGCGAATCCGAGCATAAGGGCTTCTTCGACGAGCCGCGCTTCGGATCGTCGCTTGATCTCAAGGAGGAAGGCGATAACTACGTCGTGCGCGCCTATCTCCCGGATCGCGACATGCAGGAGATCAACGTCACCGTCGAAGGCCGGACGCTGAAGATCGAGGCGAAGGAACAGGAGACGAGGAAGAAGGACAACGAAGCCGGCGCCCTGCACAGCACGCGCAAGGCGGCCTACTCCCAACTGCTCACGCTGCCCGGCCCGGTCCAGAGCGATAAGATGAAGGTGGACAAAAAGGAAGGCATGCTGGTCGTGACGTTGCCAAAAGCGAAGTAACCCCAACTGCTTCCATGAATGCCCCCTCCTCAAACGGTCATCGCCGGGCGCGGCAGCCTTCCCGCGCCCGACTTCTGGATGAAGCGCTCGCCCGCGTGGCCAGCGGCGACGAAGCCATCCACGCCCTCGGGTTGGCCACCGCTTTGCTCACGGACGCCGTGCGCGAAAAGGCGTCCGACATTCACCTCGATCCCGCCGACGATGGCTATGATGTCCGATTCCGAATCGATGGCTCGCTCGTGGACACGGTTCGACTCTCACGGGAACGCGGACTGCCGCTGCTTCGAGCATTCAAAACCCACGCCGACCTCGACCCGGCGTTCACGTTGCGCCCGCAGGATGGCCGGGCGGCGCTTCGGGTTGCGGGCGATGAAGTCTCAGTTCGCGTCGCCACGGGTCCCGGTGTTCGAGGCGAGAAGCTTGCGCTGCGCTTGCTTCCACACGCACTGACCCGGCCTCCGTTGGATCAACTCGGTCTGAGCACCCCGGACTACGCCGCGCTTACCCGTGCGCTGCACGACGTGCGCGGGATGATCTTGATTAGCGGGCCGACTGGCTCCGGCAAGACCACAACGCTCTATGCCTTGGTGCGCGAGTTCGCTCGAGCGGGTCGTGCCATCGTGAGCATCGAAGATCCTGTCGAATATGTGCTCGATGACGTTACGCAGCTCCAGGTGAACGAGCGGCAGGGACTGACCTACGCCGAAGGAGTGAAAGGTTTACTCCGCCTCGACCCAGACGTCTTGATGATGGGCGAAATGCGCGACGCAGTTTCCGCGCGGGCCGCACTGGACGCCGCGGACAGCGGACATGTCTTCCTCAGCACTCTTCACGCGCGCGACGCGGCGGGCACCATCAGCGTATTGCGGCACCTCGGTCTGTCGGATCACGAGATCGCCGCCACCCTCGACCTGCTTGTGGCACAGCGGCTCGTGCGTCGGCTCTGCTTCTCCTGCCGTCGGCCGGAACCGCCTACTCCCGACGAAACGCGATGGCTGCAAATGTGCCAGCAGCCGGTGCCGGATAAGACCTGGCACGCGGCGGGTTGTCCGAAATGTGGCGGGTCAGGTTATGCCGGGCGCATCGGCGTCTTTGAAATTCATCGGCTGGGGGAGAGCGATGCCGACCTCATCCTTTCCCATGCCGACGAACACACGCTGCGCAGACATTTGCGCGGGCGCGGCGCACTTTCGATGGTCGAGGACGACCTGCAAAAAGTTGCCGAGGGCGTAACTACGATCGCGGAATTTCAATCGGTGGGCGGAATGGGCTTTTTCGCCCGCGATCTCGCCGCGAATTCCGATGGAGGGTGAACGCGCAGGGTTATTTGTTGGCAGGCCGTATCCGGGCCGGACTGCGTGCTTTAGAAACCCGTGAACCGTTTGCGCCGGTTGGTTTCCGTTTTGTCGCTCCGCGGACGGTGGCATCGCGTTCGATTCGCCACGTCGTGCCATAGGGTTCGGCACGAAGATCCGCGCCGTTCCACAGTCGTACGGCTCCGGCGATGGCCTCACGATTACTGCTCCGACGGCATTTGGGCGGCAGCGGATCAAGGTGCTTTGCGTTCCCACCGCCGATGACTGTGTCCGAAGGCCAGAAGATATCCTGAAGGAGAAACACGGCGTCATGCACGGCTTTCTGCCAGCGCTCGTGGCCGTTCTCACGCCGCGCTTCTTTGGTCAGTCGCGACATAAATGTGTGCCGCTTGCTGAAGGGAATCAGGCCGAGTTCCACCGGCACGACCACATCGTCCGCGACCAGCGCGGCGCCAACGCTGGTGCCGAAGCCGACGAACAACATTCGGCCTCCCTTGTAGTTCGCGAGCGCCTGCATGGCGGCGTCGTTGATGATTCGCACGGGCCGATCGAACGCCCGCGCGAAATCAAATTTCAGCCAGCCGCCCGAGAGATTGAGCGGCTCGCGGACAAGCTTCCCGTTTTCCACCAAACCGGGGAAGCCGATCGTGATGGCGTCGAACTCCCAATCCTCGAGTCTGTGCCTTGACGCCGGCGACCATCTGTTTCGCCGTCAGTTCACGGCCCGAGGGAAACTTCCGCATCTCCTCGTTTCCATTGACCATCACTTTCACGTTCGATCCGCCGATATCGATCATCAGGATTCTCATTAGGATGGGATGGGTGCGGCACACTGCACATTCGCGCCGCCCGCCCTCGGCGGCTGTGAACATCGCCTAGCGAGCGAGGTTCATGGCCCCAAGCATGGGCGGAGGTGCGAATCGTTTCGGACGTCGATTGTCCGCAACCTTCCCCATACCCATGCGAGAATTTGAGATTTACCTACCGATGACGATGAACGACGGCACGCCCGTGGATGGCGGCGAGATTCAGCGGATCAAAGACAAGCTCGTCAAAGCCTTCGGCGGCTACACGCATCTCAAGCACCGATCGGAAGGCGCTTGGCGGATGGGCGGCGTGACCTTTCGCGACGAGGTGACCATCGTGCGCGTGCTCGATGACGGGTCGGCGGACTTCGACATGCCCGCCTTCAAGAAGTCGATCGAGGTCGCACTGAAACAAGAGGAAGTGCTGATCATTTCCCGCGAGGTAGCGGTCGTGTGACCCATGACCAAGAAGCAGCAGATCGAAGTCGATGGGCGGGAGCTGACGATCTCCAACCTCGACAAGGTTTTCTTCCCCGAGAGCGGCTTCACCAAAGGCGCAGGTCATCACGTTTTACTCCGACATTGCGGAGGCCATCCTGCCGCATCTTCGCGACCGGCCGCTGACCTTGAAGCGCTACCCGGACGGAATCACCGGCGAGCATTTCTACGAAAAGAATGCGCCCAAGCACACGCCGCCGTGGGTGAAGCGTTCGCCGTGCCGCGGAGCGAAGGCGGGCCGGACATCAACTACGTGCTCTGCAATGACCGGGCGACGCTGGTCTGGGCGACCAATCTCGGGGACATCGAAAAGCACGTCCTGCTCGCGCACGCGCCCGAGCTGAATCGGCCGACCTCCGTCGTCTTCGATCTCGATCCCGGCGAGGGAGCCGGCATCCTCGATTGCGGCGAGGTCGCGCTGCATCTGAAGAAGGTCTTCGACGCGCTGAAGCTGGAGTCCTTCGTGAAAGTGTCGGGCTCGAAAGGCCTGCACCTCAGCGTGCCGCTGAATACCGATGTGACCTACGAGGCGACGCAGCCTTTCGCGAAGGCGATCGCGGAACTGGTCGAGCAGCAACTGCCGGATCGCGTCGTCTCGGAGATGGCGAAGACGCTGCGGCGCGGAAAAGTGCTGATCGACTGGAGCCAGAACTCGGACTTCAAAACGACGGTCTGCGTGTATGCGATGCGGGCGAAAGACGGCGGACCGTTCATCTCGATGCCGGTGACGTGGGAGGAACTGGCGAAGGCGGTGAAGCGCAAGAAAGCCGAGGCGCTCTTCTTCAAGCCGGATGCCGCGGTGAAGCGGATCAAACGGCTCGGCGACCTGTTCGCGCCGGTGCTGAAGCTTCGACAGACTTTGCCGGCGGCTTTCACCAAAGCGCTCGCCGCCGGCCCGCCGCCGAAGCTTTCGTCGTGGCCGCGCAATCGCAGCAAGACCGGCCAGGATCACGACAAGAGCCTGCGCGAATATGCCGCGAAGCGCGACCACACCAAGACGCCCGAGCCGGCGGCGAAGCCCGTCGCGAAAACGGCCACAGGCAAAGGCGTTCACCGCTTCGTCATTCAGAAACACGAGGCGAGTCATCTGCACTACGACTGGCGGCTGGAGATGCAGGGCGTGCTGCGCTCGTGGGCGGTGCCGAAAGGGCCGCCGACGAAGCTGCGGGAAGCGCGGCTCGCCATGCACGTCGAAGATCATCCGCTGGATTACGCGGACTTCGAGGGCACCATCCCGCCCGGCAACTACGGCGCGGGCACGGTGATGGTCTGGGACCAGGGCGAATACGAAGACCTCACCGGCAATCCCGCGGCCGCTTTTCACCAAGGCAAAATGCACGTCATCATGCGCGGCAAGAAGCTGAAGGGCGAATGGATTCTGGTGAAAGACCGGCGCGAGGAAGACAGCAACAAATGGCTGCTGATCAAAGCGGGCAAGCCGCATCACGCTTTCCGCCAAAGCGGATGACACCTCGGCGATCAGCGGACGCTCGATGAAGCAGATCGCGAAGGACAATGACGCGCAGTGGCAGAGCAACACGCCCGCGGAGAAGCACGCCAAACGCGGCCCTCCAGCCATCGCATCGTGAAGGCCGCCTTCGTCGAGCCGATGCAATGCAAGGCGGTGACGGAACTGCCGGAAGGCGATGACTGGACCTTTGAGATCAAGTTCGACGGCTACCGCTGCGTCGCGGTGAAGACGGGAACGAAGGTCGACGCTGTTTTCGCGCAACGAGAAGCGGCTCAACGACCGCTTCCCCGCGCGTCGCCGAAGCGCTGGCGAAGCTGCCGGGCGACTTCGCGGTCGATGGCGAAATCGTCGCGCTCGACGAGCAAGGGCGCCCGTCCTTTCAGCTCCTGCAAAACAGCGGGTCAGTCGATGCCGCCGATTTTCTTCTACGCCTTCGATCTGCTGAATCGGGACGGCGAAGACCTGCGTCGGCATTGCCCATCGAGCGCCGCCGCGAGTTGCTCAACGATTACTCGCTGATGC
Organism: uncultured Actinomycetes bacterium; assembly: GCA_963769985.1. GTDB lineage: Bacteria > Actinomycetota > Acidimicrobiia > Acidimicrobiales > JACCXE01 > JACCXE01. The sequence goes on along the minus strand of CAVYNR010000005.1, from coordinate 31,979 downwards.
CGACCGATCCGCTGCGCCTGTCGCCGCTGCTGCAGGCGCCCGCCGGACACATTCTCGAAGCCGTGCAGAAGCTCGGCCTGGAAGGCGTCGTCGGAAAGCGCATCGGCTCGATATACGAACCGGGCGAGCGCAGCGGCGCGTGGATCAAACGCCGGACCAACCGCGCGCAGGAGTTCGTCATCGGCGGCTACGTGCCCGGCGCGCGCGGGTTCGACTCATTGATCGTCGGCGTTTACGAAAAGAAGCGGCTGCATTTCGTCGCGAAGGTGAAGAACGGCTTCGTGCCGCGCATCCGCGACGAGATCTTTCCCGACTCTGAAAAAGCTGATCGATCGACGATTGTCCGTTCGTCAATCTCCCGGAGAAAAAAGCCTCGCGCTGGGGCGAGGCGCTGACCGCCGAGAAGATGAAGGAGTGTCGCTGGGTGAAGCCGACGCTGGTCTGTCAGGTCGCGTTTGTGGAATGGACGGACGGCGGCAAGCTTCGGCACTGCACTTTCGTCGGGATGCGGGACGACAAGGCGGCGGCGCAGGTCGTTCGCGAAGCCTGAATCGAATGCCCACATCCTTGCCGAAACCGTCCTCACGAGGGAAGAACGCCGCGCCAAACGCGAGGCGAGGCGCGCGAAGCAACGCGAAGAGAACGTCGGCCGGGCCGCGAAAATGCACGCCGCCCGGCTCGCGTGGGAGCGACGACGCCAGCCCACGAGCTGAGCGCGCCGCCATGCCATCGACGCCGCAGGTGCATGTCGGTTGCTCGGGCTGGTTCTACTGGCATTGGCGCGGCGGCTTTTACCCGGCGGATCTGCCGACGAACCGATGGTTTGAGCACTACGCCAACCATTTCAAAACCGTCGAACTCAACGCCCCTTTCTACTCCTGGCCGACGGCCGCCGCGGTTCAGGCGTGGGTCCGGCAGGCGGGCCGCCGGAAGTTCATCTACACGGTCAAAGCGTCGGAGCTGATCACCCACGTCAAACGGTTCAGCGGCACGAAGACGCTGGTGAAGGACTTCGGGCACATCGCCGACCTGCTCGGCCCGCGCATGGGCTGCTTCCTTTTCCAGCTTCCGCCGAGCTTCCACTACACGCGCGCCCGCCTGGACCGCATCCTTTCCCAACTCGACCCGGCCCGGCGCAACGTCGTGGAGTTTCGCCACCGCAGTTGGTGGAGGGAGAACGTGTTCGCCGCTTTCCGCGAGGCCGGCGCCATCTTCTGCTCGTGCAGCGGGCCGCGCCTGCCGGACGAGTTGGTGAAGACGGCGGACGACATCTACGTCCGCTTTCACGGCATCAAGCAGTGGTATCGCCACGATTACACCAGGCCGAACTCGCCGACTGGGCGGCGAAGATTCAGCGAGAGCGGCGCGGCTCGCGTGTGGGCGTACTTCAATAACGACCGCGACGGCTACGCCATCAAGAATGCGCGGGCACTTGATCCGGCTTCTGCGCAATTTTCAGGCTCCCGGCACCACCGGGTTGTCCTGACCTGTCGGGCTAAAACGGCCTCGGGTGAGAAAAGCCATCGCGATGAGCGCTAAGCCCAAGATGATGAAAAGCACCGCCGGAATGCCGTGACACGGCAAAATGAATTGGCGCGAAGGCTAGCCCACCGCCCACAAACAAATCCGCCGCGCGGTGGATCGGAAACGGAACAAATCTCAGCAACCCGAGCGGGTAGTCCGTCATGGAGCTGTAGAGGAGGATGATCGCGCCGAAGACAGCGGCAATCATCTTCATCGGGTTGTCAGGATAGGGGAGGAACGAACGGGGAAGTCACCAGCAGAATTCCGGCGGCATAATCGACGATTCCGTGAACGCGAATGGAAATGTTTGGCATATCCCTCTATTCGCCCAAGACCTCGAGCGTGGTTGGCCGCATTGTGGAACGCAGACTATGCAGCCTTCTTGCGCTTGGCTGGCTTGCGAGCCGGCGCTGCCTTTTTCTTGCTCGCGACCTTGCCCTTCGATTGCTGGAGGCTCTCCTGCAGCACGGACACCAGGTCGATGACGTTCGTGGCCTGACGCTTCTTGGTCGGGGTCGGCGCGGCTTTGTCGGGATCTTCGATCTTCTCCTCGATGAGCTTTTCCAAGGCCTCGTGATACTCGTCGTTGTATTGCTCCGGCTTCCACTCCTGGGTCATGCTTTCGATGAGCTGCTTGGCCATCTGCATCTCGGCTTTCCCGACCGCTTTCTCCGCCGGCTCGTTGAATTCATCCACGGGGATCAGCTCTTTTGGGAAGTGCATGAGTTCGAGCATCAGACCCTTTTTCTGCGGCTTCACGGCGGCGAGATGCTGCCGCGTGCGGATCACGACCTTCGCGATGGCGATTTTGCCCGTGTCGATGAGCGCGTCGCGGAGGAGGACGTAGGCTTTGTCGCCGCCCTTGGCCGCTTCGAGGAAGTAGGGCTTGTAGAAGAGGAGCGGGTCCACGTCGTCGATGCTGACGAAATTCATGATGTCCACCGTCTGCGTCGCCTCGACATCCACGCGGGCAAAGTCCTCGTCCTTGAGGATGACGAACTTGCCCTTTCTCGTACTCGTAGCCTTTCACGATCTGATCCCACGGCACCTCCTTGCCATCGGCCTCCGCGACCCGCTTGTAGTTCACCGGGCTCTGGTCGCTGCGCGCGCAGCAGGCGGAATTTCAATTCCTCGCGGCGCGTCGCGGGGAACAGCGAAACGGGAATGGTGACGAGGCCGAAGGTGATGGCGCCTTTCCAGAGTGCTCTCATAGTGTCTCTGTATATCGCGCGGTCGGAGCGCGCTGGCCGCGAATGTTTATTCGACGATGCGCTTGAGAAGATTGAAGGCCGCCACGGCTTTGCCTTCCTCCAGCACCGCCATCGCGTGACGCACCTGCTTTTTCAGGTCGGCGATTTCATCGTCCTCCTCGTCTTCGTCCTCCTTTTCCGGTGGCCTCTGGAAGGCAACGACATTGTGCTTCGGCGGCGGTTCCGCCTTTTCTTGCGCGGCTTTCGGCGCGGCCTTTGGCTTCGGCTTTTTCGGCGGCCGCGGAGGCTTTCGCGCGTTCGCTTTTTGGGACTTCGGGCGAACTGAGGAGGTCGTATTTGATGCCGACGACCGAGCGGCCGGTGAATGATTTGCAGCGACTTCGGGAAGACGAGGAATTGGCGACTGCGACCAGGCTGAAAACCAATTTCTCCCCGGTCCGTTTTGGTGCCGACTGCTTCCTGAAAAACGGTCATCACCCGCTGCGCTTTCACGGCCGCTTGAAACGTCCGGTCCTTCGCGGGGTCCATCAAAAGCAGATACGTCTCCGGCTCGCCGCACTTCTCAACGACTTGGGAAAAGCGCGCGGTTTTCACACATTGACCATCGCACCGCGGCGGAACTTCGGCCTTTGACGAATGCGGAGGCGATGCGGACAGCCAATGCTGGTTGTGGCGCGATTGACTGGTGCGCACATGATTCCTACGTTCATCTTCCAAGTCTGGCTCCTCGGTCTGTTTTCATTCGGTTTGATCGGAGGGGGCATCTACTTGGCGCATGAATGGCAGCAGCGGTCATGGGCTTGGGACCCGGTGCGCTTGGAATCGGTCTTCGCGCCATACTTTGGGGCGAATGAGGAGACAGCGATGCTCGTTGCCGCCGCCGTGCTGTTCCTTATCGTTTTGGCCGGCGGATCGATAGTAAAAGGCATCCTGCGGATGACGAGCCGTTCGAAGCCGAATGATGATCCGCGCGTTTCGCCAAAGCCGCCGTATAAAATGCGAAAACGAATCGTCAACCCCGCGTCAACCGCGATCACGGAAGAGAAAGGCGACTGGCTCGATTTGGAGCAACTTGCCGAGGTGGAAGTCACTTCGGAAGATGCCAACGCGCCAATCGAAAGGGTGTTCGTTCTTCGCGATCCGACTGGCTGGCGCGCGGCAAAGTCGGGTGAGCAAACGATCCGGCTCCTATTTGACTCCCCGCAAAATCTTCGACTGCATCGAGGTGCTCTTCGTCGAAGAGGCTCGCGAGCGCGCTCAGGAATTCGTTTTCCGCTGCGCGACGGAGGTCGGCCCGCTGCGGGATATTGTGCGCCAGCAGTTCCACTTCAGCCCCAGCGGTGCAGTGAGAGAATTGGAAACCTTTCTCCGTCTCGCTGACGGATGTGCGCGTGCTCGAACTCCACATCATCCCGGACCGCAGCGGCGGAGACGCGATTGCGACGTTGGCCCGGATGCGCGTCGCGTAAGGGCGACGTTATTCGTCGAGCGTGCGAGCCGCCTCGCCGAGCATGGCCTGAAGTTCAGCCGCTTTGAAGGGTTTCAAGATGTGCTGGCTGTAGCCGGCCGCTTTGCTTTTGGAGCGATCCGCATTCATGCCATAGCCGCTCATCGCGATGGCGTAGCCCGGCAGCGGCTTGGCGGCGTCGCGCAGGCGTTGCAAGAGTTGCCAGCCATCGCCGTCCGGCAGCCCGATGTCGCTGATGAGAACTTCGCAATTGGCCTCCGGGAGTGCGGTCAACGCGTCCTCCATCGTGCGCGCGGAGGCGACGGTGTGGCCCATCTGCTGGAGGTAAAGCGTGAGCCACTTCAACGTGTCAGTGTGATTCTCGACGAGGAAGATTCGCAGCGGGCGGACGGCACTCATGATCATGGCAAATGCGCAGTTGTCATACCATCGCAGATGGGATGGAATTGGAATCTACGTCAACGCAGACGGAGCGGGAGATAAAGCGTGCCTGAGCGTGCGCAAAGGCCGGAGTCGGGTTTTCATCGGGCGACCCGAAACTCGACTCAGGCGAGTTCCTCAGCCGCAGCCCCGCGTAGGTGTGCGATGCATAGGTCTATGATTCAACGCTTCGATCAACTCGCCGTGGACCTGCCTGAACCCAATGGTCCGAACCCCGCCGCCGCCGCCGCCGTCCAGGAACTGATGGGAGGGAAATTCGGCGAGATGTCCACGCTGATGAACTACACGTTCCAGTCCTTCAATTTTCGCGGACGGGACAAATATCGGCCCTTCTACGAACTCATCTGCAATATCGCCGCCGAGGAATACAGCCACATCGAAGCGGTCGCCGCGACGATCAACCTGCTGCTCAATGGCGCCACGCCGCGCGTCGATCGCAGCAAGACTCCGATGCCCACCGCCGGTGGTTCGGCGAAGGGAAAGAAGCCGGCCGCAAAACCCGCGAACACCGCCAAGGGTGGAAAAGGAAATCCGGCGCCGCTGAGCGACCCGGACGTGAACTCGTTCTTCCCGTATCATTTCTCCGGCTCGGCGCAGACTGCGCTTCCTTACGATGGCTTCGGGAATCCTTGGAACGGCAGCTACGTGACCGCGACCGGCAATCTCAAGATGGACTTGCTGCACAACTTCTTCCTCGAGTGCGGAGCGCGCGCGGGGAAAGCGCGGGTCTATGAGATGACGGACGATCCGACGGCGCGTGCGATGATCGGCTACCTTCTGGTCCGCGGCGGCGTGCATATCGTCGCGTATGCGAAGGCGCTCGAAAAGCTGACGGGCGCAGACGTGGGACGGCTGCTGCCGATTCCGAGTGTGAGCAACAAGCAATTTCCCGAGGCGGCGAAATTGGAAGCGGAAGGTCTGCACACGATCATGTGGCGCTGGAGCCAGAGCGATCTTTACCACCAGATCGGCGAAATCTGGAACGGTCCGCATCCGGAGGACGGCGAGGAACTGGAAGTTCGCGATGAAATGCCTCCCGGTTTCCCGTGGCCGGACTTCCCGGAAGAGCCGCAGCTTTGCGCGCCCGGCGACATCGATCCTGATCTGATGAGCTACTACGCAAAGAAGCTCGACTAAGCACGACACGAGCGCGGGGCGCGATTCATCTCGCGCCCCGCGTTTTCGTTTTCACATGTTCGGCTTTTTCTCCAGCAAGCTCGGCTGCATCGGTTCCATCGTCGTGTCGATTGTCGGCACGCTGATCCTCATGGCAGTCATGCGCGGATGCAGCGGCTGACAGACGCTGCCAATAGTGAAACCACTTCTCGACACGATCATCGTCGGCGGCGGCCCGGCGGGGCTGAGCGCGGCGCTGGTCCTGGGACGCTGCCTGCGCAAAGTGCTCGTCTGTGATGCGGGACATCCACGCAATGAGCCGGCGAAGATCTTCAACGGCTACCTTTCGCGAGACGGCTCGACGCCGGCGGAGTTCCTGGCGATTTCCCGCGAGCAGTTGCGGCGCTACGAAACCGTAGAGCTTCGGCAAACCGTGGTGGCCGATGTCGAGCGTGGCGAGGGCGAATTCACGGCCGTTCTCGAATCAGGTGAACGCCTTTCCGCTCGCACGCTCCTCATTGCCACGGGCCTCGTGGACGAACTGCCGCAGATTGAGAACTTCCGCGCAGTTCTACGGCAAGACCGCGCACAGTTGCCCTTATTGCGACGGCTGGGAAGTTCGCGGACAGCCGCTCGCTGTAATCGGCGCCACGCAAGACGCCGCCGACCTTGCCATCGAGTTGCTGCTCTGGAGCCCCGACATTGTGCTTTGCACCAACAGCACCGCGATCTCCTACGACGATAAAGCGCGGCAGACGATGGAGCGCGTCGGTGTCAGGATCATCAAGAAGCGCATCGCCCGCCTGGAAGGCAAAGGCGGCGATCTCGAAGGCATTCGCTTTGCCGACGACACTTTCCTCCCACGCAAGGCGCTCTTCTTTTCTCCCGGCCAAGTCCAGCGGTCGCCGCTGGCCGAAAAGCTCGGTTGTGATTTCTGCCCGGAAGATGGCTGCATTCAGTGCGGCGAAGATACTGCCACGTCGGTTCCCGGAGTCTATGCGGCCGGCAATTGCAGCAAAGGCGTGCAGCTCGTGATCGCGGCAGTGGCCGAGGGAATGCAGGCCGCTTTCGCCATTAACAACGCACTGCTGGAAGCGGACGCCGCCAGCGGAGCCCTTCGCCATGCGGCGACTGATGCAGTCCGCTAGTCTCGCGTAGGATCGCTGCCGAGCTATCGCTTGGCTTTCTTCGACGAAGCAGGTCGGCGACTCGGACGTGCGGGTTTCGCCGCCGGCTTCTTCTTCGTCATCATCGAGAGTGGCGAGATACGTGTCGTTCACTCCCTTGAACAGACTCTCCAGCAGTGCCGCCATTGCCTTTTCCTCTTTCAGAATCGCCTTACATGTCGCGGCGATTTTGGTCTCGCCCAAGTCCGTGGCGGTAAGGATCAAGGAATTGTAGCAAGCCATCTCGAAATGCTCGGTCGCGAAGTCGGCGATGGCATTCTTGACGATGGTATCTTTCGCCGCGGTGGTCACCATACCGGCCGCAAAATTCACCAGCTTGCTCACGCCTTCCTTCAACACGGGATGGGAGCCGCCCAACGACGCCAGCGCTTTTTTCATCTCCGTCGCATGGCTCTTTGTTTCTCGCAGATGCTTGGTCAAAGCCGCGCGGACTTTGGGCAGACCCTTTGCGTCAGCGATGTGCTTTTCGAGAGTGCTGACGATGCCGACTTCCATCGCGTGCGCATCGCCGAGCCATTGAATGAGTTGTTCACGTTTGGTCATAGCCGGCATATCGGCGCGGCTCTTCATCGTCGGATGCAGAAAGCGTCCAGAGAATGCTCGCACGACGGCAGCCTCGCAGAATGCAGCAATGAAGCGTAGCGTGCGCCCCATGGCTGACCTCCTCCACTGCGTTTCTTCAAACTCATCGTGCTCTCGCGCCAGTGCTCACCGTCTTCGCCTTGCTCTTTCCGCGATGAGTATGGAGCAAGACGCCAACGCCCGGAGCGACTCCGATGGGCACCACCTGACGCCTTCCAGCGTCGTCGCCACCGTCTTCTTCGATCGCGAACTGCGACTGACCGGTTATACGCCGAACGCAGCCGAGATTTGCCGCGTCCTTCCGCACGCGATGGGGCAGCATCTTTCGGACTTTCGGCATCAGCTCGAATATCCCGATCTTCATGCCGACGCGGAGCGAGCACTGGTCGATCGCGCCGCCGTGGAGCGCGAAGTCCGCAGTGCCGATGGGCGACATTTCCTCGCGCGACTCCTTCCGCATTTCGGAAGTGGAGAAGCTGTCGCCGGCGTCGTGCTCACCTTCGTGGAAGTGACGGCATTGAAGCGCGCCGCGGAAACCTGCGCCTTCCTCGCGGCGATCGTGCAAAGCTCAGAGGACTCGATCATCTCGATCGATTTCGGCGGGAAGATCACGAGCTGGAATGCGGCCGCTGAGCGGCTCTACGGCTATCCCGCCAGGGAAGCGCTCGGGAAACCACTCACCATGCTGACGCTGCCAGAGGACCTCGCCCAGGTGCTGCGCAATGTGGACCGCATCAAGCACAGCAAGGACGTCGAAACCTTCGACACCGTCCGCATTCACAAGGACGGTCGCGAACTGTCCCTCTCAATCACCCTCTCGCCGGTAAAGAACCATCGCGGCGAAGTGATCGGCGTTTCCACTATCGCCCGCGACATCAGTGCACGTCGCGGGGCCGAGGCGGCGCTGGTGGTGAGTGAGGAGCAATTTCGCCGCGCGATCGAGGATGCGCCCATTCCGGTCATCATGCACGCGGAGGACGGGCAGGTGCTGCAAGTCAGCAAAGCCTGGACGGCGCTTACCGGCTACACGCGCCGAAGATATTCCCACGCTCGATGCCTGGTTAAGCCGCGCCCACGGCGCATGGGGAAGCGAGGTGCGCGAACGGATTCAACAGCTTTTCCGCGGCGAGTCGCACCAGATCGATACGGAATTCGACCTGACGACGCACACTGGCGATCACCGCTCGTGGGTTTTCAGCGCCTCGATGCCGGGGACGTTGCGCGACGGGCGGCGATTCATTGTCGGCATGGCGCTCGACATTACCGAACGCAAGAACGCCGAGGAGGCACTGCGCGAGAGTCAGGAGCGCATGCGGCTCATCGTGGATAACGCGCGCGAATACGCGATCTTCTCGATGGATCTCGACCGCCGGATCACAAGCTGGAACGCGGGTGCGAAACGAATTCTCGGCTACACTCAGGAGGAAGCCATCGGCCAACCGGGCGACATCATCTTTACCGAGGAAGATCGCGCCGCGGGTGCCCCCGAACACGAAGCCGGAACTGCGCTGCGCGAAGGCCGCGCCGTCCGACGAACGCTGGCATTTGCGCAAGGATGGGAGCCGCTTTTGGGGCAGCGGCGTGATGACATCGATGCACGATGCGCACGGGGCAGCGGTCGGCTTGGTGAAGATTTTCCGCGATCATACGGAGAAGCTTCAGGCGAAGGAGGCGCTGGAGAAAAGCCTTGCAGGAAACGGAGACAGCGCGGGCCGAAGCGGAGGCCGCGGGGAAGGCCAAGGATCATTTCCTCGCGGTGCTCTCGCACGAGCTGCGCACCCCGCTTACGCCGGTGCTCATGTCGGTGGATACCTTGATGCTCCGCAGCGACCTGCCGGCGCAGGTGGTGGAAGGGCTCGACATGATCCAGCGCAATGTGACGCTCGAAGCGCAGTTCATCGACGAGTTGCTCGACCTGACACGCATTTCACGGGGGAAATTTGAGCTGAGCCAGGAGCCGATGAATTTGCATGAAGCCATCCGCCTCGCCGCCGAAGTCGCTGCGCCCGGATGTGAAAGAAAAGTCTCAGCGACTGGTCTTGCGAATTGGACGCCGAGACTGACCACCTGACCGGCGACTTCAAACGTCTTCAGCAGGTCTTTTGGAATCTCCTCAAAAATGCCTCGAAATTCACCCCAGAGCGCGGCGGCATCACGGTTCGATCACGCAACGAGCCAGCCGACGCCGGACGCGCCTTCTCGCATCGTGGTCGAGGTCTCGGACACCGGGATCGGCTTTGAAGCAGACGCCGCCGAGCGCATCTTCGACGCCTTCACGCAAGCCAACGAAGCGATCACTCAAGAGTTCGGCGGTCTGGGTCTTGGACTGGCGATTTCCAAGGCGACAGTAGATGCCCACCAAGGAACAATCAGCGCCCGTAGCGCGCGGAGCAGATCAAGGCGCGACCTTTACCGTCTGCCTGCCGCTTGCCGAACCCCCAGAAGATTATCCCGCGAAGTTAGCAGCCGGGGGATTGCGCATGGGATTGCGCATCCGCGCGAGAAAAAGCGAACAAAAGTTCTCGCTGTCGAGCAACGCACAAGCCAGCCGGATCAACGCCACGTCGTAGGTCTCGTCCGCGCACTTCGATCCGGCCGAAAGCCAGCACCATTTCGTCGCCTTCGCGGCTGACGGAAAACTCGCCGTGGCCTGCCGCTTCCAAGTCCCGCACATGCGCCTCGACCGCAGCGGCTACGGGATCGGTAGCGACAAAGGGTGCTAATAAATCGACCTGCATACTCCAACTATATGCCTCCGGTTTTTTTGGCGAAATCAGGACCCCCTACTGAGCAACAGCATCAGGAGGACCCAAGTTTCCGCTCAGTAGTCTCCTGAAATACGGATCTTGGAGAAATGGACGCGCGCGAGCCGCGGAGCGGTGGCGATGTCCTCGCAAACGGCGCACCACTGCGCACGAGCCGCGGCCATCAACTCATCAACCACACAATCCTATGAATCGACGCAAGTTCATCACTACCGCCACGCTCGCAACCGCGGGCGCCGCATTCCTCACACAAAACGCTTTCGCCGCCCACGACGGCAAGATCGGCACGATCGACGCCGCCGAATGGACGAAGATCAACCTGGAGGCCGGCCAGAAGGTGAAAGCGATCAAACCCGGTGCGGAAAAGCTCTCGGATGCGGACCAAAAGCTGATGCTGGAAATCGCGTCGGGCGGAATGATGCAGCTTGAGCTGAGCAAGGCAGCTCTGGCGAAAGCCACGAGCGCGGATGTGAAAGCGTATGCGCAGGCCGAGGTGGACGAACAGACGGGCCTCGCCACGAAGCTGGAGGAAATCGCCGGGGCTAAAGGCGTCACACTTCCGGAAACGCCGGACGACAAGACGAAGAAAGCGGTCGAGAAACTGAACGCGAAGTCAGGAGCGGACTTCGACAGAGAATATCTCCAGGAGAGCGGCGTGGACGGGCACCAGAAGCTCGAAAAGACGATGAGCAAGGTGGAGTCGAAGGCGGCAGACGCGACGCTTAAGACTGTTGCTTCGACCGCGCTGCCGCTCATTAAAACGCATCTCCAGGCCGCGCGGGATGAGATGAAGGACAAGGGCTAACCGGAGACGGCTCCTAGAAACAAGCAACACAATCATCCCTATGAGAGCACTCGTCTGGCACGGCAAATATCAACGTCAGCGTCGATACAGTTCCCGATCCCGTGATTCAGGAACCCACGGACGCCATCATCAAGATTACCTCCACGGCGATCTGCGGCTCGGACTTGCATCTCTTCGACGGCTACCAGCCCGGCATGGAAGACGGCGACATCCTCGGCCACGAGCCGATGGGCATCGTCGTCGAGACCGGCAGCGCGGTGACGAAACTCAAAAAGGGCGACCGCGTGGTGGTGCCCTTCGTCATCGCGTGCGGGCCACTGTTTTTTCTGCTCGAAGACGCTTTTCTCGGCGTGCGACACCACGAACCCCGATGCCGAGAAGGCGCGGAAGCTCATGGGCCATGCGCCTTCTGGAGCGTTTGGATTCTCCCATCTGCTCGGCGGATATTCGGGTGGTCAGGCGGAGTATCTTCGTGTGCCGCACGCCGACGTCGGCCCGATCAAGATCGAGTCCGACTTGCCGGACGAGAAGGTGCTTTTCCTCTCCGACATTTTCCCCACCGGCTATATGGCGGCGGAGAATGCCGACATCGAACCCGGCGACACGGTCGCGGTGTGGGGCTGCGGCCCGGTCGCGCAAATGTGCATCCAGAGCTGCTGGATGCTCGGCGCGGGTCGCGTCATCGCGATTGATCGCGTGCCGGAGCGACTGGAGATGGCCCGCACCAAAGGGCGCGCGGAGACGATCAACTTCGACGAGCAGGACGTTTACGAAACCCTCAACGCCATGACCAACGGCCGCGGCCCGGATCGGTGCATCGACGCCGTCGGCTGCGAAGCGCACGAGACGGGCGGCATCGATGCGGTCCTCGACAAGGTGAAGGCCACCGTGATGCTCGCCACGGATCGCGCTCACGTTATTCGCCAGGCGATTTACTGCTGCCGCAAAGCCGGGACCGTTTCCATTCCGGGCGTGTATGTCGGGATGATCGACAAGTTCCCGCTCGGCCAAGCGATGAACAAAGGCCTCACCCTCAAGATGGGCCAGACGCACGTGCAGCGTTACACCAAGCCGCTGCTCGAAAAGATCGAGGCGGGCGAGATCGATCCTTCGTTCGTCATCACGCACAAGCGTCCCGCTCGAAGAAGCGCCGGACGCTCTACAAGACCTTCCGCGACAAGGAAGATGGCTGCATCAAAGTCGTCTTGAAGCCGTGATCGTAGGGCGCTGCCACCTCACCCCAAACCACTGACTCTATATGCCTACGAAAACGCAAAGCCGCGAGCAAACGAGAACTCATCGAGCCGAGCAAAGGCGACAAACGCTTCGTTCGGCGGAAATCGGACGGAACCTTTGGCAAGACGGTCGCCGTCGGAAAATCGCTGTCCGCGGACAGTCGCACCAAGGCGAAGAAAAAAGTGCCGAAAGGTCAAGGCGACCGCGGCGATACCAAGCGGTAACTCTCGCACAGCCGAGAGCACTCCTTTCTGTGCTCGATAACGCCGCCATCGCTGAATTGCTCATCCGCGAGGCCGAGAACGCAGAGGGACACCGCGAGCAGGCATTCCGCCGCGCGGCGCATGAGGCATTCATGTGGCCGGAAGAAGCCGCAGCGATGGTCGCGGCAGGTCGGTCGCTTCAAGAATTGACGGGCATTGGACCGTCACTGGCCAAGCGCCTTCACCGTTGGATCGATTCGCCCCCAGAGGTGGAAGTGCCCCCGATCCGGCGGGAATTTCTAACCCTCGTCCAAGCCCGCGCTGTCCTGGCGAAAAATCCCGGCTGGTCCGCGCGGCTCAATGGCGATCTGCAAATGCACACGACGTGGAGCGACGGCGCCGGAACTGTCGCCGAAATGGCCGCGGCGGCGATCGAACGCGGTTACAAATTCATTGGGATCACCGATCACACGCAGGGTTTGAAGATCGCCGGCGGCCTCGACGAGTCGCGCCTTGCGGAACAAGGGCGCGAGATCGCCGCGCTCAACAAGCAACTGCGGACAGCAGAAGATTGAGTTCACCGTTCTTCGCTCCGCGGAGATGAATCTCTCACCCGAAGGCGAAGGCGACATGAGGCCCGCTGCGCTCCGGAAGCTCGACCTCGTGCTCGGGCTGTTTTCACTCCAGCTCTTCGTCGCAAGGAAGATCAAACGAGCCGCTACATCGCCGGGCTCCGAAACCCGGACATCCAGATCCTCGGCCACCCGCAAACGCGCGTTTACAATCGGCGCGAAGGATTGAATGCCGATTGGAGCAAAGTCTTTGCCGAAGCGGCGCGGCTGGACAAAGCGGTGGAGATCGATGGCTACGCGGATCGGCAGGACTTGCGAGTCAGCCTCTTGAAAATCGCGCGCAAGGCAGGCGTGCGCATCTCGCTCGGCACTGACGCACATCATCCTGAACAGCTCGCCTTCATGGAACTGAGCCTGGCTGCCGCTGCCCTCGCGAAGATTCCTGCGGATCGGATCATTAACTTCATGTCGGTGACCCAGCTCAAGGAGTGGGCCGCTTCGGTTCGCGCTTCTGCGCAATCGCGGCCAAAAGCCGCGCGTGGCGCCGGTTCGTCACTCGGCAAATCCTTGTCGATTTCCTAACCAATCCCCAACCCCATCCCACACTATGCCCGACGTCGGACTTTTCACCGCCACCGAGCCGCTGTCGAAAGACATGAAGGTCGTCATCAAATACAGCGTCGAGGTGAACGGACTTGCCGTTTATTCGGAGTCGTATGATGTCGAGAAACTCGCCGACGAACTCGAAGAGGACGAGGCCAAGGCGGTGGAAATCTGGTCGCGTCGGATCAAGTGTGTCGTCGCGTGCCGCAAGCGTCCGGGCTTTAGCTCGTGCGTCACGCGATGCCTCTCGGATGGAAAGGCTTGTGAATGCGGCCACCAGGACTGCGAGCCGGTCTGAGTCGCGCGAATTCGCGACATGGGAGAGATCCGCATCGGCATCTCCGGATGGACTTATCCGCCGTGGCGCGGACGCTTCTACCCCAAAGGCTGGCCGCAGCACCGCGAACTCGAATACGCCTCGCGCCAGGTAAGCTCGATCGAGATCAACGGCTCGTTCTATTCTCTCCAGCGACCAGAGAGCTACGGCGCGTGGTATGACGCCTCGCCGGAAGGGTTCGTCTTTTCCATCAAAGGGAGTCGCTTCATTACCCACATGAAGCGGCTGAAGGATGTGGAAACACCGCTGGCCAATTTCTTCGCCTCGGGCGTGCTCCGACTTGCGGAAAAACTCGGCCCGTTTCTGTGGCAGCTACCGCCCAGCTTTCGCTTCGATCCAGAGCGACTGCGGAATTTCTTTAACCTGCTGCCCCGCGATACGCGCGCAGCGGCAAGATTGGCGAAGAAGCACGATGAGCGTCTGCGCGGTCGCGCGTGGACGAAGACCGACCGCACGCGCCCGCTCCGCCACGCCATCGAGGTCCGGCATTCGTCCTTTGAAACGCGGGAGTTCATCTCGCCCTTCTGCGGGAGCATGACATCGCGATGGTCGTCGCCGATACGGCCGGCAAATGGCCGCTGATCGAGGACGCGACGAGCGATTTCGTCTATGTGCGCCTTCACGGTGACGAAGAACTCTACGTCAGCGGCTACACGCCCGAAGCGCTCGGGATGTGGGGGCGAAAGGTGCGTGCCTGGGCGAAAGGGAAAACGCCCGCCGGGATCGCGATTGCTCGCCGAACGTCCAGTCCGCCACAGAACGAGACGTGTTCGTTTACTTCGACAACGACGCCAAAGTGCATGCGCCATTCGACGCAATGTCGCTAGCCCACCAGCTTCGGCTGGGAGTTGCTCCTACCGGCGCGCCGGACTTTTCCAAAATCAAGGAAGGGGCGCGGCTGGAATGGCCGCCGATCTCCCGGCGCTGGCGGGAACGGCCGCGGCTTGAGGCTTAAGCCTGTGCCGAATCGCCGTTCGAGCCTTGGCTC
The DNA here is from genome assembly GCA_963769985.1 of uncultured Actinomycetes bacterium. Lineage (GTDB taxonomy): Bacteria > Actinomycetota > Acidimicrobiia > Acidimicrobiales > JACCXE01 > JACCXE01. The sequence goes on along the minus strand of CAVYNR010000005.1, from coordinate 16,941 downwards.
GTCGTGCCGTTGCGGAGCTGTTCCTGGGCGCGGGTCCAGTGCTCTTCGGCTTTGCCTTCGGGTTGGCCTTCTTCTTCCCAAAACTTGCGGGCGAGGTCGGCGATTTGTTCTTCGGTGGGGTCGGTAGTGGTGTCTGACATAGGGGCTACAACGATGGCTCACGCCGGAGCGAATGCTATGGGTAGTCCCTCCCCGCCGTGCTCTCAGGGTCAGCCCTATTGGCTGTTGGCCGCGACGACCGCAGGGCGACACCGCGACTGCGTCGGCCTCAGGCGGCTCGGCAGCGTATCCCCGGCAGCAACCCGATCGCTTTGACCGCTGGTCACCCAATCCACCGCAAATCGAACCATCGCCGTCGCATCCTTGAACTTGAGCTTCTCCTTGATGTGGGCGCGGTGCGTCTCGACGGTCTTCGGGCTGAGATGCAGATTCTCCGCGATCTCGCGCGTCGTCAGACCTTTGCCGAGTTTCTCCAGCACCTCGAGTTCGCGGTCGGAAAGCACATCCACCGGTGAGCCCATCCCTTCGTCAATGGCGGTGATCGCTTTGAAAATGAGTTGCTCGCCGAAAGTCGGGCTGACGTAAATCTTCCCATCCGCCACGCGACGCAGAGCATTGGCGATGGAAGTCATGGCTTCAGCTTTCATCACGTAGCCCTTCGCTCCGGCTTTCAGTGAGCGCAGAGCGTAGAGGTTCTCCTCGTGCATCGTCACAACCAGAATCGGCATCTCCGGCGTCTCCGCGAGAATCATTTTGATCAGCTCGATTCCATTCATTCCCGGCATCGAGACATCCACGATCACCACATCGGGTTTCAGCGTGCGGCACTCGGAAATCGCTGCCGGCGCACTGTCGGCCTCGCCGCAAACCTCAAATTCGCCCGTCTGCGCGACGATGAACTTGAGGCCCTGCCGGAAGGTCGGGTGGTCATCCACGAGCAAGACGCGCCTCGCAGCTTGCGGCGTTGACGACGTTTGTAGTTGGCGCGGAATTGGTTTTCATTCGATCGGACGGAAAGGCAGCCTACTCTGGTTTCATCCAAGTAAGAAGAGCCGTTGTCGGCTTTCGCACGTCTCGCATCAGTCGAGGCGCGAGCGGCTGCGCCGCGGCAGCGTGAACGTCACCTTGGTGCCAACGCCTGATTCAGAATCGAGCGTCGAACTTCCCGCCCGCCGCGAGCGCGCGAGATCTCATCACTTCAAACCCGCTCACTTCGTCGCTCGGCGTCTTCGGCGGAAAGACCTGACCATCGTGCGTCACGGTGAGTGCGATCGTTTCATCCCGCTCAATCAGCAAGATTTTGATGTGCTGCGCCCGTGCAATACTCGACCGCATTTTTGACGGCCTCCTCGGCCACGCGGTAGAAGGAAAGCGCAGCATCTGGGTTGTCGATCAATACGGCGTCCTCGCATTCAAACGTGCAAATCGACTGTCCGGCCGTTGTTTCAGCGGCGAGGCGGGCAAGGGCTGTCATCAATCCGTCCTGCCCCGGCGCCACCGGCTGAAGCTGCGTCAGAACTTGCCGGGCCTCGTCGAGCGCGCGGTCGAGCGTCTCGGCGAGCGAATCGAGTTGCAACGAATCCAACGGCTGACCGGCTTTCACGCCAGCCGCCAGCACTTTGGCCATGATCCCGCACCTCCGAGCGTCTGGCACAGCGTGCCATGCACGGATTCGGCGATGTCGCGATGGCACCGCTCCGCAGCAGCAATCACCGCGCGGTGAAGTCGCTGGGAGTCGTTGAGTTCATTGGACATGAAGAAAGGTAGTTGGACGGTTGAGGCGGCGGGAAGGCAGATGGATATGGACACGATGCGGCCCGCGACACGACCGTATTTGCCTCGGGCTGACAAATTCCTATCGCGCTCACGAGTCATCGGAGCGTTCCCTAGGGTCGCTAGAGGGCGCGCTCCCCATTTCCTCGTCGAGCTTATCCGTTGTAAATTATAAGGCCGGTCATCACTCTCCCCCCATGAACGTCGAAATTGCCACTTCACGCGCGATTCCTGAAATTGTCCACATCGTCCTCGGTGAACTCGCCAAACGGCGACATGCCAAAACGATCAGCGCAAAAGAATACGAAGCAAAGTTGCAGCGGATAACGAGGGAGGAAATACAGCCCAGGCATCTTGCCTTGCGAGAGCGCAACCTTCCCGACGGGCGGACGAGGTTTATCATCAAGCAGCTAGAATCCGGGCGGGTTTGCGACATGCTCGAAGTCGCGTCGCTGGCGTCGGCGGCATAGCTCGTTTGGCAGGAGGTTGGCAGGCAATTCTTTGACTAAAGAGCTGCGCCCAGATGAGAGCGCGATCTTAGTTCTTTATGGGTGTCCGATTCCGCGTGGCTCATGGCGGGCACTGTCTGACGTCTGAACCGGCGAGGCGTCAGCCGCGCGGCTTGCCGACGCGATGACATTTAGACGGATAGGTAGCGCAGTGCGGTACTCACCAGTCGGAAATTGGTAGCTTGTTCTAGCGAGCGGAGACAGCGAGGCGGAGTGACGCTCCGCGCACTAAACATGTCGCGCCAGAGGCGGAGCAACGGTCGCACCTCCAGCCCGTAGAACTCAGGCATGAAGATTCTACCACTCATCGCTGCGACGACCGTCGCGGCGCTATTCACCGGCTGCGCGGGCACCAGCCCGACGCGGCTTGTCGGCAATACCATCGGCGTCGCTGGCGGTGCCTTGCTCGGCAGCACGCTCGGAAAACGGAATCCGCTCGCGACGGCAGCGGGCGCAGGCGCCGGCTTGCTCCTCAGCGAGTCGCTCCATGCCGGGAGCACTGCCGCCGCGAACAAGTCCTACGCTGCGGGATATGAAAAAGGACGAAGCGATTCCGCCAAGCAGCAATACCACACGCTCATCGAGCAGCAGCGGCAGCCAGCCGGTGGCACCGATGAGCCAGCCACGCTCTTCGACATTCCGCTGCCCGAGCGGGAAGTCGGCGGAGCCATCCTCAAACCCAGCACGCGCACGTTGCGCATTCAGGAATAAGACCATGAAAGCACTTACCGCACTTCTCATCGCCGTCGGCTTCTGACCGACGCCGCGCACGCGCAATACGTCGTCACCAATCCGCTCTCCGACGTGCTCGACGAGATCATGCACGTCGAGGACATCGCGAAGACGGTCGAGATGATCAACAACCAGGTGCAGCAGATCAACGCGCTGACCCAGCAGTTGCAGCAGATTCAGGCTTACGTGAAAGCGTTTGGCGACCCGGAGCAATTGCTGAGCATCGTGGGCGCAGACCAGCTCATCTCCAGCCTTCAGCAGAGTGGTGTGGGACAAACCATCGGCGAGTTGCAGCAGTTGGCGAATGGAGTGGAGGCGCTGCAATACAACGCGAACGGACTTTACCAAAGTCTGGGCGATACCTTCACCACGCCCGGCGGTGTAGAGCTGACGCGCGCGGATGAGTTGTATCGGAAATTCGGTGCGATCCAGCAAGGATCGCGGAACTTCCAAGCGGTCACGGATGACGTGCTCACGCGGCGCGAGGCGTTGCGCGGAGAGATCGCGACCACGACGCAGCAACTCCAGGCGGCGACGACGGACGCAGAAACGCAAAAGCTGACTGGTGTCCTTGTTGGCTACACCGGGGAACTCGCCTCGGTCGATCGCGAAATTGATCACGCCGCCGCGCAAGTCGCCACGCAGGACGCGGAGAATCGCGCTGACCGCGAGCGCCAGGAGCAGGCACGTCGCGAAGAGCGGCAGGCCGAGATGGAGCAGAGCTTCCGCCGCTACGGCGAAGTGTTCCGGCTCGAAACAACGCCTCCGGCCTTTCCGCAACGCCGCTAAGCGCAACCACCTCACCATCCAATGAACGAGTTCAACACACTCTTTCCGAATTTTCTCAATCAGTGCGCTGAGATGAACCGCGTGCTGACGCCGATAGCTTTCGTCTCGTTTGCGGTAGGGATCGTCTCCTCGACTGTCTCCGGCCATCGCAGCCCCGGCGCCTATTTGCGGACGGTGGGCCGCACCTTCGCGTTCGTGGCAGTGCTCGCTTACCTGGCTACATGGGGCACAGAGGTGGGGACTGTCGTTGATACGACGGTCAAGGATACGTTGAAGGCCAACCCGGCGAAGGTTTTCGACCAATACCAGAAAGCACTCGCAATTCAGAAGGGCACGACTGGTTCCAAGTCGTGGTGGGATATGCTCGACGGGCAGGCGATCTTCGAGGGCGGCATCTCGATCGTCATGTGGGCGCTTGGGTTTTTGGCGAGCGTCATTGTCTTCTACGCCTACCTCGTTCAGAAGTTCATCCTCTACGTCGGATACGCCCTCGCGCCGATCTTCATCGGTTTCCTCGCAGTGCGAACGTTGCACTCCATCGGCGTGAGCTTCCTGCTCGGCTATGTCGGCGTCCTGTGCTGGCCGTTAGGTTGGGGCGCGGCGTCACTTCTTACGTCAGGCTTGCTCGACTTCATGACGGATCAGACCTTCCTCGGGGCCGGCGGAGTTGGCGGCGCTGCTGGCTATGGTCTGCAAAATCTTATGGGTCTGGCAGCACTGGCGATCTGGTTGATTTCCAGCACGATCGCCGGACCGATCATCATTCAAAAGGCGATCTCCACCGGAACGCAGGTTGGCCAAGCGCTGGCGGCAACGGTAGCGACCGCTGGCGCGGCCGGTGCGACAGCGGGGGCAGGCGCAGCGGCGGCGCTAAGTGCGGGTGGAGGCGCAATGGGTGCGGCTGCGGGTCTCGCGGGCGGTGCCGCCGCCGCAACGCTCGGCGCGGCGGAAGCGTCCACCAGCGGGAGCTCGTATTCGCCGATGGGCAATCTCCTCGGCTCTCTCGCCAGTCAGCGGCCATCGCGTCGCCCCAATCCTCCCAGGAAGGACGACCTCACCGGCGACGAAGCCGTTCGTGAACTCCTCGCTAAATCCCGAAACTAACAATGGAAACGATTCAACATCATCTCCGCGAAACTTCGCCTGAACGGCCACCGAATGGCCTCAACAAACGCCGCCCGAATCCGACGCGCCTCTTTGTGGATCGCGACCGCCTCGCTTGGTGGTGGTTTATCTGCGCCGGTGTGGTTCTCGTGGCCGCGGCGCTTGATCGCTACCATCTCGTCAACGCCTTCAAGCAGCGCGAGCGAGTCGTGATCATCGATCCGGCAGGGACGTTTTATGTCTCGCCTTTGCTGAAGTTCGAGGAGGCCAACGAACTCCACGCGCAGCAAAGCACGCTCGCCACTATCGCGTTGCTGCAACGCAACCCGAAGGACTTCGATCACTCGGAAATGCTGAAGCAGATGTTCCTGAAATCTGCTCACGAGAAGGCGCAAGCGCTTCGGTCTTCCGAGGAGGTCGGAGTTCAAAGCTAAGCAGGTTCACCAGAAGCCGGAAATCGCGCGTATCGACGTTCTGGAAACACGCTCAGACGCCGTGCTGACGCAGGTCAACGGCCAGCTCATTCGCAGCGGCATCTTCCAGGACAAAGCGTTCACCGAATCGTTGCCCTTCACGCTGAAGCTCAAACTCCAGCGCAATCCCAACATGGTCGAAAACGGCCGCTTCCCGACGGCGATCAAAGACTTCAAATATGAAACCACTCGCTAGCTCCATCCTCTTCGCGTTCCTTGCCGCGCGAGCCGCTTTCGCAGCGGACGCTCCGAAAGCGATTCAGGACCTCATCCTCGACGACCACACCGTTTACGCGGTTCCCGTCTCCGGCAACCGCGTCACAACGATCAGTTTTCCGAGCGCGATTTCCGCCATCGACGCGGCTCTCGTGACGATGGACGCGAAGACGGCAGGACTCTTCCAAATCGCGCATACCAAAGGCACGTCCTACTTGTCAGCGCGAGCGCTGGCGAAGGACGCAGCCACGAATCTGAATGTTCGCTGGAATGGTCGCACCTACGTCTTGGAGTTGAAGGAAAGCGCGAACGCCCTGGCTCTCCGTCGTCTTTCAGCCGCGCGACGAGAGGAAGGAGACGGTGCGGCGGCCGTTGACGCCAGCGCGGCTGCTCGGGCTCCTTGACAAGGCGAAGGCGTTTCCGTTGCTCAGCGAGCTATCATCCCGAGGCATTGGCTGGCGTGGACTTCCGCGACGGAAAGAAGCAACCCAGTGTTACCGACTGCGGCGACTACGAGGTGCGGCTCAATGAAGCGTTTCGCTTCGACCGTGAGGACACGCTCATTTTTCGCCTCACGCTGCAAAACAAGACGCTGAAGCCGATCGAGTTCGCGCCGGAACGTCTTCAGCTCAAGGTCGGGACGCATTCGCTCTTGCCGTCTGTCACTCAGATAGGAAGCGAGATCCCGGCGAACGGAGCCAGCGCAGGTTATGTGGCGTTCACCGGTACGGCAGACGGTGAGCGCAATGACTTGTCGCTGAAGAATGACTTCACCTTTGTGCTGGAGCGCACACCCGCGCGGGCCGACGAACTGCCTGCGAAGGGCGAGGAGGGCAACGAGAAATGAGCTTCGGCAACACCCGGATCTGGTTCGAGGCCAGCTAGTACTCGCTGCGGCTCCCGGCTCCCGTAGCGGCCCGCCAGCTCGGCGCCGATGCGGCCCAGCACGGCCTGCACCTCCGGGCTCGACCACCTCGACCAGGCCACCCCAGCCGGCCAGCTGCGCGCCCGAGGTCGAGCGGCGTGGGCGCCGCCACCCGCACCCGGGCCCGCCCGTCGTCGGTCTCGCCCTCGATCTGGCAGTGCCGTCCGAAGCGATCCCGCAGGACCCCAAGGAACCGCGGCTCGATCGAGCACCGTGGCCCACGTCTGCGACCGCTTCTCCTCCACCACGCCGACGACCTGCTCCCACGCCGCCGCCAGGGCGAAGTCGTCGGGCCGCGTCGGCGGGCTCCTCGGTCGGCTCGGCGGCGGCGATGCGGTCGACGCCGGAACGTGCGCTGCCCCGCTCGGTGCCGGCGATGAGGTACCAGACCTCGTCCTTGTCGACGAGACCCCACGGGTCGACCAGCCGCTCGGTGCGCTCACGGGCCCCGCTGGTGTAGTCGAGCCGGACCTTGCGCCGCCGCACGACGGCGGCCTGCAGCAGGTCGACCACCTCCGGCCGGTCGCGGTCGCGCTCGCCCCAGCGGGTGGGGTCGACCATGTCGCCGCCGCCGCCGCCTCGGCGTCGGCCCGCGAAGGTCTGCGGCAGGGCCCGCACCAGCTTGCGCAGGGCCGCCTTGGCCTCGCCCGAGACGGCGGCCGCCGGACCCACCAGCAGGAACAGCGCCTGGGCCTCGGTGGCCGACAGCCCGCTGAGGTCGGTGCGGGCCCCGCCGATCAGCTGCCAGCCGCCCCGCGCCCCGGCTGCGGGTAGACGGGGATGCCGGCCGACGAGAGCGCCTCGAGGTCACGGCGGGCGGTGGCCACCGAGACCTCGAGCTCGTCGGCCAGCTCGGCCGCGGTCACCCGGCCCCGCGACTGCATCAGCAGGAGGGCCGCCACGAGGCGATCGGCGCGCATGCACCAGAGTCTGGCACGGAAAGTGCTCACTTGATGAGCACTTTGACGGCGGATGATGGCAGTCACACACACCACCGGAAGGACCCGCCATGCTCCGTGGCCTCACCACCGTCACCTTCTTCGCCGACGATCTCGCCGCCGCCCGCGACTGGTACACCGACCTCCTCGGCCTCGAGCCCTACTTCGAGCGCAGGTCGACGGACGGCCCGCCTACATCGAGTTCCGCCTCGGCGACCACCAGGCCGAGCTGGGCTTCATCGACAGCCGCTTCGCCCCGCCGGGCCGGGCGGCGGCGCCCGGCAACACCATGACGTACTGGGCCGTCGACGACGTCGACGCCGCCTTCGACCCGGCTCCAGGCGCTCGGGGCGACGCCGCTCGACGCCCCACGCGAGCACGGCCCGGGCTTCGTCACGGCCTCGGTCGTCGACCCCTTCGGCAACGTCCTCGGCGTCATGTTCAACCAGCACTACCTCGACGTGGCGGCCTCGGCACGGCGGGCTGACGCCGGCCGGCGCGACGCCCGGGGAGTGCCCACCCCCACCTCGGACCGTCCCGACCAGGGGCGACCGGTAACCTCCCCGGCGTCATGTCCGACGAGCTGCTCACCGTCCTCAAGTTCGTCTTGCTGGCATTGCTGTACCTGTTCTTCTTCCGGGTGCTGCGGGCCGTCTGGATCGAGCTGACCCTCCTCGCGGTCGAGCGCGCTCCGGCCGGCGGTGGGGGCTACGCGCCGCCCGTCCCGGCGGCCGTCGCCGCCCAACCTCTCCAAGCGTCAGGCCAAGCGGGTCCCCACCCAGCTGACGGTGCTCGAGCCGGCCGAGCAGCGGGGCCGGGTCTTCCCCCTCGCCGCCGAGATGACGATGGGCCGGGCCGGCGGGTGCCAGGTGGCCATCCCCGAGGACACCTTCGCCTCGCAGATCCACGCCCGCATCTTCAGCCGCGACGGTCAGACGTGGGTCGAGGACCTGGGCTCGACCAACGGCACCTTCGTCAACCGCTCACGCGTCACCGCCGCGGTGGCCGTGCAGCGGGGCGACCAGGTCCAGATCGGCAACACCGTGCTGGAGCTCGGCATGAGCACACGGCCTCCCGCCCCGCAGCCCCAGGAGCTTCGATGACCACGTTCCGCGTCGGATCGGCCAGCGACGTCGGCCAGGTCCGGTCGAACAACCAGGACTCGAAGCTGGTCGCCGACCACGTCCGCGTCTACGCCGTGGCCGACGGGATGGGGGGCCACCAGGGCGGCGAGGTGGCCTCGGCCATCGCCGTCGAGACCCTCGAGGCCACCATCACCGACCCCACCACGGCCTCGGTCGTGGAGGCGGTGAAGGAGGCCAACCGGCGCATCTTCTCCCGCGCCGCCGACACCGACGAGCTGCGCGGCATGGGCACCACGCTGGTGGCCATCGCCCTGGTCGACCAGGACACCGACGGCGAGGAGGTGACGTGGGTGAACGTGGGCGACTCCCGCGCCTACCTCCTCCGCGACGGCGAGCTGCACCAGCTCAGCCGCGACCACAGCCTGGTGGAGGACCTGCGCCGGGGCGGCCAGCTGAGCGACGAGGAGGCCGCGGTCCACCCGCAGCGCAACATCCTCACCCGCGCCCTCGGCATCGACTCCGAGGTCGAGGTGGACAGCGGCGCGGTGGTGCCCTTCCGGGGCGACCGCTTCCTGCTGTGCAGCGACGGCCTGTTCAACGAGGTCGACCGGACCACCCTCATCGCCACCCTCTCGAACGGCGACGACCCCGACGCCGTGGCCGCCGAGCTGGTCCGGCTGGCCAACGCCGGCGGCGGGCGCGACAACATCACCGTCGTCGTGGCCGACGTGATCGACGACGGCGGCCGCACGGAGCGGGCCGCCGCGGTCGCCGGTGCGGCGGCCGCAGGGGCGGCCTCGGCCGACGGGTCCGACGACACGGTCGGACCGCCCACGGCCGAGATGCCGGCCGTCGACGCCGATGCTCCGACCGTCGACCTCGACGCACCGAGGTCCCGGCGGCGGCCTCGGCGGCGCCACCCCCCGGCGCCCCGCCCACCGACCCGGGCCTCGGCCCGCCCCCGCCGCCGCCTCCCGCCGAGACGGCCGACGCACCGGCGGCTTCGGCCGCACCGCCGGCCGACGGGACCTTCCCGGTCGACGCCGACCCCGGCTTCCCGGGCGGCGACGACGACGACGACGAGGACGAACGCCCGGCCGACGACCTCCCCTTCGGCCGGGACACCACCGACCTCTACCAGGACCTCGACACCGCGGGCGGACGGCACAAGGCGGTCACCGCCCTGGTCGCGCTGGTGGTGCTGGCCCTGATCGCCGGCGCCGCCTACTTCGGCCTCTCCTGGTACGCCAACCGCACCTACTTCCTGGGCACCACGGGGCGAGCAGGTCGTGATCTTCCGGGGCCAGCCCGGTGGCTTCCTCATCTTCGACCCCGACCGTCGAGGAGCGCTTCGAGCTGAGCGTCGACGACCTCAAGGACGACGTGGCCGACGACGTCGCCGACCAGCGCGAGTTCGGCTCGCTGGCCAACGCCCGCTCCTTCGTCAACAACGGCCGAGGCGCCGGACGAGCCGCCGGCGACCGACCACGACGACGACCGAGGACCGGCCGACCACGTCGACGACCACCACCACCGAGGCCGGCGGGCCGACCACCACCGCCGGCGAGGCCGAGAACGTCCCACCGACCACGGCCGCGCCGTGACCGGGTGCGGGGGCGCGGACTCGTGATCGAACGGCTGCGGCGCAACGCCGAGCTCGACCCTGCTCCTCATGGGCATGGCCGTCTTCGGCGGCGCCTACGCCCTCGCCAGCCTGGGCCGCTCGGCGTCGGTCCCGGCCAACATCGGGCCCTTCCTCGCCTTCGTGGTCGGCCTGTTCGTGCTGGCCCACCTGGCCGTGCGCCGCCTCGCCCCCGGCGCCGACGGCACCCTCCTGCCGCTCGGCGGGCTGCTCAACGGCATCGGCTACGTGTTCATCGCCCGCATCGACCCGACCTGGCGTCCAAGCAGGCGCTGTGGACGGCGGTCGGGATCATGCGCCTTCATCGCCACCCTGTACTTCGTCAAGCGCCCCCGCGACCTCGAGCGCTACCGCTACATCGCCCTGCTCGCCGGCATCGGGCTGATCATGTTGCCGCTGGTCCCCGGTGCTCGGACGCAACATCAACGGCGCCCGCATCTGGATCAGCGCTCGGCCCGCTGAACTTCCAGCCCGGCGAGGTGGCCAAGATGGCCCTGGTCATCTTCTTCGCCGCCTACCTGGTCGAGAAGCGCGAGCTGCTGGCCCTGCCTCGTGGCCCAAGAGCCGGCCGATCCTCCCCGACCCCAAGCACCTCGGGCCCGTGATCGTGGCCTGGGGCGTGGCCATGGTCGTGATCATGGCCGAGAAGGACCTCGGCACGGCCCTGCTGTTCTTCACCCTGTTCATGGTGATGCTGTGGGTCTCGACCGGGAAGGCCCGCTTCCTCACGGTCGGCTTCTGCCTCTTCGCCGCTGGGCGCGCTGTTCGCCTTCTGGCGCTTCGCCCACGTCCAGCAGCGCATCGACTCGTGGCTCAACCCGTGGGCCGACCCCGACGGGCCGGGCGGGTTCCAGATCCTCCGGGGCTGGTTCGCCATGGCCGACGGGGGCATCGGCGGCCGCGGGCTGGGCCTGGGCCTCAACAACATCCCCGAGGCCGAGAACGACTTCATCTTCGCCGTCATCGGCGAGGAGCTGGGCCTGCTCGGCACCACCGCCATCCTCGTCGCCTTCCTCCTCATCGTGGGCAGCGGCCTGCGCATCGCCCTCAGCCAGACGGGGTCGTTCGAGAAGCTGCTGGCCACCGGGCTCACCACCCTGTTCGGCGTCCAGGCCTTCATCATCCTGGGCGGCGTCACCCGGCTCCTCCCCCTCACCGGCGTGGTCCTCCCGTTCGTGTCCTACGGCGGGTCGGCCCTCCTCGTGAACTACATCCAGCTGGCGCTGCTCATCCGGCTGTCCGACGACGCCCACACCCGCGTGCAGCGCCGGGCCCGGCGCGCCCCAGCCCGGCGGCGGCCACCGCGTGAACATGGACCGCCAGATCAAGAAGCTGGGCATCGCCCTCGGCCTCTGCTTCCTCGCCCTGTTCGCCCAGGTCAACTACGTGCAGTTCTGGCAGGCCGACCGGATCAACGACGAGCCCATCAACCAGCGCCAGGAGCAGCGGTCGTTCAACAGCCCCCGGGGCGACATCCTCTCGGCCGACGGCGTGGTGCTGGCCACCTCCGAGGAGAACCGGGGCGGCTTCGCCTTCCGGCGGCTCTACCCCGAGGGGGCCCTGTTCGGCGGGGTCACCGGCTACTACAGCTTCAACCTGGGCAGCACCGGCGTGGAGGCCACCTACGAGGACGACCTGTCCGGGCCGCAACCCCGAGATCTCGTTGAGCCGGCTGTCCGACGTCTTCGTCGACGCGAGAACTTCGGGACCGTGAGCTGACGCTCCGGCCAGACGTCCAGCGCGTCGCCACCGAGATGCTGGGTGACCGAGAGGGGTCGGTCGTGGCCCTCGACCCCCGCACCGGTGCGATCGACGCCATGGTCAGCTTCCCGTCGGTCGACCCCGGTCCCCTGTCCACCAACGACCAGACGCGATCGACATCAAGACGCTGCTCGACGCCGACCCGGAGAAGCCCCTGCTGTTCCGGGCCTACCGGGAGATCTTCTTCCCCGGCTCGACGTTCAAGGTCGTCACCGCCGCCGGGGCCGTCGAGCGCAACCAGGTGCAGGACGTCTACGCCGACGCCACCACCTTCGACATCGACTTCACCGACGACGACCTGGGCAACTTCGGCGGCGGCACGTGCGGCGGCAACCTCGTCGAGATCCTCCAGGTGTCGTGCAACACCGCCTTCGCCCAGATGGGCGTCGACCTCGGGTCGGCCAACCTGGCCGGGACGGCCAACGCCTTCGGGTTCAACGAGGAGATCCCGATCGACCTGCCCAACCCGGCCGTGTCGGTGATCCCCGAGACCTTCCCCACCGACCAGGGCAACGGTCCCCTGGCCCGAGCCTCGATCGGCCAGGGCGACGTCCAGGCCAGCCCGCTCCAGATGGCCCTCGTCGCCGCCGGGTTGGCCAACGGCGGCTCGGTGATGACGCCCCACGTCATGGCCCGGGTCACCGACCAGGACGGCGAGGAGATCCGGGCCTTCGAGGACACCGAGTGGCGCCGGGCGGTCTCCGCCGACGCCGCCGCCGTGGTCCGCGCCGGGCATGATCGCCACCGCCGAGGGCGGCTCGGCCGAGAACCTGCTCATCCCGGGGTTGGAGGTCGGCGGCAAGACCGGCACGGCCCAGCTGGGCACCGACCCGCCCCGGTCCCACGCCTGGATCATCGGCTTCGCCGGCCCGCCCGAGCAGGAGTCCGAGGTCGCCGTGGCCGTGATCGTCGAGGGCCAGGACGGCGCCAGCGAGCAGACCGGCGGCGAGGTCGCCGCCCCATCGCCAAGGCCGTGATGGAGTCGGCTGGAATCAGCCGAACGGAATGTGCCCGCTGAAACCCGATCTCCCGCGCGCGCTTTTCCGGAACGGCGGAACCGCGCGCGGTTCCACCATTCCGGAAAACGCTCTAGGGGCTGTTGAGATTTATCGGGAGTTGATCACGGCGGCAGCGAGATAGATGGCGGCCCTGAAGCTTTGGTCGGTCTTGTCGGCGCGCATGGCGATACGCTTGAACTCCTTGAGCTTGCCGAAGAAGTTCTCGATCAAGTGGCGCCATTTGTAGAGGTCGGCGTCGATCGGCAGGGGCGAGGAGCGGCGAGGGTGCTGAGCAATCACGACCTTGGCTCCCCGCTCGTTGAGATCGGCGATGATGGTATTGCTGTCGAAGGCCATGTCGGCGATCAGCCCGCCGAATGCCACGCCCTCGATCAGCGGCGGCACGCCGACCGTGTCGTAGCGATGGCCGGGCAGCAGGACGAAGCGGACGAGATTGCCCAGCGCGTCGGTGAGCGCCAGGATCTTGGTGGTCATGCCGCCTTTGGATCGGCCTATGGCCTGGCTCTGAGTCCCCCTTTTGCGCCTTGGCCGTGGCGGTGGACCTTGACGATGGTGGCGTCGACCATGGCGTATTCCATGTCCGGTTCATCCGAACAGGCATCAAAAAGCCGCATGAATACGTCGGCTTTGACCCAATCACGGTATCGCTTGAAGACCGTGTTCCACTTGCCGAAGAAGGCCGGCAGGTCGCGCCATGGACTGCCCGTGCGGACAATCCATAGCACCGCCTCGACGAAGAGCCGGTTGTCGCTCCCGCTACGCCCGGGGTCTGTCGGCTTACCCAGGCAATGCGGTTCCATCTTCGCCCACTGGGCGTCTGTCAAAACGAAATCGATCCATCCGGAGCTTGAATTACAATCAAGCTGCCAGGGGAATCCTGAATCCCAACAGACCCTAGTCGCGAAACGCCGCCAAATGGAACGGCCGCTTTGCCGGCTTGCCGGCCACATCATAGGTACGCACGCGCATCTTCAGCGGATCGGCCAGGAGGCCGACGGTGCAGAAACCGGGCTCGACGTCTTCGTGGGCGACGCTGCCGATCACGCAGGAGAAGTTGGTCTTTGCTTCCTTCTGCAAAGGGACCTTCCAGGTGATGACATACTCGTTGGCCCCGACGAGCTCGCAGCTCTCGATCATGTAGCCCCGGGCAATTGAGCCGTCTGCCGCAATGACGCACGCCAGCCGCTTCTCGAACTCCGCCATGTTTCCCTCCCTACTTGCACACGCGGAATCCGTGGTACTTGATTTGCCGTCGACAGACTATGTGCAAACGCGCGGCCGGATTTCGCTTCACAGGTCACAAGCGTCAGCAGCGTCCGTCCGTCGCACGACGCATCCGCGAGCAAAAAGGACGAGCGCTTCCCGAGAGCGCGGGACGCGTCAGCTTCGATTATTGGGAACCGGCAACGTCGTCGGGGTGATCTTCAGGATCTTGTAGCCAGCTTCCTCGAGCTTGACCGATTCGTGCTCCGCTTCCTTGAAGCTGGAGTAGCCGATGCCAAGCTGCAGTTTTGTCGTCGGGTGCTCGGTCCACACCATATGCTTGCCGAATGCTTCTGTTGTCATGGACCATCATAGAAGGTCTGCTGAGCCATCGCGACTCCGATCGCGCCGGCCGTCGCATCCGCCGCACCCACTGCCCCGCTGCCTTACTCTGCCTTTTTGTAGACCACATGCAGTGCGCCGCCGGATTTCGGCTCGCACTTGACCAGGCTGAGCGACAATTCAAGCGTGCCCGCGGGAAACAGCGGGATGCCGTCGCCTAGCACCAAGGGAATAATCGCCATCTCCAGGACGTCGAGCCGGCCGATCGCGATCAGCCCACGGATGAGCTGGCCGCCGCCTTCGACGCCGATCTTGCGATAGCCGCGCCCTTCGAGTTCGTCGGCGACGGCGCGAAGATCGCCGATCGCGCTTCGACCTGCGATGGCGCCGCCTCGATCGGCCGGCTGGTCATGACGAACACCGGCTTGCTGGCGTGCGGCCACTCCCCCATGCCACGCTCGATCTCGTAGGTGTCGCGCCCCATCACCACCGCATCGACCTCCGCGTGGAAAGCATCGATATCGAATTCCTGTGGCGGATAGGGCATCAGCCAGTCGAACGAGCCGTCTGACCGCGCGATCTTGCCGTCGAGCGACATCGCGATGTGGCAGTGCCAGACGGGTTTGGTCACGTTGCGAACACCTTGGCCAGGAACGCCTTCACATCTATCACGAACGCCTTCCACGCCGCCTCGTTGGCGCCGTAGTGCGCGCCGCAGCAACCGCCGGGCTTGCTGCGGTTGCCGACGCCCGGGAGATAGCGCACCGGCAGCCCGAGCGCGTCGAAGCTGTGATGGGCGCCCTCGTAGATGCGCGTCTCGACGAAGTCCCGCCCCTGCACGACCCGGCCGATCGCCGCCTGGCATTGCGCCACCGGCGTCCAGTCGTCGAGCGCGCCCATGGCGAACAGGGTCGGCTGGCGCACGGCGAGGTTGGGCCCCACCGCATCGGCCAGCGCGCAGTCGGGATAAACCAGGATCGCCGCGCGCGCGGTCGGCGCGGCGTCTGTGGGCGACAACGCACGCAGCATGGCCACGCCGCCGCCGTAGGAATAGCCCATGAACGCCATCCGTTTGGGATCGACGAAATTCTGGGCAGCAAGCCATTGCAGGGCGGCGTCGATGTCGCCGGCACGCTTCTCGGCATCGGCTTGTGTAGGCCAGTTTCGGCCACACACATCGGTGAGACCGCGCGAAGAGAAACTGTCGACGACCAGTGCGACGTAGCCCCAGTCACGCAGGAGCCCCGCCATGCGCGCGGTGTTCTGTCCCGGTCCGCCGCAGCCGTGAAAGATCGCGACAGCGGCGAAGCGGCCGTTGCCCGCCGGACGAAAGAGCTGCGCGGGAAGATCGAGCTTGGCGTTCACCGTATCGACACGCACGCGAACATTCTGCTGTGCCAGTGCAGGCGCACAGCACAGCAGCGCGAGGAGGAGCGACAAGCGGGCGATCATTTCATTCCTGTGAACGAATCTCGTTCAGCCGCTCCGAACATACCGGGTCTTTCGCCGGCACAAAATTGTATCCGTCGTACTGATGGTCGAATCGACGTTGCCAATCACAACGCTGGCGCGAGAGTATTCTCTTGCTCGTTTGTGCGGGGCGAGCAGCCGCCCTTGCTTGGGGACAAGGCCGATAATGGTCGGCGGAGATTTTCTTCGCCCACCGGCTGTCCACCGCCGAGGCTGAACTTCGGCGCAAGCATGGAGTTCAGGCATGTGCTCGAAACTGTCCATCTCATCGCTCTTGCTGTCCCTGCTGCCGGGCTGCATGGAATCCGGCTACCTCGTGACCAGCCTTGCCGGCGATCCGGTCGCAGCCGGGCAACCCGCGCGAGTCGCCGCCCTGCGCTACACCAATCATCGCCCGGCTGCGACCGCCGCGGAAATAGTGCCGTTGCGCATCAAGGGGTCATTCGCTCCCGGCGACCGCGCCAAGATCCTGCGCGCCGTCAACGAATGGAACGTGGCCCTGAACGGCTTCGTCCGGTTCACGATCGTCGAGGACTCCAGAGCGTCTGCCATCATCGCGGGCCACTCGCGACCGTGGTCGATCATGGCGGCCCAGGGCATCAGCCCGCGCGTCGTGCCCGGTCCGACGATTGCGCTTGCCCACACGCAGCCACTACCCGGGACAGGTGGCTTGATGATCGTCTACGTCGATCGCATCGGCACGCGCGACCTGGGCAGCGTCGTCATGCACGAGCTCGGCCACGTGCTGGGCGTGGGCCACGGCGAGAGAGGCCTGATGGCCGCCCACTATCATCCGACGGATCAGCAATGTGTCGACAAGGCCACGATCACGGCCGTTGCCACCAGGCGTCGATTGGCGGTGGATCAGCTCAATTGGTGCGAAGCTTAGCCCTCATGCCCCTCTCCCCCTTGGGGGAGAGGTTTATGAAGGGAGAATTGGAAGAGCAGCGGAGCTCGATC
>CAVYNR010000004.1:0-9055 GCA_963769985.1 uncultured Actinomycetes bacterium | reverse complement strand
CGAGGCCGAGGCGGCCTACGAACGCTTCGCGGCGGGAGGAAAGCTGGGGAAGATTGTCCTCGTGAACGAAGCGGACTAGCTCGCTTCGGTAGCGACCTCTTCGAACCGCTCCAACAGATCCTTCACCTCGACCGCACGGAAACGACGATGACCACCGAGCGTGCGCAGCGCGGTGAGCTTGCCGGAACGGGCCCAACGCGTGACGGTTTTGGGGCTGACGCGGAACATCGACGCCACTTCAGCGGGGGTAAGAAGGTCGGATTCGACGGTGATCGACATAGGGGGTGCCTTTCGTTCGATGGCACAACAACGGGCGGGATGGTGAGTTCTCGCGCCATTTGGCCGAATTACTCCCTAAACCGCGGTCCAGCCCCCATCCACGGCCAGAATTTGGCCCGTTACGTACGACGAGGCGTCGCTGGCGAGGAACAACAGCACGCCGTCGAGCTCGTTGGCCGCACCCGGCCTTCCCATCGGCGTCTTGCGCCGCACCCACTGCATTGCTCGCTCGTCGGCGAACATCTCCGCCGTCATCTCCGTCTCGAACCAACCCGGGGCGATCGCGTTGACGCGCACGCCTTTGCGGGCCCATTGCGCGGCGAGTTCACGGGAGAGCTGCACCACCGCGCCCTTCGACGGCGAATACGACGTCTGGGGGATCTGTCCCGAGCCGATGATGCCCAGGATCGACGCGATGTTGATGATCGAACCGGTGCCGGCGGCGAGCATGTGCCTACCCGCCGCCTGACACAGCGCGAACGTGCCGGTGAGGTTTACGGCGACGGTCTGGCGGAAGTTCTCCATCGACTCGTGCTCGGCCGCCATCGGCTCGCCGATGCCCGCGTTGTTGACCACGACGTCGATGCGACCGAAGCGATCCATGACGGCGTCGACGAGTTGCGTGACGTCGTCGTCGACCGCCACGTCGCACTCGACGGGCATCGAGTTCGGAAGCTCCCCGGCGAGCGCGGTCAGCCGGTCAAAACGCCTCGCCGCGATTACGACGGTCGCTCCCGCGTCGTGGAGCGTGCGCGCCATGCGCGCGCCGAGTCCCGATGATGCTCCGGTGACGATGGCGACGCGCCCGTCGAGGCGGAAGATGTCTGTCACAGGGATCGTTTGGCGCACACCACCGACGCCGCCACCGTCATCACTTGGCCGACGTCGCGCGCCGCCGGTGTGTCCCGGCCGATCGCCTGCGAGACGATGGCGCCAATCGTCATCAGTTCGAGCGCGGTGCGCAGCGACTCGGGCGGCACGCCGTTGGGCGTGCTCGCTTCGACGAAGTCGCGCGATCTCGGGTTCGGCGGCGGCGAGCGCGGCGTCCACCGCGCACGCAAGTGCGGCCGTTAGCAAGGCGGCCTTGCTCTCGAAGTTTCCGTAGATGGCACCGGTGGTTAGTCCGGCGCGCCGCGCGATCTCCGCGACGCGTGTGCCCTCGTACCCCTTCTCGAGGAACACCGCGGTCGCCGCCTCCAGCAGGCGCTGCCGCGTGGTGTCGGTACTGGAGGCCGCGGCCCCGATCCGCATCGCTTCGGTCATGCGACGAAGCTCGGCTGCGTGCCGTGGTCGTCGTGGGCCATGAGCGAGCGTGCGAGTCGCTCGCTCATCTCGCCGCGGAACGACGTGCGCGCCGGCGTCGTCGAAGACGTTGCGGCACTCGTCGGGATCGTCGGTGAGATCGAACAACTCGCCGCGGTCGCTGCCGCGATACACCGAGATCCGCGCGTGTTTGGTGATGAGCGTGCGCATCCGCAGCGGCTGGCCGAGTCCGGCGAGGTCGAACGGTTCGTCTTCTTCTACCAGCACTTCGTCGCGCACCGACGCGTTCGCGTCGCGCGTCAGCGGCACCAGGCTGTGGCCCTGCATGCCTTCGTATTCATCGACCTCGCCGAGTTCGAGGAACGTGGACGCGAGGTCGATTGTCGCCGCCAGTTCGTCGGTGTCGCGGACTGCGGCGTCGGGACGGGGATCGGCGATGACGAGGGGCACCTTGAGCGCTCCCAGGTAGTGCATCGACGCTTTGAGCATGAGGCCGTGGTCACCGAACATCTCGCCGTGGTCGCTCGTGAAGATCACAACGGTGTTGTCCGCTTGACCGGATGCCTCGAGGGCGTCGAGCACCGTGCCGATGGCCCGGTCGATCAGCGTGATCGCGCCGAACTCCTTGGCTGCTGCCTCGCGGAAGATCTCCTCGGTCGGCGAGAACGGCACGACGACCATCGGCGGCGGTTCTTGACCGCGGGTGGCGCGGAAGTTCTGCAAGTGCTTCATCGACGTCTTGTGCTCGTCGTCGAACGTGGCCGGTAGCGGCACATCGGCCGGGTCGTACATGTCGTAGTACTCGCCGGGCGGGCTGAAAGGGTGATGCGGGTCGGGAAAAGAGCACTGCAGGAACCAGGGTGCGTCGCTCGCCGCGGCGTCGCTCACGAATGCCGCGCTCCGCTCGCCGACGTAGGTCGACGGATACAACTCGACGGGCAGCGCGCTTTGCCAGATCTGCCACCAACCGCCGAACTTCTTCGGCGCTTTCTTGGCGCCCTGCATCGTGGTCGGGTCCACGCCCTTGTCGACCAGCCACCGCCAGTAGTGACCGCTGACGAGGTCGGCGTGCCCAACGGCGAACTCGCAGTGACCGAACCCGTAGAAGTCTGGCGCCATCTCGACGTCACCCTCGCGGTAGCGCTGCTCGTTCTCGAGCAGGTCCCAGCCGTAGGGCATCGGGTCTTCCATCGCCGCGTGATCCTTGAAGAAACGCTTGCGAACGGCGCCGATGATGTTGGCGCCGTTGCCCATGTTCTGAAAGTGGGCCTTGCCGACAAGCCCCGTGGTGTAACCGGAGCGCTGCAGCTGACGGATCGCCGTGGACGTGTTCCAGTTGAGTGAGATGCCGTTGAAACGCGTGCCGTGGGCCGAGGGCATGCGGCCGGTGATCATCGAGGCCCGGTTCGGCATGCAGATCGGGTTCGAGACGTACGCCCCGTTGAATACCGTGCCGCGCGCGGCGAGCGCGTCGAGGTTCGGCGTCTGGACGACGGGGTTTCCGCCAAAGCCGGTGTGGTCGGCCCGATGCTGGTCGGTGACGATCAGCAATATGTTCGGCCGACTCACGTCGTTGTCTTACCGCATCGGAGAATTCTCTGCCGCCCACGCGTCAACCATCGGCTTCAGGCTTTGCCTCATCAGTTCGAGAAAATCGTCGTCACGGTCCGGTGGTTCGAGTTCGACCCAGTGCGTCACGGCGGCGATCGCGAAGCTCAGCAGCGTCTCCGCCGCCCAGTCCAAGCGCGCGCCGCTAACCCCGACGTTGGTCAACAACGCGCTGCACGAAGAACACCGCCGGCGTGCGAAAGCCGTCCGCGTGCGCGGCGAACTGCGGCTCGCGTGCGGCGTGTTGCCACAACACAGTGAAACCGTTGCGGTCGGCGCGCGCGACCTTCAGTAGGGCGAGCACGGCCGCCGAACCGGGGTCGTCCTCGGAGGCATGCAGCGCGTCGACGAGCATGGCCGCGACTTCCGCTACGACCACGTCGTAGAGCGCTTCCTTCGAGTCGAAGTGGCGGTACACGATCAGGCGTGACACGCCGGCGGCCTGCGCGACGTCGTCCATCGACGTGGCGGCGAAGCCCCGCTCTGCGAAGGCGTCCTTGGCGGCGGTGATGAGCGCGGCCCGGCGCTCGGGAGCCGCCATCAGGCGACGGGGCTTGCTTGGCACGGCACAACTGTATACTGTCGCGTATACACCTGATGGGGAGGGCCCGTACGTGTCGCAGCTCAACTGGACCGAAGCCGAACTGCTCGAGACCCACGCCGTGGTCGAGCCACTAATCGCCGACGGCGTTCGCTGCCATGGCGGCTTCGACGACTCGGGCGATTACGTGTCGCCGCGCACCAAGAACCGCTGGACCGCGATCGACAACTGGAAGGCCGAGCACGCCAAGAACTTCGGCACGGACTTGCTCGACATCGGCCTCGACCGCTGGCCCGCCCACTACCCGAACGTGGCCCAGGCCAAGTACCTGCTCGAGCAGGGCGTGCGCGAGCCGATGATCTCCACGCTCACTCGCGTCGGCACCGTCGAGGGCTTCGGCGCGTTCCTGCGCTACTCCCCCATCCCGGACTTACAGGCGAACTTCGTCGAGGACATAAGGGGTACGTCGATGGCGCACCTCGGCGGCGGACTTTTCGAAGCCCACGCGCGCGACGAGGCCGGCTACGAGGACGAGGGCGGCCACAAGCAGATGTGGTTCGCCGCTCGCGACGTTGCCTTCGAGCGCCCGGTCAACGAAGACCAGACCGAAATCATGCTGGCGCGCATGGGCATCGGCGCCGGCGCGAACACGAAGCAGAAGAGCACCGGCATCCTGTCGCAGCTCAACGCCGATCGGATGCTGCCCGACATCGACGCCGACCTCGAGCGACTCATCCAGCGCATGACGAGCCTGTTACTGATCGAGATCAGCGCGTTCCACATCTTCGCGTGGGCCGAAGAAGTGCTCGGCTGACACCGATCTCACCGCCGGCGACGGCGCGGCCGCCAAGCTCGTCGCCTACATCCGGGCCGACGAGACGCCGCACGTCGAGTACCTCAAGACCACGCTTACCGAGATGCGCGACCGCACCTTCATCGGCCAGAGCGGCAAGAAGCACGCGGGCAGCGACGTCGTGGGCAAGGTGTGGGACACCGCCGTCGCCAACTCGCTCGGCCCCGGTCGCGAAGCGAACCTCGAGACCCAGCACAACGAGTTGCTGCACGCGCTCAAAACGCGCAACAACGGCGACGACATCCTCGCCGGTTACGAAGCGCTCGCCGACTCCTAGAACAGCGTGTTGTGGCTGTTGCCGTCGCGTAGCGCCTCGTAGTCGACCTCGACCCACCCGAGTCCCCGTTCCTCCGCGAGGACCTTGGCCTGCGGGCTGACCTTCTGCGCCGCGAAGATGCCGCGCACCGGGCGCAGGCGCGCGTCGTGGTCGAGTAACTCGATGTAACGCGCGAGTTGTTCGACGCCATCCATCTCACCGCGACGCTTCACCTCCACCGCGAGCATGCGACCGCTGGCGTCGCGGAACATGAGGTCCACGGGACCGATGGCCGTCGGATACTCGCGGCGCACGAGCATGAGGTCGTCTTCGATGACCTGCGGTGAGGCGGCCAGAAGGTCGCGCAGTGTGGATTCCACGCCGTCCTTGACCAACCCCGGCCCGACCGCCATGTCGTGGGTCATGTCGGAGAACACTTCCTCGAAGTCGACGACGAGCATCTCGCCCTTCGAGTTGGTCACCACCCATTGGTCGGGCGTCTCGGCCACGTGGTTAGGCGCCATCATCCAGTTGAGCGGCTTGTACGCGCCGCCATCGGCGTGGATGGCGACGCAGCCGTCGGCCTTGACCATCACGAGCCGTACCCCCGAGGGCAGCACCGCCGACAGCCGGCCGCTGTAGGTGACGGTGCAGCGCGCGACGACGAGGCGCACTAGTTGAAAAGATCGAGGACGAGCTCGGGTGGACGACCGACCACGGCGCGCCCGTCGCTTGAGATCACGATGGGCCGTTCGATCACCTCGGGATGGGCCACCAATGCGTCGAGGATCTCGTCGCGCGACGCGTTCTTGAGACCCAGTCGCTTGGCGACTTCCTCACCCATGCGCACGATGACCTTGGGATCTGGGTCGCCCAGGGCCGCCAGGACCGCCTCGAGCTCGTGGCGCGACGGCGGCTCGGCGATGTAGTTGCGGGTCTCGAAGTCGACGCCGCGCATCGTGAGGAGGTCGCACGCGCCCCGGCTCTTCGAGCACCTCGTGTTGTGCCACACGACCGCAGATGGCGAATCAGACATGCGCCGAATCTATGCGGAGGCGCGAGGATAAGGGCGCGCCCCTGTATCCCAATTGGCAGAGGAAGAGGACTTAAAATCCTCCAAGTGTGGGTTCGACCCCCACCGGGGGCACCGCGTACGATGCTGCCGAAGTGAACGACGCTTTCCTTCGTGCCTGTCGGCGCGAGCCCGCTGACCGCATCCCGGTCTGGTTTATGCGTCAGGCCGGCCGATGCTTGCCTGAGTATCGAGCTGTTCGTGAGAACCACGAGATGTTCGAGGTCATGGCCAGCGCGGAGTTGACCGCTCTCGTCACGCAGCAACCCGTGAAACGCTTCGGCGTCGACGCGGCGGTGATCTTCTCCGACATCGTCGCGCCGCTCTCCGCCGCCGGCGTAGACGTCACGCTCGTCGCCGACGTGGGACCGGTCTTCGCCAACCCGATCCGGACCGCTGCCGACGTCGCGGCGATGCCCCGGCTGTCCGACCCGTCGGGAACGATGGCCGGACTCCTCGGCGGGATCGCCCACGTGGCTGAGACCGACACGGTGCCGGTCATCGGGTTCTGCGGCGGACCCTTCACGCTGGCCAGCTACCTCGTCGAGGGCGGCCCTTCGCGCGAGTACGCCAAGACGAAAGCGCTCATGCACGGCGCGCCGGACGTGTGGGATGCGCTGATGGACGTTCTTGTCGACATCACCACTACGAGTCTCTTGGCCCAGATCGACGCCGGCGCGTCGGCGGTGCAGATCTTCGACAGCTGGGTGGGCGCGCTCGATCCCGATTCGTACCGCCGCTTCGCGCTACCGGCGATGCAGTCGATTCTCGAGACCGTCGGCGGCCGCAACGTGCCGCGCATCGTGTTCGGCGTGTCCACCGGAGAACTGCTCACGCTCTTCGCCGAAGCCGGCGCCGACGTGGTCGGAGTCGATTGGCGGGTGCCGCTCGATTCGGCCCGCGCCCGGCTCGGTCCGAACGTGGCGGTGCAGGGCAACCTTGACCCCGCGATCGTGCTCGCCGGGTGGCCGGCCACGAAGGCGGCGGCGCAACGCGTTCTCGATGCGGCCGGTCCCACGCCCGGCCATGTGTTCAACCTCGGCTGGGGAGTGCTTCCCGCCACTGATCCCGACGTACTTACCCAGCTCGTCGACTGGGTTCACCAACAACCACCGCCCACCGACGCGCCGTGAGCGACGCGCCCATCGGCGTCCTGGTCATGGCGCACGGAACGCCGGCGCGACGAGAAGACATCGCGGAGTTCTACACGCGCATCCGTCGCGGCCGTCCCCCGTCAGCCGACGAAGTCACCGAACTCGAACGTCGCTACGAGTTGATCGGTGGTCTGTCGCCGTTTGCGGCGCGCACCGCCGCGCAGGTCGACGGCATCCGGACCGCGTTGGGCGATGGGTACGCCGTGCGACTCGGACAGAAGTTCGCCGCGCCCGAGATCCCGGCGGCGGTTGACGAATTGATCGACGCCGGCGTGTCGCGGATCGTCGGGATCGTTCTCGCGCCGCACTACGCCGCCGCCAGCGTCGGCGACTACGAAGCGCGCGCCGTCGACGCCGTTGGCGGCCGCGTCCCACTCGACGTCATCCACTCGTGGCACGACGAGCCCGAACTCATCGACCTGCTGACACAGCGCGTGCGCGAGGTGTGGATCGACGGCGCCGTGCTGGTCGTCACCGCGCACAACCTGCCGCTCGCGGCGGTCGGCGACGACACCACCTACGGCGACTCGCTCGAGGCGACGGCGCGGCTGGTTGCGCGCGCGCTCGCCATAACGAATTACCGCGTGGCGTGGCAGAGCGCCGGCAAGACCGGCGGTCGATGGCTCGACCCGACGCTCCTCGACACCATTCGCGAGGAGTCGGAGCAAGGCACGCCCATCGTCGTGTGCCCCGCCGGGTTCACGTCGGAGCACCTGGAGATCGCGTACGACCTCGACATCGAGGCGGCGTCGCTGGCGGCCGAACTCGGCGTCGAATTCACTCGGACGCGCTCGCTCGACGACGACCCACAGCTGTGCGCGCTGATCGCCCGACTCGTCGCGCAACGGTGAGTCTCAGGCCGCACGTAGCCGTCGTCGGTGGAGGTATCGCCGGTATCGCCGCCGCGCTTGATCTCCTGGAGCGGGCGTCGGTAACGCTGTTCGAGGCGAGCGAGCGCCTCGGCGGCGCCGTCCAGTCCGTCGACTTCGCCGGCCGGCGCGTCGACACGGGACCCGATTCGTTCCTGGCGCGGCGCCCCGAGATGATCGATTTCGCGCACCGACTCGGCTTCACCGATCTCGTCGCCCCGGCCACGGGTGAGGCGGCGGTGTGGTCACGCGGTGCAGTCCGCAAGCTGCCCGCCGGCCTCGTGCTCGGCGTGCCTCGTTCGACCAAAGGGTTGGCCGAGTCCGGCATCGTCAGCCGCGCATCCGTGGTGCGCGCGTCGCTCGACCGGTTCCTTCCGCGCACGAAGGTCGGTGACGACATCGGCGTCGGCGATCTCGTGCAGCGCCGCTTCGGGCGCGGCGTGCAACAGCGCCTGGTCGACCCGCTGCTCGGTGGTATTCACGCCGGACGAAGCGAAGTCCTCAGCGCGGCCGTGGCGGCGCCGCAACTGTTGACCGCCGCGCAGGGCGCCCGCAGCCTGATGGAAGCGCTCCCGGCTCCCCCGCCGAGCAACGACCCGGTGTTTCTGACGGTGCCGACCGGCCTCGGAGACCTCATCGACGCCGCCCAGCGCGCGCTGACTGCGGCCGGCGCGACAATCCGTCTCGCGACCGTCGTCCACGACATCGGATCGCTCGAGGCCGACGCCGTCGTGATCGCCACGCCCGCGCCCGTCACCACCCGCCTGCTCGCGGCCGCCGCGCCTGACGCGTCGGCGGCGTTGTCGACGATCGCCTACGCGTCGGTTGTACTCACCCTGCTGTCGTATGCGTCGGATTCACTGTCCGAGCCGTTCCGCATGAGCGGGTTCCTGGTGCCAAGGCCGGAGAAGAGACTGATGACGGCGGCGTCGTGGTCGTCGGCCAAGTGGGCTCATCACGCTGGCCAGGGCACCGAGTTGGTGCGCGCGTCGGTCGGGCGGATCGATGACCGTCGCCATGAAGACATCGACGACGACGCGCTGGTCGAAGCGATCCACCGCGAGCTCGCGCAAGCGGTCGGGCTGCGCGGCGATGGGCCGATCGCGGCACGCGTGACCCGCTGGCCCAACGCCTTGCCCCAGTTCAACGTCGGACACCTC
>CAVYNR010000003.1:0-61348 GCA_963769985.1 uncultured Actinomycetes bacterium | reverse complement strand
GCCGTCGCTGAGGCTTCTCCTAGCTCTGAGTCAAAAACGCAAAGCATTTCAGCTGATGGCAATGACGCGCTCGTGGAACCAGTGCGCCCAAAGCGACGTGTGCCGGAATCACCGTGAGCTCAAGTGATGACGCTGTCATCGGTGGTGAAAGTTCGCGGTTAATGGGCTCCCTTCCGGCGGCAGCGATCGCCAAGGTGATCGATGGATCGCTCGTCGCTCCGCCGTCGTTCCCTGAGATCGAGTTGAGTTTCTCTTCGACGGGCGGCGAAAGAGCAGTTGGAGGCCGCGATGCGGCCGGGCGCGTTTTCGCGACGACTGACGACCTGTCCGTCGTCGCGTTGCGGAACCAGGACGAACTCCAGGTTGTCGGGTCCACAGATCGAACCGACGGTGTCGTCGTGTTGAACGTCGAGCATCGACTCCGCTGTCCCGGGGCAATCGCCGTAACCCTCACCCAGTCCGCGGATGGGGTCGCGCTCGAGATCCGTGACGAGTCCGGCGGCAAGCGCAGCGTTGCGTGGATCTCGAAGCCGTGGGCCGTCGACGCTGGTGGGAGAGACGTGCCGACCTGGTTCGAGGTGGACGGAACGACTTTGAGGCAATTCATCGACACGTGGGGAGCTCAGGCACCCATCGCGTTCGACCCCACCTACTCGTACTTGAACTGCGGCGACTTCCAGGCAACACGGGACGCAGAGACCTACCTGAACATGCAGAACGACGGCGATCGAGTCTGTCCCATCATGGGGATGTTTTTTGCGTCACGCGGCTATCGCCCCAAGTTTGGATACGAGACCAACGTCTATCGCGAGTACGGCCTCGTAGCCGTGAACGAGTTTGGCCAGTGCACGTGGTCGCCGGATACCTCCACATACTTTGACTTCCAGGTGCCATGTAGGGCGCACGACTACTGCTATGACCTTCGTCGGGCGGGTTTCTCCGCCACCGTCAGCGACGAGGGCTGCGACATCGCTTTCGGCAAGCTGATGGACGCTCACTGCACGCATCGCGGTCCGCTGCTAATTCTGGGATGTGCCGAAGCGAGTGCCATTTATCAGGCAGTTGTCTCGACTCCAGAGTTTGTTGTTGCCGATCCGGAGCCGTTTTACGCCCGGATCCAAAACAGCGCGACGTTCTATTGCCTGAACGTCGAAGGTGCCGCCGGTGTCAGCGCGGTGTTGATCCAGTACGGATGCATAGACACTCCGAACGGAAGGTTTCGAATCGAGCCCCCTCCGCTCATGGCCTTTCTGCGTGTCCGCCAGTGACCGCCACGATCCTCTAAAAGCCCCTGTTGACCAGGTATTTGACTGGTCAAAGTGTCAAAGTTCGTGGGTGACTCTCGGCGGTCATTCGTGTACCGTCGCTTCCAGCGTTGCTTCCATTTTCCGGGAGGGGACATGGCGAGAAGACCGACGGGGAAGCGTGTGACGACCGCGAGGGCGTCGTCACCGTCCACGGCAAAGCGGCCAACGGCGAAGGCTCGGTGTACTTCGCGGCCGACGGTCGGTGGCGTGCAACGTACGTCGTGCAGGGTGAAGCCCGGCCGCGAACGGTGAGCGTGTCGACCCGTGAGAAGGTGCAGGCCAAGCGGGCGCAGAAGCTCGAGGAGTTGGCGAAGGAGCCGCTACGCCCTGCGGCGATGTCGCGGCGGACCACGGTTGGCGAACTGAGCGAATGGTGGCTCCACAACGTGCAGCGCCACCAGGTGCGCGTGTCCACATGGGCCAAGGCCGAGGACCGGATCCGTCGCATCGTCGCGACCCTCGGCGACATCCCGGTCGGCAAGCTCCAAGTCGACCAGGTCGTCACGTGGCAGACCCAGTTGCTTGAGGAACTGGCGCCCAAGACCGTCGGCCATCACCGCCAGACGTTGGCGCAAGTGATGGATCAAGCGGTCGAGCTCGGGCTCGCGGCCGCCAATCCCGTTCGAAGGGTGAAGGCTCCACGTGTGCCGGAGACGGTTGCCCGAGCGCTGAACGTCGGCGAAGTGCGCGCGCTCGTCGGCGCGGCGAGCGACGACCCGTTCGGTGCTGTGATCGCCCTGCTGTTCTTCCAGGGCTGGCGTGTCAGTGAGGCACTCGGCTTGGCGTGGAGCGATCTCGACCTCGACGTTGGAACCGCCGTCGTGCGTCGAGCCAGCGTCTACGTCGACCATCAGGGCCAAGCGCTCGGCCCAACCAAAACGCCTGGCGCGATGGGCGAGCACCAACTCGTGCCGACTGTCGTCGCGCTCCTGCGCCGTCGTCGTAGTATGCAGGCGGCTGATCGTCTCGCGAGTCCCACCGCCTGGCCGACGCACCAGTACGAGGGCCAGCCGCTCGAGCTGGTGTTCACCACCCCCATCGGCGGGCTGGTGACGCGTCAGTCGATAACGAAAGCCCTCAACCTCGCGGCGGCGAAGGCGAACATCGACTCCACCAAGCTCGGCACGCATACCGGGCGTCGGTCTGTTGTGACCGCGCTGTACGCGGAAGCCGGCGAGTCAATCGAAGAGATCGCGCGTTTCGTTGGCCATGCGTCGCCGTCGACTACAGCGGGTTACGTGCGTGACCTCGGCAGCCGTCCGGCCGCGTTCGCCGAGCGGGCGGCACGGTTGTTGGATCCGGCCGCGAGCGACTGATCACACCGGCACGACGTCCGCCTGCCAGCAGACGTCGCGGCTTTTCAGATGGCCTGACCGGGTTTCCACAACGGCGAGCCTGGGCTGGGGAAACCGGTGTTGTCGCTGGTAGGACCACGAATTTCGAGTGTCCGCGACTGACCGCCTCGACCGACGATTGACCAGAAAAGTCCATCGCTAGTGGCACGCTTGTGGCACGCGAGGGCCCTCGCCCGGCGCCCCAGCAGGGTGCGTGATCCGCGCTGTCGTTCGAGCTCTCGAGCGCGCTATTTGCCAAACCGCACGAAGCGGGCACGCGTCCGAGCGACGCCAAAAACAGACACCGCTGTTGCTCGGTTCGATCACGAACGGTCTCACCGTCGCCCGCGCTACCGACGTGTTTGGAACGCGTCGGCGCTGAACGGACACAACGGAGTTCGGGACCCTCAAGTGCGCCGAGGAAAATCGAGGGCAAATCTCAACTTTGGCACGGATGGGCCGATGGGCCTACCTCGCGCCTGTAACTGCGCGTCGATCCTTCCTCCCTCGGAGTTCTCCATGCGCAAGCTGTTGTGTCTGTTCGTCGCGGTTGCCGCCCTCGTGGGCCTCGCGGTCCCCGCTGTCGCCGACGGAGACGGCGGTGCCTCTGCGAGTGGCGACTCGTTGTCACCGTCGCCCCGGCCGGCACGGAGATCGTGTCGCTACGCACGGAGCGGTCGGCCACCTTCACGACCGTGGACCCTGAGAAGGTGGAAACACGCTTCTATGCCGGGCCGATGTTTTTCGATGACGACGGCACGTGGCGAAAGATCGATTCCCGCCTCGTCGACAACGGTGACGGCGGCGTCGAGGTCCGTGCCAACGACTTCGACCTCGATCTAGCACCCAACGCGACCGACGACCAGATCGCCCGTTTCGAACTCGACAACACACATGCGGTCGGGTTTGGTCTGGATGGAGCTGTCGCGGGCCAGGCCAGCCGGAGCGGTGCGACACAGACGATCGATGGCGTGGCGCCCTCGGCGTCGCTGCGCCTCAAGTCGATCTCGAGTGGCTTGAAGTTCGACATCGTCCTCGGCGCCGCCGACGCCGCGACTTCGTACGTCCTTCCCTTGACCACGACGAACCTCACGCCGAGCATCGACGCTACCGGCGGGGTGAACTTTGTCGACGAAGTCGGATCGGTCCGCCTGTCGATTCCGCATGGGTACATGGATGACAGCGCGCAAACTCCCGCGGGCGTGGGCGCGCACTCCGACGCGGTCACGTACAGCCTCGTCGAGATGGATGGCGGAGCCACGGGGCTCAAGGTCGATCTCGACGCGGCGTGGGTAACCGACCCCGCACGGGTCTTCCCGATCGTTGTCGATCCCGACATCGCGGTTGCCAGCGACGACACTTACGTGCAGTCGCCGCACACGAACAACTTCTCCAGCGAGCCCGATCTCAGGGTGGGGTATTGCGCGGCGAGTAATTGCAACACGGCCGGTGGCCAAAACCTCACGGCTCGCTCGTTCATGCACTTCCCGAGTCTCGGCTCGCTGGCGGGCCAAACGATCACTGGCGCCAGCTTGTACTTGTACGAGAACCACTCCTACAGCTGCGACACATCGCAAGTAGTGAGCGCGTACCGCATCCAGTCCGGCGCTTTCCCTGGCAACCTGAGCTGGTCAACGGCACCGGTGCTCGGCCAGCTGCTCGGCAGCAAGGCTTTCGTGCACGGCAACACCTGCGCCGCTGACTGGGACGGCATCCCGCTCGACATCGCATCCATCACGAACATGGCGAACAACGCGTCCGGGTGGAGAACAACGGCATCGCCATCAAGGCGAACAACGAGACAACCAATGCCGGATGGAAGAAGTTCTACTCCGCCAACCAAGGGACCAATCCGCCGCGCCCACCGTGACGACACTCGTGAACCGGGACCCGATCGGTAATTACGACGGCATCACCGGGGGTCAAGGCCGGTTCCGAGTGACCGGGTGGGCTTTCGATCAGGATGCGCCGTTCACGTCGATTCCGGTCGCGGTCTACATCGATAACGTGCTCGACCAGTGGTACCAAGCTGATTCCTACCGTCCCGATGTACCGCCGGTAGTCCCCTACACGTCGAACTACCAAGGGTTTGACGAGTGGATCGTCACAACCGCGGGTGTTCACAACGTGTGCATCTACGCGATCAACTCGCCGAGCGGGAACAACCCGCAGCTCGGTTGCAAGTCGGTGACCGTGAACGCGCCAATCGCGCCACCGGCTCCGACGGTGTCCTCGTCGACGCATTCGTCGCAGACGCAGTGGTATTCGAACAACGACCCGCTGCTCAACTTCGCGGCCATCGACACGATCTACGGCATCAACGGGTACTCGTACAACATCGACTTGGTCTCCAACACGACTCCCGACCAGACGTCGGAAGGCACCGCCACCAGCCGCCAGTACGGGAACCGGCCTGAAGGCACGAACTGGTTCCACGTCCACGCACGCAATGCAGCGCAGCCCAACCAGTGGGGCGCGACAACGCACTTTGCCGTCAAGATCGACACCGTCGTGCCAATTGCGCCCGCCACCGTCACGAGTAGTTCGCACACCGTGAACTCGCCCTCATCGACCCGTGGCGTCAACGTTGCCTGGGCGGCGGGCGTCGACGCGACCTCCGGTATCAAGGACTACGTCTGGACGTTCAACACGTCCCAAACCCAGAGCGCGGACGCCGCGACCGACCCGCACACGACGAGTCCCACGGCAACCTCTGGTTCGCTTTCGGACGGGGCATGGTGGTTCCACGTGCGCGCTGTCGACAACGCAGGCAACGTCAGCCCCGATACCGCGTTCGGGCCGTTCCTGATCGACGGCGCGGGCCCGAATGCCCCAACGATCAGCTCGTCAACTCATACCGAGAACACCTGGGATCCCGACCGCGACGCAGCCTTTACATGGACTGTTCCCGCGGACAGTTCGCCGATCACGGGCTATCGCATCAAGTTTGACGATGCACCGACGACGGATCCCCTCAACACGGACACGACCGTGACGGGCACGACTTGGCAGCAGAACGGCATGACCGACGGCGAACACTATTTCCACGTTCGAGCCAAGGACGCCGCCGGTAATCTCGGCGCAACTGCGCACTTCCGAGTAAGGGTCGACGGGAGCGCCTCGCCAGCGCCGACTATCACCTCGTCGACGCATCCCGACGAAACGCTCATGTACGAGGAGAACGATGTTCAGCTCGCATGGAACACGCCGGCCGATCTCAGCGGAGTAGTCGGCTTCACCTACACCCTCGACCACGCCAACAACACGGACGCCCCGTCGACAGGTGCCGCTCTGACGACCAACAAGAGCTACACCGATCTCGAAGACGGCGACTGGTGGTTCCACGTCCGAGCCCTCGACGCCGCTGGCAACTGGGGCGCCACGGACCACTACGCGGTGAGCATCCACGAGTTCTCCGAGGCGGTGAACGCGCCCGGAAGCGACACGGTTGGAGCCGGCGAAGTGATCGACCTGCCCGCGGTTCCGGACCTTCCGGACGTCGTCGCACCGCCCGGCGCCGGGGCGCTCCCGGATCTCTTCCCGCACACGGGCTTCTTCAGCTCCGATCCTGTCTTCGACGGGCCGATTCTCCCCAACGATAACCCCGCCGACGCCGTCACCCAGCTGGCTGCGTCCTTCGTTCCGCCTCTGCCCCCGACGCCCAACCCGGTCGCGCTCCTTAGCGACGCTCTGACGACTGTCAAGGCCGTCCCGATGCTGGAGACGCTTATCCCTGTCCCGACCGTCGCGACCTACACCGTCCAGACAACGTCGTACGAGGACGGTGTCGCCACAACGCACGACGACGAGTTTCCGGTTTGTGTCCCCACGGACTACTCCTCGACAGGGTCCGCCCTGCCCCTGGACGCGGATCTCCGAATCAACCTTTGCGTTGACCCTCCGACTAGTTCGACCACGACCATCAACTACCAGCTGGACGCGCTTAAGCCCGGTGTGCGCGCAGATGTGAAGGTGACCTACAACGCCGTGATCAAGGAACTGGTGCTCAAAACCGAGGCCAAGGACCAGGATCATCCCGCAACGTTCAACGCATCGCTCACGGGCGACCTCATCACGGGCGCCAACGACTACACGCTTCGAACAGCCACGTCATCGCCGCTTGAGGCGTTCGACGTCCAGCTTCGCTCCTTCGTCGTCAGCGAGCTTGCCTCGCAGCGCCAGGGCCACATTCGAGTCGAGGACCTACCAGCGGACGCCGCGCACATCTACACGATCTCCGGCAAAGAAGCGACAACGGAGGACCGAACCGTCGAGGCGCGTTTTGCGCTCGACGGTAACGCGGTCGGCCCGAACGAATCTCTAACCATCGAGCAATTCGACCCCGCCGACGGCGGAGCACGCCTCGCACGCGCGATCATCGACAAGCCATCGCACGACTTCGACACACTCCTCCACGTCGACCTCGCCGACACCGGTTTGGTCGCGTCTGCAGCACCCACCGGCCTGACCGTGACCGGAACCCAAATAGCAGCGCCGGCCGAATCAGTCTCGGTGGAACAGTTCGATAGCGGCGACCGCGTCGGAAGCTTCACGTTGCACGATCTCGCGGCCGCGTACACATATCGAGCCGAAGTCTTGTCCACCAACGGCGTTGAAGACGGCGCCCACATCGGTGCGTCATTCAGCAACGGCGCGCCCGCCGATGGCGACTTCGCACTCGCCCGGTACCACGTCGACAGCGGCAACGAAGTCCTCGACGGGCTCCTCAAAGTCCATGGTTTCGCCGCTGCAACCGACTTCCAAGCGCACCTCAGCGGCGACCCCACGTCACAGACCGGACAGACCGCAACGCTCGACGCAACGAACTCCTCGGCCGTCACTGACCAGCTCATCGAAGTCGTCCAGCCCACCGGAGCGACACCATCTCGCGTTGTCCTGGTCGGAACCGACGCCGACCCGGCGGCGATCTCAAATCCCATCGCCGGCCGAAACCTGCGATGGGACAACCCCGGCCAGTCCTTCCACGCCGAGTTCGCGCTGACCGAAGATGCCAACGGCAACCCGACGTCGGTCAAGTTCCAGAACGCCGCCAGCGACGCGCCATCGAATGGGCGAATCGAAGTGGGCCAGGACACCGCTGACGGTGTCGCCGGACTCGTCATCGGCGCGCCGACGACCGACCAACTAGTGCGAATCGACTTCCGCGGCACCGTCAGCGACATCGAAGGCGCCACCATCACGCGTACGAACCACTCGCCACGACCCGAGCAATACCTCCAGGTCTTCCTTCGAGCGGATTCAGGTCTCAAGACCCAGGCACGATTCATCGGACCGCAATTCGACGGCAACGGGCTCGAGCCCGGCACCGCGAGCAACATCGACGCCGTCGTCTCCAACATCACCGATGACTTCATGCTCGCAATTGACCTGGACCAGCCCGACGCAGTCACGACAAGGGCGACGATCAGCGGCACCAACGGCACGTTCAGCCCGGACATGGACATCGACCTGCGAGACGCCACCAAGGGCGTGCGGCTACACCACCACTCGCTGCCCGCGACCTACTCGTACGAGATCAGCGGCACGCTGTCAGAACCCGGCGGCGACATCGAAACCGCCGCTATCTCCGGAGACCAGTCCGCGGATAACCCCGACGGACTCCTTGAGCTTGACTACAGCGGCCTCAAGACCGCGTTCCGCAGCTTGACCCCGACCTTCTCGTACAGCGCCTCGATCGACGGCCCCATCGAGAACCCACTTCGGCTCAAGCTCGAACAACGACAGTCGCAGGCGAACCCGGCCTCGCTCGTGCAAATCGCGAAGTACGACGGCGCTGCAACTACGCCGCGGGCCCGTACACAATGCGGAACTCAGCAACATCGATCCTCCCTGAAGAAGCCTCACGGATCGATGCGCTATGGACCGACCTCTCACCCAACGTCGACGTGACTGTCGGTCGCAGTGCTGACGAAGACTCGGAAAGCGTCGGCGTCGAGATCCGAACCGGAGGCGTCGACCTCCCGAATTCGAACCTCCAACTGTTGCGCCGTCTCGATGACGGCACGATCCAGCGTGTCGCCATTCACGGCATCGGACCGGTCACCGACATCTTCGCCGACACGGTTGGCCCGGCCTCAAGCCCGGATCGGCTCCACCTCGACCTGTCGACGAACCACCGCCACGATACGGACAGCATCGGGCTCTCGAGCGTCGATACCAATGGCCAACTCACGAACGACCTGAGTTTCACTGGCAACGACATTCCGACGGACGCGATCGTAAGCAAGGCAGCTGCTTCTCTCAGGCACCTCCCTGAGGCGCTCGCGATCGACTACAGCCGCACTACCCGCCCGAGCGACGATAAGGATCATCGCTACACAGTTGACCTCTACTCGTTCGACGTCGCTGACGATGGCATTCAACGCACTCCGGCAGCGCCGCCCGAAGACGCGGTGCTTCGCGTTGACCTGAAGCGGCCGGACGCGACGCCGCCGCAGGCCGCAGACGAGGACACCAGCGAATTCCTCCGGCTCTCCGGTGGCATCCCCGCCGACGCGGACTTCACCTACACCCGCCCGGCAGCGTCCGTCGACCCCAACGGAAGCTGCATCGGCGACGTCGACTACTCCGCCTCGGCCCCCACGCTCGACCTGGACTTCACACTGTTCATCGATCACACGGACTGCCTGAGTGGCCGCGTGCGAGCAGCGATCCGCGATCTTCCGATGGATGGCTTCGCTGAGGCCGTTCTGAAGCCGAACGGCGATGGTGTCTTCCGAACCAACGGAACCGAACGAATCGGTTTCATGGACCTCACCACGCCTTCGCCGATCGGCGAGCGGACCTTCCTCAACAAGCCGATCCACCTGACGGAACAGCTCTGCATGTATCAGGCATTCTGCATCCAGCCCGACATCCATGCCGACCCCGAATACAAGAACATCACCGTTCGAGTCGTGGGTGGTGGCGTGCAGTCACTTGATCTCCGAACCAACTACACGCACGCCGGTACGCCGAAGACGTTCCCCGGTGGCGACGACATCGATCGGACTCTGTGGGACAACATGCCGATTATCGGTATCAAGTACGAAGCCTTGACCCCCCTCAAGGTCGTCGTCGAGGGCGAAGACGACGAAACCCAGGACAACTACATCAACCAGCACGTCGAATGCTGCTTCCGCCCCTCGCCACAGAAGGCATCGTTCGACTCGAACCTCGATCTCGACGGTCGCACGCTCCGGCTGCGGTTCTACGGCTGGACCGTCGACCCCGAAGGCCACAAGTTCAATCGAAACGGTGAGCGACTCTCGCCCGGCTTCCTCGGCTACCCAACGCGCTACTTCAAGGTCCACAACCCGGCGACGGGCCTCGACCTACCCGACGTACCGTTCGACCCCAAGTTCATCGCCGAGTCGGCCGACAAGAACGCGCTCCAAGTCATTCCTGGAGAAGTCGCGTACTTCATCCCGAACCCGTACGACACGTTGCTGTCGACACCAGACAGCGACCCGTCGATCTCGAACGGCCGGACCCGATGGGCTGCCGCGAACAAGTTCTTCCTCTGGGAAACGGACTGGCTCTTTCAGATCCTGTTGCATGAGCTGCCGAGCGATCCGCACGGCTTTACGACCCAACCATGAAGGGCGGACACGCCTTCGTGGGCGTGATCATCGTCTGCGCGTTGATCTCAGGAGGCTGTACGGCTGAACCGACCGAGCCGAAGCGGCGGGCGGTGACGACGGGTCCCCTCCGCTCCGAAGGGTTTCTGCTCGATCGGTCGTGCGCTATGGAACACATCCGTGCGACGTGCACGGCCTTACAGTCGGCGTCACGACGACTCACCGAGTTCTTCGAGCCAGAACTCGACGGCGTGGCGATTGGCCCCAGCGCCGACGGCACGGTCTACGAAACCAGGTACGACGTAACCGATCGGAACGCTGAGGCCTTCTTCGACGCTTCGTTCGACATGGACGTCAACTTGCGCAACGAACTCTGGAAGATCTCCGAAAAGAACTTCGCGACGGGCCACTTTCTCGCCACAAAGGGCGGCGACGGATATCCCACGCGAACAGTACGAATCGAAATGGAGCTGGACGGCCGCGACATGACGATCCACGTACACATGACTGTTCCGGCTCCCGCGACCGAGGCCAAGACCGCCGAGTAATCCGGCTTGCCGAGCGGCCGCGAGCCGTTCTTCATCGGCACAATGAAGTGCTGCGACGGTTGGACTGTCGCCTTCGTCATGTCGACGGCGCGGGTTCCATCACGTCAGAGTTCGACGGTGAGGTCTTGGCCTGCCAACTCGGCAGTGCGCGATCGGTCGAGCTTCGGACCTCTGTCGCGGGCCAGACCCGTGTCGAGTGCCTGGTCGATGTTGCTGACCCGGCGTTCGACGTCGGGGTGTTCGCGAAGCCACAGGTCACGAAGGCCCCGTCGAATGGTGAGGCGATCGACGGTCCTGTCCGCGTTGTCGAGCGCTTCCGTCAGCTTCGCCTCGGCGGGCTGGCCGGTGGCGTCCCATTGCTTTTGCAACTCGGTCTCTTGGTCGGCCCATTGATGCGCGTCTCGGCGCGCGGCGCGCCGCATGAGCCACGGCGCGTTCTCGTTGGAGGAGGACGCTTCGGCGTGCTGCCGCCGGCGGCGTGCATCGTTCAGCTGTCGGGCTGTCGTGCCGACATCGGTGTTCCGCCACGGTCCGCTTCCCCACCTCAGGTCGTCAAGTGACTCCTTAAGGCTCGTGCGTCGTCTCTCGGCCGCAGCAAGGTCGGCCGTGACATCGGGCGGTGCGAGGTCGAGTAGGCGCGCACGTTCCTCCATCAGTCGTTGGCGTTGTGCGTCGTGGTCGACCGGTCCTGGTCGCGCTGCCACGACGTCGATTGCGGGCGCGGCCGAATCGGTGAGCCAGTGTTGGCGTCGATCGACGGCCCAGTCGGTTGAGATGTCTTCGGCGGCTTGGGCTACGTCGTCGGCGACCGCGTGGACAGTGGTTCGCTCTCGGGCGCGGCTCATGGCGACGTACCCGAGTTCGCGACCTCCTCCTGCGGCGAGGACGTGGGCTCGGTCGAACGTTGCGCCCTGGGCTCGGTGGACGGTTGTGGCGTAGGCGTGGTCGAGGTGCTTGGCGTCGATGGCTTCGCCGGACAGGGCGACGCGACGCCGGTCGTTGGTTTCGATGACCACCGTCGCGTTGTCTGGGTCGACGGCGGCGACGATGGCGCGTTGGCTGGTGACCAGGCCGACGTGTGGTTGGGGTACGAGGAGCACGACGCGGTCGCCGGCGGCGTACCGGTGTCCTCCGGGCACTTCGAGGTCCGGGCCGTCGAGCTGGCCGAGTTGGTCCCAACACGCGCGGGCGAGGCGGTTGAGGTCTGCAACATCGGCGCGGCGCCACGCGAGCAGCGCGGTCTCGTGGCCGGCGGCGACGTCTGCTGTCCAGGCTTCGACCATGTCGGCGAGTGCCTCGATGCGCGTCGCCGCGATCTGTGTACGACCGGTTCGGGCGTACCAGTTGACGGCTTGGCGCACGGAGCCGTCGCGGAGTTGGGCGAGCGCGGCTCGTTCCGCCTGGTTGTGCTGGCGGACGTTGCCGTCGAGGTCGGTGACGATCTCGGGCCACCGTTCGATGACCGCGCCGAGTGCGCCGCCGGGACCGACGGCGGAGAGTTGACGCGGGTCACCGACGAGGATCAGTTTGGCGCCGGCGCGTTCGATCCCGATGGTGAGTCGTCGCAGGTCGGCGTCGGCGGTCATGCCGGCTTCGTCGACGATGACGGCGGTCCGCCGATCGAGCGCGATGGTGTGGTGGTCGAGGCGCCACACCAGGGACGCGACGGTACGGGCTTCGATGTCGGCTTCGGTGCCGAGTGTCTGGGCGGCCTGGCCGCTGGTTGCGGTGCCGAGCACGTCGAACCCGGCGCGGTGAAGCGCATCGGTCGCTGCGTCCAGCGCGGTGGTCTTGCCTGCGCCAGCGACGCCGACGATGACTTCGACGGCTCTGCCTGATCCGCAGATCGCCTGGACCGCGGCGCGCTGGCCCCGCGACATTTGCCGACCGAGGGTGCGCTCCTTCGACGCGATCGCATCGTCGACGACGTCAGCGCGGACGCTTGGCCACTCACGTTCGGCGAGGGACTCAACCGTGTGGGCGATTGCTTGTTCGTTGGCGAGCACCTCGGCGGTCGCGTACGCCTGCTCGTGCGCGCCGGCGACGCCGACGAGCGGAACCACGGCGCGCGACGCCAGGATTCGGTCCGTGACCCGGTCGAGTTCAGCGGGGTCAGCGCCGTAGAGGCGGGGAGCGACCTCGGCGACCAGCCGCGTCCGGGTGAACACCTTCGACCGGGTCGTCAGCGACCCGTCGACGTCCAGCACGTCCGACGCCAGCGCGTCGATCTCGGTCGCGCTGAGTGACACAGCAAGCCCCGCTGAGTGTGCGCGGGCCGCGCTGAGGTTCGCGCTGAGTCGATCAACATCCCAGCCCAGCGCCGCGATTTCCGCCTGCCACGCGGGCACGAGCTCATCGACGCCCGTGTGGCGCTTGACCGCACGGGTCTGACGCGCGGCCACCGAGCGGGCGCGCGGTCCCTCGTAGCCGGACTCCGCGAGGTACTCGCTGATCGCATCGGCGCGCTTGGAAAACACCTCGCACACTTCGCGAGGTATCCCCACGATCCGCCAATGACGAAGATTGCCGGACGGTCCGTCGTCGGTTTCGATCGCGTAGCCCAACTCGACCGCCTTTAGCTGCGGAGGCGAGCCGCCCGACCATGGTCGCCGCCTCCGTGGTGTCGCGCAGCGCCGCGGAGTCGAGGCCCTTGAACCCGCCCTTCGTGTCGAGCATCTCGACGACGTTGGCGACCAGCACGTGGTCATGCGGCGCCGGGTCACCGGCCCGCGACGTGCCATGACGGGTCACGGCATACGTGAGGCCGGACGTGGGAGTCCGTGTCTGGGCCCGGCCACGACGACCGCCGCGTTGTTGGAACCAGGCGTCGAGCCAGCCCATCGTCGTCGCCGTCTCGGTGTCGAGCATGGCGTGCATGTCATCAGCGCGGCCGATCACGCCGAGCCCGTCAACGGACTTGTGCGCCGACACCACTAGCTCGAAACCCGGACGGGTTGTGGCCACCAGCCGATCGCGGAGCAGCGGGTCGCGGAAGCCGCCAGCACCGAACGCTGACTCGTATGCGGCGGGAGTCACCTCGCCATCGAGGCCGAGACGTGAAGCGCCGGCGCCGGCCCAGCGGAGTGGTGTCTCGCCACGCGACCCGTAGTAGTCGAGGGCCTGGCCGGGGTGGTCGTCGGCGCGGCCGACGACGGTTTGCTCGTGGTAGGCGACCGCCTCGATTCCCATGGGCCGGAACCACGCCACAGCGGCGATCACCACCTCTCAGCAACCTTCGGTTGCAATCGTGTTGAAGATTTCAAACGACGTTGAGGGTCCGCGGGGTCGGTGTAAAGCGTTCGTTGACGAACGGATCACAGCGGTGAGTGGCGGACAACGCGAGGAAACCTCAGCGGAGTTCGAGGTCTCGCGCATGACGGTTTGACTCGTCAGCGTCACGCGCACAGCGCGAAGCGTTCGGACAACAACGGGATTCGCGTCGCGCTTCTTGTCGCGGAAACGTACGTGGATGACATGCACGGAGCAAACGCCGACGCTGAAGGAGAACGATGACCGAACCAGTCCACGAACGAGTCGAGCCGATCCCGAGGCTGCTCGACATCACGCACCTCGCGGAGCTGCTCGACGTCAACCCGCGCCACGTCCGTCGCCTGGTGTTCGAACGGCGCATCCCCTTCATCAAATGGGGCCACCTCATCCGCTTCGACCCCGCCGAGATCGAGGCGTGGCTGAATCGAGCCAGGGTGCCGGCGCGCCAGCAGGGTCGCTCGTGATGAGGCCGGTCCGCTCATTTGGGTCTTGTGATCGCTTCACCCGCGGGGAGGATGACCCATGAGTCGTCGTCAGTTCGGCACCGTGCGGAAGTTGCCGTCCGGTCGCTGGCAGGCGCGCTACCGGACTCGCTCTGGCGATCTTGTGACGGCACCGTCGACGTTCCGCACCAAGGGCGACGCGACGCGGTGGCTTTCGATGGTCGAGACCGAGCAGTCCCGCGGCGGCTGGATCGATCCGCGCGCCGGCGAGGTCGCGCTGACCACGTACGCGACCGAGTGGCTCAAACAGAAGGTCCGGCTCGCGCCGCGCTCGCGTGAGATCTACGAAGCCCAGCTGCGGCTCCACATCCTTCCGACGCTCGGCAAGGTCCACCTCGTCGACATCACACCCGAACTCGTGCGTGCTTGGTACGCCGAACTGCTGGCCGAACGTGGGGCGTCGGTCGCTGCCAAGGCGTACGTCCGACTGAAGCAAGTACTCGGCCAGGCGGTCAACGACGACCGCATCGCCAAGAACCCCTGCCGCATCGCCAACGGCGGAGTCGAGCGTCACGCCGAGCAGCGCTTCGCGACACTGCCCGAGTTATACGAACTCGCGGCCTCGGTGCCAGCGCGCTACCGAGCGCTCGTCCTCACCGTGGGTCTCGCAGGTCTTCGGATCGGCGAGCTATCGGCGCTGCGCCGCAAGGACCTCGACCTCCTGCACGGACGCATCCACGTGCGACGCAAGCGTGTTCGTCTCGCTGTCCGGTGAAGTGATCGAAGGCGATCCCAAGAGCGAA
The DNA here is from genome assembly GCA_963769985.1 of uncultured Actinomycetes bacterium. Lineage (GTDB taxonomy): Bacteria > Actinomycetota > Acidimicrobiia > Acidimicrobiales > JACCXE01 > JACCXE01. The sequence goes on along the minus strand of CAVYNR010000003.1, from coordinate 46,063 downwards.
GCCGGACGTCGGACGGTCGCACTGCCCGACACGCTCGTGCCTGAACTCGAGAGCCATCTCGCGAAGTTCACGGGCAACCGCACGACGTCGTTGGTCTTCACATCGGAAGGCAGCGCCGCGATCGACCGCAACAACTTCCGTTCACGCGTCTGGCTCCCCGCGACGAAGGCGGTCGGCGCGGAGGGCCTGCGATTCCACGACCTCCGCCACACCGCCGGAACGCTCGCGGCTCGCACCGGCGCGACGACGAAGGAGTTGATGGCGCGCCTCGGCCACGCCAGCCCGCGGGCGGCGATGATCTACCAACATGCGACGGCCGACCGCGACGAACAGATCGCGGCGGGCCTCGCCGAGATGACACGCGCCGCAGGGCTCGCTGAAGTTGTGCCGATCAACGAGCGCGAGGCGCGTCGAGTGGCCGGGCCACCATCGCTCTTGTTCGGTCGGCGCGACACCCCTGCGTCATACTGGGACTCGCCCGTTACGCACTTGCATCCGCCAAGGAGGTGTCCCCGATCTCCCGGTCCAGCGATCTCCGCTTTACCAAACCGCTCTACACCGTTAGCGAAGCCGCGTCGTACGTCGGCGTTCCGCGCTCGACGTTCGCCACCTGGATGCATGGCTATGTGAAACACGCGCCCGGCCGTCGCGACGTGCGGGGCGAGGCACTGTTGACGAGTGTTGGCGACCACGGCTCACCGTTCCGTTCATCGGGCTTGGCGGAGGGGATGGTGCTCGCCGCATTCCGCGAGACGGGACTCCCGTTGCAGCGGATCCGCGCGGCGTTGGCGAAGCTCGATGAAGAGCACGAGCTGGAGCACGCGCTGGCGTCGAAGCATCTCTTCACCGACGGCGCCGACATCCTCTACGACTACGCCAAGGACCACGACGACAAGCAGCTCGGCCTTCTCACGGTTGTTCGGAGCCAGCAGCGCGTGTTCCATGACGTGATCGATCGCTACCTGAAGCGCATCGAGTACCACGGCGACTGGGCGTCTCGGCTCACTCTGCCGACCACCGACGACGAGATCCTCGTCGCCGATCCGGAGCGCGCCTTCGGGCAGCCGACCTTCAAGCGCGGCGGCGCCCGCCTCATCGACGTTCGGAACCGGGTGCGCGCCGGCGAGTCCGTAGAGCTCGTCGCCGACGACTACGGCGTCCCTGTCGAGGACGTGTACGCAGCGCTTGGCACGGAAGCCAGCTCCGCCGCCGCCTGAGTTCTTCGTCGACCGCAGCCTCGGTCAGCGAATCGTTCCCGAGGGGCTGCGAGAGCTCGGCTTCGTCGTGCACGCGATGGCCGACGTCTACCCGGATGGCGCCGACGAGTCCGTGACCGACGATCAATGGATCGCCGACGCGGATGCCGCCGGTTGGGTCGCGCTCGACCAAGGACGAGCGAATCACGCGGTACGCCGCCGAGCAGGACGCGCTCGACGAGAAGTCACCTCCGCGTCTTCGCCATCGGTAACCAGCACCTGACGGGCCCGGTGATGCTCGACTACTTCGTCACGAACGTCAACCGCATCATTCAGCGCTCGCGGAAGCCCGGACCATTCGTCGACGTTGTGCTCAAGGACGGCGTCGAACGTCGTTGGCCGAAGCCGACGCGCGCCCGCTGACCAAGGCGCCGCGACATTGGCGTTTCCCAAAGCGGTAGACGCCGTCAACGCCACGAAGGCGCTCACGCTTCAGAGGGACGTCGTGGCGGGGACGACATCCCGATGTGACGCACAGACGCGCGGTAGTCAACTGGGCTTCCTGCACGTCCGCGAGACCCACGCCTGAGCTTCGACCGAGGTCGCGGGAAGCTCGTCGGGCCACAACGGCAACGGCTCGCCAGCGAGGTACTTGTAGAGCATTCCAGCGCACTGCTCGACGATCATGCGCACGTAGATGCTCAGCGTCCCGCGGTCCACATGCTCCGTATCCAAGCCCTCGTCGTTCCACGTGAGCATCCACGTCACGAGATGCGTCGATCGAATGCGGTCGCGCATCGTCGGGTCGTCTACTAAGATGCGCGTTGTGTTCCAAGATCGGCCACAAGACTCGCGCTGCGTCGGTGACTGAGGCTGGTGTGCCCCACCCAGGCCGAATCTGCGAAGCGAAGATCGCTTCCGACATTCTTGTCACGGCGCTTTCTGATCTCTCGCGAACGTGCGCCTCCGCGATGGCTTCGCGTTCTTCTCGCCACCGAGTGGCCTCCGCTTCGAGCGAGGCGTGAAGGATCGCACGCTCGTCCTTCCAGCGGTCCGTCGCTCCCGCGTTCTGTCGTCTCAGCTCGCGCACGTATACCGCTGTTAATCCAGCGAGGAGCACCGTGGCGACCGAGGTGACCGCGTCCGACGACACATGTCCATCGAGCACCCAAGGCGACGAGAAGCCCGCCCGTGCTCCGCTAGCCGTTGCGACTAGCGCGGCGTCGACGAGCCGCGATCGTCGCTCCGCTGTCCACGGCCGAACGCTACTCAGGGCGTCTCGGGCCACGATGGAGCTGTGAGCTTCGTTGTACGTCATCGGCCCGACGCAGGTAGGCAAGAGCAGGGCGGCGCGCCGACTCGTCGACTCCTTGCCCGATATAGCCCTTGTCGATCTGGACGTCGAACTCAAGCCGCGCATGAAGGAGACCGGGCGGGACCGTATCGATCTCGCCCAGGACTGGAGAGTGATCGAACCGATTCTCGATCGGTGTGAGCGCCCGGATGAGGTGAAACGCCTTGTAGTGGTCGGCGCCGGCACGCAAGACATGAGGCGCGCCGGTCACCCCGAGTTCGAGCAGTGGCTCACGTCAAAACGTGAACGGGTGTTCCTCGTGACGGCCGACCCTCTCGAAGTCTTCAATCGGTACAACGGCCCGCCGCGGCGTTTCCCGACTTCTGCTGGTGGAGTTCGAGAGCCGTCGCAGTCTGTACGCGCTGGCCGCGGCCAGTGTCGACGTGAGCGGCTGTCTCCAAGGAGACGGCGACACCACTCGTTGGGCGAGCGCTCCGCACGCTGTACTCGAGCGACTGTGATTTGAACTCCGCGCCGCGAATTTTTCGTCCGCTGTGGCACGTGTGTGGCACGCCGCAGCGTTGTCCACACCGCAACGCGTTATCCCCATGCCTCTGACCTGCACCTACTTGGTGGTCGGGACCGGCGTCGATCCGGTGACCTCACGCTTTTCAGGCGCGCGCTCTGCCATCTGAGCTACCCGACCGTGGCGGTCCTGACGGGATTTGAACCCGCGACCTCCGGCTTGACAGGCCGGCGTGCACTCCAAACTGCACCACAGGACCAAAACGGTGTGCTGCACCGCTCTTTAGAAGCGGAGCGGACACGGTAGCAGTAGCGGCTTCAGGGCTAACTTCCGGAACGTGACGACTGAAGCCGACGTTCTCGAAGCAACGCAGAAGCTCCTCGCTGACTACCCACCCGACGCGACGAAGCCCCTCGACTTCTGGGGTGCCCAGTTCGACGCCGGTCTGGCGTGGGTGCATTTCCCGGTCGGCAAGGGTGGACTCGGCGCGTCGCCAACCTGCAAGAGCGCATCGACATGGCGCTTCGCCAGGCCGGCGCGCCGACCAACATGGGCTACAACCCGATTGGCGTCGGCATGGCCGCCCCGACCGTGTTGACGCACGGCACCGAGGAACTGGCGGCGCGCGTGCTGCGTCCCAACTTCACGTGCGAAGAGATCTGGTGCCAGCTGTTTTCCGAGCCGGGCGCGGGCAGCGACCTTGCCGGCCTGTCGACCAAGGCGGTGCGCGACGGCGACGAATGGATTCTCAACGGTCAAAAGGTGTGGACCACGTTGGCGCACATGGCCACGTGGGGTCTCGTGGTGGCGCGGACCGATCCCGAGGCGCCTAAGCACAAAGGCCTCACCTACTTCGTGATCGACATGCACGCGCCAGGCGTCGAGGTGCGCCCGCTACGCCAGATCACCGGCGAAGCCGAGTTCAACGAGATCTACATGACCGACGTCCGCATTCCCGACTCGTACCGCTTGGGCGACGTGGGTGACGGATGGCGCGTTCGATGACCACGCTGATGAACGAGCGGGTGTCGATCGGCGGATCGGTGGCGACACGGGGCTCGGGGCCGATCGCCGAGGCCATCAGCCTCTGGAAGACGTACGGCCACAAGGATCCGGCGCGCCGTGAGCGATTGATGGAGTTGTGGTGTGACGCCGAGGTCAGCCGCCTCACCAACATCCGCGCCGCGATGGCGCGGGCGTCGGGCAACCCTGGTCCGGAGGGATCGACGGGCAAGCTCGCCTTCGCCGAGGTCAACAAGGCGATCTACGACTTCTGCATGGGACTGCGCGGCGCGGACGGGATGCTGGTGTCGAACTACGACATGATCCGCCCGACCCACGCCGGCTTCATGAGCGGCGACCTCACCAAGTCGTTCCTTCGCAGCCGGGCCAACTCGATCGAAGGCGGCACCAGCGAGATCATGCGCAACATTCTCGGCGAGCGCATCCTCGGGCTTCCGGGCGACGTGCGTGTCGACAAGGACATGGCGTGGTCGAAGGTGCCGCGCTCGTGAATCTCAAGATCGTCGGTGCCGGGGTGGGCCGCACGGGAACCAACTCGTTGATGGTCGCCCTCGAAACGCTGTTGGGCGTGCCCTGCTACCACATGTACCAGTGCTTCGTCCGCGACGACTCGCAGGCATGGCTCGACATCGGGCGGGGCAAAACCGAACTCCTCGACGAGGTGCTCGCCGACTGCGCGGCGGCCGTCGACTGGCCCGCGTCGGCGTACTGGGAGCAGCTCGCCGAGGCGAATCCCGACGCGATCATCTTGCTGTCGACTCGGTCGAGCGCTGAGGCGTGGTTCAAGAGCGCGAACGACACGATCTTTCCCTCGATCGACAAGGCGGAGGGAGTCTGGAAGGACATGGTGGAGGAACTGTTCACGAACACCTTCACCCGTGATGTGCTCGACCAGGGCAAGGCGATCGCGGCGTACGAGGCGCACAACGCGGATGTGCGCGCAACCGTGGACCCGGCGCGGCTCCTGGAATGGCAAGCCACCGACGGGTGGGCGCCGATCTGCGAGGCACTCGGCTTGCCTGTCCCGGACCAGGACTTCCCGCACACCAACTCGACCGAGGAGTTCATCGGGCGGCAGCGGCCGCCGCGGAACTAGCGAGGCGTAACCAGGCCGAGGCGGTGCAGCGTGGCGTGGAACTCAGGAAACAGGTCCGAACGCGAGCACCTCGGATGAGGAGATCCAGCGCACGTCGTCGGTCTCCCAGCTGTGTACGGGCGGCGGGTCGAAGCGATGGGCGACATCGAGGATCACGGTCCAGTAGCTCCAGCCACCGTGGTCGTCCTCGTGCAACTCGGCCACCTCGTAGGCGTCGGGCAGGGGACCGATCTCTTCGGCGAATTCGCGTAGCGCCGCCTCGAGCGGCGTCTCGCCCTCGTCGATGGCGCCGCCCGGGATCGCCCACGTGCCGCCGCGATGACAATGCAGCGAACGCAGAGCGAGGAAGAACGCGGCGTCCTCGTCCTCTTGCGTGTGACGAAAGAGAACACCGGCGGCGCCGAAGCGGCCCCAGCGGACCGAGCCGTCCGCGAGGGTGATGAAACCATCGCCCGACCGTCGCATGCGTCGACCGTACCTCCCCGCTACCCAACTCCGGTCAACGTCTCCTACTATGCAATTTGGCGCAATCCACTCAAGCAGCGAGTGGTTGGCACGACAGGTCCGCGGGGAATTTAAGAGATGAGCGAAGAAGAGCTTCCGCTCCAGCTGCCCCCACGTCCGGCACTGCCGCGCCGTCGCCCCTGGGGACTCATCGCCGGCGCGACCGTGGGTCTCGTCGTCGCCCTGATCGCCGCCGCGCTCGTCATCAGCAACTCCGACTCGGCGCCCAAGACCACCGTGACTGCGGCCGCCACCACCACCACGGCCGCCGCGGTCGTCGGTGTCGCCACGACCGCGCCGCCGCAGCCGGCAACCCCCCAGCCCCGTCGTGCGAGAACGCCCGCGGCGGCGGCCACGACGACCACGACGATGCCCGAGCCCACGCCCGCACCCATGTCATCGGAACTCCTCGTGAAACTCGAAGCACTCCCCGTCCACGAAGAACACGCCGAGGGGTACAACTCAACGCTGTTCGGCTATTGGAAGGACGCCGACGACGACGGCTGCAACACCGCTGAACAAGTGCTGATCGACGAAGCGACCGGTCCCGTCACCCGCAACGCCCGGTGCCGGGTCATGTCCGGCCAATGGCTATCGCCCTACGACAACGTCGCGGTGAGCGACCCGGACAACGTCGCCGTCGATCACGTGGTCGCGCTGCGCGAAGCGTGGGAATCCGGCGCGTGGCACTGGACCGACTCTCAGCGTTCGGCCTACATGAACGACCTCACTCGCACCTACGCCCTCGTGGCCGTGTCGAAGGAGATCAACACGGCCAAGGGTGACCAGGATCCGGCGGACTGGCTGCCGCCGCGCGGAATACATCTGCGACTACCTGGAAGCGCTGGGTCGACCTCAAAGCCGTGTGGCGGCTCACGGTCGACCCCGGCGAACGCGAAGCCATCGCGGTGCGCGCCATCGGGTGCGAGTAGTAATTAGTTACACCACCCTCAATGGAGGAACTGCGTGCTGAAGACGGTGCGGCTGTGGCTCCCGCGGGGAAACACGCTGCCCGAGGAGCATTGGCGTCGACGCCACCGCGGCATTGTCGTGCTGCTCTGGGTCCACGCTGCGTTCATTCCCGCTTTTGGCGTCGTGCGTGGATACGACGTGGCTCACGTGGCGGCCGAGAGCCTCGCGGTGCCGGTCGCGGCCGCGGACCGCGTCGTGGCCCTCGCTTTCGCGACGCTTCCGGACTCTGTCAGCGTCAGTCGGCCTGCTTACCGCGTCAGGGATTCTCGTGCACCTCTCGGGCGGCGTGATCGAGATGCATTTCCACTTCTTCGTCATGGTCGCGGTGGTGTCGCTCTATCAGGACTGGTTGCCGTTTCTAACGGCGGTCGCCTATGTGTTCGTGCACCACACGCTGCTGGGATCGATCGCTCCAGAGTCGGTGTTCAACCATCAAGCGGCGTGGGATCACCCCTGGCGGTGGGCGGCGCTGCACGCCGGCTTCATTGCAGGGATTAGCGCCGCGTGCCTCGTGGCGTGGCGCCTCAACGAGGAGACCTTCGCGGCAGCCGAGGCGGCGCGGCGCCGCCTCGCCATCCTGGCGGAGGCCGGACAAGTGCTGGCGGCGTCGACCGACGTCGAACAAACGCTCGCGGCGCTGACCCGGCTGATAACTCCCGAGATTGCCGACAGCTGCGCCGTGTATCTCAGCGACGGCGACGCGACCCTGCGACCGATCGTGGCCCACGCCAACTATCCGCCCCCCGACGGCCGACCATTCGGCTCCGACACGATCGACGCCGCTCACGCGGCGCACCCGGTGGCCGAGGTCGTGCGCACCGGTTCATCGCAATTGATCGAACTGGTGTCGTCCGACATGATCGACCGCGCGCTCGACGAACCGGCGAACCGCGAGTTCGTTCACCGCATCGGCCCCACTTCAGCCATCATCGTGCCGATTCGCGGGCGATCCGAGGTCATCGGTGCCCTGGCGTTGGGGACGGTTCAGCAGTCCGGTCGGGTGCTGCAGCAGAGCGATGTCGGGTTGGCGGAGGAACTGGCCCGGCGCGCCGCGGTGGCTATCGAGCACGCCCGATTGTTTGCCGCGCAACGCGACGTGGCCGAGACTCTCCAGCACAGCCTGCTGCCCGATGTCCTACCGATCATTCCCGGCTTGGACGTCGCGGCTCGCTACGTCCCCGGCGGCTCCGGCGTGGACGTAGGCGGGGACTGGTACGACGTGTTGTCCTTCGGCGACGGCACGCTCGGTTTGGTGATGGGCGACGTGGTGGGCCGCGGCATACCCGCCGCTTCGTTGATGGGACAGATCCGCAACGCATTGCGGGCCTACGCCCTCGAGCACAAGGACCCGCGCGAGGTGCTGCGACGCCTCAACACCGTCGTGAACGAATTGGGTCCGTCGCAAGGCATGGCGACTCTGCTCTACGGCGTCTTCGACATGGACTCGTCCACGCTCACGCTCGCGAACGCCGGTCACCCGCCGCCGCTGATCGCCAACGGCCGCAACGAAGCGAGGTTTGTCGAAGGCGGGCTGGGGCCACCGCTCGGCGCGGTGCTCGACCCCACCTACGTGAGCGTCACAACCGACCTGCCGCCTGGCTCCACGCTCGTGATGTACACGGACGGGCTCGTCGAAGACCGCCTCACGCCACTCGACGTCGGGCTGGAACGGATGTGCACCTTCGTCGCCGGCGGCCCCGAAGACCTCGACGCGCTGTGTGATCACGTGATGAGCTCGGCTCTCGCCGGCCGATCTGGCGGCGACGACGCCGCGCTGGTTGCGTTGCGCGTGCTGCCCGTGCAAGTCGAGGTTCGCCTCACGCTGCCGCGTCAGCCCGATGTCATTCGCGGACTGCGAGCGACCCTCCGGCGTCAGTTGCGCAACGCTGGGGCGTCGAAGAAAGAAGAGTTCGAAATACTCGTGGCCGCCGGCGAGGCGTGCGCGAACGCAATCCAGCACGCCGGCCCTGCATCCTCGACGTTCGACTTTGAGTCGTTCGTCGATGACGAGGTGCGCATCGTCGTGCGTGATCGTGGCAGGTGGCGTGAACAACGCCCTTCCGATGGAGGTCGCGGATTGTCGATTATGGAGCACTTCATGGACCACGTCGATGTCAATCGGGCAAGCGGCGGCACCGAGGTCGTCATGCGCCGAGGGCTGTCGGAAGCGCGTGCGAACGGGATCGCATGAACGGCCTCAGTGTGCATCCGACTGCCCAGGGCGACGTCGTGGTGGCGACGCTCGACGGAGACATCGACCTCGTGAACCACGAGGAACTGGGTCAACAGCTGTTCAGCGCCGCGCTGGAAGGCGGTCCGCGTTTCGTGGTCGACCTCAACGCAGTCACCTACGTGGACAGCAACGGCGTTCGGATGCTGTTCTCGCTCGCCCGGGAACTCGATCACTCCCGTATCCAGTGGACAATCTCGCTTGACGAGACGTCGCCGGTGTACCGACTGTTCAAAGTGACAACCTTCGACGAAGTGGCGCGTATCTTTCCGTCCGTCGACGAAGCCGTCGCGGCCGTCAGAAACGGGGCCTAAATGGAATTCGGTATCGACGCCTCCAAGCAAGGTGACTACGCCGTTCTCTCGGTCACCGGCGACCTTGATGCGGCGACCGCGCCGAACTCACCGAGCGCATTGTCGAACTGGTCGACAAAGGCGAGCAGCGGATCGTGGTCAATCTAGAGGGCGTCGGGTTTCTCGACTCCTCTGCGCTCAGCGCCCTGATCCGCGGCCGCAAGCACGCCAAAACGGGCGGCGGCGAGCTCAGCCTGGTTTGCACACGGCAGAACACACTGAAGGTGTTCGAGATCACGCAACTCGATGAGTTGTTCGCTATCCACGATTCCCTCGACGCTGCGACGTCCCAATAACGCCCGCGGTCAGTGGCCGATGTGGTCGTCGCTGCCGGAATCCGTGTTCACGGCAACGACCGCGGGAACCCAACCAACCGGCCGTTCGGCCAACTGCGCGTGCTGCCGCGCGAACGTCATCTCGCCAATCTCGAGTTTCTGGGCCGCGGCCTGCCGGGCGGCGATCGTTCGAACGAACTCAGTGGTCGCATGTTCGGCGGCGTACTCCGCCATGTGGATGCCTCCGCGGTGGTGGTCTTGCATGAGCGGGATGAATAACGCGTCGGCGTCGCGGCCGGCGCGTTGCTCGAGTAGCAACAACTCGTCGTCGCTCGCCAGGCCGGGCATCTCGGCGACGGGAACCGCGGCGTCCATCCACGCCATGGCGGTTTGGGGTCGGTCGGCGTGCGAGTAACCCCAGTCCTCGAGTCGTCGGTCCATCACGCCGATCTCGTAGGACTGTTGGTGGAGGATTTCGCGGGCGAAGACCTGCACGCCCGGCTCGACCCCGTTGACGAGTTCCAGGTTCGACAGGCGAACCGCCTGCTCGTGGTGGCTGATCATGTCTTGCAGAAATCCCACGTCGACCGAGTCGGCGCCAGGGGCGCCGTCGCGACGCGTGCCGATCACGTAGCCCGCGGACCCCGCGAGGAACAGCAACGCCAGGACCATGGCGATCCACTGCGTACGGCTCGGCACAAAGCGGTCGTTGGTCACGTGGCATCCCCAACGGGATTCGAACCCGTGTTGCCACCTTGAAAGGGTGGAGTCCTAGGCCACTAGACGATGGGGACCGGGCCGCGAAGCGGACTCACGTTAGTTTCCCGAGGTGGAGATAGCCGCAGCGATCGTGGTCGCTTACGTGCTCGGCACGATCCCGACCGCCGTCGTGGTGGCCCGGGTCGCGACCCGCGGTGAAGTCGACATTCGCACGTCGGGATCCGGTAATCCCGGCGCGTTCAACACCCTCGGCGTCCTGGGCGCGAAATGGGGCGCTGTCGTATTGCTCGTCGATGTGGGCAAGGCCGCGCTGGCGTGCGTGATCGGCCGCCATCTCGGTGGCGCCAATGCGGCGTACCTCGCCGGTTCGGCCGCGGTGGTCGGGCACTGCTTTCCCGTGTGGACGAATTTCCGCGGCGGCAAGGGTGTCGCGTGCGGCGGCGGTCAGTGCCTCGCGACGTTTCCGCTCTACAGCCCGATCGCGTTGATCGTGGCCGTGGCCACGTCGCGCCGGCGCTTCGAGTCGCGTTCGTTCGCGGCGGCGTCGATCACGATGGTCATCTGGATGGCGGCGGCGGCAATCTGGATCGCCGCCGACCTCCCCAACGCATGGGGTCCGGATCCAACGTGGGGCCTGTTCGCATCGGCGGCGATCAGCGGGTTCGTGATCGTCTACAAGTTCACAACGTCGACGACAGCGCCTCTACCGCCTGCTCCTGCAACCAGCTGAGGTACCCGTACAGCGCGTAGGCCGACGCCGCCGGGTGATCGTCGGGAATGTCCTCCGCGTGCAGATCCTCGGTCACCCCGAGGCGCGTGCCGAGGTACAAGCCGCAGCTGACCGAGCGCAGTCATCCACGCGTACAGCTCGTCGGCGGTGACGCGCTCGGCGTGCGCGCCGCGGCCATCGTCTCGAGCGACGTTCGATGACGCTCGCGCAAGTCGTCGGTCATCAGGCGGCGGTATTCCGCGCCGAAGTCGGCGTCGATCGCGGTGTACGCGTCAGGGAACAGCCGCGCCAGCGCGGGATCGTCCTCCAACGCGTTGGGATCGCCCGCGGTCTGGTCGAGCACTTCCACCAACTCGCCCGGCAGCGACGCGAGCAGCTCGCGTTCGGCATCAGGCAGACGAATGTCGAAGCCGCCGCTGCTTGGACGGACGGATCCGGCGGTCGTCGCCGAAGCGTCCCATTAGGCGCGTTCCATCGTGGCCCACAGCCCGTGTTCGTGGAGGCGGAACACGTCGAGCTCGGCGCGTTCGCGCTCGCCGCTGCTCACGACCGCCTTGCCCTCTGTGCACGTCCATCATCAGCTTGGTCGCCTTCTCGAGGCTGTAGCCGAACAGCTTCTGGAACACGAAGGTGACGTAGGACATCAGGTTGATCGGGTCGTTCCACACGATGACCTGCCACGGGCGGTCGTCGTCGGGCGCTTCCTCGTCGGTCGGCCTGTCGACCTCGGCGGGCGCGATGGTCGGTGTTGTCGTCATCCGACGCGCGAGCTTGACCCGACGCGCGCCGATCCACACCGCGAGCGCGCCGATGACGTGGACGGCGACGAGCAGAGGAGGCACACCGATGAAGTACTGCGTGTACCCGAGTGCGCCCTGGGCGACCTCGATCGCGAGCAGGACCAGAATCGCCTTCTGCGCGGCGGCAGAGGCGCCCTCTCTGCGCAACCGGATCGCCGCAAATGACCGTCAGCCCGACGAGCGCCCACACCAGCGCACCGTGGACCCGAACCACGTCGGTCATGACCAGCTGGAAGCGAGGCGCCTCGAGATCGCCGCCGTGGGGACCGGTGCCGGTAACGACGGTGCCGCCATGATGGCGAGCGAGCGCCGCGCCCAGCACGACGAACCCGAGTTTGCGCGATGGCTGTCGACGCGGCCGGCGCCGGGGCGTCGGGTCGCCCGCGCGGTGGTGGAGCACGACTGCGTTGGTCACGAGGATGATCGACAGCAGGAAGTGGCAGGCGACGAGCGCCGGGTTCAGATCGAACAGCACCGTGATGCCGCCGAGCACGATCTGGCCGATCACCCCGGCGACCAGGCCCCACGACAGCCACACGAGGTCGTGGCGCTTGGGCACACGGCGAACCGAACCGAGAACGGCGGCCACGACCGCAACGACGACAAGCCCCGTGAACAGCCGGTTTCCCGACTCGATCATCTGCTTGTAGTTGCCGTGGTCCCACTTGGCGACGAGCTGGCCCTCCTCGCACTTCGGCCAGTCCGAGCAGCCCAGACCCGATCCGGTGAGCCGCACGGCGGCACCGGTGACGACGATGATCGTGAGCAGGATCAGCGCGGCGAGGGTGGCGCGCCGGTAGGCGGGGGGAGAAACCCGAGGCAGCGCCATGAAAAGCCGATGGTAGGAGCGCTCCGCAGAGTTGCCGAAACCCGGCAGGTCGACCGTTATTGTCCAACCCGAATGTCCCGGGTGTCTGCCTACGTGGCGCTTACCAAGCCGCGCATCATCGAGCTTCTGCTCGTGACGACGCTGCCGACGATGGTCGTGGCCCAGCGCGGGCTGCCGCCTGTGTGGCTGATGGCGGTCACGATGGTCGGCGGATCGCTCGCCGCCGGCGGCGCCAACGCCATAAATATGGTCGTGGACCGAGACATCGACGCCTTGATGCCGCGCACAAAGGACCGGCCTCTGGTCACGGGCGCCATGACGCCCACGGCGGCGCTGGTCTTCGCGATCGTCCTGGAAATCGGCGCGTTCGCGCTGCTCTGGAGCGCCGTGAACCTCCTGTCGGCGGTGCTCGCCGTCAGCGCCACCGCCTTCTACGTGTTCGTGTACACGATGTGGCTGAAGCGCACGTCGACCCAGAACATCGTCATCGGCGGCGCCGCGGGCGCGGTGCCCGTGCTCGTCGGCTGGGCCGCCGTGCAAAACCAACTGGGCTGGGCGCCGTTCCTGCTCTTCGCCATCATTTTCGCCTGGACGCCGCCGCATTTCTGGGCGCTGGCCATCAAGTATCGCGACGAGTACGCGGCCGTCGACGTACCGATGATGCCGTCGGTGGCCTCGCACAAGTCCACCTCGCGCCAGATCACGCTCTACACCGTGGCGCTCTGGGCATCTCGCTGGTCTTTGCCCCGATCGCCCACATGGGCCTCCTCTATGTCGGCGACGGCCGTCGTGCTCGGAGGGGTGTTCCTCTGGTACTCCGTCGCGCTGCAGCGCGATGGCTCTACGGTGCGCGCCATGCGGCTGTTCCACTATTCGATTACGTACGTAACGCTGCTGTTCGCGGCCATGGCCGTCGACCAGCTCGTCCGGGGACACTGAGGAGATCCGTGGCACGTGAGTCGTTGCTCGTAACCGCCGATCACAAGCGCGATCGGGCGCATGCAGATCGTGCTGGCGCTCGCACTGCTCGCGGTCGGCGGGGCCGCGGCGATCGCCATTCGCGTGCAGGCCGCGGGCGGCACGATCGAGCACTTCGACGCGCTGTCGTCGCTGCACGACGCGCTCGTCGGCGTCTTCGTGGTGCTGCCGCTGTGGTTCGGGCTCGCCACCGTGGTCGTGCCCCTGCAGATCGGCGCGAGCAAGCTGGCGTTTCCCGAAGTTGTCGGCGGTGGCGCTATGGCCTTACGGCGGCGGCGCGGTGATGGCGCTGGCCGGCTACACGAACACCCCCGCCCCGTCCGCGTACCGCACCGTTTTCTCGCCGGTCCGCTGCCCGCATCGCTGGCCGACGCCGTCAATACCAAGGGCGACGACCTGATCGTGCTGGGCATGCTGCTCGGCGCGATCGCCACCGCACTCATGGCGGTCAACCTCGTCGCCACGATCGCGAGCCGCGCGCGCCCACGGCCTCACGATCGGTCGCCTGCCGTACTTCTCGTGGTCGGTCCTCGTCGGTGGCATCGGCGTAGCCATCGCGTCGCGCGGTGTTCATCGCCGGGCTCACGCTCGTCTGGGTCGACCAGCACTTCGGCGGCAACTTCTTCGCGTCGGGCGCGACGCCGTGCATTCTGGATGCACGCGGTGTGGCTCGGCGGCCGTCCCGAGGCGCTGCTCGGCTCCGTCTTCGTGCTGGGCGCCGGCAGCGACATCGTCGCCACGGCAACGGGCCGGACCAACGAACTCGACGTCGTCACCCGCGCCGCCATCGCCGCCTATGCGACGCTCGCGTTTGTCGTGTGGACCTTGGGACCCGGCGACCTGCGCGTCGACCACGGCGCCCTTCGGAAACGTCGGCGACGGCGCTACCGGTTCTCGCTGGCGTTGTCGTCGTTCTCAGTTGGGTGGCCCAGTTCCGCCACGGCGCAAAAGCGGTGCCCGCGCTCGCGCCGCTCGTGATGGCGCTCGCGCTGGGTGTCGTGGCCCTCGGCATTGGCGGGTTGAAGCTCACCGCCGACTCGGTCGGCTTCGCGGGGACGTTCTCGTCGTTGACGTTCTTCGCAGTCGGCATCCCCGTCGCCGGTGCCGTCGCCGCGCTCGTGCACTGGGCGCCCAAGCTCGTGGGCGGCACCTTCGCGTTGCCCGCCGCCGGATTGGCGGGACTCGCTGTATCGCGGCGGGTTCGGCCTCCTCGCGGTGTCGGGCTCGCTGCTCGGCGCTGACGGCGCGCCGCACTGGTCGCCGACCTGGTCAACCGCCGACGGCCACGGCGGGCTTGCGATCGCTCGGCGCCGTCGGCATCGGCCTCGTCGCCCTAGGTGTCCTGGTACTCGCGGCCGGGTTCGCGGCCGCTCGCAGTTCGGGCGCGGCCGATCCGTACGGTTCGGGCGCCACGCTGGAATGGGCGGCCGCGTCACCGCCGCCGCCGCATAACTTCGACACGGTTCCCGACGTGTCATCGCCCACGCCGCTTCTCGTACGCACAGCCACAGGAGGCTCAGCCGAATGACCGCCGTCGCTGCGCTCGAATCCGGACAGGCGCCAAGCCGTGCCGCCGGACCCAACGCCCTCATCGTCGCGGCATACGTAGCGGGAGGCGCGGTCGTCCTTGCGTCGTTCGCCCTGCTCGCCGGGTTCTACAACCTGCGCCAGTTCGCCTCGGAGTGGCCGCCGGAGCGACGTCGAGATCGACGAGTACCTCAATGTCATGCTCACGGTCACGTTGTTGCTCTCCGCCGCGGTGGTGGCGTGGGGCAGTTCGGCGGCCAGGCTCGGCAACCGGCGACAGGCGATGGCGAGCCTCGCGTTGGCCGGCGGACTCGGGCTCGCGTTCTTGAACCTCGCTTGGTACACCGGCAGCCATGCAGGATTCGGCCCGTCGGCGCACGCGTTCGGTGCGATCGTCATCGGGTCGCTCGCGCTCGGCGCCGCGACCGTTGCGATCGGCATCGGTTTCCTGGCGGTCGCGCTGGTGCGCTCACTGCTGCGCGCCGATGGCGTCGGCGACGGCATGGTCGGCGCCGCCGCCCGCTTCTGGTACCTCGTCGTCGTGGCGTGGATGGTTTCGCCCGTCGCCCTCTACGGCCTCATGAGCCCGAAGTAGGGGGTCGGATGATCAACCACGCCTCGAAGTTCGCAGTCGGCCTGAGCGCCGTCGGGTTCCTGGCCCTTATCGGTTCACGCATGGCGGCGGGCGACCGCGCCGGCGCAATTGTCCTTCTCGGTCTCGCGATCGCCGCCGGCATCGTTGCCTTCGGTTTGGGTCGTGCGGTGGGACCCGACCTGGAGCCGTTCGTCGGCGCGGACACGCAGCCGTCGTCGACCCCCGTCGATCCCGCCGAAGCCCCAGCGGGTTCCGCCGGTCCGCTGATTGCTGCGATCGGCGCCACCGTCGCGGTGGCGGGCGGCGCGCTCGGTCCGCGGTGGGCGCTCGTGGGCGGCATCGCCGCCGCCGTCGGCGTTGGCGTGTGGCTATTCGACGCCTTGCGCGCGCCCGGCCTGCTCGAGGCCCGCGACGCCGCCAACATCGACAACCGGCTGCTCGGCCCGATCGCCCTTCCCGTCGGCGCCTTCCTCCTCGCGATCACGATCGCGTATTCGTTCTCACGCGTGCTTGCTCGCAGTAAGCGAGACCGCCAGCTGGGTCCTCGCCTTCGTCGTTGCGGCCGTTGTGCTGACGGTCTTGACGCTGATGGCGACGCGGCGCCCGAGCGCACGCGTGCTCGTGGGCGTGGCGGCCGCCGCTCTCGCGGGAACGCTGGTCGCCGGTGGGGCTGGCGCGGCCATAGGCGAGCGCGACTTCCCGCATCACGAGCACACCACGCCGGTGGCCGTCGTCACGGCCAAGGACCTCGCGTTCGACCGCAAGGTGATCGGGCTGCCGGCTACCTCCGAGGTCGAAATCGAGTTCATCAACCTGGACGTCGGCACACTCCACAACGTCGCGATCTACACCCAGGGCGACCCGGGAACGCCGATCTTCAACGGCGCCCCCACCTCGCGCGGCGAGATCACCTATGAGTTGCACTCACCGCCAGCGGGCACATACCGCTACGTGTGCGACTTCCATCCCGACGATGACGGGCGAGCTTCGCCTTAGCGCGTCGGGGCCGCTCAAAGAAACGCCATCAGAGGAACCAACGGAGGAGCACTCGTGAGCCGGCTGGCACGCACGCGCCGTATCGGTATACCGGCGGCCCTCGCGGCCATCGCGGTGTTCCTCATGGGCGCCTGCGGCAACGAGGTGCAACCGCAGAACGTGCTCGACCCAGAAGCGCCGATCGCCCGCCAGCTCGACAAGCTGTGGGACCCCGTGTTCGGCATCGCCGGCGTCATCTTCGTGCTGGTAGGGCCTCGTGCTCGTGGTGGCGATCCGCTACCGCCGGCGCAGCGACGACGACTCGCCCAAGCAGATCCACGGCAACAAGGCGATGGAGATCGGCTGGACGGCCGCGCCGGCCATCATCCTCGCGTTCGTCGGCTTCTTCACCGTGCTCAACATTGGCAAGCTCGACGCGTATCCCGAAGGGCGACAACGTGATGCGCATCGACGTCATCGGGCACCAGTGGTGGTGGGAGTACAAGTACCCGAAGCAGGGCTTCGTCACCGCGAACGAACTGCATATCCCGGCCGAGCACCGTTATCGACCTGCGCATCGCGTCGCCGACGTGATCCACTCCTTCTGGCCGCCCAAGCTGGCCGGCAAGCTCGACGCCGTTCCGGGTCGGCTCAACCACATGCAGATCAAGACCGACGCCGATGACGCCGGCAAGACGTTCTGGGGTCAGTGCGCGGAGTACTGCGGACTGTCGCACGCCAACATGCGCCTGAAGGTCGTCGTGCACGCCCCGCGCCGATTTCGCGGCCTGGGAGGGGCCAGATGGCCGACGTCAACCACGCGATCAACGCAGGCTCCGCCGAAGGTCGCGGCGCGGCGCTGTTCCGCGCCAAGGGCTGCGGCGGCTGCCACACGATCAACGGCTATACCGCGGGCAGGTCGGCCCCGACCTCACGCACTTCATGAGCCGCGAAACTTTCGCCGGTGCGATCTTCCCGAACAACATCGACGAGCTGCGGGCGTGGCTCCGCAACCCGCCCAAGCAGAAGCCGATGATGCCCGACAACGGCCTGGGGATGCCCAACCTCAACCTGGCCGAGACCGAGATCAGCGACCTGATCGCTTTTCTCCGGACCCTGAAGTAGGAGCTGCGAGCGAGCGATAGCCAGAGAGCGAGCGGCTCACTACGGCCCGCCCGGCCGGGGAGGGCTTTGTAATGGCCACTGTTCTCGAACCGACTGTTGCGGCGCCCATCGAGGCGCCAACACCGCCTGATCCCGTGCTGCGCCGTCCCAAGTCGACCAAGGGCTTCTGGGGTTGGATCACCACCGTCGACCACAAGCGCATCGGCATCCTCTACGGCGTCACGGCGTTCATCTTCTTCCTGTTCGGCGGCGTCGAAGCGCTGCTGATCCGGTTGCAGCTGGCGCAGCCGAACGGCACGTTCCTGTCGGCCGACCTGTACAACCAGATGTTCACGATGCACGGCACGACGATGGTCTTCCTCGTCGTCATGCCGATCTCGGCGGCGTTCTTCAACTACTTCGCGCCGATCATGATCGGCGCGCGCGACGTGGCATTTCCCGCGACTCAACGCGTTCAGCTACTGGACGTTCCTGTTCGGCGCCATCCTCATCAACTCGAGCTTCCTGCTCGGCGGCGCGCCCAACGGCGGTTGGTTCGGCTACGCGCCGAACACGTCGATCACGTTCTCACCGGGACACAACATCGACTTCTGGATCTTCGGTCTGCAGCTGCTCGGCATCGCGTCGACGGTCGGTGCGGTGAACTTCATCGTCACGATCCTCAACCTGCGCGCGCCGGGCATGGAGCTGTTCCGCATGCCGGTGTTCGTGTGGATGACGCTGGTCGCGAGCTTCCTGCTGCTGTTCGCCATGCCGATCATCACGGTCGCGCTGTTCCTGCTCATGTTCGACCGGCAGTTCGGCGCGAACTTCTTCAACCCCGCCGCGGGCGGTGATCCGGTGCTGTGGCAGCACCTGTTCTGGCTATTCGGCCACCCCGAGGTGTACATCCTGATCCTGCCCGCGATGGGCATCGTGTCGGAGATCCTGCCGGTGTTCTCCCGCAAGCCGCTGTTCGGTTACCGCGTCGTGGTCTTCTCCGGTATCGCCATCGGCTTCATGGGCTGGGGCGTGTGGGTGCACCACATGTTCGCCGTCGGCCTCGGGCCGGTGGCGATCTCGGCGTTCTCGGTGTCGACGATGTTCATCGCCGTGCCAACCGGCGTGAAGATCTTCAACTGGCTGGCGACGTGTTGGCGAGGCTCGATGAAGCTCGCGACGCCGATGCTGTTCGCGCTCGGGTTCGTCGCCATGTTCACGATCGGCGGCCTCTCGGGTGTCACGCACGCGATGTCGCCGCACGACCGCCAGCAGACCGACACCTACTACGTCGTCGCCCACTTCCACTACGTGCTCTTCGGTGGCGCGCTCTTCGGGATCATGGGCGGCATCTACTACTGGTGGCCGAAGATCTTCGGGCACATGCTGCAGCGAGGCGATCGGCAAGTGGCACTTCTGGCTGTGGTTCATCGGCTTCAACCTGACGTTCGGCCCGATGCACCTCCTCGGGCTCGAAGGCATGCCGCGACGCATCTACACCTACGACGAGGGCCTGGGGTTCGACTTGTGGAACCTGGTCGTCCACCGTCGGTGCGTTCATCATCGCGGCGTCGGTCCTGGTGTTCCTCTACAACGTCGCGCACAGCAAGCGGGTCAACGAAGCCGCGAGGGCCCGACCCGTGGGACGGGCGCACGCTCGAGTGGACGACCCCGAGCCCGACGCCGCCGTACAACTTCGCCGAGGTGCCAGAGGTGCACGAGCTCGACGACTTCTGGCACCGCAAGTACGGCGAGGACGACGACGGTCATCTGGTGCGCCTGTCGCCGCCCGACACCGAGGGCACCTCAACATGCGCCGCGACGACGTGCACCTGCCGGCGCCGTCGTACTTCCCGATGGTCGCGTCGCTCGGCTTGCCGATCATCGCCTACGGGATGATCTACCGGACCTACGCCGTCGTGGTCATCGGCGCGCTGTTCATGCTCGGCGCCATTTACGCCTGGGGGCTCGAGCCCTCGACGGCGCCGCACGACGAACACCGCACGACGACCACGACGACCACGACGATGAGCCGGCGGCGGTCGAGCCGGCCACGGCACCGGTCGAATTGAATCCGGGAGCGACGAATGACCGCCGTGGCCGAACTCACCGAACACACCGACCCCGACCACGGGGCACGCCACCAACACGGGCGTGTCCAACGAGAAGATCGCGATGTGGGCCTTCCTCGGCTCGGAGTGCCTGCTGTTCGGCGCGCTCATCTCGACCTACCTGCTCTACCGCGACCGCAGCGTGACAGGCCCGAAGCCCGAAGACGTCTTCGACATCCCCTTCACGTCGGTCAGCTCCTTCGTGCTGCTGATGAGCTCGCTGACGATGGTGCTGGCGCTCGCCGCCGATCCAGCGGCGCGACGAGCGGCGGCTGCGGATTTGGCTGCTCGCCACCGCGCTGCTCGGCGCGACGTTCATCGCCGGGCAGATCTACGAGTTCACGGCGTTCGTGAACGAGGGCCTCACGATCAAGACCAACCTGTTCGGCTCGAGCTTCTTCGTGCTCACCGGCTTCCACGGCGTGCACGTCACCCTCGGCATCGTGATGCTGCTCTCGCTTTGGGGCATCTCGACGCGCGGCAAGCTCCCACCGGAGAAGTCCGAGACCGTCGAGATCGTCGGGTCTGTACTGGCACTTCGTCGACGTTGTCTGGATCGTGATCTTCACCGTCATCTACCTGATCAAGTAGCGGGACGAACATGACCGCACACCACACGAACGCCGACGACGAACGGTCGAAGCACGAGCACGACCACCCGAGCGAGTTCGTCTACGTCAAGGTCGCGGTCCTTCTTGCCGTCCTCACCGCGATCGAGGTCGCGCTGTCGTACGCGGAATTCGGCACGACAGCCACGATCGCATGCTGCTGATCTTCGCCGGCGTGAAGTTCTTCATCGTCGCCATGTACTTCATGCACCTCAAGTTCGACAACAAGTGCTTCGGCGGCTGTTCGTCACCGGGCTCGTGCTCGCGGTTTTCTGCTACCTCGCCTATCTGTCGACGCTGCACGTCTTCCTGAAGTAGCAGCTCGATGTTGGCCGCCCGTCAACCCCTGGGCGTTGCACGCCCACCCCGACGTGTGGTTGCTGATGTCGCCCTGCTCGTGTCGGCTACTGGTTCCTCATCGCGCGTCGGCCCGTCGGTCGACCGCGGCGGCGCGCCCGTCTGAGCGTCGCCACCTGCGCAACTTCGCCGCCGGGTGGGCGCTCCTGTGGCTCGGATCCGACTGGCCGATCCACGACGTCGGCGAGAAGCTACCTCCTGAGCGTGCATATGTCGCAGCACCTGATCTTCACCTTGTGGCGCCGCCCCTGTTGATGCTGGGCCTGCCGCCCTGGCTGCAGCGGCGGCTGTGGGGGTCCGGGGCGCGGGCAGGCGCTGCGGCGTCTGGCCCGACCGCTGGTCGCGGGCGGGTTGAACCGGATGCTTGTCTTCTCGCACTGGCCGGCGGCGATGACGTGGCGCTACGCCACGAGCCGTTGCACTTCCTCGTGCACTCGGTTGTTCTGACCGCCGCGCTCATGTGGTTCCCGGTCGTCAACCGCCACCCCGGCCTCCCGCAGCTCAGCGATCCGGCCCGCATGATGTACGTGTTCCTGCAGTCGGTGGTGCCGACCGTGCCCGCGGCTTTCTACACGTTTGCCGACTCGGTCGATCTACACGTTCTACGACGAGGCGCCGCGGGCGTTCAGCATCACCGCGGTCAGGACCAGCAGCTCGCCGGGGCGATCATGAAGGTGTAGGGCGGCCGCTTGCTGTGGGGTGTGATCGTCGTGATGTTCTTCCGGTGGACCTCAGCCGGCGAACGCGACCGCAAGCGCGTCGCAAAGTGCTGACCTGGGACGAGGTGCAGACCGAACTCGAGCGCACCAAGGCGCCGACCGCCGGATGACGTTTCGCCGGCGCGCGTGCGCGTTGGCGGTGTGGCGTTCGTTGCAGTCGGTGGATCGGTGGCGGCGTGCGGTGGTGGCGGGTCGGCGACGCGGGCCGAGGTCGGCGAGCGCGCACCGACGTTCGCCACCTTCGACCTCGACGGCAAGCGCGTGCGCTTGGTCGACTACCGGGGCCGACCGTCGTCGTGAACTTCTGGGCGTCGTGGTGCGCCCCGTGCCGCAAGGAGTTCCCGCTGCTCGCCACGATCGACGCGCGACGAAACGTCGCCGTGCTCGGCGTCGTCTACAACGACACGGTCGCCAACGCCAAAGCGCTTCATGGACGACCACGACGCGACCTGGCCGGGTCTCCAAGACGACGGCGGCATCGCGCGGGCCTACCGGGTCGGCCCCGGCATTCCCGCGACGATCGTCGTCGATCCAAAAGGCGTGGTGTCGGTCCGACACATCGGCGAACTCAGTTCGGATTTTTCGTTGCGTACCAGTTAGCTTTCGCGTGTGCGGTTCAAGCTCGTTCCGACCGACGACCGGTTCTTCGATCTCTTCAACGAGGTCGCCGAGAATGCCGCGGAATCGGCGCGCCGACTCAAGGACCTATTCGACTCTTTCGACGACCTGCCAGGGCGGCACCGACAGATCATCGAGTGCGAACAGAAGGGCGACGCTCTCACCAGTGAGATCGTCAATCGGCTGAACACCACCTTCATCACGCCCTTCGACCGGGAGGACATTCACGCGCTGGCCGAAGAGCTCGACGACGTCGTCGACGACGTCATGTCGGTGTCGCACCGGCTCCAGCTCACCGGCATAGAAAAGCCGATTGTCGAACTCCAGCAGCAAGCGGAGATCCTCGTGAAAATGGCCGATGAGACGGTGCTCTTGATGACCCGGCTCAAGTCGATGAAGAACGTGCAAACGCATCTTGACTCCATCGACCGGCTTGAGAGCGAAGGCGACGCGATCTACCGCGCCACCCAGGCGCGGCTGTTCAGCGGCGAGTTTGAGGCGCTCGACGTGATGCGCTACAAGGACCTCGTCGAAGCCATGGAAGCGGCGCTCAACACGCTCGAGGACGCCTCGAACGTTGTCGAGTCCATCGTCGTCAAGCACGCGTAAGCGGTCGCAACTTGGAATTCGGCGTCGTCGTCGTCATTTTGGTCGCCCTCGGGTTTGACTACGTCAACGGGTTCCATGACGCGGCCAACTCAATTGCCACGGTCGTGTCGACGCGCGTGCTCACTCCCCGCATGGCGGTCGCGTGGGCCGCGTTTTTCAACTTCATCGCCTTTCTCGTGTTCGGCACGCACGTGGCGACCACGATCGCCAAAGACGTAGTCATCCAGGACGTGTTGTCGATCGGCGTCGTGTTCGCGGGTCTTGTCGGCGCGATCGGATGGGACTTGATCACCTTTTACGCGGGCCTGCCGACGAGTTCGTCGCACGCGTTGGTCGGTGGCATCGCCGGCGCCGCGGTGGCGGCCGACGGCTGGCACGTGCTGGTTTCGGAGGGTCTGCGAAAAATCGGCGTGTTCATCGTCCTGTCGCCACTCATCGGTCTCGCACTGGGCATGATCCTGACGGTGGTCGTGATGTGGGCGTTCCACCGCTACACGCACGTCGAGAAGCTCAATCGCGCCTTCCGTCGCGGTCAGCTCGTCTCGGCCGCCGCGTTCAGCCTCGGCCACGGCGCCAACGACGCGCAAAAGACGATGGGCATCATCCTCGCCGTGCTGATCGCGAGCAATAACTTGCCGGCGAATGCCGACGTGCCGTTATGGGTGGTGCTGGCCGCGCACAGCGCCATAGGTCTCGGCACCTTGACCGGCGGATGGCGCATCGTGAAGACGATGGGTTCCAAGATCACGCGCTTGCAGCCACTCGGTGGAGTCTGCGCGGAGTCGGCGGCGGCGGCGACGCTGTTCGTGACCTCCGCGGCCGGCATTCCGGTTTCGACAACGCACACGATCACCGGTGCCATCGTCGGCGTCGGAGCCACGCGACGACTCTCGGCGGTGCGATGGGGCATCGCCGGTCGTGTCCTGTGGGCGTGGGTGCTCACGATCCCGGGTTCATTCGCGATCGCGTTTGTTACGTCGCTCGTTGTAAAGGCTGTCGCGTGAAAGGCGACCGTCGAGCTCTCGTCTTCGTACTCTTCGCGATTGTCTGCGGAGTACTCGTTTTCGTCGCGCAGCCCGCCCACCGGTGGGTCGCCGAACTGGTGGGCATTACCTACCTCGTGCTCGCCGCCGCTTCCTATCTCGACGCCCGGTCGCGTTCCAGGTCGTAGGACGCTCGGCTATTCCCAGCGGAAGACGCGGGCCGCGATCAGCGGCGTGATGACCGCCCACGCAGCGAGCACGATCCAAGCGCGTGTGCCGGTGGCCGCACCAGCGGACGCGGCGTGAAGCACATGCGCCAGCGACTCGCTTGGCAGTAGGGCGGCGGCCGTGCGCATGGGGCCCGGAAGCTTGGCGACGGGGATGATCATCCCGCTCACGAGGAGCAAGAAGATGAAAGCGCCGTTGGCGAGCGCCAGGGTGAACTCGGCGCGCAGCGTGCCAGCCATGAGCAGACCGGCGCTGGCGAAGCCGATGGTGGCGAGGGCCACCGCGGGCAGCGCTACCGCGATGCCCGCGTCGGGAGTCCAACCGAGCGCGAGCGTGGCGAGTGTGATCACGAAGGCTTGGATAGTGATCACCACGAGCACACCGGCGGTCTTGGCCGCCAGCAGCCGGGGGCGACCAAGGGGCGTGGTCCCGAGCCGCTTGAGCACCAGGTACTGACGCTCGAAGCCGGTCGCGATGGCGAGGCTCGTCAATGCCGTCGACATCACCGCGGTCGCCAGGACGCCCGGCGCGAGGAAGGTAACTGGGTCGTCGGTCCCCGTCGGCAACACGTCGACGAGCGAGAAGAACACGAGGAGCCCGACCGGGATTCCGATGGTTAGCAACAAGGACTCGCCGCGCGTCATCGTCATCGTGACTTCCGCGCGCAGTTGCGCGAGGAAGGCCTTCACGAGCGACTACCAGTGAGCCGGAGGAAGACGTCTTCGAGCCGGTCGCCGCTGCCGAGATCCGAGACGGTGAGATCCCGTGCCGCGAGCCAGGCAGTGAGCGCGGCGACGAGTCGCGGCTTGGAGGCTGTGGCCACGATGTAGCGACCGGGTGTGGGCTCGGTCACACCCGCACCCAACGCCCGCGACAGGCTCGCGACATCGATACCGGCAACCGTGCTGAACGTCATCGAATCGGAGGATCCGGTCAGTTGGGCGAGGGTGCCGGAAGCGACGGCCCGTCCGTGGTCGACGATGACGATCTGATCGGCGAGCCGCTCGACTTCGTCGAGCTCGTGGGTGGTCAGTACGACGCACGCTCCCGCGGTGCGCAAGTCGTTGATGACGGTGCGCACGAGCTGACGGGCGTGCGGGTCCACGCCCGCGGTCGGCTCGTCAAGGAACACGACTTCGGGCTGGCCGACGAGGGCAAGCGCCAGCGACGCCCGCTGCTGTTCGCCACCCGACAGCCGCCGCCACGGCGTTTTCGTCACGCGGCCTTCGAGCCCCACCCGCGCCAGCAGGGACGCCGGATCCGCCGGGTTGGCGTAGTACGAAGCGAACAACTGCAGGGCGGCGGCGATGCCCATCGAAGGATAAATCCCTCCGCGTTGCAACATCACTCCGAGGCGAGGCAGCAAGACGCGGGCGTCGGCGACTGGGTCGAGACCGTGCACCCGCACCGACCCACCGTCGGGCCGTCGGTATCCCTCGGCCGTCTCGACCGTCGTCGTTTTGCCCGCACCGTTGGGACCGAGCAACGCGGTCACCGCTCCGCCTTCGGCTGAGAACGAGAGCCCGTCAACTGCGGTCACGCCGCCGAACCGAACGGTGAGGTCTTCGACAACAACTGCTTTCATCGTGAAGGCACGTTACGCGTAGCCTGTCGGATGCTCGATATTCGACGTCTGCGGGATGACCCCGACGCGATCAAAGCGTCGCTGGCGACCAAGAACGTCGATCCATCCGAAGTCGACGCCGCCGCCGAGCTCGATACCCACGTGCGCGCGTTGAGCGCGCAGCGCGACGAGTTGCGGTCGCGGGTCAAAACGCTGTCGGGCGAAGTGGGCAAGGCGCGCAAAGCGGGCGACACGCCCGCGGCCGACGCGGCCGCCGAGCAGAGCCGCAACCTCGGCGAGCAGGAGGCGAAGCTGGCCGCCGAAACCGCCAGCCTGGAGACAGAGCTGCGCGACCGCATGCTCCGGCTGCCCAACACGCCCCATCCCGACGCGCTGATCGGCGCGTCGGAGCACGACAACGTGGTGCGACGCGTCGAAGGGTTCGACCCGGAGCGTTACGCCGACCATCAACGCGTGCCGCACTGGGAGATCGGCCCCGCGCTTGGGATCCTCGACATGGAGCGAGGCGCAAAGGTCTCAGGCTCGATGTTCGTCGCCCTGCGGGGGCTGGGCGCCACGTTCTCGCGCGCGCTGTGCCAACTCGCGCTCGACCGCAACGCCGACGCGTACGAGGAGGTTCGTCCTCCCACGTTCGTGCGCACCGACACGCTGGTGGCCACCGGCCAGCTGCCCAAGTTCGCCGACGACGCCTATCACGTCGAGCGCGACGACCTCTGGGCAATCCCGACGGCGGAAGTGCCGCTGACCTCGCTGTACCGGGATGAGGTGTTGACCGAGGCCGAGCTGCCGAAACGACTGATGGCGTACACACCGTGCTACCGCCGCGAAGCCGGCGCGGCGGGCAAGGACACGCGTGGGCTGCTGCGCGTGCACGAGTTCGACAAGGTCGAGATCTTGGCGTTGACGACGCCCGAACAGGCCCCGGCGATGCACGACGAGATCCTCGAGCGCGCGATTGGCACGGTGGTCGCGCTCGGCCTGCCCTACCGCGTGCTCGAGATCTGCACGGGCGACCTCGGCCAGTCACACGCCCGTCAGTACGACGTCGAAGTCTTCGCGCCTGGCGCCGATCGTTGGCTCGAGGCGAGTTCGGTGTCGTGGTTCACCGACTACCAAGCGCGACGGGCGAACATTCGTTATAAGGGAGGCGGCGGGCCGGCCTTCGTCCACACGCTCAACGGTTCCGCCCTCGCGGTGCCCCGAGTGATGGCGGCGCTACTCGAGCATTACCGCAACGAAGATGGATCGGTCACCATCCCCGAAGCGCTACGGCCCTATTGCCGCGGTGCCGACGTCATCCGCGCGAACTAGCGCCGAATCGGCTCCTGCCGTTCATCTCTCGTTTACCCAACGAAGGTCTGAAGTTCGTTTTCGCTCCTTAGCGTGAACCGCATGAAGACACAACAGAGGGCGCGTCTCGTCGCGCTCGTGCTCGCAGGGGCAGTTCTCACGGCCGCGTGCAGTTCGAAGGATCCCGACAGCGGGGCAAGCGACGGCGACACGAACAAAAACGACACGGTGTCGGGGCTCGCAATCGACTACGCCAATCTCTCCGCGACGCTCAACGCGTCCGGTTCGACCTTCCAAGCCGCCTTCCAAGAAGTGGCGAAGGCCGGCTTCCAAGAAGTCGCACCGAACGTCACGATCAACTACGGCGGTGGCGGGTCCGGCAAGGGCAAGACCGACCTGCAGGGCAAGGTCGTGGACTTCGCCGGCACTGACAGCCTCGTGAAGCCCGAAGATTTACCGAAGTATTCCGGCGGGATCCTCTACTTCCCGATCGCGGCGGCACCCATCACCGTCGCGTACCAACTCGAAGGCGTCGCCAAGCTTCAGCTGAGCGCGGACACGATCGCCAAGATCTTCCAAGTGGAGATCACCAAGTGGAACGATGCCGCCATTGCAGCCGAGAACCCGGGGGTGACGTTGCCAGACACCGCCATTGTCCCGGTGCATCGCCAGGAAGGCTCCGGCACGACCTCGAACTTCACCGGTTTCCTGAAAAAGGCTGCCCCCACGACCTGGAAGCTCGACAAGGGCGACACGGTCAACTGGCCAGCGTCGACGCAGAACGGCACCGGCAACCAAGGCGTCGCGCAGGTGATCGGCAACGGCAGCGGCGCGCTCAAGGGCACCAACGGCGCGATCGGCTACGTCGACTTCGCCGACGCAAAGGCCACCAACCTCAAGCTCGCGAGCATCAAGAACGCCGCAGGAAAGTTCGTTGCCCCGTCGCTCGCCGGTGTGTCGGCTGCCCTGGCAGAGACGCCGCCGAACGCGGACTTGACCTATGACCCACTCGACGCCGCGGGCGACGACGCCTACCCGATCGCCACGCCGACGTGGATCCTCGCCTACAAGACCCAGGCGAACAAAGCGAAGGGTGAGGCACTCAAGGGGTTCCTCAACTTCATCTTGACCGACGGCCAGGCGCTCAACGAACCGGCGAACTACGCCCAGCTTCCGGCCAGTCTTCGCACGAAAGCGATCGCGCAGCTCGACGAGATCGTCATCCCGGCGTAACGCGTGGAGCGGACCGGCCTGGCGAGCGCGCGCACCCGCGGACGAGCCGCTGACGAGGCCTTCAGGCTATTGACGCTGTCAGCGGGCCTGGCGATCCTCGTCATCCTCGTGCTGATCGCCGTCACGACGCTGAACAACGCGTGGCCGGCCTTCCGCGAAGAAGGCCTGGGCTTCATCACATCGCGTCAGTGGATCCCGAACGAAGGCAAACTCGGCGCGCTTGGCTACATCTTCGGCACGGCGGTTGTCTCCCTGATCGCTGTCGTGATCGCGTTACCGATCTCGGTCGGGATCGCGTTGTTCGTGACCGAGGTTGCGCCGACGCGCCTGCGGGCCGTGGTGATCGCGGTCATGGACCTGCTCGCCGGCATCCCGTCGGTCGTCTTCGGCCTGTGGGGCATCCTTGTGCTGGCGCCGAGTATCAAGGCTCCGTATGACGCGGTGTCGCGCGCCGTCGATCCCATTCCGATCCTCACGTCTGTGTTCAACGGTTCGCCGATCGGCCGGTCGTTCTTCACCGCGGGACTCATCCTCGCGGTGATGATCACGCCGATCATTACTTCGGTCACGCGGCGAGGTGTTCAAGACCGTCCCGAGCAACGACAAGGACGGCGTGCTGGCGCTGGGTGCCACGCGCTGGGAAATGATCAAAGGAGTCGTATTTCCCCACGCGATCGGCGGGATGGTCGGCGCCACGATGCTCGGTCTGGGTCGGGCGATGGGCGAGACGATCGCCGTTGCGCTCGTCGTAGGTGGAACGCCACAGATCATCTCGAATCTCTTCGCCGCCGGCGACACGATGCCATCGGCGATTGCGTTCCAGTTTGGTGAGGCCACCGGCACGCACCGCGCCGGGCTCATCGGTCTTGGCGTGGCGCTATTCGTTCTCACCATCGCCGTGAACGTGAGCGCGCGCTCGGTTGTGCGACGAGTAGACGCGCGCGACTGCGGGGTGCCGCGTGAGCGTCGTCGTGCGATCAAGCCTGCGCGCAGACTCCGTGTCACGCTCGCGCAAGCTCCGCGACCGCATCGCAACGGCAGCGATGTGGGCGGCGTTCGGTGCTGCGGCGTTGCCGCTTGGGTTCGTCGTCTTCTACGTCGTCCGGGCGGGGCTTCGCCTGTTCAACTACGACTTTCTCATTACGAACATCCCGATCATTTCGTCACAGCCGGGTCCCGGCATGGCGCCAGCGGTTGTCGGCACGCTGTTGATCACTGGAGCGGCGACGCTGATCGCGGTTCCTCTTGGCGTCCTGGGCGCGATCTATCTCAACGAGTACGGCAAGCAGTCGGCGCTGGCGCGGTTCATCCGGCTGATGACCGACGTGATGAGCGGCGTGCCCTCGATCGTGATGGGTCTGTTCATTTACACGGTCTGGGTGCTGCGCTACGGCCTGTCTGGTCTCGCCGGCGCGCTGGCTCTGGCGTGCCTGATGTTGCCGATTGTCGTTCGCACGAGCGAGGAGATGCTGCGGCTCGTGCCCGCCAACCTGCGGGAAGCCAGCGCCGCGCTCGGCACGCGGACCTGGCGAACGACGGTCCGCATCGTTATTCCCGCGGCGATGCCGGGCATTGTGAGCGGAGCGATGCTCGCCGTCGCGCGCGCCGCGGGAGAAACCGCGCCGCTCCTTTTCACCATCGGGATCGTTTCCAGGCCCAACACAAAGCTCTTCGGAGCCAACACCGCGCTGTCTGCCCAGATCTTCAAGAACGCCCAGGTGCCGTTCCCATCCGCCCAGGATCGGGCATGGGCGGCGGCGCTCACGTTGATCCTGCTCGTGTTCCTCCTCACGATCGCCGCCCGTGTCGTAACGGCGCGGTTCGCCCAGCGATAGCGTTCGGTTGCCCGCATGAGTCACGTTCCGCCCACGCCGCTGGCGCCGCGTCCAGCCGTTGCGCCGCAGGTTGCGTCCACTCCCGCCGACTCGGCCGCGGCGGGGTCGCCACCGGTGTTCGAGACCGAAGGCTTGCGCGTCTATTACGGCTCAACGCTCGCCGTGGCGGATATCGACATGCAGATCAATCGCGGCCAGATCACCGCGTTGATCGGGCCGTCGGGTTGTGGCAAGTCGACCCTGCTTCGCTGCTTCAACCGGATGAATGACCTCATACCCGGAGCCCGCGTCGAAGGCACGGTGCGGTACGAAGGCGAAGACCTCTACGGAGAGGGTGTTGATCCGATCGAGGTGCGCCGCCGCATCGGCATGGTGTTCCAGAAACCAAACCCGTTCCCCAAGTCGATCTACGACAACGTCGCGTACGGACCGCGCGTGCTGAAGATGAAAGTCGGCAAGATGGACGACCTCGTCGAACAAGCGTTGCGGCGGGCTGCTCTGTGGGACGAGGTTTCTCCAAAACTGAAGAAGAGTGCGATGGCGCTGTCAGGTGGACAACAGCAGCGGCTGTGCATCGCTCGCGCGATAGCGGTGCAACCCGAAGCGATCCTGATGGACGAACCGTGTTCAGCGCTCGATCCGATCGCGACTGCTCGCATCGAAGACCTCATGGTCGCGTTGAAGCAGGACTACACAATTGTCATCGTCACCCACAACATGCAGCAGGCGGCGCGGGTGTCGGATCGCACCGCGTTCTTGACCGCGCGAGTGAACGAGACGACGGGCGACCGCACAGGCGAGCTGGTCGAGTTCGCACCGACGGCGACGCTGTTCACCGCGCCGTCTGACGAGCGCACAGAGGCGTACATCACCGGACGCTTCGGATGAGGCGGCGGGCGGAACTCGAGGCAACGAAAAACGAGCTCGAGCGAACGCGTGTCGAGCGCGACCAGTATCGGAGCACCGCCGCCGACACCAACGAAGTTCTTCAGCGTCTCCGAGCCGCGTTCGACGCCTTACCGCTGGGCGTTGTCGTGGTCGATCAACACGGCGTGGAGCAGTTGCGCAACGCCGAGGCCAGGCGGCTGGCCGATGCCCGAAACGCCGACGCGCTCGCTGCCCGCGCCCTCGGCGACGTGCTGCTCGAGAGCGCAGCAGGCGAAACGAGCCGCATCGTGGAGTTCTACGGCCCGCCGCCGCGGACGATATCGCTGGCCGGGTCGCCATTGCACACGTCCGACGGACCGACGGGAACCGTCGCCGTGGTCCAGGACGTCACCGAACGTCACCGCGTCGATGCCGTGCGCCGCGATTTCGTTGCCAACGTTGGCCATGAGCTGCGCACGCCCATCGGCGCAATCGTTGCGTTGGCCGACACTTTGGCGGCGGAGGAGGACGTTGCGGTGATGCGGCCGCTCGCCGAGCGCATTGCCTCGGAAGCGGATCGAGCCGGACTCCTCATTGACGATTTGCTCGATCTCTCCAGGATCGAGGGCGGCGAACCGCAACGCGAGAGAGTCTTGGTGCGCCATCTCGTCACACGGGCGGTGGACCGCGCCGTGGTGTCGAGCCGCGCCCGGGCGGAGGACATTTCGATTGTCGGCGATCTTCCGACGAGCTCGCTGCTGGTCGACGCGTCTCAGGTCGAGGGAGCGCTGGTGAATCTCATCGAGAACGCCGTGAAGTACTCAGACCCCGGACGCCCCGTGCAGGTCAGCGCGAAGGACAGCAGCGACCGGGTCGCATTCATCGTGCGCGACCGCGGCATCGGCATCCCGCCGACTGATCGCGACCGGATCTTCGAACGCTTCTACCGAGTCGACCGCGCCCGCAGCCGCATGACGGGCGGCACCGGTCTCGGCCTCGCCATCGTGCGCAACGTCGCGCGCAACCACGGCGGAGAGGTGCACGTGGACTCACGCGAAGGTGAAGGCTCGACGTTCGTGATCGACCTGCCGCGCTTGCCTGACGGTCAGCCTGCTAAGGAGAAACCATGACCGAGACCCGCCGCGTCTTCCACGAGGAACTCGACGCGCTTCGCAGCGATGTGATCCGCCTCGCCGCACTCGCGGGCGAGGCCGTCGAAGCGGCCACCAATGCTCTCCTTGCCGCGGACCTCGCCGCGGTCGAATCGGTTGTGGCGAACGACCGCGTTCTGGATGACCTCACGCACGACATGGAGCAGCGGACCTGCCTGCTGCTGGCTCAACAACAGCCGATGGCGGCCGACCTCCGGATGCTCGTGACGGTGTTGCGCGTCATCCACGAGATTGAGCGCATCGGGGATCTCATGGCCAAAGTCGCAAAGGCGGCGCGCCGCCTGTACCCGAACGAGATCGACCCGCGTATTCGCGGTTTGATCGACCGCATGCGAGACCAGGCGGCTGCGCAACTCCGGCTCGCGACCGAAGCGTTCGCGGATCGTGACGTGGCTCGGGCCGCGGCGCTCGCCGACATGGACGACGTGATGGACGAGCTCCAGAAGGAATTGTTCCAGGCCATCTTCTCGATCCAGTCGCCCGACGATTCGACGCTGCAGATGGCGGTGCAAATGGCACTGGTGGGTCGCTACTACGAGCGCGCGGGCGACCACGCGGCCAACGTGGCTGACCGTGTGCAATTCATGGTGACGGGCCGGTTCAGCTTCGAGCCGTGCGACAGCGCCGAACTCAACTGAACAGCGACCGCCGCGCCGCGCTGGAGCTCGTACTCCTCACGCTCATCTGGGGCGCGAGCTTCCTCTTCATCAAGGTCGCCCTTGAGGGACTGTCGCCTACACAGATCGTGGCCGGACGACTTGTGTCGGGGGCGATCGTGCTCGGCGTCGCCGTCGCGTTCGGCGTGGCCCGCTATCCCAGAGGATGGGCGGAGTGGCGCATTGTGACGATCCTCGCCGTCGTCTCCAACGTCGTGCCGTTTTCGATGTTCGCGTGGGGAGGCGAGCGCATTACATCGAGCTTGGCCAGCGTGCTCAACGCGACGACGCCGCTTTTCACCGCGGCACTCGCGGCGGCGGCGACCCTGCCGGGGGAGCGACTCGACCAGCGTCGTATCTTCGGTCTGCTCGCAGGACTGGCGGGCGTCGTCGTGATCGTCGAGCCGTGGCACTCGGGCGGCGGGCAGGTACTCGGGGAGCTGGCGTGCCTGGCGGCCGCCGCCTGCTACGGGTTCGGGTTTGTGATCACGTCGCGATACGTCTCCGGAAAGATCCCGGGCATGACGGCGGCCGTCGGCCAGATCACCGCCGGCGCGATCGCCGCGACGCTCATCGCCGTCGTCACGACAGCCACCAGCAGCGGAGGAACCCACGTGGACTTTGAGATCGCCGCGTCGGTGCTCACGCTGGGCGTGGTCGGGACCGGCGTCGCCTACCTGCTGTTCTTCCACATCATCGAGGTGAGCGGCCCGACGGTCGCGTCCACGGTCACCTTCGCGATGCCCTTCGTCGGGGTCCTGCTCGGCGTGCTCGTGCTCGACGAAACCGTCGGCTGGAACGTCGCCCTCGGCGGCGCGGTAGTCATCGCCGGTATCTATTTCGTGCGCCGACGGATGATCACGCCCTTGTGAGCTAACCCTTGTGAAATCCTTCACAAGACGTTACGTTTTCGAATATGGCCGGTCGTAAGCCTGCTGGCGCGAGCTTCGAAACGTGGGTCGACGCGCAGATCCGAGCGGCCCGGGAGCGGGGCGAATTCGAGAACCTGCCCGGCCACGGCAAGCCGCTTCCCACCATCACCGGCGACGACGACGACCTGTGGTGGATCAGGCAGTGGCTGCGGCGGGAGGACATCACCTATACGCCTCCGGCGTTGGCGCTGCGCAAGTCGGTCGAGGACATGCTTGCCGGTGTCGGCAACCTGGAGTCGGAGCAGGCGGTGCGCGATGTCGTGGCACGGCTGAACGAGAGCATTCGGGAGATGAACCGCAAACCGCCGGTTAATGGACCGCCGACGAGTCTGTCGGTACTCAAGGTCGACGAGGTCCTAGCGCGATGGGCGGCGCAACGGACCAAATGACCGGCGGTTCTTTTCCGGAAAATTCGAGTTCCGCGCCGGAGAACGGGTAAGCCATGCGCATGCATCGTTATCTTCATCGCGCAATCACGGCCGGCGTCGCAGCCATTCTTGTTGGCGGCCTCGTGCTCGCAAACCCGTTCTCGGTTGACGCCGCGCCCTCGAACCAGGCCCTCGTCGTTGTCGGCGCGGGCCCGGGCGGCTCGCCCCACGTACGCCTGTTCTTGGCCGACGGGAACCCGACGACCACGAGTTTCTACGCCTACGGCACCAACTTCCACGGCGGCGTTGACGTTGCGCTCGCCGACCTCGACGGAGACGGTACGCAAGAGATCGTTACCGCGGCTGGTCCCGGTGGCGCACCCCACGTGCGGGTCTTCCGGCTCGACGGCAACCCGATCGACAAGTGGAGCTTCTACGCGTACGACCAGAACTTCTCCGGCGGCGTCCACCTCGGCGTGTCTGACGTCGACGGCGACGGCAACCAAGAGATCGTGACCGGCACCGGTGCCGGCGGCGGTCCTCACGTCAAGGTGTTCGAACTCGCCGCTGACGCGCCGACGGCCATGCGCTCGTTCTTCGCCTACGGCGCCAACTTCTTCGGCGGCGTGTACGCGAACAGGTATGTACGCCGACGACGGCGACAACCAGAGCATCGTCACGGGCGCAGGCCCGGGCGGCGCGCCTCACGTCCTCGTGTACAACCCGGCGGCCACCGCGACAACGGCGAGCTTCTACGCGTATCCGCAGGGCTTCACCGGCGGCGTCAACGTCGAAGCCATCGACTTCAACGAGGCCGTGGGCGACGCCATCATCACTGGTCCCGGTCCGGGCGGCGGCCCCCATGTTCGTTCGTTCAGCGCCGCGGGAGTGGCTGAAACGGGCTTCTACGCCTACGCCGCGGGATTCACCGGCGGCGTCGACGTCGGTTCGTTCTTCGGCAACAACGAGGAGATCTTCGAGGCGATCCTCGCCGCACCGATGAGCGGCGTCGCCCCGATCCTGTCCTTCGGCGAAACTGGCCAAGCCGGCGCATTCAACGGGTCGACCCCGCAGCCTTTCCCGGGCTTCGGCGGTGGCATCCACATCGCCGGCGGCTTCAGCCTGTTCGATCCGGCCAACCCGAGCGGCACGACGACCACGTCGACTTCGACGACGTCCTCGAGCTCGACGACTTCCTCGACCTCAACCTCGACCTCGACCTCGACGTCGACGTCGACATCGACGACCTCCACCACCATCTAGACCCAACACCGCCGTCCGGTACTCTCCGGCAGTCAATGCACCGGACGGGGGTGTAGGTCAGTGGTAGACCGGCGGCCTTTTAAGCCGCGCGTCGCAGGTTCGATCCCTGCCACCCCCACTTAGGAGCTAGGCACTTAAGAGCGGTAGGCGCTCAGGAAGTCCCATTTCGCGCCGATACGCTAAGTGTGTGGATAACGCACCCGACAGCGAGCTTCCGATCGACACGACCGAAGACGACGTGGTCGCCCCGCCGGGCAACGCTTCGGACCTCGAGCGGCTCGCCGTTATCGAAGCCGAGTTGGCTACGGCTGAGTCGGAACTCGAATCCCTCGAGTCACCCGCTGACGCGCCGGTACCCGAATAACCCACCCACCTTGGCGCAGCTCACAAATCCGCAGGCTGTAAGGGGTTGGTTCCAGAAGTACGTCAACGCCCCGCGCTACAAGCACGTCGAGAAGTTGCGGTTCTCGACCTCTGACGGCGTGTTGCTCCACGCGGTGCGCCTGGTTGGGCCACCCGACTGCGGTGTCACGGTGGTGATGGCCCACGGCTTCGCCAACTGGCACCGTCACCCCAAGATCCACGAGTTCGCCACCGCCCTGTCCCAGCACGTGAATGTGCTCGTGCCTGACATGCGCGGTCACGGGTTCTCGAAAGGCACGAGCACGCTGGGCGCGCTCGAGTATCTCGACGTGGCCGCGACCGTCGAGCGCGTGCCCGACACCGACAAGCTCGTGCTGCTCGGAACGAGCATGGGCGCCGCCGCGGCGGTGCTCTACGCCGGGCGCGCCGCGCACGGCGACGGAGGCCGCCCCGCCGACGCCGTGATCGCGGTCTCGGGTCCGGCGTGGTGGGGTGGCCGCGACCGCGCCAAAGGCGTTGGACGCGTTCTGGAGCTGGCGGCGTCGCCGTTAATGCGTGCGGCCCTGCGGCTGTTGATGCGCGTGCGCATTGCCGGCATGCAGGACGAAGGTCGGACGGATCCGGTCACCGTCGTGGGCGAGATTGCACCGGCACCCGTCGTTTTCATCCACGATCGTAAGGACTGGTACTTCGGTCCTGACCAGGTCGAAGCGATGATGAGCGCAGCCGGACCGACGGCGCAGCTTTGGTGGCGGACCGGCGGCCACGCCACCGACCTGTTCACGCCGGAGCTCGCCGAGCGCATCGTGCGCGAAGTGCTGGAGCCTTTACAGCGCGACGGGCGAGGAGGTGTCGGAGTCGTCGACCGCGAACACCGAGTCGAAACTGATGCGACCGTCGTCGTCTACGACGAGCCGGCGGCCTTGGACGTTGCCAACGCGCAGGTACTCGTTGCCCAGCCAGCGGTCGATGGCGCCGATCACCCCACCGTGGGTGATCACCAGCACATTTGAGCCTTCGGGCGCGGTTGCCACCGCCTCCAACGCGGCGGTGACACGCGGCGTGATGTCTGACTCGCCGCCGGGCATCTGATCGAGCGAGCCGCGCCGCCATTGGTCGAGCAGTCCCGGCCATTTCACTTCGATCTCTTCGCGCGTGTGGCCGCTGATCTCGCCCACGTCGCGCTCGCGCAACCGCACCTCCACGATGATCGGCGCGGCTATGCCGAGCGCGGCGGCCACTATCTCCGCCGTTTCCGATCGCGCGCACAAGATCGGACGTGACGATCATGTCGATGCCTTCGTCGCGCAGCAACGCGGCCAGCGATGTTGCTTGAGCCCGACCCGCCTCCGACAACTCCGGATCGGCCGCACCCTGCCAACGACCCTCGGCGTTCCAGATCGACTCGCCGTGTCGCACCAGTAAGACCCGCTTCGCCACGGCGGCATTCTCGCAGCCCTTGGTACCGTCGATTGATGCGGGCGCTGATCTTCGACTTCGACGGGCTCATCATCGATACCGAGCGCGTGATGGCCGAAGCGGTGATCGAGGCGCTCGCCGGGTTCGGCGCGACGGTGAGCTTCGCCGACTTCGGCCACCTCTTCGGGTCCACGGAGAACGACCGCGAGTGGGAGCAGCTGCTCGGGGAGTGGCGCATACCTCTGACCGCGGCCGAACTCGACGCCCTGATCTGGCCCGCTTATAAGGACACGACCCTGTCGCTGCCGCTGAAGCCCGGTGTCATTGACATCCTGCGCGCGGCGGCTGACGCCGATTGGCGCATCGGCTTGGCGACCGGTCACAGCGCTCCGTCGCTCACCGACCATTTGCGCCGACTGGAGATCGCATCGCACTTTGACGCCATAGTGACGGCGGCCGAGGTGACTCGCGGCAAACCGGCGCCGGACATTTTTCTGGCGGCCGCCGAGCGTCTCGGGGTGGCGCCCGAAGACTGCGTAGCCCTTGAGGACTCTCCTCATGGAGTTGCGGCGGGGCTGGCGGCGGGCATGACGGTGATCGCGTGCCCGTCGGCGGTGACCGCGCACTGCGAGTTTCCGGCCGGCGTGCAGCGCGTGACCACACTTGAGGATTGGTCGCTGCCGTCGCGCTACCGTCCGACGCATGGCTCTCCCCATCGAAAAGCTCGGAACGGTCTACGCGGAGCGGGTTGACGAGATCGACGGCGACCGCGCCAAGGCATACGCGGCGGCCACCAACGACGACAACCCCGCGTACACCTCGGGCAAGTACGCGCCACCGGTCTTCGCCGTCGTGCCGACGTGGGGCGCCATGCTGCAAGCAGTCAGCGACATCGTGCCGCCCGAAGCGGCCATGATGATCGTGCACGGCGAACAGGACATGCACTTCACCAAGCCACTCGTCCCCGGCGTTCGTTTGCGTACGGCCGCCGAGGCGTACTCGGTGCGCGTCGGCAGCTCGGGCACTCGCGCCACGATCCGCGTGCGCAGCATCGACGACGCCACCAGCGATCCGGTGGTCGAGCAGTACATCACGATGTTCATCCGCGGCATGGTCGACGGCGACAACGGCGGACCGGAAAAGCCCGACCACACCTTCCCCGAGGACGCCCGCGCCAACCCGCTCGGAGACCTCTCGGTGCACGTCGACGACGACCAGACGTATCGCTACAAGGACGCGTCCGGCGACAACATGCCGATTCACGTCGACGACGAGATCGCCAAGCAGGTCGGCTTGCCCGGCATCATCGCCCACGGGCTGTGCACCATGGCCATGACCAGCCAAGCGGTGCTTCGCATCACCGCGGACTCCGACCCCGCTCGCCTACGGCGGCTCGCAGTGCGCTTCGCCAAGAACGTGTTCCCGGGCAACGACGTGATCACCACCGTGTACCAAGGCGCGACCGCCGGCGACCGCACGTCGTTCCCATTCGAAGCCCACAGCGCGGGTGCGTTGGTCATCTCCAACGGCCTCGCGGAGGTTGACGCATAGCCACCTTGCAGCGCGACCTGCCTGGGAACGACCAGGGCATCGACGTTGTTCCGCGGGGTCGTCTCGGAATGGCGTGGCACATCACCACGCTCGCCGCCGCGTTCACCGGTCCCTGGTGGCTGGCTGCATGGTTGGCG
This sequence comes from uncultured Actinomycetes bacterium, assembly GCA_963769985.1. Taxonomy (GTDB): domain Bacteria; phylum Actinomycetota; class Acidimicrobiia; order Acidimicrobiales; family JACCXE01; genus JACCXE01. The sequence goes on along the minus strand of CAVYNR010000003.1, from coordinate 7,432 downwards.
GCCACCGCCGTGTTTGCGTTGCGCGCCCTCGCGGTGTTCCGCATGCCCGGAAAGCACCGCAGCGGCGCCACCCACGACCTGCCACGCGACCGCGCGGTCGCGGTTGTGGCGGTCCTGCTGGCAGTTGCCGCGCCGACCGCGGCGCGGATGTGCGGCTTGCCCGAAGCGCTGTCGCTGCTCGGACTGGTCGCCGGTTACGACGCCGCCGCCTACGTGGTCGGCACAGGGGGCGACAATCACTGGGAGGGCCCGGCGGCGGGCGTGGCCACGGTGTTCGCCGGCGCGTTGGCGGTGGCCGCCTTAGCGGTGCCGCCGTTCTCGGTCACCACCGCGTTCGCGCTCGCGGTGATCATCGCCGTTACCGGACCGCTCGGGCCACGCGTGGCCCGTCGCCTGGCACCACCGCCGAACGAAGAAGAGGACGCCTTCGACGAGGCGCCCTCTCTCCGACGACTTTCGACGCTCTTAGCTGCAGGACCATTCGTGCTGGTCCTGCTCGGCTTGATGCAGTTCTTCTAGCCGAAGGCGACTTCGAACAGCAGGTACATCGCGGCCGCCAGGACGAGACCGGTGATGATCGCGTTCTTGTGGGTTTCCATGTACTTCTTGGTCGTGCCAGGGCCGAAGCCGCCGATCACGCCGAGCGCGTTCAACTCCATCAGCGCGACGACTACGAGGACCGGTAGCCAGAACGTGAGCCGCTTCGATCCCTCCGGCGCCGAGGGGTAGATGCCGGCGAGGTGGCTGGTGAAGCCCATGAAGAACAACAGCGGAATGCTGAAGATCACATTGGTACGCGACGCCAGCGTGGCCTTGCGGGCGGCGTCGGCCGCCGCCGGGTCCGCCGGCCTGCCTTCCATCACCCCTTGCGCAGATGCGATGACGATCTTCTGATTGCGCCAGATCACACCCCACACGTTCAGGAACATGATGAGGCCGAGCAGGACCCCGGCGGAGATGCTGATCCCGGACGGGGTTTTGAAGTAGTCGCCGTCGAACTGTTCTTGGAACGCGAGGATCATGAGCCCCGAAGCCAGGGTCGCGACTGCGCCCCAGCGGAACCACCACAGAGCGCGGGGCACCAGCTTCGAGATCGCCTCAGTCCGACTCGCCGCCTCGAAGGATGCGAACGCCGGAACCTGCACGAAGTTGAAGTAGTAGAGCAAACCGATCCAAGTCACACCCGCCAAGTAGTGGGCGTAACGGGAGAGCAACGCGCCGCCCTCCTGCGTGAAAAGTTCCATCCATCCTCCTGATGTTCTTTATGGGGCGCTGTCAGTTGGCAAGCTAACACCGCGTTACCGTGACGCAAGTGGACGATCAAGGCGACCGGTGGCGTGACCTAGGCGAGTTCATTCGCCAGCAACGCGGTACGGCGCGCTTGTCGTTGCGGCGTATGTCGGAGCTGGCCGGCATCTCCAATCCGTACTTGAGCCAGATCGAGCGCGGGCTGCGCAAACCGTCGGCGGAGATCCTTCGCCAGATCGCCAAGGCGCTGCGCATTCAGGCCGAGACGCTCTATGTGCGGGCGGGGATCCTCGAGGAACGTGATCCCACCGATGACCTCGCGGGCGAGATCCTGCGCGATCCGTTCCTGAACGAAGAGCAAAAACAGACGCTGGCTCGCATCTACCTGTCCTTCCGCCACGAGAACGAGGACAAGCCCGTTTCCCCAGCGATCGAGGCCGCGGGGGAACAACCGCCTGCCGAGTAGCGTTTTGCACCGCTGTGCGATCGCAAATGTTTGGGAAACAACTACTTCATCGTCGCCTTCCGGAGGCGCGCCTGAGCGTAAGTCGCCTTCTTGAGAGTCCCCGGAAGGCGACGAGGTAGTTGTTTCCCAAACATTTGGCAGTTCTTTCGCTCCACACTTCCCCCCTCGCGCAACCCGGTACAGGCGACGGCGGTGGGATGAATGTGTATGTCCGTGAGCTGTCTTCCGCGCTCGCGCGAGCGGGCGTTGCCTGCGACGTGTACACCCGAGCGCACGCTCCCGGTCTCGAACCGATCGTCCGCGTCGAGCCCGGTTTCCGGGTCCATCACATCGAAGCCGGCCCCCTCGCACCTGTAGATCGTCACCTCCTGCCGTCGTTGGTCGAGCCGTTCACCAACGGCGTGCTCCGGCGTTTGCAGGTCTCTCCGGCCGACGCGCTGCACGCCAACTACTGGCTGTCGGGCATGGCTGGCCACGCGATCAAGCACGAACTCGACCTGCCCCTGGTGTCGACGTTCCACACGCTGGCGCGCGTCAAAGCTGATGCCGGTGACGACGAGCCCGACGAGCGCGTGCGCGCCGAGCACGACGTGATGGCGTGCTCCGACGCAGTGCTCGCGTCATGTTCGGTCGAAGCGGCGCAGCTTCGCCAGCTCTACGGCATCGATCCCGAACGAATTGAGATCGTGGCGCCCGCGGTCGACCACGCGTTCTTCGCGCCCGGCAATCGCGAACAGGCCCGGCGGGCGATCAATTTGCCCGAGGAGCCCAACCTGTTGTTGTTCGTCGGACGGATCCAGGCGCTCAAGGGCCTTGATGTCGCCGTCGCCGCGTTCGCCCAGGTGGACGATCCACACGCGTTGCTGGTCGTGGTCGGCGGACCCAGCGGTCCCGAGGGTGAGGTCGAACACGCTCGCATCGAAAGACTCGCGGTCGATCTCGGCGTTGCCGATCGCATCGTGTGGCGCGACCCGCAGCCGCACGAGTTGTTGTCGACGTACTACCGCGCCGCCGACGTGGTTCTGGTGCCGTCGCGGTCCGAGTCCTTCGGGCTGGTCGCGTTGGAGGCAGCCGCGTGCGGCACGCCGGTTGTCGCGGCGGCCGTCGGAGGACTGCGCACACTGGTCGAGCACGGCTTGACGGGGTTTCTCGTCGAAGGCCGCGATCCGGCAGTCTTCGCGGCGTACACGGGCGAGATTCTCGGCAACCGCGTCCTCGCGGCGGAGATGGGAGCGAATCGGCGCGACGCGTGCGCGGCGCTACCAATGGTCGGTTTCGGCGGCGCGCCTGCGCCGTCTGTACTCCGATCTCACCGCTCGTACGCTGACTACGTGTCAGTAAGCGACGGCGATCCGAGCGTGGCCGCCGACGCGGCCACGCTCGGATCGCTCGCCAACGTCATCGACGCGTGGGCCTCCGCGCAGCTCGAGGAGAACCCGGCGGTGCTCGGAGTCGAGCGCGACAACGACAACGGCGTGCGGCGCTGGCTGCTGCGACTCACGGGCGAGGAAAAGGAGTTCATCTCGGTCTGGTTTGCGCTGCGCCAGCGCAGCCTGTCGGTCGAGGCCTACTTCATGCCCGGTCCCGAGGAGAACGTCGAAGACCTCTTCACGTACTTGCTTCGCCTCAACGGGCGCCTCGGTGGACTCCGGTTCGCGATCGGCCAAGAAGAGGCCGTTTACCTGCTCGGAAGCATCAGCGTGCACCACGTCACCGAGGCCGAGCTCGACCGGCTTTTGGGCTCGGCCTACGCCTACAGCGAGGCGTACTTCCGCCCGGCGATGCGGATCGGCTATGCCACCCGGTTTCCCGGCTGAAAATCCCGTATTTCTTGCCTGAATCGGCCAAAGTCGCCCTTGTGCGGCTCCGCTTCGCACCGTTAGGGTCGGTCACTTGTAACGGGCCCGGGTCGGTGCCGTTAGTCGTTCGGGGAAGTGCGACTAGCGATGCCTCCGGGCCCGTTCAATCCTTTCGTGCTCCCCGGCCGCACGGGCCGTAGTGAACCGCTCGCTTCCCGGCCGCACGGGCCGAATTAGTAGAGTGTCCGCACTCGCTTGGGGGAGCGAGGCCTTCGTATGAGAGCCGCCCGCCTGCGCCTGCCCGCGTTCCTGACCGTTGTCGCCCTTCTGGTCGGCGGTTTCGCGCCCGCCGTCGACGCCGAGTCCGCGTCCTCAAAGAAGGCCAAGCAGGTCGAAGCCGCCCGCCAGCTCGCGGCGGCCAAGGCGTCGGACACCCAGCTGCTGCAGGCGATCAAGACCCTCGATCAGCAGGTGGCCCAGACCGACGCGTCCACGCAGTCATCGCGTCAGTCGATCAAGGCGGCGGAAGCGGCGCGGCGTCTCGCACAGACGCGCTTGTCGCAATCGGAAGCGGCGATGACGCGGATACGCGGGTCACTCGTGCGGCGCGCCGTCGAGGAGTACAAGCGGCCCCAACAGTCCGGCTACTCGCAGATAAGTACGGCCGACGTGTCGGAGTTCGCACGGCGCAAGGCGCTGCTGGATCACGTCACCAACGTCGACCGCGACGTCATGGACGAGTTGCGCGCGACCCAGCAGGACTTGGTTCGCCAACGCGCCGCGGCCGAGAAAGCGAAATCGCTGGCGGTTGCGCGACGTCAGGTTCTGCAAGGCCAACTCGCGCAGCTACTGCGTGACCGCGATGCGAAGGGTCGACTCTCGGCCGCGCTGGAAAAGCGCATCGCCGAGATCCAAGCCGAAGTCAATGCGATCGCCGGTGATCAACAGGCGGTCAAGAACGTCATCGGCTCGGCCGGCTCCAAGTCCACCGGTGCGGTGTCACGCGCCGGGTTGGTCTGGCCCGTGCGCGGTCGGTTGACCTCAGGGTTCGGCCGTCGCTGGGGCCGCCTGCACGCCGGCATCGACATCGGCGCGCCGAAGGGCACACCTATCAAGGCGGCGAAGGCAGGCACGGTGATCTTCGCCGGCCGCATGAGCGGCTACGGCAACACCGTCATCATCGACCACGGCGGCGGCCTGTCGACGCTCTACGGCCACCAGAGCCGTCTCGGGTCGCGCCGCGGTCAGCGCGTGGGCCAGGGCCAGGTCATCGGGTACGTCGGATCGACCGGGCACTCGACGGGCAACCACCTGCACTTCGAGACCCGCGTCAACGGCAGTCCTCGTAACCCGCGCAACTACCTGTAATGGCCGTGCGGCTCGTCATCGCCGGCGGCGGCAAGATGGGCGAAGCGCTGCTAGCGGGCCTGCTGGCCGCGAGCTGGGCTGACCCGTCCGAGATCGCAGTGTCCGAGCCGGTCGCCGAGCGCCGCGTCGAACTCGAAGCGCGCTTTCCGGGCGTCGCGGTGAGTGACGCACCACTGGCGGCCGACGGCGCAATTGTCGCGGTGAAGCCGGCCTACGTAGCCGAGGCCGCCGCGGCGCTCGCCGCCGCCGGATGTGGTCGAGTGTTGTCGATCGCCGCGGGCGTGCCGACGTCCACGATCGAAGCGGCCTTGCCCGCCGGTACGCCCGTCGTCCGTGCCATGCCGAACACACCGGCGCTCGTCGGCGCTGGCGCGTCCGCGATCGCGCCGGGCTCCGCAGCCACCGACGACGACGTCGCGTGGGCGGAGTCGATCCTGTCGGCCGTCGGAATCGTCGTCCGCGTCCCCGAGGACCAGCTCGACGCCGTTACCGGCTTGTCGGGCTCGGGTCCGGCGTACGTGTTCCTCGTCGCCGAGGCGATGATCGCCGCGGGCGAGGCGGTCGGCCTGCCCCACGACGTCGCCGTTCGACTCGCGACACAGACGGTGTTCGGCGCCGGCCGCCTCCTCGCGGAATCGGGCGACTCGCCCGAGCAACTCCGCGCGGCGGTGAGTTCCCCCAACGGGACAACCGTCGCCGGTCTCGCGGTACTCGACGAACTCGGCGTGCGCGATGCCTTCACCGCCGCGGTGCGCCGCGCCACCGAGCGCTCGCGCGAACTGGGCAAGGAATGAGCCGGCGCTACGACACGGTGTCGTTCCTGTCCGACTACGGGCACAAGGACGAATTCGTCGGCGTCGTGAAGTCGGTCATCCGCGGCGTCGCGCCGCACGCGGCGGTGATCGACCTCACGCACGAGATCCCGGCGCACGACATCCGCGCCGGCTCGCTGTCATTGGCGCGGGCGGTGCCCTATGTAGCGTCGGGTGTCGTGCTGGCGGTCGTCGATCCCGGCGTCGGTACGAGCCGCCGCGCCGTGGCCATCGAAGTCGCCGGCGGCGAAGGCGTGTTCGTCGGGCCCGACAACGGCCTTCTCGCCGCCGCTGTCGCGCTCACGGGCGGCGCGGAGCGTTGCGTCGATCTCACCAACGCCGAGTACCACCTCGAAGGCGCGGGCTCCACGTTCGACGGCCGCGACATCTTCGGTCCTGTGGCGGGGCACCTGTGCGCCGGCGTTGACATCACCGAATTCGGTCCGGCCATCGATCCCGTCACGCTGTTGCCCGGCGTGCTTCCCATCTCGCGGGTCGAAGATGGCGCGGTGGTGGCCCAAGTGTTGTGGATCGACGGTTACGGCAACGTGCAACTCAACGTCGACCAGGACGAGCTAGACACGCTTGGCGATCCCGTCTCGATCGTGTTCCTCAGCAAGACGCGCGTTGTGCATCGCGCCGCGTTGTACGCCGCGGTAAAGCCGGGCGAGGTCGGTGTGGTGATCGACGCTTACGGATTGGCCAGCTTGTGCGCCGACCGTTCGTCGGCCGCGGCCGCGCTGGGCGTGCGGCCCGGTGATGGCGTGACGCTTACGTCCACCGACTAAGCGAGTCAGACGACAGGGCTAGCGTTCGCGTATGCGTCCCGCAACGACGATTGTTCTGGTTGTCCTGCTTCTGATCATCGTCTTTGCTGCTGTGCTGCAGTTCGTTCTTCTCAGCCGGTAGCTGCGTAACCGTCGCCGGCAGGGGCGTCGGCACGGGCGGCGCGACCGTCGTCGGTGGTGCGGTGACCGGAGGCGCTGTCACTTTCGGCGCTGTCACTTTCGGCGTAGTCACCCGCGGTGTGGTCACCCGCGGTGCGGGCGGCGACGTGACGAGCGGGCTCGTCACGACCGAGCCACCGCTGCCTTCGAGCGCCATGAACTCGTGCGCCGTGTAGATCATTCCGCCCGAAGTGCGCACGCTGCCCACGCCGACGTGGGTGAAGCGTGGGTCGACCAGGTTCTTATAGTGGCCGGGGCTGGCGATAAACGCGTCCATCAACTGCGACACGGTCGGACCGACGCCGACGTTCTCGCCGATGGTCTTCCAGAGACTGGTGATTCCCGCTCGCAAGTCGAGGCGGTGTGAGATGCCGCCGTTCTGAGCCATTTGCATGGCCCAGTCCTGGGCGATGTCGGTGAGGTTGCCGTCCACCGCGAGCGAATTCAGCCCCTGGGAAGCCCGCAGATTGTTGATCGCAGCGACGAAACCAGCGCTCTCGGATGGCGCGGGCGCGATGTTGCCCAGCAGTTCCGCTTGCGCGCACGGCGTCGCGAGCGGCGACGCGACTGCCCAAGCAGTGGCCAGGACGGCGACAACCAGCGTCGTGGCGAACGTCGTCACGAGGTTCCGGCCCGTCCTGGTCACTAGCTTCACCCCGACTCCATCGGCGCGCGGTCTACCTAGGATGAGCCTCGTGAACGGGAAGCTTTTCTCATGAATCTGGCTGCCATTGTCGAGGGACACCTGGACGACGCTCCCGCTCTCATGAGCCGGGGTGCGGTCACCACATA
>CAVYNR010000002.1:0-275915 GCA_963769985.1 uncultured Actinomycetes bacterium | reverse complement strand
GTCGGCGACCGCTACCCCTACCTGCAGGGCAAGTCCGGCAGCCGCATCGGGGCCGGGGTGCTCGCCCTGGTCGAGGCCGCGTGCATCGCGCTGTTCCAGCTGCTGTCGAAGGTCCTCGTGCTCGTCGCGATGCTCATCATCCGGCTGCTGGTGATGACGGCGCCCGCGGCGGCCGTGGTCGCCATCCTCAAGCCGGAGATCCTGCCCGCGCTGCTGCGCGTGGCGGGTGCGGCCATCGTCAACACGCTCGTCGTCGGGGCGTTGGCGGGCCTGCACTCGCTGCTCGTCGTCTCGTTGTTCCGGCCTGGCTCGGGCGTCGATCTGTGGCTCGCGCTGCTGGTCACCGGGGTGGTCACGGTCGTGCTGTGGGCGGTCGCGCGGCCGTTCCGCCGTCTGGTGTCCATGGTCTCGCTCACCCGCGAGCAGTTCGGCAGCATCGTGCCGAGCGCGGGCACGGGCCCGATGTCGCGGGTGTGGCAGCGGCTGCGCGGCGGCGAAGCCGAAGATCGACAGGCCCGGTGGTGGGAGGAGCGGCGCGGCGCAGGCGTGAGCGCCGACGGCAGCGGCGGCGCCCGGCCCGAGACCGACACCCACGTGCGGGTCCCGGCGCAGGCCCGCCGGGTCATGCCGGCGGCCCCGGAAGTCGAGGCGAACCCGCCGCCCGCGCTGGTGCCCGCCGCCCGTCGTCCGGCCCTGCCTCCGGGCGCCGATGGTGCGGGCGTGCGCGGCGGGCGCAGGCCGCTGTGGGACGAGCCCGACGTCATCGACGACCGCACGATCTACCGCCGCCCTGACGCCGTACCCCTGCGTCCCGGCGGCGCCCGCCCGGTCCAGGCGGAGATCGTCGACGGCGTTCCCGTCTACCGCATCTACCGGCCGCGCCACGCGCGCACCGGTCCGGGCTGATGCCCATCCGGTCCCCGCACGGGCGATCCGCGGCGTACCGGGCGCTGTGGCAGTGGCCGCTGCGCTCGCCCGCCCGCCTCGCCCTCACCGCGATCGGAGTGCTGGCGCTGCTCGTGGCGGCCACGATCGGCATCGGGATGACGAACGGGTCCGTGGGCCTGCCCGTGGGCGCCAGGCCCACGCCGAGCGCCGCGACCCCGGTCGCGCCGCCGGAGCCGGTGTTGCTGCCAGCGGTGCCCGAGCTGGAGCCCACCACGCTCCCGGTCTCGGCGGCGCCCGCGGCCGCGTTGCAGGTGGCGTCGCGGTGGGCGCGGGCGTGGGTCCGCCCGCCGGATGGCACCACGGCCGCGAAGTGGCTCGACGGCCTGCGCAGCACCACCACCGACGAGTACCTCGGCGTGCTGTCGGGCGTCGACCCGGCGAACATCCCGGCGACGAAGGTCACCGGCGCGGCGAAGGCCGTCTCCGTCTCGCCGCGCTCGCTGCGGGTGCAGGTGCCCACCGACACCCTCACCCTCGTGATCACGGTGGTCGACACCGACACGGGCTGGCGCGTCTCCGGGTACGACCGGGAGTGATGGGCGTGTCGATGCTGCGCCCGCTGCGGATCCTGTTGCCGTTCGTCGCGATCGGCGTGGCGCTGCTGGTGTTCCTCAGCGTCGCGTTCGTCGCGTTCACGGTCGGTGGCGGCACGGGGCCGGGCGGCCCCACGTCGTTCGGGCCGTGCGACGCGGGCCTGAGCGCGGCGCCCGCGGGCACCACCGTCGCCGATCTCAGCGACGAGCAGCGCCAGAACGCGAACGTCATCGTGTCGACCGCCCGCAGCTTGGGCGCCCCGCCGCGGGCCTGGGTCATCGCGCTCGCCACGGCGATGCAGGAGTCGACCCTGCGCAACATCCCCTACGGCGACCGGGACTCCGAGGGCCTGTTCCAGCAGCGGCCGTCCCAGGGCTGGGGCACGCAGGCCCAGGTCACCGATCCGGTCTACGCCACCACGCAGTTCATCCAGCGCCTGCTGGCCGTCCCGGGTTGGGACGCCATGGCGCTCACCGACGCCGCCCAGATCGTGCAGCGCTCCGCGTTCCCCGACGCCTACCGCAAGTGGGAAGTCCTCGCGACGCAGTTGGTGACCCAGCTCGGGCAGGTGGCCGACCCGGTGCGGTGCGCAGCCCCGGTCGGGGCGGCGGCCGTGGCCAAGGCTGCGATCAACTTCGCCCTCGCGTCCGTCGGCAAGCCCTACGTGTGGGGCGCCACCGGCCCCGACACCTACGACTGCTCCGGCCTCATGCTCCGCGCCTTCCAGAAAGCGGGCGTCAACCTCCCGCGGGTGTCGCGGCAGCAGTACAACGCGGGCGGGCACGTGCCCGTGCGCCAGGCCCAGCCCGGCGACCTGCTGTTCCTGGCCACGGATCCCACCGATCCCGCGACCATCCACCACGTGATGCTGTACATGGGCAACGACAAGATCGTCGAGGCGCCGTACACCGGCGCTTCGGTACGGATACAGCCCGCGCCGTGGAACAACCGCGAGCTGGTGTCACTGGCCACCCGCCCGGGCACGGCGTCGAACTGGGCTTGATCGTCGTGTCGATCGGCCGGACAGGCGTGCCACCTGCCCCGCGCGTTACGGTGCGCCGTGCCTCCTGACTCGCCTGCGTCGACGACTCCGGTGCAGGACTACCTCGACCGCGCCGCGCCCGGCGCCTCGGCCGACTACCTCGTCATCCCCCGCGCGCTGGCCCAGTCGATGCCGCTGCGCTGGCAGCAGGTGTTCGTCGGACTGCTCACCGATCTGCACGACGCCTACGGTCACCTGACCTGGCCCGAGTACCGCGTGGTGCCGAGCCGCTGGGAGATCGTGTCCGACCTCGACGAAGGTCAGCTCGCCGTCGCGGGAATCCACGCCGACCTCGGCCCGGACGGTGGTCTGGAGTACCGCGACATCGACGAGCGCCTGATCACCGACCCCGAGCGGCACCGCGTCCTCGCGCCGGTGGAGGACCCGCTGCCGCTCCCGTCGGCGGGGCACGTGGACGCGCGGCCCGCCAAGCCGCTGTAAGGCCCTTCGTCGGGCCGCGTCGGGCCGCGTCGGGCCGCGTCGGGCGGCGGCGGGCCGCGGCGGCGGCGCTAGTGCGCGTAGGCGAGCAACTCGTGCAGGTCGGCCGCGAGGCGGGCGTGGGTGGCGGGCTCCAGCGCGACGGTGGTCGGGCCGAGGCGCACGCTGCGGTAGTCACCCGCGCCGGTGCGGTGGAAGCCGATCACGCGGGGCAGACGGCGGGTGCGCACCCCCTCGCGGTCCAGCACCGAGGCGCCGAGCTGGCCGAACATGCGGACGTCCTGGCACGCGGCGCGGACCTCGGGCGCGGTGGGGCCGTCGGCGAGGACGACCGACGCCGGACGCCCGGGGCCGGGGCGCACCGGGCCGAGCAGGCCGAGCACCGCGTCGACCGCCGCGGCGGCAGGGACGTCCACCAACGCGATCTCGTCGTCGTGCCGGACGGCGAGCACCCCGACCGGGCCGCGGCCCGCCACGAGGCCCGCGACGAGGGCATCCGCCCGCAGCCGGACGTCGACCGACCAGGCCGGGCGAGCCAGCAGCCGAAGCCACGCGGGCAGCTCCGGCCCGGCGGCCCGCAGCTGTGCCGTCACCTCGGCGACGAACGCCTGCCGCTCCGCCGCGGTGAGGCCGCGCCGTGGTGGCTCGAGCTGCCAGGGGGTCTCGCCGAGGTCGAGGACTTCCCAGCAGACCTCGAACGCCGCGGCGGCGAGGACGGTCGCGCGGGACCACTCCGGGATCATGCGTCGCCGCCGTGCAGTACCGCGTCGACGTGGGGCGGGAGCGGCACGTCGAACGGCTCGGCGGACCGGACCCAGTAGGTGTTGCGGTGCTCGGTGGACTGCCCACCCGCGCCGACGCCCATGCCGCCGAGGAACGGCATCCCCGCCGCTCCGGCCATGCCACCCGCGGCGCCGCCGGACGGCAGGCGCGACGCGAACTCGGGCCCCGCCGCGGGGCCGCGCGAGATCAGACCGGGCTCGGTCGGGCCGCGACCGATCACGTCCCGCCATCCGCCCGCCGCGCCGCCCGTGAGACCGCCCCCGACGCCGATGCGTCCGGCCCCTTCGCCGGGGAGTGGCGCGGGGCCACCGCCGAGCCGTCCCGCCCCTTCGCCAGACAGCGGGGCGCCGGATGCGAGGCCGCCGCCGAGCCGCCCCGCACCTTCGCCGGGCGGGAGCCGCAGGCGAGCCACCGGGTGGTTCGCCGCCACCGCGCAGCCGTGGATCGGAGCCCGGCACACCGCCGGTGCGGCCGTCGAGGCCGGGGCCACCGCCCGCGCGCCGCCGACCGCTCCACCCGCCCCCGGGACGCCGCCGGGCACCGCACCGCCGGCCCCCGGGCCACCGCCGGGTACCGCGCCACCGACGAGACCGCCGGGATCCGCGCCCGTTGCCGCGCCTCCTGGGCGGCCCGCGCCTGGCGCTCCGCCGGGACACCCGCTCCGGCTGGCCCGGTGGGGACCACGCCCGGGACGATCCCCGGCACGCCTGCACCCGGTGCCGAGCCGCCGGGGCCGCCGCGGAACGCCTGCGCCCGCCGGGCCGCCCGCGCCCGTCGCCCCCGCAGGGCCCCCGCCGACGGCACCCCCGCCGGCCGGGCCTCCCGCGGGCGACACCGGCGGGGCGGGCGGATCGTCAACGGTGTCGCGACCGCCGGGGTTGGGGCCGATGCCCTCCCGCCCGCCGGCAGGCGGCGGCAGATGCTCGGGAACGTGTCGACCGCGTTGCGGGTCTGCTCCTCGTGAGCCCGCAGCGCGGCCACGGCCGCCACGTCGTTGGTGCGGTTCTGTTGGGCGGTGGTGAAGTAGTCCGAGGTGAGGTTGCCGAGGAAGGGCGCCGGGTTGAGGGTCGCGACGGACGCCGCCGCGCTCGCCGTGTCGTTCCACCCCCACGCCCACGGGTCGTCCCAGTGGACCTGGCCGCGCACGAACTCGAAGGATTCGCCGTAGCCGCCGACGGTCTCGCCCCCGATCCCGTGGCTCGCGCCCGCGTCGTGGCTCCAGTTGGCGGCGCGCTGCAGGGTGGCCCCGGCGTTGGTGGCCGCATCGCCCGTCCAGTCGGCACCGAGCCCGCGCAAGGTGGCGCGGACGGTGGAGTCCGAGTCGGTGTAGAGGGCGGCCGCCCCGACCATGAAATCGCGGGCGGGCTCCACGGCCGACAAGCCCGGCGCATTCTGGAACCACGCGAGTTTTTGTTCGAGCGGTGTGCTCCGGTAGACGTCGTCGTGGCGCCCGATCTCGGTCATGCGCGGAGGGTATGTCGGGGCCGTGATCGTTCGTGGGCGTTTGGCGAAACTCCTCAGCCGCCCGCCCTCGCCAAGATCGTCTGCATCGCCAACTCGGCGGCATTGCGCGCCTTCTGGCACGCGATCTCGTGATTCATGGGCACGGTCGAGCCGTTGTAGAAGTAGCCGATCTGCACGGCCTGGCGCGGCGCGACATCGACGTTGACGATGCAGTCGTTGCTCGCCTGAGCTGTAGAGAGCCGGGCGTTTGCGACCGCGCCAAAGCCTGCAACCGTCGATCACGTTGAGTCTGCGGCTGGCTCGAACGCCAGTTCGACCCCGCCGCGCGTGTTGATGTCGACGGTGTAGCTCTCGACGGGCTCGGTCGGCGAGTGGATCCAGTCGCAGCCTGGGCCGCGCGTGTCCCGGCAGGCGGATCGGCCGCAGTAGAACCGCGACTCCCAGCGACTGCAGCTGGGCTGAGCGTTAGGCGTCTTGCAGGGATCGACTCCGTCGATGCGCAACTCGCGCGGGCCTGGCGGTAACTGTGGGAACGCTTGGATCCGGGTGTCGGCGAGCCGGTGACCGCGCTGGAGCACGCGGCGCAGAATGCAGCGCGCGAGAGGCGACGAATCGACAGCCTGATCGCGTCATGAGTCGGGTGGAACGACGCGGCGATCTCGTCGTCGGTGTATCCATAGGACCGGGCTGTGGCGTCGAGTGCAGCTCGCCGACGCACGCAGATCGCGGTTGTAGGCGAAGCAACTCTGTGACGAGGGCGTTGATGCGTTCGTTGAACGCAATGGCAGCTTCGGGCGAGACGGGATCGCCGCCGCATCGGCCGACGCCACCGAAATCGCCCGGTGCGATCGCTGCAGTTCTCTGTCCAGGCGGTCGGCCTCGGCGAGGAGGGCGGCGCGGGCCGCCAGGACCGTCTCGCGGTTCACCTGCAACGCCAGCGCGCCGACGGCGGCGTCGAGCTGGGGCCGGTGGGCTCCGACCTCCGGTGCGGTCATGGCGTCGAGGGTAGGGGCTCGGCCTGAGCCGTGGGGTCGTTCGGAGAAACCCGCGCCCCCCGGGAACACCACCGCCACCCCGCGCGTTGGGCCAGACGAACAAGTTGAGCGGACCGGACTCAAGCCCGAGATTCGGCCCGTGGCAGACTTGAGCCGAACTAACTCAAGCAACTCCCCGGAGGAAACACCATGGCTCGTGCGGTCGGCATCGACCTCGGGACCACCAACTCCGTCGTCGCCGTCCTCGAAGGCGGCGAGCCGACGGTCATCGCCAACTCCGAGGGCTCGCGCACGACGCCCTCGGTCGTCGCCTTCGCCCGCAACGGCGAGGTGCTGGTTGGCCAGTCCGCGAAGAACCAGGCTGTCACCAACGTCGACCGGACGATCCGTTCGGTCAAGCGGCACATGGGCAGCAACTGGAACACGCCGGACATCGACGGCAAGAAGTACTCCGCCCAGGAGATCAGCGCCCGCGTGCTGCAGAAGCTCAAGCGCGACGCCGAGTCCTACCTGGGCGACGAGATCACCGACGCGGTGATCACCGTCCCCGCCTACTTCGAGGACGCCCAGCGCCAGGCCACCAAGGAGGCCGGGCAGATCGCGGGCCTCAACGTCCTGCGCATCGTCAACGAGCCCACCGCGGCCGCGCTCGCGTACGGCCTCGACAAGGGCGAGAAGGAGCAGACGATCCTCGTCTTCGACCTCGGCGGCGGCACGTTCGACGTGTCCCTGCTGGAGATCGGCGAGGGCGTCGTCGAGGTGAAGGCCACCAACGGCGACAACCACCTCGGCGGCGACGACTGGGACGAGCGGATCATCAACTGGCTCGTCGACAAGTTCAAGGCGAGCCAGGGCATCGACCTGACCCGCGACAAGATGGCCATGCAGCGCCTGCGTGAGGCCGCGGAGAAGGCCAAGATCGAGCTGTCCAGCCAGGGCACGACCACGATCAACCTGCCCTACATCACGGTCGACGCGGACAAGAACCCGCTGTTCCTCGACGAGACGCTCTCGCGCGCGGAGTTCCAGCGGATCACCTCCGACCTGCTCGACCGCACCCGCGCCCCGTTCAACCAGGTCGTCAAGGACGCCAACATCTCGGTCGGCCAGATCGACCACGTGGTGCTCGTCGGCGGCTCCACCCGCATGCCCGCCGTCACCGAGCTCGTCAAGGAGCTCACCGGCGGCAAGGAGCCCAACAAGGGCGTGAACCCGGACGAGGTCGTCGCCGTCGGCGCCGCACTGCAGGCCGGTGTGCTGCGCGGTGAGGTCAAGGACGTCCTGCTGCTCGACGTCACCCCGCTCTCCCTCGGCATCGAGACCAAGGGCGGCGTGATGACCAAGCTCATCGAGCGCAACACCACGATCCCCACCAAGCGCTCCGAGATCTTCACGACGGCCGACGACAACCAGCCGTCCGTGCAGATCCAGGTGTTCCAGGGCGAGCGCGAGATCGCGGCCTACAACAAGAAGCTCGGCATGTTCGAGCTCACCGGCCTGCCGCCCGCCCCGCGTGGCGTGCCGCAGATCGAGGTCGCGTTCGACATCGACGCCAACGGCATCGTGCACGTGTCCGCCAAGGACATGGGCACCGGCAAGAGCCAGGCCATGACGATCACCGGCGGCTCGGCGCTCGGCAAGGACGAGATCGACCGCATGATGCGCGAGGCCGAGCAGCACGCCGAGGACGACAAGAAGCGCCGCGAGGAGGCCGAGGTCCGCAACCAGGCGGAGTCGCTCGTCTACCAGACGGAGAAGTTCGTCAAGGACAACGACGAGAAGCTGCCCGCCGACGTCAAGGACAGCGTCAACGCCGCGCTCGGCGAGGCCCAGGAGGCCTTGAAGGGCACCAACACCGACGCCATCAAGGCGGCGATGGAGAAGCTCGCCACCGAGTCGCAGAAGATGGGTTCGGCGCTCTACCAGCAGCAGCCGACGCCCGAGGGCGGCCCGACGGCCGATGCGGGGGGCAGCCAGTCCCAGCAGGCCGACGACGTCGTCGACGCCGAGATCGTGGACGAGGACAAGGACCAGAAGTGATCGAGGACGCAACCCTTCCCGCGGAGGTGGCGTCGTGACCGACGCGCAAGGACGAGGAGCCGGTCGTGATCCGCGACCGGCGCCGGATCGACCCGGAGACCGGGGAGGTGCGCACGCCCGAGGGCGACGGCGCCCCCCGCCCCCGGCGGCCGACTCGACCAACTCGCCGCCGCCGAGCTCGCCGCCCAGGTGGCCGAGCGCACCGCCGACCTGCAGCGGATCACCGCGGAGTACGCCAACTACCGGCGCCGGGTGGATCGCGACCGCGAGGCCGTGCTGGTCACGGCCCGCATGCAGTTCGTCGGCGACCTGCTCACCGTGCTCGACGACCTCGACCGGGCCGACGCGCACGGCGACCTCACCGGCCCGTTCAAGGCCGTGGCCGACAAGATCACCTCGGTGGTCCAGAAGCTCGGCCTGGAGTCGTTCGGGCTGGTCGGCGAGCCGTTCGACCCGTCGGTGCACGAGGCCGTCCAGCACGACACGAGCGACGCCACCGGGCCGACCGTGCCGGTGCTGTCCGCCGTTCTCCGGCGGGGCTACCGCGTGGCCGACCGGGTGCTGCGGCCGGCGATGGTCACGGTCGTCGACCGCGCGGACGACGGCACCGCAGGCGAACCGTCGGCGCAGTGATCGAGACGAGAGGAAGGAGGCGGGATGACCCAGCGCGACTGGATCGAGAAGGACTTCTACCGTGAGCTGGGCGTCGCCTCCGGCGCGACCCAGGACGAGATCAAGAAGGCGTACCGGAAGCTCGCCCGCGAGCTGCACCCGGACGCCAACCCCGGCGACGCCAAGGCCGAAGCCCGCTTCAAGTCGGTGTCGGAGGCCTACGGGGTGCTCTCGGACGAGAAGAAGCGCAAGGAGTACGACGAGACGCGCGCCCTGTTCGCGGGCGGCGGCGGTGGCTTCGGCGGCGGGGGCTTCCCCGGCGGCTTCGGCACCGGCGCATCCGGCGGGCAGTCGTTCGACCTGAACGACCTGCTCCGCAACGCGGGGGCAGGCGGGCAGGCGGGCGGCGCGGGCGGGCTCGGCGACCTCTTCGGCGGCCTGTTCGGCGGCGGCGGCGGTGGTCGGGGCGCAGGCCCCACCACGTCCACGCGCAGCCGTCGGGGCGCCGACGTCGAGTCCGAGCTCACGATCGACTTCGTCGACGCCGTCCGCGGCGCCGAGGTGCCGATCCGGCTGTCGTCGCCCGGCCGCTGCGAGACCTGCGGCGGCTCGGGCGCGCGGCCCGGCACCGCCCCGCACGTCTGCCCGACGTGCGCGGGCTCGGGGTTCGTGTCGAGCAGCCAGGGGGCGTTCGCGTTCTCCGAGCCGTGCCGCGACTGCCGCGGCACGGGCCGGATCATCGAGGACCCCTGCCCGGAGTGCGGCGGCGACGGCGTGAGCACCCGCACCCGCTCGCTCACCGTCCGCGTTCCCGCGGGGGTGGCCGACGGCAACAAGGTGCGGCTCAAGGGCCAGGGCCAGCCGGGCATGGGCGGGGCGCCCGCCGGTGACCTCTACGTCACCGTGCACGTCACCCCGCACCGGCTGTTCGGGCGGTCCGAGAAGAACGCCGACGACCTCACCCTGACCGTGCCTGCGACGTTCCCGGAGCTGGCGCTGGGCTCCACGCTCACGGTGCCGACGTTGGACGGTGGCACGGTGTCGCTCCGCATCCCGGCGGGCACCCGCAGCGGGCGCACGTTCCGGGTCCGCGGGCGCGGGGTGGCGCAAGAAGGCGACGACGGGCGACCTGCTCGTCACGGTGGAGGTGGCGGTGCCCGCACGCCTCTCCGACGCCGCGCAGAGCGCCCTGCAGTCCTACGCCGAGGCCACGAAGGGTGACGACCCGCGGGCCGACCTGCTGAGCGGCAGGCGATGACGTCTCGGATGACACCGCCGCTGCCGCCGGGCGCCGGGATGGACAGCCCGATCTTCGTGATCTCGGTGGCCGCCGAGCTCGCCGGGCTGCACGCCCAGACCCTCCGCAGCTACGACCGGCTGGGGCTCGTACGCCCCGGCCGGTCGGCGGGCGGGGGGCGGCGCTACTCCGCCCGCGACATCGCCCTGCTCCGCGAGGTGCAGCGGCTGTCGCAGGAGGAGGGCGTCAACCTCGCGGGCATCAAGCGGATCATCGAGCTGGAGCAGCAGGTCGACGAGCTGCGCGCCCGGCTCGACGAGGCGGCCCAGGAGCTGTTGGCCGCCCGCGCCGCCGCCGAGCAGGCCGCGGCCTCGGTGCACGCGTCCTACCGGCGCGATCTCGTGCCGGTCGACCGCAACCAGGCCATCGTGGTGTGGCGGCCCAAGCAGAGTGACTAGTCAGTCCACCGTGAACGGGTCGTAGCGGATCCGGTCGAGCGGCGTGCCCGCCACCAGCATCCGGCTCACCGTGGCCCGGATCATCGCGGGCGATCCGCACACCAGCACGTCGTGGCCCGCCCACGCCCCGTACCGGGTGACGACGTCGGCGAGCGTGCCCCGCTCGGCGCCGCCGGGGTCGTCCGCGTCGGCGCGCTCGACCACCGGCACGACGTCGAACCAGTCGTGGTCGTAGGACAGCTCGCGGAGCGCGTCGAAGTCGTAGAGGTCGTCCCAGGTGCGGCCGCCGAGGAAGAGCTGGAGCGCGGTGGGCGCGGCCGCTGGCCGAACTCCTCCAGCAGGGCCTTGATCGGCGCCATGCCGGTGCCGCCCGCCACCATCAGCAGCGGCGTGGTCGGACTCCGGCTCGACGCTCATGCCGGCCCATCGGCGGCCCGATCCGCCAGGTGTCGCCGACGCGGGAGTGCGCGACGATCGCGCGGCTGACCCAGCCGCTGCTCACCGCCCGCACGTGGAACTCCAGCGAGCCGTCGGGCCGCGGCGCGTTGGCGGGCGAGAGGTAGCGCCACAGCCGCGGCCGCTGCGGCGTCTCGACGCTCACGTACTGGCCCGCCCGGTACGGGATGGCTTCGCTGGCCTGCACGGTGATCCGGGCCAGGTCCCAGCCCACGCGCTCGTGGCTGACCACCCGGCCCAGCCACGAGGCGGGCCCCCGCTCGGCGGCCGCCGCGGTGCGCATCGCCTGCGCGGCGATGCCGTACGCCTCGGTCCACGCGGCCTTGACCGTCGGGCGTGAACGCGTCGCCCGAGAAGTGCTCGATGGCGCCGATCAGAGCGATGCCGACGGCGTCGTAGTGCTCGGCGAGCACCCCGAACTTGCGGTGGTCGCGGCCGAGCTGCTGCAGGAAGGGGACGAGCTCGTCGCGCTGGTCCACCATCTGGACGACGTGCACGAGCGCGCGCAGCAGCCTGCTGCGCTGCACTTCCATGTTCACCGGGAACAGGTCGCGGGTCTCGGGGGCGGCGCTGAACAGCGTGGCGTAGAAATGCCGTCCGAGGGCGTCGGTCTGCGGGGCCACGAGGGCGAAACTGGACCGGATGATCGCGACCATGCCCGCCTCGCTGCTCGGCGCCGCTCGGCGAGGTCGGAGGTGAGCAACTGTTCAGCGGTCATCGGAGGTCGGTCTTCCTGGTCGGGGAGCGCGCGTGGACACTTGACCAGCGGCTCAGAGTAGCCGCAACCCCATCGCGGTGCGCGAGCGTGTCGCCCGCGGCACGTACGGTCACCGCGCGAAGATCTCGTTCAACTTGAGCGGAACACACTCAACTTTTCTGACGTTGGACCTGGGACACCCGAGACTTTCCAGCAGGAGGACGTGAGGGATGGACTCCTTCAACCCCACCACGAAGGCCCAGCAGGCGATTTCCGCGGCCGTCCAGGCCGCGGCACTGGCGGGCAACCCCGACGTCGGCCCGACCCACCTGCTCGGCGCGCTGCTGGCCCAGGGCGACGGCATCGCCGCGCCGCTGCTGGCCGCGGTCGGCGCCGACGCCGCGGCGGTACGCGGCGAGCTGACGCAGCTGTCGAACCGGCTGCCCTCGGCGTCGGGCTCCACGGTGAGCGCGCCGCAGCTCTCCCGCGAGGCGCTCGCCGCGGTCACGCCGCCCAGCAGCTCGCCACGGAGATGGGCGACGAGTACGTCTCCACCGAGCACCTGCTCGTCGGGCTGGCCGAGGCGGGCGGCCCCGTCGCCCAGCTGCTGCGCCGCCACGGCGCCACCCCCGAGGCGCTGCGCGAGGCCTTCGCCAAGGTCCGCGGCTCCGCCGCATCACCAGCCCCGACCCCGAGGGCACCTACCAGGCCCTGGAGAAGTACGGCGTCGACCTCACCGAGCGCGCGCGCAAGGGCGAGCTCGACCCGGTGATCGGCCGCGACACCGAGATCCGGCGCGTGGTGCAGGTGCTGTCCCGGCGTACCAAGAACAACCCGGTGCTGATCGGCGAGCCCGGCGTCGGCAAGACCGCGATCGTCGAGGGGCTCGCCCAGCGCATCATCGAGGGCGACGTGCCGGAGTCGCTGCGCGGCAAGCGCGTGATCTCGCTCGACCTCGGCTCGATGGTGGCCGGGGCGAAGTACCGCGGCGAGTTCGAGGAGCGGCTGAAGGCCGTCCTCAAGGAGATCACCGACTCCGCGGGCGAGATCATCACGTTCATCGACGAGCTGCACACGAT
Source organism: uncultured Actinomycetes bacterium (assembly GCA_963769985.1). Classification (GTDB taxonomy): domain Bacteria; phylum Actinomycetota; class Acidimicrobiia; order Acidimicrobiales; family JACCXE01; genus JACCXE01. The sequence continues at coordinate 263,132 of CAVYNR010000002.1, read as the reverse complement.
CGTCGGCGCGGGCAACGCCGAGGGCGCGATGGACGCCGGCAACATGATCAAGCCGATGCTGGCCCGCGGCGAGCTGCGCCTGGTCGGCGCCACCACGCTCGACGAGTACCGCCAGCGCATCGAGAAGGACCCCGCCCTGGAGCGGCGCTTCCAGCAGGTGTTCGTCGGCGAGCCGTCGGTGGAGGACACCGTCGGCATCCTGCGCGGGCTCAAGGAGCGCTACGAGGTGCACCACGGCGTGCGGATCACCGACGCCGCGCTCGTCGCCGCCGCCACGCTGTCCGACCGCTACATCACCGCCCGATTCCTCCCCGACAAGGCCATCGACCTGGTCGACGAGGCCGCTTCCCGGCTCCGCATGGAGATCGACTCGCGGCCGGTGGAGATCGACACGGTGGAGCGCGCCGTCCGTCGGCTGGAGATCGAGGAGATGGCGCTGGCGAAGGAGTCCGACGCGGCCTCCGTCGACCGGTTGGCCGCCCTGCGCGCCGAGCTGGCCGAGAAGCGCGAGGAGCTGTCCGCGCTCACCGCGCGCTGGCAGAACGAGAAGGGCGCCATCGAGTCCACCCGCGAGCTCAAGGCGCAGCTGGAGCAGCTGCGCGGCGAGTCCGAGCGGGCCGAGCGCGACGGCGACCTCGGCCAGGGCCGTCCGAGCTGATCTACGGCCGCATCCCGGAGCTGGAGAAGAAGCTCGCCGGCGCCACGGAGACCCGACCGACGCCGACGTGATGCTCAAGGAGGAGGTCGGCCCGGACGACGTCGCCGACGTCGTCTCCGCGTGGACCGGCATCCCCGCGGGCCGCATGCTCGAGGGCGAGACGGCCAAGCTGCTGCGCATGGAGGACGAGCTCGGCAGGCGCGTGGTCGGGCAGGCCGAGGCGGTGCGGGTGGTGTCCGACGCGGTGCGCCGCGCCCGTCCGGCATCGCCGACGAGAACCGGCCCACCGGCTCGTTCCTGTTCCTCGGCCCCACCGGCGTCGGCAAGACCGAGCTGGCCAAGGCGCTCGCCGAGTTCCTGTTCGACGACGAGCGCGCGATGGTCCGCATCGACATGAGCGAGTACTCGCGAGAAGCACTGCGTTGCCCGGCTCGTCGGCGCGCCCCCCGGCTACGTCGGCTACGACCAGGGCGGCCAGCTCACCGAGGCCGTGCGGCGCCGCCCGTACACGGTGGTGCTGTTCGACGAGGTCGAGAAGGCGCACCAGGACGTGTTCGACGTGCTGCTGCAGGTGCTCGACGACGGCCGGCTCACCGACGGCCAGGGCCGCACGGTGGACTTCCGCAACACGATCCTCGTGCTCACCTCCAACCTGGGCTCCAGCCGTGCGGCCAGGTCCTCGACGACACCGCCCGCAAGGACGTCGTCATGGCGGCGGTGCAGCGGCACTTCAAGCTGGTTGAGTCCTTTGAGCCTGCCGAACGGACGGGTTGCCGGGAGAGACGGATCGATTCTAGGGGCGCAGGCCACGCGCGCCAGCCCCCCGGCACAGGGGATTCCCGCGAAAAGTTTCCACGCCGTGCGCGATGCCCGGTGGCGCCGTAAATCGCGTGGCGAATCCCACGGCGATGCACGAGCGTGGGCTACATTTCCAGCCTGGTCCGCCCTCCGCCAATCGCTTGTCCTCCAGGCCGAAGCTCCCCGATGAATCCCATTGCGCGCCTGCGCCACGCACCGTGCCGTCGTCCGACCGGCGCCCTCGCCGCGGCGGCGTGGCCGGCCGTCCGTCCGCCCGGACGTCGCGACGGATCGCGACGATGAAGGTGCTGGGCAAGGCCGAGGCACTGCGACTCGTCGACGGCGCGCGGCCTGCTGGACGCGCCCTCGAATCCGGTGAACCCCTTCTCGTCAGCGACTGGATCGCCCACTTCATCGACCAGGTCGTCGACGACGGTGGCGCATCCTGGCGCTGAGCGGCGGAAGGACGGCGAGCGGCTGATGCTGCTGCGGCAGGCGGCGACGCCGTCGCGCTGCACCGCGCTGACCAACTACTACGCTTCGCTGTACTCGCCGCTGGCCTGCCCGCCGGGCGCCGACGATCGCGTGGCGGCCATGCGCGCATCGTGCGGGAGCTGTCGTCGCGCGCCCGCGCATCGCGACCGTCCAGTTCGCGCCCCTGGCCGCGGAGTCGGACGACACCAGCGCGTTGCTCGAGGCGCTGCGCTCGCAGGGCTGGTACGCCAGGCAGTATTTCGCGTTCGGCAACTGGACGCTTCCTTGCGAGGGCCTCGGCCTCGACGCCTTCATCGCCGGGCGCGACTCCCAGGTGCGCAACACGCTGGCGCGCAAGGCCAAGAAGCTGCGGGCGTCGGCAGCATCGAGGTGATCACGGATCCTGCCGACGTCGAACGCGGCATGGACGCCTGGGACGCGATCTACAACCGCAGCTGGAAGCAGGCCGAGCCCTACCCCGGCTTCGTGCGCGGCTGGGCGCGCCGTGCGCGCAACGCGGCTGGCTGCGCCTGGGCCTGGCCAGCGTCGAGGGCCAGCCGATCGCGGCGCAGTTCTGGTTCACCATCGCCCGCCGCGCCTACATCTTCAAGCTGGCCTACGACGAGGACTTTGCGAAGTGGTCCGCCGGCACCGTGCTGTCCGCCACATGTTCGAGCAGGCCCTGGAACAGGACAGGTCGTGGAGATCGACTACCTGACCGGCGACGACGCCTACAAGAGCGCCTGGATGAGCCATCGGCGCGAGCGCATCGGCGTGCTGGCCTGCAACCTGCGATCGGCGCGCGGCCTCCTGGCGGCCGCGCGCGAAAAGGCCGCCAGCCTGAGCGCACCCTGGCGCCGGCGCCTGCGCGAACGCGAGCTCGGCCTGAGGTGTCTCAGGCCGCCGGGCGACGCGGACGCCGGCGACGCCCGCTGGTCATCCGGCGGCGCGGCGCCCCGAAGGCGCCCACCTCCTCGCGTCACACGCTCCTTGTCCTCCAGCCAGCGCAGGCCCACGACCAGGATCACCATCACGTTGTAGGGCAGGTCGAAGTAGGCCAGGCTCAGGAACGCGCCGCCCACCGCGTAGCCGATCATCGAGACCTGCATCATGCCGGCCAGGTGGTAGCAGCCATTGCGCGTCCTCCCGCTTGCGCGCCTCGCTTGCGGATCTTCATGGCCGTCCGTAGGTGAAGACGCCGACCATCAGGAACAGCGCCAGGCCGACGTAGCCATGCTCGCCCAGGATCTGGAAGTAGATGCTGTGGGCGGCGTGGACGTCGTCCGGCACCGGCGCATATTTGCCGAAGACCTCCGGCGTATAGATGAAGAAGCCCCCGCCCAGCGGAGCGGTCGTTGGCGAGGTGGAAGGCCATCTGCCAGGCGTTGATGCGGCCCATGCGGAGCCGTCCTGGCTGTCGCCCCGATCGTCTGCATCCGCTCCTCCCACGAGGCCGGCATGAAGGCGGTCAGCGCCAGGCCGGTCATCCCGATGACGATCGCCGCCAGCGCCTTTTCCTTGCGCGCACCACAGCACCAGGCCCATCGCCGAGATGGCGAGGAAGGCGCCGCGCGATTGCGTGCCCAGCACCGCGACGGCCGTGAACAGCATCAGCGCCGCCATGGACGAGGCGCAGCCAGCGGCGCGTGCTGACCACCCGCAGGTAATTCATCATCGGGATGACCATCACCAGCGCGAGGCCCGACCTCGTTGTTGCCCTCGATGAAGCCGCCCGGCGGCCCCCACACCCGCTGTGCGCCGCCGGTCAGGATGGTGAACAGTCCGCCCTTGAAGCCGTAGAAGCCCAGCGACAGCGCGTTGACCCAGATGAACAGCTCGATGTGGCGCCGCTCGCGCAAGGCCGCGATCGCCATCAGCGTCATGGCCTGGATCTTGAACGTGCGCTTCAGGTCGGCCCAGGATTCGTCCGGGTAGATCGCGAACACCGTGGTCACCACCATCCACAAGGTCAGCAGGATGAGCGCGATCACCGCCGGATTGGCGACCAGGCGCACCTTGTCCTTGGTATGAACAGCGAGATCACCGTGGCGCCGGCGGCCATCGCCGCGAACGGCATGTTCATCGCGAAGCCCCAGGCCAGCCGGTGCGGATTCATGATGCTGATCCAGGTCCACAGCAGCACGCCGACCCAGGTATGGCGGCAGGCGAAGGGCAGCGCCGCCAGCACCATCCCCAGCAGGATGAGGTCACGCATGGCGGGCTCCCTGCGCGATCGTGCGGAACAGGCTCAGCTGGGCCTGGCTGGTCGCCTGCCAGCTGAACTGGCTGGCGCAGTCCCGCACCCGGGCGCGGCTGGGCCGGCGCGGCGAGCAGCGCCTGGATCCCGGCGGCGATGTGCTCGGCGTCGCGCCGTCCACCAGCCGGCCCGCCGCTGCATCGGTGACGACCTCGCGCGTGCCGCCGACGCCGCGTGGCGACCACCGGCGTGCCGCACGCCATCGACTCGAGCAGCACGTTGGGCAGGCCCTCGCGGCTCGACGACAGGATCGACACGTCCGCCGCGCTGAACCAGTCCGGCAGTTCCGCATTGGTGGACGCTGCCGGCGAACACCACCCTGCCCTCCAGGCCCAGCGCGCGCACCTGCGCCTCCAGCCGTCGCGCTCCGCGTACCGGCGCCCACCAGCGCGAGTTGCGCCCGCGGATACTCGGGCAGCAGGCTCGCGAAGGCGTCGATCGTCAGGTCGTGGCCCTTGAGCGGCACCAGGTTGCCGACCGACACAGCAGCGGCCGCCGTGCAGGCCCAGGCCGGGCCTTCGCGCGTCCTGCGGCCAGGGGCCGGAAACGCTCTAGGTCGACGCCGTTGCGCATCGACGTGCATTTTTTCCGGCGTCCGATGTCCCACGCGCCGATGGCCTCGCGCCAGCGCCTTGCTGACGCCGATGATGCGGCGGCCCGGCCGCGCGGCCCAGCTGCATCATCCGGCGCGGGCAGCGATATTGCGAGATCAGGTTGATGTCGGAGCCGCGGGCCGTCACGACGAAGGCTTGCCGAACCTCGCGATCATGGCCGCGGCCACGCCGTCGGGATACTAGTAGTGCGCATCGATGAGATCGAACTCGAAGCCTTCGGCGAGCAGCCGGCGAATCGCCGGGCGCGCGCCAAGCGCCAAGCACAACGGCGCCACGTCATGCCGATCTTGGGCGGCAGCGCGTAGCGCGGATGGAGGACCGTCGATCCCTGAAGCGTCTCGCGGCGCGGCGTCGGGCGAGCAAGCGCGTATCGCCGAAGCGCGGATGAGACGAGAGAACCACGGCACCGGGGCGACCACGCGCGCTTCGACGAGCCCGGTGCCAGCAGCTCGCGCAGACGGGTCTCGACGAAATCCCGTGGCCGGGCCGCACGCTGCTCGGAAACAGCGTCGAGAACAACAGCGAGCGCAAGCGCCTTCCTCGCATCGCTCTGCGCTATCGGCGGAGCTCACCAGCACAGCCCGATGACGTGGCGGCCTTGTCGGCGCGATCGCGCAAGCGCACGAGATCGATCACCGTCTGGTCGGCCCGGCATCTTCGCGAGTGCGCGCTGCCGTCGACTCGTCTTCAGCCCCAGCACGAGCATGTCCGACGCCGTCGATCACGTCGTCGATGTCGGCGATCAGCACTTCGCCGATGTGCGGCAAGTGCTCCTCGATGTAGCGTCGGTTGGCGCCGAGCAGGCGCGACAGATGACCTCGGGATCGTAGACGAGCAGTTGCAGCCCTTGCCGATCAGGTGCTCGGCCAGCAGACGAGCGGGCTCTCGCGCAGGTCGTCGGTGCCGGTCTTGAACGACAGACCGATCATGCCGATGCGGCGCTTGCCGCTCGCGAGCACCTTCGCGATCGCCATGTCGATGTGGCTCGCGATTCGAACGCAGGATGCCGCCGAGCATCGGCAGCTCGACGTCGTGCATCTTGCGCGAGATGCAGCGTCGCGCGCAGGTCCTTCGGCAGGCACGAGCCGCCGAAGGCGAAGCCCGGCTTCAGGTACGCCGGCGAGATGTTCAGCTGCGTGTCCTGGCACAGCAGGTCCATCACCTCGAACGGCATCGACGCCGAGCGCTTCGCACAGGCGCGCCGTCTCGTTGGCGAAGGTGATCTTCAGCGCGTGGAAGTTGTTGCAGCCGTACTTGATCATCTCCGCCGCGCGCACCGAGGTCGACGATGAACTCGCACGGCAGGTGCCCGAACAGCGTCGCAGCAGCCTGCGCCGGCGCATGCGCGTCGCGCCGACGATGGTGAACGGCGGCTCGTCGTAGTCGCGGATCGACGTGCCCTCGCGCAGGAATTCGGGCTGGAAGCACACGTGGAAATCCGTCGCCTTCTTTCTTGCCGGATGCCCGCTCGATGATCGGCCGCAGACGTCTTCGACCGTGCCCGGCACCAGCGTCGAGCGGAAGACGAAGACGTGCGGCGGCGCTCTTGTCGCTCGATCGCCTGCGCCGATCTCGCCGCCAGCCGCAGGACTGCCGTCTGGTCCTGGCTGCCGTTGGCGCCGACGGCGTGCCGACGCAGACGAGCGAGATGTCGGTGTCGCGCACCGCATGCCGCACGTCGCTGGTGACGCTGCACGCGGCCCGGCGACCACGGCGGCCATGAGCTCGACCATGCCTTCCTCGACGACCGGCGTCTTGCCGCGCGCGATCAGCTCGAGCTTGGCGCGGATCGATGTCGACGCCGATCACTTGGTGGCCGTCGCGCGCCAGGCAGGCGAGCGACACCGCGCCGACATAGCCCAGCCGAAGATGCTGATCTTCATGTCAGGTTCTCGCCCTGCGTTGCGGGATCGCTCGCGGCGCATCGAATGTCGCGCGAGGCAGCGCTCGATGATGCCGTCCAGCCGCTGCATCGAGCTGCGGCCAGGCGTGGTGGCTCAGCATGCGTTCGCGCCCCGCGAGCGCCAGGCGACGCCGCGCTCGTCGGGTCGTCGAGCATGCGCAGCGATCGCCGCGACGTACTCGGCCGGCGTGTCGGCGACCAGCAAGTGCTCGCGCGCCTCGGCATCGACGCCGCCGGCGGCGACGCTGCTCGTGACCACGGGCACGCCCATCGCCATCGCCTCGAGAATCTTGTTCTGCGTGCCGCGCGCGATCTCCAGCGGCGCCACCATCAGCGCCGACCGCGGACGATAGGCCGCACGTCCGGCACCGAGCCCGTGACCGTCACGCCCGGCAGCTCGCCGAGCCCGCGCATCGCGGGCGACGGATCGGCGCCGACGATCAGCAGCTTCAGCGCCGGGCCGGCGCGCCGCAGCAGCGGCAGCACGTCGCGCGCAGAAGCGCGACATGCATTCCTGGTTCGGGTAGTAGTCCATGCGCCCGATGAAGCTGATCGTGTCGGCGTCGTAGCGGCTCGTCGAGCCGGCGCGAAGTATTCGCGTCCACGCCGTTCGGAAACCAGTCGGTCGCGCACGCCGGTGCCGTAGCTCCTCGAGCGTCTGCCATTCCGCGCGCGTCGTCGCCGTGCACAGGTCGAAGCGGCGCGCCAGCCGCCTTTCGTCGCGCTCCAGCTTCTCGGCCCTTCGAGCCGTAGCCCAGCGACAGCGGAAACGGCTTGTAGTGGGCGTACTCGAGCCACTTCTGCGAATCCATGTCGCCGAAGTCGAGGATCTTCGGCACGTCGCGCACGTGCTCGACGTACTGCGCCACGGACGAGCAGTGGACGAAGATCAGGTCGAAGCGCTGCTCGCGCGAGCAGTTCGCGCACGCGCCGCGCCAGCGTCGGCTGAATAGAAATAGCCCATCGACGAGGGCGTGGCGTCGGCAGCCGCGCCACCATGCGCAGCGCCTGCACGGCGTCGTCGACGCGCGCCATCTCGTAGTCGCGCGCAATACGGCGCGATGCCGCGCCCTCCTCGGCTTCCGGCCGCGAGCGCGCGAGCGAGCACACCGTCACCTCGTGGCCCTGCGCGACAGGTGCCGGATCATGTTGAACGGCCGGATCTTGCCGCCGCGCTTGGGCGGGTACGGGAAGCGGTGGCAGACGTACAGGATCTTCATGCGACGAGCTCTGCAGTTCGTCGGCGACGTCGGCGGGCTCGCGGCGGTCGAGGTAGATACGGCACCAGATCTCGAGATTCAGCAGCGCCAGCAGCCGGTCGGTGCCATCGATCCGGTTCGCTCGATGATCGCGCGATCAGTGCGATCGATCGCCGTCGGTGGAACAGCCCGCGCGCGCTCGACCGCCTCGGCGCGACAGCAGCTCGCGTCAGCAACGGCGCCAGCTCGCCCTTCAGCCACGCGCCCATCGGCGTGCCGAAGCCGCGCTTCTTGCGGTCGAGGATCTCGGGCGGCAGCACGCCGCCGAGCGCCTTCTTCATCACGTGCTTGAGCCGGCCGCCGCGCATCTTGACGCCGCCGGGCATGCGCGCGGCCAGCTCGACCAGCTCGTGGTCGAGCAGCGGCACGCGGCATTCGAGCGACACCGCCATGCTCATCTTGTCGGTCAGCATCAGCAGGTCATCGGGCAGCTGCGTCTGCGGCATCGACGGCCAGCATGCGGTTGCAGCGCGTCCTCGCGCCCTGCGCTGCGAACGCAGCGGCGATCGCATCGTCGCGCGTTGCGCCGGCTGCGCGCAGCAGCGCGTCGACCGCGTCGCGTCCGGGAACACCTGCACGTAGGAGCGATAGCGCTCTTCGAACGGCAGTCGAGCCGTCGAGCAGGAAGCCCTTGGCGCCAGGCGCAGCGCGTTGAGCACGCGTCGAATGGCGGTCGCTCGGCAGGCGGCGCGCGACGCGCGATCGCGCCGCGCCGCACCCAGCGCGGCAGGCGATCGAAGCGCGCCGGTAGTGCTCGCCGAGATAGCGGCGGTAGCCGCCGAACAGCTCGTCGCCGCCGACGCCCGAAAGAATCACCTTCACGTCCTGGCGCGCGAACTCGGACACGAGATACGTCGTGATGAACGCCGTGTCCGCGATCGGCTCGTCCATGTGCCAGAGCAGCTTCGGCAGCAGCGAGACGACGTCGGGCTTGACGAGGATCTCGCGGTCAAGAAGGCCGAGACCGGGATCATCTACATCGACGAGATCGACAAGATCGCCCGCAAGAGCGAGAACCCGTCGATCACCCGCGACGTGTCGGGCGAAGGCGTGCAGCAGGCGCTGCTCAAGATCCTCGAGGGCACAACGGCGTCGGTGCCACCCCAGGGCGGGCGCAAGCACCCGCACCAAGAATTCATTCAGATCGACACCGGCAACATCTTGTTCATCTGCGGCGGCGCGTTCGCCGGGATGGAAAAGATCATCGAGAGCCGCATCGGTAGGACCGGCATTGGCTTTCGCGCCGACATCCATCGCGGACCGAAGAACGTCGGCGAGATGCTCGTGCAGGTCGCGCCGGAGGATCTCCTCAAGTTCGGCCTGATTCCAGAGTTCGTCGGCCGTCTGCCCGTCATCGGCGCGGTGTCGAACCTCGACAAAGAAGCGCTCGTCGAGATCCTCGTGGAGCCAAAGAACGCGGTCGTGAAGCAGTACCAGCGCATGTTCGAGCTCGACGGCGTCGAACTCGAAATGACGCGGGACGCGCTCGAAGCCGTCGCCGAGCAGGCGCTGCTGCGCGGCACGGGTGCCCGCGGTCTGCGCGCCATCCTCGAAGAAGTCTTGCTCGACGTCATGTACGACGTGCCGAGTCGCACCGACGTCGGCAAGTGCGTCGTCGACCGCTCCGTCGTACTCGACAAGGTTGCGCCGACCCTCATGCCGCGGGCCGACACACCGCCCAGCGACAAACCCCGCCGCGCCGCCTCTTAAGGGCAGGTCGCGCCCGCACTCTTGGTTACTTTCCGTCGCTCAGCAACGGGAACTGTCCAGAAGTGATCCGAAATGGGTGAAAAAAGCGTCGGTGAGTTCGTCGCGTCGGTTGTCGAGCGTCTGAACTGCGATCTGGCATTACTCGGACATGCAGTGACCGCGAACAGGGGACAACTCCAAGTACCCGAGCGTGCATGTTTCGATCGACGGCGAACCATACGGCTGGGAGATCGACGGCGACCCCGCGACTCTCGGACGGGCAGTCGTCGGCTGCGTCACCGATGCCATGAGCGAACACCTCCACTGGGGCGAGCCGTGGCCGCCGTGCCCCGCGCGGCCAACGCATCCGATGCTGTTCGAGTCAGCGACGGATACCTGGGTCTGCGAAGCCGACGGCGTACGGATTCCGCTCGGGGAACTCAACACTTAGCGCAACTACGCTCGCGGGCTTCATGACGTTGTCTCGCCTGCTGGTTGCTCCGGCGGCGCTTGCCGGGGAGCCCGATCCGATCACGATGGTCGCGGCGCGTGCGGCGGCCGAGCGACGCTTCGACACGCCCGGTGAGACCGAACTCGTCGTATTAACGCTCGAGGGCGACCTCGCCAGCCAGCACGCCGTCGAAGGGGAACTGGCGCGCGAAGGGCTCGACCGAGCGGTCCTCGGACGCGAGGCGTTCGTGGAACGGGTGCGCGAAACCGAAGCTCGCCGCCGCGAACAACTCGTCGAATGTCTGGCGGCTGAAGGCATCAACGTGTTGGCCGACGCCGGACGCACCGCCACCGAAGCTGGCGTGCACGCCGCCACCGTCGCGTTCGTGCGGCTGTACGACGCGGGGTTGTTGGAACGCGTCGAGCGCGTTGTCGACGTGTGTTCGCGCTGCCAAACGGTCGTCGAACCGACTGATGCCCTGCTCGTGTCGACCGACGTCATTCGCCTCACGCTGGTGCTTGACGACGGGGTGGGCGGTCCGTCGGTCTCGGTCGATGCCGTCGAACTCGAACTGCTGCCCGGCGTCGTCGCCGTCGCCGTTCCGCCCTCGCATCCGGCGGTTGGCGCGTCGGTACGAGTACCGCTCGCGCGCGACATTCCGGTCGTCGTCGACGACGACGCCGAGGAGCCGTGGCTCGTGGTGCCCGCGCACAGCAACGGCGCGCTCGAGTTCGCCAGGCGGATCAATCTCACGGCACCGGTTCCGGTCCTCGATCGCGACGGCGTGGTCACCGCGGAAGGCGCGCTGGCTGGCTTGGCTCGGTTCGCAGCGCGAGCGGCGGCGACGGACTTGGTCACCGCCGAAGGCGTGGTCGAAAAGATCGCAGAAGCCACCGCCGAACAAGCTCGCTGCGGGCGTTGTTCCACGTCGTTGGTGCCGATCATCGGCTGGCACTGGTTCTTGCGCACCGCCGACCTCGAAGTGGCCGCCGCCGACGCCGTGCGCGGTGGCGATGTCGTCGTGGAGGATCTTGAAGCCCGCGACCGGTTTGTCGATCGAGCGGAGCGCGCCGATTCATGGTGCCTGTCGCACCAGGTGTGGGCGGGTGACGCCGTGCCCGCGTCGCGCTGCCTCGACTGCGGCCAGATCGCGGTGACGACCGATCTGTCGTCATCGTGTGGCAAGTGCATGGGTGAACTCGGCTCGACCGACGACGTACTCGACGCGCGTTTCGTTGCGGCGTTGTGGCCGCTGGCCCACGCCGGCTGGCCACTCGACGAACGCGCCGTCGCCGACGCCGCGCCGAACACGATCGTCTTCGCCGGTCCGAACGACGTCACCGGCTTCGCGCTACCGGTTGCGGCTCTCGGCCTGCGGCTCGCGGGCGTGGTCCCCTTCGGCGAACTCGTCTGCGTGCGGTGAATCTGACGGAGGCCGTGGCGTTTCTCGACGATCACATGAATCTCGAGAAGATGATCGCCGGGGAACGGGCCACGCCGCCGACGTTGGACCGCATCCGCGAGTTGTGCGCGTTGCTCGGCGATCCGGAGCGGCAGTTCCCGATCATTCACGTCACCGGCACGAACGGGAAGACCTCCACAGCACGCGCCATCAGCCGGTTGCTCGCCGCGCATGAATTGTCGGTCGGCACGTACACGAGCCCCCACCTCGTGTCGTTGACCGAGCGCATGCTGTGGAACGAGGAGCCGATCGGCGACAACGCATTCGCCGCGTTGGTCGAGCAAATCGCCGGGCTCGAGCCGCTGCTGTCCGCGCGCCCGACGTGGTTCGAGCTCGTCACCGCAATCGGCTTCGCGTGGTTCGCCGATCTCGCGGTAGACGTCGCGGTCGTAGAAGTCGGCCTGGGCGGCACGTGGGACGCGACCAACGCCGGGGACGGCGCGGTTGCGGTTGTCACGTCGGTCGGCCTCGATCACCAAGAGTTTCTCGGCGACACACCCGAATCGGTGGCGACGGAGAAGGCGGGCATCATCAAACAAGGCGCGTCGGTCGTCGTCGGCCCGGTGGGCGACGGGCCGCGCAAAGTGATCGACGCCGCCGCGGCCGCAGTCGGCGCCGGCCCGGTGTGGCACGCGGGTGACGACTTCGCCGTCATCAGCGATCGCGTCGCGATCGGCGGACGGCTCGTGTCGATTCGCACGCCGCACGAGCGCTACCACGAGCTGTTTCTGCCACTGCACGGCGCGCACCAGGTGGAGAACCTCGCGTGCGCGCTCGTTGCCGCCGAGGCGTTCTTCGACCGACCGCTCAACGAGGACGTCGTGCAGTCCGCGCTGGCCGGACTCACGTCACCGGGGCGGCTCGAGGTGATCGGACGCCAACCGTTGGTGATCGTCGACGGCACCAAGAACGAAGCTGGTGCCGCGGCGGTGCGGGTCGCGCTCGACGAGGAGTGGGCGGCCGTCGCACCGCGGGTCCTTGTGGTCGGCATGCTCCAAGGCAAGGGCAAGGATCCCGCGCGGATCCTCGACGCACTCGGGGCCAAGAGCGCCGTTCTCGTAATCGCCTGCCCGGCTCCGTCGCCCCGCATGATTCCCGCCGCCGCCATCGCCGCCGCCGCCGAGGAACTCGGGGTTGCGGCTGAGACGGCTCCCGACGTGAATACGGCGATCGAGCGAGCCAAAACCGTGGCGGGACCCGACGGCCTCGTGCTCGTGGCGGGATCCCTTTATGTAGCTGGGGCAGTCGCCAAGTAGCTTTTCCGGCCTTATGGACCGGACCTTTGTCATTTGTAAGCCCGACGCCGTGGAGCGGGGCCTCGTGGGCGAGATCATCCGCCGCTTCGAGAACAAACAACTCACCCTGGTGGCCGCCGAGCTACGAGTGATCGACCCCGAAACCGCCGGCAAGCACTACGCCGAGCACGCCGAGAAGCCGTTTTTCGGCGAACTCGTGTCGTTCATCGGCCGCAGCCCGGCGATGTTGATGGTGCTCGAAGGCCCTGAGGACACCTGGAAGGTCGTCCGCACGATGATGGGTGTCACCAACCCCCGTGACGCGGCGCCGGGGACCATCCGCGGTGACTTTGGCATCGAACTCACAGAGAACCTCGTGCACGGCTCGGACAGCCTCGAATCGGCGCAGCGCGAGGTCGCATTGTTCTTCCCCAATTTGGGGAAGTAGCCTGACTGCTCCGCCGCGGAGTTCTCCCTGTGTCTGAAAGCATTTTTTCCAACCTCCTAGGTCGCGACATGGCCGTCGACCTGGGCACCGCAAACACGCTCGTCTACGTGCGCGGCCGCGGCATCGTCCTGAACGAGCCGTCGGTTGTCGCGATCAACGTGAAGGACGGGCGGCCGCTCGCGGTCGGCACGGAAGCCAAGCGCATGATCGGCCGCACGCCGAATCACATCCGCGCGATCCGTCCGCTCAAGGACGGCGTCATCGCCGACTTCGACATCTGCGAAAAGATGCTGCGCTACTTCATCCAGAAGGTGCACCAGCGGCGGTTCTCGCATCCGCGCATGGTCATCTGCGTGCCGTCGGGCATCACCGGCGTCGAACAGCGCGCCGTGGCCGAGGCGGCGGAGTTCGCCGGCGCGCGCAAGCCCGTCTACATCATCGAAGAGCCCATGGCGGCCGCGATCGGCGCCGGTCTCCCGGTGCACGAACCGGCCGGCAACATGGTCGTCGACATCGGCGGCGGCACCACCGAAGTCGCGGTCATCTCGCTCGGCGGCATCGTGACCGCCGTATCGATCCGCATCGGCGGCGACGAACTCGACGAGTCGATCGTCAACTACATCAAGAAGGAATACAGCGTCGCCCTCGGCGAGCGCACCTCGGAAGAGATCAAGTGCTACTACGGCTCGGCGTGGCCACTCGAGGAAGAGTTGTACTTCGAGATTCGCGGTCGCGACCTGATCACCGGGTCTGCCCAAGCCGATCATGACCAACACGGGCGAGATCCGCGAAGCGATGGAAGAGCCGGTCGCGGCCATCGTCGACGCCGTCAAGGTCACGCTCGATAAGACGCCGCCGGAACTGGCGGCCGACATCATGCAGCGCGGCATCGTGATCACCGGTGGAGGCGCACTCCTGCACGGCCTCGCGGCGCGGCTCGAGCACGAAACCGGCATGCCGATCGTGATCGCGCAGAACCCGCTGCACGCCGTGGCCATCGGCAGCGGACAGTGCCTCGAGGAATTCGAAGTCCTCAAGGGTGTCTTCATCAACAGCAACCCACCGCATTAGCCTTTCGTAGGTGGCTGCGGCTCCTAGGCGCACCTCGCGACCGCGCTTCACGCTCGGACTCATCGTCCTCACGGCGATCACGCTCATCACGCTCGACTACCGGGCCGATGGCGGCGGAGTCACGGGTTCGATCCGCGGCGCGGCGCGCACCGTTCTCGCACCCATCGGCGACGCGGTGGGCTTCGCGTTGACGCCCATCGGCAACGTCGTCGGCGGCGTGCTCGACTTCGGCCGCGTCCGTCACGAAAACGCCCGGCTACGCGACGAACTCGCGCAGTCGCGCAGCGACGTCATTGCGGCGCAAGACGCCAAGCGTCAACTCACTACGGCGCTCGACGAGCTCAATCTCGACGATCCCGGCGACATCCCGTCGGTGGCGGCGCGGGTCACAGGAAGCTCACCGTCAATCCTTCAGTTCACGTTCGAGATCGACAAGGGATCCGAGTCGGGCATCGCCCGCGGTATGCCGGTCGTGTCGGGCGGCTCGCTCGTCGGACGAATCGTGCGGGTGACCTCGAGCCGGTCAACCGTGCGTTTGCTGTCAGACCCGAGCCTGAGCGTCGGCGTGCGGTTGAGCCGTACGGGCGATCTCGGCGTCGCGACCGGCAATGGCAGCCGATCTTGGGATCAGCCTCGTGGAGCCGACCACAGAGGTACGCAGGGGCGACTCCGTGGTCACGAGCGGCCTGCAGCAGAGCGAATATCCCCCCGGCCTCCCCGTCGGGACGGTGCGCTCGTCCAAACGTGACGATTCTGGCCTCGCCCAGTCCGTGCGCGTGTCGCCGGTGGTGAACCTGCGCAGACTTTCGTTCGTGCGTGTGCTGCAGTGGTCACCGCAATGAACAGGCCGGTCAGGTGCGCGCTCGTATTGCTGTTGCTGCTCGAGTTGCAGTTGCAAGTCGTCGACGGCATTCGCATCGCCGGCCGCCATCCGTTGATCCTTCTCCTGATCCCGATCGCCGCCGCGCTCGAGGGCGACGGGACGCGCGCGGCGGTGGCGGGCTTTGTTGCCGGTCTCGTGCTCGACCTCTTCCTCGAGACACCACTCGGCTTGTCCGCGCTTGTGTTCGCGATCGTCGGCTACGGCGTGGCCTCCTTCGAGCGGGGCGTGATCCGCGCCGATCGATGGTTGCAGCCCGCGGTTGCGGGTGCCGCGAGCGGGCTGGGCGTGGTCGGTATCGGGATCGCCGCCGCGGTGTTCGGTCAGCCGGAGTACTTCCGCCTCTCGCTCATCGGCGCGGTCTTCGTGGTCGGCATTACCAACACGATCATCGCGACGCCCACGCTGCGCGTTCGTGCGGTGGGCGCTCGGCCCGGTCGACCCCGGGAGCGTCCATGCCTGACCCGCAGGGCTCAGCCCACCTTCGCCTCACCATCGTCGGCATTGTCGTCCTGTCGCTTTTCGCCGCGCTGATGAGCCGCGCCATCTACCTGCAGGTGATGGACTCAAGCGCCTTCCAAGTGCAGGCGCGCGAGAACCGTGTGCGCGTCGTGTACGAACCGGCGCCGCGGGGCCGGATCCTCGATCGCGCCGACCAGGTGATCGTCGACAACCGCGTCGCCAACGTGATCACGCTCAGCCGCGAATCGGCGCGGCTTCGGCCGCACGTGATCGATCGGCTCGCCGCGCTGCTTGACATGACGACCGACGCCATCAACAAGCGCGTGAAAGATCCTCGGTTCTCGCCGTTTACGCCCGTACCGCTCGTCAACGAGGCCACCGAAGAACACGATCGTCTACATCCGCGAGCACCAGGAAGACTTTCCCGGTGTCGACGCCGAGCGCGTTGCCGAGCGCGCCTATCCGCACGGCACGCTCGCCGCGCACCTGCTGGGCTATGTCGGCAAGGTCAACCAGGCCGAGCTCGACGCCCGCCGGGGCGACGAACTACCAGCCGGGCGACGAAATCGGCAAGGGCGGCGTCGAGCTTGCCTACGAGCAATGGCTGCGCGGTCAGCCCGGCGAGACTCGCCTCGAAGTCGACAGCGCCGACCGTGTGGTGCGCACGCTGTTCCACCGCGATCCGGTCCCCGGCCACGACATTCGCCTGACGATCGATCTGGGCGTTCAGACGGCGACCGAAGCCGCGCTCGCGCGGGCCATGGCGGCCGCGCAGGGCACGTATGACCGCGACACCGCCAAGCGATTCGTCGCACCCGCCGGTGCTGCGGTCGTGCTCGATCCACGCGACGGGTCGGCGCGCGCGCTCGCGTCGGCGCCGACGTTCGACCCCGCCGGTTTCGTCGGCGGCATTTCGACCGCGCAGTTTCAGGCACTCACCGCGCCCGAAGCGCACTTTCCGCTCACCAACCGCGCGATCGGCGGCCAGTACGCGCCGGGTTCCACGTTCAAGCTCGCAACCGCCGTCGCCGCCGTCGATACGCGGCTACTCGACCCGCGCACGACCATTAACGACACCGGCAAATACCTGCTGAAGAACTGCAAAGGCGACAAGTGCGTATTCCGCAACGCCAATGAAGAAGCGCACGGCCCGGTCAACCTGCAGCGTGCGGTGACCGTGTCCTCCGACGTGTTCTTCTATGGCCTCGGCGCGCAATTCTGGCTTGAACGGTCGACGTATGGCGACGCCATGCAGAACGCCGCCAAGGCGCTCGGCATGGGACGCAAGACCGGAATTGGTCTCGCCGGTGAACGCGCGGGGCGCATACCGGATCCCGCCACGCGCCTCGCGCTGCACAACGACAACCCCACGGCGTTCCCCAACGGGGGCTGGCGCACCGGCGACAACATCAACCTGTCGATCGGCCAGGGCGAGCTCGTCGTGACGCCGCTGCAACTCGCGCAGGCGTATGCGACGTTCTCGAAGGCGGGGCACGGTTTCGTGCCGCGCGTCGCGAGCGAAGCGCTCACCACTACGACGAAGGGCACCACCGTCGCCGCCACATTCGGCCCCAAGGCCGTTGCCGGCACACCGCTGGACCCCCAAGTCATCGCCCCGATCGTCGCCGGGTTGCGGGGCGTGGTCAGCGACCCGAAGGGCACCGCCGTCAACGCGTTCGCCGGCTTCCCGCTGAACCAATTTCCCGTCGCGGGCAAGACCGGCACCGCGCAGGTGCGCAGCAAGCAAGACACCGCGCTCTTCGCCGGCTACGCGCCCATCAACGACCCGCAATGGGCGGTTGCTGTCGTGTTGGAGGAAGCGGGTTTTGGTGGCGCGGTTGCCGCACCCGTCGCGCGGCGCATCTTCGACGCCATCCTCGGCCGCGACGACGAACGCGGCACCTGACGTTGTGGTGAGCGGGGCCGACTGATGCTTTCCACGAGGCCGCACCAACGGGGCGGGGGCATCGCCGCGTGGCGTCACGCCGACCACCCGCTGATGTTCGCGGTGGTCGCGCTCGCGTCGCTCGGGCTGCTGGTCGTGTTCTCGGCGACTCGCCATCGTCTGGCTCGCCTCGGGCTCGACGAGCAGGCGATCCTCAAGAAGCAAGTGGTCTTTGTCGTGGTCGGACTCGGCGTGATGGTGCTGATGACGTTCATCGACTATCGCAACCTGCGCGCGCTCGCGCCGTTCCTGTTCGCGGGGACCGTGGTGTTGTTGCTCGCCGTGCTCAGTCCGCTGGGATCCAACGCCCGCGGGACCCAGGCGTGGTTCCAGTTTGGGTCCTACCAATTCCAGCCGTCGGAGTTCGCCAAGATCGCCGTGGTCGTGTGTATCGCCGCGTTTTGTGCGTCGTTCCGCGGTCGTCTGACCGGCGGGCACGTGATCGGCGTGCTCGTGTTGTCGGCGATCCCGATCGGCCTGATCTACCTGCAGCCCGACCTTGGCACCGCGCTCGTGTTCATCGCGATCCTGCTGGGCGTCCTCGCCGTCAGCGGCGCCCAGCCCGCCACCTCGCGTTGCTGGCCGGGCTCGGCATCGCCGTGATTGCTCTGGTGCTCCAGCTCGGCGTGCTGAAGACCTACCAACTCGACCGCTTCGGCGCCTTCCTCGACCAGCAGGACAGCGCGCAGCGCATCGGCTACGACGTGAGTCCGGCCAAGTACAACCTCAACCAATCCAAGATCGCCATCGGCTCAGGCGGCTTGACCGGTAAGGGCCTGTTCAACGGCACGCAGAACAACCTCGGCTACGTGCCGGAGCAGTCGACCGACTTCGTCTTCACCGTCGTGGGCGAAGAGTTCGGCTTCGTCGGCTCGGCGTTTCTCATCGGACTGTTCGGGTTCGTCGTGTGGCGAATCTGGCGGGCGGCGGCCACGTCGCGAGACCTGTTCGGCACGCTCGTATGCGTCGGCGTGCTGTGCATGTTCGTGTTCCAGATCTTCGAGAACATCGGTATGACGATGGGGATCATGCCGATCACCGGCATCCCCTTACCGTTCATCAGCTACGGCGGCAGTTCGACGGTCGCGCTGTTTGCCGGCCTCGGCCTGGTCCTGAACGTCGGTATGCGTCGGTTCTCCTAGGTGACTAGCTTTCTGGCCGAGCTGGACAACCTTGGGAGGGGATATGCGGAAAATCGCTGTCGTTGTATGTCTGCTGAGCCTGGCCTTTGCCGCCTGCGGCAAAGACGACGATCCGACGATCGACGCCACACCGGAGGCGACAGACATCACCGTCACGGCGAAGGAGCTTCCTGTTCGCCTGTACGGCTTCGGTAACGAAGCGTCGGTAGTTGTCGACGGACTCGCCGAGATCACCATCAAGAACGAGGGCGCCGAGCCGCACCAAGCCGACGCTGCTGAAGCTCGCCGACGGCAAGACGGTCGACGACGTGAAGGCGTTCTTCGGTGGGCAAGCACCTCGCCGGGCCTCCGCCCGTTCACCGTCGGCGGTGGCACCGCCGTGGTCGGCGCCGGGCGGGTCGGCCACGGTCACCCAAGCGCTGCCGGCGGGCACCTACGCCTTCTTCTGCTTCGTGCCGGGCGCCCGACGGCGTGCCGCACTTCGGCAAGGGCATGACCAGCCCCCTCACGGTCACGGGCAACTCGACGGCGTCGCTGCCGCTGCCTGACGGCGAGAACGCGACCGCCAGCGAGTTCAAGTTCGACCTGCCGTCGCTGAAGGCAGGCACCACGGTGATCCGTGGCAAGAACGTCGGCCAGCAAGACCACGAGTTCCAGTTCGCCCGGGTCGCCGACGGTAAGACGGCCGACGACGCGCTGGCGTGGCTGAAGGCCCCCCAAGGACCGCCGCCTCTCGAAACCCTCGGCGGGCCCGTCGTTGCTCCCGGAGGTGGGTCGGGCGCGTTCACGGTGAAGCTCACGAAGGGCACCTACGCCTTCTATTGCTTGATCCCGGACCCCACCGACAACATCCCCCACGTGCAAAAGGGCATGTTCCACCGGTCACGATCACCTGACCGGTCACAAGATCACATGACGTGCCGGTAAACTGCGGCCGTCATGACGCAGGACGAGACCTTGTGGCCCAGGGTCGAGGCACTGCTGGCCATGGTGCAGAAACCCGCGCGATACATCGGGTGCGAGGACGGGGCAGTGGTGCCCCGGTACGAGCCGGAGACGGTGTCGTGGCTCCTCGTCTACCCCGACACGTACGAGGTGGGCCTGCCCAACCAAGGCCTGCAGATCCTCTACGAGTTGCTCAACGAGATGCCGGACACGGCAGCCGAGCGCTCCTACGCGCCCTGGATCGACATGGAAGCGGTGATGCGCGCCGCGGACGTGCCGCTGTTCTCGCTCGAAACCCATCGCGCCGCGGACAAGTTCGACCTGCTCGCATTCAACCTGTCGGCCGAACTCGTCTACACAAACCTCCTCAACTGCATCGACCTTGCCGGCGTGCCCGTGCGCGCCGCCGATCGGACCGTCAACGATCCGCTGGTCTGCGCCGGTGGTCACTGCACGTTCAACCCGGAGCCGCTGGCGGACTTCGTCGACTTCTTCGTGATCGGCGACGGCGAAGAAGTGATCGCGGAGATCACCGAGACGGTCCGCGCCCACCGCGACGACCGCGACGCCGTGCTGCGAGCGTTGGGCCAGATCGACGGTGTCTACGTCCCGTCGCTCTACGACGTTGTGTACGACGGCCATCTGATCGCGTCGGTCGCACCTCGTTTCGACGGCGTGCCTACCCGCGTCGACAAGCGCACGATCGCCGACCTCGGCGCGTGGCCGTACCCGAAGAACCAACTCGTCCCGCTGACCGAGGTGGTTCACGATCGCCTGAACGTGGAGATCTTCCGGGGCTGCACGCGGGGCTGTCGTTTCTGTCAGGCGGGGATGATCACGCGTCCGGTGCGCGAGCGGCCGGCCGCGCAAGTTCGCCAGATGGTGTCGGACGGCTTGGAGCGCACCGGCTACGACGAGGTCACGCTGACGTCGCTGTCGAGCGCCGACTATTCCGGCATCAAGGAGGTCGTGGGCGGCATCATCGACGACCCCGCGTGCTCGGGTCAGGTGTCGGTGTCGCTACCGAGCCTGCGCGTGGACGCATTCACCGTCGGCATCGCCGGCGAGATCCAGAAAGTCCGCCGCACCGGGCTCACGTTCGCGCCCGAGGCCGGCACGTGGCGCATGCGCCAGGTGATCAACAAGCTGATTACCGAAGAAGATCTCTACTCCGCGGTCGACGCGGCGTTCTCGCAGGGGTGGCGGCGCGTGAAGCTGTACTTCCTGATCGGGCTGCCAACCGAAACCGACGAAGACGTTCTCGGCATCGCCACGCTCGCGTCGCGCTGCGCCGAGATCGGGCGGCGCCACACCAAGGCCGCCACCGTCGTCGCGTCAGTCGGTGGCTTCGTGCCGAAGCCGCAAACGCCGTTCCAGTGGTTCGGCCAGGTCGGCGTCGAAGAATTGCAGCGGCGCATCTTCATGTTGAAAGACGTGATGAAGAAGGTGAAGGGCGCACAACTCAAGTGGCACGACCCGAAGGCCACGCTGGCCGAAGGCATGGCCAGCCGCGGCGACCGTCGTATGGGCGCCGTGATCGAGGACGTGTGGCGTCAGGGCGGCGTGTTCCAAGAGTGGTCCGAGTGCTTCCAATTCGATCGGTGGACTGACGCAATGCAGCGTCACGGTTTGTCGATTGACGATCACGTGTTCCGTCACCGCGAACGGGAGGAAATCCTTCCGTGGGGCCACATCGGCGCCGGCCTGCACGAGGACTTCTTGTGGGACGACTGGCAGGACGCACTCGCCGAGGCCGGCCTGCCCGATTGCCGGTGGACACCGTGTTACGACTGCGGCGCCTGCACCGAGTTCGGCATCGAACACGTCGTGGCGAGCAACGTGGCGCCCGCCGGTGGTTCACAAGGAACCGGTCAGGACCTCACCACTGGCGGCGAGGTGCCCATCCAGTTGCTGGCGACTCGCGGGACGGCGGCGGCGCCGTGAAGCTGCGGGTCCGGTTCCAGAAGCTTGGCAAGATCCGCTGGATCAGTCATCGCGACATCGCGCGGTGCGTCGAGCGTGCAGTGCGGCGGGCCAACCTGCCCGTCGCGTACTCCGAGGGCTTTTCGCCCCGACCCCGGATCAGTTTCGGCTTGGCGCTGCCCACCGGCGCCGAGTCCTTGGCGGAGTATCTCGACATCGACTTCGGCACCAACGAGGTCGACGTCGACAACGTGGCCCCGGCGCTATCGGCCGGACTGCCGCGTCGGCATCGACGTCACCGCATCCGCGGTGTTGCCAGTGGGCGCCGACTCGCTGCAGGAGTCGGTTGTGGGGTGTCGCTGGGAAATCGGCGTGTTCGGCGCCGGCGACGAACTGGTCGATGCGGCGTGGTTCACAGACGCCGCCCAACGGTTGATGGCGGCGGACGAAATCGTCGTCACCCGAGAACGCAAAGGGGCGATGGTCACCGACGACATTCGCCCGGGTATCGCCGCATTGACGGCGGGGAGCCGCGCCAACGGCACCCCGATATTGATCGCGGAGTTAGACACCGGTGTTGGCCGAAGCATTCGTCCCGCCGAGCTGGGATTGGCACTCGAACTACCCGTGACGCGCCTCGACGTGCGTCGCACCCACCAATGGATCGCACGCGACGGCGGCCGCGTCGAGCCTCTTTCTGAAACGAGCTCTGATGGCAGACCCTTCCTCTTACGAGTACCAGCCGACGCCACGGCGGCGTCGGCGTCGGCCTAACCGCACCGGCCCCACAGCAACGGTTACAACCGAAGCAGGCACAGTCGAAGCAGGCACCGTCGAACCGATCGAAGTTGCGGCGGTAGTCGACCGCCGTCCCGACGACATGCCGGATCCGCCCAACGAGGGCCGTCCCCGCATCGGCGATACCCGCCCGGCGCCACCCATCCCTGCCGCCACCGACGACGGCGCTTCGGAGAACGGCGGAGGGCGCAGCAGCACCTCCGGCGCGGCGCGTCGCCGCCGTCGTCGCGCCGGCGCCGCCCGCCGCGAGACGGTGGAGTCCGCCGCCCCTTCCGATCCGGTCAAGGATCCCGAACGCGGCGGTCGTCCGGCGCGTTCCGCGCACCCGCGGCGGACGCGATCGTCGCTCCCGCGCGCCCGCGATGACGACGCCGTGAACGTCGACGACATGCGGGTCGGTCGGGAACGCCACGGCCGTCCCGTCGGTCGCTACCTGATGTGCGTGCACGTCCGCGACGAGATCACCCAGATCGCCGTCCTCGAGGGACGCGCCCTCATCGAGCACTACGTGTCGCGCCCCGCCGACGACGCCACCCAGATCGACGGCAACGTCTACATCGGCCGCGTCCAGAACGTGCTTCCGGGCATGGAGGCGGCCTTCGTCGATATCGGCACGCCCAAGAACGCCGTGCTGTATCGGGGCGACGTCACCTATGACCGCGGCGAGCTCGACACCGCTGACCGCGACGCCGTGCGCATCGAACAGCTGCTGCGCCCCGGCCAGGTCGTCACCTGCCAGGTCACCAAGAACCCGATCGGCACCAAGGGCGCCCGGCTCACCCAAGAAGTGTCGCTGCCCGGTCGGTTCGTCGTCTTGGTGCCCAACAGCGACACGTACGGCATCTCCAAACGACTGCCCGACGAGGAACGGAAGCGCCTGCGCAAGATCCTCGACGAGATCAAGCCGGAGAACCACGGGTTGATCGTGCGCACCGCCGCTGCCGGCGTGAGCGCCGAGGAACTCGTGGCCGACGTCAAGTTGCTGAAGCAGCAGTGGGACGCGATCGAACTCGAAGCCAAGCGGGTGCGCGCGCCAGCGCTGCTCTACCGCGAGCCCGCCGCCGCGCTGCGCGTCATTCGCGAGGAATTCAACGCGTCCTACCGCGGCATCGTGATCGACGATCACGCGCTGTGGCAGCGCGTGCACGACTACGTGGCCGACATCAGCCCCGCCCTCGCCGACCGGGTCGAGTACTACGACGCCGCCGCCGAGGGCCTGCCGATCTTCGAGCGGTTCCACGTGCACGAGCAGATCCACAAGGCGCTGGACCGCAAGGTGTGGCTGCCCTCGGGCGGGTCGCTGATCATCGAGCGCACCGAGGCGCTGACCGTGATCGACGTCAACACCGGCCGCAACGTCGGGTCGTCGTCGCTCGAGGAGACCGTCTACCGCAACAACCTCGAAGCGGCCGAGGAGATCGCCCGGCAACTTCGCCTGCGCGATATCGGCGGCATCATCGTCATCGACTTCATCGACATGGAGATCCGTCCCAACCGGGAGGACGTGATGCGCACGTTCCGCTCGGCGCTGGCGCGGGACAAGACCCGCACGCAGGCCTTCGAGATCTCCGAACTGGGCCTGGTCGAGATGACGCGTAAACGCATCTCGGAGGGCCTTGTCGAATCGCTGTCCGAGGTGTGCCCAACCTGTGACGGCCGCGGCCTCATCATCGCCGAGGACCTGTTCTAAACATTTTCGCCGCGTCGAGAGGCGCTAGCCCGATACGGTGCGCTGTATGGGGTATTTGGGGTGGGATAGGGGTAATGGTCGCGGCGCAATCGGATGCGGTGGTCGCTGGCGGTAGCGGTCTCGCTTATCGCTGTTGGAGTAGTGGCGATGCCGCCTCCGGCGGCAGCGGAGGCGGCGCAACCTGGCGCGCTGCCTTTGTCCGCGGCGCTCTCGTTGAACGACGTCTTGCGTGACGCGGCGGCGCCGGCCGGCTTCGCGGTGCCAGCGGGTCTGCCCGTTCTGTCGACGCGTTTTGTCACGTTCGATGGGCCGCGGTTGCGATCGATGCTCAACGCGTCGAAGGAAAAGGCCGAAGACCTCAGCTTCACAGTTGGCGGACAGACGCTGACGAGTCGCCCCTACGAGTTCAATCTTCGCCCGGACGGGTTTACGTTTCTCGGGATTGGTGAGGAGCCGATCACGATCGCGGCGAGCCACCAGTTCGGTGTGCTGGTGGGCGACGCGATCTCGGTGGCGGCCAGGTTCAGTTCGGGGCACCGAGTTTGGCAGCTCACACAGGTGTCGGGTGCGGTACATCGGTTGTCCGAAGTAGATATCGCCCGGCTGCCTGCTCCAGCTGGCGGCGATGTCCACCGATCCGGCCCGGCTCAGGCCGCGCCGACGTCCGAATCAGCCGCAACGCCGAGCGGGCTGCCCTCGCTTGATCCGCCGCCGTCGGATCCACCGGAGCAGGAGTTGGTCACCGGTCCTGGTCCGAATATCGATGTGTTGATCTTGTTCACCGCCGCCGCGGCCGCCGCCCGTTGGCAACATCTACAACTATGCACAGCTCGAGGTCGCCAAGGCGACTACGGCGAACGCGAACAGCGGCCTCGCCGGCCGCTTCAACCTCGTGCGCGTGGAACAGACTGGCACTTCGGAGCGGCCAGGCTCGCTTAACAACGACGTGGATGACCTGCGGACCAACGGAGATGGGTTCGCGGATGAGGTCCATGCCATCCGAGCCCAGATGGGCGCCGACATTGTTCTGCTGCTGGGTGCTGGATACGGCGCGGGAAGTAACAACTGCGGCGCTGCTCGCCAGATGGATCAGGTCGGCAACGGTCACGCCGCCTTTGCGTTCGGCGTCGTCGATGCTGCGAATGGGTGCGACACGCTCAACACGGTGGCCCATGAGATGGGGCATATCGCCTCGTTGCGTCACGACTGGCGAATCAGCAACAACACCGGGTCGCCTTTCGCCTATAACCACGGCTACGTGTCGACGCTCGGACAGTTCACGACGGTCATGGCCTATAACGATCCCGGGATATGTCTCTTGCCGTGCACGCCGATTCTGCATTGGTCCAACCCCTTCGTCTCATTTCAGGGTCAGCCGACGGGCCGCGATCAGAATGTGTCGAATCCGGCCTTCAACGCACTGGCGTTTAGTAACACGATGCCCACGGTGCGCGACTTCGTTGGTGCGACGCAGGGGACCCCGCTTGGTTACTTGGACTACGCGCGGCGGGCGCCGGGCTCAGCTTCTAACTATGGGGTGGCGCGGGTGGCGGGCTGGACGCTCGACCCCGACGGGCCGGGCGCGATCGGCGTGCGAATCTTCGTTGACGCAGCACCTACTGACGTTGCCGCGAACGTGTACCGCTCTGACATTGAGCAGCACTATCCCGCCTACAGCGGCAACCACGGCTTCGACACCACCCTCGCGGTCCCCGACGGTGAGCACAACGTGTGCGCAACGGCGCTGAATGGCCCGGGTACACCCGGTGGCAACCTTCACCTCGGCTGTCAGCTCGTGGTCGTGGTCCACAATCCGTTCGGCAACGCCGAACTCATTCAGCGGACGAACTTGTTGCAGGTGCGCGTGCGGGGATGGGCGATCGACCCCGACACAACTGCCCCGGTGCCGATCCAGGTGTACCTCGGTGGCGCCGCGCAAGCACCGGTCAACGCGACCGGGTCGCGGCCGGATCTCGCGGGGCCGTTCCCGGGTTACGGGACCGCCCACGGCTTCGACATCACGTTCACTCAAGCCCTGTCGGTGCAGGTATGCGTCTACGCGAACAACGTGGCGGGGACGCCCGGTGACCGCACCCTCCTTAGATGCCAAACGGTGTGACCCTGCAGCGGCGGTTGCTGTTCATCGTCTGCGCTATCGGTTCGGTCGCGTGCGTTAATGCGGGCGTCGTAGACGCAGAAAGCAACGACACGCCACCCGAGTTTCATCGCAGCCCCGACGCGGCCTTCCCGGGCGACACGATCGCGGTTTCAGGCCGCGGCTGCACGCTTGATGGCCGGCCGGCGCAATTCGCCGATGTATACCTGTCGCGCTACTCCGGCCGCGACAGTCAACCCGTCTACGGAACGTCCGAGGAATATCCAGTGGCGGCCAACGGCGACTGGGCCGATCGATTTGTCATTCCGGTCGATGCGCCACCCGGGCCCTACAGGATGAGCGCGGCATGCCGCACGTCCGACATGATTTGGAATTCCGTCGACACCGAGTTCACGGTGTACGACCCGAATGCGCCGCCGACCACGGCGTCAGCGCCCGCAACTACGACGAAGAAACGCGGGCCCACCGTCGTGCCTACGACCCTCACCTCGGTGCCGCCGACAACGATCGCGACGACGGCCTCGACGCGGGACGACCCGACGGCGACAACGGTGCAGCGGCAGGCGTTGAACGGCCGCGAAGACGATTCGAATGTCGGCGTGTGGATACCGGGTTTGGTCGGAATCGCAGCGATCGCCGGCGCCGCTCTGGTGGTCGGACGTGCGCGTCTCCGGGCCAGGTAACAGGCTGCGATGTGCGCCCTTGCCAAACCGAGTGACGACTCGACGAAAGGCGCTCCTTCTTTCAGTCGCGTGCGCAATCGGTTCCGTCGCGTGCGTTGGTGCGAGCGCCGCGCGAGCCGGAAGCAACGACACGCCCTCCGAGTTCCACCGCAGCCCAGACGCGGTGTTTCCCGGTGAGACCGTTGCGGTGTCCGGCCGCGGCTGCACTCTGGACGGCAAACCCGCACAGCGTGCCCACGTCCAGTTATCGTGGAAGTCGGGGCTCGATGGCCAGCCTGTTTACGGGCTTCGCCGGACTATCCGGTCGCGGCGAACGCCGACTCGGCCGATCTCTTCGTTGTTCCCGACGGCGCACCTCCTGGCCCGTATGCGATGAGCGCGGCGTGCCATGCATCGGACATGTCGTGGAACTTCATCGACACCGAGTTCACTGTGTATGACCCGAATGCCCCGCCGACCACGGCGTCTCCCCCAACGCCGAGGCGAGTGGTCGCAGCCGTAGCAACAACGCTCACATCGGTGTCACCGACAACGATCGCCACGACAACCTCGACGCGGAACCACCTGACGGCGACAACATCGCGCGCCGCGCTGCGCAAAGGCAATGCCGATTCGAATGCACGTGTGTGGGTTCTCGGCTTAGTCGGAATCGCTGGGATTGCGGCCGCCGCTCTCGTCGCCGGACGGGCGCGGCTTCGCTCCCGATGACAGGCTGCGATGTGCGCGAGGCGCCGGTGCCCGTGATGACACGACCAAGGGCGCTCGTTCTGTTCGTCGCATGCGCAGCCACGGCAATTGCAATCCTGGGCTATGGCAGCGCGCGAGGCGACAGCAATGACGCGCCACCCGAGTTCCATCGCACTCCGGCCGCAGTGTTCCCGGGCGAGACCGTCGCGGTGTCGGGCCGCGGATGCGCCCTGGGTGGCCAACGCGCCCAGTTCGCGCGCGTTCATCTTTTTCGCTACTCGGGGCGGGACGGCCAACCGATCTACGGGGTGTCGAGGGAGTATCGGGTGGCAACCAACGGCGACTGGGCCGACATGTTTGTTGTTCCCGGTGACGCGCCGCCAGGCCCGTACGGCTTGAGTGCTTCGTGTCAAGCCGACGACATGGTCTGGAACCGCATAACGACCGAATTTGCGGTCTACGACCCCAGGTTTCCGCCGCCGCTGCCGCCCGCCGACCCGCCTCCGATCGCCAAACGCCGGGCCGTCGCGCCAAGCACGCTGACCACCATGCCGCCTCCAGCATCGATCGCGACCACTACAACCCGGCCTGACCGAACGCCTTCGACACGCGTCGCGTTCAAGAACCGAACGAGCGATGCAAACCCAAGACCCTGGACTCTGGGTTTCGTCGCCTTCTCAGCCATTGCGGCGGTTGCTTGGTTAATTCGGAGGTCGCAGATCCGGGTGCACTAAGGGAACGGCTTGGTCGCAGCGGCTCCTGAGGTCTACAATCGTCGCCCTATGTATGCAGTCATCCGCACCGGCGGCAAGCAGTACAAGGTCACCGAAGGCCAGCAACTAGACGTCGAGAAGATCTCGGGTGACGAGGTTTCCTTCGTTCCGTTGATGCTGGTCGACGGCGACAGTGTGCTGGCGGGTCCGGGCGCGGCTGGCGCGTCGGTGTCGGCTCGGGTTGTGGGCGAGGGCCGCGGCAAGAAGATCCGGGGCTTTACCTACAAGAACAAGAGCAACCAGCGCAGGCGCTGGGGCCACCGGCAGGACTTTTCCACCATCGAGATCACCGGCATCACCAAGGGAGCCTGACGTGTCAAAGACCAAGGGCGGCGGCTCAACTCGAAACGGTCGCGACTCCAACGCGCAGCGCCTCGGCGTGAAGGTGTTCGACGGTGGCGTGGTGCACGCCGGTGCGATCATCGTGCGCCAGCGCGGCACGAAGGTGCATCCAGGTGAGAACGTCGGCAAGGGCGGCGACGACACGCTGTTCGCTCTCACCGACGGCGCGGTCAAGTTCGGCGAACGCCGCGGCCGCAAGATCGTCAGCGTCCTCTAGTTCCGGCGAGACCCGCGTCTCGCCCGTACGAACATGAGTAGCTCCAGCTTCGTTGACACCGCGCAGATCCACGCGAAGGCGGGCGACGGGGGCGCGGGTTCGGTGTCGTTCCGGCGCGAAGCGCACGTGGCCCGCGGCGGGCCCGACGGCGGAGACGGCGGCGGCGGCGGCGACGTGTGGCTGGTGGCCGATCGCAACACCGCGTCGCTCCTGTCGTTCCGCGATCACCCGCACCGACGCGGCGAAAACGGCGTGCACGGACAGGGCCGCGCCAAGCACGGCAAACGGGGCGCCGAGTGCATCGCGACGGTGCCGGTGGGCACCGTCGTCAAGGACAACGTCACCGGTGAGGTAGTCGTGGACCTCGACACCGAGGGCATGCGCTACCTCGCGGCGCGCGGCGGCGAAGGCGGGCGCGGCAACGCGCGCTTCCTCGCCAACAACCGGCGGGCACCTGCATTCGCCGAACAGGGCGAGCACGGCGAGGAACGGTGGCTCGATCTCGAACTGAAGCTCATGGCCGACGTGGCGCTGGTCGGGTTTCCGAACGCGGGCAAGTCCACCTTCATCAGCGCGGTCGTCGGCGGCCAAGCCGAAGATCGCCGACTATCCCTTCACCACCCTCGAGCCCAACCTCGGCGTCGTGCGCGTGGGCGAGCGGGAAATGGTCATCGCCGACATCCCCGGTCTCATCGAAGGCGCCAGCGAAGGCAAAGGGCTGGGCTTCTCGTTCCTGCGTCACATCGAGCGCGCCCGCGTGCTGCTCGTGCTGATCGACCTGGCGTCGGTCGAGCAGCCGCGACCCGTCCTACCAAGAGGCGGCGTTGCTGGCCGAGTTGGGCTCCTACCGTCCTGAACTGCTGGAGCGGCCCCGCATTGTCGTTGGCACCAAGGCGGACAGCCCGTCGCTTGACTGGGAGGGCGAACGCATCTCGGCCGCCACTGGTGAAGGCCTGAAGCCGCTGCTTGGTCGGCTCATGGATCTCGTCGAGGAAGCCCGCGAAGAAGTCCCGGTGTCTGACACCTTCATCATCCATCGACCCGAGGCCGAGGGCTTCAAGGTCGAGCGCGAGGACAACGGTGGCTGGGTGGTGCACGGCCGCGCCGCGGAACGCGCGGTGGCGCTGTCGGATCTCACCGACCTTGGCGCGCTGGCCTACGCGCAGAACCGACTCAAGCGCCTCGGCGTGGACCGCGCCCTCAAGCGGGCCGGCGTGCACGAGGGGGATGTCGTGCGGATCGGCGGGTTCGTGTTCGAATACGAGGCGGACTAGCGCCATGGCCACCGTCGTCGTCAAGATTGGGACGAGCTCGGTGACTGACACGCGCGGCGTGATCGCCGAGGACGCGATCAAAAAGCTCGTGGCAGAGGTCGCGGCGTTGCGCGGCGAGGAGCACCGCGTCGTGGTCGTCACGTCTGGCGCGATCAGCGCCGGGCTGCCGCGCATCGGACTGCACGAACCGCGTCCCACCGATTTACCGACGCTGCAAGCGGTCGCCGCCATCGGCCAAGGCCGCCTGATCCGCGTCTATGACGACGCCTTCGAGGCGCACGGCCTTGTATGCGGCCAAGTGCTGCTGGCGCCGCTGGACTTCGTGCACCGCCAGCAGTACCTGCACGCCCGCCAAACCCTCACCCGCCTGCTCGAACTCGGGGTGATCCCGGTCGTGAACGAGAACGACGCGGTGGCCAACGACGAGATCCGCTTCGGCGACAACGATCGGCTCGCGGCGCTCGTCGCCCACCTCGTGGACGCCGACCTGCTGGTGCTGCTGACCGACACCGACGGCGTGTTCACCGCCGACCCCCGCCTCGACGCCGGCGCCACGCTTGATCGAAGACATCGTGGCCGTCGACGCCGCCATTGAGGCCGCCGCCGGCGGTGCCGGTACCGAACGGGGCAGTGGCGGTATGGCGTCGAAGCTGGCGGCGGCGCGCATCGCGTCGCGCTCGGGCGTGCGCACCGTCATCGCCGCCGCGTCGCGCGATGGCGTGCTCCACGCGGCGCGTGGCGGGCGAGCCCGGTATCGGCACGGTCGTGCGCGCCGCCGATCGTCGGCTACGGCGCGCGCAAGCTGTGGATCGCGTTCGCGCTCGCGTCGTCCGGGATGATCACCGTCGACGACGGCGCGCGCCGCGCCCTGATCGAACGCGGCACGTCGCTGCTTCCCGCCGGCGTTACCGACGTGCGGGGTTCGTTCAACGAAGGCGACGGGGTCGAAGATTGCCGGGCCTGACGGCGTGGTGTTCGCCAAGGGCATCGCCGCGCACGCGGCGCCGTGGGTCACCCACGCAAAGGGCAAGCGAACCGACGCGTTAGATCCGGGTCAGGATCACGAAGTCGTCCACCGGGACGACCTCGTCGTTTTCGACGGCTAGGGAGTTACTCCGACTCCGTCTTTTCGGCGGGAGCTTCAGGCGCCTCTTCGGCTTTGGGTGCCGCCGCGAGCCCCAGTTGCGTGCGGATCTTGTCGAGCCGAGCTGACGCTTCGCTGTTCTGCGCCGCCTGCTCGACCTCGAGCATCCGCGTTTCAACCGTCGTGCTCTGCAGCTCGGCGCTGCCGATCGCCTTGGCGTAACGCGCTTCGATCTTGTCGCGCACCTCGGCCAGCGTCGGCACGTCCTGGCCGACGGCCGCGGTGAGCTGCGCCATGGCCTTGTTCATGTGCTCCTGCATCTTCGCCTGGTCGAGCTGGCTGAGGAGCTTCTGCTTCTCGTTCAGCTTGATCTGCAGCGCGCTGGCGTTCTGCTGCACCGCGACCTTGGCCTTGTCCGACGCTTCGGTCGACTGCAGCGACATTGTCTTGAGCGACTCGACCTCGCGCTCGATCGACACGAGCCGACCGGCGAAGGCCTCGGCCGCGCGGGTGTACTCAGCGGCCTTGCCTTCGTCGCCCTTCTTGGTGGCCTCGTCGGCCATCAAGACGGCCTGGCGCGCCGACGCGTTGACCTTCTCGAGGTCCTCCATCGCCCGTGACAGCCGCATCTCGGTCTGCTTCTGGTTGGCGATGACGCTGGCGGCCTGCTCGGTGAGGCGACGGTGCTGATCCTGCGCCTCGTTGAGCGCCTGCTCGAGTTGGACCTTGGGATCGGCGAGCTCGTTGAACTTCATGTTGCCGGCTGCGGTGAAGTAGCGACGGATGCGCTGCAGGAGCTTGAACATGCCCGGATCGTAACGAATTACGCCTGGTCAACTTCAGCGAGCGCCTGCCGGAGCGCTTCGAGGTCGCTCACGACGCCGTCGACGTCGTCGCGACGGCGTCGAGCGCGGTGTACTGGCCGGTCGCCAGTTCAGCGGCGCGGGCGACGGCTTCGTCGAGGTTGTGGGTCAGTGCGGCGAGCTTGTCGCGCGTCTCTTCCTCCCGCGCCCGCATGCGCGGTCACCGACTCGGAGCGGGTGGGCGCCCACCTCGCAGCACCATCTTGTGCAGGAGGTAGCCGCTCTGCGCGATGCGCCAGCACGCGCGCACGCCGTCGCCCACGCGCTCGTCGACTAACCCGAGGCGGTCTCGCAGCGGGCCCGTCCTGCACCCGGCCACGATGCGGCCGAAGCGGGTCTGCGCCGACTGCGCGTCCTGCACGAAGGAGCGCCACGGGTCGGTCAGCGTGAACGGGTCGATGCGCTCGATGGCCGCGCTGCGCCGCAGCGCGTATCGACCGAGTGCCACGACGCCGCCGGCGGTCACGATCGCAACGAGATTTGCAGCAGCATCTGCGCGGCTCCCGCCACATGAGCCACACCGGCGGACCGCCGCCGGGCAGTGCGACCTCGCGGGTGACCTCGAAGCCGTGCCGGTTGTAGAAGGGCATGTTCTTCTCCTTGCTCGACTCGAGGTACGCGCCGATACCCTTGCGGTCGCACCGATCGAGCACCGGCACCAGGACCGCCGACCGCCACGCCCTGGCCCTGCGAGGCGGGATCGGTGCCGAGCACCGCCAGGTAGTAGTGCGTCGCCCGGCGGGTGGGCCCTTCGATGATGGTCAGGGCGCGCGCCGCTCGCGGAAGCCGCGGCGCCGATGGCGCGCAGCATCGTCGGCGCGCTGCGCAAGGTCTCGACGGTTGCTTTGGCGCCACTTGTCCGGCGGTGCCCACATGCGCGGCGCCGTGCACGCCGTCGAGGGTCGTCCAGGTTTCGTCGTGACGCAGAGAACGTGGCGGAGCTCGTAGGCGATGAACGCGCCGACCGTTCGCAGACGATCGCGGTCCGGGAACAGGAACTGCCAGATCGGGTCGTCTTCGAAGGCGCGGGCTGTCATCGCCGCGAGCGCATCGATGTCGGCCATGGTGGCCTTGCGGACTCGGAACCACGGCGTGACCATATCGACCCGCCGGTATCCTTCGTGCATGACGACCGTCGACGTCGCAACGCAGGGCGCCCTCGTAAAGGCTGCGGCCCGTGAGGTCGCGCTCGCCAGCACCGACACGAAGAACGCCGCGCTGCTGGCCGCCGCCGACGTGCTGCTGGCCCGCAGCGACGAGATCCTTGCCGCCAACGCCGCCGACGTCGCCCAGGCCGAGGCCGACGGCACGCAGCGCGACCGTGATCGACCGCCTGCGCCTCACCGCCGGCGCGCATCGAGTCGATGGCCGACGGGTTGCGACAGGTTGCGGGGCTGCCCGACCCGGTGGGCGAGGTGCTCGACGGCTGGGTGCGTCCGAACGGCCTGCGCATCCAGCGCGTGCCGCGTGCCGCTCGGCGTCGTGGCGATCATCTACGAGAACCGGCCGAACGTCACCTGCGACGCCGCCGCGCTCTGCCTGAAGTCGGGCAACGCGGCGTTCCTGCGGGGCTCGTCGGCGCGCGATCACCTCGAACCGCGCCATCGCCGCCGCGCTGCGCGACGGCGTGACCAAGGCCGGTCTGCCCGCCGACGCCGTCACGCTCGTCGACGACGTGTCGCGCGAGGCGGCGGTGGCGTTCATGCGGCTGCGCGGTGTCATCGACTGCCTGATCCCGCGCGGCGGGCCGTCGCTGATCGCGTCGATCCTCGAGAACGCGACAGTGCCGTTCGTGATCGACGGCGACGGCAACTGCCACGTGTACGTCGACGCGTCGGCCGATCTCGACGATGGCCGAGGCGATCGTGGTGAACGCGAAGACGCAGCGGCCGTCGGTGTGCAACGCCGCCGAGTCGCTCGTGGTGCACGCGTCGGTCGCCGACGACGTTCCTGCCGCGTGTCGCGGCCGCGCTCGACGGGGTCGAACTTGTCGGCGACGCGCGCTCGCGCGCGATCGTGTCGTCGATCGGCGAGGCGACCGACGAGGACTTCGCCAAGGAGTTCCTCGACCTCAAGATGAGCGTGGCCGTGGTCGACGACCTCGACGCCGCCATCGCGCACGTCAACCGCTACAGCAGCGGTCACACCGAGGCGATCATCACCCGGGACCTGGCGGCGTCCGAGCGCTTCACGCACGAGGTCGACGCGGCGGCCGTCATGGTCAACGCGTCGACTCGTTTCACCGACGGCGAGCAGTTCGGCTTTCGGCGCCGAGATCGGCATCTCCACCCAGAAGCTGCACGCCCGCGGCCCGATGGGCCTGCGCGAACTGACCACGACCAAGTACGTCGTCCACGGAGACGGCCAGATCCGGAACTGAACGCCGCCGAAGGTGGCCACAGTGGCGGCCACGGAATCAGCGAGCGCGTCGAGGTCATAGCCGCCCTCGAGGAACGCGACGGTGCGACCCGGTGATGGTGCGAACCCCATCACGCGTTGCGTGAGCGCGGCGTAGTCCGCCGCCGTCCACCGCAGATCAGCCAGCGGGTCGTCGCGGTGCGCGTCGAATCCGGCGGAGATCAGCACCCAGTCGGGTGCGAACGCGTCGACCGCCGGCACCACGAACTCGTCGACCCGCGTCGGGCGGCCTCGCCGTCGGTGCCGGGGCGTAGGGGAACGTTGACGGTGAGGCCATCCGCGTTCGGTCCGCCGGTCTCGGTGGCGTCGCCGGTACCCGGATAGGCGGGTGACTGGTGCAGCGACGCGAACAACACCCGCGGGTCGTCCCAGAAGATCGCCTGCGTGCCGTTGCCGTGATGGACATCCCAGTCGAGAATCAGCACGCGTTCGCCGGCATCGGCCAGCGCAGCCGCGGCGATGGCCACGTTGTTGAGGAGGCAGAACCCCATCGCCTGGCTCGCACCGGCGTGGTGGCCCGGCGGCCGCGGCGCGACGAACGCCGCGGCGCACTCGCCGTTCCTCAACTCGTCGATGGCCGCAAGGCCGAGCCCGGCGCTTGCTACTGCGGTTGCGTACGAGCCCCGCGACGTGGACGTGTCGGTGTCGAGATAGCCGCCGCCCTCGAGGCACACCGCGGCCAGTGCGTCGAGATAGATCTCCGAATGGACGCGTGTGAGCTCGTTACGTGTCGGGGTGCGCGACGCGAACGGCACAACGCCTTCGTCGAGCCCCGACGCCGCCACGCCCTGGGCAACCGCTTCGAGCCGGCGGTGGCGCTCGGGATGCGCGCGCCCGGTGTCGTGTTCGTCCTGGTCGATGATCGACCCGAACAGCACGCAACCGGTATTGCTCACGGCTCTATTTACTCACGCCGAGCAGTGTGGCGAATGTCACTCGAGAATCTGGAACGTCGGTGAACCCGGCGACGTTGAACACCGCATGGTTGCGAAACACCAGTTCGTCATCCGTCCGATCGAGCCCGCGGATGCTCCAGCCTTGATTAAGGCGCACGATCATCTCAGCGCCGAAACCCGGCGCCGCCGGTTCTTCCGGCCCCACCCCGTCTTAACCGAGAACGAGGCTGAGTTCTTCGCCAATGTCGACCATGTCGACCGCGAGGCGTTGGTCGTCCTGGACGGGAAATACATCATTGCCGTCGGCCGCTACGACCGTGTGAGCGAGGACGCCGCCGAGGTGGCCGTGGTCGTGGGCGACGGGTTCCAAGGCCAGGGCATCGGCTCGTGGCTCATGCGTCGCTTGGCGCAACACGCCGCCGGCGTGGGCATCACGCGGTTTGTCGCCGACACGATGGGCGACAACCAAGCGGCCATCAGCTTGATCCGTCACACCGCTCCGAGGCGGAAGGCCGCGTTCGACGGGGGATTGCTCCACTACGAAGTGGACATCACCGGTGCCGCCTGAAAACTAGACCGGTCGGTCAAGTTCTTTATTACGATCTGCCGATGGCTGATCACCGCTTCGAGTCCGTCGCTGAAGTTCGGCAGAAGTTGCACGACGTTGCGTACCTCGCCGACGACGGCATCGCCGGTGTTGTGCATCTCGCCGACCGTCTTCAGAAGCCGGTTCTCGTCGAGGGCCCCGCCGGTACCGGCAAGACCCAGTTGGCGAAATCCGTCGCCGAGATGACCGGGTCCCGCCTCATCCGGCTGCAGTGCTACGAGGGCCTCGACGAGGCCAAGGCGCTGTACGAGTGGAACTACAAGAAGCAGCTGCTGCGGATCCAGGCCCAGCGCAACGCCGAAGAGGACGGCGCGGATGGGGGACATCGAAGAGGACATCTTCGGCGAGGACTTCCTCATGACCCGCCCGCTGCTCGAAGCCATCCGGGCCGACCGAACCGGTCGTGCTGCTGATCGACGAAGTCGACCGCGTCGAGGTCGAGACCGAGGCGCTGTTGCTCGAGATCCTCTCCGAGTACCAGGTGTCGATCCCCGAACTCGGCACCGTGGTCGCGACCCAGATCCCGCTCGTGTTCCTTACCTCGAACAACACGCGTGAGCTGTCCGAAGCCCTCAAGCGCCGCTGCCTGTTCCTGCACATCGACTACCCGTCGCTCGAGCGCGAGAAGGAAATCGTGCTCACCCGCGTCGAGGGCATCACCGATCACCTCGCCGATCAGATCGTGCGCATCGTGCGATCGATCCGTTCGCTCGACCTGAAGAAGGCCCCGTCGGTTTCCGAGACGCTCGACTGGGCGCGCACCCTCGTGCTGCTGGGCATCGACTCGATCGACGCCGAGCAGGCCAAGGAAACGCTGCACATCCTGCTCAAGTACCAAACCGACATCGCCAAGACCACCAAGGAACTTTCCGCCACCTAAATGCTCGACCTCCTGAACGGCTTCGTCACCGAACTCCGCAACGCCGGCCTGCCGGTCAGCCTCACGGAGTCGATCGACGCGATGGAGGCCGTGAAGCACATCCCGCTCGAGGACCGCGAAGCGTTCAAGTACGCGCTGGGCGCGACGATGGTGAAGTCGGCGTCGCACTGGCGCGCGTTCGAGACCGATTTTCGAGGTGTACTTCTCGACTCGTCTCGCCCCGCCCGAAGGCGGCGACGGCAACGGCGCGCTCGACGACGCCAGCGCTCGAGATGCTCAAGCGAGATGTCGGGCGAGCAGGCCGGCGGCGGGCTCGAAGGGCTGACGCCCGAACAGTTCGCCGAGATGCTCTACAAGGCGCTGATGAACGCCGACGACGCCATGATCAAGGCGCTGGCGAGCCAGGCGGTGCAGCGGTACGCGGGCATGGAACCGGGTCGGCCCGTCGGCGGGACGTACTACCTGTATCGCACGCTGCGGAACC
The DNA here is from genome assembly GCA_963769985.1 of uncultured Actinomycetes bacterium. Lineage (GTDB taxonomy): Bacteria > Actinomycetota > Acidimicrobiia > Acidimicrobiales > JACCXE01 > JACCXE01. Next base: position 225,704 of record CAVYNR010000002.1, on the reverse strand, counting down.
TCGATCTCGAGGGAATGCTCGAGCGCATGATGCAGCAGGCGCAGAACGAGGCGAGCAACGAGGAAGATGGCCTCACCGCGCTCGAAGAACGCCTCGCGCACGACGAGTACCAGTCACGCATAGAGAAGCTGCGCCAAGAAATCGAAGCCGAGATCCGCCGTCGACTCGTCGCCGATCGCGGTCCCGAGGCGATGGCGCGCACGTTGCGCAAGCCGCTTGCCCGAAGACATCGACTTCATGCACGCGTCGAAGGACGAACTCAACAACCTGCGCAAGGCGATCGCGCCGCTGACGCGCAAGCTGGCCGTGCGCCTCGCGCGCAAGCGTCGGCATGGTCGCAAGGGTCCGCTCGACTTCCGCAACACGGTTCGGCACTCGCTTTCCTACGGCGGGGTGCCGGCGGAGCCGAAGTTCAAATACCCGCGTCCGGCCAAACCGGAGCTTGTAATCGTCGCCGACATCAGCGGGTCGGTCGCCGCGTTCGCCGCGCTTCACGCTGCACCTGACCTACGCGCTCAACACGCAATTTTCCAAGGTCCGCTCGTTCGTGTTCATCGACGGCATCGACGAGGTCACCGAATTCTTCACGGGCGTGGAGGACATCGTCGACGCCATCCATCGCGTCAACACCGAAGCCGACGTGATCTGGGTTGACGGCCACTCCGACTACGGCCACGCGTTCGAGACCTTCTGGGAGCGCTGGGGCAAGGAACTCAACCCGAAGACGAGCGTGCTGCTACTCGGCGACGCCCGGAACAACTATCACGCCGCGCAATCGTGGGTCGTGCAGGAGATGAACAAGCGGGCCCGTCACGTGTACTGGCTCAACCCCGAACCACGCAGCTACTGGGACACGGGCGACTCGATCGTGAGCGAGTACGGCACCCACTGCGACGGCGTCTACGAGTGCCGCAACCTGCGCCAACTCGAGGCGTTCGTCGGCCTGCTCGACTGATCCGCCGTACCGTCGGCGTCGTGTTGACCGACGATCACCTCCGCCAGTTCGCCGCCGACGGGTACGTGCTGTTGCCGGGCGTCGTCGACGAGTCGTTTCTCTCGGCGGCGGACGACGAGATCGACGACCTGATCGCCAGGAACCCGCCGCCGGAGGGGACCACCGGTCATCACTCCTACTGGCCAACCTCGGGTCTGCTTGCCTGTGACGCCACGCTCCGCGAGTCGGGAGCGCTCGCCATCGCCAACGAACTCGTTGCACCGCACCTCCTCGACTACTCCGTCGGCCAATACATCCAGGTCGCGACCAATCTTCCGGTTTGGAGCCACATACCTGGCGGTCCTCACATCGACAATCACGGACCGGAGTCCACCGACGAGCCCGGTTCGTTCACACTCCTCGCCGGCGTGTACCTCGTCGACGAGTCCCGACCCGCGAGTGGAAATCTCTGGGTGTGGCCCGGCTCGCACCGAGCGCATCAGCGCCTATTCCAAGAACGCGGCGTCAATGCCCTGCTTTCGACATCAGGTCACTCGACGCTGCTGGATCCACCGTTGGAGCTTGGCGAGCCGATCCCGATCCTGGCCGAGCGCGGCGACCTGCTTCTCGCGCACTTCCTGCTCGGGCACAACACCGGTGGCAACGAGACTGATCGCGTCCGACGGATCTTGTATTTCCGTCTCGCCTGCGAGGATCACCGCAGCCGATGGAAGGAAACCTTTGTTGACCCGTGGACCGAGTACGAGCCGGTACGTCGCGTTGTTGTGCTCGGTTAGCGCTAAGGCGTTTCGATCTCGGCGAAGAGGCCGAAGTGGTCAGACGCGAAGGCGCCGGTAAGACCGCGATCGCAGACCACGTCGACGAACGCGATGCGGCCCGAGCCCTTCGTATCGTCCTTGCGCCAGCCGCTGAAGATGTAGTCGATGCGACGATCGGGCTCCCGCTCCGCCGCGGCGTGCAGGTTGCGGTTGTCCCACGTGAAGCCGTCGCCGCGCCCCGCCACCCGCCACGCGTCTTGGTAATAGGTGCTGCGGCCGTCGAGCGTGCAGGAGCCGGTGAGGAAACGGATCTCGGTGGAGTCGGGCTCGGCGTTGAAATCACCACACAGAACGGGCGGCAGCGCGGCGTCGGGTGACGCGACCTCGCGAATGAAGTCGTCGAGCACGACCACCTCCTTCTCACGGATGAAGCCCTCGTCATAGCGCCACACGAGGTGCGTGCTGAAGATGTCGTAGCCGTTCGTGCGCGTATGCAGCACGCAACGCTGCACTTCGTCGATCCGGCCTTCGGGATTGGACGGCAGGTCGCGGTCAGTCGTGGCCTCGATCGGCCAGCGAGAAAGGATGGCGTTGCCGAACAACGCCGCGCCCTCGAAGACCTCGCGCCCGGCGTAGGCGACATGCCACTCGCCGTCGGCGTTGTCGGCGAGCCAGTCCGCCTGGTTCTGGCCGTCGGGCGTCTCGACGATCTCCTGCAGGCAGATGACGTCGGGAGATAGGTGCGTGATCCACGCGCAGATTTCTGTGCGACGGGCGCGCCAGTCCCCGGCGGTGAACCACACGTTCAGCGTCATCACTCGAAGCACGCGAGAACCTAGGAAACGGAAGCGACGAACTCGTTGAGGATGGCCGCGCCCTCGTCGGGTTTTTCCATTGGCCAGAAGTGCCCGCTCTCAAGATTGGCGAGTCTTGCGCCGAAGACCTCGGCCACTTCGGGGGCGCGGTTGGCCGATGTGAAGGGGTCACCGGTCGGGTTGATCACGAGGCACGGCTTCTGCGACTTCACGTATGAGTCGGGCCAGTCGGCGTGCGGGTTGGGCGTCGCCGAGCGGTACAACGGCAGGATGCAGTCGGCCATCGTCTCGTCGGCCATCGCGCCCAATTTGGCCGCGCCCTTTTCGTCGAGGCCGAACAACTGGTAGGTCGCGGTCGCCGCTTCGGTTCCGGCGGCGAGCTGGCCTTGCCAGAACTCTTCGCCGGCACCCTCGGTCTGCCAGATCTGCGCGAAGTCGTGCCAGACGTAGTCCGGGTGGACCACACCGGCGACGTCGGTCACCCAGGAGCGCACGAGCTCGGGGTATCTCTGCCCGACCCGAACCGAGAAGCCGCCGCCCCAGTCGTGACCGACGAGGTCGACCGGCTCGTCGATCTTGCGAATCTCGTCCGCCACCCACTCGGCGTAGGCGTCCTTCGTCGCGCTGAAACCGTCAGGGCGGGGGCAGCCGAAGCCCGGCAGTTGCAACGCGATCGACGGTTGGTCGAGGCGCTCCCGCACGTCATCCCACAGGTCGGCGGTTTCGGGTACTCCGTGGACGAGAACGATCATGGGATCGACCGTAATCCCGAACTGATGCGGATATCCCACGACAGGGGTGGAGGATCCGCAGAAAGTGGGCGGGGGGCTAGAGCATCATCCCGGCGCCGACGGTGGCGTTGGTGGCCTCGTCGATGAGGATGAACGAGCCGGTGGTGCGGTTGCGGCGGTACTCGTCGGCCATCAACGGGGTCGTGGTGCGCAGCGACACGCGACCGATCTCGTTCAGGCCGAGTTCGGTGGCCTCCTCGTCGCGGTGCAGCGAGTTGATGTCGAGCCGGTACCGCAGATCCTTGACGACGGCGCGGGCTTCGCGCGTCGTGTGCTTGATGGCGTACTTGCCGTTGAGTCGCATGGGCGCGTCGGCGAACCAGCAAACCATCGCGTCGATGTCCTGATTCGGCTCCGGGTGGTTGCCCGGGCGGCAGATCATGTCGCCGCGTGAGATGTCGATGTTGTCCGCGAGGCGGATCGTGACCGCCATCGGCTCGAACGCTTCTTCTACCGGACCGTCGTAGGTGTCGATCGACTCGATCGTCGTGCTCAGTCCCGAGGGAAGCACGAGCACCTCGTCGCCGGGTCGGAACACGCCACCGGCTACCTGACCGGCGTAGCCGCGGTAGTCGTGGTGCTCGTCGTTGTGCGGGCGGATGACGTACTGCACCGGGAAGCGGGCGTCGACGAGGTTGCGGTCCGACGCGATCTCCTGTTCCTCGAGGTGGGTCAGCAGCGGCAGCCCGCGGTACCACGGCATGTTCTGTGACGAGTCGACGACGTTGTCGCCGAGCAGCGCCGAGACCGGGATGAAGGTCAGGTCGGCGATCTCGAGCTTGGTGGCGAACTCGCGGAACTCCTCGCGGATCGAGTCGTAGACCTTCTCGTCGAAGTCGACCAAGTCCATCTTGTTGATGCACACGACGATGTGGGGGATCTGCAGCAGCGTGGCCAGGAAGGTGTGACGACGGCTCTGCTCGACCAGACCGTTGCGGGCGTCGACCAGTACGAGCGCCACGTCGGCGGTCGACGACCCCGTGACCATGTTGCGCGTGTACTGCATGTGGCCCGGAGTGTCGGCGATGATGAACTTGCGTCGCGGCGTGGCGAAGTAGCGATAGGCGACGTCGATCGTGATGCCCTGCTCGCGCTCGGCGCGCAGCCCGTCGGTGAGCAGTGCGAGGTTGACGTAGTCGAGGCCGCGCCGCTCGCTGGCGTCTTCGACCGCCGTGAGCTGGTCTTCGAAGATGCTCTTGGCGTCGTAGAGCAGGCGGCCGATGAGCGTGGACTTGCCGTCGTCGACCGAGCCGGCGGTGGAGAAGCGAAGGAGCTCCATCAGTAGGCCCTTTGGCGCGAAGGCGATCCGGCTCTGCCGGTCGGCCGGAGTTCGATTGGTTGCCCTGAACGGAGCGAAGCGAGTGAAGGGCATGGTTTAGAAGTAGCCCTCCTTCTTGCGGTCTTCCATGGCGGCTTCGGTGAAGCGGTCATCGGCGCGTGTGGCGCCGCGCTCGGTGATGCGGGAGACTGGCGACCTCGTCGATGATGGCGTCGAGCGTCGCCGCGGTCGACTCGACCGCGCCGGTGCAGCTCATGTCGCCGACGGTGCGGTAGCGCACGACGCGCTGACTCCACCTTCTCACCGGGCAGCAGCGGCATGAACGGCGCGGTCGACAGCAGCATGCCGTCGCGCTCGAACACCTCGCGCGTGTGGCTGAAGTAGATCGACGGGATCTCGAGCTCCTCGCGGCGGATGTACTGCCACACGTCGAGCTCGGTCCAGTTCGAGATCGGGAAGGCGCGGATGTGCTCGCCCTTGCGGACCCGGCCGTTGTAGAGGGACCACAGTTCCGGGCGCTGGTTCTTCGGGTCCCACTGGCCGAACTCGTCGCGGAAACTGAAGAAGCGTTCCTTGGCCCGCGCCTTTTCCTCGTCGCGGCGGGCGCCGCCGAAGGCGGCGTCGAACCCGTACTCCTCGATGGCGTCGAGCAGCGTCGTGGTCTGCAGGCGGTTGCGCGACGCTCGAGGCCCGGTCTCTTCGACCACGCGGCCCTTGCGCGATCGACTCTTCGACGCTGGCGACGATCAGTCGCTCGCCGAGTTCGGCGACGCGTCGGTCACGGAACTCGATCGCCTCGGGGAAGTTGTGGCCGGTGTCGACGTGCATGAGCGGGAACGGGAAGCGTCCCGGGCGAAACGCCTTCTCGGCGAGGCGCAGCAGGACGATCGAGTCCTTGCCGCCGCTGAACAGCAGCACCGGGCGCTCGAAGCTCGCCGCGACCTCGCGCATAACGAAGATGGCTTCGGCCTCGATCGCGTCGAGGTGCGACAGTTCGTAGCGGCCGGCGGCTGTTCGTCGTTCAGTCAAGGCAGACATCGTCACAGGTGCAGGCCGCACTCCGTCTTGTCGCGTGCCGGACCAGCGCCCGGATCGCGGGTCTTCGCCGTCGGCGACCGGTCTTGGTGCACGGCCAGCAGCCGATCGACGGGTAGCCCTGTGCGATCAGGGGATTCACGGTGACGTCGTGGTCGGTGATGTAGCCGCTCGACGTCGTCGCTGCGTCCACGTTGGCGATCGGGTTGACCTTGATGAGGCCGCGCAGGTCGCGGGCCACGATCGGCGCGTTGGCGCGGGTCTCGGCTTCGTCGCGGCGCAGGCCGCTCATCCACGCTTCCTTGCCGGCGAGCGCCCGGTCGAGCTGACCGACCTTGACCGCGGAGCAGCAGTTCTCGGGGTCGACCTTCCACAACTCTTCGTCGTGGGTCGGCACCGTCATCATGCGCAGGTTGAGGCCGTACTTGCGGCGGACCTGCTCGACGGTGTCGAGGGTCTCGGGGAAGTGGTAGCCGGTGTCGATGAACACGACCTCGATGGCTCGGCTCGACCTTGACCGCCAGGTCGACGAGCACGGCGTCGGTCATCGACGCCGGTGAGGCACAGGTGCGGGTGGAAGTTGTCGACGGCCCAGCGGATGATCTGCGACGGCGGACGCGGTCTCGAACGACGCGCTGATGCTCGCGCAGCTCGGCGTCGGAGAAGTCCGCCGGCAGTGCTACGGGTGCAACGCTTGCCACAGCTCCTCCACCGATTCGTCGAGCGGTCATGCCGCTGGTGTCGATCGTGATCTCGGGGTTGAGCGGCGCCTCATACGGATCGTCAACTCCGGTGAGGCCCGTGCAGCTTCCCGTCGCGCTGCTTGGCGTACAGACCCTTCACGTCGCGCTCGGCGCACAGCTCGACGGGCGTCGCGATGTGCACCTCGATGAAGCGACCCTCGTGCTCGGTCGCGCACCGCGTCGCGGGCGTCGCGGTACGGCGCGATGACCGGGCACAGATGACGACGACGCCGTTGCGGCTGACAGCAACTCGGCGACGAAGCCGATGCGGCGCGACGTTCGTGCGGCGATCTTCGGGCGAAAGCCCGAGGTCGGCGGTGAGGCGCTCGCGGATGACGTCGCCGTCGAGCACTTCGACGCGCTGGCCGGCTTCGATGAACTTCTTCTCGAGCGCGTAGGCCAGCGTGGTCTTGCCCGACGACGGCAGTCCCGTCAGCCAGATTGTCGCGCCCAGGCTTACGTCGCGCACTCGGACTCTCCGATCTCGGCGACGTAGGGACCGGTCTCGTCGTAGTCGACGTAGTACTCGGGGCCCTCGTCGGGCTTGGGGAAGTAGTCGAGGTCGCGCAGGTCGTCGGCGAGCACCTTGACGCCGCCGATGCGTTCCATCCACGCCGGGAACGTTTCGGTCGGCCTTGCGCTCGTTGGCGTACCGGCCGATGACGCGCACCGCGGCTTCGCCGCAGTTCTTGGCCGGGAGGCGCAGCGCCTTTTGCGCCGAACGCGACCTCGTGTCGGCGAGGTGGCCGCCGAGCAGCATCTGGTAGCCGGGCGCGGCTTGGCCGTGGGCGCGGCGCTCGACACCCATGAAGCCGATGTCGGAGACGTGGTGCTGGCCGCACGAGTTGGTGCAGCCCGAGATGTTGATGCGCACGCCGCCGACTTCGGCGAGGCCCGCTTCTTCGATCGCTTCGCTGATGGCGCTCGGCGAGGCCGCGGCTCTGGGTGACGGCGAGGTTGCAGGTGTCGGCGCCGGGGCAGGCGACCGACGTCGCGGGCCAGCTCGGCGCCGGGCTCGGCCATGCCGATCGCCTCGAGGCGCTCGAACAGCACCGGGACTCTGCTCCTCGGTGAGGTCGCGGAACGCGATGTTCTGGCGGTTGGTCAGCCGCACGCTGGCGTTGAACTCGCGCTGGATGGCGGCGAGGGCGCGGAACTGCGCGCTCGGTGATGTCGCCCAAGCTTGGCGTAGGCCACGGCGGAGACGGTGCCCTTGGCGTTGCCGCGCACGACGTTGGCCTGTTCCCACCGTGTGAACGGGTCGCGGCCGTTGATCGTGACCGCGACGCCGGCGTTGTAACCGACCGGGGTGACGTCGACGCCGGTGGCCATGCCGGCGGGCGCGTCGCCGTGCTCTTGCGACATACGTCGGGAACGCCGCCTGGGTAGCGTGGCGGAGCCGAGCAGGAATCGGCGCTCCTTGAGGACGCGCTCGCGGACTTCGTCGACGCCCATCGCGGCGACGACCCACTTGAGGCGGGCCCGCAGCTTGTTGTCGCGGTTGCCGTAGTGGTCGAAGGTGCGCAGGACCGATTCGATCGTGGCGAGCAGGTCGTCGCGCGGCGTGAAGTCTTCGAGCGCGATCGCCGGATGCGGGTTGGCGCCGAGACCGCCGCCGATGAAGACGCGGAAGCCGGCCTCGACCGTCCGTCGGGCAGCGGACGACCGACGGCGACGACGCCGACGTCGTTGAACATGGCCTGGCCGCAGTCGGTCGCGCAGCCGGAGAAGTTGATCTTGAACTTGCGCGGCAGGCGCTGGGCGTAGGGGTGGCGCAGGAAGTAGCGGAACGTCGCTTCGGCCCACGGCGTGATGTCGAGGACCTCGAACGGGCACGCGCCGGCGAGGTGGCAGCCCATCACGTTGCGGACGGTGTCGCCGCAGGCCTCGCGGGTGGTCATGCCGACCGACGCCGAGGTCCTTGAGCAGCTCGGGCACGCGGGTCAGCTCGACGAAGTGGAACTGGATGTTCTGGCGGGTGGTGATGTGGCCCCAGCCGCGGCTGTAGGTGTCGGCGATGTCGGCGAACGCCTCGAGCTGCTCGGGATTCACGCCGCCGTAGGGGATCTTGACCCGGACCATCTGGTTGGTGCCGCCCTGGCGCTGGCCGTAGATGCCGTTGCCGAGGCGGAAGACCCGGAAGCGGTCGTCGTCGGTGCCGTTGGCCAGATACCGCTCGAGCTCCATTTCGAAGCGCGCGATGTCGGCGGCGATCAGGCGGAGTCGGTATAACAGGATGCTCAGCGATGGTCATGTGTAGTGACCTCCTCAGCTCGTGGATCGACGCGAGGTGGGCGCATCAGCGTACTAAAACCCGACCGATTCGCTCAACATTCCGCGTACGGGCCAGAAAACCCCGGGTTCGGTCTAGCCGCGGAGCAGTTCGGCGACGCGGAAGGCGAGGTCGAGGCTCTGGCGGGCGTTGAGGCGGGGTCGACCATCGTCGTGTAGTTGGTGGCGAGGTCGCCCTCGGCGATCGTCTTCGGAGCCGCCGAGGCACTCGGTGACGTTGTCGCCGGTCAGCTCGATGTGGATGCCGCCCGGCCACGTGCCGTGGGCGCGGTGGACGGCGAAGAAGCCTTCGACCTCGTTCAGGACGCTTCGAGGTGACGGGTCTTGTGGCCGCTCGGCCGAGGTGAACGTGTTGCCGTGCATCGGGTCGCACACCCACACGACGTTCTGCCCGGCGGCGGCCACGGCGTCGATGAAGCGCGGCAGGTTCGCTCGCGACGTTGTCGGCGCCGTGGCGGATGATCAGCGTGAGGCGCCCGGGCGTCGTTGTCGGGATTGAGCGCGCGCACAGCTCGACGATCTCGGCCGGGTCGACGTTGGGGCCGAGCTTCACGCCGATCGGGTTCTTGATGCCGCGGAAGAACTCGACGTGGGCGCCGTCGAGCTGACGGGTGCGTTCGCCGATCCACACGAAGTGCGCCGAGCAGTCGTAGTAGTCGCCGGTGAGCGAGTCCTTGCGCGTCAGCGCCTCCTCGTAGCCGAGCACGAGCGCCTCGTGGCTGGTGAAGAAGTCGACTTGGTGCAGCGCCGCCTCGGCGGTGAGGTCGATGCCGCACGCCTTCATGAACCGCAGGGCGCGATCGATCTCGGCGGCGACCTGGTCGTAGCGCTGGCCCTCGGCGGAGCTGGCGACGAACTGCTGGTTCCACGTGTGGACCTGGCGACAGGTCGGCGAAACCGCCGGTGGCGAAGGCGCGGACGAGGTTCAGCGTCGACGCCGCCTGGTGGTACGCCGCGATGAGCCGCTGCGGATCGGGCATGCGGGCTTCGAGCGTCGGCGCGTCGTCGTTGACGATGTGGCCGCGGAAGCTCGGCAGCTCGACGCCGTTGATGGTCTCGAAGTCGGCCGAGCGCGGCTTGGCGAACTGGCCCGGCGATGCGGCCGATCTTCACGACGGGCACGCCGGAGCCGTACGTCAGCACGACGGCCATCTGGAGGATGACTTTGAGCTTGTCGCGGATGTTGTCGGCGGAGAAGTCGTGGAAGGACTCGGCGCAGTCGCCGGCCTGCAAGACGAACGCTCGCCCGGCCGCGACCTCGGCGAGCGAGCGCTGTAGCGCCGCGGGCTTCGCCGGCGAAAACCAGCGGCGGCAAGCCCGGCGAGGGTCTTCTCGGCCTGCGCGAGCGCGGACGCGTCAGGCCACGTGGGCTGCTGCACGGCAGGCTTGTCCTGCCAGCTTCCGGGGTGCCACGTGGCCTGCGTCACCCCTCAATGTTCGCCGCAACGGCCGGGAATCGCAAAGCACTTGCCACGTAGGCTGCCGCAAATGCGTCCATTTCGCTTCAGTGTGCAACACCACGCGGCGGCCGACGGCAAGGCGTGGCGCGACCTCGCCCGCAAGACCGAAGACCTCGGCTACACCACGCTGTACCTGCCCGATCATTTCGGCGATCAGTGGTCGCCGACGGTCGCGATGACCATCGCGGCGGAGGTCACGAAGACGCTGCGCGTCGGCGCGCTCGTCTACGACGTCGACTACCGCCACCCCATCACGCAGGCCAAGGAAGTGGCCACGCTCGACCTCGCCTTCCCGGGCCGCACGATCTTCGGCTTCGGCGCCGGCTGGATGAAGACCGACTACGACGAGTCGGGCATCGCGTACGACTCGCCGGGCACGCGCATCGACCGCATGAAGGAAGCGCTCACGATCATGAAGGCGCTGTGGCCCGACGGGACGTGCACGTTCGAGGGCGAGCACTACACGATCACGAACGCGCAGGGCTTTCCCGCGTCCGTCCACGCCCGGGCGGCCCGCCGGTCGTCATCGGCGGCGGCGGCAAGAAGGTGCTCACCATCGCGGCGCAGATGGCCGACACGATCGGCGTCAACCCGAACCTGGCCGCCGGCGCCGTCGGCCCCGAGGTCGCGAAGTCGGCGTTGGGCGACGTGTACCGCGAGCGCATTCAGTGGATCAAGGACGCAGCCGGCGATCGCTTCGATCAGCTCGACCTACAGGTGCTCACGTTCATGACCCAGATCGTGCCGAACCGCGACGAGGTCTCGCCAACATCGCGCCGATGTTCGGCATCGCGCCGGAGAGGCCACCGACATCCCGCTGCTCATGGTCGGCACCGAAGACGAGATCGTCGAGCAGCTGCAGAAGCGCCGCGAGGAGTTCGGCTTCAACGACATCGTCGTGCAGGGCGACGTCATGGACGACGTTCGCGCCGATCGTCGCCCGCCTCGCGGGCACCTAAGCCGTTACCGGCTTAGTAGTAACACTCGATCATTCGCGTCGACAGCTCGCCAGCGCCGGATCGCCGTCGGTGAGCAGATTGACCTTGCAGGTCATGAAGCCGTTGACTCGCAGCCTTGGCGGGCGTCGCCGTGCCGATGAAGCCCGCCAGAAGCTCCCGCGAGGACGGCGGACAGAACGATAAGAGCCCGTATGCGTCGCATGTCCGAATTGTAAGCAAACTCGATCGCCGGCGGGATACTTGCCGAGTGCGCGTCGGCATCTTCGGGGGGACGTTCGATCCGGTTCACGTCGGCCACCTCGTCGTGGCCGCCGACTGTGCATCACACGCTCGCGCTCGACGAGACCCGCGTCGTGGTCGCCGCCGATCCGTGGCAGAAGGACCGCCGCCGATCGCGCCCGCCGACGAGCGGTTCGCCGCCGTGCAGGCGGCGGTCGCACGACATGGACGTCGCCGGGCATCGTCGCCGACGACTCGAGGTGCAGCCGCGGCGGCCCGACCTACACGATCGACACCGTCGAGCAGCTCCTGGCCGATCGCCCGGCGACGAGGTGTTCCTGGTCGTCGGCTACGACGCCGCGCAGCATCTCGACGCGTGGCACCGGGTGGACGAGCTGCGCGAACTGGTCACGCTGGTCGTGGTGAACCGCCCGCGCTTCGACGACGTGGTCGACGTGCCCGGGTGGAAGGTCGAAGTCGTCGACGTCCCGTCGATCGACGTGTCGAGTTCGATGGTCCGTGAGCGCCTCGCAGCGGGGCTCCCGGTCGACGGGCTCGTGCCCGCCGCCGCTATGCGCGTGCTGCGCAAACACGGGCGGTACGCTGGCGCCAGATGACAAAGGGACTTCCCCCTGCTGGTGCGAGCGCTTAACCGCGAAATTCAGTGTCGTGACGCCCTTCGAGGCGTCACCCTGTGAGCTTGCATCACCGCCGTCATCTCACCGTCCGAAAGGAGCTCCATCCTCGTGCCTGTCCTGACGCGCCCGAACACTGAAGCGAGCCCCGCGCTAGCCCTTGAAGCTGCGCGCGCGCGCCGCCGACAAGAAGGCCACCGACCCGGTGATCCTCGACGTCGGCAACGTCCTCGCGATCTGTGACTACTTCGTGATCGCGTCAGCACCCAACGACCGCCTCGTGCGAGCGATCTGCGAGGAGATCGAGGAGCGGGTCAAGCAGGTTGGCGGCGGAGCGCCGCGCTGCATCGAAGGACTCGAGCGACGCACGCTGGGTGCTCATGGACTACGGCGACTGGATCGTGCACGTGTTCCTCGACGAAGCCCGCGAGTTCTACGACCTCGAACGACTCTGGGGCGACGTCCCGCGCGTCCCGTTCGAAGATGCCTTGGTGGATTGAGCGCACCCGCCGTCTTCGGCATCACCTCAGCCGGCTCGAGGTCTGGGAGCTAGAGCGATTCGGGCGAAGTGGCTTGAGCGTCGTCTCTCGGCAATCGGTGCTGGTGCTCGCGACGACTGGGCGCCGAAGTGGTCGCACGCGAAAGACGCCCGTCACGTATCTGCCCTACGAGGACGGCTACCTGATCGGCGGTGGCGCGGGCGGACAAAAGGCCACGCCTGACTGGGTTTCAACCTGCGTGCGAACCCGCGCGCGCAAGTCACGGTCAATCGTGTGGCGCACGACGTGACCGCCGAGGAACCAACGGGAGCAGACCGCGACCGAGCGATGGCCGCGATGATCGCCGCCCACCCCGAGTCCGTCGCTACGAGCAGTGGGGCGGCCGGCCGCTGCCGATCTTCGTCCTTCAGCGGTGACTGTTGACGAGAGCCCTCCGAGCTTGCTCGGCGCAAAACTCCCGGCAAACCCACACGCTTTTGCACCGAGAACATCGGTGGCAGCCCGAACGTGCAGGATTCGCCGCGCCGCGCATGGCGTCAGCACCGACGGGGCCGCGGAGGTCGCGACGGTGATGCTCTTCCTCGTTGTTCGCTTTGCCGCGCCGATGTTGGTCGACCGGCCAAAGCCGCAGCCGTTCTGCACGTTGGCGCTGGGATTGGGAACCGCCAACGGAGAGAGTGTCGCACTCGAAGATCAGCACGTCCGGGGTCGGCACGGCCAAGGCGAACCATGCGGCGACGGGCGCCTCACGTACCCCGGTACGAACAGTCTGGGCTTTGACTGCAAGGTGCGCAGCCCACAAGAACAGGTCGTGGCAACCAAAACGCCGAATCGGCAAGCACGGCACCTGCGGCCAGCCAGACGAGTTCTAGCCTGTCGGCATGCAATTGCGTCATGCCACCTACCTCCGCATCTTCGCCATCTGGACGATCTTCGTGTGGTTGACGCGGATCAAGAACGTGTTCGACCAGGACAAGGGTTTCGGGTTTATCGCCGTGCACCTGGCGTCTGGCGTTGGTGTCGGTCGGTCTGGCCGCGGGCGCCTTCGTCGTCGTGCGACAGCGAGCGCGCAAACTCATGACCGATGTGATGTACGACCCGTTCAACGCGGACAACCGCCACAACCCGTACCCCCTTTATAAGCGGATGCGGGAGGAAGCGCCGGTGTGGCTTGACCCGACCTACGACAACGTCTTCTTCTCGCGTCACGCCGACTGCCTGGCGATCCTGCGCGACGCCGAGCGCTGGAGCACCGACTCAACCAACGTCGACCTCAGCGACCGCGGTGTCGAACCGACGATGGAACGAGCGGCAGGATTCCTTGGCGGCAAGGTCATGTTGTTCAGCGACCCTCCCGACCACACCCGGCTACGGAAGTTGGCGAGCTACGCGTTTCACCCCCCGTGCCATCGAGCAGTGGCGGCCGCGCGTGCGTGACCTCGCCCAACAACCTCATGGCCGACATCGGCCCGGGCGACTCGTTCGACGTGATGGAGCGCCTGGCGCGCCCTCTGCCGGTCGTGGTCATCGCGGAGCTACTCGGCGTGCCCGTCGCCGACCAGGAGAAGTTCGCCAGCTGGTCGCTGCCGCTCGGCCGCATGATCGATCCCGACAGCAACATGGGCGAGGCCGACTACATGGCCGCCATGCAGGCCGGCATGGAGTTCGTCGGGTACTTCAACGAACTCATCGAGGAGCGTCGGAGCACACCGCGCGAGGACGTGCTGTCCGCGCTTATCGCCGCCGAGGAGGAAGGCGACCGGCTCACGCACGACGAGTTGCTGATCAATCTGATCCTGCTGCTCATCGCCGGTCACGAGACAACGTCGAACTTGATCGGTAACGGCACGCTCGCGTTGTGCGAAGACCCGCAGGCCCGCGACCAGCTCGCCGCCGATCCCGCGGGCCTCATCCGAACCGCCATCGACGAGTTCCTTCGCTACGACGCTCCCGTGCAGTACACCGCCCGCACGGCGCTCGCCGACGTCGAGTTGCGCGGCGTCACCGTGCGCGAAGGGCCACCAGGCGCTGCTGCTGCTCGCGGGTGCCAACCGCGATCCGGACGCGTTCGACAAGCCCGACCAGCTCGTGCTCGACCGATCGCCCAACCAACACCTGGCCTTCAGCAACGGCATTCACTTTTGTCTCGGCGCCATGCTCGCCCGCATGGAAGGTCAGGAGGCGTTTCCGTTGTTGCTGGAAAAGTCGCCGAAACTCGCCCGCGTGAACGACGAGCTCGTCTACCGCCCCAACATGACGCTGCGCGGGCTGGCCGAGCTTCAGGTCGCCGGCTAGCGCAGCGCGGGGAGCACTTCGGCCACGAACGTAGCCATCGCCGTGCGGGCGTCGGCGGGATCGCTGCCGAGTGACGGCCCCACGATCACGAACTTGTCGATGCCCATGTCCATCAGGCCACGGAGCCGTTCCACGCAGTACGGCGCCGGACCGGCGATGCCGAAGCGGTCGACGAAGTCGTCGGTAAGAACGCCCGCCTGCGCCGAACCGCTCTGGGTGTGCTTTGTCATGTCGTAGGACGAGTGGAGCGCTGCGCAGCACGTCGCGGTCGGCCTCGGCGAGCGGACCGTTGGTGGCGCCGTGCATCGTGTTGAAGCGGGCGAACGTCGACATGCCCGCCGCGCATGAGATCACGCGCCACGGCCCGGTCGTTGTGGGCCACGACGTTGACGAACGTGCCCGTCGCCGGCGCCGACGCCACCTCTTTGGCCCACGCGACGCGCTCGGGATCCGCCCCGACAGCCAGCAGCACGCGGTCGGCGTGGCGAGCGGCGGCCAGCACCTTCGGCCCGCTGGCGGCGACCTCGACCGGTACGGGCGCAAGCTCGCGGGGCAACCAGTGCAGCTGCTGTCGTCGGGCGCATCGGCGAGACCCGAGCGATTCGAGCGGACTGCGTACCGGCGTGCGCCGAAACCGCGCAGGTCCTCGAACGCGAACGGATTCACCGCGCAGGTAGGCGCGCACGACGCCGATGTACGCCTCGAGGTCCGACACCGGAGCGGGCGCGAACCCAAGGTGCGCGAGCGCCGAGTCGCCGCGGCCGAGCCCGAGCGCGGCCCGTCCACCGGACGCCACGTGCACGCTCGCGATCGCCGCGGCGGTGGCCGCGGGATGACGGGTCGACGTGTTCGTCACGCCGGTCCCGAGTTTGAGCCGTTCGGTGACGCCGGCGGCGAGCGTCAGCGCGACGTACGGGTCGCCTGACAAGTTCTGCGAGTCGACGACGAACATGCCGTCCAATCCCGCGGCCTCGGCGCGCTCCGCAGCCCGTGGCCGCGACCTGCGCGTGAGC
Organism: uncultured Actinomycetes bacterium; assembly: GCA_963769985.1. Classification (GTDB taxonomy): domain Bacteria; phylum Actinomycetota; class Acidimicrobiia; order Acidimicrobiales; family JACCXE01; genus JACCXE01. The sequence continues at coordinate 209,955 of CAVYNR010000002.1, read as the reverse complement.
GATCCCCGTCGTCCAGATCTCCGTTGTCATTCCGTCGAGGGCGCCAGGCCAGCGCTTGGCGCCGATGCTCGTTGATCACGTCCACGGCACGACTTGGATCACGCCCGCGACCGGGATGGCGAGCAGGGCACCGAGGATGCCGAAAAATTCGACACCGACGAGCACGCTGACGAGCACCGCGAGCGGATTGAGCCGCACGCTGCGGCTCATGATCGTCACTTGCAGCACGTGGTTCTCGAACTGCTGGTACACGATGAAAAAGATCAGCACGGCGATGCCGGCGGTGGTCGAGTGCAGGAAGGCGACGAGCACGGCCGGCACCGCGCCGAGTGTGGCGCCGACGAGGGGGATGAGGTCGGCGAACGCGACCCACAACGCGAGGACTTCTTTGAACGGCACATTTGTGATGGTCAAGAAGACGTACGTGGACAAGCCGGCGATCGACGGAAATGATGAGGTTGCCCGCCATGTACCGCGTCAGCGCAGTGGCGGAATCGTGGGCAACGCGCCGCACTCGTTCGCGACGTAACGGATCGTCGATGAGGTCAAGGAATCCCTGCTGGATGGCCGGGCCGGACATCAACATCAAGATGCTCAGCACGAGCACCGTCACGATCGCGGCGACGCTGCTGGCGACCGTGCCGGCGAGGGGCACGGCGCGGCTGCCGAGCTCGGCATCGCGCTTCTTCGAGCTTGTCCTGATTGTCCTCGACGAACTCGTCGAGGTTGTAGCGCTGCACCACTTCGCCGACGCGTCCGCGCCCGGCTTTGGCGTCTTCGACGAAGGTCGGCAGATCGTCGACGAAGGTGCGCGACTGGTCCACGATCGGTCGCACGAACGCGAACGTCATGGCCGAGAAAACGATGATCCCCACGAGGAACACGGTCATCACCGCAAAGCCCCGCCGGAAACGCCGGCGGCGCACGAGATGGTCGACGGGCGGCGCCAGGATCACCGCGATGAAAGCGGCCACGACCATGAGCGTCAATATGTGCGACATCCCTCGGATCGCGAAAATGGCGCCGGCAAACGCCGCGGTCACGGCGCACGCGATCACGACAACCCGTACGACGGTCGCGTTCGACGGGTTCATCAACGCAACCGTACGCGCCACCGTCGCCGGACCACAGCAATGGCGGGTGCGGTTGGTAGCGTGGAAGCGCTATGGGCCTCGCCATCAATGTCACCGAGCATCCGACCCAGACGGCCGGGGTGTTCCGCTTCGAAGCCGATCGTGGATTTACCGGCATGGCGCACGAGCGCTACTCGTCGGTCGACGACATCATCTACGACCGTCCGCCGGACCGGCTCGCGAAGGCGATCTTCGACCGCGGCGGCGTCGAGCACATCCACATCTACGGCAACCAGGTCACCGTGAGGATCGCGCCGGGGGCCGACACGCTTGGAATTGCCGCAGCTCATCACCGACCTGTACATCCACTATCGCGAGGGCGTGACCCCCAGCATCATCCCCGAGTAGCCGATGGCACACGCCGCGTGGGACGCGCTGCTTGCTCGTCTCGACGACGCCGCCGCCCTGATCGGCCTCGACCCCGACATCCATCGCGACCTGCGGGTGCCGAACCGCATCCTCGAAGTCGCGATGCCTGTCCGCATGGACGACGGGCACCTCGAGGTCTTTACCGGCTGGCGCATCCAACACAGCACCGCGCGCGGACCGGCCAAGGGCGGCATCCGGTTCCATCCGACCGTCGACGTCGACGAGATCAAGGCGCTGGCCGCGGACATGACGTTCAAGACCGCGATCGCCAACCTTCCCTTCGGTGGTGCCAAGGGCGGCGTGCGGTGTGACCCGACGACGATGTCGATCGGCGAACTTGAGCGCGTCACGCGGCGGTACACGGTCGAGATCGCGCCGATCATCGGCCCCGACCTCGACGTGCCCGCGCCCGACATCAACACCGACGGGCGGGTGATGGCGTGGATGATGGACACGCTCGAGATGATTCAGGGTCGTCACGCCGTGCCGGGCGCGGTGACCGGCAAGCCGCTGAGCGTGGGCGGCACCACCGGGCACGCCGGTGCCACGTCGACGGGCGTGGTCGTGTGCACACGCGCCGCGTTCAGCCAAATGGAAGTCGACATCGTCGGCAAGCGCGCCGTGATCCAGGGCTTCGGCAAAGTCGGCGGCCCGCTCGCGTTCTTGCTCACGTCGGCGGGCATGCGCGTGGTTGCGGTGGCCGACGTCGGCGGAGCCGTGCACAACCCGGGCGGGCTCGACGTGGCCGCGCTCGCCGAACACGTCAAGGCCAAAGGGTCCGTCGCCAATTTCCCGATCGCCGATCAGATCAACCCTGCCGACATCTTCTCCGTGCCGACCGATCTGCTCGTGCCGGCCGCGCTCGGCGGCGTGATCGACGCGTCAGTCGCGGCGAAAATCGACGCCAGCCTCATCGTCGAAGCGGCCAACGGCCCGACCATGCCCGACGCCGACCCGGTACTCGAAGCACGCAAGATCGCGGTGGTACCCGACATCCTGGCCAACTCGGGCGGCGTCACCGCCAGTTACTTCGAGTGGGCGCAGAGCCGGCAGGGCTACCTGTGGGACGGCGATTTGTTCGCGTCGCGTTTGCGCGACGGGATGGACGCGGCGTTCCGCGCCGTGTGGGCGAAGTCGGGCGCGTTGAACGTGCCGCTTCGCCGCGCCGCGTTCGCCCTGGCCCTCGAACGAGTGGCCGAGGCGATCGCGGCGCGCGGGTTCTTCCCTTAGAAGAGCAGCGTGTCGGGCTCGCCCGTCCAGCCGTCGTTGCAGGCGTCGGTCTCACCGGTGGGCGTCGTACCGCCGCGCTGGAGATGCGGAACGCCGTTGCTCTCCATGTAGACCCAGGTGCCTCTGCCCGTCAGGCTGTCGCGGTCGTCGACATACAGCGTGGGCTCGTTGCCGTCACCGAGTGCCAGCGAGTCGCCGGTGCTGCGGCCAAGGCCAGTCATGATGACGAGCGCCTTGATGTTGAACTGGCCGTTCTCACAAGGTCCTAGTTCGGCCGCCGCTGGCGCAAGGGTGATTCCGACAGCCCCAGCCACGGTTAGGGACGCGGCGAGCAAGAGCGCAATGCGCTTCATGCGGTTCTCCTTAAGGCAGAGTCCTCCCCAGCGGAGAACATCGCCAAGGTAGTGCGCTGTCGCCGGAGCAGGAGTCGTCTCCTGACAGTTTCGCGAACAATTGTCCGAATCGGGGGCCGTGGACGAAGTCGCGCAGCTATGGTGCGGCATCTCGTCGGCTGGGGGCTGGCGTGTTTAGTGCTAGGGGCCCGACGCGTGCGTCGTTTCATTATTGTTGTATCTCTCGCGGTCATCGCGAGTTCTGTCGGCGTGTTCGTCAACACACTTCCGAGTGTTCAGACGAGGCGCGGGGCACCGGAGTGGACCGCCAATCCAGTTCGACGGCCGGTTCCGACACGCGTTAGCGAGGTCGTCTCTCGGCAGGACTCGCGTTCCACGTCTCCCGCGAAGTCGGGTCCGCAGGTCCTCACCAAACTCGATGTCCGCTTCGGTCGCGCGTCGGCCGGCGCCACGGTCGGGCGCGGCGAGAACTCGGCGCGTTTCCGTCTGAGTGGCTACACGTACCCGAAGGGCCCAACGACCTCCGGTGTAGTCACGACGTTCACCACCGCCGGGGCCCCGACGGTGCGCTACACCCGGATCGCCGGCGGACTCAAGGAAGACATCGTTCTGACCGACAGCGCGCAGGCGGCGCGGCCGCTCGACTTCAAAGTCGCGACCGAGCTAACGCAGACTCACGACGCTGGGGGTGTGCTGCTGTCGCGAGACGGCGCGCCGGTGTACCGCATTCCAGAGCCGTTCGCGCTCGATGCCAGCGGCCGGCGGGGAGAGGTCTCGCTTGAGATGGCTGGTCCCGACTGGCGCATGAAGGTCGACCCCGTGTTCGTTCGCGACGCTGACTACCCGATTACGGTCGATCCGACTGTCCTAGGCGGCGACACTTGACTCAAATCGGAACCACGAACGCTGGTCAGTTTGTTGCGACAACTACCCTGACGTGGGCGCCGCAAAACCGGCTGATCGGCTTCCGGCGGGTAGGCACAGACGCGTTGACGGAGACCTTCACGTACAACGACGCAGGACGTCTAGCGACTCGCGCCGTGACCGGTGGGAATGCGTACACCTACCGATGGGACGGGGATCGGCTGCAGTCGATCGCAGCGACAAACCTAACGACGACGTCGATTGTGGCGCGGTTCGCCTACGCGGAGAATCGACGGCCGCTTTCGATGACACTCCCGAACGGGACGACGTTCTTCTACCACTTCAACCCAGGCGGTGGTGTCGACACCTTGACCGCGGCGAGCGGTGTTCGGGCGGTGACCTACACGTATGACACCTGGGGAAATCTGATCGAGGCGGTTCATGGGCCGGCGTGGGCGGCGGGCCTGACAGAAAATCCGTTCGGAGCCTTTGGTGAGCGGGCTCTCGAGGACGGCTTGTCGCAGCTCATCCTGGGTGACCAGCCCTACAGCGCGCGCCTCGGCTCCGTCGTGTCCGCTGAGATGGAACCCAAAGCTCCCAGGCCAATGCTCGGGGGGCGAACGTCCGCGGCTGCGGCGCAGGATGATCCGCGAGTCTGTAGCTGCGACGACCCGCCTGTGTGGAATCAACCCGCCATGGATCCGGCCGCGCCCACTATTTGCAATTACATCCGCGGTACGAGAATCCTTACGGATCGTTTGAGCGGCTAGTCGCTACAGAATGGGGATGGGGTGACCTCCCCCGCGGCATGATCCAAACCTGTAAGGGACACACGATCATCATGGAAATTTTTGACAACTCGTGGTTCCCCGGCATTTTTCAGATCATGTATGGCGGTAATAACCGATCGGTGACGTCGGTAGGGATTGGACAAGTTGGCTCCGGGTACATGCAGTCGAGAGATCTGCAAGAGCCGTACGGGTACCCGCGGACTCGATTTTCGATTGTGTGGCAGCCGCTCTGCATTGCGTGTCCACGGTATGCCCCACCTGTCTACGGCTGGTCGGTCTTCGTTACCTTCATGTCTACATCGCCAATTCCGTCTCAGCAGACGCCGTAGTGAACATGCGCAAGTTCTCGGGCTGGCTACTTGCGTTCGCGGCAGCGACAACTGCTTTCGCAAGCGCTTGCGGCACTATTTCTCCGAGCGGTGGTGCTGGTGACAAGACTGCTCCAACGGCGAAGCAAGTGTGCTTGAACTTCGCCCGTTCGCGGGGTTTCGGCGAATTGGAGATACAAAGCATCGGAACGACCACAGCGGGCACGGTCGTTCGAAACGCGAAAAGTCTTCGCTCCGAATGCGGATGTTTCCGTATGGTCGTCCCTTCCAGCTAACCACCGAATTACAACCTGCTCCCTGGCGCGGAAGTCGTCTGACGTTAACGCTGCTGTTAGTCACTGTCAGAGTGGGGTGTCCGTTCTAATAACTCAAGACTTTCTGGTCGATGATTCCGGGCGATTCTCATACGATCCAGCGCAAGAGTCCGAACTCCAACGATTGGGTTGCCCAGCACAGACCCCAACTACCCAAGCTGGTTCGGGTTAGCAACCCGCTTTTCGGAGTACCGAACAGGTGTTCGATACACTGCTTGCATGTCCGCCGAGGTCGCGGCCGAGCTTCCCCAGCCATCCCAGAGTCCGTCTGATCGGCGCGCCGGGTTACGGGCGGTGGCGGGGCGGCTGCCCTCCACGCCGGTCTTGGCCAGTCAACGGCCTCGCCCGGTGCGCGGCGCGTTTGCCGAAGTGTTCCCGCATGGACTGCGGCCCGGCACCTCGGTAGCGGTCATGGCGGCGAGCGCCACCTTGGACGCCACCGCGCTGCGCGGAGCCATCACGCTCGCCGCCGGCGTGGTGCCCCACGACGGATGGGTCGCCGCGGTCGGCATTCCGTCGATGGGGGTGCTGGCGGCGGCCGAGGCCGGGCTGGCGTTGGACCACTTGGTGTTCTTGGCCGCGCCGACCACGGTGTGGGGAACCGTCGCGGTAGCGGCGGTCGATGCATTCGACGTGGTCGTACTCGCGGTGCCGGCGCGACCCGAAGTTGGCCGAAGTCCGCCGCCTCGCCGGACGGGCGCGCGAACGCGGCACCACGGTGATCGCCACCGGTCCAGGTGCGCGCATCTGGGGCGGCGAAGCGCGGCTCACCACCTCCGCGGTGATGTGGGACGGGCTGGGTGACGGGCACGGCTCGCTGCGGTCGTGTCGGGTCACCGTGGAACTCGACGGGCGCGGGTCGGTGCGGGCGCGCCAAGTGGGGTTGGTGCTTGGCGGTTCCTGAGCGAACCGTCGTGCTGTGGTGGGACGACTGGCCCGTCGTCGTGGCCGGTCGCGCCAGCGACGCGGTGGTCGTGGTGGCCAACAACTGCGTCGTCGCCGCGTCAGCGGCGGCGCGGGCCGACGGCGTGCGCGCCGGTCAACGCCGTCGTGAAGCGCAAGGTCGTTGCCCAGTCGGCCGAGGTGCTGGCCGTGCAAGAAGGCGACGACGCCCGCGCCTTCGAAACGGTTGTAGCCGCGGTGGAGGAGTTGTGCCCACGCGTCGAAGTGGTGCGTCCTGGTGTGCTGGCATTCGCTAGCCGCGGTCCGTCGCGATACTTCGGCGGCGACGCCGCGTTCGTCGGGCAGATCCGCGGCGTGGTGCGCGACGCGGTGCGCACCCAACTCGGATTCGAATTGGGTGACGGGCCGGGCGTTGGCGTGGCCGACGGCAATTTCGCCGCGTCGCTGGCGGCGCGCGCCGCCATGTCGGCGGTAGGAAAGGTGTTGGTGGTGCCGCCGGGGAAGTCGGCGGCGTTCCTCGCGCCGATGCCGGTGTCGCCGATGGGTGATCCGGCCATCGCCGACGTAGCGCGCCGGCTCGGTCTGCGCACGCTCGGTGCGTTCGCCGCACTCGATCAGGCCGACGTGCTCGGCCGCTTCGGCGCCGCCGGTGTGGCCGCGCACCGCCGCGCCAACGGGTTAGCGGTGCGGGCGTTGGCGCCGCGCGAGCCGCCGCCGGAACTGTCGGTGGAGGTCGTGTTCGATCCACCGGCCGAAACCGTTGACCGCGTCGCGTTCGCCGCGCGCGCGTGTCGGCCGAGTTGGCCGACGGTCTTACCGCGCGCGGGCCTCGTGGCCACCGCGCTCGTCATCCAAGTGGAGACCGATCACGGCGAACGACGCGAGCGTCGCTGGCGATCCGAAGGCGCGCTCAACGCGTCAGCGGTGGCCGAGCGCGTCCGCTGGCAAGCCGAGGGATGGCTCTCCGACGTCGCGCAGCAGATCGACGATGACGTGCCGACCGCCGGTATTACGTTGCTGCGGCTCGCGCCTGACGAAGTGCACGACCACGAGGGCACACCGCAGAGTCTGTGGGGCGGCTCGAGCGAGGCCAACGAACGCGTGACGCGTGCCATCGCCCGCGTGCAGGGACTGCTCGGTCCGGAGGCTGCGGCTACCGCGGTGCTTGTGGGCGGACGCGGGCCGGGAGAACAAGTACGGATGATCCCGTGGGGTGATGCGCGCGCCGTCGACGTCGCCCGCGCCGACGCGCCCTGGCCTGGTCGTATGCCCACGCCGGCGCCGGCCATGGTGCTCGACGCACCGATCGCGCTCGACGTGCTCGACGCCGGCGGAGCGATGGTGCGCGTCAGCGGTCGCGGCGAGGTGTCGGCGCCGCCCATGACCGTGGTCGGCCCGCACGGCGTGGACCGGGTGACGGGTTGGGCGGGGCCATGGCCGGCCGAAGAACGGTGGTGGGACGCCGATGGCGTTCGTCGCCGCGCCCGTCTCCAAGTGCGTTGCGCATCGGGCGCCGCCCACCTCTGTCTCATCGAAGGAGGCAGGTGGTTTCTCGAAGCGAGCTACTAACCGCGCGGTATACGGTCCGCGCTGTTCAAGACAAGGAGGCACACATGAGCGCAACCGAACCACTAGAGCGAGCGATCGCCGTCGGCAAGCAGGTGCTTGAAGGCGTGAGCAAGGACGATTTGGCGAAGGCGTCGCCGTGCGCGTCGTGGGATGTTCGTGGTGTCCTGAACCACCTGATCGGCGCGAACGACTTCTTCGTGGCGAGCATGGCGGGCGCCAAGCCGAGCGTGGAGGAGTCAGGTTCGGACTTCGCCAGCGGCGACTACCGGGTCGCCTTCGACGAGGCCTCGGCGGCCGCGCTGAGCCGCGTTCAGCGAGCCGGGGGCGTTGGACAAGACCGTCGACCTTCCATGGGGTCAGATGCCCGGCGGCGCCTTCATGGGGTTGGCTACCACCGACATCTTCACTCACAGCTGGGACCTCGCCCGTGCGACCGGTCAGTCAACCGATCTCGACCCGGAACTCGCGGCGCAGCTGCTCGCGGGCTCGAAGGCGTCGATCCAGGACGCGTTCCGTGGCCCCGACGGATCCGGTGCTCCGTTCGGCCCGCAGCAGCAGGCGCCGGACGGCGCCACCACCGCCGATCAGCTCGCCGCCTTCCTCGGCCGCGTCGTCTAAACCCTTTCTGAGGAGAGTTAGTAGCCATATCGCCGACTAACTCTCCTCAGAATGGTGTCGGTGAATGGCGTTCACGGCGCGAGAGATCGCAGGAGGCCGGCGATGCCGTCGTCGGCCATCGCGATGGCCTCGGGCCAGCTGAACCAGTAGACGTCTTGACTCTCGCGCTTGGGTGGTGCGGGATCGTCGGCCGGCGCGTGGCAGTGGTAGCGCATGTCGAGATGGGTGTGGCCACGCGGGCCGGGATGCACGTCGACCTGGGCGAGTTCGGGATCGGCGAGGGTGACGGCGAGACCCGTCTCCTCGCACGCCTCGCGGACTGCCGCGTCGGCCGGCGACTCGCCGGGATCGATGTGGCCGCCCGGCTGGACCCAGATGCCGAGCTTGCGGTGCTTGAGCAGGATCACCCCGCGCGGCCCGGTAATGAGCGCCGATGCCGTGATATGGACAGGATCGGCGTCCTCGTCGAAGGGACGCTCGAGGCGCTCCAGCTCCCGCAGGAACGTCTCGACTGAGCGGGCCTCGCGCTCGTCGGCGGGGTGCCCGCCACGACGTTGTACGGCCGCGAGCACCTCGTCGATGGCGTCGGGCACGACTCGAACGTACCCAACCGCGGGTCGTGAGCATCGCCTGCGTGCGGCTGAGGCGGCTCTTCGCGGTGATTGCGTTGCTGGTGATGACGAGCGGGTGCGCGAGCGGCGACGATGACGACGTCGCGGCGGCGACGACGGACGCGTCCTGCGAGCGCGATCACCTTCCTCCGGACTGATGGAGTGCGTGTTGTGTACGCCCACGTCCAGGCGGTGGAGGTCAAGGCTCGTGATCAGGCCAGGGCAGGGCAGCGCGTCGCACGGATCGGCAACAACGGCATGTCGCGGAACCCGCACGTTCACATCGGCGGTGGCGCGACAAGACGCCGCTCCAGATCCGGTTCGACCTCGCCGCGATGGGCGAGGTCCAGGGCTACGACTGATCATCGCCGCCGGCAGCCCACCTCTTGACTCTATCGAACACCTGTTCGGTACAGTCCACACATGGCATTTAATAACCCGGCGATGTCGTGGTCGGCCTTGCACCGGCGGCTCACCGACCGGCCGGCGGGCGCCAACGGAGGCGACAGCCCGGCGTGGTCGAACCATCGGGAGCAGTACACGGAGCCGCCGGTCGAGCGCCGCCGGTCGGCCACGCCGTATGCCGAGTTGCACTGCCATTCGAACTTCTCGTTCCTCGACGGAGCGTCGCCGCCGGAGGAGTTGGCCGAAGAGGCCATGCGGCTCGGGCTCGAGGCGCTGGCCGTCACCGATCACGACGGGTTCTACGGCGTGGTCCGCTTCGCCGAAGCGGCGCGGGCGCTCGGGTCTGCCGACGATCTTCGGGGCCGAGCTCAGTCTGCGACCGCCAGGAGTCGCAAAGCTCGAACCGCGGGCCGGGTCGGCCAAGCAGTCCGCCACCGATCCGCACGCCGACCACCTGTTGGTCCTCGCCCGCGGTCCGAAGGGCTACGCATCGTTGGCCCGCGCCATCGGTGAGGCCCACCTGGCCGGCGGCGAGAAGGGCCATCCCACGTACGAGAAGGCGCGCCTGTGCGAGTTGGCCAAGGGCGACTGGGTGGTGCTCACGGGTTGCCGGAAGTCGGCGGTGCCCGCCGCGCTGCGTGAACCACGGACCGGCGGCGGCGGCACGCGAGTTGTCCGACCTCGTGGCGTGCTTCGGGCGCGACAACGTGGTGGTCGAATTGTGGGACCACGGCGATCCGCTCGACAGCGCGCGCAACGACGCGCTGGTCAACCTCGCCACGCGTCAAGGTCTCGGCAGTCGTCGCCACCAACAACGTGCACTACGCCACGCCGGCGCGCCGACCGCTCGCCACCGCGCTCGCCGCGGTGCGGGCGCGGCGCAGTCTTGACGACATCGAGCCGTGGCTGCCGTCCTCGTCGGGCGCGTGCCTGCGCAGCGGCGACGAACAGGCGCGTCGCTTCGCGCGCTATCCGGGCGTGGTCGAAGCCGCCGCCGAACTCGGCCGCGCCTGCGCCTTCGACCTCGCGCTTGTGGCGCCGCAGCTGCCGCCGTTCCCCATCCCCCGATGGCCACACCGAAATGACGTATCTCCGCGAACTCACCGAGCGCGGCGCCGAGCAACGCTACGGCCGTCGCGGTGAAGAACGTGTGCCCGGCGCGTACAAACAGATCGACCACGAGCTCGCGCTCATCGAATCGCTCGGCTTCCCCGGCTACTTCCTGGTGGTGTGGGATCTGTGCGACTTCGCCCGCCGCAACAACATCTATTGCCAGGGACGGGGGAGCGCGGCCAACTCAGCGGTCTGTTACGCGCTCGGCATCACCAACGCCGATGCGGTGTCGCTCGGTCTGTTGTTCGAGCGGTTCCTGTCGCCCGAACGCGACGGACCACCCGACATCGACATCGACCTCGAAAGCGGTCGACGCGAAGAAGTCATCCAGTACGTCTACGAAAAGCACGGGCGACAGAACGCCGCGCAGGTCGCCAACGTCATCACCTACCGGGCCAAGTCGGCGGTGCGCGACATGGGCCGCGCCCTCGGCGCCGCGCCCGGCCAGCTCGACGCCTGGGCCAAGGAGATCGACCACTGGGGCGGCGTCGCCAAGACCGCGGCGATGGACGACATCACGATTCCCGACGCCGTGATCGACCTGGCTCTGCAGGTCGAGCACTTCCCGCGCCACCTCGGCATCCATTCGGGCGGCATGGTCATCTGCGACCGGCCGGTGCTCGAGGTGTGCCCCGTCGAGTGGGGGCGCATGCCGGGGCGCACGGTGTTGCAGTGGGACAAGGACGACTGCGCGGCGGTCGGCCTCGTGAAGTTCGACCTGCTCGGCCTCGGCATGCTCGAAGCGCTGCACGGCTCGGTCGATCTGGTCCGCGAGTTCCACGGCGTCGACGTCGACCTGGCGCAGATCCCGCAGGAGGACTGCGTCTACGACATGGTCTGCGAAGCCGACACCGTCGGCGTGTTCCAGATCGAGAGCCGGGCGCAGATGGCCACGCTGCCGCGCCTGCGGCCGCGCCACTTCTACGACCTGGTCGTCGAGATCGCGTTGATCCGTCCCGGACCGATCCAAGGCGGGTCGGTGCATCCCTACATCCGTCGCCGCAACGGCGAGGAGCCCGTCACCTACCTGCATCCGCTGTTGGAGAAGTCGCTCAAGAAGACGCTCGGCGTGCCGCTGTTCCAGGAGCAGCTCATGCAGATGGCCATCGACGTGGCCGGACTTCAGCGCGGCCGACGCCGACCAGTTGCGCCAAGCCATGGGGTCGAAGCGCTCGCGGGCGCGCATGGAGGAACTGCGAGCGCGGTTCTTCGCGGGCATGGCCGCGAACGGCATCGACGAGGACACCGGCGATGTGATCTGGGACAAGCTCGCCGCCTTCGCCAACTACGGCTTTCCCGAAAGCCATTCGGTGAGCTTCGCCTACCTCGTGTACTCGTCGTGCTGGTTGAAGTACCACTACCCGGCGGCGTTCTGCGCCGCGTTGCTCAACGCGCAACCGATGGGTTTCTGGTCGCCGGCCACGTTGACCGCCGATGCGCGTCGCCACGGTGTGCGCGTGTTCGGCCCCGACGTGAACGCGTCACGCGCCGGGGCGTGTTTGGAGGCCGACGACGAGTCGACCGGCGGCTTGGCGATTCGCATGGGAATCGGATCGGTGCGATCGGTGGGCGACCGACGCCGCCGAACGCATCGAGGCGGGCCGTCCCTATAAGGACGTCGACGACGTAGCGCGCCGCGCCGAGTTTGGGCGTAGCCGCGCTCGAGGCCATGGCCACCGCCGGCGCGTTCGAGTGTTTCGGCATGGATCGCCGAGAAGCGTTGTGGTCAGCGGGTGCGGTTGCCGAAGCGGCGCGGCCCGGCACGCTGCCCGGCGTCGTGGTCGGTGTCGGCGCGCCGTCGCCTGCCGGGCATGACGGCGGTCGAAACCACCGCGGCGGATCTATGGGCCACGGGGGTGAGCCCCAACAGTCACGCGCTCGCCCACATCCGTCCCGTCGTTGGTGGCAAAGGGTGCGCTGCCCGCGAGTGCGTTGCGTGACGTGCCCGATCGCACGAAGGTTTTGGTCGGGGGAGTGGTCACGCACCGCCAACGCCCGGCCACCGCTGGCGGCACGGTGTTTCTCAACCTCGAAGACGAGACGGGCCTGATCAACGTCGTGTGTTCGCTCGGCGTGTGGAATCGCTTCCGCCGCGCCGCCCGCGGTTCGTCGGCGTTGTTGATCCGGGGCGTAGTCGAGTCGGCGTCGAATGTGATCAACCTCCGCGCCGAACGATCGAGACCCTGTCGCTGTCGGTGGCGACGGTGCCTAACTCCCGGGATTTTCGCTGAGCTGAGGAAACAATTCGCGTGCTGGTTCGCCCGCGATGGCCGCCCATTCGTCGGGTAACGCCGGTGTGTCCCACGCCGGATCGGGGCGCCAGTCGAGCCACGACCCGTCGTAGGGCGCGTCGCGCCGTTCCATCGCCGCGTAGACGCGTGCGCCTTCGGCGCGGATCTCCGCCACCTGGTGGTCGGTGAAACGCCCGAGCGCGTGCGCCGCCTCCAACTCGTCCTCGTCCTTCCAGCCGACGGTGCCAGTGGAATCGAGCCACACGTCGAGCACGTGGTCGACGGTGTGCACGCCGATCTCGCTTCGCCGCAGCGGCGCCTCGAGGTTGCCGTACCAACCCCAGAACGTCTCGTGGTCGGGCAAGCGGAACAGCCAACTCGAATGTGCCTGATCCGGAAAGGCCACGCGCAGCACACCGGCGCCGAACCACTCCGTCACCACGAAGTGCTTATCCGTCGTGAAACGATCCGCTGGCGACCGGTCGCGCAGGTCGCGTCCGTCGACCGGAACCACCCGCAGCACCGGTGTGCCCGGCGCCAACCACGCCACAAGGTGGTCGTCGTCGTCCTGCACCACGCGCACCGGAATCACCTCGCGGCGGTAGCACCACATGATCACGTCACCGCGCTGCCACTTCACGGAGCGCTCAGTCGACGCGCCGACCGAGGAGGCAGAACTCGTTGCCTTCGACATCGGCGAGCACGATCCACGGGACGTCACCCTGACCAACATCGACCCGCGTGGCGCCGAGCCCAAGGAGTCGCTCCAATTCTTCTGCTTGGTCGCAGCCTTTGGGTGCGACGTCGATGTGCAGGCGGTTTTTTACCGTCTTCTTCTCGTCGACAGGTTCGAAGACGAGAAATGGACGCGCCGTGTAGTCGCCGGTCGCCGATGTCCACAGGTCGCCTTTCTCTGTCTCCTGAAGCGGCCAGCCGAGGACAGCACACCAGAACTCGGCGACTCGGCGCATGTCATTGCAGTCGATCACGATCTCGGTCAGCGAAGCGGCCATCGCCACATTCGATCACGCCTACGTTGCTCGGCGTGCGCATCGGCGTTTGCATTCTTCCGGAGGACAGGTGGCCCGTCGCGGCGCAGAAGTGGCGCCACGCCGAAGAGCTGGGATTCGCGCACGCGTGGACCTACGACCATCTGGCTTGGCGCGACCTGCGCGATGGGCCGTGGTTTGCGGCGATGCCGACGCTTACGGCCGCCGCGGCCGCCACGTCGACGATCCGGCTAGGCACGCTCGTGGCGTCGCCCAACTTCCGTCACCCGGTGTCGTTCGCGCGCGAAGTGCTCACCCTCGACGACGTGTCGGCGGGACGTCTCACGCTCGGATTCGGTGCGGGTGGTGAAGGCTGGGACGCGGCGATACTCGGCCAAGACCCGTGGTCGCCGGCCGAACGCGCCGCGCGGTTCGCGGAGTTCATCGACCTGCTCGACGAGCTTCTCCGCGAGCGCGACGTCACTCGGTTCGGGCGGTTCTATGCGGCCGTCGAGGCTCGCAGCTATCCGGGCTGCGTGCAACAGCCGCGGGTGCCGTTCGCGATCGCCGCGGTCGGCCCGAAAGGGATGCAGTTGGCGGCGCGTTTCGCGTCCACGTGGGTGACGACTGGCGAGCGCGGGCAAGTCACACCGATGCCCGCCGAACAAGGCGCGGCGGCAGTAGCCCAACAGATGGCGCGCCTCGACCGGGCGTGCGAGGCCGAAGGCCGCGACCCGTCCACGTTGGAACGACTCGTGCTGACCGGCGGCGAACTCGACGACGGGCTGCGCTCGCCCGACGCGTTCGCCGAAGTGAAACAGGCCTACGCCGCGGTCGGCGTGACCGACCTCGTCGTGCACTGGCCGCGGGCCTCGGCTCCCTACGCCGGCGACGAATCCGTACTCGACCGCCTCCTGCTCGACTGAGACGCGTGACGAGCAAACTCTCGTTGTGGGCGACACCGAAGATTCACGACGCGCGGGTGTTCGGCGAATGGATCGAGCAGCTCGCGGCGACAACGGGCACGGCCGTGTTCGCACCGCACGTCACGCTTGTCGGGTCCGTGCCACCGTCTGCGGACGTCGCGCCGATTGAACGCGCGCTCGCCGGGTTCGGCGCCTTTGACGTGACACTCGTGGGCCTCGCCGACTCCGACCAACACTTCCGCTGCATCACCGTGCTCGCGGCGGCCGATCCGCCACTGCTCGACCTGCGATCGGCGCTCGTCGCCGCCTGCGACGCCGACTCGACTCCGTATGAGCCACACCTGAGCCTGCTTTATGCCGATCTGCCGAGCGACGAGCGCCGCGCCTTGCGCGCGACGGTGACGCTCCCGTTGCCGATGCACGTGGCGATCGATGCCGTTTGCTTGACCGATACGTCTGATGACCACTCCGCGAATTGGTCGGTCGTGCGCAAGTGGCCCTTAGGGTGACGACCTATGGCATGGGACTTTTCCACGGAACCGGAATTCGAAGAGAAGCTGGCGTGGATGCGCGGATTCGTGCGCGAGGCGATCTTCCCGCTCGAAACCCTTGAGCTGAGTTATCCGCAGTTCCTCGCCGCAATCAAACCGATGCAAGACGAAGTAAAAGCGCGGGGGCTGTGGGCGGCGCACCTTCCGCCCGAGCTTGGCGGCGGCGGGTTCGGTCAAGTGAAGCTCGGGTTGATGCACGAAGTCCTCGGGCAGTGCTCGATGGCACCCGTCGTGTTCGGCAATAACGCGCCCGACTCCGGCAACGCTGAACTCCTCGCAGTGGGGATCGAGACGAGCGGCCGAAACGATCATCGGGAGAAATTCCTGCAGCCACTGCTCGACGGACGCATCCGCTCGGCGTTCTCGATGACCGAGCCGGGCGCCGGTGCCGACCCGACGCTGTTAACGACCACCGCCACCCGCGACGGCGACGAGTGGGTCATCAACGGCCACAAATGGTTCACCTCGAATGGATCGGTCGCCGACATCCTGCTCGTGATGGCGGTGACCAATTCCGACGTGCACCCGTATCAAGGCTGTTCGATGATCGTGGTGCCAGCCAACGCGGCCGGTGTGCACATCGTGCGCGACATCCCGACCATGGAGCATCCGACCGAGGAGTTCGGACGGATTGGTGGCCATAGCGAGATCATCTACACCGACGTGCGGGTGCCCTACGACAATCTCGTTGGCAACGAAGGCGAGGGGTTCGTGTTGGCGCAGAAGCGTCTCGGCCCTGGCCGTATCCACCACTGCATGCGATGGCTGGGCCAGTCCAAGCGCGCGTTCGACATGCTGTGCGAACGCGCGGTGTCGCGTTACACGCACGGTTCGGTGCTGGCGGACAAGCAGACCATCCAGAACTGGGTGGCCGACTCGATGGCCGAGATGAGCGCGGCTCGCCTCATGACGCTGCATGCAGCGTGGAAGATGGATCAGGTGGGCGCGTCAGCGGCGCGGGTCGAGATCGCGATGATCAAGTACTTCGGCGCCGGCGTGCTCTACAACGTGATCGACCGCGCTATCCAGATCCACGGGTCACTGGGCTTCTCGACCGACCTCCCGCTCGAGCACATGTACCGCGCCGCCCGAGCGGCGCGGATATACGACGGACCCGACGAGGTGCACAAGGTCACGGTCGCGCGCAAGCTGCTGAAGGACTACAAGCCCGTCGAAGTGCCGACCGAACACGTCCCGACCCGACGCGAAGCGGCCAAGCGCAAGTTCGCCGAACTCCTCGACGCTGTCTCGGACTAGCCGAAGAATCGCCTGACAAGTTCGCTTGACAGGCAGGTGCCTGTAAAGCACACTTGTCACATGCAGAACCGGGTGCGGGAGCTCCGCGAAGCAGCCGGGCTGTCGCAGGGACAACTGGCCGACGAGCTTGGCGTGTCGCGCCAGACCGTGAACTCGATCGAGGTGGGGCGCTACACGCCGTCGCTTCCGCTGGCGCTTTCACTTGGTCGATTCTTCAAACAACCAGTGGAGGAGATTTTCGATGACATGGACTCGTAGTAGCCGGCTTGCCTTCTTGGGCTTTGGCCTGGCTCTGGGCGCGCTTGTCGCTGGAGTTGCGTTGGTTAGCGATCAGCCCGTTCTTGCCGCAGTTGCCTTTTTCGGAGTCGGCGGTCTCGCGGTAGTGCAAGCGTTCGGTCGCTCGGAGTGGGCGGTGATCCAAGGCGATGCGGCCGACGAACGCCAGCGGTCAATCAACGACGAGGCGATGCAGATTGCGTACATCGCTGTCGTGGCCGTCACGATCGGCGGATTCCTCACAGAAATCACGCGCGGTGAACCCGGTCCGTTCACGCTGGTCGGCTCCGTGGGTGGGTTCACGCACATGGGAGCGATCGCGTACCTCAGGCGCCGTCGCTAGTCGTCATATCGGTAGCGGTGGTTAACCTCTCGCGCATGTTGATGCACGGGGAGCCTCCGAGTCGTGCGCCGCGCCTTCGATTGGCGGCGGTTCGTCGCGTTCCTCGGTCCCGACCTTTCTGTCGCGGGTCAGAGCCTCGTCGCGCTTGCACTCAATAGCTCCACCAGCCTCGTAGCCGGCGCCATGCTCGGCGCGATCACCGGAACCTTCGAGCGACTTCCGGGCCTCCTCATTCTCGTACCGCCGGCGATCGGTTTGCGGGGCAACGTGTTCTCGGCGCTGGGGAGCCGCCTCAGCACGGCCATCCACAGTGGGCAGTTCCGCCCGACGTTGCGGCGCGGCACCGTCCTTGGTGACAACGTCGTGGCGTCGCTACTGCTGACGTCGGGACTTTCGCTGGCTCTGGCCGTGGTGGCCAAGGTCATCGCGATCGCCGTAGGCGTGCACAACTCGATCTCCGTCTTCGATCTCGCGACGATCTCGATTCTCGGAGGACTGCTCGCCTCTACGATCGTGCTCGTCGCGACGGTATTGCTCGCGCTGGGGGCAGTGCGATTCGGCTGGGACCTCGACAACCTCGTCGCACCGATCGTCTCCACACTGGGCGACGTTCTCACGCTGCCTTCGCTTTGGGCGGCTGCCCACCTCGTTGACCACGGGCTGGCCTCGACGCTGCTCGGCTGGGTGGTCGGCGTCACGACCAGCGTCGGCATCCTCTACGGCTGGCGGACTCGGCAACGCCTGTTACGCGTGATCGTCCGACAGTCGTGGCCGATTCTTTTCGCCGCGCTAACACTCAGCACGCTGGCGGGCGTTGTCATCGAGAAGCGGCTCACGACGCTGTCCACGTTTCCCGCGCTGCTGATCCTCGTGCCTGCCTTCGTGAGCTCCGCCGGCGCGCTGGGCGGCATCTTCTCCGGTCGCCTGAGCAGCGGTCTCAACCTCGGCATGGTGGCGCCGGCAAATATCCCGCCGCGCTCGGCGCGCCGCGATGCCACGCTCCTCGTCGGTTTGGCGGTGCCGATCTACATCTTCAACGGGCTCGGCGCTCACGCCGTGGCGCGCATGCTGAACGAGGCGAGCCCCGGCGCGGGTTGGATGTTGGCGGTGGCGATGCTCGGTGCGGTTGGTGCAGTCGCATTCGCCGTCGTGATCGCTTACTACGGCAGCGTTACCGCGTACCGACTACGCCTCGATCCCGATACCTACGGTGTCCCGACCATCACGTCGTCAGTCGACTTCATGGGCGCGCTCGTACTGGTGTCAGCAATTGTCGCTCTGGGGATCACCTAACCTTTCCGAAGGCCACGCAAATGGACACCGACAAACCGCGCAACCTGCGAACCATGCTCTCCGAGGCGAAGGACACCTCCGAGTTGATGGTCGATCTCGCGTACGCCGCCCTGTACTTCAGCGACCCGGGCATGGCCGACGAGGTCGACGAGTTGGAGGAGCGGCTGTCGGAGCTGAGTCAGGATCTCCGTGCGACGGCGGTGATCGCCGCGCGTTCGCCGCGTGACGCAGAGGCGATGGCGTCGGTGCTTTCCGTCATAAGTGCGATCGAAAAGGTGGGCGAAGCCGCGGTCGACATCGGTGCGATCGTCACCCGCCGCCTGGGCATCCCGCGGGCATTGGTGGCCGACTTGTCCGCGGCCGAAGAAGTGTCGCACCGGGTGCGCGTGCGCGACGTGTCGCACATGGCGCACCGGCCGCTCAGCGACCTCGAACTGCCGACCGTGTGCGGCATGCGTGTCGTCGCGATCCGCCGCGTACGCGACTGGATAACCGATGTGCACGGCGACGTCGTGCTGCTGCCCGGCGATGTGTTGTTCATGCAGGGCGCGTCGGCGGGCATACCGCGCCTGCGTGCGATGGCCGGCGCCCCCAGTTACGAGCCTCCGCAGGCCACCGACGAGGAAGTGCCATCCGATCTCGACCGCGCCATCGACGTGCTCGTCGAGATGAAGAATCTGTCCGAAGTGGCTGTCGGACTGGCCTACTCCGCACTGGTGCTGCGCGATCGAGGTCTCGCCGCCGAGGTCGAGCACATCGAAGACCGTGTCGATGACATGAAGGAGCGGCTCGAGCTGTGGGTGTTGCGTTCGGCCGACGGGCAAATCGACCCGTCGCCGCTACGCGGGCTACTGCACCTCGCCCAAGCGGCCGAGGAGATCACCGACGCCGCCCAACGCATGGTGCGCTTGGTGACCGACGGCGAGGAGTTGCACCCAATCCTCGCGGTGGCGTTCGGCGATGCCGACGAAGTGGTCGTCCGCGTGCCGGTGGCTGCGGGTGCGCCGGCCGAGGGCAAGGCGCTGGGCTCATTACGGCTCGAAACCGAGACCGGCTTCTACCTGTTGGCGGTTCGCCGCGGTGGTCGTTACCTGTACCGGCCGCGCAAAGAGGTCGTGCTCCAGGCTGGTGACGAGCTCATCGCGACCGGTCCCGACGAAGGCCATCCGATCTTGGCCCACCTCTGCGGTTACCGGCTGATCGAAGACGACGAAACTGGTTCGGACGAACTCATCCCCGTCGCGTCGAACTAAAGAGCACTACCGCGTGGGCGGCGGCCACGTTGAGCGAGCTGGCTGAGCCCGTCATCGGTATCGCGACCGTGACGTGGGCGGCGTCGCGCAATGCGCGGCTCAGCCCCGCGGTCTCGTTGCCGAACATCAGCGCCACCGGCGGCGACGGGATCGAGTCCAACGGTTGATCGCCAGATTCGTCGGTGGCAACGAGTGCGATCGACTTGTCCTTCGCCCATTGCGTGAGGTCGGCGACGCTGCCGACCTCGACGGTCGGCACCGCAAAGAACGACCCGGTGCTGGCGCGCACCGACTGCGGGTCGTACGGATCGGCGGCGTGGCCGACCACCACGACGGCGCTCGATCCGAGGGCGTCGCACGTGCGGATGATGCTTCCAATGTTTCCCGGGCTGGCGGGGCGATCAAGCACCGTGACCACGGTGTCGACGCCCGTCGGGACGTCGGCCAGCGAGCGGCGGCGCTTGTCGACGACCAGCAACAGTTCGGGTGGCTCCGCCCGATCGGTCAGCGCATTGAACAACTCGGCCGAGAGTTCGACGGTGCGCCCGACGCGGTCCATGACGCTGTCCGCCCACGCGGAGCGCGTTGCGCCGACGGGGACCAACACGTCGCGCACCGTCCAGTTGTTCGCGAGCGCGGCGTTGATGTTGCGCACGCCTTCGACGATGAAGGCGTTCTCCCGATTGCGCTTCTGGCGGTTCGTCCGCAACGCTTCGAGCACTTGGTACTCGGCGTTCGACGACTGAATGGCGCGGCTCACAGCCAGTCGCGGCGCCGGAAGTACCACCAACCAAGGACGGTCATGGTCGCCATCAGGCCCAATGCAAAGGGATACCCGTATTCCCAACCGAGTTCGGGCATGTGCTCGAAGTTCATGCCGTAGATCGCCGGCGATCAGCGTGGCGCCAAGGAGCAACGCGCCCCAACTCGTCATGCGCTTCATCACTTCGTTCATCTGGTTCGAGATGATCGCAAGGTGCGCGTCGACGGCGTTGCCCATGAGCTCGCGGTGGCTGTCGATCGTGTCGACGACGCGCAGCAGGTGGTCGTAAACGTCTTGCATCAGCACAAGCGTGGACGCGTCGATCGCGGCGACTTCGCCCCGGAGCAGCCGAGCCAGGACCTCACGTAGTGGCATTACCTTGCGCCGGAACGACACCAGTTGCCGCCGGGCGGTGAAGAGCCGCTGCTGGATGTCCCGCTCTCGCATTTCGTCGCTGAAGACGGCCTCCTCGATCGCCTCGATTTGCTCCTCGGACGCATCGAGGGCGACGAAATACTCGTCGACGATCTCGTCGAGGATGGCGTGCACGATGACCCCGACGGAGCGCTCCGCGGGCGCGACGTCGCTCGCAGCGGGCCGTCGCGATCTTCGGCTCCCAGAGTCCGCCTTCGTCGTTTCGTTCGCGAACTGTGACAACCCAGTCACGACCAACGAATACGTCGACCTCGGCGAGCGTGGCCGTGTAGGCCACGAGGAAGGCGTGGTTCTCGTAGAGCTCGAGCTTGGGGCGTTGACCGGCCTCGGTTACGTCTTCGACCGCCATCGGGTGCAGGGCGAACTCATCCATCAGGGTTTGCAGTTCGTCGGGCGTGGGATCGACGACATCGATCCAGCGCGCCGCGTCACTGCGGAGCAGTTCGTCTAAGGGCATCGCGGCGCGACGCTACGTCGCGGGTGGTAGTACGAGCGCGAATCGCGCGAGCTGGCGGCTCTGCGCGATGAGGGTGCCCGACTCGGACCACACTTCGCCATCCTCTTCGACGTAGCCGCCGCTCAGTACGCGGCTCGTGAACGAGCACCAGTTCCAACCGGGCTCGGGATTGTGACGGAAGTGCACGGTCAGCTCGATGGTGGGCGCTAAGCCGGCACCATGGCGTAGGAACATCGGCGGTGGCCAACAGTCGCAGAACATCGGCACGGCCACGTTGTCGAGGCCGCGGTCGACCAGCCGGGTCCAGCCACCCACTTCGGCGGGTCCCCCGGTCGGTTCGAAGGGATCGAAGCCCTCCTCCGCTCGATATTCGAATCGTTCGAGAAAGCTCATGAGCGGCGTGGCTTCGGCCAGCGGTACCTCGCGGATGCGGTCGCCGACGCCGGGCTTGGTCGTCGCCGGAGACGCCAACGTGATGTCGACGGGTTGGTCGGCGCGCCGTTGACCGAAGATCGCGATCGCGTGCGCCGCGTGTTGTGCCCGCTTGCGCAAGGGTGGCCTGCAGGAACGCGTGGCTGCGGGTGGCGTGGGTTATCGCGACCGCGATCTCGCACGGTCCCGCTTCCGGTCGCCCGACGAAATGCGTCGTCATGCTCAGCGGGTCGGGCTGGGGCGTTGCCCCGAGGAGGCCGCGCATGAGGAGGCCGGCGATGTAGCCCCCGTTGGGGCCGCCGCCGATCATCCAACGCTCGGTGATCTCACCCTCAAGCAGGCCGTTGCCGTGCGGGGTGAGCGCGGTATCGGTATCGAACTCGGTCGCCACCTCAGGAGTTTCGCACGGGAACTTGACCGGTTGGTCAAGTACGATCCGGCGCCATGACGACGAGCACCGAGACGACCCTGCGCGACGAAGTCGTGGGCTGGTTACGAGCCAATCTCCCGGCCGAATGGGTCGAAGGCATCGAGAACGACGACCCCGACAAGGTGGCGGCGGGCCGCGCGAAGGTCGACTACAACGACTGGTGCGCCCGTCTGGGGGAGGCCGGGTACGCCACGCCGAGTTGGCCGAAGGAGTACGGCGGCGCCGGTCTCGAACCCGATGGCGTACGTGTTGTCATGGAAGAGCTGAACCGCTACAAGGTGCCGCGCAGCTTCAACGTGATCGGCATCGGCATGGGCGGCCCGACCGTCATGCAGTGGGGATCCGAAGAGATGAAGCGCACGTTGCTGCCCCCGATGGCGCAGCATCGCGAGATCTGGTGCCAGCTCTTCAGCGAGCCCTCCGCCGGCTCGGACGTCGCCACGCTCGCAACGCGTGCGGTCCGCGACGGCGACGAGTGGATCGTCAACGGTCAAAAGGTTTGGACCACGCTGGCGCACATGGCCAAGTGGGGAATGCTGGTGGCGCGTACCGATCCCGACGCGCCGAAGCACAAGGGCCTGTCGTACTTCATCGTCGATATGCACGCCCCGGGCGTCGAGGTGCGGCCGCTTAGGCAGATCACCGGCGACGCTGAGTTCAACGAGGTGTTCTTCACCGACGTGCGGATTCCCGACTCGATGCGCTGCGGCGACGTCGGCGGCGGGTGGGCCGTCGCCACCGAAACCCTGATGAACGAGCGCGTGGCGCTCTCAGGCGAAGGCTCGATCGGTGGAGGCAACGTCGGCGGCGGCGCGGTCGACGACCTCGTGCGGCGCGCCAAGGCCAGCGGTCAATGGGAAGACGCAGTGCTGCGCGACAAGCTCATGCAGCTAACCATCGAAGGCCGCATCAACAAGATCACGAACTTGCGCGCCGCCGCCAAGCGCGCCGGTGGAAAACGTCCAGGCGCGGAGGGATCGATCACGAAGCTGTTCCAGGCCGAATACAACAAACGGCTGCAGTGTGTCGCCATGGAGATGCTCGGCGCATCCGCCACCGCTTGGACCACTGATGACGACAAGGTCACCGGCGCGTCGGTGCGCGGCTTCTTGCGTAGCCGCGCCAACACGATCGAGGGCGGAACGAGCGAGATCATGCGCAACATCCTCGGCGAGCGCGTCCTTGGTCTGCCGAAGGAGCCCGCGACTGATCGTGACATCCCGTGGGTCGACATTCCTCGTGGCGCCTAGATTTTCTCTGTGACGCACGCACGACACGACGAAAACTGCGACCACGACGACGAGCAGGCCGCCGACGACTACACACCGTCGTCACCCGAGTTGATGGCCGAGCGCCGCGATCGCCTGAGCAAGACGCTTGACGCCCTCACCCTCGAGGACCTGAATGCGCACCTGCAGTCCGCTCCCGAGCAGGTTCGTCAGGCGCTCACGCAGCGCCTCGCGGTGCGACTCGACCCGAAGTTCATCAAGGGAGGTATCGGGCGACTGATCCGGACGCGACTGCGCGGCTTGTCGCCGACCAAGCAGGTGGAGATGACCGCCGAACTGACTGCGGGAATCGATCACGAGTCGTCGGAGTTTCTGGGTGAGGAGAGTTTTGAGATGCCCACCCGCGCCGACCTCGATCGTCTTGTCGGTCATCTATTGGAAACCCACCGTCCGGTGATGGTGCGCGCCGTATCTCGCGTGCACCGCCGCCGCCGATGCCCCGGTGGCGGGCGAACTCGACAGCGTCCTCAATGAAGACACGCGTCTCGCACTGGGTTCCGCATAGCGATGGAGTACGAGTTCGAGGAGCTGACGTCTGAGGTGGTGCGCGAGGTCGGCTTCCGCGAGCGCCTCCGCGGCTACGACCCCGCCGACGTAGATCCGCTCCTCGAGAATCTCGCTACCACGGTCGACGACCTGCACGACTCCCTCGAACAGCTTGAGGCCTTCGCCGCCGATCCGAAGTTGCCGGTGCCAAAGGTGCGCCTCGACGAAGTCGCCGCGGCCGCGGCGTTGTTGCACGTCGGCAAAGCCGCCCGCGAAGCGCGCGACATCGTGGCCTCGGCGCGT
This sequence comes from uncultured Actinomycetes bacterium, assembly GCA_963769985.1. Lineage (GTDB taxonomy): Bacteria > Actinomycetota > Acidimicrobiia > Acidimicrobiales > JACCXE01 > JACCXE01. Next base: position 185,639 of record CAVYNR010000002.1, on the reverse strand, counting down.
GAAGTGTCAGGACTTCGTCGCGTGCCTGAAGCGGCGACGCATAACGAGGAGATGGCCGGTGCACTGATCTTTGCGCCGCGTCCGGAGGTTGTTGCCGAGGCAACTAACTTGCGTGCCATGGAGGAGCGTCGCTGCATCTTGACCGTCCACGCCCATCCCGACGACGAAGCGTCGAAGGGCGCGGGGACCATCGCGAAGTACCACGCCGACGGCGTGCACACCGTCTTGGTGTGCTGCACCGGTGGTGAGGAGGGCGACATCCTCAATCCGGCAATGGACACGCCCGAGGTGCGCGCCGACATCGGAGCCGTTCGCATGGGTGAGCTTCAGGCGGCGGCAACGGTCATCGGGTACGACGAAGTCGTAATGCTGGGCTACCGCGACTCGGGCATGCCCGACAGCGAGGCGAACAAAAACCCCGCGTGCTTCGCGCGGGCGCCACTCGAGGAAGCGGTCGGTCGACTCGTCGCCATTCTGCGGCGCACGAAGCCACAGGTGGTTGTCACCTACGGCGACAAGCAAGAGCGGTATCCGCATCCCGATCACTTGCGCGTGCACGAGATCACGATGGTGGCCGTCGACGCGGCGGCCGATCCGACGCAGTATTCGGAGCTGGGCGAGCCGTGGGCTGTCAGCAAGATCTATTACACGGCGTGGTCGTTCAAGCGGATCGTCATGATGCACGAGAAGTTCCTCGAACTCGGGCTCGAGTCACCGTTCAGCTCGGACTGGTTCAAGGACCGCAAGCCCGATGAAACCGACACCGCACTCACCACGCAGATCGACCTGCGCGGATTCGAGGACGTGCGGCAGGACGCGTTGCGCGCCCATGCCACCCAGATCGACCCGGAGTCGCCCTTCTGGTTCGGGCTGCCCGCTGAGGTGATGCGCGAGATCCACCCGTACGACGACTACGTGCTCGCTCGCGGGCCGCGCGGCGACGGAGAATTGGAATCCGACCTCTTCGCGGGCATCGAAGCCCGTGCCGCGACTCGATAACACGCGTGGCCCTAAGCGATCCGCAGTTTGTCGTGACGGTCGCCGACGGTCGCGTGACGGTGACGCCACTCGAGCCGGGCGTGGATGCGCCCGTTGTGTTTACCGCTAAGGCAAGCGACGCCGACGCGGTTAGCGCCGGCGAGCTCAACCTGAGTGTGGCGTACATGCAGGGCCGGATGAAGCCGGCTGGAGACATGGCCGCCCTTATCCGACTTCTTCAGAGTGCTCATCCGCCCGAGGGCCTCGCTTCGTAGAGCAGGTGGGAGGCAGTTGATGGCGCTGGATCTACGAGAACAAAGCGACTCGGCCCTCGTTCTTGGTATCGCACGGTATCGCCAGGACGCGTTGGCCGAGGTCTACCGCCGTCACGGCGGCGCGGTGTACGCGCTCGCGCGTCGCGTCACCAACGAAAACGGCATCGCCGAAGAAGTCGTGCAGGAAGTGCTGCTCAAACTGTGGTCGCAACCCGACCGTTTCGATCCGGACCGCGGTTCGTTACGCGCCTTTCTCCTTACGCAGGCGCACAGCCGTTCGGTCGACATCATTCGCTCGGAAGGATCACGCCGGCGCCGCGAGGACACCGATGCGGCGCGCACCGCGGCGGCAGGCTACGACGTCGAGCACGAAGTGTGGGACCTCGCCATGGCCGAGCAAGTCCAAGGCGCAATGAAAGCGTTGCCGGTCGACGAGCGCCGGGCGATTGAGCTCGCGTACTTCGGTGGGCTCTCGTATCGCGAAGTCGCACGCGTACTCGATCAACCTGAAGGCACCATCAAGAGTCGTATCCGTACTGGCCTTCGCCGGCTCCGCGGCGAGTTGCACGCGGTCGGTATCGTCGGAGCGGAGGCATAGATGGCGCGCCGCAGTCACGATGACATGCAAGAACTCGTAGGTGCGTACGCCCTCGACGCGTGCGAACACGATGAGGCCGAGGCCTTCGAACTGCACCTGGCCGAGTGCCCGCGCTGTCGCGCCGAACTCCAGGACTTCCGCGAAACTGCCGCACTGCTCGCGCACGCGGGGACCGCCGCGCCGGACGGGTTATGGGATCGCATCGCTTCCGAACTCGAGGACGCGCCGGCGGGAGTCGCCACGATGTTCCCGATTTCGCAGCGAGGACACAGCTCTGACCGGGTGAGCGACCGGTTCCGGAGGTTCGCTCTGGCCTCCGCGGCGGTGGCGGCCGCCATCATCGGTGTGAACACCACGCTGCTAGTTCGCCAGAACAATCAGATCGACCAGCTCAAGGGCCAGCAAACCATTAGCAGCCTGCGCGGCCTGGCACTCGCGGCGGCCGCAGATCCCGACGCAACAGTCGCGCGACTCACGTCGCCGCAGGGCGACTTCACGGCCGACGCCATTGTCGGTTCCGACGGGAGCGGCTACCTGGTCAACTCGACGCTGCGGAAGCTCGACGACGCCCACACGTATCAGCTGTGGGGGATTGCGGCCGGCGACGCCAGCCCGGTCTCGCTCGGTGCGCTCGGGACCCACCCCGAGGTCATCGCGTTCACCGCGAAGGACCTGGTGTTGCATCGGTTGGCGATCACTGTCGAGAAGGCAGGCGGCGCCGCCGCCCCGACACAGGCGCCGTTGCTCGCCGGTGAGGTGCTCGGCCGCAGTTAGCCGGCGGCGATCCGATCGCGCTGTACGGCGCGAAGATCGCGCCACGCGATCCGTTGCGCTCCTTTCGCCACGAGTGCGTCGGCCATGTCGGCGCCGCAGAGCGCCGTTAGGTGATCGATGCGATCAGATGCGTCGTCGGCCTGGGCGTGCAGCTCGGGAGTGTCGACCGCTGGCCGCAACACTATCTCCGTGACACCGGGGCTGAGCCCGTCGATCGCGTCTGACAGTGCCGCGCGTGTGCCGCCTCGGACGACGACGACGCGGTCGGGCACCTCGATGCCCTCCTCCGCCGCGAGACGCCGGAACGGGAATCCCGCGTCAGCTTCCACGTCCGCATTCGGCAGGCGGAGCGCGAGCGAGTAATCCAGAGCCAGCTCGAGCACGACGTCGAACAACTCGGCGCGCAGCACCGCGGCGTCGAGATGGCTCGAGAGGTGGCTCACGTCGAAGCCCCACAGCACCGCGCGCTCGAGTTGGGCCCGACACTCCCGCCGTACTTCGTCAACGTCGGCGTGTTCCCACAGGTCGGCGGGCGTACGGGGGAAGCCGCCGTCTCCGTCGAGCAACGAAGGGGCGTGGGTGATCGGACCCCAGCGATACAGATCGTGCTCGGCATTCAGTGTGAGCGACACACCCACGTCTTGGCCGCGGTGGGCGGCCGAGGCGGCGCGGGCCCACGGCGGGGGCACCATCAGGCCAGCGGAGGTAGCCGCGCCGTGTTCGAGGGACTGCCGCACACCTTCGTTGCTGGCGAAGCTGAAGCCCAGTTGGTCGGCGGTCACAATGACGAGCGGCGTCCCGGCGGCGTATCCGAGGCGTTCGGCGAGCGACGTCACGGACCTGACGTTACGAGATGGGCACGTCGGCGCTGCCGCACTTCTGCCATAGGCCGCGGCCGGCGTCGCGGGCGCCCGCGGCCGCAGCCACGAACTCGGCTTCGTGCGCGACGTTCGGCGGGTAGGTGAGCACGGCGGCATAGCCGTCGCGCGCCAAGGCGAGATTGACAAACAACCCGTCCTCCGCGCGATACACGTAGGCCAGCAGGCGGCCGTACCGGTCGCGGGCTTCGGCGTCGCGGACGAGGCGGACCTCCGTGCCGATCGGTAACAAACTCGCGGTATAGGCCGCAGCCTCGCGGCCGAAACATTCGATCAGCCCGTTGCGTCCGTGGGTCTCGGGAGTGTCGATCCCGATGAAGCGGACGCTTTCGTCGTGACCGGCGATCTGCACGTGCACCGTGTCGCCGTCGACGTGTTTGAGGACAAGACCGGCGTTCTTCGGTGCTCCGGGCGCCAGAGCCGCGGCCGGGCGCGATGGCGACGAGCTGCAACCCGACGCGACAACGGCCGCGGCGACAAGAACCAGCGGTAGGACTCGACGCACGAGGCGAGTGTGCCCGAAGGGTGTGACGCTCGGAAGCCCTACTTTGGTGAGATCAAGCCTTCCGCCGCGGTCACATCCATGTCGCCGCGCGCGAGCGCCTCGAGCACCGCCAGCCGCTCCGGATCGCGAGCGACCGGTTCGTTGTCCGCCGGCCGGAGACCGAGGCGACCGAGCAGGGCGTCGAAACGGCTGCGGGCGGTGGGGTAGGACACGCCGAGGTGGCGTTCGACGTCCTTCATGTTCCCGCGCGACGACAGGAAGACTCGAAGGATCTCGCGGTCGTCGTCGCCCAGCGTGCAAAAGTCGCAGGCGCCGAACGAGCCCGAGAGTTCGGTGCCGCAGTCCTCGCATGAGAGGCGCGTCAACGCCAGGCGCTCGCCGCACACCGGGCAGTCGCGTGGAGCGTGGTGATGACGCGTCATTCGTTCGGTTCGTCCTCAAAGCTGATGTCCGCCGAGCCCATCGACACGCGAATGTCCATAACTCCTGTGCCCTTGCCGACGGTGACTTCGTGTTCGTCGGAAAACGCGTTGTTCAACATGCCGGTGATGCGCTCGCCGAGGTCGGAGAAGTCGGCGCCCTCGCGCAGGCCGCACGTCCACTCGATGCGCTCGGAGCGCTGCGCCTTGCTGGAGCCGCGACCGCCGACATCCACCTTGCCAAGCGTGGCCGACGCGGTTACGCGCACGTCCGAGCCGCGTTCGAGTCGCAGGCTCACTTTTCCGGCGTCGCAGTCAATTGTGCTCACGCCGTGGTCGACGCGACCGCTCGCCACGACCTTTCCGGCCGCGACGCGCAAGTCCAGCGGTGATTCGAAGCCCTCGATCACCAGCGGTCCGGCGGCGACGCGAGCCTTCACCGGGCCGCGCACCCGCCGGATCGTGAGCGGACCAGCCTCCACGCGGGCCTCGAGCGGCACGTCGGGATTCACGCGCACGCGCAGGGGACGGGGCCGGTGGTCGCGATCCCACGCGCGGGCCATGCGCACGCGCGGGGCCCGACGTCCGCCGGTCACGCGGAACCAGTCGCCGCGTTCGTCGTCGTCGAAGTCGTCCGTGTCGTTGCCGAAGTGGACCGACGAGCCGTCGATGATGAGGACGTCATCCTCCCAACGGACGCGGTGGGGACCCTCGGCTATGGCCTCACGCACGTTGTCGTCGCCGACGATCTCGATCGAGCGGAAGTTGCCGTCGACCTTGATGGCCTTCAGCAGGCGCTCGGCGACCCGGACGGCCGGTTCCGGCTCCTCATCGCCTACCGAATCGGGCTGCGGGCGTGCCTCCGCCTCCTCGTCGGGCGCATCAAGATCCGCCAAGGCGTCGGCCGCCTCGCCGGGATCCATTATTCCTGCAGCAACGCGTTCGAGGATGGATCGGCGAGAGGCGTCAGTCATATGACGATATGTAAAGCCAGACTTGCCAATCTGTCAACCATAAATTGATTTTTAAGAACGCAGTAATTTCTTGCCGGTGGGGGACGAGCACGCGAGATGAAGGCTCCGACGTCGCAGGACAAGTCGATCTGGCCGGCGATCGCAACGATGCTGCGGCTGCTGCCGAAGGCCAGCCGTGGCTTCACAGCCGCGGCGGTGGCGCTGTTGCTGATGGAGGCGCTGTTGCCGACGGCGTTCCGGATCGCGACGGGCGCGCTCGTCGGAACGTTGCCGGCCGCCGTGCAAGGTGGCGCCGGTTCCGACGCCGCGCACCGCGTCGATGTGCTCTTGGTCGTGCTCGGTGTGACGTTTATCGCGCAGCAGGTGGTCGGTCCGCTTTCGGCTCTGAGCGTCGACGCATTGGGCCGGCGCTTGAACGGCCACCTGCGGGCGCGCGTGATGGCCGCAGCGGCGTTGCCGCCCGGCATCGGCCATCTCGAGGACCCGGCGACGCTCGACAAAGTGATGCTCGCGCAAGGCGTCGGTTCGTCGTACGTCACGCCGCGCAATGTGGTGAACGGCGTGTTCAACATTGCGTCGAACTATGTCGCCGGTACTGCGGCCGCGATCCTCCTGATGGCGTACCGGTGGTGGCTGCCCGTCGTCATCGTGGCCGCCTACCTCCTGGTGATCAAACGCTTCCGGCGTGAGTTCCACCGAAACGTGCAGGCCATTACCGGCAAGGCCGAAACGTTGCGGCGCTCGGCCTACTTCCGCGACGTCGCGCTCACGCCGGCGGCCGCCAAAGAGACGCGGGTCTTCGGCATGGCCGACTGGGTTGTCGAGCGCTTCCGCGAAAGCTGGCACGGCGCGATGGTCGACATGTGGCGAGAACGCCGCGGGCAGTGGAAGACGATGGTGCTGTCCGGCGTCGTGTTCTTCGTGGCCGAGTTCGGTGCTCTGCTCATGCTGGCGCACTCGGCTATCACCGGCGAAATCTCGCTAGGTCGCCTTGTGGTGTTCATGGCCGCCTTGGGCGGTCTCGGCGCGTTCGCCAACCTCAGCGACCACGATCTCAACATCACTTTTGGCGCGCCCGCCATCACCGCCGCGATCGAGCTCGAAGACCTGGTGCGCACCCCGTCGGTCGCATTGCGTGGAGATCAGCCGGCCGACGGGTTGCCTGCGCAGCGAGGTGCGCTTCGAAGACGTGCGCTTCGCGTATCCGGGCCGCGCCGACGTGTTCGACGGTCTCGATCTCGTGATCCCGGCCGGCAAGTCCCTCGCCATTGTCGGCGATAACGGCGCCGGCAAGACCACGCTCGTCAAGCTGCTGAGCCGCCTGTATGACCCGACCAGTGGGCGCATCACCGTCGACGGCGTGCCGCTCACCGAGATCGACCCGAGCGCGTGGCAGCGGCGGCTTTCGGCGATCTTCCAAGACTTCACGCGCTACCAGCTGACCGCGGCCGACAACGTGTCGTTCGGAAACCCCGACGTCGCTCGCGACGACGTGCGGCTCGAACGCCGCCGCGCAGCGAGCAGGGGCGACGGATCTGGTCGGCGGGCTGCGCGCACGGCTGGGACACCGTGCTGTCCCGTCAGTTCAAAGACGGCACCGACCTGTCGGGCGGACAATGGCAACGGCTCGCGCTCGCACGCGCGCTGTACGCCGTGGACGCCGGTGCCGGCGTGCTCATTCTCGACGAACCCACCGCCAGCCTCGACGTGCGCGCCGAGGCCGAGCTGTACGACCGGTTCCTCGAGCTGACCAAGGGCCTGACGACCCTCGTCATCTCGCACCGGTTCTCGACGGTGCGGCGCGCCGACCGCATCGTCGTGATCGAGCACGGTCGTGTCGTCGAGGACGGCACGCACGACGAGTTGCTCGCCGACGGCGGCCACTACGCGCGCATGTTCCGGCTCCAGGCGGCGCGGTTCAACGACGACGAGGTCGCCGATGCTTGACGACGACGCGGTCCTGCCGAAGCAGGGCGTGCGACGCGCTGCGCGCGCTCTGGGTGTTGATCGCCGCCGCGTTCGAGGCCGACCCGGTACGCGCGCACGGTGCAACCTCGATCGCTGTCGGTCGTCGAGCCAGTCGCACGGTGCTCTCCGCGCTGTGGCTTCGCAACCTGGTCAACGCGGTCGGTCGCGCACGACCAATCGACGGCGCCACCACCGCGGCCATCATCCTCGGGCTGCATGCGCGCTGGCCAGCGTCACCAGCCGGGTGGGGCTCGTTCAACATCAACATGGTGTTGCGCGAGAAGGTCGGCGAACTGATGGACCGGCGCGTCATGCGCTCTGACGACTGGCGGTCCCGGGTCTCGAGCACCACGAGCGCGCCGACTACCTCGACGAGATCGAGATCCTGCGCACGCAGCGCGACCAGCTCAGCTCGTCGGTGCAAGCCGTGGTGCTGAACATCGGCATGCTGTGCCGCATCGGCGGCACGATCGGCCTGCTCGCCGCCCTGCACCCGCGCGCTCGTGCTGCTCCCGCTGTTCGGCATCCCGTCGCTCTTCACCGCGGCCACGGCCGAGCAGCGGCGTCAGAAGGCTGCTCGAGAGCGGTCGCCGAACCGATGCGCGTCACCCGGCATCTGTTCGAGACCACGACCACCGCGGCACCGGCCAAGGAGTTGCGCACTCTTCGGCCTCGGCCCGGTGCTGGTGGCGCGGCACCGCAAGCTGTGGGCGCGAGATGGACCTGCGATGCAGGACCGCACCGCCCGCCAGGCGGGCGCACTGTCGGCCGCGGGCTGGGCGGTCTTCGGCATCGGCTTCGCCGGCGCGCTCGACGCTCGTCGCCCATCGCGCGATCAGCGGCAGAGCGAACGCTGGCGACGTGGTGCTGGCGCATGACGCTGGCCGCGCAGGTCAACGGTCAGGTCGCCGGGCATCGTCGCAGCTCGTCACGTGGCTGATCTCGCGGCCTCAAGACCATCGGCCGCTACCTGTGGCTGGTCGACTACGCGGCCGAGCCGCGAACGCGCCGATCGACGGCGAGACGCCGGCGCCCGACCGGCTGGTCGACGGCATCGAGCTTCGAGCACGTGACGTTCCGGTATCCGGCCACCGAGGTCGACGTGCTGACCGACGTGTCGCTCCGCATCCCCGCGGGCGCCACCGTCGCGGTCGTCGGCGACAACGGCGCCGGCAAGTCGACGCTGGTGAAGCTGCTGTGCCGGTTCTACGACCCGACCGACGGGCGTTATCCGCGTCGACGGCGTCGACCTGCGGCGGATCGATCCGGCGAAGTGGCGCGAGCGGCTGTCGGCCGGTTTCCAGGACTTCGCCAAGTTCGAACTGATCGCCCGCGAGACGGTCGGCGTCGGGCAGCTCGCCGGCATCGACGACGAAGCCGCGGTGCGCGACGCGCTCGAGTCGCGCGTCGGCCGACGGCGTCGTCGAATCGCTACCCGACGGGTTCGACACGCAGCTCGGCAAGAGCTTCGCCGGCGGCGCCGAGCTGTCGGGCGGTCAGTGGCAGAAGCTGGCGCTCGGCCGGGCGATGATGCGCCCCGACCCGGTGCTGCTCGTGCTCGACGAGCCGACCGCCGCGCTCGACGCCCAAACCGAGCACGCGCTTGTTCGAGCGTTACGCCGGCGCGGCCCGCCGCATCGGCGGCGGCAACCGGCGCGATCACGGTGCTCGTGTCGCACCGGTTCTCGACGGTGCGGATGGCCGACCTGATCGTGGTGGTCGACGGCGCAAAGGTCGGTCGAGTCGGCAGCCACGAGGAGCTTGTGCGCGGCGAAGGGCCTGTACGCCGAGCTGTTCGAACTCCAGGCGCGCGCCTACCGCTAGCGGTTATGGCTGGCGCAGCCGGCCGGTGGAAACAGCGTTAAGCAGCGCGAGGAAAATCGTGGCGCCGAGGGCCGCTACGAGGATCGACCGCAGCCCGAACTCGTTGATCCCCGGACCACCGTTGGCCCGATCCAAGGCGCCACCGATGAGCCCGCCGATCACGCCGACGACGATGTTCGTCATGCATCCACCGCCGCGCCGGTTCGTAAGCCGTCCGGCGATCAGCGCGGCCAAGAAGCCCACGACCACCCACGAAATCAGTCCCATGGAAATAGAGGCTAGGCAGCAACGGAGTTCTCGCGTTCTGCGGCCCGGCGCCGCTCTGCGCGCGCCACGCTTTCTCGGAGCGCGATGTCGGGCCTTCCGCACGCCTTCCTTGCCGCGCTCGATAGTGCGGGGATCAAGCCGCCAATCGGCTGGCCGCTGTCAATGAGGGTGAGTTGATCGGCCATGGAAGACAGTGTGACGAAGGGGTGTGACATCGGCGCGATACGGCACGGGAACTGCAAGTGGATGGACCTGCAAAACATTCCATCCGAGGGCCCGTCGGCTCCGAATTCCTACTGACGATTCCCCACTTCCCGTCAACCAGGAGAACCCACCATGTCCCTCGTTCGTTTGCTCCCACGCCTGGCTGCATGCCATTGCGGACTACGCCGTTGGCGCAGGCCTCATCGTCGCCGCTCTCGCCATTGGCGGCAGCGGCCTGGCCGTGGCGACCGGTGTCGTGGTCGGTGGGGTAGTGCTCGGCGTAAGCATGCTGACCAACTACCCCCTTGGCCTGAAGAAGGTCCTGCCGTTCACATTGCATTCGGCCGGCGACTACCTCGCGGCGGTGCTGCTAATCGCAACCCCGTTCGCGCTTGGCTTCAGCGACTCCGACGGCGGCCTCACCGCGCTGTACCTCGTTGGCGGCCTGGCAGTCACGGCCGTGAGTCTCGTCACCAACTACCAGTACAGCGACGCCCTGCAGATAGCTCCGATCGTGCCGCCAACGAAGCCGGCGCGCTCGACCAGGCGTCCGCTCGTAGCCGAGCGCACTCCCCGCTAGCTCGGCTACGGGTCTGAGGGAGGGTCGCCCGTAGAGTGCTTCGGCATGGATGCGGCGGCCTTCCTCGGACTCGAACCAACCGAAGACCCCACGACATTCCGTCTCCCCGTGACCAACGGGATCTGCACCGGCGGACGGTTTCTGTTCGGCGGCGCCGGCCTCGCCGCCGGCGTCGTTGCGTTGGAGAAGGCCAGTGGTCGGCCGCTGGTCTGGGCCACGGCGCAGTACCTGAGTTTTGCCCGTCCGCCGACGTCCTCGACCTCGACGTCACGCTCGCGGTGGTCGGCAACCAGATCACGCAGGGCCGCGTCGTCATGTCGCGACGACGGTCAAGAGATCATTACGGTGCAACGCCGCGCTCGGAACCCGCGCCCGCTCGACATCGCTGGCCAGTGGGCGGAGCGCCCGGACGTGCCGCCGCCCGACGACTGCCGCGATCGCGAGTTCCGCAACGACCCGAACGCGACCATCTCGTCGCGCATCGAAGAGCGCGTCGCCATGGGCCGCTCGCCGCGCGAGATGGATGGCACGCCCGGCGACGGTCGCGCCGCGCTGTGGGCGCGCATGCCCGAGTTGCTCGAGATGTCGCCCGCCGCGCTCGCCGTGCTCGGCGACTTCGTGCCCTTCGGCGTGTCGCAGGCGACCGGCCGCATGGCGGGCGGCAACAGCCTCGACAACACGCTTGCGCGTCGCCGACGCTCGTGCCGACGGAGTGGGTGCTGCTCGACGTTCGCATCCACGCCATCGAGAACGGCTTCGCCCACGGCCTCGTGCACCTGTGGGCCGAGGACGGCACGCTTCTGGCCACCGCGAGCCAGTGGGTCAAGGTAAGGATGTGGCGAGATGAGCGCTCGTTACGGAATCACGGTCCCCTTCGATGCTCCGCTGAGCGAGCACAAGGCGCTGTACAACGAAGTCGCCGACCTCGGCTACACCGACGTGTGGACGGGCGAGTCCAACGGCGCCGACGGGCTGACGCCGCTGATCCTCGCGGCAGCGTGGGAGCCGCGGCTGCGCGTCGGCCCGGCGATCCTGCCGGCGTACACGCGATCGCCGGCGCTGATGGCGCAGTGTGCGGCCTCGCTGGCGCAGGCAGCGCCGGGTCGTTGCGCGTTCGGCATCGGCACGTCGCAGCGACGTGATCGTCGAGCGCTGGAACGGCGTGCCGTTCGAGGAGCCGTACAAGAAGACCCGCGACATGGTGCGATTCCTCAAGAAGGCGCTGGCCGGCGAGAAGGTCGACGAGGAGTTCGACACGTTCACGGTGCGGGGCTTCCAGCTCGCCATGCGCGTGCCGGAGCCGCCGCCGATCCTTGTGGCCGCGCTGCGTCCCGGCATGTTGCGCATGGCCGGCAAGCGAAGCCGACGGCGCGATCATCAACTGGCTGTCGCCCGACGACGTGAAGCAGGTCGCGCCGGAAGTCGGACCGGGCAAGGAGATCGTCGCCCGCATCTTCGTGTGCCCGACCGAAGACAAGGACACCGTGCACGCCGCCGGCAAGTTTGCGGTGGCGGCGTATCTGAACGTCGAGGTGTACGCCAAGTTCCACGAGTGGCTCGGCCGCGGCGACGACCTGGCGGCGATGTGGAAGCACTGGAAGGAAGGCGACCGCAAGGCGGCGACCGCGGCGATCCCCGATCACGTCGTCGACGAGTTGATCGTGCACGGCTCTCCCGACGAGTGCCGCGAGAAGATCGCGCGCTACGTCGAGAACGGCGTGACGACGCCGGTGCTGGCGGTGATGCCCTTCGGCATCGACACCATGACCGCCGTGCGCGCCCTGGCCCCGAAGTAGCTATCCCAAACGGTAGGACCAGGTGTAGGTCCCGGGCCGATGCGATGTGTCGGGCGAGGTGTCAGGGCCGCAGGCGCCGGATCCGACGCCCCGCTCGCGCACGCTGATCCACACGTAGCAATCGTCGCGTCGCGGAAGATCCTCGAGGTGGGCGGCGGCGTCGAGCTCTTCGTCGGTCCAGCGGCTGACGATCACGTTGAGGTCGTCCATCCGGTCGATGACGAGTAGCGGCTCGCCGTTGGCGTCGAGGAGACGGAGCCACCGCACCCCGGTGCGGTTGCCGCTCGCTTGCGGATGCACGTAGGGCACCGTCCAGTCGTCGACGTCGTGCGCCAGCGACCGTAAGCGCGCCGCTCGCGCAGCGGTCGGAGTAGTTCTCGTGCGGCCCGCGGCCGAACCAGTCCACCGCCTGCACGCCGGGACCGAGATGCGAGGCGCACGCCGACGCGGGGGATGTCGTCGAGGTGTCGGGAATGTCGACGGTGTGGGTGACGATCTCGCCGGCGACGACGGTTTCCGTTTCGACACCGCCCCGCGTCGCGAGGCCGAGTTGGTCCCAGCGCGCCGCGTGGCCGGCCCGAACGTCTCGTTGTCGATCGGCGCGCGCCACAGCGCCAGAGTCGGTTCGAGCGACGCGAGTCCCGTTCGAGGCGGTTCGCCGGCGGAGGCGCAGAGCTCCTCAGAACACGGTTGGTGCGTCGGTCTGCGCCCACGCCAGCTCGTGTCCTGCTGGCGCCCAGGCGCTCGCCGCGCGGGTGACGAATCGCAAGGTGGTCAACTCGCCATCGGACGGCACGCGCACGGTCGTGGTCTCGCCCGGTCGCAGGTCGAGCGGCTCCAGAACGCCGCGGGTCGTCGTCCACGGACCACTCCGGCGTCAGCCAGCGCAGATCGACGAAGGAGAACTCGTTGGTCACGCGGAACGTACCGGCTCGCCCTCGATCGGCTCGATCTGCACGGGCTGCATGACTGCGCCAGCTCGAACAGCGACGGGTGCGGCACGCGGTCGGTGTCGACGAGACCGTTCATGCAGAACGCGCCGTCGTTCGGGCTCGTCGCCGAAGTCGCCGCCGTAGGCGAGCCGCTCAGTGCCGTCGGCCATCGTCTGTACGAGCGCCTGGTCGGCCCAGTCCCACACGAAGCCGCCTTGCAGCCCGTGGTGCGAGCGGATCGCGTTCCAGTACTCGTCGGCGCCGCCGCACGAGTTGCCCATCGCGTGGATGTACTCGCACATGATCAGCGGCATGGTCGGGCGTGGTTTCGGTCGCCCACGCGATCAGCGCCTCGACCGGTGGATACATCGGCGCGATCACGTCGGTCTCGGCGCGGTGCGTGTCCGAGGATCTCTGGACGGTAGGACTGACCGCCCTCGGCCATCTGGTCCTCGCTGATGCCGCTCTCGTAGTGCACGGGTCGCGTCCGGATCGCACGCGCGCAGCCACGCCGCGGCCGCGTGGTGTGCGGCGGACACGCCGCTCTCGTTGCCGAGCGACCACATGATCACGCTCGGGTGGTTCTTGTCGCGCTGCGCCATGCGGGCGACGCGCTCGAGGATCGCCGGCGTCCACATCGGGTCCTTCGTGAGCGAACGTAGGTATGCGTGGCGACTCGATGTTCGCCTCGTCGACCACGTACATCCCGAGCCGGTCGCACACGTCGTACAAGTGAACGTCGTTCGGGTAGTGCGAGGTGCGGATCGCGTTGAAGTTGTGCTGCTTCATCAGCGCGATGTCGCGCTCGATCGCCTGCGCGTGTGACCGCCTTGCCGCGCCGCGGATCGGTGTCGTGGCGGTTCACGCCTTTGATGAGGACGGGCCGGCCGTTGACGCGCAGCTCGGCGCCGACGATCTCGACGCGCCGGAACCCGACGTCGAGTTGCACCCGGTCGACGACTATGCCCGTCGCCGTCGACGAGTTCGATCGACAGGCTCGTGCAGGTTCGGCGTCTCGGCGGTCCACGGCGCGACGCCGGGAGCGTCGAGCGTGCACCGTCGCGCCGCGTCCTTCGAAGGCGAACGAGTTCACGATCCAGCTGGCGTGTTCGAACCGCGCAGACGCGTCGCCGGTCTGGCCGGCGCACGTCGACGCGGCACGCGCCAGCCCCGCGTCGCGGACGGCGTGCCCGCCGACCGCCACCTGCACGGTGAGCTCACCGTCGCCGTTCGCCGTGTCGAAGTCGGCGATGGCGTGCACGTCGGCGATGTGCACCGGCGGCGTGGCGTACAGAACAACGTCGCGGTGCAGGCCGGCGTGGTGCCAGTGGTCCTGGTCCTCGAGGTACGTGGCGTCGGACCACCGCACGACCACGAGCGCGAGCTCGACATGCATCGCCCGGCGTCGACCAACGCCGTGATGTCGAACTCGTGCGGCAGCCGCGAGTCCTTGCCCATGCCGACGGGCGCGCCGTCGACGAATGACGTACAGCACCGTCTCGGCGGCGGCGACGTGCAAGACGATTCGCTGGCCGTCCCAGTCCGCCGGGACCGTCACCGTGCGGCGGTACACGCCGGTCGGGTTGTGGCGCGGAACCGCCGGCGGCGGACCCGGGAAACGGCATCTGCACGTTCGTGTACTGCGGGCGATCGAAGCCCTGCATCGTCCAGCAGCCCGGTACCTCGATCGGCGCCCACGCGCTCCGTCTCACCCGTCGAGGTGATGGTCCGAAATCGACTCGGGCTTCGGCGCGAGCGTGAATCGCCACTCGCCCGTCCAGCGAGACCTCGTTGCCCCGCGACAGGTACGTCGACATCGGGAGCCGGCCGAAGGCTGATGACTTCGGGCCGCGGCCAACGAGCGCGGCCCGAACGCGTCGAGAGGGTTCACTCGGCGGCGAAGAAATCGAGCAGCAGCGCGTTGAGCCGGTCGGCGGCCGCCGTCGGGATCCAGTGCGAGATCCCCTCGATGCGCTCGTAGCGGAAGCCGCGCTCGACGTGCTCAGCCGAGTTCTTCATCTGCGCTTCCGTCAGCGCCTCGTCGTCGTCGCTCCACACTCCCATCGTGCGCACCGGTGTCGGGGGCAGGGCCGACGCGCTCGGTCGCCAGCAGCGCCTCGGGCGGCACGTTGGCGCGGTAGATGTTCAACGCCGAGGTCATACGGCCCGGGCGGCTTAGGTCCTCGGCCCACTGCGCCTCTTGACCACCCTCGCCCCACTGGT
This sequence comes from uncultured Actinomycetes bacterium, assembly GCA_963769985.1. Classification (GTDB taxonomy): domain Bacteria; phylum Actinomycetota; class Acidimicrobiia; order Acidimicrobiales; family JACCXE01; genus JACCXE01. Next base: position 170,444 of record CAVYNR010000002.1, on the reverse strand, counting down.
CGAAGAACGCGAAGTTGTTGTGCGATCACCATGTTCTCGGCGATGCCGACGTGCTGGAAGGCGAGCATGTACCACGACCGCTGCTTCTGCTCGACCCCCGCAGATGCGAACGCGTTGGGGTGACCGACGGAAACGCAGGTGAGCGACAGCACCCGATCGGCCGAGAACGTGCGCGGTGATCCACGCCAGCGCCGCACCCCAGTCGTGACCGACGACGTGCGCCTTGTCGACGCCGAGCGCGTCGAGGATTCCGGTCACGTCGCCCATGTAGTCGAACAGCGCCGTAGTTCTCGACACCCTCGGGCGCGTCGCTGTCGCCGAAACCGCGCAAGTCGGGCGCGATGGCGCGGTAGCCGGCGGCGGTGACCGCGGCGATCTGGTTGTGCCACATCGAGCCGCGGTCGGGGAAGCCGTGCAGGAACAAGACGGCACCCTTCTCGCCGGCTTCGTTCTCGTCAATCACGCTGAAGGCGAGGCCGTTGGCCTCAACAGACTTGGTCGGCATTCTGCCGAACTTAGGTGGCGCTGACGAGGCTTGCGACGGCGACGAAGTGGGCGAGCGCCGCCACGACCACGAGCGCGTGGAACACCTCGTGGAATCCGAACACGGCAGGGGACGGGTCCGGCCTTTTCATCGCGTACACGACTCCGCCAGCGGTGTAGAGCAGTCCGCCGAGCGCAAGCAGCGCCAGTTCGCCGCCGGTCGTGCCGTCGACATACGCGGGAATGTCGAAGAGCAGGAACCAACCGACGATCACGTACACGGCCGAGCCCACCACCCGCGGGGCGTCGAGCCACAGCATCCGCATGGCGATGCCGATCGTCGCCGGTCACCCAAATGCCAATGAGCAACAACGACCGCGTGCGGCCGTCGACCGCGAGCGCGGTCACGCCGGTATAGGTGCCGGCGATCGCCAGCAGGATCGTGCTGTGGTCGATGCGCTTGAGGACACGTGTGACCTCCGCTGACATGCGCCCGCTGTGGTACGTCGCGCTCACGCCGAGCATGGCGATGACGCCTATGCCGTAGACGATCACGGCGAGCCGGTTGCCGTTATCGCTGGGCGTGTTCGCCGCCAACACCACGAACGCGACGGGAACACAGGCGTGGCCGCGCGATGAATCAGGCCGCGCCATTTCGGGCGAACCGCGGTCTCTTCGGTCAGGCTCACGGCCTCCACCGCCCGACGTTGGCCGTCGTGGATCTCGCCGAGGATCGTCGGGATGTCGTAGGACAGCGACCAGCCGGGGTAGTGCTCGGCGAAGCGGCCGTTGTCGCCGATCCACCAGATGTGGTCGCCGAGCGGTTGGTGTCGTCGTACGCCCACGTCAAGGTCGCGGCCGGCGATCTGTTCGCTCAACGCGATCGCCTCCAGCACCGAGCAGTTCGACGTGGCGTCCGCCGCCCAGGTTGTAGACCTCCGCCGCACGCGGGGCCCGAAAGAACGCTTCGAAGGCGGCGGCCACATCGGCGGAGTGGATCGCGTCGCGCACCTGCTTGCCCTTGTAACCGAACACCGTGTACTTCGTGCCGGTCATCGTGCAGCGCATCACGTAGCCGAGGAACCCGTGCAACTCGGTGGCCGCGTGCGCCGGCCCGGTCAGAGTGCCGCCGCGAAAGCACACGGTCGACAAGCCGAAGTAGCGGCCGTATTCCTGCACGAGCAGATCGGCGGCTGTCTTGGAGACGCCGAAGACCGATGTGCAACGTGTGGTCGATCGACATGTCCTCGCGGATGCCTTCGGCGTAGGTGTGTTCCGGGTCAATCTCGTAGCGCTGTTCCTGCTCCACGAGCGGCAGTTGGTTCGGCGTGTCTCCGTAGACCTTGTTGGTCGAGCAGAAGATGAACGGCGCTTCGGGGCAGTGATGGCGGGTCGCTTCGAGCAGGTTGAGCGTGCCGACGGCGTTGATGTCGAAGTCGGTGCGCGGTTCGCGCGCCGCCCAGTCGTGCGACGGCTGCGCCGCCGTGTGCACCACCACCGCGATGTCGCTCGCCGAGTTCGGCGAAGAGCGCGTCGATCGCGTCGGTCGTCGCGGATGTCGATCGCTCGATTCACGAATTGCTTGCCGAGCTCCCCGCGCGAACCGTTCGAGGTTCGGGCCCGTGGATGCCTCAGCGCCGAAGAACGTGGCGCGCATGTCGTTGTCGACGCCGACGATGTCAAGACCGAGCCGCGCGAAGCGCGCCGCGGCCGCGGAGCCGATCAGGCCTCCGGCGCCCGTGATGACGGCAACCGCCATGTGCCTACGCGCGTGACTTCGCGGTGCGCTTCTCGCGCCCGCGACCGTTGCGGCCTTCCGGTCCCGCGCGGGCGATACCGGTAGTCGTAGGTGTAGACGTTGTTCACGGGCGCACCGTTGACCACCACGCCGAGCAGGTTGGTGTCGGCCGCATCGAACGTGCGGATGGCTTGCGCGAGATGGCGTCGTCCGGTCACCTTCGCGGTTGCGACCATAAGCACGCCGTCGACTCGCGCCGAGAGCACCACGGCGTCGGTGACCGGCAGCACCGGCGGAGCGTCGATGAGCACGAAGTCGCTCTCGGCCCTCAACGCCGCGAGCAGTTCGTTCACGCGTGACGTGCCGAGCAGTTCCGCAGGGTTGGGCGGCAGCGGTCCTGACGCCAGCAGTTGCATCGTGGCGCCGTCGGGCAGCACGACGCGCTGCAACGCACTCGACAGCGGAGCGTCGCCGAGCAGGACCGACGTGAAGCCGACCTCGTTGGACAGCCCGAAGAACTCGTGCACGCGCGGACGACGCAGGTCGCAGTCCACGACGGTGACGCGCCGACCCGACAGCGCCAAGCGTGACCGCCAGGTTGGCGAGCGTCGTGGTCTTGCCCTCGGCTGCGACCGGGCTCGATATCTGCAAGCACCGCGCCTCTTGCCGCAACCCGAGGAACTGCACGCTTGTCCGCAGGGCGCGATAGGCCTCCGACACGGCGCCATTTGGTTCGTCGATGGTGATGAGTCTCGCCTGGTCGCGGTTGCGCCACTCGGCGATAGTCGGAATCGCGCCGAGCACTGGAAGCGGGCGCACGATGCGCTCGATCTCTTCGACTTGCTTGACCGAGTCGTCCAGGAAGTCGAGAGCGATCGCGGCGATCAAGCCGAGCAGCAAGCCGAGTGCGGCGGCCAGGACCGCGCTTTGTCTGCGGCTGCGGGACTAATGGGCGCGCCGGGAACCGCGCCTCTTGACGAGGATTTCGGCGCCTCCAGTGACGACCGACGCGTCCACCAAGGCCTGGTCGGCCTTCTGCTGGTACGAGATGTATCCGGTCTGTGCCGCGTCGCGTTGCAGCTTCAACCCCTGGATCTCCGACGCGGAGGCCTTGTTGGCCGTAGCCCGCGCGAGTTGCCCGTCGAGATCCTCCGCCTTTTGCTTGGCCTGCGCGGTGGCTTCGGACAGCTTCGTGCTGAGCCCGATGATTTCGGCGATCGCGTCCGCCCGACGTTGCTCCTGGTACGTCGTGGCGTACAACGTCGCCGCCTTCGCGGCCACCTCGGGGGAAGTGGCCCGGACAGTTATTTGGAGAATTCGCGTGGTGCCGACGCCCTCCGCCGACACGCCCGTGACTTCCCGCGCCTGCCGCGCCGAGCTTGCGTGGCCACCGCCGCCGCCACCGCCGGCGACTGGATCACTTGTACCTGGGTCTCGATCTGGGACTGATCAGGGAACACGAACCCGGTCAGCGCGAAAAGCGAGCGGTCCTGCGCAGAGATCAGCAGGCGGCTCGACGAGGCGTAGATCGACGTCGCCCGCGAGCTGATGAACAGCGAGACACTCGCCGCCGCGACCATCGCGGCGACGATGAGCCATTTGCGCCGCCAAACGATGCGCAGGTAGTCAATGGCGCTGGATTCAGGGGAGGTGCGTTCCACGATTCGGCCGAAGGCTAGTGGGATGCGGGCTGGCACTCAGTATCATCGAGTGCCAAATGTTGGACGATCGCAAGGCCGCCGTACTCCGCGCCGTTGTGGAGGAATACATCGAGACCGCGCAGCCGGTCGGCTCGGCGCACGTGCGCCGCAGCGCCGGCGTAACGGTGTCGAGCGCCACGATCCGAAACGACATGGCCGCTCTCGAGCGCGACGGGTATCTGAGTCACCCGCATACCAGCGCCGGACGGGTGCCCACCGACAAGGGCTACCGATTCTTCGTCGACGCGCTCACGTCGCCCAACGACCTTGGTCGACCGGAGCAGCAAACGGTGACGGATTTCTTCGATCGCACCCATGTGGCGCTCGAACAGATGCTGGCCGAGACCAGTCACCTTCTCGCCACGCTGACGAACTACGCCGCGGTCGTCGTGACTCCCGGTACCGACACCGCGGTCGTGCGATCGGTGCACCTCGTGGAGATGACACCGCATGAGGGCCTGGCCGTGCTCGTGCTTTCGAATCAAATCGTCGAGAAGGTCGCATTCGAAATCCCGAGCGGCGCAAGCGCCGGCGATCTCGCCGCCGCCGGCAACGCGCTGGAAGCGCACCTGAGTGGCCAGGCCCTCGACTTGAACATTCGTATCGGCGCCAGCGGCGCGATCGACGCGGTGATTGGCGCGGTGCGTTCCGCCTTCGCCCGCCGTGACAAGACGGCGGGAGGCGACCACGTGTTCGTCGGCGGCACGGCGCGCGTGGCCGAGGCCTTCGAGGCCGTGGACACGGTTCGGCGGGTGCTCGGGGTACTCGAGCACCAGTACGTCGTGGTCAGCCTCTTGCGTGACGTGCTTAGCAGCGGTCAGTCGGTCGCTATCGGTGCGGAGCACGGCTTGGCGCCTCTGCTGGAGTGCGCGGTTGTCGTCGCGCCGATCACGATCGGCGGTCAACCCGCGGGCACCGTAGGTGTGCTCGGCCCGACCCGCATGAACTATCCCCACGCACTCGCCGCCGTCACCGCGGTGAGTCGTCGTCTCGGCGACAATCTTGGCGACGCCCCGTGACCGACTTCTACGAACTACTCGCCGTGTCGCGCACGGCCACGGGTGAAGAAATCAAGAGCGCGTACCGCCGGCTGGCGCGTGAGTTGCACCCAGACGCCAATCCCGACGATCCCGCCGCGCACGAGCGCTTCAAGGAGATCACGATCGCGTACGAGACGCTGTCGGATCCTGAAAAGCGTCAGCGCTACGACATGTTCGGCGCGGCGGGCGTTGGAGCGGGCGCCGGCGGGGGTGACTTCTTCGGCGGCGGTATCGGCGACATCTTCGAGACATTCTTCGGCGCAGGGTTCGGGGGCGGCGCTGGACGCGGCGGTCCGATGCGTGGCGCGGACGCCGAGGCCGTGCTCGACCTCACCTTCGAAGAGGCGGTGTTCGGCGCGGAGAAAGAGGTTCGGCTGCGACTGCCGGTCGCGTGCGAGACGTGCCACGGAACGGGCGCGGCGGAAGGGACTGGGGCCACGACCTGCACACAGTGCGGCGGCTCCGGTGAGGTGCGCCGCGTGCGCCAAAGCATCCTCGGCCAGATGGTCACGAGCGGGCCGTGCAACCAGTGCGGAGGCCTGGGCACTGTGATTGCGACTCCCTGTCACGATTGCCGCGGCGAAGGCCGTCGCACCGAAGAGCGCGTCGAACTCGTGACCGTGCCCGCCGGCATCGACCACGGCCAAACGCTTCGCAGCACGTCGCGCGGCGCGGCCGCGCCGCGCGGGGGACCGCCCGGCGACTTGTACCTGCACGTGCGCGTGCAGCCGCACGAACGGTTCGAACGAGACGGCGTCGACGTCCACACCGAGCTGCATGTCGCAGTGACGCAGGCCGCGCTTGGCGCGGAATGCGACGTGGTCACGCTCGACGGTACGGAGGCCGTTGCGGTTGAAGCCGGTACGCAGACGGGGCGCATCCTGCGCCTCCGCGGTAAGGGCGTGCCGCACGCCAACGGCCGCGGCCGCGGTGATTTCCACGTGCACATCGTGGTGGACACGCCGATGCAGCTGTCGGAGGAGGAAGCGACGCTGTTGCGCGATCTCGCAGCGGCCCGCGGTGAAGCGGTGAACGAGCCCGCCCCGGGTCTGTTCGGTCGCATCAAGTCGGCCTTCTCGTGACCGCGAGCGGCGCCGCGCCGCGGACGTTGCTGATCGGCCTACCCGCCGAAGGCGCGGCAAAGCTGATCGTCGAGTTGGAAGCGCTCGGTCACGACGTGATCGAGAACGCGAGCGTGGCCGATCTCGTGCCGCGGCTCACAAGCCTGAAGCCGCTCGCGATCCTTCGGTGGCGTCGTACGACGCTCCGCAACCTCCACGCAACCCACATCGACCACGTGATCGTCGGCGAATGGCGGATGATGTGGTTGTGCCGCATCGCGCGTCCGCGCGGCGCCACGCTGTCGCTCCGGGAGACCTAGCGGCCCCGCCGGTTGCCCCAGGCCAGCACGTGCAGGCGTGTCGTGAGGTTCCACCCGCGTTGGAGTACCTCATCGGCCACTTCGGCCGTGCGCTTTGCGATGACCGCGGCCTTCGTCCCCTCAGGCATGACCCAGATGTCGGAGGGGTTGATGCCGACGCGAGTCGCGATGTGTTCGATCTCGGCGAGATCGCCGACGTCGGTAACGACGAATTTGAACGACCGCGCCCATTGTCGCGAACCGCGCTGAGCACGTCGTAGCGCAGTCGACGCCGCGCCGTCATGCCGGAGTTGGCCAACTTGGGCGACACCACCCATCGGTCGACGAGCCGCGTGTCGGCCTCCCAGGCGATCGTGCCTGCGGTTTCGACGTGCGTCGCCCATTTCAATCGGCGGAACGCGCCGATAAGCGGAACCAGTCGGCGCTGTTGGAGTAGCGGTTCACCGCCGGTGAGCACCACGGTGTCGATCGCCATCGTCGCCAACCGCGCGACGACCGCGGGTACCGACAGTTCGGTCAGCTCCTCATCGGCGTTGTAGCGCGTCCAGTCCCACGAGTACGCCGTGTCACACCACGAGCACGCCAGGTTGCAGCGACCGAGCCGGACGAAGCCACACCGCCGCCCGAGTTCGGGTCCTTCGCCCTGGAACGTCGGGCCGAAAATCTCGCTGATGACAAGCGGTGGCTCGGCCACCTTAGGAACGTTCCGAGGCTTCGCGTGCCGGGTCGGCGACGCCGGCCTCGGTGAAGCCCTTGGCTCGCAGCACGCACGAGTCGCAGTCACCGCACGGTCGCTCCTCACCGCGGTAGCACGACCACGTGAGCTGTAGCGGTGCGTGCAGTTCGATGCCGCGCTGCACGATGTCGGCCTTCGACAGGTCGATGAGGGGGGTCCGGATGTCTACGGCTGCTCCCTCGACGCCGACGCGCAGCGCGAGCCGGGACGTAGCGCGAAAGCTTTCGATGAACTCGGGCCGGCAGTCGGGGTAGCCCGAGTAGTCGAGGGCGTTGACCCCGATGAAGACGGCCCCGCACTGACGAGCCTCCGCCAGCGCGACCGCGAGCGAGAGAAAGATCAGGTTGCGTCCCGGTACGTAGGTGATCGGGATTGCGGGTCCGGCCGCGGCGACGGCGGCGGTCGGGATGTCGATCGACGCGTCGGTCAGTGCCGAGCCTCCCCACGCTCTGAGGTCGAGGCGCTGCTCGATGTGCTCGACGCCGAAGTGGGCGGCGATCGCGGCCGCCCGCTCGAGTTCGATCTGATGGCGTTGGCCGTAGTCGATCGAGAGTGCAATCACCGGGTCGTGGCCGCGCACGGCCTCGGCGAGGCACACGGTGGAGTCGAGGCCGCCCGAGAGGACGACCACTGCGCCGGTCACGCGGTGATCTCCACCGAACTGTTGACCGTCTCCCACAACACGATGCGGTCCAGCGACAGTCCGGCGTCGCGCGAAGCGCGTCCAGATGTCGGCGGCGATGAGTTCCGCAGTGGGGTTCGGCAGCAGGTCGTTCAGGTAGGTGTGGTCGAAGCGATCGAGGATCTCGGCTTGAACGACCGCCGCAAGATCGGCGAAGTCGATAACGATGCCGTTGCCGTCGAGGTCGCCCACCACCGAGACGTCAAGGCGATACGAGTGACCGTGGAGGTTCTTGCACGCGCCGGAGTGCCACTCAAGTTGGTGGGCCGCTTCGAAGGAGAAGCTGCGAGAAACGCGTGTCTGCACGCCCGAGACGGTACCGGGGTTGCGACTACTGCGGTTCGCCGTAGGGCTTGTCGGCTTGGTCGTAACACTCGACGTGGTAGTGCTCGACGCGGTCCCAGTTGCCATTCACGTAGATGTTCGCGATGACTTGGCGGCCCTGCGTGCGCGCCTTGAACTTCACGGTTTCACCGCACACGGGGCACACCGCGCTGTTACCGGGCTCAATGCTCCGTTCGACGGCACGGCTTTCACCCATCGGCAAAGACCCTACTGACCTTGGGGTTGACAGAAGGACAAATCAGGCAAACCCTCACTAGTGGCGTTGGGGCCTGTTGAGCGTCCGCCGCGCTCCAGGCCCTAACGCTTACTTCGGTCTCCCCAGATGCGCTTTGCGCGCGGCCGAGACGCACGGCGGCCGCCGCGAGGCTGCGCACCGTGGCTTCGTCAGCGCCGCGCCCCGTGAGATCGCCGACGAGCGACTCGACCCGCGCCGCTTCGTCGTCGGCCGTCACCGGCCGCGGGCCGGGAGCTACTGTGGTGGCGACCAACAGGCACCCGATCGCGATCGCCGCGACGAGCCCCGCCGTCAGCGCCACGCCGTCGCGTTCGAGAATCGACGACGACGATCATCGTTGGTATCGCGGCGATGCAGATGCCGATCACAACGATCCGGAGACGGGTAACCGCGACCACCGACGTAGTTCCTAGTTGCGCACGAGAGGCTTGTATTTGATGCGGTGCGGTTGCGTCGGCCTCGCGGCCCAGGCGGGCGTGCCGGTCGGCTTCGTAGTCGGCGTAGTTGCCCTCGAACCACACGACCTCCGAATCGCCTTCGAACGCGAGGATGTGCGTGGCGATGCGGTCAAGGAACCATCGGTCGTGGCTGATTACCACGGCGCAACCGGGGAAGCTCAGTAGGCCCTCCTCGAGCGCGCGGAGGGTGTCGACGTCGAGGTCGTTCGTGGGCTCGTCGAGCAGGATCAAGTTGCCGCCGGCGCGCAAGACCTTTGCCAGCTGGACGCGGTTGCGCTCGCCACCCGAGAGCTCGCCGACGAGCTTTTGTTGGTCGGATCCGGTGAAGCCGAACGACGCAACCCAGGCGCGGCTGCGGAACTCCCGTCCGCCCACGACCATGTGGTCGAGTCCGTCGCTTATCTCGTCGAACACGCTTTTGTTCGCGTCGAGGTTCTCGCGGCTCTGATCGACGTGCGCGATCTGCACGGTGGTGCCGACGGTGAGTTCACCACCGTCGGGTTTCTCATCGCCGGTGATCATCTTGAACAGCGTGGTCTTGCCCGCGCCGTTGGGACCGATGACGCCCACGATGCCGCCGCGCGGCAACGAGAAGGTCAGGTCGTCGATCAGGAGCTTGTCGCCGAATGCCTTGGTGAGTTTCTTGGCCTCGACCACGACGTCGCCCAACCGCGGCCCGACCGGGATCGCGATCTCGACTTTGTCGCGCTGCTCCGTCGACGGCCTCGGATTCAGCCACCAGTTGGTCGTAGGCGGTGATGCGGGCTTTGCCCTTCGCGTGCCGGGCCTTGGGTGCCATGCGGATCCACTCGAGTTCGCGCGCCAGCGTGCGCTCGCGCACCTTGTCCGCCTTCTCCTCCTGCGCGAGCCGCGTGTGCTTCTGCTCGAGCCACGACGAGTAGTTGCCCTCCCACGGAATACCCCGACCCCGGTCGAGTTCCAGGATCCAACCTGCGGCGTTGTCGAGGAAGTAGCGATCATGGGTAACCGCGATCACCGTTCCTTCGTAGTCCTGCAGGAACCGTTCCAGCCACGCCACCGATTCGGCATCGAGGTGGTTGGTGGGCTCGTCGAGTAGCAGCAAATCGGGACGCGCCAGCAGGAGACGGCAAAGGGCGACACGGCGCCGCTCGCCGCCTGACAGATGCGTGACGGGCGAGTCGCCTGGTGGCAGGCGCAGCGCGTCCATGGCGATCTCGAGAGTGCGCTCGATGTCCCACCCGTTGGCGGCGTCGATCTTGTCCTGCAACTTGCCCTGCTTCTCGAGCAGCGCGTCGAAATCGGCATCGGCGTCACCCATCGCCGCGCACACGTCGTTGAACTCGTTGAGCAGCGTCATGATCTCGCCGACACCGTCGGCCACGTTGCCGGCGACGTCCTTGCTCGCGTCGAGCTCGGGTTCCTGCTTGAGGAACCCCACGGTGAATCCCGGCGTGAGTCGCGCTTCGCCCGAGTAGCCGTCGTCCTCGCCGGCCATGATCCGCAACAGGGACGACTTGCCGGCGCCGTTGCTGCCGAGCACGCCGATCTTGGCGCCGGGAAAGAACGACAGATAGATGTCGGTGAGCACCTGCCGGTCCGGCGGGTGCACTCGAGAAACCTTCTGCATTGTGTAGATGAACTGGTGCGCCATGAGGCCGAGAAGGGTAGTTGGCGCAGCGAACGGTTCTCGGCGCAAAACCGACGGCTTTTCCCGGCCGCTTCTGCGCCAAGAACCTTCGGGCCAACGGGGCTTGGGTCGGTCCACGAGCGCGCCGGTAGGATCGGCGGCTGTGAGCGACGAGGACTCAACCACCTTCGGGCCGAACGAGTGGCTCGTCGAGGAGATGTACGACCAGTTCAAGGCCGACCCCAATTCGGTGTCGGAGAGCTGGCGCGAGTTCTTCGCCGACTACCGAACCGCATCCGGGCCCAACGGCGCCGCGCCGGTTGCAGCTCCCGTCGCCGCACCGGTGGCTCCAGCGCCGCCAGCGACGCCGGTCGCCGCTCCGGCCGCTCCGGCGGTAACGCCTACGCCCGAACAGCCAAGAGAAGCCAACGAGGGTGTGCCCATTCGTGGCGCGGCCGCCCGGATCGTCGCCAACATGGAGGCGAGTCTCGAGGTTCCGACGGCCACGAGCGTGCGGGTCATCCCGGCCAAGCTGCTCGAGGTCAACCGGAAGATCCTGAACAACCACCTCGGCCGCACGCGGGGCGGCAAGGTCAGCTTCACCCACATCATCGGCTACGCCATCGTGCGCGCGATCGACAAGATGCCGGTCATCAACTCGTCGTTCGTGGACGACGACCCGCCACGCGTCGTGCACCACAAGGACCTCGGCCTTGGCCTCGCGGTGGACGTGACGAAGTCCGACGGCTCCCACACTCTGCTCGTGCCGTGCATCCGCAACTCCAACCACCTCGACTTCCAAGGTTTCTGGCAGGCGTACGAAGATCTGATTCGCAAAGTCCGCACGAACAAGATCACACCCGACGACTTCGGCGGCGTCACCATCAGTCTCACCAATCCGGGCACGATCGGCACGGTCAGTTCGGTGCCGCGCCTCATGCCCGGACAAGGCGCCATCATTGGCGTCGGCGCCATCGACTATCCGGCGGAGTACCAGGCGGCCGATCCGCAGACGCTGGCGCGCCTCGGCGTAAGCAAGACGATCTCGGTCACCTCGACCTACGACCACCGCATCATCCAAGGCGCGGAATCCGGCGAGTTCCTCCAGTGGGTGCACCACTTCCTCATCGGCGAGGAGGGTTTCTACGACGACGTCTTCCGGTCGATGGGCGTTCCGTATGAGCCCGTGCGGTGGCGGCGCGACACGAATCCGGTCGACGAAGAGCGCGCCCGGTTCGCCAAGCAAGTCCACGTGCACACCCTCATCAACATGTACCGAGTGCGCGGCCACTTGATTGCCGATCTCGATCCGCTGGCGGCGAAGGCGCCGACGATGCACGCCGAGCTCGACCCCGCCACCTACGGCCTCACGCTGTGGGACCTCGATCGCGAGTTCTACGCCGACGGTCTCGCCGGCAACGAAGCGATGACGCTCGGCGACATCCTCGGCGTGTTGCGCGACGCCTATTGCCGCACGGTCGGCGTCGAATACATGCACATTCAAGAACCCGACCAGAAGAAGTGGATCCAAGGCCAGGTCGAAGGCGTGTCCACGCTGCTGTCAGCCGACGAGCAGCGCTGGGTGTTGTCGCGGTTGAACGCGGCCGAGGCCTTCGAGAAGTTCTTGCACACCAAGTACGTCGGTCAGAAGCGCTTCGGTCTCGAAGGCGGTGAGTCGGCGATCCCGCTGCTCGAAACGGTGATCGACGAAGCGGCGGCGGCGGGTGTGGCCGAAGTCGTGCTCGGCATGGCGCACCGTGGTCGGCTGAACGTGCTCGCCAACATCATCGGCAAGAGTTACCGAGAACTGTTCAAAGAGTTCGAGGGCGACCTCGACCCCGACACGGTGCAGGGTTCAGGGGACGTGAAGTACCACAAAGGTGCCAACGGCACCTTCGTTGGTCAGAGCGGGCTTCCGGTCCCATTGACGCTCGCGTCGAACCCGTCGCACTTGGAAGCCGTCGATCCGGTGGTCGAAGGTATGACGCGCGCCAAGCAGGACCTGTTCGTGCCTCCTCCGGGCGTATCACAGCGGTTCTCGGTGCTGAGCTTGCTGATCCACGGTGATGCCGCCTTCGCCGGCCAGGGCGTCGTCGCCGAAACGCTGAACCTGTCGATGCTGCCGGGTTACCGCACCGGCGGCACCGTGCACCTCGTGATCAACAACCAGGTTGGCTTCACCACCGCGCCCGAGTCGGCGCGCTCGTCGGTGTATGCCACTGACGTCGCGAAGATGGTGCAGGCGCCGATCTTCCACGTGAATGGCGACGACCCCGAAGCGTGTGTGCGCGTGGCCAAGCTCGCGTTCGCCTTCCGGCAGGAGTTCGAAAAAGACGTTGTGATCGACATGGTGTGTTACCGAAGGTTTGGTCACAACGAGGGCGACGAGCCGAGCTACACCCAGCCGCAGATGTACGAACGCATCGAGCAGAAGCGTTCTGTCCGCAAGCTCTACACCGAGGCGCTGGTCAAGCGCGGCGACATCACGATGGAGGAAGCCGAGCAGGCACTCGAGGACTTCTCCTCACGGCTGCAGGCCGCGTTGGACGAGACGCGTCAGTCCGCTCCGCCGAAACCGACGAGCCTGCCGGCGCGCCCGCCGACGATCGTGGAACCGTCGCCCCCGACGGGTGTGGCCCGCGACCTGCTGGACAAGGTCGCCCGCGCGGTTCACGAGTTTCCACCGAACTTCACTGTTCACCCGAAGCTGGCCAAGCAGCTCGAAGCCCGCGCCAAGGTGTACGGCGAGGGCCAGATCGACTGGGCGCTCGGCGAGGCGCTCGCGTTCGGTTCGCTGTTGAGCGAAGGCACCGACGTGCGCGTCGCGGGTCAGGACACGCGGCGCGGCACCTTCAGTCAGCGCCACGCCGTGCTCGTGGACTACCACACCGGTGTCGAATACGTGCCCCTGTGGGAACTGGGTCCAGGCCAGGGCCGCTTCTTTATCTACGACTCACTGTTGTCGGAGTACGCCGCCACCGGCTTCGAGTACGGATACTCAATCGTGCACAAGGACGCGCTCGTTGCATGGGAAGCGCAGTTCGGCGACTTCGTCAACGGGTCGCAGATCATCATCGATCAGTTCCTCGTGGCCGCCGAGGACAAGTGGGGTCAAACCTCCGGGCTCGTGTTGCTATTGCCGCACGGCTACGAAGGCCAGGGTCCCGAGCACAGCTCCGCGCGCCTCGAACGTTTTCTCGCGCAGTGCGCCGAAGGCAACATCACGGTGGCCAGTCCGACAACCGCGGCCCAGTACTTCCACTTGTTACGTCGTCAGGTGCGGCGCGACCGCCGCTGCCCGCTCGTGGTGATGACGCCGAAGTGGCTGCTGCGTCGCAAGGAGGCGTACTCGGCGATCGACGAGCTGGTCGAGGGGCGCTTCCTCGAGGTGCTCGACGATCCGACCGTCAACGATCCCGACAGCGTGCGCCGCGTGGTGTTCGCCACCGGCAAGGTAGCCGTGCAGATCACCGCAGAACGCGACACGCCGCGAGGCGCCGGTCGCCATCGTGCGGATTGAGCAGCTGTACCCGTGGCCTGAAGAGCAGATCGCCTCAGTCCTCGGCAAGTACGCGCACGCGCAGGACGTCGTGTGGCTGCAAGAGGAGCCGCGCAACATGGGCCCGTGGACCTATCTCCGCGGCAAACTCGCCCGGGTCGTGGGCGACGACTTCCCGATAATCGAGGTGACCCGTGTCGAATCCGGCAGCCCGGCCGCCGGATCCGCCGCGGCCCACGCACTCGAACAGGCCGACCTGTTCGACCGCGCCCTCACCTTGTAACTACGAGAGGTCGAGTTCGAGCAGGGCTGCGAGTCGGGCGAGCGCGCCGTCGGGATCCTCGACTTTTATCGTGGTCATCCCCATCGCTCGTGCCGGTTTGAGGTTGACCCCAAGGTCGTCGAGGAAGATGCAGTCGGCTGGCTCGACGCCGAGGGCGTCACACGCCAACTCGTAGAACCGCGGATCGGGCTTGCGCACGCCGACCTTGCTGGACTCGATGATGCAGTCGAACTTGCCCAGCACGTCGTCGCGGCCGGCGGCTCGCGCGGCGGAGGGGAAGTCTTCGAATGACACAAAGTTGTTGGTCAGACACGCCGTGGCCAGGCCCGCCCGTTTGATGGCGGCAATGGCCGCCACCATCGGCGGACGGATCTCGCCCGACAGCAGCGACAACACGGCGCGGGCGTCGAAGGAATGCCCGGCCGCGACCGCCTCGGCCTCGAACGCATCGGCGAACGCGTCGATCGTCAGTTCGTTGCGCTCCAAGCGCGCCCACGCGTTGGTGTCGGGGTTCCTCGCGTTCAGCCCGCGAATGAACCCGTCGGGCAGTTTGTTGGCCGCCTCGTAACGGGCGAACGCCTCGAACGGGCTGGTGAGAATGACCCCACCGAAGTCAAAGAGCACTGCTTTGAACGCGCTCACGTCAGCCACCCAGCAGGTCGTGGCCGACCGCTTCCCACAACTCAGTGGACAGGCGCAGCGACTCGACGTCGACGCGCTCGTCGTCGCCGTGGAACATCAGCCCGTAGTCCTCGTAGGTGAGGTGGTTGGAGAACAGGCCGAACCCGTAGGACGGGATCCCCATACGACGGAAGAAGCGTGCGTCGGTCGCGCCGACGGTCAAGAACGGAATGCACTGCGCGCCGCCGGGCACGAGCGCGCTGCTCACCCGATTGAGCGAATCCCACAACGGCGTGTCTACGGGCGACGCGGTCGACGTCTCGTCGGTGATCACTTCGATCGTGACGCGATCAGCAAGCTCGCTAAGGATCTCGTCGAGCATCATGCGGATGTCGGCGCCGCTCTGGCCGGGCAGGGTGCGGATGTCGACTTCGAGTTCCACGCGGTCGGGGATGACGTTTGTCTTGTGCCCACCGTGCATCACCGTCGGTGCGAACGTCGTGTGCGTACACGCGTGCGCTTGGCGGGCCAGACCGAGCGGCAACGTCTGCACCAACTCGCGCAGGGAGGCGGGGTCGAGCAGCAAGTCCCCAAGGTCGCCCGGGAACATGCCCTCGACGAACCGGCGCCAGATGTCGTGGATCATCGTCTCGGGCTGGTACTCGTCGAGACGGCGCACCACCTCGGCGGCGGTGACAAGCGCATTGTCGGTGCGCAACGGCTGGCTGCCGTGACCGGGCGTCCCCTTGACGATGAGCTTGCACCAGTAGGTGCCCTTCTCACCCACGATGACGGGTAGCCGCGTGCCCGACGGTGTCTCCATGGGAATGCCGCCGGACTCGGTGATCACGTAGTCAGTCCGCACCGCATCGGTTTCGTGATCGGCCAGCCAGCCCGCGCCGTGGTAACCGAGCGCTTCTTCGTCGGCGACCGCGAGATACACCAGCGTGCCCTCGGGCTTCCAACCGGCGTCGGCGAGGTTGCGCGTGGCAACTGCCATCGACGCGGTGAGGTTCAGCATGTCGACCGCGCCGCGGCCCCACACTTCACCGTCGACGAGTTCGCCGCCGAAAGGATCACGACTCCATCCCTCCGTGGCCGGCACGACGTCGGTGTGGCCCATCAACATCAGGCTCGGTGCATCGGGGTTGCTGCCTTCGATTCGAGCCACGAGCGAGGTGCGCCCCGGTGTCGGTTCGTACGTCTCGATGTCGATGCCCGGGCCCTCCAACACCGTTTTCAGCACGTCGGCTGAACGCGATTCGTGTCCGGATTCGGCGCTACCGTCGTTCACGCAGCGATTCCGAATCAGCTGTTGCAGCAGTTCGGTCACCGCGCCCGTCGTGGTGTCGGACATGCGCCGGATCGTAGGGGGTTAATGGCCCACCCCCTAGAGTGACCGCCAGCATGCAGACCCGCCACGTCGTTGTCGACGGATCAAATATCGCCACCGAAGGTCGCTCGATGCCCAGCCTCGCTCAACTCGACGAGGCGGTGCGCGCGTTCATGGGCGAGTTCCCTGAGGCACAGGTGACCGTCGTCGTGGACGCGACATTCGGCCACCGCATCGACTCTTCGGAAGTCCCCGCCTTTGACGAAGCGGTCGCCAACGCCGAGATCGTGTCGCCCCCCGCGGGTGCCTTCGGTCGCGGTGACGCGTTCCTGTTGCGTATCGCCGAGAAAGTCGACGCCGACGTGCTGTCCAACGACAGCTTCCAAGAATTTCACGGCGAGCACGAGTGGCTCTTTGACCGCGGCCGCCTCATCGGCGGCAAACCGGTGCCCGGCATCGGCTGGATTTTCACGGCGCGTTCGCCGGTGCGGGGACCGAAGAGCCGCGAAGCAGTTCGCAAGGCCGGCCGCAGTTCGGTTGTCCGAGACGCGATCAAGACCGCGACCGACGAAGCCACCTCAAGCACGCGTCGCCGCGGTGGTCGTGGTCGCGGTGGTTCGAGCTCGGGCGCCAAGTTGACGCCGATCACGCCCCGCCCGGCGGGTCAGCCAAACATCGGTGACTCACGGCCGGCGCCGACGAAAGCCGAGCAAGCTGAGACAGACGAGGCATCCCGACGGCGGCGTCGCGGCGCGGTGCCGTCAGATCCCGTGAACGAGCCGATGGTGTTTCTCGGCTTTGTGGCGTCGCACCGCCCCGGCGCCAAGGTCGAGGGCGTCGTCCAGGAGTTCACCAGTCACGGTGCGTTCGTCCGCGTCGGCGAAGCGCGGTGTTACCTGCCGCTCTCGGCGATGGGCAACCCGGCGCCGCGCGCCGCGCGCGACGCAGTGACCAAGGGCGAACAGCGCACGTTCATTGTGCAAGCGCTCGATCCGCCTCGCCGCGGCATCGAGCTCGCCTTGCCCGGATTCGCGCAGCCTTCCGGCGCTCCTTCGGCCGAGACGGTGGAGCAGGAAATCCGGGGCAGCCGCGGTAGCCGGGGCCGCCGAGCCACTGCGGACAAGACCATTCCGGACAAAGCCGCACCGAAGAAGGCGGCGGCGAAGAAGGCGGCGAAGAAGGCGACGCCCGAGAAGGTGGCGGCCGAGAAGACGACGCCCGAGAAGAAAGCGGCCGTGAAGAAGACACCGGTGAAGAAGGCGGCGGCCGCGCCGAAGCCAACGAAGGCCGCGGCAGTAAAGAAGGCTGCCGCCAAGAAAGCACCGGCGAAGAAGACGGCGGCCAAGAAGGCGACGCCGGCGAAGGCCACGGCGAAGACCACCGCCAAGCGGGTCTCGAAAAAGGCCGCCGCCCCTCCTGCGGGGTGAGCACCACTGCCGGCGTCGACGCCGTCGCCCACGCGGAGCGATTTCTGAGCAAGGCCGACCCGGTTCTCAAGGGTCTGATCAAAGAAGCCGGGCCGTGCACCCTGAGCCGACCGACGCCGGGCAGCGTGTACACGACCCTTGCGCGCGCCATCGTGTTCCAGCAGCTGGCCGGCCGCGCCGCCGCCGTCATTCACGGACGGTTCGTCGAGGCGATCGGCGGGCGGGTCACACCGGCGGCGGTGCTCGCGACGCCGTTCGAGAACTTGCGCGCCGCCGGCCTGTCAACTGCGAAGGCCAACTCGTTGATCGATCTCGCGGTTGCTCACGGCGACGGACGGGTGAAGCCCCGGCGGATTCCGTACATGAGCGACGAAGAAGTCGTGGAGCACCTCGTGTCGGTGCGCGGCATTGGACCTTGGACCGCCGAGATGTTCTTGATGTTCCACCTCGGCCGCCTCGACGTATGGCCGACCGGCGACCTCGGCGTTCGCAACGGCTACGGCAAGGCGTGGGCGCTGCGCGCCACGCCGACGGCCAAGGAACTCGAGCCTCTGGGCGATCGCTTCCGTCCGTTCCGATCGGTGGTGGCGTGGTATTGCTGGGCCGCCGTCGAAATCACTCCGCCGCAGGGTTGGTAGCTAATGCGCATTGCAACGTGGAATGTGAACTCATTGAACGTGCGCATGCCGCGCATCGAGGAGTGGTTCGCGTACGCGCAGCCAGATGTGGTGTGCATGCAGGAGACCAAGCTGGCCGACGCGGCGTTCCCGTACATGAGTTTCGAGGCAATGGGCTACGAAGTGGCGCACAACGGCACGGGCCGATGGAACGGCGTCGCGATCGCCTCGCGCGTTGGTCTCGACGACGTGATGCTCGGGTTCGGTTCGTTGGAATGTCCGGTGTTCCAAGACGGCGAGCCCGAGCCGCGGCTCGTCACCGCGACGTGCGGTGGCGTGAAAGTGACGTCGGTCTACGTGCCCAACGGACGCGCGCTCGCTGATCCGCATTACGAGTACAAACTGACGTGGCTCAACGCCTTGCGTTCGGAGATTGCGGCGACGCACAAGCCCGATGGCCTCGGCGTGGTCTGCGGCGACTTCAACATCGCTCCCGAAGACAAAGACGTCTACGACCCCAAGCGGTTCAAGAACCAAACGCACACGAGCCCCAAGGAGCGCGCCGCGCTGACGCGATCAAGGCGTTCGGCTTCACCGACGCGTTCCGGA
Source organism: uncultured Actinomycetes bacterium (assembly GCA_963769985.1). Taxonomy (GTDB): domain Bacteria; phylum Actinomycetota; class Acidimicrobiia; order Acidimicrobiales; family JACCXE01; genus JACCXE01. Next base: position 151,648 of record CAVYNR010000002.1, on the reverse strand, counting down.
GGTTGTACGACGCCGAACGTCTCTACTCGTGGTGGGACTACCGCGCCGGTGACTTCCACCAGGGCCGCGGCCTGCGTATCGACTTGGTGCTCGTGACGAATCCGCTGGTCGATCGCGTGCGCTGGGCGCTCATCGACCGCAACGCCCGCAAGGGCAAGTTGCCTTCGGACCACGCACCGGTCCTCGTCGACCTCGACCTCGAAGGACTCACATGAGCGACGACCAAGATCCGGCGCGCCACGATCGTCTCGGCGAACTGGCGTCACTGACCGATTGGCAAGACAGCACTGCGTCGCGTCGGGCGGGCAACGCGCGCGCGCGCGGTCATCGAACGTCTTGTGGCCACGACCGCGCCCGGACGACGCCTTGGACGCCGCCGCCGTTGCGTTGGACAAGATCGCCGATGCGCTCGACGGCTACCCACGCGGCCGCAGCTATGCGTTCGCGGAGTCCTCCGTCGCCGGCGGCGAGATGTCAGGCGACCCGGGTGGCTTTTTCGACAACAGTCCCATCGCCGGCCTCTCGAACCCGTTGGCGCCGCCGCTGCGCTTGCGCGTCGAAGACAACAAGGTCAAGGGCGACATACGTTGGGGGAGCCAGTACGAAGGACCGCCTGGGTGCGTACACGGCGGCTACATCGCCGGCGCGTTCGACGAGGTCCTGGGCCTGGCGCAAGACCTCGGCGGTCAACCCGGCATGACGGGCACCTTGACGATCAAGTACCGCCGCCCCACGCCGCTGCACGCCGATCTTCACTTCGTTGGTCAGTTCGACCGCCGCGACGGGCGCAAGAGCTTCACGACCGGATGGCTCTACGACGCGGACGACAACCTGCTGGCCGAAGCGGAGGGACTGTTCATCAGCGTCGACCTCAGCAAGATGCGACTGCTCGCCGACGAACGCGACCGGCAGAACGCTCGCTAAACGGTGAGGAGCCGGCGCTCGACGTCGGCGGTGAACAACCGGTACATCTCGTCGGGGGCTTCTTCGGGCAGCAACGGCAGCGGCAGCATGGCGGCGCCTGAGCCGACCAAAGGGCGGGGCTTGCGGGGAGACACCCAGCCGGCCGAACCCCCGCGACCGCGGTAGACGATGAGGCCGGAGACGGGGTCGGGCACTGCGTCGAGCGCGATCTGCACGGCGAGGGTCTGGCGAAAACGATCCCAGCCGTCCTCGTCTTCGAAACAGACCTCGAACACGACGCCCCAGCTATGGCTGTGCCAGTTCCAGTCGCTCGCCCCAGTTCGCAAGGCCGTCTCCACGAGGTTGTCGCCCACGTTTTCCTGCCATGCACGGGCGGAAAACGGGCCGTCAAACACCTCAATAGACATCCAGTGGGCCATAGCGCCATCCAGGGTACGGCGTCTGGTGCCGCAAAGGCAATGGTTGACCTGGTTATTTACCCGCCAGGTACTGGGCCATCGCTGCCTCTTCACTCGCGGCGTGTTCCTTGAGCCCAGACACAATCGCCCGCTCGACGCGCCCGCCCACGAGGGGGAAATGGACCTTGATTTCGGCGTCGGTGTAGCGGATCGTCAGATCGGGCCCCTCGGCGGCCAACTCGAAGGTTCCGGAGCACGTGAGTCGGCTGGCGTAGTGATCGGGAACGATCTTCCACGTCGTTCGGTGCGTCGAGCGGTCCATCACCGAGTCCTCGATCCAGCTGAGATTCTTCGGATCGACTACCGCCGTGACCGCGGAGGACAAGTCGCCGGTGAATCGGTAACGGATCTGCTGGAAAATCTTGTCGCCGTCGGTCCGCTGCCCCAGCAGTTCGGCGCCTCCAACTTTAGGCAGCCCCGCCATGCGAGCCAGGAACTCGGGAGAGCAAAACGCAGCTTCGACGTCGTCGAGGGATCCGGCGAAGCGCTGCTCGATGTCGAAGTGCACGCCAGCGACGGTAGCGGCGCCTACGACGCTTCGGTGGCGCCGTCCTCGATCGTGTCGATGCCGGCCGCGACCACGCGCAGCACGTCGGTGCCGTAGCGATCGACCTTTACCGGACCGATGCCCGGAACGGCGAGCAGATCCTGGTTGGTGGTCGGCATCGCTTCGGCGAGGGCGGCGAGCGTGGTGTCGTGAAAGATCACGTAGGCGGGAACGCCAGCCGTGCGAGCGGCCTCGCTTCGCCACGCCTTGAGCGCCGCGACCAGGTCGGGATCGGCGTTCGCACCGGCGATCGGCGCGCCCGGCTTCCGCGGGGACGCTGCGTGCGTGTGAGCTGCGTGAGACGGGCGCGTTCCTCGGCGATCTTGGCGCGCAGGTCCTCGGGCGCGTGGCCCTTCTCGAGCAGCGCGATTGTCATCTCGATGGGCTCGAGATACGGCGATGCGCTGCGCGGAACCGAACGCGAACCGAACGTGCGCCGCTCCGCCCATGTGCAGCGCACCACTTCGCGGGCGCGGGTAAGCGCGACATACAGCAGACGTCGTTCCTCGGCTTCGGCCGCAGGTGTGGCCGCGTGACCGATCGGGACGAGACCCTTTTCGAGGCCGCCGATGAGCACGACCGGCCACTCGAGGCCTTTGGCGCGATGGAACGTGACCACCTCGACCGCGTCGTTCGACGTGTCGGGCGCCTCGGAGCGCACGGTCGTGCTCAGCCACGCGAGGAAGCCCGACGTGGTGCCGCCGGGCTCGATGGCGTCGAACTCGTTGGCCAGCCGGATGAGCTCTTGCAGGTTGGCGCGCCGCTCGTCGGTTCCCTCGGCCGCGGCGGCCATCTCGTCGAGGTCGGCCACGCTCGACCGCACGGGAGTGATCGCCGGCACGCGGCGCAGCGCGGCGATGGCGTCGCGGATCTCAGGCTGTTGCAACAGCCCACCGTCGCCCCGCAGGCGGTACGGGATACCGGCGGCGGCGAGCGCTTCGGTGATCGGTACGGCCTGCGCGTTCGTGCGTACCAGCACCGCGATCGACGCCCACGTGCGGCCCGGCGCGCGTGCTCCTCGAGCCATGCGCGCAATGGCCCGCGCCTCTTCGGTTTCGTTGGCGAATGACGACACCGCGGGCAGCGCGCCGTTGGCTGCGTGCGCGACGAGTTCGGCCGCGTCGCGCCCGGCGTGGCCGTCGGCCAAGACCGCGTTGGCAACGGCGAGAATCTGTGGTGTCGAACGGAAGTTGTCGGCCAGCGCCACAACCTCGGCTGACGGGAAGTGCGTCGAGAAGTCGGTGAGGAGCGTGGGGTCGGCGCCGTTCCAGCTGTAGATCGCCTGGTTCGGATCGCCGACCACGCACAGATCGACGCGATCGCCCAGCCAACCTTGGAGGAGGCGGTACTGCACCGGGTTGACGTCCTGGAACTCGTCGACGAAAAGGTGACGAAAGCGCCAGCGGGTGGCCGCGGCAAACGCGGCGTCGTCGTGGAGCGCCGTGCCGGCCATCCACAGCAGGTCGTCGAAGTCGACGAGCCCGCGGCGCTTCTTCTCGCTCTCGTAGCGGCCGTACAACGCCGCCATCGCGTCGGGCGGGATCGGAGGCTTGCGCCGCGCCGCCGCCGCTTCCTCTTCGTACTTCGCCGGGTTGATCCCGCGGGCTTTGGCCCACTCGATTTCGCTGGCGATGTCCATGGGTTGGACGGCGGGCCCAAGGCGGCGGCCGCCCAGCAGCGGGGCGATGATGCGGACCTTGCGGTCGAGGATCTGCGGTTCGGCCTGACCGCGGTCAGACCACCAGCGCCGGAGTTGGCTCAGGGCTAAGGAGTGAAACGTGCCGGCGGCGACGCCATCGCGCAGGCCGAGGTCGGAGAGACGGTGCCGGAGTTCACCGGCGGCCTTGCGCGTGAACGTGACCGCGACGACGTGGTTGGGCTCCGCTGAGCCCTGCGCGACGCGCCAGGCGATGCGCCGGGTGAGGACCCGCGTCTTGCCCGATCCGGCACCGGCGAGGATGCACAGCGGTTGGGCTTCGGAGGTGACGGCGGCCGATTGGGCCTCCGTTAATCCATCGAGCAGGTGTTCGAGTGGCACCCGTGCCAACGTACCCAGGGGGTGTCACACGGGCGCGGATGGTGGTTAGAAGTCGCCCTCGAAGTCGACGGCGACGACCGTGGCGAACTCGTCGATCGCGTCGGCCGGCACGGCGACCACCACGTCGCCGCGCGGATCGGGGAGGAACGAGTCCATGATTGCGGTGTGCGTTCGCACCTCAAGCGACCGTCCCGAGCCGAGCACGGTGGCGCCCTTCACGCGCTTGGTCGGCAGTCCGCGCAACGTGATCGCCTCGTACGGGCGGGCGAGAGCGAACGCGTACAAGCGGCTGCCGCGACGCGTCGTCGGCCCGTAGAACTGCCACGGCTCCAGCCCGGGCGCTATGCCGACCACCGCTTCGCGGTGCGATGACATCCAGCGCGTGACCGCATCGACGCGCTCCATCTGCACCTCGGGGATCGACCCGTCGCCCATGGGGCTCACGTTCAGCAGGAAGTTGCCGCCCTTGCTCACGATCTCGCACAGCGTGTGAATGATTTCGGTCGACGACTTGTAGTTCTCGTCCTTCGGGACCCAACCCCAACTGTCGTTCATCGTCATGCACGTTTCCCACGGCCCGTCCAGCGGCTTCGGCGGGACGAACTGTTCGGGCGTGTCGAAGTCGCCGACGCTCGTGAGCCGGTTGTTGATCACGATGTTGGGTGCGAGGCCGCGAATCAAGGTCTCGAGTTCCTTCGGCTTCCACCACTTGACAGGGCGTTCCCACCCGCCGTCGAACCACAACTCGTCGACGGGTGCGAAGCGTGTTAACACCTCGGTGAGTTGCGCCTTGAGATAGTCGAGGAACTTCTCGGCGTCTTCGTCCGACGGCATCGGCGGTGACGCGCCGAGGGTATATGGCTTGTCCTCTTCGCGGAAGGCGGGATACGTCGGCTCGTGCCAGTCCGACAGCGACAGGTAGATGCCGACGCGCAGGTCCTCTGCGCGCAGCGCGTCAACCAACGGCGCCACGATGTCCTTGCCGTAGGGCGACGCCTTCGTGACCGACCAGTCGGTCGTGTCGGTGTCCCACATCACGTAGCCCGAGTGGTGCTTGGCCGTGAACACCACGTAGGTCGCGCCGGCGCTCTTCACCATCTTGGCGAATGCGACCGGATCCCAACTCATCGGGTTAAAGGTCGCGGCGCTCGCGTGGTAGCTCTCGGTGGGCACGTCCCAACTGCTCGGCAATACCTGCACGCCACCGACGAGCGGCCAGGACGTCTCGAGGCCCTGCTGGCTGGCGTGGTCCCAGTGAACGAACACACCAAAGCCGGCTCCGACAAACCATTCGTCAAGCCCCGGGGACCGAAACGTTTCAGACACAGCGGTGAACCTTAGAGACCGGCGTCTCTCCTAGCGTTGGTCGGATGTTGAGCAGCTTCGCGGGCGGGCGCATTTTTGGCGCGTCCTATGGCGACGGTCCGCCGCGCATCGTTGCTCTCCACGGGTGGGCGCGCACGCACACCGACTTCGACATGGTGCTGGACGGTTACGACGCGATCGCCCTCGACCTCCCCGGGTTCGGTGCCACGCCGGAACCGCCCGACGCATGGGGGTCGGCGGAGTACGCCACCGCAGTTGCCGACGTGCTGCGCGAGTTGCCCGCGCCGCCAGTACTGCTCGGACACAGCCTCGGCGGACGCGTCGGCGTGCATGTTGGCGCGACGTATCCGGAGCTCATCGGCGGGCTGCTGCTGACGGGCGCGCCGTTGGTCAAGACCGCCGCTGGCGTGAAACCGAAGCCGGGCTACCGGGTCGCGCGCTGGCTCAATCGGCGCGGCGTGGTGTCCGATGCCCGGATGGAGAAGGCACGCCAGAAGTACGGGTCGAGCGACTACGCCAACGCGTCGCCGGCTATGCGAAACGTTCACGTGAAGCTGGTCAACGAGACCTACGACGCCCAGATCGACGCGTTACGCGGGCCGATCGAGTTGGTGTGGGGCAGCGACGACACCGCCGCGCCCATCGGCGGCGCGGAACTTTTGGACGCGCGGTTGGGAAGTAGGGCCCGACTCACAACCCTGCCTGATGTCGGTCACCTCACACCGCTCGCGGCGCCGGCTGAACTGCGCGCCGCGCTCGACCGGTTGTTGGCGTCGTGATCGACCTTCTTGTCGCGCTAGTCGTCACCGCACTCGCCGCGGTGCACGGCGTGCGTTGGTTGCGCGTCGCGCAACGGGAGCACTACTTGCCGTGGTCGGTTTCGCGGTTCGCGCTGCGCTGGCGTTGGCTCGGCCTCGGCCTGGCGCTGCGCGGCCGCACCTCGAAGCTCGCGTGGACCCGCCGCCTTCGCCTGCTCGCCGGTCTCAGCGTTGCCCTCTACGCCGTATTCGTCGCCGCGTGGCACCTGGTGTTGCCGTGGTCGGTAGGCGCCCTGTTCGAACTGATATTTCTCCCGATCACGATCGATCTGGCGCTGTTAATCGCGTCGCCCATCGAGGCCCGGCTGCTGCGACCGTTCGTCGCCAAGGCCACCGCCAAACTGAAGTCGGTCAGCCCGACAATCGTCGGCATCACCGGTAGCTACGGCAAGACCTCCACGAAGGTCGTCCTCGCGCACCTCGTCGCGGGAACGCGATCGGTGTCCGCCAGTCCGGCGAGCTTCAACAACCGCGCCGGTCTTGCCCGCGCAGTGAACGAAGGCTTGCCCGCGGGCACCGACGTGTTCGTCGCGGAGATGGGAACGTACGGGCCCGGCGAAATCGCGGCGCTGTGCGAGTGGTGCCCACCGACGATCGCGGTGATCACCGCTATCGGGCCGGTGCACCTCGAACGCTTCGGTTCCGAGGACACGACCCTCCAGGCAAAGGCCGAAATCACCAAGACGGCCTCGACCGTCGTCCTGAACGTCGACGACGAACGACTGGCCGGGTTGGCCGAGCGCATGCCTGCGGACAAACGTGTGCTGCGCGTTTCGGCCCGACGCGCCGACGTCGACGTCGCGGTGGTTGACGAAGCGGTCTACATCAACGGCGCGCCAGTCGGCAGCGTCACGCGCCTGCCAACCGCGCCCACCAACGTGGCGTGCGCGGTTGCCGTAGCGCTCAAACTCGGGGTCAGCCCCGCCGATGTGATCACGCGTCTTGCGAACGCGCCCGCGGCGGCGCATCGCTTGGAAGCAGCGACCGCTGCGTCGGGGGTGGTCGTGCTCGACGACACGTTCAACTCGAACCCTGCTGGCGCGCGTCGCGCCCTGGAAGCCCTCGCGCACGTGGGCGCGCCCGGCGCCCGCAAGGTGGTCATAACGCCCGGGATGATCGAGCTTGGAAACCGCCAGGCCGGCGAGAACGAGCTCTTCGCGGCGGCCGCCGGAACCGTCGCCACCGACATCGGCGTCGTCGGGCGCACGAACGCCAAGGCGTTGACGCGCGGCGCCGCCACCACGGCCGCCACCGTGCACGCCTTTACGAACCGCGAAGACGCAGTGGTATGGGTGCGGGCCAACCTCGGCGCGGGCGACGCGGTCCTCTACGAGAACGACCTCCCGGACCACTATCCCTAGAAGGGCAGCACGTAGACTCATCGCACTGTGGCTGACGCGTTGGTGCTGTTCGGCGGGCCGTCGCCCGAACACGACGTAAGCGTTCTCACCGGTCTCCAGGCGGCGCGGGCGCTCAATGCGACCGAGGCGTTGTACTGGACCCGCGCCGGCGATTTCGTCATCGTCGACGCGCAGCTGGAGGCCGTCGCGTTTGCTGACGGCACGCCGCGCAGCGCCAAGCCGGTCCGCATTACCGCCGGCGGCGGTATCAGTTCCAAGAGCGGCCTCGGTCGCGACAAGACCTACGAGGCGGTAGTCGTGAACTGCTGTCACGGCGGCCCGGGCGAGAACGGCGCCGTCCAGGCGCTGCTCGACATGGCGGGCGTCGCCTACACCGGACCGTCGGCGGCCGCCGCCGCGCTCGGCATGGACAAGCTTGCCTTCGGAGCCGCCTGCAACGTGGTCGGCGTACCCAGCCTCCCGCGCATCGCGCTCACCGACTCGGCCAAGCCCGATTTCGACGGGCCGTACATCCTCAAGCCTCGGTATGGCGGTTCGTCGATCGGCATCGACGTCGTGACGGATCTCGCTACGGCGCACGATCGGTTGAAAAGCAATCCGCACCTCGCAAACGGCGCGGTCGTCGAGCCGTACCGACGCGAGTCAATCGACCTCAACGTCGCCGTGCGAATGTATCCGGCGCCCGAACTCAGCGCGATCGAAAAGCCAACGCGGTCTGGCGGTGACATCTACGCCTACGCGGAGAAGTACGTGGGCGGCGAAGGCATGGTGAGCGCTCCACGCGAACTCCCCGCGGTTATCCCGTCCGCTCTCGAGGACCGGCTGCGCGCGTTCGCGCTCGACGCCGCGCAGGTGGCCAACGTACGCGGGATCGCCCGCATCGACTTCCTTCTGGACGGCGACGACCTGTATCTCAACGAGATCAATACGATCCCCGGGTCGCTGGCGCGCCACCTGTGGGTCGAACCCGTCGTACCGTTCACCACATTGCTTGACGACATGATCCGCGAAGCCACCTCCCGCCCGTCGGCGCGCTACTCCTCGACCGGGGCAGACGGACTCGTCCTGCGCGGCGCCGGCGCCATCGCGTCGAAGTTGGCATGAGCGCCTGCATGATGGTCGACGTCTCCGCTGCCCGTTTCGCCGTGCTAGTGGCCGACGCGCTCGACTCGATTCCCGAGGACATCGCGTCGCGCATGGAGAACGTGGTCGTCGTGGTGGACGACTTCGCGCCTCCTGGCCGCTTGCTCGGACTTTACGAAGGCATCCCGCTCACCAGTCGCGCCCGCTACGGCGAAGGCGGTCTGGCGATGCCGGACCGCATCACGATCTTCCGTCGCTCGATCTGCGCCCAGTGCGCGACCGAACCCGACGTGATCGACGCAGTGCGCACCACCGTGATCCACGAAGTCGGTCACCACTTCGGATTGTCCGACGCGCGCCTGCACGACCTCGGCTGGGGGTAAGGCCGGCCAATGGCGCGTTTTTCGATCGCGGCGATAGGTGCTGATCGTCCCGGCATCGTGTCGGCCTTCACCGGCGTGCTCGTGAACCGCGAGTGCAACCTGGAGGACACCGCCATGGCCATCCTCGGCGGGCACTTCAGCATGATGCTGGTTGTCAGCGGACCGACCGATCTAGATGCCGCCACCCTGCAAGCCGCGCTGGCGCCGGTCGCGGCTGAACTGCACCTGATGACGATGGTGCGCACGATCGACGCCGCCGTGGCCGCGCCCCAGCCGGGCGAGCTGTGGACTGTCAGCGTGCACGGCGCCGACCACCGCGGCATCGTGCACGGCATCGCCACGGCACTCGCGGAGTTGAACGTCAACGTGGTCGACCTGGCCACGCGGGTCGTGGCTAGCGAAGAGGGGCCCGCGTACGTGATGGTCCTCGACGTGACGCTTCCCGACGGCGTGGCCGCCGACGAGTTCAGGGCGGCGCTTGACGCCGTCGGCGCACAACTCGGCGTGACGTGCAACGCGCACGAAGCCGACGCCGACATCCTCTGACCCCACGTTCGTGCCCATTCGTCCTGTCGTCGGCCTGCCCCATTCCGTGCTCGGTGTCGCTACGCCACCCGTCGAAGCATTCGACGACGCGTTGCGCGCGCTGGTCGCCGACCTGTTGGACACGATGCGCGCGTCGCCCGGATGTGTGGGGTTGGCGGCGCCGCAAATCGCAGTGAGCCAACGCGTCGCGGTGATCGACTTGCGCGGCCACAAGAAAGCGGTGGCCAATCACGGCGAGACCGTGCTGGTCAATCCCGTCATCGAGGCGCACCACGACACCGACCTTGCACGGGAGGGTTGCATGAGCGTGCCTGACCTCACCGGCGACGTCGTTCGCGCGACGTGGCTGAGCCTCAGCTGGCAAGACGAAAACGGCGGCGTGTTCCGCGACGAGTTCGTCGGGTTCGAAGCGCGCGCGGTGCAGCACGAGCTCGACCATCTCGACGGTTTGCTGTTTCTCGACCGCGTCTCGGGTCGCGAAGCGGTGTTCCGGCGGCGCGTTTACAAATGACCGCTCCAGGTAGCGTGCGCGCATGTCTTTTCCGTCGCGCTTGCTCAACGAAGGCGAGGAGATCGTCTTCGACACGCATCCGCACTGGTGGATCTTCTCAGGGGTAACGCTGCGGCTCGTGGTCGCGATAGTGATCGCGGTCGCCGCCGCGGTGACGTTCGAGAATCAGTGGGTGACCAACCTCGGGATCGTGCTGATCCTCGCGGCCGTCGCCCACTTGGGCGTCGTGTACCTCCAATGGCGCACCACCGATCTCGTGTTGACCACGGATCGGTTGATCACCCGTAAGGGAATCGTTAGCCGGCACAGCCGCGAGATCCCGTTGGAACGCATCAACGACATCACCTGCCATCAGTCGTTGTTCGAACGCGTTATCCACGCCGGCGACTTGCTGGTCGAGTCCGGCGGCGAACGTGGCCAGGAGCAGTTCCACAACGTCGGCGAACCGTTCGAGGTCCAAAACGCCATTCACCGCGCGATCGAAGAAGCGACCAACCGCCCGGCCCGCGGCTCGGGCACATCGGCCCTCTCGATTCCCGAACAGATCGACAAACTGGACGAACTTCGCCAACGGGGCGTGATCTCCGACGCCGAGTTCCAAGACAAGAAGCGGCGCCTGCTCGACCGCATGTAGAGGCGGGGGCTGGCTCAAACCTGGGGCCAACGGCCAGTACCCTCGCGCCCATGAGTCGCCGCTTGGCCGTTTTCAGTTCTGTCTTCATGTCCGTCGTCATGCTCGCCCTGGTCTTCGGCCCGGCGCGTCCCGCGGCCGCGATCTTCGGGTTGAGTCCGTCGATCAGTTCGGTGTCGCCGCAGCTGGTGCCCGGCGTGCCCAATCAGAAGCTCATCATCAAGGGTGACGACTTCGGATCGGGTGCCGACGTCATCATCGAGCCCGCGACCGGCCTCACGATGGGACCGGTCGAGCACATCAGCGCCAACGAACTGCGCGTGCCGGTTGCCGTAGCCACTGACGCGCCCCAAACCGCCCGCGACCTCACGGTCACCGGCGGCCTCGGCGCCACCGCGGTGTGCGAGGACTGCGTGAAGATCGGCCCGGACATCACCGGCATCACCACCGGCCCGCTTTCCAACGCCGGATCGACCGGCACGTTCACGATCACCGGCCACGCGTTCAAGCCGAGCGCGTCCATAAACATCTCGCGCACCGGGTACGGCTTTAACGCCGCGGAGAGCGACAGCGCCAACGGCACCAACCTCTCGATCACGGCTACGAGCATCACCGCGACCGTGACCACACTGAACAAGGCGCCCGGTCGGTGGAAGATCACCGTCGTGCAGGACGGCTCGTCGACGACTTTCGGTGACGGCGCCGCCACTGGCCTTGAGATCACAGGCGGCCAGCCGACGATTACGTCGTTGACACCGTCGCGCATCAACCCGGGTGAGTCGAACAAGTCGATCACGGTCGGCGGTTCCGGATTCGCGCGTGGCATGACGGTCACGGTCTCGGGAACCGGCGTTGTTCAGAGCGCGGCCACCTCTGTGACGAACGCGAATAGTGCGGTGATCAAACTCACGGCGGCGTCGAACGCTCTCGTCGGGATCCGCAATCTCGTGCTGCGCAACGCCGACAATCAAGTGTCGAGCGCAGCCTCTCTCGGTGTCGGCCAAGACGTTCCGCCTCCGCCTCCGCCCACGATCTCGACCCTGACCCCGAACGTCGTGGGCCAGGGGGCCGATAAGGCACCGCTCGTCATCGCTGGCACCAACTTCGGTCCGACGCCCGCCGTCACGTTCGCGCCCGACACTGGCATAACCGTTAACAGCATCCGTCGCGACTCCTCCGCGCAGCTCACGGTCCTCGTGTCGACGGCGGCTGACGCGCCCACTACCGCGCGCAGCCTCACCGTCGCCAATGGCATCAACCAAGCCGTGAAGTCAGACGCCCTGACCGTCAGCTCGGCCTTCGGCGTCACCGGCCTCACCCCGCCAGGACGCCCGCAGGGCTACACGGGCACGTTCGTGGTCAACGGGTCGGGCTTCGCCGGAACGCCGCTCGTCTCGATGAGCCCCGGCACCGGCGTCACGGTCGGCAACGTTGTGCGCGACTCGGCCGCCAAGCTGACCGTGAACGTGACGGTCGCCGGCAGCGCACCCCTGAGCACCCACAACGTCACCGTTACGAACGGCAGCACGCCGGCGGGCAGCCCGATCACCTGCGTGGGCTGCTTCACCGTCGGCAAGGTCCCGTCCGTCACCTCGATCGCGCCGACCAGCGGTAACGGCAACGGACCGGTGTCGATCAGCAGCATCGTCGGCGCGGACTTCAAGCCGAACCCAATCGTCACGCTCGAGAAGTCGGGCCAACCGGCGATCGTGATGACCGATGTGACCCAGACCAGCACCACGCTCTCGGGCACCTTCGACCTCGTCAACGCCGCGCCCGGCAAGTGGAGCGTGAAGGTGACCAACGTCGACGGAGGTGCGGCCACGCTCACCGACGCTTTCACCGTCGTGCTCGCGGCTCCGTCGATCCCCGACACCACGGACCTCGGCACTGTCGCGCAAGCCACCCCGGCAACGACGCTGCATCTCACCGGCGCCAACTTCGCCCCGGGCATGACGGTCACGATCCTCGAAGCGCGGGGCGTCACCGTTACCGACGTCATCCGGCTCAGCCCCACTGCCGCTGACATCAAGATCGCCACCGACGACACCGCCACGCTCGGCTCGCGCGACATCAAGGTCACCAACACCGACGGGCAGTCCGGTACGTGCGTGTCTTGTTTTACCGTCACCCAGGGCAACCAGAAGCAGTTCTTCGGACCGGGCTTCACCACGTATGAGAACTTCACCGGTGGTGCGTTCGTGGCCGCTGGCAACCTCGACAGCGCACGCGCAACGGTGCATCGATCGTCACCGGCGCCCAACGCCGGCGGCGGCCCGCACGTGCTCGCCGTACCGCATCAATCCCACAACCGGAGCGCCCAACCGAACTTGGTGGTGGCTTCTTCGCCTACGGGCCGGGCTTCACCGGTGGCGTCCGGGTCGCCCTGGCCGACATCAACGGCGACGGCGTCCGAGGAGATCATCACCGGCGCCGGGCTCGGGCGGAGGGCCGCACGTCCGGGCGTTCCAACTCAACAACGACACTGTCGGTGTCCGAACCGTTCGGTCCGCGGGTTCTTCGCCTACGACCCCGGGTTCCCCGGTGGCGTGTGGGTCGGCGCCGGCTGACGTGAACGGCGACGGCAAGGACGAGATCATCACCGGTGCCGGCCCCGGCGGCGGCCCGCACGTGCGCGATCTGGTGCCTCGCAGCCGGCGGCCAAGGCTTCCAGGAAATCGGCGGCTTCTATCGCCTACGGCCCGGCGTTCAACGGCGGCGTCGCGGTGGCCGGCGGAAACATGGTCGCCGAGGAGTCGAAGCGCCGGTGTTGCAGGAGATCGCCACTGCGCCGGCGCTCGGCGGTGGCCCGCACGTCCGCGTCTTCAACCGGACCGGCGGCGTGTTCCGCGAGTTCATCGCGTTCGGACGTCGAACGACGTCAACGGCTACCGCATCGCGGTGGGCGACTTCGACTTCGACACCGTCGACGACGTTGCCGTGTCCGCCGAGGTTCGTCGGCGCCGAGTCTTCGTGGCGCAGCTCACGGCGACCCGATCCGTTCTTCGAGCCGCTCGCCGCGCCGGATCCGCAGCCGCTCGGTAGCAACGTCCCGTCGGGCATCAACATCGCCGCCGGTGACATCGACGCCGATGGTGACGACGACCTCGTTGCGTCGCCGGACCACAACAGCGCGGTCACCATCCGCTGATGCGACCGCTCTCCACCACGACCTAGTCGACTTGTCGGGCTCCGGCGGACGGCACGACCACCCGTCCGCCGAAGGTCTCTGCGACCCCAGCCGCGGCGTCGGCGGTCGACGAGCGCGACCACGCTGCCGCCGAAGCCGGCGCCGGTGAGTCGCGCGCCGTACACGCCGCGGCCGGCTGACGACAGCGCGTCGACCAGGCTGTCGAGGTCGTGGGTCGAGACGTCGGCGTCGTCGCGCAAGCTGGCGTGGCTCGACGAGAAGCGCGGTACCCGCCGCTTTGGCGTCGTCGTGCGCAAACGCGGCCGCCACCGCGCGAACGCGCTCGTTCTCGCTGATGATGTGACGACGCCCGACGGCGCAGGATCGGGTCGCGTAAGGCCAGCGCGTCGCGCATCGACGCCGACCGCGAGTCCACCCATCTCTTCCACCGCCTTTTCGGCCTCGACGCGACGCTCGGCGTAGGGCGTGTCGGCGAGGTTGCGCGCGTGTCCGCTCGACACCACCACGATGGCGACGTCGTCCGGGATCCGCACAACTTCGGCGGTCACTGCGGCCGCATCGATCAGCGTGGCGTGGCCCGCCTCGCCATGCACGATCGCGAGTTGGTCGAGTACGCCGCAGGGCACACCCGTGGCGCGTTGCTCGGCTACTTGTGCGAGCAACGCCAGGTCGTGACGGTCCCCGTCGAAGCCGAGCGTCAACGCCAGCGCGATCGTGCACGCGGCCGACGATGACAACCCGGCGCCGATTGGCAGCGTTGTCGTCAGCCGGCCCGTCACGCCGCGCGGTTCGGGCAACAGTTCGGCCACCGCGTGCACCAACCGCAGCCACACCGTCGACGAGGTGGTGGGCCGCGCCGCCAACCGGCAGGTCGAGCAGGGCGATCTCGGCTGTCGCGTCCGAGGAGAGATCGATGAACCGCGCGCCGACCTCGAACGTCGCCGTGACGGCGAGGTCGATCGCGCACGGCAACGCCAGCCCGCCGACGTAATCGGTGTGATCACCGATGATGTTTACGCGCCCCGGCGCGACGACCGTGCTCACGAGCACACCTTTGCTCGCAAGTCGGCCGCGGCGCGCACCGGGTCGACGGGGTTGAACCACAGATCGCTGCCGAGCTCAGCGGCGGCGACGAAGCGGGGAACGCCGGTAGTCCGCCAGATCGGTGTTATGTGCACGTGCAGGTGGGCGTGCGGCCATGTCACCGCCGTCGGTCGGCCGCTGATGTACCCATAACATCAACGGCGTTTCGGCCCCGAAGTGCGCATCGAGTGCCGCAACAACTCGCACGAGCAGTTCGGCCAAGGCGTCGCGGCCCGCCGAGCCAAGCGCGGGGATGTCGGCGACGTGTTCGGTCGGCGCCAGCACCATCTCATATGGCCAGGCCGCGAGCGCGGGCACCGCCGCGACCCAGTCACCAGAGCGGTGCACCACCCGATCGCCAGGATCGTCGCCGCACAACGTGCAGGTGTCGGACCATGAGTTCGCGGTGCGCGGCGGGCGGCACGTCGTCGTACGCGTAGACCTGGCCGTGCGGATGGTGAATCGTCGCCCCCACGGCGGCGCCGCGGTTTTCGAACAGCAATACGTACGCCACCTCGTCACGGGCACCGAGGGCGGTGGTGCGGTCGGCCCAGAGATCAACGACGGCGCGGGCCTGTTCTCGTGACAGCGTGGCCATCGACGCGTCGTGATCGGGGGAGTAGAGCAGCACTTCGGCGCGACCGTCGGGCAACGGCGGCCATCGATTTTCGAAATGGTGCGTCGTGTAGGTCTCCGGCGCTTCGAGGCCGCCGGGGCAGAACGGGCAGCCCTCGGGCAGATTCGGTCTTTTCTGGCGATGGCCGACAATGGCCACCTGCCGACCGGTCAGCCGGTCGACTGAGGTATCGCTCACGAGATCCCGACGAGGCTCGCGAATCGCTCCAGGGCTTCGGGATCCCACGGCGCCCGCACGGCGATGTTGATCTGGTCCGCGCCCGCCTCGACGTAGGCGCCGATCTTGTCGACGACTTCCTGGTCCGAGCCCATCATCACGCCCGGCCGCACGCCCATGCGCAGCAGCCCGAACTGCTTCTCGAAGTCCTCTTCGCTGTTGCGAGAATCCGACGTTGGCCGCGCACTTGATCTCCGACGGGTCGCGGCCGACGTCCTCGCAATGTCGCGCCAGCACGGCGCGCTTCGCGCTGAACTGCTCGGGCGAGATGAACGGCACGTTCCAGCCGTCCGCGTACTTCGCCACGCTTCGCAGCGTCCGCTTCTCACCCCCACCGCCGATCCAGAGCGGCAGGTTCGGGTTGAGCGGCCGCGGCACGTTTTGCGCGTCGGTCAGTTGGAAGTGCTCGCCTGTGAACGTCGTCTTGTCCTCGCGCAGCATGCCCTTCAAGCACGCGGCGGCCTCGTCCATCATCTCGAGGCGCACCTTGGCCGACGGGAACGGCATGCCGTACGCGTCGTATTCCACTTGGCTCCAACCCGCGCCGATGCCCATCGCGGCGCGGCCGTTCGAGATGTGGTCGATCGTCGTGATCGCCTTGGCCAGCACCGCGGGGTGACGGTACCCGGCGCAGTAGACGAGACAGCCGACCGTGACCCGCGTCGTTTCGGAGGCGAGCGCGGCGTGCGCGGCGACTGCTTCAAGACACGTCGGATCGCCCGTCAGATCGGCGGCGTAGAAGTGGTCCCACACGCTGATCCAGTCGTATCCCGCCGCTTCGATGCGATGCCATAGATCGCGCAGCTCGTCCATCGTGGTGTGCTGCAGGCCGGTGTGCACCCCGTAGATCGTCACGTCGGCAGGGTAGTTTCGTTCCATGGCTGCCACAGGTCCTCTGTCGGGTGTTCGCATCATCGAGTTGGCCGGTATCGGCCCCGGTCCGTTCGCGGCGATGTTGCTGTCGGACATGGGAGCGGAGGTCATCCGCGTCGATCGCGCCGGCAACGTCAGCGGAGGCGATCCCGCTCGACCGCCCTTCGATCCCCTTGCCCGCGGGCGCAAGTCGATCGGCGTCGATCTGAAGAATCCCGACGGCGTCGAGACGATATTGCGTCTGGTCGAATCCTCCGACGCACTGATCGAAGGGTTCCGTCCGGGCGTGACCGAACGCCTCGGCATCGGGCCCGAGGACTGCTTGGCCCGCAACCCCAAGCTTGTCTACGGACGCATGACCGGCTGGGGCCAGGAGGGGCCGTATTCGCAGGCCGCGGGCCACGACATCAACTACATCGCGCTCGCCGGCGCGCTCCATCCCATCGGCAAGGCGGGTGGTCCGCCCATCCCGCCGTTGAACTTCGTGGGCGACTTCGGCGGCGGGGCGATGTTCCTCGCCTTCGGCGTCGTGTGCGCCATCCTCGAAGCGCGCACATCGGGCCAGGGCCAGGTCGTCGACGCGGCAATGGTCGACGGCGCCGCGCTGCTCACGAACATGTTCCACGGCATGAAATCGATCGGGATGCACACGCCCGAGCGGGGCACGAACCTGCTCGACACGGGCGCGCACTTCTACGACACCTACGAATGTGCCGACGGCGAGTACATCTCGATCGGTTCGATCGAGCCGCAGTTCTACGCCGAGCTAATGCGCTTATCGGGCCTCGGTTCCGATCCTGACCTGGCCGCCCAGATGGACCGCACCCGGTGGCCCGAGTTCAAAGAACGCGTCGCCGTCTGCTTCAAGCAGAAGACCCGGGCGGAGTGGTGCGAGATCATGGAGCACACCGATGTGTGCTTTGCCCCGGTGCTGTCTCTTTGGGAGGCCCCCGAACATCCCGCGAACGTCGCGCGCGAAGTGTTCGTCGACATCGGCGGCGTCGTGCAGGCAAACGCCGCGCCGCGCTTTAGCCGTACGAAGTCAGCCGTGCAGGGCCCGCCGGCGCACGCTGGTCAACACACCGACGACGTCCTGGCAGAAGTCGGTTTCAGCGCGGACGAGATCGCCAAGCTCCGCGAGACCGGCGCCGTCAAATAGCGCCGTTAGCTACTTGCCGCCGATGATCGGAATCAGCGGCTTCTTCGGGGTGGTCGTCGTCGTCGTGGGCGGCGGTTCGCTCGCCGGGTAGTCACCCGGGTTTTGCCCCTCGCCCGGACCCGGTGCGGTGCCGCCGCCTGAGGATCCACCGCTGGAGGTGCGCTGACTCTGGACGAGCTTGCCCTTCAAGACGTAGCGCTGCTTGGCCGAATGCTTCGGGTGACAGCCGAAGATCGTGAACGTCGGTGTATCGGTCGGATCGGCGATCCACGTCTCTTCGTCGTCGACGATCAAGATCTGTGTGACCTCGTACGGGAACCGGCCCGTGTCACGTTGGAATGTGACTTCGTCACCGATCTGAATGAGGTCGATGTCGAAGAATGGCCGGGTCTTCGTGACCCGGTGGCCCGGAAAGACCGTGTTGCCCACCTGACCCGGATACGCCGTGCCCGGCCAGTGCGACGGGCCGTAGTCGATGATCGACAATTCGAGGCCCTCGTAGGTGAGGTGGTCGAGACCGATGCGGGGAATGATGATCCGCCCGGTCGGCGTCGGCCCCCGGTAGGCCGCGGGTTTGGCGGCCTTGGGTTCCCGGGCGGCGACGGCGCCCGGCAGTGAGCGCACTCGCTGGGGCCTCGGCGCACCCGTCGTGGTCGGCCCCGCCGCAAGTGTGGTGGTGGTCGTCGACAGCGTCGTCGTGGACTTGTTGGCCACCACGCGTTGGGTGTCGCCGCTGTCCGAACATGCCCCTGCCAGCAGTGCAACCGCGGCAAAGACGAGAACCCCAGGCCGGTAACGCATCCCCGTATCTTTGCAAACCGAGCGGCCCATGCCTGCTCGCCCCGCGAATTGGGAGCGTCCCCTACGCTGGCCAGCCTCATGGCGACCCTTGTTTGTTTCCACGCGCACCCCGACGACGAGGCCATCGCGACCGGCGGCGTCATGGCCAAAGCGGCCGCCGATGGCCACCGGGTGGTGCTCGTCACCGCCACGCGCGGCGAATGCGGCGAGGTGGTCGACGGGTTCTTGAAGCCGGGCGAGACGCTGGGGGAGCGGCGGGAGATCGAGACGGCCGAAGCGGCCAAGATTCTCGGCGCCTCCCGCCAGGAGTTCCTCGGCTACCACGACTCGGGGATGATGGGCACGCCGGAGAACGACGCGCCGAACTCGTTCTGGCAGGCCGACGTGGAAGAAGCAGCGCAACGTCTGGCGAAAATCCTGACCGAGGAGGCCGCCGACATTCTGACGATCTACGACAAGAACGGCGTCTACGGCCACCCCGACCACATCAAGGTGTGGGAGGTCGGCACGCGCGCGGCGGAGATCGCCGGCACGAAAGAGTGTTATGAGAACACGGTCAACCGCACGGCCTGGCAGCGCCGGTTGGCTGCGGGCGGTACGCCAATGCGGACGGTCGAAACCGTTGACGGCGTCGACACCCTGGTCGACCTTGACCAGGCGCCACCGACCATCGAGTTTCCGCTCGGAGTAGACGAAGACCAGCTGACCACCGCCGTGGACGTGAAGGAGTACGTCGACCGTAAGAAGCAGGCGATGCGGGCCCACGCAAGTCAGATCAACGAAGAGTCGTTCTTCCTCAAAATGCCCGACGACGTATTCGCCGAAGGCTTTGGCACCGAGTGGTTCATCCATCAGGGCGAGCCTGCGGGCATCCACGAGTACGACCTGTTCGCCGGCCTGTAGGCGTGCCGCGCATCACGCTGGTTCGCCACGGGAAAGCCGCGGCCGGGTGGGAAGACAAAGACCCGCCGCTCGACGACTCGGGACGCGCGCAGGCTGAAGCGATGGCCGCGGCGATCGGCGGCGACGCGCGGCCGCTCTTTACCAGTCCGTTGCGTCGCACACGCGAGACAGCTGGCGCGTTCGAGCGGCTCTGGGGAGTCGACGCCGTCGTCGAGCCGGGGGTGGGCGAAGTGGTCGCTCCGACGGAGGCTCTCGACGAACGCATCGGATGGCTGCGCGGGTTTCTGTCCGGCACGTACACAGAGGCAGGCGCGGCGTACGAAGCGTGGCGCGACGGCGTACTCGACGTGCTGCGCGCCATGCCCGACGGCGCGGTCGTCGTCACGCACTTCGTCGCCATCAACGTCGCGGTCGGCAAGGCGTGGCAGGACGATCGCGTCACGTGCCAGCCCGTCGACAACTGTTCGCGCACCATGATCGACATCGACCCCGCCACCGACGAGTGGCGCGTCGTCGAACTCGGTGTCGCGGCCAACACGGTTGTGAACTGATGCCATCGCCGTGGATCCATACGTCGCTGGCGCAGCAGGTGGTCTTCGGCGTCGACACCATCGACCGCGATCGGCGACGTGCTGAAGACCATCGGGCTGCGCCGCGTCCTGGTCGTCACGCACGCGAAGGCCGCATGATGAGCGACGCCGGGATCGCGTTGCACCGTCGTACTCGGACGCGCGGAGGGAGCGATCTACGACGACGTGCGGAGCCATGTGCCCGGCCGACACCGTGCAGGACGCGGCCGCGCTCGCGCGGCTCGAACGCGTCGACGGCATCGTGAGCTTCGGCGGCGGATCGTGTGCCGATACCGGCAAGGCGATCGCGTTCTTCGCCGAGCAGGCCGAAGGCGTCCCGGGCACGAGCCACGTCGACCGTCCGGTGCTGCCGCACGTGTCGATCCCCACGACGTACTCCGGCGCCGAGCTCACGCCGTTCTTCGGCATGACCGATCCGGCCACGAAACAGAAGACCGGCGCAGGGGGACCCACGACCGCGCCGGTCGTGGCGATCTACGACCCGAAGGCCACGCTCGACCTGCCGCCCGACATGTCGGCCGAAACGGCGATGAACGCGCTCGCGCACGGCGTCGAGATCGTGTACTCCCCGCGCGCACGCCGGAGGCCGAGGCGATCGGACTCGAGGCGATCCGCCGCATCGCCGACGCGCATCCCGCGCGTCGTCGACGACCCCGACGACCTCGACGCCCGCACCGACATGTTCGCCGGGGCCGCGCTCGCGGGCCGTTGCCTGTCGAACGGGTCGATGGGCATCCACCATGGTCTGGCGCAGATGATCGGCGGCCGCAGCGGGATCCCGCACGGTCGCGCCAACGCGGTGTTGCTCAGCAAGCCGTCGCGTTCAACGAGATTGGCCGCGCCCGACGCGGTTCGCCGCATCGGCGAAGCGCTGGGCGACGCCGATGACGCTGCCGGCCGCGATCGACCGCCTCCGCGCGCGACTCGGCCTTGCCCGCCGGCCTTGCGGCCGCCGGCGTTTCCGACGACGACATCGCGGCAGTGGCCGAGCTCGCGACGCAGAACCACAACGTGAGGAACAACGTGCGTCCGGCGAGCGAAGAGGAAATAACCGCCCTCCTCGAAGCCGCCCGGTAACCTGGCTACACCCGACGAGTTGAGGAGGTATGTGTTTCGTGATCCGGATTGTCTTGGCCCCAACGAATCTTGCTGTCATGAACCACCTCGCGCCTGCGCTCGTCGCTCTTGCTGACTGAGCCGGTCGCTTACCGAACTCTCTCAGTAAAAGGACTCCTCCTTGGCTCGTCAGCACCATGAAGCTGCGCCCGACATCGTCGCGGCCCGCCAGTCCGATGAAGACCGGTTCACGTATCTCGTCCGTCGCCCGGACGCGAAATGGGACGACGTCGAACAATTCACCGACCCCGGCGCGTCCACCTACCCGGCCGCGTCCCACGGCCCCGAACCCGTACCCGACTGGGTCATCACAAGCGGCGACGCCCGCGACGAAGACCTTGGCGATCTGAAGTCGGGCAAAGAAGCCGACGTCTCGATCATCGAGCGCACCCTCGGCGACCAGCGCAACCTCCTCGCGGCCAAGCGCTACCGCGACACCGACCACCGCAGTTTCCGCAACGACGCCGCGTACCGCACCGGCAAGATGCCCCGCGACGGGCGGGTGCGGCCGCGCCATCAAGAAGGGGACGGCGTTCGGCCAAACGGCGCGCGCCGGCACGTGGGCGGAGGCGGAATTCGCGACGCTGTGCCAGCTGTGGGAAGCGGACCTGCCGGTGCCGTATCCGGTCCAGCTCCTCGGCACCGAGATCCTGCTCGAGTACCTCGGCGACGACGACGGCGCGGCGCCCCGTCTGGCCGAAGTGCGGCCCGATCGCGACCTCTCGAGCACCTGCGCGACCAGGCCGTGGCCATTCTGTGGGGTCTCGCCGGCGCCGGGTCGTCCACGGCGACCTGTCGCCGTACAACACGCTGGTGTGGAACGACACGCTGTACGTCATCGATCTGCCGCAGGCGGCGGAGCTCACCGACGTGACCCGTGCCGCGTCAGTACAACGCGAACGCCCTGGACTTCCTGCAGCGCGACTGCCGCAATCTGCTGGGCTGTTTCGAGAAGAAGGGCGCATCCATTCCCGATCCAGACGTGCTGTTCGGCGAACTCGTTGCCGCCGCGTTCGCGCCACGGTGTCGCGCGCTCGTAGGTTTACACTCCGGACGCATGAAGAAGATGCTGTCGGTCGACGATCTCGCCCGCGACGACCGCTTTGAGCGCATTCGCATCGAGGATCTGATCTTCGATCCCCGCGACTCGAGTGCGGCGCTGGCGGCTTCCAGCCGAACGAGCCCGACGCACCCGACGGCGCCCGTCAGCTGATGCACGCGATCTTCACCGGCGAGATCCAGGCGCTCGAGGGCGCCGGCCGCACCTGTTACGACTTCGAGGTCGGCGCCGGGAAGGGCGACGTGCCCTTCGAGCTCAAGCTCGACATGGCTCGGCAGTGCTGGGACGAAGCTCGCCACTGCGAGATCTCGATCAAGCTCGGCGACCACATGGGCAGCTACGATCGGCGAGTTCGCCGAGCAGGTGCTGCTCTTCGAGGCCGCGTGCAACGCCGATCCTGTCCTGCGCCTCACCGGCGTCAACCGGGCGCTCGAAGGTCTCGCCATCGACGTGTTCAACACGATGCGCGACTACGGCACCGGCACCGAGCGACCCGGTCCTGTACTTCTGCGAAGACTGGATGCTGGCCGACGAAGTCACCCACGTGAAGATGGGTTCGGACTGGTTGCGCCGCATCACCGCCGAACGATCCCGAGCGCCAGAAGCAGGCGCTCGACTTCCAGCGCACCGTCGACAAGCTGTTCAGCTTCGGCGGCTTCCGCGGCGAGGACGACGAGAGCCCGATCCACCTCGCTCGCCACTTCCGCAACCTCGCCGGCTTCAGCGACGACGAGATCACGGATCTTGTCGACGTTGCCGCCGAGGCCATGGCCGAAGCGCAGGCGATGAGCCAGATGGCGCGCGACGCCGCTGGCCAGCAGCAAGCCAGCTAGCCCACTTTCTCTCCGGGTAGTGCTGGTCGCCACCACGCTGCGCGACGTCCATGTCGCGTGGGCGTGGGTCACGATCGTCTCCAACGGCCTCGCCGGTCTGTGGGCGTTCGGCGCGCACCGCTATCCGGCGCTCCGCACCCGGGCCCTGTGGTGGTTCACGGTTGCCGCGGAAGTCGCGATGTTCGTCCAGGTCGGCCTCGGCGTTGGCCTCGTTAGCGGCCAGCACATCGATCCGCCGCAGTTCCACATGTTCTACGGCTTCGTCGCGATCATCATCGATCGGCCTCGCTTACAGCTACCGCCAGCAACTGCAGAAGCTGTACCTCTGGTACGGCGCGTTCGGCCTGTTCATCATGGGCCTCGGCATCCGCGCCGTCCTCGTCGGCACCGCGCTGATCGCGACGCGTCGTCTCGGTTACTTTTCGTTGTCAGGCAACGGAAACTGACCAAAAGGCGCGACAAAGTCGTGACGCCGACCACGCGGTAGATACCGATCTCGTCATTAGCCCGCGTGCGAACGGCCGAGGAGGGATTCCTTCCACGAACGGAAGCGCGTGCTGGTCGGGAGCCGTCGGGTCCGGTGCCTTCGGCGGTGCTGTCCATGTCGAGGCGAAACGTCACGTGGCGCGTCAGGTCGGTAGCGAAATAGCGAGCATCGCCGTCCGTCGCGGGGCCGGCCTGCCAGAGGAACCGCGGCCCGATGCGTCGCTTGTAGTCCGCGACCGGTTGGTCAGGCAGGTCTTCGCCGAGGTGCAACAACTCGGGCGGCGCCTCGCGCCACGACGTGGCCTTGATGTTGCGGTCGCGCACAGGCGTCGCCGGTAGATCGGCGGTTGAAACCGGCGTGTCGTCGTCGGGCCGCTCGTCGTAGCGCAACGCGGTCAGACCTGCGCCAGGTGGTGTTCGACGACGTGGAGCCACTCGTCCGGGCGGTCCTCCTGGGGGCTATGGCCGGCGTCGGCGATCACGACGAGTTCGGCGTCGGGAATCTGCCGGGCCATCACGTCGGACGCGTCGCGGAGGCCGTGGTCGTTCTCGCCGACGATGATCGTGGTCGGGCAGCTGATCGTGTGAAGTTGGGCGACCATCGACGGGTACACGTTGAGCTCGCGGGCGAACTGCGCTGAACGCTTCGGGGTCCATGGGCGGCATCTTCCGCATGTAGCGCTCGTGCAACTCGGCGCGGCGCTCGGGCGTCGAGCTTTCTTGCAGCGCCCCGATGAACGGCGCGATCACGTCGACCACGACGTGCATGCCTTCGTCGCGACCCTTCTGCGCCAGCGCTTCGATGAATTCCTCGGGCAACGAGTCTGACGGTTCGGCACCGGTGTCCATCAACACCAACGAGCGCACCTTATGGGGGTGGTCGAGCACGTAGCGCATCGACACGATCCCGCCCATCGAGTGACCGAGCAGGTCGATCTGGTCGACGCCCAACGCGTCGACCACCGCCGCGAGATCGCCGACCAACGCGTCGAACGTGTAGGTGGCTTTGTCGCCGGTATTGGGCGACTGGGCATGGCCGCGCTGGTCGTATCGCACCACACGGCGCGACTTCGCCAAGGTCGGCGCGACGTCATCCCAGTCCGACGCGCCGCCGGTGTAGCCATGCACGAGCACAAGGGGAATCGCGCTCTCGCCCTCGTCGACGACGCGCAAGTCCACCGCGGTGTTGCTTAAAGGTTGACGACGGGGCAGGTGAGCGTGCGGGTGATGCCGTCGATCAGCTGCACCTTGCTCACGACCATCTTGCCGAGGTCGTCCATCGAGTTGGCCTCGGCGCGCACGATCACGTCGTAGGGGCCGGTGACGTCTTCGGCGGAGACGACGCCGTCGATCGCGCCGACTTGCTCGGCGACGGATGCCGCCTTGCCGACTTCGGTTTGAATCAGAACGAATGCGCTAACGCCATGGCGGAGAAGCTAGTCCGACAGACGCTTTTCGAGACCAGCGAATTCGTCGCGCAGCGCGTCGGGCACGCGGTCACCGAACGTGGCGTAGTGCTCCTCGATCGACGGCACCTCGGCGCGCCACTCTTCGGGGTCGACCGACAGCAGCTGCGCCATGTCGGCGTCGGAGATGTCGAGGCCGGACACGTCGATGGCGCCGGGCGCCGGCAGCCAACCGATCGGGCTCTCGACGGCGTCGCCGCGCGCCGTTGACGCGGTCGAAGACCCACGCCAGCACGCGGCTGTTCTCGCCGAAGCCCGGCCACAGGAACCGACCGTCGTCGGACGCGACGGAACCAGTTGACGTAGAAGATCTTGGGCAGCTTCGACGCGTCAGCGGGCTCGCCGATCTTCGAGCCAGTGGGCGAAGTAGTCGGCCATGTTGTAACCGCAGAACGGCAGCATGGCGAAGGGGTCGCGGCGGAGGTTGCCGACCGCGCCGGCCTGGGCGGCGGTGGTTTCGCTGGCCATGATCGAGCCGAGGAACACGCCGTGGTTCCACGAGAAGGCTTCGTGCACCAGCGGCACGACCGAGCCGCGGCGACCACCGAAGAGCACCGCCGAGATCGGCACGCCCTTGGGGTCCTCCCATTCGTCGGCGATGGCGGGGCACTGCGCCGCCGGAGCGGTGAAGCGCGAGTTCGGATGCGCAGCCTTGGTGCCCGACTCGGGTGTCCACGGATTGCCGAGCCAGTCGGTGAGGCCGGCGGGCGGCTCGTCGGTCAGGCCCTCCCACCAGATGTCGCCGTCGTGCGGTGGAGGCCGTGTTGGTGAAGATCGAGTTCGCGTGCAGAGTGGCAAGCGCGTTCGGGTTCGTGTCGGGCCCGGTTCCGGGCGCGACGCCGAAGAAGCCGGCCTCGGGGTTGATGGCGTAGAGCTGGCCGTCGTCGCCGAACTTCATCCAGCAGATGTCGTCGCCGACGGTCTCGACGGTCCACCCCGGCAGGGACGGCACGAGCATGGCGAGGTTGGTCTTGCCGCACGCGGACGGGAACGCCGCGCTGACGTACTTCACGACGCCCTCGGGGTTCGTGAGCTTGAGGATGAGCATGTGCTCGGCCAGCCAGCCCTCGTCACGCGCCATCACCGACGCGATGCGCAGCGCGAAACACTTCTTGCCCAGCAGCGCGTTGCCGCCGTAGCCCGAACCGAACGACCAGATCTGGCGGGTCTCGGGAAAGTGCACGATGTACTTGTTGTCGGCGTTGCACGGCCATGCCACGTCGGCCTCGCCCGCCTCCAGCGGCGCGCCGACTGAATGAATGCACGGTACGAACGGACCGTCGCCCAGCACGTCGAGGGCGGCCTTGCCCATGCGCGTCATGATCCGCATCGACACCGCCACGTACGGCGAGTCGGTGAGCTCGACGCCGATGTAGCTGATCGGTGAGCCGAGTGGGCCCATCGAGAAAGGCACGACGTACATCGTGCGGCCCTTCATGCAGCCGGCGAAGAGCCCGTTGAGCTTGGTGCGCATCTCGGCCGGGTCGGCCCAGTTGTTGGTGGGTCCGGCGTCGCTCTCGTTCTCGGAGCAGATGAAGGTGCGGTCTTCGACGCGGGCGACGTCGCCCGGGTCCGACAGCGCGAGGTAGCTGTTGGGCCGCTTGGCGTCGGAGAGCTTCGTGAACGTGCCGGCGTCGACGAGTTCCTGGCAGAGGCGGTCGTATTCCTCAGCCGACCCGTCGCACCACTCGATGCGGTCGGGGGTGGTGAGCGCGGCGATGTCGTTGACCCAGTTGAGGAGGGCCTTGTTGGTGGTGAGGGGCGTGGCACCCATGTCAGGCCTCGACTTCTTCAGGTGATTCTTCTGGTGAATCCGCGTCCGGATCGACCCCCGGCGGCGGAGCTGGCGCTCCCATGTCAACCTCTGAGCCGAGCCGGAGCTTGGTCGCCCTACCCTCGCTGTCGAGGTCGAAAACGACCCGTTGACCGGGGCGAAGCATCCGAAAGATCGATCCGGTCAGTGCGTCCGCTGCGAGGTCGTAGTCGGCGCGATCGGTGTCGGTCATAACGGCCCCTTGGCGGGTGTCCGGGTCATACGACTTGATAACGCCCTGCAACTCGGGGCCTCCCTCGTCTGCTGCCTACGCTCGGCGGTATTGAACGAAATGACGATACTGGAGGCCTGCGCTGAGCGACGAACCAACGACACGTGAATTCGCCCTGCTCGAACGCCTCCGCCGCCGCCTCCCCGCGATCGGCGATGACGCCGCCATTCTGGGCGACGGACTGCTTGCGTCGGTCGACACGCTCGTCAACGGGATCGACTGGCGCGACGACTGGTCGAGCGCCTCCGACGTGGGCTGGAAGGCGATCATGGTCAACGCGTCTGACATCGCCGCGATGGGCGGACGGCCGAGATATTTCCTGGTCGCGATGGTCATCGCGGCCGGCTTCGACGTCGAAGCGTTCTATGACGGCGCAGAGGAGGCGCTCGCCCTCACCGGCGGCGAGGTAGTCGGCGGTGACCTGTCGAGCGGGCCGACCACAGTGGTTTCAGTAACTGCGCTCGGCCACGCAGAGGCGCCGGTCCGCCGCGACGGGGCACAGGTCGGCGACGCGGTGTGGGTGAGCGGGCCGCTGGGACTTGCGAGTCGTGATCTGCGCACTGGCGGCGGAGCGGCCCATCGCCGTCCGACGGCGTACCTGGGCGCGTCACCCGCAGGCGCAACGGCGATGATCGACGTGTCGGACGGACTGGTCGCGGACTGCGCGCACATCGCCGAGGCGTCGGCCCTCTGTATCGCGTTGGACGACGTGCCAGTCGCAGACGGCGCGACGCTCGACGATGCGTTGCATGGCGGCGACGACTACGTGCTCGTCGCGTGCGGTCCAGGCGCCGAGGGATGGACTCGCATCGGTTCGTGCGTGGCCGGGACGG
The DNA here is from genome assembly GCA_963769985.1 of uncultured Actinomycetes bacterium. Taxonomy (GTDB): domain Bacteria; phylum Actinomycetota; class Acidimicrobiia; order Acidimicrobiales; family JACCXE01; genus JACCXE01. The sequence goes on along the minus strand of CAVYNR010000002.1, from coordinate 123,770 downwards.
GTGTGACGTTCAAGGGCGCGGTGGTCTCTTCGCACGGGTGGGAGCACCAGCTGTGAACCCGCCGGTCGCGCTGACGATCGCGGGCGTCGACTCCTCGGGCGGCGCCGGCGTCGCCGCCGACCTGGCGACGTTCGGGTCCCAAGGCGTGTGGGGCACGTGCGTTATCACCGCGGTCACGGCGCAGAACAGTGTGGGTGTGACTGCCATTGAGCCGATCACCGCCGATGTGATCGCCGCGCAGGTCGCGGCGGTGTGCGACGACATGACGGTGGCCGCCATCAAAACGGGCATGCTCGGCTCCGCCGACATCGTGCGGCTTGTCGCGCTCAGCGTGCCGCGCGGCATCCCGCTCGTGGTCGACCCGGTGATGATCTCCACCACCGGCGCAGTGCTGGGTTCGGCGGACGGGTTCGCGCCCTTATTGGAGCGAGCCACGATCGTGACGCCAAACGCCTTCGAGGCCGAAGCGCTGACCGGTATCGCCATCACCGACGAGGACGCGATGACCCGCGCCGCGCGTGGGTTGCTCGCCTTCGGATGCGAAGCGGCACTCGTGAAAGGTGGCCATATCGGCGACGGCGCCGCCCGCGACTGCCTCATCGTGCAGGGCCAGGCCGGGCCGATCTGGCTCGAGTCGCCCCGCGTCGACACCCCGGACACGCACGGCACCGGGTGCGTACTGAGCGCGGCGATCGCCGCCCGACTCGCGCTCGGCGACGACGTGGTGACCGCGTGCCGGCGCGGTAAGCAGATCGTCACGGACGCGATCGCCCACCGGGTGAAACTCGGCCGGGGCGTTGGCTCGGTCGATCCGATACAACGAGGCTCATGACGGCTCACCGCCGCATTGCCCTTGTCGCGTTCGCGTGCGCCGCGGTCGGCGTGCTTAGCAGCGTCCTATGGGATGCGGCGCGCTATTCGAGCGGCAGCTTTGTTGCAGACACCGCGACGATGGTCGACATCAGCGCGAACCGGGCAGTCATCTTTCGGTTGTCAATGGTGACCGACATGCTCGGGAGCTATCTGCTCTACATCCCGCTCGTCGTGTTTCTCCGCGGAGCGTTGCGACCACCTGCCACGCCCGCGTGGCAGTGGGACGCGGCGGCCGCTGCCGGAATCGGCTACGGGTTGGTGGGCGCCGCCGGCGCGGCCGCGTTCGGCGTCGCAGGGCGTGAGCTCATGTCGGCCTACCTGCATGCAGCCTCGGCTGCCGAACAACTCGCGATCGCGGCGTCATTCCGGACCTTAAGCGTGGCAGTGGTCGGGCTGTGGCAGCTGCTCGGCACGGCGCTGCTCGGCCTCTGGTGGATCGCGGTCGCCAGGGCGCTGCCATCCGAGTGGCCGTGGTTTCGTGGCACAACACACGTTCTGGGCTGGCTGATGTTGGCAACGGCCGTAGGCCGCGCCGCAGGGATCGAGTTCGAACGTGCCGCTCCGGCCACGCCGGTGTTTCTTCCGCTCGCTGTTTGGCCGGCCTGGCTTGGCGTACTTCTTTGGCGACGGCCGATCCAGCCCTTCGTTGCGCCCTAGGCGGTAGGCGTCGAGCGGATCTTCATCGGGGGTTTTGTGACCTTGCCCGACTTGATGCAGCCCGTGCACACGTTCAGACGCGTAGGGGCGCCGTTCACCAACGCACGGATGCGCTGAATGTTCGGGTTCCAGCGGCGCTTCGTCCGCCGGTGCGAGTGACTCACGGACATGCCGAAGTTGGGGCTCTTACCGCACACTTCACAAACAGCAGCCATGACGCGAACCTCGAACGAGAAAGACCTGCAGGGACGGCCGTCCAGAGTAGCAGCGCCACTACGATCCGGGCCAATGCCGACCCTGACGCGACTGACGTCGACCGACCTCGTCGCGGTCATGCAGGGTTTTCGCGATGCGCTGCGAGCGCATAAAGAACGGGTAAATCGCCTCAACGTCTATCCGGTGCCCGACGGCGACACCGGCACGAACATGGCGCTGACCCTCGACTCGGTATGCGAGGCGGTCGCGGCGGTCGACTGCGCCGACATGGCCGCGGTGTGTACGGCGGTCAGCCGCGGCTCGCTCATGGGCGCCCGTGGCAACTCGGGGGTGATCCTGTCCCAGGTGCTTCGTGCGCTGGCCGATGGGTGCAAGGCGTCGCCTCCCGACGGAGCCGGCGCGCTCGAGTTTTCCGGCGCTCTCACCAAGGCCGCTGAGGCCGCCTACACCGCGGTGATGCGGCCCGTCGAAGGCACGATCCTCACCGTCACGCGCGAGTCCGCCGAAGCGGCGTCGGTCGCCGCCGGAACCGGTTCGGACCTGCTCGCCACCATCGAAGCGGCCAAGACGGGCGGCGAGGAGTCGCTGGCGCGTACGCCCGAACTGCTGCCGGTGCTCAAGCAAGCCGGAGTGGTCGACGCCGGTGGTGCCGGCCTGCTGCTCTTGCTCGACGCCGCGCTCATGGTGGTCGACGGACGACCGCTCCCGAAGGCGCCGGCGTCAGACGACGAGGGTCCGGCGTTCGACGCCAAGGCTCTGGCGGAGGTTCACGGCGACGACCACAACGTCGGCGACCTGCGCTACGAGGTCATGTACTTCCTCGAAGCCGACGACGCGACGATCCCGGAGTTCAAGCGCGTGTGGGCGGGCATCGGCGACTCGATCGTCGTGGTCGGCGGCGACGGCCTGTGGAACTGCCACATCCACACCGACGACATCGGCGCCGCGATCGAAGCCGCGCTCGACGCTGGGCGCCCGAAGTCGATCCGCGTCACCGACCTCATGGAACAGGTCGAAGAGGAGCGCTGGGTGCGCGAGGCCGAACCCGATGAGGAGGGCGACAACACGCCTGTGCCGACGGCGGTCGTCGCGATCGCGACCGGCGAGGGAATCCGGCGCATCTTCCGCAGCCTCGGCGTGCAGCAGATCGTCGCCGGCGGCCAGTCGATGAACCCGTCGACCGCGCAGATCCTCGAAGCGGTCGAGGCGGCGCCGGCCGACGGTGTGATCGTGCTGCCGAACAACAAGAACATCATCGCGGTCGCCGAGCAGGTGCAGGACCTCACCGACAAGACGGTGCGCGTCGTGAAGACCGTCGGGCGTGGCCGAAGGCTTCGCCGCGCTCATGGAGTACGACCCCGAAGCGACCGCCGACGAGAACGCCACGAACATGGCGGCCTGCGCCGATCGCGTGGTGTCGGGCGAGATCACTCGCTCGGTGCGCGACAGCGAGACCGACGCCGGCAAGATCGCCGAGGGTGACTACCTCGGCATCTCCCGCGAAGGCATCGTGGTCATCGCCGACTCACTTGAAGCCGCTGCGTGCCAGCTCATCGACAAGCTCGCGACCGACGACCACGAGATCGTGACGCTGATCGAGGGCGAAGGCGCCACTGCGGCCACGACGCGCCGCGTCACCGGCTGGATCGGCGAGCACCGGCCCAAGGCCACGGTCGAGGTTCACCATGGCGGCCAGCCGCTGTATCCGTACCTACTGTCAATCGAGTGAGCAGGACGCTCAACAAGCTAAACGGCATCAACGTGAGCGAGTTGAACGGCGTCGGAGCGAAGAAGCTCGAGGCGCTGCACGCCCTCGAGATCGAGACAGTCCTCGACCTGCTGACGCACTACCCGCGTCGCTACATCGATCGCACCGAGCAGAAGTCGATCAAGGATCTCAAGGTCGGCGAAGAAGCGATGGTCCTGGCGATGGTCAAGCGCGTGCAGTCGCGTCGCGACGCGCAACGGACGTCGCTCGTCGAGATCGACGTGTTCGACGGGTCGAGCTATCTGTCGTGCACGTTCTTCAACCAGCCGTGGCGAGCCAAGCAACTCGCCGTCGGCACCGAAGCGGTGTTCTTCGGCAAGCTCGACGTGTACCGGGGCAAGCGGCAGATGGCCAACCCCGTGGTCGACCTCATCGGCGACAAGACCGGTCGCGTTGTCCCGGTGTACCCGCAGTCGGAGAAAGCGGCGCTGACCACGTGGGAGCTCGGCTCGTTCATTACCGAGGCGCTCGACGCGCCGGCACATTCGCCGATCCCGTGCCCGAGCCGATTCGCGACGAGCTCGACCTGGTCGACCGCACGTGGGCGATGCAGAACATCCATACGCCCGAGACGATGGGCGCGGCGTACGCGGCGCGCAAGCGGCTCGCGTTCGACGAGCTGCTCCGGCTGCAGACAGTGCTCGTGTCGCGCAAGCGGCGCTACGAGGCCGAGGCCACAGGGATCCGCCACGCCGTCGATTCCGAGTTGGTGCGCAACTTCCACGACGCGTTGCCGTTCCCGCTCACGCCGCGCGCAGCGACGGGTGATCGACGAGATCGACGCGTTCCTCGCGGGCCCGCATCCCGATGCACCTGCTGTTGCAGGGCGACGTCGGTTCGGGCAAGACCGTGGTCGCGGTGACGGCGTTGCTGACCGCGGTAGCCGGTGGCTACCAGGGCGCGCTGATGGCGCCGACGGAAGTGCTGGCCGAGCAACACGCGCTCGGCGTGCGGGCGCTGCTCGCCGACACGACGGTGCCGTCGAGCGGCGGGTACGCTGTTCGAAGACCGCCCGCTTGCGCGTCGAGTTGCTGACCGGGCGGGCGACAGGAACCGAACGCAAGAAGATCGGCGCCGGTCTCGCCGCTGGCGAGGTCGACATCGTCATCGGCACGCACGCGCTGATCACCGAGGGCGTCGCGTTCGCCAAGCTCGGCGTGGCCGTGATCGACGAGCAGCACCGCTTCGGCGTCGAGCAGCGCGCCGCGTTGCGGGGCAAGGGCGACGACCCCGACGTGCTGGTGATGACCGCGACGCCGATCCCGCGCACGGCGGCGATGACGGTCTACGGCGACCTCGACGTCGCGGTGCTCGACGAGTTGCCGCCCGGCCGCACGCCGATCGTCACTACCTGGGCGCGGGGCGAGCTCGAAGAGGCCGTCGCGTGGGACATGGTGCGCGAAGAGGTCGCGGCCGGGCGTCAGGCGTACGTGGTGTGCCCGCTGATCGAGGGCTCCGACAAGATCCAGGCGGCGTCGGCCGTCGAAACCTACGACGAACTCGAAGCGGGTCATCTGCACGGGCTGCGGCTCGGCGCTGATGCACGGACAGGTGCCGGCCAAGGAACGCGAGGCGATCATGGCGGCGTTCCGCGCCGGCGAGATCGACGTGCTGGTGGCCACGACCGTGATCGAAGTCGGTGTCGACGTGCCGAACGCGACCGTGATGGTCATCGTCAACGCCGACCGGTTCGGTCTCGCGCAGCTGCATCAGTTGCGCGGCCGTGTCGGGCGCGGCGTCGGCTGCCTCCCGTTGCTACCTGCTCGGCGAGGCCACCACGCCCGACGGCGAGGAGCGCCTCGCGGCGATGGTGCGCACCACCGACGGGTTCGACTTGGCCGAAGTCGACCTCGACATTCGCGGAGAAGGCACCGTGATGGGAACGCGGCAGAAGGGCCGCAACGACTTGAAGCTGGCGTCGCTGCGGACCGACCTCGCGCTCGTCGTCGCCGCCCGCGACGTCGCGTTCGAGATGGTCGACGCCGTCACCGGCCTGGCCGACCATCCGATCCTGCAAGACGAGGTCCGCCTACTCGTCGACGACGACGAGGCCGAGTTCCTCTTCAAGAGCTAGGCGTAGATTCGCGACGTGGCCGGGGAACTCGAGCGCGAGGGCGAGCACGACGTCATTGCGACGCGCTCGGTCGACGCGCCCGAAGACGAGATCGTCGAGGCGTTAACCGTGTTCGCGGTCGAGCACGACCTCGAGATCGACCGCAGCGACACGGAGCGCGGGATGTTGTTTCGGCCGCGCCGCCACTGGACCGAAGGGGCGACGCACCTCTTCCGGGGACGCGACTACTTGCGCGTGCTGGTGACGCCTGACCCCGGTGGTTCCGAGGTTGTGATCACCGCCACCATGAACGACCTCCACGCGCGCGGCGACGCGTGGAAACAGCGCGAACGCGTCAAAGGTGCGTTGCTGGCGGTGGGCTTGACCGGCGCAGGCGTCCTCGGGATGAGCCAGGGCTTCAACCCGGGCGACCTCATCCCAATCGGAATCGGTGGATGGCTCGGCTTGCGATCGGTCCGCAACGTCCGCGGTGAGGCGGACTCGCGCGAGGCGATCATCCGCGATGTGCACAACACGCTCGAGCGCGTGCTCGACGAGATGGAGCCCGACTCCTAGACCGCCTTAATCGCGGTGGCGGCGTCGTTCAACGCGGTGACGGCCAGGTCGAGCAGGTTGGTCTGGCCGAAGAAGGCGTGGAACACGCCTTCCACGTTGATGTAGGTGGTGGGCACGCCCGCGTCCTGGAGGCGTTGCGCATACGCCGCGCCCTCATCGCGCAGCGGATCGTGACTGGTCGTCATGATCCAGGCCGGGCAGACGCCCGCGAGATCCTCCGTGTAATAGGGCGAGGCGGCGGGATCGCTCCACAGCGCTCGGCCGGCGTCGTCGTCGCCCAGATAGAGCGAACGGAACCACTCCATGGTGTCCTGCGTGAGGAAGTTGCCTGTGCCGTTGCTGTCCATGGACGGGAACGTGCCCGCCCAGTCGACCACCGGGTAGGCGAGCATCTGCAGCGCAAGGTGAGGCAGGCCGGCGTCGCGGGCCCTGATCGCGCACAACGCCGCCAGCGTGCCGCCGGCCGAGTCGCCGAACACGACCAGCTTCTCGGGCGTGCCGCCGAGGTCGGTGGCGTGTTCGGCGACCCACCGCAGCGCGTTCCACGCGTCGTCGAGCGAGGCCGGAAACGGGTCCTCCGGTGCCAACCGGTAGTCGACGTTGACGACCACCGCGCCGCTGGCGTCGGCGAGCGACCGGCACACGCCGTCGAAGCCCTCCATCGAGCCCACCACACAGCCGCCGCCGTGCAGGAACACCACGACCGGCGCGTCGTCGTCGGTCGAAGGGCGGTACACGCGTGCGGTGATCGGTGGGCCTTCGTCGGTCAGCATCGTCACGTCGCGGACTTCGGAGATCTCCGGTCCGGGACCGTTGAGCGCCAACCAACCCACATAGCCCGCGCGCGCACCGGCGAGTCGCTCCGCCGGATCACTCGGCGGTTCCGCGGCGCCGGAATTGATCATGTCTATGAGCGTCTGCGCTTGCGGGTGGTACGGAACCTCAGGCACCAATTGCTCCTCGAGTCGGTTGGGCTCGTAGCAAGTCGAGCCATCGTGCGGCGTGTCGTCTACTACGAAGCGTCGTCACCTGGATGTGATCGGCGTGTTCGGCGAGCGCGGCCGCCACCGCCGGACAGCGTCTCGCGGTGGTACTTCCACACCCACGACGCGTACTCGCGGTCGAGGCGGTTGTGGCACCCCGGGGCGAGGTCGACGCGCCGGCGACCGTTCTTGCTGAGCAACCGTGTGAGCACGCCGCGCACAGCCACCCAGCGCGAGTAGTCGAGCAGGATGACGCCGTCGGCTCGCCGCAGCCGATGGTCGAGCGTGTCGGCGTGGTTGCCGTCCACGATCCACGCGTCGCCGGCAAGCAGTTCGTCGATGTGCGCCAGCCAGACGTCCTGCTCAGGTTTTACCCACCCCGGCGCCCAGAACTCGCGGTCGAGGTGCACCAGCGGCAGCCCGGTGATGCCGGCCAGCTCGCGCGAGAGCACGCTTTTGCCCGCGCCCCCTGGACCCAACACCAGCACCCGCTGCACGGCGCGACGTTACGTCCAGGGCGCGTCGCCTTGACGAAGATCTTCCTCGTCGGGGACCACGATGTACCACGCGTCGCGACAGTCCTCGCAGCGATAGGCGACCACGTCGCCGGCGATGGGCGGGTCGTCGGGCGCCCAGCTGACGAGCGGATGACAGCGGCCGCCACAGTCGACGCACGTGATCTCAGGATCGATGCTGTCGGGTAGGGGTGGGCGCGGATCGGACACGTCAATCCTTCTTGGGGTACACGTCGTCGCTGACCCGGATGAAGAGCCCGCTCGCCTCGACCGCCGTGTCGCCGTCGGCGGTCACGATGCGTCCGAACACTTTCGTGGCCCGGCGGCCGTCGCCGTCGCGCCAGGCCTCAACCCGAACGGGACGCCCGTCCAGTTCGATCGGCTTGCGGTATTTCAAGTGCAACGTGCCGGTAATCGTGTGGATGCGATCGACCGCGTGGCCGAGCGCGGCCATGCACTCATCGAGACACAGCGCGGCGACGCCGCCGTGCAGTTGGTTGGCCGGTCCGTGGTGCTGGGGACCGGGTGTGAACACGGCCACCAACCCGGGCGGTTCCAGCGACCACGTCATGTCGATATCGAATGGCATGCACCCGTCATCGTTACAGGTGCCACCATTCCCGCATGCGAGTGGTGGCAGGTTCGGCGCGTGGCCGGCGACTCGTCGCCCCGCGTGGCCTCGATGTACGACCCACCACCGATCGGGTGCGCGAAGCCGTGGGCAACCGCCTGTTGAGCATGGAGGTGCTGCGCGAGGCCCGCGTTCTCGACCTTTTCGCGGGCACGGGCGCGCTAGGGCTCGAGGCGCTCAGCCGCGGTGCGGCGCACGCGACGTTCGTGGAGAACGCGCCAGCGGCGTTGCAAGCCCTCGAAGCGAACATCGACGCGCTGGACATGACTGACCGGACCACGGTGGTGCGCGCCGACGCCGCCACCTGGCGCGCGCCAAGCCATTTTGACGTCGCATTTATCGACCCGCCCTACACATTTCAGGCGTGGGCAGCGTTGCTTCTCACGCTTGACGCCGCCTACGCCGTGTGTGAGTCGCGCCACGCCGTGGAAGCCCCCCACGGGTGGGAGTTGGTTCGTTTTGACCGGTACGGCACTACGGTTATCACCCTGCTTCGCGCCTCACGTGTAGACCAGGGAGCTTCGTGAGAACAGCACTCTTCCCCGGATCATTCGATCCGCTTCATAACGGACACGTCGATGCGATCACCATCGCATCGCGCATGTTCGACCGCGTCGTGGTGGCGTCGATCCGAAACCCCGGCAAGAGCGATGGGCTCTTCACGCTGCCGGAGCGAATGGAGATGTTGGAAGAAACCTTCGGCCCACTGGGCAACGTCGAGGTCGTCGGGATGAAGAAGCTGACCGTCGATGTGGCGAAGGAAGTGGGCGCCGACGTGATCGTGAAGGGCCTGCGAGTCGCGTCGGACTTCGAGTACGAGTTGCAGCAGGCGCAGATGAACAAGGCGATCTCGGGCATCGAGACGCTGTTCATCCCGTGCGGGTCGACGAGCTCGTTCATCGCGTCGTCGTTGGTGCGACAGATCGCTGCCTTCGGCGGCATCGACCGCGTCGGATCGATGGTGCCCGTCGCCGTGCACACACGTTTGAAAGAGAAGTTCCCATCATGACTGACGACTGGGACGACCTCAACGACGACGAGCCGTACACCACGCCACCGAACCCGGTCGCGGGTCCGGGCGTGGAGACGTTGCTGCGGCGTCTTGTCGATGTCGTCAACAACGCGCGGCCAATGCCGCTGTCGAGTTCGCACCTGCTCAACAACAAGGACGAAGTCATCGAGCTGCTCGAGGATGCGCTCGAGCGTCTACCCGACGAGCTGCGTCAGGCGCGGTGGTTGCTGAAGGAACGCGACGAGTTCCTCGCGCGTACACAGCGCGAAGCCGACGAGATCGTCGAGGTCGCTCGCACGCAGGCCGCCCGCATGGTGCAGAAGACCGAAATCGTGCGCGAAGCGCAGCTGTTCGCGCAGCGGACCGTCGACCGCGCCACCGAAGAAGCTGGGCGGCTGCGCAATGAGGCCGAGGACTACTGCGACCAGAAGCTGGCGCAGTTCGAGATCGTGCTCCAGCGGACCCTGAAGACCGTCAGCGCCGGACGCGAGAAGCTGCAGGTCGCGCCGTTGCCCGACGCCACCGAGGGCGACATCGACTTCACCGCCGACGACGACGTCGACGTCTTCGACCAAGACCAATAGCGGTAACTCTGGCGCCTTCGGCGCTTCCCGGACGGGGCCCCAAACCCGTCCTCCTCCCTCTGCGTGGGCCCCTCGCTCCGCTCGCCCCACGCCGGGCCGTAAACTGTCTGGCCCTGTGCTGTCAGTTTGGTCCGTGCCGATTGCCGAGTTGTTGCGTCACCCGGGATCCAAGCGCGACGTGTCGGTGCGGGGGCCGCTCACCGACATCGCCGTGACGGCGAGCCGGGTGCCGTCAGACGCCGTCGTGCAGGTCGACGGGGTGATCGAGTCGCTAGACGGCGCCAGCGCCCGCTTTCGCGGGACGGTGACGACGCCGTGGGAGGGTGACTGCCGTCGTTGCCTGCAACCGGCGGTCGGCGAACTGCGAATCGACGTGCAAGAGCTGTTCGCGCGTACCCCCGAGTCCGAAGACATCTATCCTCTGCAGGCCGATCGGTTGGACCTCGAACCGTTGGCGCGCGACGCTATTTACCTCGAATTACCCCCGGCACCCCTCTGCAAGGCGGATTGTCAGGGTTTGTGCCCCGAGTGTGGGGCCGACAAGAACACCGTCGATTGCGGTCACGCGGTCGACGACATCGATCCTCGCTGGGCCGCTCTCCGCGGCCTCGGCGAACAGAACAGGAACTAAGAGCACCGATGGCTGTCCCCAAGAAAAAGACCTCGAAGTCCAAGACGCGGAGCCGTCGGGCTTCGGCCTGGAAGCTCGAAGCTCCCGCGCGCAGCATGTGCCCGCAGTGCGGCCGGGCCAAGGTGCCCCACGTCGTTTGCGGTAACTGCGGTTGGTATGGCGGCCGCCAGGCGATCGACGTCGGTTGACCGCTCTCCCTGTCGCGATCGACGCGATGGGTGGCGACAACGCTCCATCTGAAATCGTCGCTGGCGCGCGTCAGGCCATGGAAGAACACGGTCTGTCCGTGGTGCTCGTGGGTCAGCCTGAGGCGATCGGCGACGCCGGATCCGTTCCGGTCGTGGTCGCGTCCGAGGTCATCGCGATGGACGACGAACCCGGCAGCGCAGTGCGAACCAAGAAGGACAGCTCGATGGTGCGCGCCGCCGAACTGGTGCGCGATGGCAAAGCGTCGGCGATGTTCTCCGCAGGGAACACGGGAGCGGGCATGGCCGCCGCGCTCTTGCGCTTCGGGAGACTCTCGGGCGTCTCGCGACCGGCTATCGCCACGCCGATCCCGGTGCCCGGCGCAACGCCCACGCTGCTCGTAGACGCAGGCGCGAACGCCGAGTGCCACGCCGAGTGGCTCGTGCAGTTCGGTCAGCTCGGTGCCGCCTTCTCGCGTGTGCGCTTCGGCATCGAGAACCCGCGGGTTGGGTTGCTTTCGATCGGCGAGGAGGAGACCAAGGGCACCGCCCTCGTGAAGGAAACCCACACGCTCCTGAAAACGACCGCGGGGATCAACTTCATCGGCAACGTCGAAGGCCGCGACATCTTGACCGACGATGTGGACGTGGTGGTCACCGACGGTTTCACCGGCAACGTGGCGCTGAAGACTCTCGAGGGCGCCATGAAGTTCCTCATCGGCAAGGTGTTCGAAGCGATCATGACTAACGACGAGACGAAGGCGGCGGGCAACGTGTTGCTGCCAGCCTTAGCGCCCACGGCCGACGCGCTGGACCCCGACTCCACTGGTGGCGCCGCCCTGCTGGGCCTCAAAGGCCTGCGTTTGATCGGACACGGGTCCTCGTCAGCGAAGGCGGTCCTGAACGCGGTGCGCATCGGCCACGAACTCGCCGACGCGCGCGCATAGTGGATGCCCTTGCGGCCTCGGTACGCTCCGAGTAGCTGAAAGGAGCGGCCTTGCCTGCAGAGACCCATGTAGAAACGTCACCGGTCTCGCGTGACGAAGTGATCGCGCTCATCCGCGATCAGCTCAGCGAGATCCTTGAAATCGAGCCGACCGCTGTCGAGCTCACCTCCGCGTTCGTCGATGACCTTGGCGCCGATTCGTTGGCGTTGATCGAGCTTGTCGAAGCGCTCGAAGGTGAACTCGGCGAACGCTCTGTCGGCTTCCGTATCGACGACGAGGACCTCGAGGATCTGAAGACCGTGGCCGACGCCGTCGACTACGTCATGGCCAAGCTGTCTCCTGCTTCCGGAGCCGGCGGGCTCGCTTGACTACTGACCCGCTTGGGTCCGACGCCGTCGACGCGCTGAGCGAGCGCCTCGGCTACGAGTTCACGGACAGAGCGAATCTCGAAGCCGCGCTCGCGCATCGGTCTTGGTGCGCGGAAACCGAAGGCGTCCCGTCGAACGAGCGACTCGAGTTCCTCGGCGATTCAGTGCTGGGTCTCGTGGTCACCGACTTCATCTACCTGGAATATCCGGCCTTGCCCGAAGGCGAGCTGGCGAAGGTCCGTTCGTCGGTGGTGAACGCCCAGGCCTTGGCCGAAGCCGCGCTGAGCCTCGATCTCGGCGCGGCGGTTCGGTTGGGCAAGGGCGAGGATGCGTCCGGCGGACGCGAGAAGCCTTCGATCCTCTCCGACGCACTCGAAGCGTTGATCGGTGCGATCTACCTCGACGGTGGATGGGCCGCGGCGCAGAACTTCGTGCTGACACTGCTCGGGCCGATCATCGAAGAGGCGGCCGCGGGGCCCGGCGGCCAGGACTACAAGACCCGTCTGCAAGAGCTGGCGGCTCAGCACTATCCAGAGCTGCCGCGCTACGTCGTGCTCGACGACGGGCCGGATCACGCCAAGACGTTCCAGGCCCTCGTGTACATCGGGCCCGACCTGCAGGGTGAGGGGCACGGCCGATCGAAAAAGCAAGCCGAACAGGCAGCCGCTCGCGCCGCGTGGGAGTCGTTGCGGCTGCGTGCCTGAGCTGCCCGAAGTCGAAACCGTTCGAAGCGACCTCGACCCGGTCCTGCGCGGCCGCCGCGCCATCGCCGTCACCGTCACGCACCCGCGGAGTGTGCGTCGGCAGTCGCACCTGGAGTTCGTCAGCGGCGTGCAGGGACGAACGATCGATGCGGTACGCCGACACGGCAAGTTCCTCATCTTCGACTTGGGCGATGACGCGCTCGTCGCGCACCTGCGGATGAGCGGGCAATTGCGGGTCGCGTCGCCCGACGACAAACTCGCCAAGCACACCCACGTCGTGATCGACCTCGACGATGGTCGCCAGCTCCGCTTCGTGGACCCGCGCACGTTCGGAGAGATGTTCGTCGACGCGCTCGACGACGATCGGCGACCGCACGCCCTGCGCAGCCTTGGCCCCGATGCGCTCGACGCGCAGCTAACGGCGTTGGCCTTGCACGACCGCTTGACCCGCGGGCGACGGACGTCGTCGCTCAAAGCGGCGCTGCTCGATCAGAACGCGGTCGCGGGGGTGGGCAACCTGTACGCCGACGAGGCGCTATTTGCATCACGGCTGGCGCCGACGCGCCCTGCCCCGACGTTGGAGGTGCACGAGGCCGCCGCCCTACGCACCGCGGTGCGGCGCATCATGCGAGCCGCCATCGCGGCGCGCGGGTCGAGTTTCTCGGACGAGGGCTACGTCGACGCCTACGGGCTGCCCGGTCGGTTCGCCCGTAAACACAAGGTCTATGCCCGCACCGGCGAGCCCTGCCCACGATGCGGGACGCCGATCGAGAAGGCGGTGGTGGCCCAACGCGGCACGCACTTCTGTCCCACCTGTCAAGTCGCCTGATGACGCCCACAGGGGTGCGCGAACTGCCCGGTCAGCCTCGGTAGCCTCGCCCCAGTGTTCCTGAAGTCGCTCACCCTCAAGGGCTTTAAGTCCTTCGCTGACGCGACGACTCTCGTATTCGAACCCGGGATCACCGTGGTCGTAGGGCCCAACGGCAGCGGCAAGTCCAACGTGGTCGACGCCGTGGCGTGGGTGCTCGGAGCACAGGGCCCGCGGACGGTCCGGTCCACCAAAATGGAAGACGTCATCTTCGCCGGCTCGGGGAAGCGCCCGCGCTCGGTCGAGCCGAGGTGAGCCTGACCATCGACAACTCGAGCGGCATCCTGCCAATCGACTTTGCCGAGGTCACAATTTCGCGCACGCTGTTCCGCGCGTCGGGCGAGAGCGAATACGCGATCAACGAAGTCCCGTGCCGCCTGCTCGACATTCAGGAGTTGCTGTCGGACTCCGGGGTCGGCCGCACGCAGCACGTGATCGTGAGTCAGGGTCAGCTCGACGCGGTGCTCAACGCCCGCCCGGAAGACCGGCGCGCCATCGTCGAAGAAGCGGCGGGCGTGCTGAAGTTTCGCCGCCGGCGCGAGAAGGCACAGCGCCGGCTCGAATCGACAGAAGGCAACTTGGTGCGCCTCAACGATTTGTTGCGTGAGGTGCGGCGCCAGCTCAAGCCGCTGGAACGCCAGGCCGACGCCGCCCGACGTCACGGTGACGTGGCCGGCGAACTGGAGGGCCTGCGGGTCTTTCTGGCCGGCCGCGAAGTAGCCACGCTCACGGCGCGTCTCAAAGCGGCCGACGACTCGCGGGTCAACCACACCGAGCACGACAGGGAACTCCGTGACGAGTTAGTCCGCCTCGATGCGCTCGTCACCGCGTCGGAGACCGAACTCGACGCGGCTCGTGGCGACGAGCTGGCCGATCTCGCCGTGCGGGTCGAGGGCGCCCTGCAGCGCGGCGAACGCCTTGCGCACCACCGCCCGCGAGCGCGGACGCACCGCGGCAGCTGAGCTCGCGGCGGCGATCGACCAAACCGTTGTCGCGACGCTCGAAGCTGACAGCGCACGGATCGCCGCCGAGTTGGGCGACGTTGAGATGGCGGCGGCGGGCATAGGTCCTGAACTCGAAGCGCTCACGACGGCCGAAGCGGAACTGGCGGCCGAGCGAAGCGAACTCGGCATCGTCGACTCGCCCGAATCTCCTGAGTACGCGACAGAGGCCGATGCCGACGCGCCGCGCCGGCTCGCCGAGATGCGCGGCGAAGCGGGTGCGCTTGAAGCCGCAGTCGCGCTTGCGACAGACGCGTTGCATACTGCCCACGCGCGAGCAAACCGCCTGCGCGAAGTTGGGGCCGATCTCGACACGCGCCTTGCCGACGCCACCGAACGGGCGGCGGTCGCATCCTCGGCATTGACCGAGACCGAGATTGCCGCCGCACGGGCGCAGGTCGCGCACGAGGCGGCCGACGGGGCGCGTGAGACCACGCTCGCCACGTTGCGCGCCGCCCAGGAGCGCAAAGCGCGCGCCGACGGGCGGCGCGATGCGTTGGCGGCGGCGCTCGATTCCGCTCGGGCGCGCGCCGGCGCAGCGCGCCTCGACGGCGTCAGCGGCGTCCTTGGAACGCTGCTGGATCTGGTCGACGTCGAAGACGGTTGGCAGGCGGCGTTCGAGGCGGCCGCCGGCGAAGCCATTACCGCGGTTGTCGTCGACGGTGAGACGTCCGGACGCGCCGCCCTGGCCAAGCTCGCCGACGCCGCCAGCGACGCCGATCGCGCCGGATCTGCCGGCGGAGCGGTTCTCGCGCTCTCCGCCGTCTCGGTACCGGGCAGCCTTGATCTCGCGGCCGGCGCCATCGGCGCCGAACCCGTGCGATCGCACGTGAAGTCGCGTCACGAAGAAGTCGAACGCCTCTTGGATGTGCTGCTCGGTACTGCGGTTGCTGTCGAAGGCGGATGGACCGACGCGCTCGACCTCGCCCTGGCCCACCCCGGCATCGTGGCGGTCACGCGCGCCGGAGATCGCTTCTCGTCCAAGGGCTGGCGCGTCGGATCGGGGGGTGTCGGGGCCACCGGCGCCGCTCTCGAAGCAGCCACCCTGGAAGCCGACGCAGCCGGCGCCGCCGAACGCGCCGCGTCCGCCGCGTTCGCGACCGCCGACGCCGACGCCACCGCCGCGAAAGCGGCGCTGGATTTGGCCCGTCGCACGTTCAACGACCACACACGCGAAGCAAGCGACGCCGAGCGCGGCCGCGACGCCCTGCGCGCCGAAGCGGCGGCGCGTCAGGCCGAGATCGCCGCCGCGATATCCGCCTACGACGAGGCGGCCGCCGTCGTGGCCCGCGACGAGAAGCGGCTGGCGAGTCTGCGCGTCGCGCTCGCGCCGCTCGAAGAGACCGCGCACCGGGTAGAGCAGTTGCAGTCCGCCGCCGCTGCGGCATCCGGACGCCTGAAAGCCCGACGCGAGGCGTTGGCCGCGTTGCGCGCCGATCTGGACGTACGCGCCGGAGCGCTCGAGGCGCGTCGCAGCGCGCTCGTGACGCGTGCGGCTGACGTGGAGACTCGTCTCAGCCGTCTCGCGGGGGATCGCGCCGGCGTCGCTAGCCGCCGTGAGGCGATCGAGGCTCGCATCGCGGTCACCGAGCGCGTCACCGACGACATGGTCGAGCGCGCCGCGTGGCTCAGCGGGTTCCGTGACCGCCTCCGCGCCGAGCGTGATCGCCATGCCGCGGGCCGTCGCGACACCATCGACCGGCTCGAGTCGCTGCGTCGGGAACGGGCTGACGCCGAACGCCAACTGAACGAGACCCGCGAGCGGGCGCAGCGAGCAGAGCTTGAACTCACCGAGGTACGGATTCGCCTCGACGCGCTCGTCGACACGGTCCGGCGCGAGCACAACCTCGAACCCGACGATGTGGTCGGCGCGCTCATGCCGGAGTTGCCCGCAGGCGTCAACCCGGCGGCGCGGGCGCGCGAACTCGAGCGGGAGCTGCGACTCATGGGACCAATCAACCCGCTGGCGCTCGAGGAGCACGCGGCGTTGTCCGAACGCCACCAGTTCCTCGACGCTCAACTCGACGACGTGAAGAACTCCCGGCGCGAGCTCGGCAAGGTCATTAAGGCGATCGACGCCGAGATCATCGACCTGTTCGCCGCCGCGTATGTCGACGTGGCCGACAACTTCGAGAAGTTGTTCGGCACGTTGTTTCCCGGCGGCACCGGTCGCCTGCGCCTTACGGATCCCGATCATCCGCTTGATACCGGGATCGAGGTCGAAGCGCGTCCGTCGGGCAAGAACGTGAAGCGGCTTTCGCTCCTCTCGGGCGGCGAACGCTCCTTGACCGCGCTGGCGTTCCTGTTCGCGGTGTTCCGCAGCCGTCCGTCGCCGTTCTATCTGATGGACGAGGTGGAGGCGGCGCTCGACGACGTCAACCTCCATCGGTTCCTCGACCTCATCGCCGAGTTCCGCCAGGAGGCGCAGCTGGTGATCGTGAGCCACCAGAAGCGCACGATGGAAGCCGCCGACTGCCTCTACGGCGTGACCATGGAGCCCGGCGGCTCCTCGAAGGTGGTTTCAGAGCGAATGACGGCCTTCCCGGTCGACGCGCCCGCGCACGCGTAGCAGTCTCCTGACGGTCGGGCCATAGGCTCGCGGTTGTCATGCAAGTGTTTCTGCTCGTCCTCATCGCGCTCACAGTGCTGCTGCTCGTGGGTTCCCTTGTCCGCCTCGGGACCAGTCGCCGGACCCGCCGTCCCGACATCGGACCGGCCGCTCGGCGGCCCGCGGAGGCGCCTCGCCCGCCGATTCCGGTGGCCGAAGCGCCTCCGGTTGTTACGCCTCCGGTACCTGAGCCCGTTGTTGTCGCGGAACCCCCGATCGTCGAACCGCCACCGGTCGTCGAGCCCGAGCCCGAGCCCGAACCCGAACCCGAACCCGAACCCGAGACCCGAACCCGAAATCGCGGTCAGGCCACGGCTGCGCGATCGCCTTGGACGCGCCCGCGCCACGTTGTCGGGTTACGTCGGCGGCATCCGCGGCCGCGCCATCGACAACGACACGTGGGACGAACTCGAAGAAGCGCTCATCCGATCCGACCTCGGAGTGGCCACGACGCAGGCCGTGCTCGGCGACCTACGCGACGCCGTGAAGGCCGACCGCATCAAGACCGCCGACGAACTCCTCGAGCACCTCAAGGCCGATCTGGTGCGGCGCCTCGATGGTGACCGCGCCTTGAAGCGCGCGCCGGAGGGTCCGAGCGTGTGGTTGATGGTCGGCGTCAACGGCGTCGGCAAGACGACCACCATCGGCAAGCTCGCGCGGCGCGAAGTCAGCGACGGGAGGAAGGTCATGCTCGCCGCCGGCGACACGTTCCGCGCGGCGGCCGGCGAACAGTTGCAGCTCTGGGCCGAACGCACCGGCGCCGACATCATCCGCGGCGCCGAGGGAGCCGACCCGGGGTCAGTCGTCTTCGACGCCATCGAGGCCGGTGCGGCGCGTGGCGCCCACATCGTGTTGGCCGATACCGCGGGCCGGTTGCACAACAAAGTCAACCTCATGGAGGAGTTGCGGAAGGTGCATCGCATCGCCGAGCGCGGACCGGGAACCTTGACAGAGACACTGCTCGTGATCGACGCCACCACCGGCAACAATGGCCTCGCGCAAGCCCGCGAGTTTGCCGACACCGCCGGTGTTACAGGCGTGGTGCTCACCAAACTCGACGGCACGGCCAAGGGCGGCATCGCGCTCGCCATTCAGAACGAACTGGGCATTCCGATCAAGCTCGTCGGCGTCGGTGAAGGTGCCGACGACCTCATCGAGTTCGATCCCCAAGAGTTCGTCGACGCGCTTTTCTCGGACGAGTAGGGAACCGGTACATGTCCACGAACCGTCCAACCGCCATGCGTCGCTGCCTCGTAACCGCCGCCACAGCCGGGTTGGCAGTACT
This sequence comes from uncultured Actinomycetes bacterium, assembly GCA_963769985.1. GTDB lineage: Bacteria > Actinomycetota > Acidimicrobiia > Acidimicrobiales > JACCXE01 > JACCXE01. Next base: position 105,305 of record CAVYNR010000002.1, on the reverse strand, counting down.
GCTCACGGGATGCGGCAGTTCGCCGCCGCTGGTTCCGTCGTCCAATGCGTCCGGGTCGCGCGAGGCGGCGACCGCCGACATGCAGATGATGGCCCACCGCGTCACCTACGAACTGGCAAAGGGTGTCGATGTCAAGGCCGCGAAGGCGACCGGGTACCGCGTCGAGGACGCTGCGACGAAGGATGACGTCGCTGCGCTCGCGAAGGCTCTCGGCGTGACCGGCTCAGTGCACACGACCTCAACGGACTGGACGGTCGGAAGTGGGGATCGCCAACTCACGGTGTCGCGTGGCGCCGGTCAATTTTTCTCGATGTACGCGCAGCCCAACCAGTCGGTCAGCAGCACGCCGGAGGACGCACCGGTGGCGCCCGACGAAAAGCCCGTCGCCACGACGCCGCCTCCGAGCGAGCCTGACGCGAAGAAAGTCGCAGTTGACGCGTTCACCGCGGGCGGCGCCAACTTCGCCCAGCAAACGGTCGAAACTGCGGCCAACGTCGACTCCGTCGGCGTGCACTTCGTGCCGACCTTCGACGGGGTGAAAGCCGAAGGGTTCGAGGGGTGGGTCCAAGTCAACGGCAACAAGGAGATCACCTCCGCGAGCGGCTACCTCGGCGCGCCGAAGGACAAAGGCAGCTACGACCTCGCCAGCGTCAAGCGCGCCGTCGAGCGACTGAACCAGCAACAGGACGAGCTGTTCAACGGCGGCGTGACCACTGACGCTCCCTCGGATGCCGCGGCGACAGATATCGCGCCAACCGATCCCCCCGTCTCCGACCAGCCGATCACCGTCACGTTGGTCACGGTGAAGCTCGGGCTGCAGATGATCGTGGACCGCCAGTCGATCATGTGGCTCACGCCGTCGTACCAGTTCGACGGTCAGAACGGCGAGCTCGTGTCCGCCGATGCGGTGTCGGACGAAATGCTGCAGGCGTCGGTCGACGAAAAAGACGCCAGCCCGCCCACGAGCGTCGGTTCGGACGACGGGGGGTCGAGCGATCCTGACGTAGGCCTAACCGGCGGTCCGTGCACGACCAACCCCGCCGATCCCGCGGCAACTGCCGACAACACGCCGATCATTGCGGAGGTGTGCGTCTCGGCCGAGAAATTCAAGGCGGGCGAGACGGTCGGCTTCACGATCAGCATGGCCGACGCCGACCGCGGGTTTGCCGAGGGACCGTGCTTCGACGGTGTCAGCGTGGACTACGGCGACAAAGGAGATGGCGAGGTGCGCTGCTTGGCGTGCGCCGCTGATCTGCCTGAACAGGACGACGGCGACGCTGCGACGAGTGGCGGCCACGTGCTGCGTGTCCGCGAGCACACCTACGACAAGCCCGGCACCTACACCGCCACCTTCACGCTCAAGTCGGGCACCGACTGCGGTACCCCCGACCCGCACGACTCCACCGCCACCATCTCGGTTCCCGTCGTCGTCGGCTAGCGCCTTTCGGGCCGCCCGGGTAGCTCCGGTACGATCCTCCGGCTGTGTTTGAGTCCCTTTCTGACCGCTTCGACGGCATTTTCACGCGCTTGCGCGGCCGGGGCCGGCTCAGCGAGGCCGACATCGACGAGGTCTGTCGGGAGATTCGCGTTGCGCTCCTCGAGGCCGACGTCAATTTCACCGTCGTGCGCGACTTCGTGGCCCGGGTCAAGGCCGCGTGCATCGGCGCCGACTTGTCGCAAAGCCTCAGCCCGGCCCAGCAGGTCATCAAGCTCGTTCACAACGAACTCATCGACACGCTTGGCGGCGAAACCCTCAAGCTCACCTACGCGTCGCAGCCGCCGACGGTCATCCTGCTCGCCGGTCTTCAGGGCTCCGGTAAGACCACGGCGGCGGCCAAGCTCGCCCGCTGGTTCAAATCCCAGGGTCGCAATCCCTTGCTCGTCGGCGCCGACCTCCAGCGCCCAGCGGCGGTCGAACAATTGCGCGTCTTGGGCGGCCAAATCGGCGTCACGGTGTTCAGCGAGCCGAGCGAGCCGGTCGCGGTCGCCAAGGCCGGCCTAGAGGAGGCACGCCGGCTCGGGCGCGACATCCTCATCGTCGACACCGCCGGCCGCCTTGCCATCGACGCCGAACTGATGGACGAAGTGCGTCGAGTCAGCGAGGCCGTCGAGCCGAAGTACACGTTCCTCGTCATCGACGCGATGACCGGTCAGAGTGCGGTCGAGACCGCCGAAGCATTCCACAACACGCTGGAGCTCGACGGCGTCATCCTCACCAAGCTCGACGGCGATGCGCGCGGCGGCGCCGCCCTCTCAGTCAAGCAAGTCGTGGGCCGCCCCATCGCATTCGCGTCAAATGGGGAGAAGCTCGAGGACTTCGACATCTTCCATCCCGACCGGATGGCGGGCCGGATCCTCGGCATGGGCGACATGCTCACGCTGATCGAAAAGGCCGAAGCGGTCTACGAAGAGAACGAGGCCGAAGAGGCCGCACAGCGCCTGATGGAGGGCCAGTTCACCCTCGACGACTTCCTCGATCAGATGCAGCAACTGAAGAAGATGGGGCCTTTGAGCAGCGTTCTCGGTATGATGCCCGGGCTCCCCAAGGAGATGAAGGACGTCGAGATCGGCGACCGCGAGGTCGGCAAGGTCGAGGCGATCATTCGCAGCATGACCCGGGCGGAGCGCACAACTCCATCGCTTGTCAAAGGTTCGCGCCGTCCGCGGATCGCAACGGGAAGCGGAACGACCATCAGCGACGTCAACTTGTTGCTGAAGCAATTCGAAGAAATGCAAAAGATGATGAAGCAGATGGGCGGCATGCCTGGCATGCGGCGTCGAAACAAGAACAACAAAAAGAAGAAGCGAAGGTAACTACACATGGCAGTAAAGCTCCGCCTGATGCGGATGGGCAAAACCAAGCAGCCGACGTATCGCGTTGTCGTTGCCGATGCGCGTTCGCCGCGCGACGGTCGGTTCATCGAGATCCTCGGTAACTACGACCCCCGCGCCGAACCGTCGGTCATCAACATCGACAACGACAAGGCCGTCGAGTGGTTGAAGCAGGGCGCGCAGCCCACCGAGACCGTCGGCAAGCTGCTGAAGATCTCGGGCACGTGGGAGCAGTTCACCGCGTCCAAGTCGAACAAGTCAGCCACGTGAGCGACTCGATCCCGGAGAAGGTTCTCGCGTACGTCGCCAGCCAGCTGGTCGACTCGCCCGAGGACGTCCACATCGAAGCCGACGAGGACGACGGTTCTGTCGACCTTCGCCTGAGCGTGGGCAAGGACGACATGGGCCGCGTTATCGGCCGCCGCGGCCGCAACGCCCAAGCGATCCGCACCGTTGTGCGCGCCGCCGGTGCCCGTGCGGGCATCGAGGCCACGGTCGACATCGTCGACGACTAGGAGCACCGCGGTGCTGCTCCACGTAGGGCGCATCGACAAGGCGCACGGCCTCAAAGGCGAAGTCGTCGTGTCGCTCCTCACGAATCGTGACGAACGCGTCGCGCCTGGGGCCGAACTCGCTCTCGACGGTGACGCCGGTCCACGTCTGATTGTCGTGTCGTCCAGCCCGTTCACACACCGCTGGATCGTGCAGTTCGAAGGCGTTTACGACCGCACCGCCGCCGACGCCATTTCCCATCGCGACGTCTACGCCGTGCCGCTCGACGATCCGGACGCGCTGTGGGTGCACGAGCTCGTCGGCCGACGCGTCGTGGACCAACACGGCACCGAACGCGGCCTTGTGACCGCGGTCGAGGCGAACCCGGCCTCCGATCTGCTCGTGCTCGAATCGGGCGCGCTCGTCCCGCTGCGTTTCGTCACGTCCACGATTGACGACTTCGTCGCCGTCGAAGTCCCCGACGGCCTCTTCGACTGACCGGTGTCCACGAAGTCGTAACACCGCCGGTCTACCGTCGAGGGCATGGAAGCGGCGCAGGCGCAGCTGTTCGACCTCACCGACAACACGGTTGACGAGACGCCAAACGTCATTGCGGCGCCGGCGGATCGTCCCGAGGTCGAGATCCGCGTGAGCGCTCGCCGCCGCAAGACCGTCGCCGCGTTCTGGGAAGGCGATCGCATCGTGATCGTCGTTCCGCCTCGTCTCACCAAGCGCGACCGGCAGGAGTATGCCGACGAGCTTTCCGCCAGGCTGATCGCGCAACGCGACAGGGCCCGTCCCACCGATGCTGATCTGCACGAGCGGGCGGCGCGCCTGTCACGCACGTACCTGAACAACCGGGCTAGGCCCACGTCGGTGCGCTGGTCGACGCGTCAGATGCATCGGTGGGGGAGTTGCACCGCCGCCGATGGCACGATCCGCATCAGCACGCGCCTGCGCGACGCGCCGAAATACGTCCTCGATGCGGTGCTCGTCCACGAACTCGCCCACCTGTTACACAGCGACCACAGCGCCGAATTTCACGAGTTGGCGAACCGATTTCCTCGCCAACGCGACGCCGATATCTTCCTCAAGGGCATGTCGTTCGGCCTCGACCAAGGCGCCGAACTGGACTGACTCGTATGCTCGGCCCGGATGATTCGCCGGGGCCTTGCAGTACTGATCGCACTAACCGCGCTTCTGGCGTGGCTGTCACCGGTTGGTCCGGGCGTGCACCGCGCCACGGCGTTCCCCGTCGCAACGAGCGACGCCACCTACGGCGCGTTCGGTCGGGTCTTCCCTGATCCCCAGGGCTGCACCAAAGGCACGCCCGGTTCCAGCCCGTGGGCCAAGGGCAACGTCTGCGCCACCACCTTTATCGGTTGGGAGGAAGCGCTCACGGGCCTGCGCTTCCTGCAAGCCAAGTTCCCGCGCTTCGCCCAGGTGGTGAACTTGCACGACCTCAAGGCGACCGTGCCCGAGTTCGCCAACGTCGATATGCAGACCGCCGGGCTGCCACAGGCTGACCTGTCGCGTGACCGCAAGGACATGTATGCGTTCGTCGTGACCGATCGCGAGTCGAACGTCGCGGTAGCCGACCGTGAGCGGTACGCGTTCTCGTTGTCCATTCACGGCATCGAGCGCGCCGGGCTCGAGGGCGGCATCCGCGCCGCCGAAGACCTGATCACGTGGGCCGCGACCGCGCCGAACACGCGCATTCTCGAGCCGACCGACTCCGGACCGACCGCCGGCGACGTGCTCAAGAACAACGTCCTGTACTTCTTTCTTTCCAACCCTGACGGCTGGTCACGCGGCGACCTTGCCCAAGGCGGAGTGTTCTTCCAGCGCTACAACGGCAACGGCGTCGACCTCAACCGGGAGTTCCCGGGTATCGGGTACTCGAATCCCGTCTACACGCCCAACGCCGAGCCCGAGACCAAGAGTTGGGTCGCCTACCTCCGTCGCGAGCGTGCGTTAGGCAAGAACAAGCCCTTCGCCGGATCCGTCGACCTGCACGGCATGAACGCCGCACCGTCGTTCAGCTACACGCTCATGCCCGGCGGCACGCGCGACTACGCGACGAACGCGAAGGTGGTCCAAACCGCACAAGCGATCTATCACGACGCCGCCAAACGTCTGTCATGGTCACCGTTGATCGCCGACCCGGCGTCGTGTCCGGGTCCAGTGCCGGTGTTCATCGTCGTGGCGTCGGGTTCGCTGCCTATGTGTCCGGATCAGTGGGGCAACACGTGGGACACGATCAACTACCAGACGACCGGCAGCCTTGGCGACTGGATGGGCATGTCGAGTGGTCTCGGCGCGGTGGGTTTCAGCAACGAGATGGCCTTCAGCCACCTGTTCCCGAACACCACGTTCATCCCGGCGCTCGAGCAACTTCACGTGGACGGCAACAAGGGCCTGATCTACGCGCAGATCGCTTCACTCACGAACCCGGCGCCGCCGCCTCCCCTCAACGTGGCCGCGGCCTACGCGCCGGCGGCGCGTCGGCTCGTGCGCACCGCCACGACGCCCGCAGCGATCGCGACGCTTCCGGCCCAGGCACCTTTCACCGCGCAAGAAGTGCTCGGCCAGGGCGTGGAGTTCGACGTCCAAGGTCCAGCACAAGGCGTGCACAACGGTGGCCTCACGGCGCAGTTCACCTTCGCCAACCTCACCGGCGTCTCGCTCGACTCGCTGTCGGACGTGACGCTCGAACGCTTCGGGTCCGACCACGCCGGTGACCCGGAGGAGTGGCACGAGGTCGCGCACTGGTACCGGCAGGAGGCGACGTACCTCCCCGCCGGCGCGCGCATCGACGTGAATAACCCCTTGCCGGGCCGGTACCGCCTCCGGCAGTCCGGCACGCTCCGAACGCTGATCGACATGCGGGTGTCGTTCTCGCCCGCCCAAGCGGTGCCCATCCCGAATGTTCCCTACGACGTCGCGAATACCGACGTGTTCAAGGGGCTCGGCACGACCAAACCGATAACGGCGGCGGCGGTGCTGGCGAACCCGAAGGTGCTCGACGGCATCGCCACTTACGTGCTGGCCGATGACCCCGCGCCCGGTGTGGCCGCCGCCGATCGCCCACGCTGGTTCGGCGTGCTCAAGGCGTTCGTCGAACGCGGCGGCAACCTTGTGCTGACCGATAACGCGCTCGACGCGCTGGAACCACTCGGCGTCGTGCCCGCATCCGCGTTGACCAAGGGTGCCCACTACGCCGGGTGGATCAGCTTCACCGACGACAAGGCCGCGCCCACAATGGAAAAGCTGCCGCTCACAACCGGCCTTGACCTGCCCGGCGCGTCCGAGGGTTCGGGCGACGGGCTCGAGCTACGCCGCCAAACGTACGATCCGGCCGCGGTCGGCTTCCAAGTCGGCGAAAGCGGGGGAGGTTCGTGCTCGGACGGTCGCTGCGAGTCGCCGCAGGTGATCGTCGATCCCGCAGCGTGGACCGCGGCGGGAGGTGTGATCGCCGGGCGCACCGCGATCCTCTTGCCCCAACCAGACGAGGAGCCGACGGGGCCGCTTACCGTGTCGTTCGGCGAACCGGCGCCGACCAAGATCGGCGTCGTGTACGGCGAGGCACCGTTGGGCAAAGGTCACGTTCGCATCGCCGGCGCGCTGCTGCCGACGCCGACCGAAAAGAACAACCATCCCTACGGGCTCGAAGCCCACGGATTGAGCTGGACGGGCTATCAGGTGCTGGTGAATCTGTTGACCGGCGGCGCTCCCGGTTCGGTGCTCGAAGTCACCACCATTCCGGCGACCGGCGGACAGTCACGCGTTCCGCTCGACGTGGCGGCGGCCGCCATCGGGTTGGCGGCGCTCGTACGCTTCGCACGTGCGCGTCGACGTCTTCACGCTGTTTCCCGAACTGGTTGACGGATACTTCGACGCCAGCCTGATTGGTAGAGCGCGCGTCGACGGCCTCGTCGACGTCCGCGTGCACGACCTGCGCAGCCACGCCTCCGGAGTGCACCGCGCCGTGGACGACGCGCCCTATGGCGGCGGTGCGGGCATGTTGCTCATGCCCGAGCCGGTCTTCGCAGCCGTCGAGGCGGTCGACCCGCCCCGCCCGTTGTTCGGCTTAGGACCGTCGGGTCGCGGCTTCGATCAACGCGTGGCCCGCGACCTCGCCGCGACCGGAGGTTTCTCCCTGCTGTGCGGCCGCTACGAAGGGTTCGACGCCCGCATCACCGAGCATCTCGTGGACGACGAGTTGTCGATCGGCGACTACGTGCTCGCGGGTGGCGAGGCCGCCGCGTTCGTGGTGGTCGAGGCCGTGGCCCGCCTCGTACCGGGTGTGTTGGGCAACGACGCCTCGACGGGGGAGGAGAGCTTCACCGACGGACTGCTCGAATACCCCCAGTTCACGAGGCCGCCGTCCTACCGAGGGTGGGACGTACCTGAGGTGTTGCGGTCGGGCGATCACGGCAAAGTGGCCGAATGGCGCCGCGCCCAGGCGTTGGCGCGGACCCTCGCCCGTCGCCCCGATCTGATCGAGGCGCGCGGCGGCCTGACCGACGACGAACGGGCGCTCTTGGAGCGCTGGGCACCTGACGAGTACGCTGGACGCTCCACGTCGTCTCCCCAGGAGTTTCCCGCGCCATGAATCCGACCGATCTCGTCGACCGCGCCAATTTGCGCGACGACATCCCCGCGTTCGGGCCCGGTGACACTCTGAAAGTGCACGTCCGGGTCGTCGAAGGCACCCGCGAGCGCGTGCAGGTGTTCCAGGGCGCGGTTATCCGCCGCCAGGGCTCAGGTGTGCGTGAGACCTTCACGGTCCGCAAGATCAGCTTCGGCGTTGGCGTCGAGCGGACGTTTCCCGTCCACTCGCCGATCTTGGCGCAGATCGAAGTCGTCACTCGCGGTGACGTGCGGCGCGCCAAGCTGTATTACCTGCGCGATCGCATCGGTAAGTCCGCCAAGATCAAGGAAAAGCGGACTCCCACCCTCACGCACAAGAAGTAGCGCTCGGCCGCGTGAAACACTCGCGGCGTGCGCACCTTCAGTCAGACACGAAACAGGCAGGCACAACACCGGCAGGCACGAGTCGGGCGGCGGCTGATTGCGGTTGCACTCGTTGCCCTAGCCACCACCCTTAGCCCCGTCGGTCGGTCGGCGAGAGCGGCGGCCACCCTGCCCGCCGGCTACGTCGACGAGCTTGTCGCATCGATCAGTGCGCCGACGGCGCTCGCGTTCACGCCCGACGGACGGATCCTCGTCACGACGCAGCCTGGCGCGCTGCGAGTTATCCGCAACGGCGCGTTGAACGCCACGCCCGCACTCACGCTGCCCAGCACGAAGGTCTGCTCCAATTCCGAGCGGGGCCTGCTCGGCGTCGCGGTGGACCCGGCGTTCGCGGTCAACCACCGCATCTACGCGTTCTACACGTTCAACAAGTTCTCCAACTCGTGCCCAACCACGATCGGCGCACAGCGACCAGTCAATCGCGTGTCACGTTTCGTGCTCGGCGACAACGACATCGTCGATCCGAATTCGGAAACGGTGCTGGTCGACAACATGCCGTCGCTCGGCATCCATAACGCGGGCGACCTGCAGTTCGGCTCGGACGGCAGCCTCTTCATCACGGTGGGCGACGGCGGCTGCGACTACTTGGGCGACAGCGGCTGCGCCGGAAACAACGACGCCGCGCGCGACGAGTTCACGTTGACCGGCAAGCTGCTGCGGATCACGACCGACGGCAACATTCCGGCGGACAACCCGTTCCTGGGCGACGGCACAGTGCGTTGCGCCACGACCGGCGGCACGACACCCGGCAACCGCTGCCAGGAGACCTACGCCTCCGGATTCCGCAACCCCTTCCGCATGGCGGTCGATCCGGACACGCCCGGACGCGTATTCGTCAACGACGTCGGTCAGGACACGCTCGAGGAGATCGACGCCATCACGCCCGGCGCGGACTACGGGTGGAACTACCGCGAAGGCACGCGCTGCAACAGCACGTTTGCGAACTGCGCGAAGCCCGGCTTGACCGCCCCGATCTTCGAGTACAACCACAACACCGGTTGCGGTTCGATCACCGGCGCGGCCTTCGTGCCCGACGGGGCGTGGGGCGGGGCCTACGACACCGCATACATGTACGCGGACTACGTGTGCGGAAAGATCTTCGCGCTGACACCCAACGGCGCCGGTGGTTACACGAACTCCACGTTCGCCACCGGACTTGGGAATTCGAGCGCGGTCGCAATGCGATTCGGCCCGTCGCCGTCCGGGCCGGCGCTGTACTACACGACCTACGAATCGGGCGGTTCGATCCGACGTGTTGTCAAGCCGGCCGCCGCGCCCGTCGTCACCGTGAGCGCGTCGCCGACCAACGGCCCGCTCCCGCTCGACGTGAACTTCACCGCGACCGCGACGCCTTCGGGTACGTATGACTACCTGTGGGACTTCGGCGACACCGCGACCGCAATCACTGCAACGGGCCAGACGAGCCACGTGTACACGACCGCGGGTCGCTACACCGCGACCGTGCGAGCGCGCACACCGTCGGGTCTGACCTCCGCTCCCGCATCGGCCACGATCACCGCCGGGAACACCCCGCCGTCGGTGTCGATTGTCGCCCCCTCCACCTTCGCGGTGGGTACCACGATCAGCGCATCCGCATCGGGCACCGACACCATCGACGGCACCCTGCCCCCAACGGCCTTCACGTGGAGAGCGTTCCTGCGCCATGACACCCACACGCACCCCCTCGCCGGTCCGACCACCGGGCGCACCTTCTCGCTGCCCGGCCCCGCACCCGAAGGCTTCACCGCCACCCAGAACAGCCATGTCGAGTTGCACGTCGTTGCCACCGACTCGGGCGGCGCGACGACCGAGCGCGTCGCCATTGTCAATCCACGGCGCGTCACGCTCACGTTCGCGACCTCGCCAACCGGGCTTGCGTTGAACATTGGGGGAGCGACGATCGTCGCGCCGACAGCATTCGTGTCCTGGGAGAAGTGGGTTATCCGCATCGAGGCGCCGCTTAGCCAGGCCGGACGTCAATTCAGGCGCTGGTCGGACTTCAAGGCCCGGATTCACACCATCACGACGCCCGCGTCCGCCAAGACCTTTACGGCCACATATAGGTAATCCGTGGGTACGCTCGGTTCAACCGGCAAGTCCGCATCGCGCGCCACGACATCGCGCACACGATCGAGGCCATCGAAAACGCCAAGGCGATCGCCAACGCCCATCCTTGATCGGGCGAACACGCGGGCGGCCATTACGGTGTGCCGCCATCGACCTCTATGACGACTTCTCCTCCTAACCCGCCCGACGACACGCCGCCCGACCGGTTCGTCCTGCCGCCACTCGAAGGCCTGCCCGAGGACAACGCGCCGGCGTCCGAGCCCGTAGCTGTCGACGAGCCCGAAACACCACCCGTCGAAGTCCCCCCCGAGGTGATCGCCGACCCGTGGTGGAAGGACGAGGACCCCGTTGACCACGCCATCGAAGACGATCCCATCGAGGACGTGGTGCCTGACGAGCCGGCGGAGCCCGCCGACGTCGAGATCGAAGCCATCGAGCCCGCCCCGTGGGTCGGCATTGCGGCGGCGGCCGACGCCGTCGACGCGCTCCCGCCAATAGCGGCTGAGGACATGCCGGCGGCCAACGGCACGGCCGCCGACGACGTCGTGTTCGCGGCCGCCACCGGCGTGGCGCCGCCGGCGCCTCCACTCCCGACCGATCGCGGCGACGCCCTCGTGGACGACCTGCTGCCTGACTTCCTTCGCTCCGAACCCGCCACGGCCGTGGCCGTCCTCGACGCGCCGTTCGAAGACGAGATTCGCCACGAGCCGCTCGAAGCCACGCGTATGGCCGTCGCCCGACCGAGTTCGCGACCCGCGGTCGTGCGCACGGTGGCCGAGATCCCGGTATTGCTGGTCGTGGCCGCTGTCATTGCGTTCCTCGTCAAGACGTTCCTGGCCCAGGCGTATTACATCCCGTCGGGCTCGATGCTTCCGCAGCTCCAGATCGACGATCGCGTCGTGGTGTCGAAGCTGGCGTACAAGGCCCACGACCCGCGCCGTGGCGACATCGTCGTGTTCGACGACCCCCGTCCGGGGATCGACACCACCGAGACCACCGAGCGCACCGGGGTGCAGAAGTGGCTCCGCAAGATCGGCGAGGGCGTCGGTGTGGTGCAGCCCTCCACCGACGAATTCATCAAGCGCGTCATCGGCCTGCCCGGTGACCGCGTCGAGGCCCACGACGGCCACGTCTTTATCAACGGCCGGCCATTGCTCGAGCCGTACCTGCCTGCGGGCATCACCACCGCCGACTTCCCGGAGCAGACCGTGGAGTCAGGCAAGCTTGTGGGTGATGGGCGACAACCGCAGCGGTTCGGCCGACAGCCGCGTCTTCGGTCAGATCGAGATCGACTCGATCGTCGGCCGCGCGCTCGTGAAGGTGTGGCCGTTCGACCACATCTCGTTCCTGTAACAGCGCGGTCGTACACTCGCCCCATGAGCAGCAGCCCGGAAGATCTCGAGAGGTACGAGACGGAGATCGAGCTGCAGCTGTTTCAGGAGTACCGGGCGGTGCTCCCGATGTTCAAGTACGTCGTCGAGACCGAACGACGCTTCTATCTGGCCAACGAGGTGAAGCTCACGCCCCAGGGCGACGGCGACCGAGGCTGGATCGAAGTGGAGCTCGACGACGCCTGGGTGTGGGACATGTATCGCCCCGCCCGTTTCGTATCGTCGGTGCGCGTAGTCACCTTCAAAGACGTCAACGTGGAGGAGCTCCCCGAAAAGGAGCTGTAAATGACATACGGCGGGCTCGCGTTGGGAGCGCGCGGCGAACGCATCGCGGCCGAGTGGTACGAGGCCAACGGCTACGTCGTGATCACGCGCAACTGGCACTGCGACATCGGTGAAATCGACCTGGTCGTTCGCCGCGGCAACGAGTTGGTCATCGCCGAGGTGAAAACGCGGGCAAGCGAGCGCTTCGGCGTGCCCGTCAGAAGCGGTGGGCTTCGCCAAGCAACGCAAGCTCCGTCGACTCGCGGCCGCGGTTCTTGCGGAGCTCGCACGATGCGTTTCGACGAGGTGCGCTTCGACGTGGTGTCGATCGTCGGCCGCGACGTCGACGTGATCGAGGCGGCCTTTTAGCGCGTTGCTTCCAGCACGACTTGTGCCAGTGGCGCCGGTCCTCGGGTTCGTCGAGCGGAACAACCACGAAATGGGCCACGCCGACACCGATGTCCTTGAGGCACCCGGGACAGAGGTACGCCTTGCGCGCCTGGAAGGGATGAACGAGTGCGACTTCGAGCTCGTCGTCGGCGTCGGTCAACCGAGGAGAGCCCAGAGCACCAACAGGATCACCACGACGAACGCGGCGAGCACCAGCGCGTAGTCGGACCTGCGCTTGGTGCGCTTGCGAGTCGGATCGAATCCCACGCGCCCCAGTATCGTCCGCGGCCATGGAGACCATTGAAGTCGAGCGGTCCGACGGCGTCGTCACGATCACGATGAACCGCCCCGAGAAGAAGAACGCGATCAACCAGATGATGTGGAACGAGCTGCTCGCGGCGTTCCGCGAGGTCAACGACAGCGCAGACGATCGGGTGCTCGTGCTGACGGGCGCGGGCGGCGATTTCTGCTCCGGCGCCGATCTCTCGGGCGGGGGCGCCGACGGCGTGGGCGGGCTCGACGTCAATGCGTCACGTCGGCGACGTGATCCTGGCGCTGCATCGCATCCCGAAGCCGACCATCGCCAAGGTGCCGGGCGTCGCCGTGGGCGTCGGTCTGCAACCTGGCGCTCGGCTGCGACCTCATCGTGGCCGGCGAGGCGGCGCGGTTCTCCGAGATCTTCGCCAAGCGCGGCCTGTCGCTCGACGGCGGCGGCTCGTGGTTGCTGCCGCGCCTCATCGGTCTGCACAAGGCCAAGGAGCTGGCCTTCTTCGGCGACGTGATCAGTTCGGCCGAGGCCGAGCGCATCGGCATCGTGAACCACGTCGTGCCCGACGCCGATCTCGACAAGTTCGTCGACGAGTGGGCGCTGCGGCTGACGCAACTGCCGCCGATCGCGCTGTCGATGACCAAGACGCATGCTGAACAACTCGCTGATGACGTCGATGGAACAAGCGCTCGAAGACGAGTCGCGGGCGCAGACGGTCAACTTCGGACCGACGACACCGCCGAGGCGATGCGCGCCTTCGTCACCAAGACGACGCCGACGTTCAAGGGGCGCTAGCGCGCCTCGCCGTTACACCCCCTGCGTAGGGTGTCCTCCCACTTCGCGGCGTGCCGGCAACGTGCCGCCGACCTGTAGACGTTCGCCTCCAGTGGGAGTCCGCAGTGCTTGCTGCTATTCCTTCCGCCACGCTGCTTGGCGTCGACGGCCTTCCCGTCCGCGTCGAAGTCCACGTCTCCCACGGCCTGCCCGGCTTCACCGTCGTCGGCCTGCCCGACGCCGCGTGCCGCGAGTCGCGCGACCGCGTGCGCGCCGCGGTGCTGTCCTCGGGCCTGAAGTGGCCGCAGAAGCGCATCACGGTCAACCTCGCGCCGGCGGGTCTGCGCAAGACGGGCGCTGGTCTCGACCTGCCGATCGCGCTCGGTGTGCTCGCGGCCGCCGGCGAAGTTCCGCTCGACGCGCTTGACGGCATCGGACTCATCGGCGAGCTCGGCCTCGACGGGCGCGTGCGCAGGTGCCCGGCGTCGTGTGCATGGCGCCGGCGGTCGACGCGCCGATGCTGGTCGTGGTGCCGTCGGCGTCCCACGCCGAGGCGTCGGTGATGCCCGGCAAGCACGTGCGCAGCGTCAGTCACTTACGCGAGCTGGTCGACGCGTTGCGCGGCGACGCGCCGTGGCCCGACCCGCCGACCGGTGCCTCGCCGAGCAACCGTTCGACTTGCGACTGCCGGACATGGCCGACATCCGCGGCCAGCACCTCGGTCGGTACGCCATCGAGGTCGCGGCCGCCGGCGGCCACCACGTGCTGCTGCTCGGCCCGCCCGGCGCCGGCAAGACGATGCTGGCGCGGCGCTTCGTCGGGCTGCTGCCGCCGCTGTCGCCCGAGCAGGCGATCGAGACGACCCGGGCGCACTCCGCCGCCGGGTCTCGCGTTGCCCGCCGGTGGGCTCGTCACGCGCCCGCCGTTCCGGGCGCCGCACCACAGCGCATCGGCCGTCGGGCTCGTCGGCGGCGGCGGCGCGCGCCTGCGTCCGGGCGAGATCAGCTGCGCCACCGGTGGTGTGTTGTTCCTCGACGAGCTGGCCGAGTTCTCGACGCCGGTCCTCGAGGCGTTGCGCCAACCGCTGGAGGAAGGCGTGATCCGCGTGACGCGGGCCGCCGCGTCGGTCACGTTCCCGGCGCGACTTTCCTGCTTGTCGCCGCGATGAACCCGTGCCCGTGCGGCGCCGGCGGTCCGCCCGGCGTCGTGCCGTTGCAACGACGTCGCACGCGCTGCGCTACCAACGGCGGCTGTCGGGTCCGCTGCTCGACCGGTTCGACCTTCGGCTCGCCGTCCACCGTCCCGACGCGTCGGAGCTGGTGGGCGACCGCGACGGCGAGCCGACGGCGCGATGGTCGCCGCGCGCGTCGCCGCGGTGCGCGCGCATTTCGGCGGACCGCAGCGGCGGCACGAACGCCGCGATCGACGACGACGCAGCTTCGCACGCATCGCACCGCTGAACCCCGGAGCGAAGCGGCTGCTCGAGCTGCGGCTGCGCGCCGGCACGCTCAGCGCTCGCGGACTTGACGCGTATCCGACGCGTCGCGCGCACGCTCGCCGACCTCGCGGGCGCGAGGCGTGCATTGAACGAAGAAGACGTCGCCACCGCACTCGAGCTGCGCGCCGACTTCGAGGCGCTGCGGGGGCGCGCGACGATGAACGACGTGCACGGCGTGGCGCCGCGGTCCGCCGCAGTATCCGGCGGCGCTCGACGACGACCCCGATCCGCCCGAGGCCCTGTACGTCCGCGGCGACCCGCGCGCGCTCGAGCCGCGACGCGTCGCGATCGTCGGCACGCGCCACTGCACCGCGTACGGCCGCAACTTCGCTCGTCGGCTCGGCGCCGAGCTCGACCGAAGCGGGCGTCGGCGGTGGTCTCCGGTCTGGCGATCGGCATCGACGGCGCCGCCCACGAGGGCGTGCTCGACTGCCGGCGGCAAACCGATCGGCGTCGTGGCGATCGGGCCTCGACGTCGTCTACCCGCGCCGGCACGTGGCGCTGTGGGAACGCGTCGGCCGAATCGGGCTCTGCTCATCGAGAGAAGCGCCACCGGCACGCCGCCCGAACAGTGGCGGTTCCCGAAGCGCAACCGGATCATCGCCGCGCTCGTCCGAGATCGTGATCGTCGTCGAGTCGTCGCCGAAGGGCGGATCGATGCACACCGTCGACGCGGCACTGGAGCGCGGCATCGACGTGATGGCGGTGCCCGGCCCGGTCGGCGCGCGACCTCGATGGCACCAACCGACTGCTGGTCGACGGCGTCCCGCCGGTCTGCTCGGCGCCGACGACGTGCTGATCTGGCGCTCGGCCTCGATCGACTCGCGCCGCGACCTGCTCGACGTCACGCCAGCAACGCCGACGTGGCGCTGTCGACGGCGGCGCGTGCGGTGCTCGACGTCCTCGACTTCGTCGCCACGCCCGACCGACCGGCTGATCGCGCGACGTCCGGCCTCGACCCGCGGCGACGTCTCGTGGCGCTTGCAGGAGCTCGCGGCCGCGCGGCCAGGCCGACGGCGGGGGAGGGTGGTGGAGCCGCATGCCTGACCGAGAAATTGCCTCTTTCGCCGGCAGCGGCGCAGCGCCGCTACGTTCGACATCGCCGCTTCCCCCTCGGTCAGCCGGTGCACCGTCCGGTGCCCGAGTCAGGGAGTTGCCGTGCGCCGCATCCTCGCGGCGCTGGCGGTCGCTGCTTGGCAGTCGCCGTCCTCGCCGGGTTCGCGCCCCCGGCCTTCGCCGCGCACCGGTCACCTACGTCGCGCCGGTCTCGGGCACGGTCACCGATCCGTTCCGTCCGCCGTCACGCAGTACGGCCGCGGCAACCGCGGCCTCACGTACGCGACCGACGCCGGGTCAGCCGCGCGCGCGTCGGCGCCCGGCCGCGTCACCTTCGCCGGCCAGGTCGGCGGCGCGCTGCACGTCGTCGTGCAACACGACGACGGCGTGCGCACGAGCTACTCGTTCCTGCGCTCCATCGGCGTGCGCGCCGGACAGCGTCGTCGACGCCAAGGCGATGTCGTCGGCACCACCGGTCGACGCTTCCACTTCGGCGCCCGCATCGGCGACGCGTACATCGACCCGGCGATCCTGCTCGAGAGCGGTCCGCGCGCGTGTGCACCTCGTTCCCGACGGCGAGTTCGACGAAGTGGGCGCGTCCGACGACCGTCAGTCGGCGTTGCTCGACCGCCGCCATCGGCGGCGACTCATCGTCGGTGCGTGGGCACGCGCCGTCGGCGAGTGCCGAGCGCTCGAGGCGGCGCCGCGATGCAGTCGGCCGGCGCAACTGGCCGCGGCACCGCCGCGCCAGGTGCGTGCGAGCGAGCATCTGGTCACGCGTGCTCGACGAGGTGGTGAACATGGGCGAGTTCGCGGGGCCGTTCGCAGCGTTGGCGGCCGCGCTCGCCGACATCCTCGAAGCCTGGTTCGAGCCGTGCACGCCGGCCAGACGTCGCGCCGCCGATGCGCGACGCGCAGAACCGCGTGGTCGTGTTCGTCGCCGGCCTCGGTTCGCACTCGTGCGGTCGCGGCGTACGCCGAGAACCTGTCGCAGCGTGTTCGACGCCGGCGGCGCTCGGCTACGCGCGCGAGAGACGTCGTACGACTTCTCCTATCGCGGTGGGCGCGCCCCGCAGCCGTACGCAGCCAGCCGACACCATCGGCGATCTGCGCGACGACGCCGCGCGACCTGCGCGATCTGCTCGACCAGATCGCGCACGACCACCCGGGCGTGCCCGTCGATCTCGTCGCGCACAGCCAAGGCGGCCTGATCGCTCGCGAGGCGTTGGCCGACGACTACGACGGCCCGACGCACGCGTTGCCGCCGTCGCGCACGTCGTCACGCTCGGCACGCCGCACCACGGTACCGACGGCGCCACCGCGTTGGCCTGGCTGCGCTGGTCGCGCGGCGGGCCGGGCCATCCGCCGCCTCGCCGAGGAATTCCACACGTCGTTCGACCTGACCGGTCCGGGCGTGGCGCAATTGTCGGAGACGTCGGACTTCATCCGCGACCTCAACGACCGACCGCTGCGCGACGGCGTCGCGTACACGTCGATCGCCGCGTGTCGACGATCTCATCGTGCCCTGCGCCGCGGGCGCGGCTCGCAGGGCGCCACGAACGTGCTCGTCGACGCCGGGCGGTCCGGTCGGTACCCACAGCGCGCTCGATGACTCGCCGTCCGCGCGTCGCGAGGTCGCGCTCGCGCTCGCCGACGCGCCGCCCACGTGTCAGAGCCTCGCCACTACCGCGGCCGCGCCTTCATCGGTGTCGGCATCGCCGACCATCGAAGACGCCGTCGGACAAGGAGTCGCTGCCATGAAACATTTCCGCCGTCTCGTCACCGTTCTCACCGCGTCTGTTGGTCGGGTCGACCTGCGCGTGGGTTGCCCTCGCTCCGAGCGGTCGGCACCAGGGCTTCGACCGCCCACCGCGCCCATCGCGCCCGAAGAGCGAGCCGCCGCCGTCGCATCGGGCAATGCCGCGCGTAGTCGAACGGTGGCGCACGTCGCTGCCGGTCGACGTCGTCGGTCTCCCCGCCGCCGACCAGGCCGGCATCGTCGTGACCGCCGGGCGAATCGCAGGTCGTCGCGCTCACCAATACCGGCGATGTCGACTGGACCACCGCGGTCGGCGGGCGCACTGGCCAACGCGCCGCGCCTCGACCGCGACCTCGTGTTCGTCGCGGCCAACGCGCGATCGCGGCGCTGCGCCGCGACCGCGGCGCGGTGGTGTGGACGTGGCCACACCGCGCACGACGGCGCCGACGACAACCGCGCCAACCGGCCGGTCGTCGCCGGCGACGTCGTCGTTGTCACCGCTGCCGACGGACGCGCCTTGGGCCTCGACCGCGCCACGCGGCGCCGTGCGGTGGACGGCCGACTTGCCGACGGCGTCGACCGCCGAACCCGCGCGGCCGGCGGGCGGCGGTGGTGGTCGTCGTGGTCGGCATCGGCGAGTGGTGGGGTCTCGACCCCACGACCGGGGCGACGATGTGGAGCGGTGACCTGGGCCTGTTCGGCACGTCGTCGCCGGTGGTGTACGACGACGCCGGCCGACTGCTTGCGGCCGTGGCCACGAACGGCACGTGTCAGCGCGGTCGACGCCCGCACCGGCGAGCTGCGTCTGGCAGCGCCGAGGCCGAGCAAAGCGAGTTGTTCCAGGTGCCGGTCGGTCGGCGGACGGATCGAACTCCTCGTGCCCGACCACTGGGGTCGGCTGAGCGCCTCTCGACCCGCACGACGGTCGGCGGTTGTGGGAGGTCCGCGGCGACGATGCGGTGGCCGAGTTCGGCGAGCCGGTGCCGTTCGGCGACCCGCATTCGTGGCGTTGCCGCTCGACGCCGGCGGCCCTCGGCTGGGGTCGCCGCACGGCGCCCGCCGCCGTCGATCCGCCCGAGGCCGGCCACGGCGTCGCGCGACTTGCCGGACGGGGCCTCGTCGTGACCACCGTGGGACGCGCCGGTCAACTTCGTGCTGCTATACGACGTTCGGGCGCCGACCAGCTAACTTTGCTTCCCGCTCGACAACCCCGTCGGGCGAAATCACCTGCCGTACACGCACATTTCGGTCGCCAGCACGCTTGCTGGCGCGACGTGTACGGATCATCAACCGAACAAGGAGTTCTACAAACGTGGCTGTAGTCACCATGAAGCAACTGCTGGAGGCCGGGGTTCACTTCGGTCACCAGACCCGGCGCTGGAACCCGAAGATGAAGCGATTCATCCTCGGCGAGCGCAACGGCATCTACCTGATCGACCTCAATCAGACGCTCGAGCGCACCGCGGTGGCGTACGAGTTCGTGCGCGACCTCGTGGCCGACAACGGCACGATCCTGTTCGTCGGCACCAAGAAGCAGACCCAGGATCCCGTCGCTCGGTACGCGGCGGAGTGCGGCATGCCGTATATCAACGAGCGTTGGCTCGGCGGCATGCTCACCAACTTCCAGACCATCCTCGGCCGCGTCAAGAAGATGCAGGACTACGAGCGCATGCTCGCCGCCGGCGACTTCGAGAACATGCCGAAGAAGGAAGCGCTCATCCTGCGCCGCGAGCTCGTGAAGCTGCAGCGCAACCTTGGCGGCATCCGTGGCCTGTCGCGCTTGCCCGACGCGATCTTCGTCATCGACACGAAGAAGGAACACCTCGCGGTCACTGAAGCCAACAAGCTGAAGATGCCGATCGTGGCTGTCGTCGACACCAACTGTGACCCCGACGTGATCCAGTACGTCATCCCGGGCAACGACGACGCGATCCGCGCCGGCAACCTGTTGTGCCGCGTGATCGCCGAAGCCGTCGAAGAGGGCCGATTCATTGCCAGCCGCCGGGCGCGCATCGCCGCTGAGGCTGCCGGTCCTGCGCTCGCCGAGGCCGAGCGCAGCGAAGAGGAAGAAGCCAAGCGCGCCGCCGCAGCAAGCAGAAGCCCGCCGCCAGGCGGCGTTGCAGGCCCAGGAACGCGAGGCCCGTCTCGCCCCGCCGACCGACGCACCCGCCGGTGGCGAAGCGCCTGTCGCTGAAGCACCCGTGGCTGAAGCACCTGTTGCTGAAGCACCCGTGGCTGAGGCGCCGGTCGCTGAAGCACCCGTTGCGGAGGCACCCGTTGCGGAGGCACCCGCGGCCGACGCACCCGTCTCAGACTCCTAGTTCACCCCGCACTCGAAGGAACGACGAACCGTGGCAATTTCCGCGAAAGACGTACAGGCGCTGCGCCAACTCACCGGCGCCGGAATGATGGACGCAAGCGCGCCCTCGAAGAGAGCGAACGGCGACGCCGAAGCGGCGGCGCTGTGGCTGCGCGAGCGCGGCCTCGGCAAGGCGGCCGAGCGCTCCGACCGCGAGAACGCGGAAGGCGCGATCGCCCTCGCGCGCGACGGCAACGTGGCCGCACTCGTGCAGCTGCAGCTGCGAGACCGACTTCGTGGCCAAGTCGCCCGACTTCGTCAACCTCGCCAACGACATCGCCCAAGCGGTCGTCGACAAGGGCGACGGCGCGGTCGCGGACTTCCAGACAGCCATCGACGACCTCAAGGTCACGCTCAAGGAGAACATCGATTTCGGTCAGGTGGTGCGTTTCGACGTTCCCGACGACCATGTGCTCGACACGTTACCTGCACGTCCAGAACGGGCGCGGCGTCAACGGCATCCTCATCGAGCTCGACGGTGGCACGCTCGAACTCGCCCATGACATCGCGCTGACCGCCGCGTTCAGTCGGCCGTCAGCGGTCACCCGCGACGAAGTGGATCCGGCGGCGGTCGAGGCCGAGCGCGAGCAGCTCGAGAAGGAAACGCTCGCCGAAGGCAAGCCCGAGGCGGCGATTCCCGAAGATCCTCGAGGGCAAGCTCACCGGGTGGTTCAAGCGCCAGCCCGGTGGCGTGCTGCTCGACCAGCCGTTCGCCAAAGAGCCGAAGCAGTCGGTCGGCCAAACGCTGGGCGACGTGAAGATCGCCCGGTTCGCCCAGCTTCTCATCGAGGGTTAGGCCTTGGGCGCCCAACCACGGTGGGGGAGGGTCGTTCTCAAGCTTTCTGGTGAGGCCTTCGCGTCGTCGTCGTCGGTCGACACCATCGACATCGGCATCGTCGACCGCATCGCCGCCGAACTCGCGCGATGCCCGCGAGGAACTCGGCGTCGAGATCGCGGTCGTCGTCGGCGGCGGCAACATCTGGCGCGGCGCCCTCGGCTCGCGAAGTCGGCATGGACCGCGCGCAGGCCGACTACATGGGCATGCTGGCGACGGTCATCAACGGCCTCGCGCTCCAAGACGCCCTCGAACGCCGTGGCCAGGAATGTCCGCGTGCAAACCGCGATCCAGATGGCCCAGATCGCCGAGCCCTACATCCGTCGCCGCGCCATCCGGCACCTCGAAAAGGGCCGCGTCGTGATCTTCGCCGCCGGCATGGGCAACCCGTTCTTCACCACCGACACGCCCGGCGGCGTTGCGGGCGGTCGAAATCGAGGCGGGCGTCCTGTTGAAGGGCACCCACGGCGGTGTCGACGGTGTGTACACGTCGGATCCGCGCCAGAACGCCGACGCCGTCAAGCTCGACGAGGTGTCGTTCATGGACGTGGTGAATCAGGACCTGCGGGCGATGGACATGACGGCCATCACGTTCTGCAAGGACAATGGCTTACCCATCCTCGTGTTCGACGTGATGACCCCCGGAAACGTGCGGCGCGCCCTTGTCGGTGAGCCGATAGGTACGCTCATCTCCTGATGGAGGATGACTCGGTAATCGGATTGGCGCTGGACGAGTACAGCGAGAAGCTCGCGGCCGCCATTGCCCACGCCAACCACGATTTCGCCACCGTTCGCACCGGCCGGGCCTCGCCGACCCTGGTCGAGAACCTTCGAGCTGAGTACTACGGCGCCGAAACACCGCTGCAGCAGCTCGCCTCGTTCAGCGTCCCCGAAGCCCGTCTCCTCGTGATCGCACCATTCGACAAGGCCGCCATCAAGGGCATCGAAAAGGCGATCCAAAACTCCGATCTGGGCCTGCAGCCGAACTCCGACGGCACCGTCATTCGCATCGCATTTCCCGAACTGACCCAGGACCGACGCCGCGAAATGGTCAAATTGGTGCATGCCAAGGCCGAAGACGCCCGCGTGGTGGTCCGCAACGCGCGGCGCGCCGCGCGCAAGGAGCTCGAAGCATTCGAGAAGGACGGCGACATCACCGCCGACGAACTCGACCGCGCCGAGAAGGATCTCGAGAAAATTACGCACAAGCGATCGCCGATATCGACCGTCTGCTCCACGCCAAGGAACAGGAGCTGCTTGAGGTCTAACGCAGCGAAGTTGGCTGCCGACCGCACGCGACCGAGGGGGACTGATGGACGAGTGGGATAACGAACCCGAAGACGACGAGCCCGAACCAACCCGCCCTCGCGCCGAGGGCGTGCGCATTCTCGGCGCCGAAGAGGCCGCGGCGGCCGTCTCGTCGCAGGAGCCGACGAAACCCCGACACAAGAGCCGCTGCAGTTCGAACGGCGCGGCGCCCATCGACGGTGGCGCCACCACCCGCTTCCCCCTCGACGACAACGACCCGAATCTCGCCCCGCCAACGCTGGCGTCGCCCGCCGCCCCACCGAACCTGCCGCACTGGACCGAACCGCCCACCGGCGAAGTGCCCGCGGTGTTGACGGGCCGCTTTGGCGAGACCGAGACGACGATCGACCGACGACGCCGAGGACGACGATCTGGCTGCGTGGTCGGCGTTGTCGGGTGGAGCGCCGCGCTGGCGCGATCAGCACGACGCGTGGGACGACGCCGGCTACGACGACGCGTCCGTGCTGGCGGGCAGCGATCCGCCCCTCGGCGCGCTCGACGAGACGCCGCACCGGTCGCTGTTCGACGTTCGACGACGACGACGACGATCCCGACGCGTTCTCCGGCTTCAGCGTCGACGATCCGGAGATCGCGCCGATCCCGCTGCGACCGCCGACCTCACCGCCCGCGAGCGCTCGCCCGACGCGCACGCGCCCACCGCGCATCCCGCGTCCGACCGTCACGCCGCGAGTCCCGTCGTCCGGCGGTGACCTCATCGCCCCGCGACCTGCAGGCCGCGGTCGGCCTAGGCGTCGGCCTGGCGGTGCGTCGCACTGGTGCTGTTCAAACTGGGTCCGGCATGGACGATGATCCTGGCCACGGCCGTGGTGGTGCTGGCGGCGGCGGAGCTGTACGACGTGCTGCGCCGCGCCGGGTACCAGCCGGCCACGCTCGTCGGTCTCGCCGGCACGCTCGGCATCATGATCACCGCGTATCACAAGGGCGAAACCGCCCTGCCGCTGGTGACGGTCCTCGTCGTGGTCGCAACCTTCGCGTGGTATCTGATTCGCGTCGTGAACGCGCGGCCCACTGTCAACGTGGCCGCGACGACTGATGGCGTTCTTGTGGACGGGCGTGATCGGCAGTTACGCCGCGCTGCTCCTCGGCATCGACAAGGCGCAGACCACACCGGCGTCGCGTTCGTGCTCGGCGTCGGTGCTCGCCACGGTCGCCAACGACATCGGCGCCTACTTCGTCGGCAGCCGCATGGGCAGCAAGCCGCTGGCGCCGGAGATCAGCCCGAACAAGACCGTCGAAGGATTCCTCGGCGGCGCGGTCGCCGTCGATCTTCGTGACCGTGCTCGATCCTCAAGTTCCTGCCGGGCGTGCACCCGTGGGACGGCGGCAAGGCGCTGTGGCTCGGCGTCGTCGTGGTCCGTCGTCGCCCCGCTGGGCGACCTCGCCGAGTCGATGATCAAGCGCGACCTCGGCATCAAGGACATGGGGTCGCTCCTGCCCGGCCACGGCGGGGTGCTCGACCGCTTCGACGCACTGTTGTTCTGTCCTGCCGGCCACGTACTACCTGCTGCGCGTCCTGTACTAGGCGGCAGCGTCGCTTGGTTGACGTAGCCGTCCTCGGTTCGACCGGGTCGATCGGGACCCAAACCCTCGACGTCGTCGACCGCAACCCCGAGCTGTTCCGCGTGGTCGCGCTCGGCGCGCACAGCTCGGTCGACCGTCCTCGCTCGAGCAGGCCCGCAAGTACCGCCCGGCGGTAGTGGTCGTCGGCGACGCCGACGCGGCCGACGCCGTCGCGAGCCGGCCTGCCCGATGGCACGCGGCTGTTGTCAAGGGACCGACGGCCTCGCCGAAGCCGCCACGCACGGCGGACTCGGTGATGAACGCCGTCGTCGGGTTTCGCCGGGCTTCCCGTCACCCTCGCCGCTCTCGAAGCGGGCAAGCGGTTGGCGCTGGCCAACAAGGAGTCGCTGATCGCGGCCGGCCCCGTCGTGCACAAAGCGCGCCAGACGCCGGGCGCCGAGCTCATCCCGGTCGACTCCGAGCACGGCGCCATCCACCAGTGCCTGCGGGCCGGGAACCGCCACCGAAGTGGCGCGTCTCGTGCTTACCGCCAGCGGCGGTCCGTTCCGCGGCCGGTCACGGACTGACCTCGCCAGCGTCACCATCGACGACGCGCTGGCCCATCCAACCTGGACGATGGGTCCGAAGATCACGGTGGACTCGTCGACGCTCATGAACAAAGGGCTCGAGGTCATCGAAGCGCACGAGCTGTTCGGCATCGGGTACGACCAGATCGATGTGGTCGTGCACCCCGAGTCGATCGTGCATTCGATGGTGACCTTCCGCGACGGATCCACCATCGCCCAACTCTCCGATCCCGACATGCGCCTGCCGATTGGGTACGCGATGGGAGCCCCGGATCGTCTGCCCACTGCTTTCGGCGCGCTCGACTGGGCCGCGCCTCGCCAGCTCAACTTCGAGTCGCCCGATCGCCGACGCCTTCCCGGCGCTGGCTCTGGCCTACGCCGCCGGCGCCCGGGGCGGCGTTACGCCGACGTGGCTAAGCGCCGCCAACGAGGTGGCCGTGGACGCGTTCTTGCACGGGCGGATCCGCTGGCTGGCGATCGCGCAGTGATCGAGGAGGTAGTCGCGACCGCACCCGACGCAATGCCCAGCTACCGTCGAGGACGTGCTGGACGCCGATGCAACCGCTCGTGACGCCGCGCGTCGCGCCGTGACCAGCCGGGCGTCGTCGTGACCACGACCGCTACCCGGAGTCAGTCGCAGCGCCCGAGCCCGACGACGACGTCGCCGACGACGACATGGCCCGCGGGCTGACTGCGTCTCGCGGCCACCCTCGGCGTGCTGGCGGTGGCCACGGTTGTGTTCGACATTGGCGGCGCCGTGCTCGTTATCGCCGCGATCCTGCTGATGATCATGCTGCACGAGCTCGGTCACTTCGTCACGGCGCGCTGGGCCGGCATGCGCGTCACCGACTTCTTCGTCGGCTTCGGCCCCACGCTCTGGTCGGTCAAACGTGGCGACACCCGCTACGGCGTCAAAGCGATCCCCGCCGGTGGATTCGTGCGCGTCATCGGCATGAACAACCTGGAAGAGGTCGCGCCCGAAGACGAGCCCTACACGTACCGCGCCAAGACCTACTGGCAGCGCATGCGCTTCGCGCTCGGCCGGCTCGGTCATGCACTTCGTCATCGCCTTCGTCCTGATGGTGGTGTTGCTCGCCGGCTTCGGTCGCGTGCTCGACACCACCAAGCCCACCACGAGGATCGACGAAATCGCGTCGTCGGTCACCGCCGACGGTGCGCGCAGCCCGGCGTCGCGAGCCGGGCTCCAAGCGGGCGATCGCGTGCTGGCCGTGAACGGCAACCCGATCGGCTCGTGGGACGAGGTGTCGTCCACGATTCGATCGTCGGCCGACACGCCGATCGCGCTCACGATCGATCGTGACGGGCGCCGCGAGTCGATCACGCTCACACCCGCCGATGCCCGCACGGCGGCGGAGGTCGCGGCCGGCGCCGCGCCCTTCGGCATCGTGGGCATCGCGCCGGAGGTTCCCGTCACCAAGGTGTCGGTGCCGGTGGCGCTGTGGCAGGCCGGATTCGAGATCAAGGATCTGAGCGTCGACACGATGGGCAGCCTGGTCGGCATGTTCTCGAAGTCGTCGCTCAAGAGCTTCGGCGGCCAACTCGACGAGCGTGGCGCCGCCGATCCGCGACCGAAGGCAACCGGTTCCTTAGCCCGGTCGGTCTTGCGCGCCTGGCCGGCACCACCGCCGAGAACGGGCTCGTGAGCGTGGTGACGCTGCTGATCCTGCTCAACATCTTCGTGGGGATCTTCAACATGATACCGCTGCCACCCTTCGACGGCGGCCACGTTGCCGTCGCCACGTATGAGGCGATCCGCTCCCGCAAGGGCAAGCGGCTACATGGTCGACATGAACAAGCTGCTGCCGGTCGCCTACGGGATGATCATGTTGCTCGCGTTCATCAGCCTCGAGCGCGCTGTGGCTCGACATCGTGCACCCGTTCAACCTGGGGTAGGTAAGACTCGCGGGTATGGAGTTTGAGGGTACGCGCCGCGCAGCGTCGTAAGACGCGCCAGGTCAACGTCGGTGGCGTGCTCGTCGGCGGCGGCGCGCCGATCACGGTGCAGTCCATGACGATCACGAAGACGGCCGACGTCGAGGGAACGCTCCAGCAGATCTACGCGTTGGCCGCCGCCGGCGCCGACATCGTGCGCTGCACGTGCAACGAAGTCGAAGCGGCCGAAGGTCTCGCGCAGATCGTGCCGCGCTCGCCGGTGCCGATCGTGGCCGACATCCATCACCAGTACAAGATGGCGCTCGCCGCGCTCGACGCCGGCGTCGCCTGTCTGCGACTGAACCCGGGCAACATCCGCAACCCCGAGCACATCAAGACCGTCGCCCGCGAGTCGAAGGACCGCGGCGTGCCGATTCGCATCGGCGTCAACGCGGGGTCGCTCGACAAGGCGCTGTACGACAAGCACGGCGGCGCCACGCCCGAAGCGCTCGTCGAATCGGCGCAGATCGAGATGCGCTACTTCGACGAGGTCGACTTCCACGACGTGAAGATCTCGGTCAAAGCGTCGAACGTGCCGCTGATGATCGAGTCGTACCGCCAGTTGGCCGCCGTCACCGACGCGCCCCTGCACCTCGGCGTCACCGAGGCCGGTCCGCCGCCCGCCGGACTCATCAAGGGCACCGCCGGCATCGCCACGCTGCTCGCCGAAGGCATCGGCGACACGATTCGCTTTTCGCTCACCGCCGACCCGGTCGAAGAAGCGCGGGCGGGCCGCCAGCTGCTCGAGGCGATGGGTTTGCGCGAGCGCAAGAACGTCGACCTCATCGCCTGCCCCAGCTGTGGCCGCGCCGAGATCGACGTGTACAAGGTCGCCAACGACGCGCTCGCCGCGTTCGGTGACCGTGAGATCCCGCTGCAGGTCGCGGTCATGGGTTGCGTCGTCAACGGTCCGGGCGAAGCGCGCGACGCCGACATCGGCATCGCCGCCGGCCGCAACAAGGGCCACCTGTTCGTAAAGGGCGTCAACGTCGCTGTCGTGCCGGAGGCGGAGATGGTCGACGCGCTGGTCGAGTGGGCCGAGTACATCGTCGAGCACGGCGCCGACGCCGCCATCGCCAAGGCCGATGTGGCGGTGGCAACCCGCGAAGCCGAGCGCGACCGCGCCGCGTTGCTCCACGACAAGGGCGAGGACGCGAATCACTCTGACGAAAAGATTGAATTGATCCGCAAGCGCGACACCTAACCTCGCCGTATGGCCGCACCCGTACTCACGCCCCAGGCGGAGGATTTTCCTCGCTGGTATCAGGACGTCATCGCGAAAGCAGAGCTCGCGGAGAACGGTCCGGTGCGCGGCACCATGGTCATCCGACCGACGGCATGGGCGATCTGGGAGCGGCTCCAGGCCGAGATGGACCGCGCGGATCAAAGACGCGCGGCGTCGACAACGCTTACTTCCCGCTGTTCATCCCCCAGAGCTTCCTGGCCAAAGAAGCCGAACACGTCGAGGGGTTCAGCCCGGAACTGGCCGTGGTCACCCATGGCGGCGGCAAGGAACTCGACGAGCCCGTGGTGGTGCGCCCCACGAGCGAGACGATCATCAACCACTACTTCTCGAAGTGGATCCAGAGCTACCGCGACCTGCCACTGCTCCTGAACCAGTGGGCCAACGTCGTGCGGTGGGAGTTGCGCCCACGCATCTTCCTCCGCAGCACCGAGTTCCTCTGGCAGGAAGGTCACACCTGCCACGCCACCGAGGCCGAAGCGCGGTTCTTCGCGCTCCAGATCCTGCATCACGTCTACGAGGAAACGGTGCGCGACGTGCTCGCCATCCCGGTGCTGCTCGGACGCAAGACCGAGCGCGAACGCTTCGCCGGCGCCACCAACACGTGGACGATCGAAGGAATGATGGGCGACGGCAAGGCGCTGCAGATGGGCACCAGCCACGAACTCGGTCAGAACTTCGGCCGCGCCTTCGACACCACGTTCTCGACCGCCGACGGCGGCACCGACTTCGTATGGCAGACGAGTTGGGGTGCGTCGACGCGCTTGCTCGGTGGGCTGATCATGAGCCACGGCGACGACCACGGTCTCCGGCTACCTCCTACGATCGCGCCCACGCAATGCGTCGTCGTGGAAATCCGCGACGATCCGGGTGTGGCCGACGCGGCTGCGACGGTGCTCGAAGGAACTCGCGGCGCAGGGCGTGCGCGTGAAGCTCGACGCGCGACGTCGACGTCAGCTTCGGCCGCCGCAGTACCGACCACGAACTGCGAGGCGTTCCGGTACGCGTCGAGATCGGTCCGCGCGACCTGGCCGAGGGCAACGTCACGGTCGTGCGACGCGACACCGGAGAAAAGACCAGACCATCGCCACCGCCGGGGCCGCTACGGCGGTGACTGACGCGCTCGGCGCCGCGCAGACCGCGCTGCTCGAAGGCGCACGTGAGCGCCTGGCGTCGCGCACCGTGGAAACGACCACCCTCGACGAGGCGATCGAGGCCGCGCAGAGCGGCTTCGCCGTCATTCCGGGTGCCCTCGCCGACGAGGAGGGCGAAAACACCCTCAACGGCAAGAGTGTGTCGATCCGCTGCCTGCAACGCCCCGACGGCTCGTTGCCCGAGGCCGCGGATGCCACGAAAGACCTGGTCGCGGTGGTGGCTCGGGCCTATTAGGCCGGGGTTCCTCGTCGGCGTGTCATGTCGGTATAATCGAACGCCGCAGTTCTAAACGTTCGACAACCGTTGAGCGTGGGCCCTCCCGGGGGCCCACGCTCTTTCTTTGCTCAGAGATCTTTGACAGGAGGAGAGGGATGGACCAGGCCACCGCCGTGCGCACGCTCGTCGAACCCGCTCTCACCGCCCAAGGAATCGATCTTTTCGACGTGGAATACAGCGGCGGACGGCTGGTCGTCACCGTCGACCGCGACGGCGGCATCGACCTCGAGACCCTCACGACGCCAATCACATCGTCTCCGACCTGCTCGACGAGCACGACCCGATTCCCGACGACCGTTTCCTGCTCGAGGTGTCGAGCCCGGGTCTGGAACGCACGCTGCGCACGCCTGAGCACTTCGCCCGCGCCGTCGGTCAAACCATCAACGTGAAGCTCAACGCCGGTGTCGAGGGCGAACGTCGTCACGAAGGCGCACTCGAGGCCGCCGACGCCGACGGCGATCACCGTCGCCGGTCGCCGCATCAACTTACGTCGACATCGACCGCGCCCGCACCGTATTTGTGTGGGGCCCCACACCCAAGCCCACCGGGGGCTCGACCCGGAAACCTCATCCGAAGACCAAGAACGCAAAGGCCGACGCATCATGAACGCAGATTTTCTCGACGCACTCCAAGTACTCGCCCGAGAGAAGGGCATCTCCGTCGACACGTTGCTCGACGCGCTCGCCAACGCGCTCGTCGCCGCGTACAAGCGGCTCGACACCGCGGCTGAGGAAGCGGTCGTCACGATCGACCCCGACACCGGCGAGATCAAGGTGTACGGCCAGGAGCTCGATGACGACGGCAACGTCATCCGCGAGTGGGACGACACGCCCGAAGACTTCGGTCGCATCGCCGCACAAACCGCCAAGCAGGTGGTGCTGCAGCGCATCCGTGAGGCCGAACGCGACATGAAGTACGAGGAGTACGCGGGCCGCGAGGGCGACATCGTCACCGGCATCATCCAGCAGAGCGACAACCGCTACACGCTGCTCGACCTCGGCAAGGTCGAGGCGCTGATGCCGCAGGCCGAGCAGGTCCCCTACGAGCGCTACGAGCACGGCTCGCGCTTGAAGGCCTACATCGTCGAGGTTCGCAAGACCACCAAGGGTCCGCAGATCGTCGTGTCGCGCACGCATCCGGGTCTCATCAAGCGCCTGTTCGAACTCGAAGTGCCCGAGATCGCCGGCGGTGTCGTCGAGCTGAAGGCGGCGGCGCGCGAGCCCGGTCACCGCACGAAGATCGCGGTGTGGTCCAACGACTCCAACGTCGACCCGGTCGGCGCGTGCGTCGGCTGCGCGCGGCGCGCGCGTGCGCATGGTCACCAACGAACTGCGCGGTGAGAAGGTCGACATCGTTCCGTTCTCCGAGGACCAGCAGGAGTTCGTCATGCGCGCGCTCCAGCCGGCCAAAGTGAAGGAAGTGCGTCTCGACGACGAGACCGGCACCGCGACCGTCATCGTCCACGACTTCCAGCTCAGCCTCGCCATCGGCAAGGAAGGCCAGAACGCGCGCCTCGCGGCCCGCCTGACCGGTTGGCGCATCGACATCAAGAGCGAGACCCAAATCGCCGAGGAAGAAGCTGGTTATTCCGGCGAAGAGTGGGCCGAAGGCGAGTGGGTCACCGACGCCGAGTCGGGCGAACTCGTGTGGAAGGACGCCGAAGGCGCCACCGTGTCGGCCGGCGAATAGGCCGCCGCCGCGGAAGGCGACGAGGCTCGCGGCGGAAGCTGAAACGCCCGCGGCCGAGACCGATCCCGTCGTGGCCGACGACGGCGCGGCGGAGGCTCGAGGCACCGGCTGACGCTGAAGCGCGCCCCGGAGGCTGGGGGCGACGCATAGCGCCGCAACGGACCTGCATCGGCTGCGGCGCAGTCGGTGCGCCCGGTCCACTCGCTCGCATCGTGGCCACCGCCGAAGGCGGGGTGGCGTGGAGCCCGACGTCGGCCGGACGCGGCGCCTGGTTGTGCGCCGATTCGCCGTCCTGCATCTCCATGGCCGTGCGCCGCAAGGCGTTTAGCCGAGCGTTACGAACCGAAATCGTCGGTGATCCGCAGGAACAACTGCAAGCAGGTCCTGACGGTGTGCGAGGATAGAAGGCTGGTTTTGTCCAGAAACCGAAAGCCAAACCACATGTAAACGACACAACTAAGGGAAACAGAAAAACTTTGCCGCAAAAGAAGATCCGGGTACACGAGCTTGCCAAAGAGCTCGGACTTACGAACAAAGAGTGCCTCGATCTGTGTATCGCGCTCGGAATCGGCGTAAAGACCCATTCCTCGAGCATCGAAGACCCACAGGCCGACCGTGTCCGCCGCAAGGCCGACGCCGAAGGCTTGCGCCGTGACGTGCAGCCCGAAGAGCCCGAGCCCGTCAAGAAGGCCACCGCGAAGAAGGCCGCCGCGAAGAAGGCCGCGGGCAAAACCGATGCAGGCAAGACCGACGCCCCCGAGGTAACCGAGCCGGCGCCCGCGCCTGCCCCGGCACCCGAGCCCGCGCCCGTCGCACCAGCCGCACAGGAACCGGCACCCCATGTCGAAGTGCCGCGCGTGACCACGGGTCGCGTCGTCACGTCGCGTCCGGCCAGCGAAGTCACCGCGCCCCGTCCCGCCGAGCCGCTGGCCCCGCGCCCGGCACCGCGCCCGACCGAGCAGCCGATGGCGCCGCGGCCGCGTCCCGGCCGCGCAACCCGCAGCACCGGCGGCCGCGCCTGTTGCGCGCCTCCGGCTGCACCGCCGGTGGCACCGCCGGTCGTTCCCGCCGCCCAGGCTGCACCCGCCGCGCCTCCCGCTGACACACCGATTGCGCCGGCCGCGCAGGTCGCGCCGCCCGAGTCGGCGCCCGCGGCCACGCCGCCCACCTCGGCGAGCGGCAAACCGATTCCTCCGCCCCCGGGCGGCCCGCCCCGTTCGGCGAGCGGCAAGCCGATTCCTCCGCCTCCTGGCGCGCGTCGCCGACCCGGCGGCCCTGCGGGTGGGCCTGGCGGACCGTCGCGCGGACCAGGTGGTCCCGCCGGTCGTCCCGGCGGCGCGCCCGGGTCGTCCCATGGGTGCCCGCTGGTACGGGTGGTCCTGGTGGAGGCGGCGGTGGCGGCGGTGGCGGCTACCGAGGTGGAGGCGGTCCCGGTGGCGGCGGTGGATTCGGCGCAGGCTTCGGTACCCGCGGCGGCCCTGCAGCCGGTGGGCCTGGTTACCGCGGTGGCGGCGGACCCAACCGAGGACGCACGCCCGGTCGGCGTCGTCGCCGGCGTCGCGACATGGAGGAGCTCGGGCCCAAGCGCGATCACCGCGTACATGCCGTCCAACGCGCCGGTACCCGAGGGCGAGATCATCATCGAGCGCGGCAGCTCCGCGCAGGAGGTCGGGCCCAAGCTCAACCGCACGGCGGGCGACGTCGTGCGCTTCCTGTTCGGTCAGGGCGAAATGGTCATGGCCACGCAGTCACTGTCAGACGACGCCATCGAGTTGTTCGCGGTCGAAGTCGGCGCCGAGATCCGTCTCGTCGATCCGGGACTCGAGCGCGAGGCCGAACTGTCGGCCAAGTACTTCGGCGACGAGGACGACGAGGCCGAAGAAGACCTGCGCCCGCGCCCGCCGATCATCACGGTCATGGGCCACGTCGACCACGGCAAGACGCTGCTGCTCGACCGCATCCGCGAGGCCAACGTCGTGGCCGGCGAAGCCGGTGGCATCACCCAGCACATCGGTGCCTACCAGGTGACCAAGGACGGCCGCCTGATCACCTTCATCGACACACCGGGCCACGAAGCCTTCACCGCGATGCGCGCCCGCGGCGCGGAAGTCACCGACATCGTGATTCTGATGGTGGCGGCCGACGACGGCGTGATGCCACAAACCGAAGAGGCCATCGACCACGCCACGTGCGGCCGAAGTGCCGATCGTGGTCGCGCTCAACAAGATCGACCGTGAAAACGCGAATCCCGATCGCGTCATGCAGCAGCTGACCGAACACGGCCTGATGCCCGAGGCGTGGGGTGGCGACACCATTGTGTGCCAGGTCTCTGCCTTGCAGAACACTGGCATAGACGAACTGTTGGAACAGCTCCTTCTGGTAGCTGACGTGCAGGTCGCCGACGAACTCGTGGCCAATCCCGAAGGTCGCTGCCGCGGCGTCGTCCTCGAAGCGAACCTCGACACCGGTCGTGGCCCCGTGGCCACCGTCATTGTCGAAAACGGCACCTTGCGTGTCGGCGACACCGTCGTGGCCGGCGCGGCGTGGGGTCGCGTGCGAGCGCTCGTCGACGACAAGGGCGACAACGTCAAAGAGGCGTTGCCGTCGATGCCAGTGCAGGTGCTCGGCCTCAACGATGTGCCCGCGGCCGGTGACGAATTTCGCGTCGCCGACGACAAGGCGGCCAAAGCGCTGGCCGAACATCGGGAGCAGCGTCATCGTTTCGCCGGTCTTGCCTCCACGGCGGCCGCCACAGGTGGCGGAGCCAAGCTCGAGGACATCTTCGAGCAGATCCAGCGCGGTGAAACCGCCACCCTCAATGTCATCCTCAAGGCCGACGTGCACGGGTCGCTCGAAGCGGTCAGCGCCAGCTTGCAGAAGCTCGAGCGCGACGAAGTGAAGCTCGGCTTCGTGCGCCGCGCCGTTGGCGGTATCACCGAGAGCGATATCCAACTCGCCGCCACCTCGGGTGCCACGATCATTGGCTTCAACGTGCGACCGGACCGCAAGGCCCGCGAGCTCGCCGACAACCTCGGCGTCGAACTGCGACTGTACGAAATCATCTACAAGCTGCTTGAGGACCTTGAAGCGGCCATGGTCGGCATGCTCAAGCCCGAGTACGAGGAAGTCGTCACCGGCGAAGCCGAAGTCCGTGCACTGTTCTCGTCACCCGCAGGCAAGATCGCCGGCTGCTACGTCCAGTCGGGCGTCATCACCCGTAACTCGAAGGTGCGCTACCTCCGCGAAGGCGTCGTTATCTGGAAGGGGACGATTTCTTCGCTCCGCCGGTTCAAAGACGACGTGCGTGAGGTAGCCGCCGGTTTCGAGTGCGCCATGATCCTGACGGGCTACTCCGACCTCAAGGAGGCCGACGTGATCGAGACCTACGAAGAGCGCGAGATCCCGAGGGTCTAAGCCTCGACCTCGACGACGCGCGGTTCGAGCTGCCTAATCGCGAGCCCGCTCGCCACCGCGACACCGATCCCAAGCCCAAGCGACGCCGCCACGATGCCTTGCGCGAGGCCGCCCGGAAACGCGAAGGGCACCTGGGAGCGCGCCAACACGGTTGCGTCGGCGATCCCGCCGATGACGGCGATGATCAGGCCGCAAAACACCGCGGCGAAGAACCCGTCGACGCGCTTGCGGGCCAAGAACCAAACGGCGCCGGCGCCGACGATCCAGGCGGGAATCGACACGGTCGCGCCGGAGAACGTCCGACCGATCTTGTCGAGGGTCGTGCCGGCGTTGGCGAAGCCGATGCCGAGCGCGTGCACGATGTCGATCGCGATCAACGCGGCGGTCGCGACGGCGACGGGTAAGAACGGCGTCGCCCTTCGGCTGAGGAGGATCACCCCGATGCCGAGTGCGGCCGCTGCTATCAGCAGCGGTGCGGGCGACGGCCCCGGCACCCAGAGGAGGTCACCCTCCGCTTTGGCCGCAATCGCTCCCTGGGTGAATGTGACCGACCAGTCCGGCACGACGACGTGACGTTTGTCCGGATTGGCCCGGACCAGCGGGTGGTCTCGGTCACCCATCCAGTGAATGCGATGGTCGTGCCAGCGCGCCACGTGGCCGCTGGAGATCTTGTGCCACCGCGGTGTCGCCGCTGGGTCGGCCGAGCCGGGCGGGGTAAGGCCGTTGCGGGTCTTGTTGATGTAGGTCGCGGGGGAGCGCAAGTTCTCGAATACGCCGCGCTTGTCGATGCGCAGGAACGGTTCGCCGGAGTAGCCGCCCACGATCACGGGCTCGCTTCCGCCGTAGGACGCCTGCAGGCGACTGCCGTTCTCGATGATCTTCACCTGAAGGCCGGGGATCTTCGGCGCGACGCCGTGCAGGGTCGTCTGGTAGTTCGTCGCGCCTGTCCCGGCGACGCTGTGCGCGAGCGCGGGCGACGCCCCTGCCATCAGCAACGTTCCAGCAATTACTACCGTCACAGCGATGCGGCGCATGCGGATCATCCTCGCACTCCTCCTAGGCGCGGCCGTAGTCAGCCTGTTCGGGCCCGGCGCGCCGCCGGCGGCCGCGCACTTCTGCGCCTATCCCGTCGAGCTGGAGGTGGGTCGAGCGCGCCATCGTCTACATCGGCGTCGCCGCTGAAGACAAGCCCGTTGTCGGCGTCGACGTCACCATCCCGAAGGGCTTCTCGCTCGTGGAACCGATTGGGTTCCTCGGTTGGCAAGGCGTACGCACCGGCAACATCGTGCACTTCGAGGGCGCGGTAATGCGGCCCTACACGTGTGCGTATTTCTCTCTCGACGGCGAAGCCACAACCAAGGGCCGACTTGTCGCACCCATCGTCACGACCGCCGAGGACGGAACGAAGGTGCGTTACCGGTCGACCAAGCCGTTCCATCCCTTCGCGGCGCAGCTGATCTACGCCGGCATCCCGATTCCTAACCAAGGCGTCACGCCCGGTGCGGGCGGCGATGGCGGCTTCCCGGTCGCCGGCGCGCTAGCGATCGCCGTAGTAGTTGGCGCGCTAGCTGTAGGTGGAGCGGTGCTCGTCAACCGCCGCCGGACCGGCTAACCGGTCGCGGCGTTTGCTTGGTCGACGAGTTCGGCACGGGCACGGGCCACGCGCGAGCGGATCGTGCCGATCTCGCAGTCGCAGACCTCCGCCGCCTCGGCGTAGCTGAGCCCGATGATCTGCGTGAGCACGAACGCGTCGCGGCGATCGGGGCCGAGCGCAGCGACGAGGGCGTCCAGGGTGATGCGTCCCGCGTGGTCGGGTGCGTCGGGAGACGGGGTCGCGGCGGCGACGATGCGTCGGTCGCGTTGCCGGCGACCGATGTGGTCGGCGACGGTGCGTCGGGCGATCGAGAGCAGCCACGTCTT
Source organism: uncultured Actinomycetes bacterium (assembly GCA_963769985.1). Lineage (GTDB taxonomy): Bacteria > Actinomycetota > Acidimicrobiia > Acidimicrobiales > JACCXE01 > JACCXE01. The sequence continues at coordinate 69,217 of CAVYNR010000002.1, read as the reverse complement.
GGCGCTCGACTCCGCCCGGAACCGCGCCAACGCCGGAATGGCGCGCAGGTACGTGTCCTGGGTCAGGTCGTCCGCGGCGTCCCTCCCGCCGAGGTGGGCGCACAGCTTCCAGACGTCGGGTTGGCTGAGTCGCACGAAGGACGCCAACGCGTGATCGTCGCCTTGTCCGGCTGCAATCGCCGCTCGCGTGAGTGCGTCCACGCGCCGCATCGTAGGGGGAACTTTTTGCGTGCTGGCATCGACTAGTTGGCCATGGACTGCAACACCTACCGCGACGAGTTCTCCGCCTTGCTCGATGCCGAGGATCCGATGTTGGCGCCCGGGGTGCTTGACGCCCACCTTCTGCGCTGCGCCGGTTGCGCGGAGTGGGCCGAGGCCGCCACCGCCCTTCACCGCGCGACGTGCGTTGCGCCCGCGCCCGACGTGCCCGACCTGGTGGCACCAATCCTGGCGATGGCCGCCCGCCAGTCCGCCACCGCACGCCCATCGGTCAACACGGCCGCGCTGCTGCGCGTCGTGCGATTGGCGCTGGCATCGATCGGTATCGCCGAGCTCATCACGGCCGCGTCGGGCTTGTTCGCCCAGCCCTCCGACGGCACCGCGGTACACACGATCCACGAGGTCGGCGCGTTCGACCTTGCGCTCGCCGTCGGGTTCCTCGCCGCCGCTTTCCGGCCGGCGCTGGCCCGGGGCATGTTGCCGTTGGCCACCGCTCTGGTGGCGTCGCTCGCGGCGGTGACCGTTGGCGATGTGGTGTCGTCCCACGCCGGCTGGGGTGCCGAGTCTGCGCACCTGCTGTCCGCGTTCGGTGTGCCGATGCTGTGGCTCGCGGGTCGCAATAGCGCGCCTGAGGCGCCGCGGGGTCCACAATGGAGGCATGGCGCGGGACTCGTCACGGGGCACTACCCGTCGTTATCCGCGCACGGCGCGCGTTGACCGGCTCGTCCAAGCCGTTCTCGCCGACGCATTAGAGCGCAGCGACGATGACCGCCTGGCCCTCGTAACCGTGACCGGCGTCCACGTCGATCCCGACCTGCGCCACGCGGTGATGTTCTACGCCACACGAAACGCCGACGACACCGACGTCAAGGAAGCGCTCGAGGAGGAGCGCGTCGCGATGCAGGGCGCGATCGGCCGCGAGGTACGGATGAAGCGCACGCCACTGCTCAGGTTTGAGCGCGACCCGGCGATGGACGCAGGATGGCGCATCGAGGAGATACTGAAGAACGTGCGCGAGGGCGACGGTGAATAGCGCCGACCTCGACCGCGCCGCCGCTGCAATTGATGCAGCCGACTCGGTCGCACTCGCGTGTCATGTCGGGCCGGACGGCGACGCCCTCGGGTCCATGCTCGCGATGCATCACCTTTGTCGCGCCGTCGGCAAGCCGTCGATCGCGAGCTGGCCGGCGCCGTTCATCGTGGCGCCCCACTACGACTACCTGCCCGGTCTTGACGCCGTCACGGCGCCCGAGCAGTTCCCCGCCGCACCCGAGCTCATGATCACGTTCGACTGCGGGTCGCTGGCGCGCCTGGTTGAGCTGGCCGAGCCTGCCCGCGCCGCCAAGGAACTCGTCGTCCTCGACCATCACCTCTCCAACGACCGCTACGGCACCATCAACGTGATCGACGTCGACGCCGCCGCGACCGCCGTGGTGGTGCGCGCGCTCGCGGCGCGACTCGGGTGGGAGCTCAACCGCGACGCCGCGATGTGCCTCTACACCGGGCTCGTCACCGACACCGGCCGGTTCCAGTACCAAAGCACCACCCCCGAAGTATTCGCGTTAGCCGAAGAACTGGCGCGTTTCGATTTGCCGATCGCGGCGCTGTCGCGGCAACTCTTCGAAGAGCATCGCCTGGCGTACCTGCGCCTCGCCGGCGAGTGCCTCAGCCGTGCCGAGTTGGATGCGAAGACCGGATTCGTCATGGTGGCCGTCACCGCCGAAGACTTCACCAACTTCGACGTGACCCTTGAGGAGACCGAAGGCCTCATCGATCTCGTGCGCCGCACGAAGGAGGCACAGGTAAGCGCGGTACTGAAGGAGACCCACGACGGCGTGCGCGTGTCGTTGCGGTCGGTGACCGACATCGACGTGTCGTTGATCGCGGCCAGCTTCGGGGGTGGCGGACACCGTTATGCCGCGGGGTTCACGTCGGCCGCGTCGTTGGCATCGGTGCAGGCATCCTTGCGTGAGGCGGTCGCGGTAGCAGTGAAGGCGCTTCACGAACCCTCCTCGTGACCGACGGCTTCGTCGTCGTAGATAAACCGGTCGGGTGGACGAGTCACGACGCGGTGGCGCGCTGCCGCAAAGTGTTCGGCCAGAAGCGGGTCGGCCATGCGGGCACCCTCGATCCTGACGCCACCGGCGTGCTGCTGGTCGGGCTCGGGCGTGCCACCCGGTTGTTGAAGTTCGTCGGCGATCTAGAGAAGGCCTATGTCGGCGAGGTTGTGCTCGGCACGGCCACGTCCACGCTGGACGCGTCCGGCGACGTGACCGGCACCTGGGACATGTCGGGTGTGACCATCGACGACGTGCGCGCCGCCGCGTCGAAGTTTGTCGGCGACATCGAGCAGATCCCGCCGATGGTCTCCGCCGTGCAGATCGACGGAAAACGCCTGCACGCGCTGGCCCGTCAAGGCGTCGAGGTCGAGCGCCCGGCGCGTCCGGTCACGATTCACTCGCTCGACGTGCTGGAGGAAGTTGCTACGGGCGTGTTCGCGCTCGACGTTGTCTGTTCGACCGGCACCTACATCCGAACACTGGCCGACGACATCGGCGCCGCGCTCGGTGGGGGAGCGCACCTACGCAACCTGCGGCGTCGCGCCGTCGGCTCGTTCGCCGACGATGCCGCGGCGCCGCTCGAGGAGCTGATGCCTGAGCACGCCCGTCCCGCCGCCGAATTGTTGGCGCATCTGCCGACGATCACCGTCGACGCGGAAGGAGTCAACGCGGTTTCCCACGGCCGACCACTGTCAGAACAAGTACTTATGAAACAGGGAGAGTTCGTCGCGGTGAGCAATCCCGATGGCGAGCTCATCGCGGTGTATCGCAACGACGACGGCAAATTCGTTGCCGACGTTGTTCTGCTCGGTAGTTAGCCTTCGCGCGTCATGGATGTCGTCACCGAGGCCGCGGACGCACGAAATATCGTGGGCGAGCGCGGCGCGGTCGTAACCATAGGTGCCTACGACGGCGTCCACCTTGGGCACCGCGCAGTGATCGAAGAGGTCCGCCATCTCGCCGAGACGCGCGGAGCCCTCAGTGCCATGGTCACCTTCGACCGCCATCCGGCCACGGTCGTTCGACCCGAGTCGGCGCCGTGTCGGCTGACCTCGCTCGAGCAGCGCCTTGAATTGCTGGCCGAGACCGGCCTCGATCTTGTGCTCGTAATCGGGTTCGACGAGGAGCGATCCCGCGAGACGGCCGAGGATTTCGTGACCGAAGTGCTCGTAGACGGACTGCGGGCGCGCGCCATCGTCGTCGGTCACGACTTTCACTTCGGTGCCAGTCGCGGCGGCAATGTCGAACTGCTACAGCGCCTCGGCGCAGTGCACGCCTTCGACGTACTCGGCATGCGGCTCGTTGGCACCGCCGGGGACGCAGTGTCGTCCACGCGCATCCGCGAGCTGCTGCACCACGGCGAAGTCGCCGCCGCCGCCGGTCTCCTCGGCCGGCCCCACGAAGTGCGCGGTGCGGTCATGCACGGCGACAAGCGCGGCCGCGAGCTGGGCTTCCCGACCGCCAACATCAAGGTGCCCGACGGCGTGTGCTTACCAGCAGACGGAATCTACGCCGCCCTCTACACGGGGCCTGACGGCGTGGCCCGTCCGGCGGCGGCCTCGCTCGGTCGACGGCCGACGTTCTACGTCGACGCCCACGCGTCGCTCCTCGAGGCATACGTGCTCGACTTCGAAGGCGACCTCTACGACCAACCGGCCGCGGTCGGCTTCGTCGAGCGTCTGCGCGGCGAGCAGAAGTTTGACTCGATCGACGACCTGATCAAGCAGATGCACGCCGACGTCGCCAACACCCGCGCCGCCCTCGGCTACTGACAATCAGTCGTCGAGACGGCCCTGGCGACGGGCTTTAATCTGCGACGTCCGCCGTTTGGTTTCCAGGCGACGTTCCTTCGACGCCTTCGTCGCCCGGGTCTTCAATCGCGGTTTTTCGATGTGGAGCGCCGCCGCGAGCTTGCCCCGCATGCGGTCGAGGGCGACTTCCTTGTTGCGCAGCTGCGAGCGCTCCTCGCTGGCCACCGCCTGCACCTTGGGCCCGAGCTTCTCGAGCAACCGCGCCCGCTGGCGGGGCCCCAGCGATGGCGAGTTGGCGATGTCGAAGGTGACCTGGACGCGTGAATTCGTAGTGTTCACGTGCTGGCCGCCCGGGCCGGTCGAGCGAGAAACGTCGATCTTCAGCTCTGAAATCGGGATCGAGCACGTCGGCGAGACCCGCAACATCTCCAGGACAGTAGGGGGCTGCTACTCTTTACGTCCGGGTTTGCGCATCTATGCGCGCCCCACTCGATTCAGACTTTCAAGGACGTCTTGCTGCATGCCTACAACTGCTGAGGTCATCGCCGAATTCGGCAAAAACGAGAAGGACTCGGGAACCCCCGAAGTCCAGATCGCGCTGCTCGAAGGACGCATCAAGCACCTCACCGAACACCTGCGCCTCCACAAGGGTGATCATCACACCCGCCGTGGACTCATGCAGCTCATCGGTAAGCAGAAGCGCATCAAGTCGTACCTCGAAAAGACCGATATCGAGCGCTACCGCGCCATCGTTGCCCGACTCGGGCACCGGCGCTAAACAGGCGACGCCTGGCAGTCAGCTGCCAGTTGCTGTTTTCCGAGCCACGCATTTTTTGTGGCCGACTCGGAGGACGCCATCTGGGAACTGGCTGAGGGTGTCGCCTCTACATAAGAGGAGAAACCCAACGTGGGTTCAAAGTACGTATCCGTCTCGGCGCCGATTTCCGGCACCGAGAAGACCCTGTCATTCGAGACAGGAAAACTCGCCCAGCAGTCTCAGGGCGCAGTCATAGCCAAGATCGGCGACACCGTCGTCTTGTGCACCGCCAACGCGTCGAAGTCCGTCCGTGAGGGCACCGATTTCTTCCCGCTGACGGTCAACGTCGAAGAACGCGCATACGCCGCGGGCAAGATCCCCGGCTCGTTCTTTCGTCGTGAAGGGCGCCCGTCCGACGCGGCGATCCTGACCTGTCGTCTCATCGACCGTCCGTTGCGCCCGTCGTTCCCCGACGGCTTCCGCAACGACGTCGACGTCGTCGCCACCATCCTGGGTAACGACCAGGAAAACCCGCACGACGTGCTCGCGATCAACGCCGCGTCCGCCGCGCTTCGCATCTCCGGCATGCCCTTCCCGTATGCCATCGGCGCAGTCCGCATGGGCTTCACCCAAGAAGGCGCCTGGATTCCGCACGTCACCTACGAGGACGGCGACGACTGCACGTTCGAAATCGTCGTCGCCGGTCGTCTGGTCGGTGACGACGTCGCCATCATGATGGTCGAAGCCGGTGGCACCGAGAAGGCCTGGGACTACTTCCAGGCTGGTGCGCCGAAGGTCACTGAAGAAGAGATCGCGCGTGGCCTCGAGGAGGCCAAGACGTGGATCCGCGAGTCGATCGTGCTCCAGGAAGAACTCGTCGCCGGTGTCGGCGAGGTCGAGCCGCTGGAGTTCACGGTCGGTGTCGACTACGAGGACGACGTGTACGAGCGGGTCGCAGCCATCACCGCTGACGACATCGCCAAGGCGTGCACGATCATCCAGAAGGCGGAACGCAACGACGCGCTCGACGCCATCACCGCCACCGCACAAACGACGCTGGCCGAGGAGTTCGAAGGCCGTGGCAAGGAAATCAAGGCTGCGGTTCGCTCGCTCACCAAGAAGGCCGTGCGCACGCGCATTGTCAACGACGGTGTGCGCATGGACGGCCGCGCCGCTGCCGACTTGCGTCCCGTTTCATCCGAAGTCGGCCTGATCGACACCGCCCATGGCACCGGCCTCTTCCAGCGGGGCGAGACCCAGGTGCTCAACATCCTGACCCTCGGCATGCCGCGTATGGACCAGATGCTCGACACGATCGACGCCAACGGCGACAAGAAGCGTTACATGCACCACTACAACATGCCGCCTTGGTCAAACGGCGAGACCGGTCGCATGGGCAACCCCAAGCGTCGCGAGATCGGCCACGGTCTGCTCGCGGAGCGCGCGTTGCTTCCCGTCGTGCCGCATGTGGACGAGTTCCCGTACGCGCTGCGCCTCGTGTCCGAGGTGCTGGCGTCGAACGGTTCGACGTCGATGGGCTCGGTGTGCGCGAGCACGCTGTCGCTGATGGACGGCGGCGTGCCGATCAAGGCACCAGTGGCCGGTATCGCGATGGGCCTTGTGTTCGCCGAAGGCAAGTACACGACCCTCACCGACATCCTCGGCGCCGAAGATGCATTCGGCGACATGGACTTCAAGGTCGCCGGTACCGCCGACTTCGTCACGGCATTGCAGCTCGACACCAAGATCGACGGCTTGCCCGCCGACGTGTTGAAGGACGCACTGCTCCAGGCCCGCGACGCTCGTCTCAAGATCCTCGCGATCATGGAAGACGCCATCGCGCAGCCCCGCGACGAGGTTGCGCCCAGCGCACCGAAGATCGTCAGCATTGAGATCCCGATCGACAAGATCGGCGAAGTGATCGGGCCCAAGGGCAAGGTCATCAACGCGATGCAGCAAGAGACCGGCGCCGACATCAACGTCGACGACGACGGCATGGTCGGCACGGTCACCATCGGTTCCACCAACGGGGAGGCCGTCGCCGAAGCCAAGCGTCGTATCGAGTTGATCCTCGACCCGCCCCGTGCGGAGATCGGTGCCATCTACAAAGGCCGCGTGGTCAACGTCACCAAGTTCGGGGCGTTCGTCAACATCCTCCCGGGCCGTGACGGACTGCTGCACATCAGCAAGCTCGGTCAGGGCAAGCGCATCGACAAGGTCGAAGACGTCGTTGATCTGGGTGACGAGGTCGAGGTGCGCGTCGACGACATCGATCAGCAGGGCAAGGTCAGCCTGTCGATCGCTGGCGACGATTCTGCGCCTTCGGGCGGCGGAGCCGGCGGTGGGCGCGATCGTGCCCCGCGGAAACGGCGACCGGGACAAGACCGCCACGGAGTCAACCGACACCGCGGCGGCCACGGCGAACTTCGACGAATTCCTCGACGCCGAGTTGGGCGACTCGCTCGGCGATCTCGGTCCCGCGTCCGAAGCACCGGCCGATCGTGGTGACGGGCCGCGGCGCAACCCGCGGCGCGGCGGTAGCGGCGGCGGCGGTCGCGGTCGTAGCTAACGACTTGCTACAAACGACCCGACTCGATTCGGGCCTAACGATTGTCACCGAGCGCGTCCCTGGGGCGCGCTCGGTGTCGTTCGGGGCTTGGGTCGGCGTCGGTAGCCGCGACGAGTCCGAGCCGCTCGCCGGTGCGTCGCACTTTCTCGAACACCTGCTGTTCAAGGGCACGCCGACGCGTTCTACCAACGCCATCGCCGAAGCGATCGATGCGATGGGCGGCGACATGAATGCGTTCACCGCTCGCGAGCACACCGGCTTTCACGTGCGGTGCCTGCCCGAAGACGGCGCAAACGCTCTCGACATCCTTACCGACATCATGAGCGCGCCCGCATTGGCGAATGACGACGTCGAAGTCGAACGCGGCGTGATCGTCGAAGAAATTCTCGAGCGCGACGACGAGCCGGCGGACTGGGTGCACGACCTCGTCATGCAGGCGTGCTTTGTCGACCATCCGCTCGGCCGCGACGTCCTCGGCACGCGCGAGTCGATCGAAGTGATGAGTCGTGACGCGGTCGGGGAATTCTTTGCGTCCAACTACGGCCCGACCAACGTTGTGCTCGCGGCGGCGGGCGACGTTGACCACCACGACATCGTCGCCGCGGGCGAGCGGATGAGCGCGGCCGGCCCTGCCGCGAGCCACGCGCCGCTCCGGCACGCGCCGCGCCCGCATGCGCCCACGGTGGCCGTCGACGAGCAGGACACCGAGCAGGTACACCTATGCGTTGCCCTGCCGACGGTCCCGCTCGGCAGCGACGATCGGTACGCGCTCGGCGTGGTCGACCAGCTGCTGGGCGGCGGACTGTCGTCGCGTCTGTTCCAGGAGATTCGAGAGAAGCGCGGCCTTGCATACAGCATCTACACCTACCGCTCCTTATTCGTGGACGCCGGCGTGCTCGTTATTTCGGCCGGTACCGCAGCCACGAAGGTGGGCGAGACGCTCGAGGTGATCGGCGCGGAGCTGACGCGGCTCGCGGCCGACGGTGTCACCGAGCGCGAGCTCGATATCGCGCGCCGCCATCTTGTCGGCGCGTTCCAACTCGGGCTCGAAGACACCGGTGCCCGCATGGCGCGGATCGCCGCCGCGCAACTCGCGCACGGCGCCGTCGAGGACATCGACACCGCCGCGGAGCGCATTCGGTCGGTCACCGCTGGCGATGTGACGCGCCTGGTGAACGACCTGATCGCCGCGCCGCGCACCGTTGCCGTGGTTGGTCCGGTGGAGGAGTCGGCGGTTAAGCACCACGTGGCGCGCTGGTGAATCGGTCAGACTGACGCCATGACAAAGCCGGTGCGCGTTGGCGTGTTCGGTGCTGCCGGTCGCATGGGGCGCACGGTGTGTGCCGCCATCGCCGCTGATCCCAGCACCCAACTCGTGGCCGCCGTCGACCCGAATGGGAGCGGCGACATAGTCGAGGGCATCGCCGTGTCGCCCGAAGCGCACGCCATGGCCGACGCCGGCGTGGAAGTAGCGATCGACTTCACCGTGATCGACGCCGCGCGAGTGAACGCTGCGTGGTGCGCCGCCCACGGGGTGCACTCGATCATCGGCACGAGCGGCTTCGGTGAGGACGACACCGCGGAGCTGCGCAAGCTGTTCACCGGTGAGGGGTCACCCAACTGCGTCGTTGTCGCCAACTTCGCCATCGGCGCGGTGATGATGACCTACCTCGCTACGAAGGCGGCACCGTTCTTCGAGACGGTCGAGATCATCGAGTCGCACCACAACACCAAGCTCGACTCGCCGTCGGGCACCGCCATCGACACCGCCAACCGCATCGCCGCGGCGTCGTCGGAGTGGGCGAACGACCCGACCACGATCGAGCACATCCCCGGCGCACGCGGCGCGAAGGGCGCGGGCGGCATTCCGATCCACGCCGTGCGCATGCGCGGCATGGTGGCCACGCAAGAAGTCGTGTTCGGCGCCACTGGCCAGACCCTCGTGCTGCGCCACGACACCTTCGACCGCACGTCGTTCATGCCCGGCGTCTTGCTCGCCGTGCGAGGCGGTTGGCGACCGTCCCGGCGTTACCGTCGGTCTCGAAACTCTCCTCGAACTGATCTGAGTCAACCAAGCCGGTAGGCTTGCTCGAAATGGACTCGCAGCTCTTCTTCGTCGCGCTCGCGGGATTCTGCGCGTCCATGGTCGACGGCGCGCTCGGCATGGGTTTCGGCCCGACGTCCTCCACGATCCTGCTCGGAACGGGCCTGAACCCAGCGGCGGCGTCGACGGTGGTGAACCTCGCGAAGGTGGCCACCGGTCTGGCCGCGGCGTTGTCGCACTGGCGCTTTGGCAATATCGACCACCAGTTGGTGCGCCGCCTCGCCATCCCGGGTGCGCTCGGCGCGTTGATCGGCGTCACCGTGCTCGCCAACGTCGACGGGGATCAGATCCGACCGGTACTCGCGGCCATGTTGTTGCTCGTCGGCCTGCGGATCCTCGTTCGCTTCAGCGTCCCCTTGCCGGTCACGCCCGCCGTTGCCGAAGCCGAGCCCGACACCGGACTGCCCCCGTACAACTCGCGTGGCATTGCCCTCGGCGCGGCGGCCGGTGGCGTTACGAACGGACTCATCGGTGCGTGGGGGCCAGTCGTGACGCCGATGCTGTTGCACAAAGGTTTGCCTGCTCGGTTCGCCATTGGCTCAACCAACACCGCTGAGGTCGCGGTCGCTGTGGTGGCGTCGGCGTCGCTGCTGGCGTCAATCGGCGGCGAGGGCGTGGAGTTCGCAATTGTCGTGGCGATGCTGACCGGGGGCGTCGTGGCGGCGCCGCTCGCGGCCTGGACGATCCGTCACATCCCACCGCGGGCGCTAGGCGTCGCGGTGAGTGCCCTGTTGTTATTCACGAACGTGCGCGAGTTGGCCGGCCACAACGACCTTGGCGTGTCGCGTTGGGGCCTGTACGCCGTTGTTGCCGCTGCGTGCACGCTGGCGGCGCTGCGTCCGCAAATCGCGGACCGGCTCAGCTCAGCTGTCGGTGCCTGACTCGGCCTTGTCGATCGACTGTTCGATCTCGGCCTCCAACGAACGCACGCCCTGCAAGTCGCCCTTCTTGCCCTTCTTTCGGTTCATGGCCGACTGCACCGAGAAGATCACCACCGAGAACGCGACCAGCTGCCACTGATAACGCTTGATGAAGTCGAGGATGGGTTCGAGAACCGGTTCAAACACGTCACCGAAGATCTTGATGAGGATCAGGCGAGTGAGCGTGCCGACGACGTTCAGAGCGATGAAGAGCCGGATGTTCATGCGGGAAGCGCCGGCGAGCAGGCACACGTACGCGTTGGGTGCCGCGAACACGATGATCGGTCCCGCCTTCGCGAACCACTTCTTGATGAAGGGGATCGTGCCGCTGTTGCCGGTCTTCTCCTCGATCCAGTCGAGGGCTCCGGTGCCGAACCAGCGGCCCAGCAGGAAGTAGAGCGGGTCGGTGAGCACGAGCCGGAAAAAGGCGACAGCAAAGAATTCCCACAGCTCCACCCGCGTCGAGGCGAGGATCAGGTACCGGTTGATCGGGTTGAAGAAGATCACCACGAGTGGGTGATCGTTGATCAGCGCCGGCGCCATGATGTTGGTGGTCGTGCCGGCAACCGTGAACGCGACGATCGGGATCAGCAGGATCGTGAGGCGCTTCCGTCGTTGCTGCCGCTCCTGCTCGGTGAGCGCTTTCGGCGCCTCGTCCGCGATGTCTTGCCCCTCAGCCACGGGTGCACGATAGGGGAGCCGTACAGTTCGGGGGTGCGAGGGAGAAATACCGCGGTGTCGGCGGAGCGTTTGCTGGCGGCCACGTTCGCCTGCGTGGCGCGTTACGGCATCGCGAAGACCACCGTCGAGGACGTGGCGCGTGAGGCCGGTATGAGCCGCGCCACCGTCTACCGGCAGTTCCCGGGCGGCAAGGACCAACTGATCGGCGACACCATCCGCTGGGAGGCGACGAATTTCCTCGCGCGCCTCGCCGTGGCCATCGAACACGCGGCCGACTTCGAGTCGACGGTGGAGGAGGCGATCGTGTTCGCCCGCGGCGCGCTCGATCAGCACGCGGTGTTCCAGAAGGTGCTCGAAACCGAGCCCGAGCTGTTGCTTCCGCATTTGACCACCGACGACACCCGGCTGCGCGCTCTGATCCGCGCGTTTCTGGAGACTCACTTGCGCGACGAAGCCGACCGCCTCGCGCCTGGCGTGAGCGTGGAGAGCGCGTCCGATCACGTGGCGCGGTTGCTCATGTCCTTCATGGGCGCGCAAGGCAGCTGGGATCTCACCGACCCCGTCCAGGTGCGGAAGGTTGTTCGCACCCAGCTGCTGTCGGGTGTCTTTTCCAGCTAGTGGTGTTGCTTGGCGTCGTGGGGATAGGTCGGCGGCTCACCGTCGCTGGCCGGGCGTTTGTCGTACAGCGTCACCGACCCCTCCGTGACGAACGCCTTCGGGTCGCTGTTGGGGTGCTCGCCAGGTAGGTACCGCTTGCCGCCATCGACGTAGCGATACATCCCGACGCCGGGGTTGTCGACCTCGTCGGGTCCGGTCGCCTGTGTGTCCCACCAGATTTCGGTGACGTCGTCGAACTGCGTGTAGTCGGTGAACTTCCAGAAGCCGTGGTTACCCCACGAGCTGGTCGGCACCGTGATCTTTCCGCGCCCGAGCGGCGGAAACGCGAACAGCCCCTTCTGGAACGACTGAGGCGTGAGGTTCGCTCCCGCCATGTGCAGCCCGGTGAACAACGCAAACGGCGACGCGTAGATCACGCCGTAACTGTTGTCGGCGGTAGGTGCGCGTCCCAAGTGCCACATATGGACCCGGAAGGCGTCGCCTTGCTCGGCTGGCGCGCGCGCCGTGAGGAAGGAGATACCGAACGCGTGCCGCCACTGCGATGCGTCGTAGGTACGCGCGAACAATGTGGTGTCGACCAGCGCCGAACCGGTGATGATCCACTCCGGGTTGTACTGCTGACGCGTCGCTTCGCTCGTGAAGATCGCCGGTGTGATCGGGTCGCCGGAGAAGATCACCGACGTCACGCCGTCTTCTTTGAGCCGCGAGATCATCGAGCGCGCCTGCTCCTGAATCCCGGTGAGCGGATACTGGAATGCCAGCCGGGTCTTCAGCTTGACGTTGTAGGCCGCGAGTTCGCGCTCGAAGCTGTCGACGCCCAGTTTGTAGGACTGATCGGCCGTCTCGTAATAGAGGAGACCGAACACGCGCTTTTGCTGCGTGTAGGTGAGGTCTCCGGCCCATTTGGCGTTGCGGCCGGCGAGGCGTTTGCCGATGTACTCGGCGCGCTGGATGTAGCCCTCGGTTGAGCTCATCAGCGTCGTGTAGCCCACGTACGGCGCGAGTGACTCGTAGTACTCCTGCGGCTGCGAGACCGTGCAAATACACAGGATCTTCTTCTGGGCAATGGTCGTGGTGAAGCCGTTTATGGCGGTGCCGCCGATGACGGCGAACGGCCGGCGGTTGGCCACGTCGATGGCGTCGGCCTTGGCGGCGGCGTCGTCTTCGGCCGCGCCTGACCCTTCCACGACGGTGATCTTCACCTTGCGGCCGTAGAGCTCGTAGTGCGTATTGAAGTAGTCGACGTACGCGTTGAACGTCTCGGCGGTTTCCTCGGGTGTGTTGGCCGCGCCGGCGGCGGTGAGAGCGGCGGTGACGGCCGGATCGGCCTTCGGCCGGTACCACACGACGCTGATGGAATCCTTGGTGACGCCTTGGTAGGTCACGCCTCCGTTGTTGCCGCTGAAGCCGGGCATGCACGGCGGTGCGCCAAACGCGGGAACCCTGAGGCGACCTATGGCGGTGTCGCAATCAGGCCCGAATTTCACGCCGACTGCCGCGGTTCCTCCGGGCGAGCCCGACGCGCCGGACGACGTTGCGCGGGTGCTCGTGCCCATGGCCGCCCCGAGCGGGTCCGAGCCGTCGAGCGCGGTCGTGTCGGTTACGCCGGATGGCTCGCCGTTGGTGTTGTCGGTCAGGGACGCGGCGGTGTCGTTGCTGGCGACCTCGCTCGTATCCCCGGTGCCCGGCAGCAACAGGGCGATGGCAAGGATTGCTGAGACCAATAGAAGGAACGGTCGGTACCGCGCCAACACCGTGACGATGTCGCCGAGCGTGATGTTGCTCCAGCCTTGCATTGCGTTACCTCCTCGCGGCCGGGGCCGCGGCTTTCTTTTTGCGGGCGCGCGGGCGAGTGCCGGAGCGCTGGATGACTTCTTCGGTGTTGCCCAGGTACGAGGCGATCACGTGGGGGTGGTGGACCACGGTGTACGGCGTGTCGATCGCGACGACGCGGCCGAGATCCATGGCCACGAGCCGATCGGCGATGGAGGTGATCAGCTGCATGTCGTGCTCGATCACGAGGAGGCTGGCGCCACTCGCCTCGCGGATGCGCAGCAGGAGCGGCCCGAGGGCCTCCGTCTCGCGTTGCGCGATGCCAGAAGACGGTTCGTCGAACAGGATCACGCGCGGCTCGTGTCCGAGGATGCAGGCGAGGTCCACGATGCGGCGGCTGCCCGTCGACAGTTCTGAGATGAATTTGTCGGCGAAGGCGCCGAGGCCCATCAGGTCTATGAGTTCGTCGACGCGCGCCGCGACCCGCGCGCTCGGAATCAAGCACTGCGGGCAGGTGGAACGCGGCAGCCACCGGATCGCGGACTTCGACGTGGCGTTCGAGCGACAGTGCGATCGCTTCGGAGACCCGGAGAGCCGGAAAGAGGCGGGCGTCCTGGAACGACCGCCCGAGTCCCCGGCGCGCGCGCAGGTCGGGGCCGGCGTCGCTGAGATCGTGTCCCTCGACCAAGAGCCGGCCGCGGTCGGGAGCCGTGAAGCCGGACACGAGATCGAACAGGGTGGTCTTGCCTGCGCCGTTCGGGCCGATGAACCCCAGGATCTCGCCGGCTCCAAGTGTGAACGACACGTCCGAGACGGCCTCGATGCCGCCGAAGGACTTTGCGAGCTCGACCGCTTCGAGCACGACCGGCCGGTCGCTCGCGGCCGCAAGGGCTGCCTGGCGCGCTCGCGCGCTCTCGGCGCCGCGTGGACGCTTGCCATTGCCGGCGCGGTTGGCCGCGCCGTTGGCGACCACTCCCGCGCCCTCGAGAAACACCGAGCGCAGGATGTCGGGCCGGGCGAGAAGTTCGGCCGTCGCACCATGGAACCGGATCTCACCCTTTTCCATGAAATAGGCGGTGTTGGCCACGGTGAGCGCGACGTTGACCGACTGCTCTACGAGAATGATCGTCGTGCCGCGCGCCGCGATTGCCCGAACGATGCCGAGCAGCTGCTCGACGATGATCGGCGCGAGGCCGAGGGAGAGTTCGTCGATCATCAGCAAGCGCGGCTTGGAGATGAACGCCTGGCCGAGCGTGAGCATTTGTTGTTCGCCGCCCGACAGGTTGCCGGCCGGCTGATCCCATCGTTCTCGCAGGATCGGGAAGAAGCCGAGGACTTCCTCGGTCGCGTCGCGCAGGTACGTCTCGTCTGAGCGGTTGAGCCAACCGGCGATGCGAAGGTTCTCAGCGACCGTTAGGCCGGGGAACGCGCCCTTGCCGCCGGGGACTTGGATGACGCCGCGACCGGCGATCTCCTGCGGCGACGCCGCGGTGATGTCGTGCTGGTCGAACAGAACCGAGCCGGCGGTGGCAGGTAACAAACCCGAAATCGACCGTAGAAGCGTCGATTTGCCTGCGCCGTTGGTGCCGAGCAACGCCACGATCTCGCCCTCGCCGACCTCGAAGTCCACGCCGAACAGCACCTGCACCTGGTCGTAGCCCACGTCGAGTCCGCTAACGAAGAGGAGCTTCGAGGAGCCCGCGTGTCGTGACGCGAGTGCGGCGGCGCGCGCGACGGCGTTGGCCTGCATGTTCTCCATGTCGACGCGTACGAACCGGCCGGCCGACGCCAGCAGCAAGCCGCCGAACAGCGAGACGGGAATCGTCGCCGCCAGCGCGCCGCGCACGCCGGTCGACTCGGCCGCCTGGCCGATGATGGCTATGAAGATGCCCGCCGGCATCAGGTAGAGCGCACCCAGTGAGAAGCCCACCGCCCGTGCCCGCGGCGGCATCACCAACGAGATGGTTGCGTAAATACCCGGCAGCAGGATGACCAGCAGCACGGCGATCACGACGTGCATTGCGGCGGACAGCCATAGGACCGGCGACGCCGCGTACACCGCCAGCGCGACGGACAGCACGATGCTCGAGATCGCGATGACGCGCAGCACCAAGCCGGGGTCGCGCCGCGCGAGGCGAACCGTCAGTGGGATGCCCACGGCCAGTCCCGCGATCTGGAACGGTTCGGTCATCGTCGATACGAGGGCGCGCTGCGACCTCGTTCAGCCCGAACTCGTCTGTGTAATAGAGCGAGAAGAGCGAGGGCAGCCCGCCGAGGCCGACGCCGAGGAACGGCAGCGACAAGAACAGCCGACGCATCGTGCGCACCTGGTGGGCGATGCGCCACGCCTCGCTGAAACTCGGCGGTGGTTCTTCGATGTTGATGATGGCTTTACTGGCGCCCATCGCCGCGCGCTCGTGCGCGCCGCGCACGGGCTCGCGGAGGTGCCGAGTTGCCAGGACCACGAGAAAGATCGTCGGCACGGCGAGGACGATGAAGGGAAGTCGCCAGCCGAAGTAGAACGCGAGCCCGCCGGCCACGAGCGGCCCCACGATCTGGCCGACGGCGTTGGCGGAGCGATGGAATCCGTAGGCCTTGAGCCTCACTTCGGGCGGGTAGTAGTCGGCGATCAGGGAGTTGTGCGTGGGATCGATGACCGCCTTGCCGAGCGCGGAGCCCACGCGCGCCATCGCCAGGAAGGCAATGGCGGGCGCCAGTCCGGTGCCGACCGTGAAAAATCCCCAGGTCGCAGCGCCGAGGATCGCCATGCGCACGCGGCGGGCGGCGGTCAGCGAAGTACCCGACGAGGACTTGGCCGCCGAGTGCCAGGAAGGTGACGCCACCGACGAGTCCGAGGATGCCGCCGAGGTCGAGGTTGAAGTGGTCGCGAATGTTCGGCGTCAGGATCGCAAACGCCGTCCGGTCGAGTTCGTCGACCGCGTTCAGGCCGAACAGGATCAGCAGAGGAAGGACGGGCCAACCTTCGGTGACACGCGAGGGCCGGATCTTGTCCTGCCAGCGCGACCACGCCGTAGGTGTGGTCATACGCCGACCTTGTCTTCGGCTTCGATCGCGGCGATCTCGGCCGCCTCGAGGTCCTCAGGCGCGATGTCCGGCGCGCGTTTTCGGTCCGCGACGAGGCTGGGTACGAGGATGCCGCGCCGCGTCGCGATCCACTTCAGGCCGCGATCGTGTGCGGAGTAGAAAACCTGGCTGAAGCCGCCGGGAATGAGCAGCAGAACGAGCACGAGGCCAAAGCCGGTCGTGAGGTAGTCGAGATAAGGCCGAATGGTGGAGGGCGCGACGTTGTTGAAGTACTGCACACCCTGGATGAACACGGTGCCGAGCAACGCGCCCGGCACGGAGCCGAGCCCGCCGATCACCACCATGATGAACGCCTGACGGCTGTCCTGGACCTCGTAGGCGGAGATGCCGAGGCCTTGCTGATGGTGCACGAACAACCCGCCGGCGAACGCGGCGATGAAGCCGGATATCGCGAACGCCGTGAGCTTGACCGCGGTCGCATTCACGCCGAAGCCCTGCGCCGCGCGTGGTGTTTTCGCGCACGCCGATGAGCACCCGTCCGGTGCGGCTCTCACGGATCCCACGGGCCGCGGCGATGACAAGACCCAGGCACGCGAGGCACAGGTAGTAGTAGCGGGCTTCGGTGTTGATCTGGATGCGTCCAAATAGCGCGGTGCGGTCGATCGTGCCGCGGGGCAACCAGTGCACGTAGTTGGCGTTCAGCACATACGACGAGACGGCCAGCGAGAACGCGAGCGTGACGACGGCGAGATACAGCCCGCGGATTCGCAGTGCAGGAATGCCGATGACCATCGCTGATACCGCGCCGGCAAATCCGGCACCGACGAGCGCGAGCGACAGATCCCATCCGCGCGTTGCACTCAGATAGCCACCGACGGCCGCGCCGATGCCGACGAAGCCAACCTGTCCGAGACTCACTTGCCCCGCCCAACCCGTCAAGATCACGAGCGACACGCCGACCATTGCGAAGATCACGACCACCGCCGCGAGGTTGATGCGGCCTTCGGACAACACGGTTGGCAACGCCAGGAGCGCGAGTACGAACACTGCTTTCAGCGCGCGCACACCCCATTGCACTTCAGGCAGCGAGCGCAGTTCGCGGGGAATAGGCCGTACTTCCCGCGCCGCCTGCCACGAGGAGGTGTCGCCGTCGTCGGCGCGACTCGCCGCGCCGCGGCGCTGCAGCAGCAGCGCTCCGAGCACCACGAGGAACAGGATTGGGTCCACTAGGAGCGCGCTCGCCGAGTTGAAGACGACGGAGGCTTCGATGACGCCGAGTGCGAGCGAGGCGACGAGGATGGTCGGCAGTCGTTCCATGCGCCCGATGACAGCGGCCGCGAGCGCGCGCGACGAGGATCGTCGGCCCGAGCACGCTTCCGATTGGCAGGCCGACAATGCCGGCGCGCAGGAAAATCGCGACGGTGGCGAGGACCGTCGCCACGATCCACACGATCGTTTGCAGTCGTTTGACGGGCACGCCGAGGAGGGCGGCGCGGTCGGAGTTCTCGGCGCTGGCGCGCACGGCAACGCCGATGTCGGTGAAGCGGAAGAACGCGACGAGCGCAACGATGACGATCGGCACGATGATCATTGCGACCACTTCGTTGCCCTGGATCACGACTTTGCCGATGTTGAAGTTGAAGTCGAACGGTGTTGGGAAGTCAGTCGCGGGGCGTTCGAGGCCGAACACGCGCGGCAACACGGTCGCGATGCCCGCGAGCAACTGGGACACGCCGATGGTGACCACGGTGAGGATCAGTCGCGGCGCCTTGAAGAATCGGCGGATGAACACGAACTCCACCAACGCGCCGAGCGCGATTCCGGCGGCGATCGCGATCGGGAACGCCAGCAGGTAGGGCACGCCTGGACCGAGGATGAGCAGCACTCCGAGTGACGCGGGAACACCGCCGAGATCACCCTGCGCGAAGTTGATGATGCGGTTCGACCGATAGACGAGCGCGAGCCCGAACGCGATGAGCGCGGTGAGCCCGCCGATGATGAGCCCTTGCACCAGCACGCCGAACGGCGCCGGCCAGAAACGCTGGAGGACGAAGTAGAAGAAGATCAGCGCGGCTAGCGCCGTCACCGCGCGCCGAACGCGCTCGTCGTCTATCAAGCTCGTTCGCGGACCCCCAGTTTCCACTTGACAGGACGCTACTCATCGGCCGGAATGACCGCTTCTGGGCTGATACGGCGAGACACCTTTGACAATGAGACACAAATGGGCATATCGTCTCAAGCGATGGCGTTGATCGATTTCCGTGCGCGCACACCGTTGCCCGACGACGATCCCGCGGCCCGCGTCATTTCCGCCACGCTGCGTTGCGTCGCCCGCTGGGGCATTAACAAGACCACGCTCGACGACATCGCGCGCGAGGCGGGCCTGAGCCGCGCCACGGTCTACCGAGTGGTGCCGGGCGGCAAGGACAGCCTGCTGGCGTTGGTGGCGGCCTCCGAGCTCAACCGGTTCTTCCTGGCCCTCGACGCCGCCGTCGCCGACATCGACGACCTTGAAGAGATTCTCGTGGCCGGGGTCACCGCCGCGGCCCGCCACCTCGACGAGCACGACGCGTTGAAGTTCATGATCGCCCACGAGCCCGACCAGGTTCTGCCGCGGTTCGCGTTCACCAACCTCGACCTGATCCTGGCCAACGTCCGCACATTCGCCGCGCCCTACCTCGAACGCTGGTTGGGCGACGACGCTGGCCACAGCGCCGAGTGGCTCGCCCGCATAACCCTGTCCTACGTCTGCACCCCGTCGCCCGAGTTCAACCTTGTCGACGAGCAGTCAGCGCGTCGCTTGGTGAGCACGTTCGTGCTGCCCGGTCTTCGCAGCATCGCCACCAACCACGCCGAACCATCGGTTAGCTCCACCGCGTAAGTCGTCAATCCCATACGGAGGGACTCATGTCCATCACCGAAGAAAACAAGTCCAACGCAGAGATCATCGGTCGCGATGACATCAACGACCTCGAGGCCATCCTCGCCGTCACCAATACCGATCGCGATGCGGTCATAAGTGAGGTCGAGTCGCACTACGACACGATCTTCACGTGGGACTACGAGAAGGGCCACCGTCCCAAGCTGAACCGCCTGTACGAGAAGGCGAAGACGTCGATGTGGAATGGCGAGACCGATCTTCCGTGGGAGACCGAAGTCGACCAGGAAGCGGTCGTCATGGCCAACGCTATGGCGGCGGGCGGATTCAACTCGGGCATGGATCTGTCGGGTACACCGTTCGAAAAATGGACCGAGAAGGAATTCGTCCAGATGGGCATCGAGTCGCAGAACTGGACGCTGTCGCAGTTCATGCACGGCGAGCAGGGTGCGCTCATCTGCACGGCGCGCATCGTCGAGTCCGTTCCGTGGATCGACGCCAAGTACTACGCGTCAACCCAGGTGATGGACGAGGCCCGCCACGTCGAAGTGTTCGCCAAGTACCTCGACACCAAGCTGTCGGGCCACTACCCGGTCAACGCCCACCTCAAGATGCTGCTCGACGACATCATCCAGGACAGCCGGTGGGACATGACCTACCTCGGCATGCAGATCATGGTCGAGGGCCTCGCGCTCGCCGCGTTCGGCTTCATCCATCAGCTCACGACCGAGCCGCTACTCAAGCAGCTGCTCCGCTACGTCATGAGCGACGAAGCGCGCCACGTCGCCTTCGGTGTGCTGTCGCTGCAGGACTACTACCAGGAGCTGAGCGTGGCCGAACTGCGTGAGCGCCAGGAGTTCGCGTTCGAAGCCGCCGTGCGCATGCGCGACCGCTTCCTGCAACAGGAAGTGTGGGAGCGCATGGGCGTGCCGGTGCAGGACGCGGTCAAGCTCGTCATGCAGGCACCCGAGCGCGCCGGCTTCCAGGCGATGCTGTTCTCCAAGATCGTTCCGAACTGCAAGAAGCTCGGACTGCTCGACGCCGGCGCCGACAACGGCAAGCCCGGTTGGCTCCGTCAGAAGTTCACCGAGCTCGGCGTGATCGAGTTCGAGAACTGGGCCGACACCGGCGAAGAATACGAGATGTTCGCCCTCGCCAACGGCGAAGTCGCCAGCGCCAGCTAGTCGAACAGGATCACGCTTCGGGCGATCTCGCCCTTCTTCATTTCCTCGAAGCCGTCGTTGATGTCTTCCAACGCGATGCGAGCGCTTACGAGTTCGTCGAGTTTGAGCTTGCCGTCCATGTAGAGATCGATGTAGCGAGGCATGTCGAAGCGGAAGCGGTTCGATCCCATGTTGGAGCCTTGGATCTTCTTCTCCGCCAGGAACTCGTAGCCGGCAAGTTCGATGCTCTGGCCGAACGGGATCATGCCGACGATCGTGGCGGTGCCACCGGGCGCCAGCATCTGGAACGCCTGCTCGGCGGTGACTTTCAGTCCGATCGCTTCGAACGAGTACTCGACGCCGCCACCGGTCAACTCCATCACGGCGCCGACGGCGTCGGCCGACGACGCGTCAACCAGATCGGTGGCTCCGAACTGCTTGGCCAGGTCGAGCTTGGTCGCGTTCATGTCGACGGCGATGACGCGGCTCGCGCCGGCGATGGCCGCACCTTGCACCACGTTGAGTCCGACGCCGCCGCAGCCGATCACCGCGACAGTGGAGGTGGCCGGTACCGCGGCGGTGCGAAACACTGCACCGAGGCCGGTGGTGACGGAGCAGCCGATGAGCGCGGCGCGGTCAAGCGGCATGTCCTTGCGGATCTTCACGAGCGCGTTCTCGTGGACGAGCATGTGCTCGGCGAACGACGACAGGTGGAGGAACTGATGACAGGCCGAGCCGTCGGGCATCGAGAGTCGTTGCGGGCCGGTCAGGTCGCGGGAGAGCCCGGCTTTGGCACACAGGCTGGGACGGCCACTCAAACAGAACTCGCATCGGCCGCAGAACACCGAGAGGCAGGAAATGACGTGGTCGCCCTCTTGCAGATACGTAACGCCGGGCCCGACAGCCTCGACCACGCCCGCCGATTCGTGCCCGAGCACGGTCGGGGTCGGGTACGGATAGGCGCCGGTCATGAAGTGCAGGTCGCTGTGGCACAACCCGGCGGCGGCGGTGCGAACGAGCACCTCGCCGGGTCCGGGTTCGCCAATGGCCACTTCGTCGATGTCGAGCTGGCCGGGGATCGTCTTGAGGAGAGCGGCGCGCATCTAACGAGCCTTGCACGTCGTCTCGGTGACCGTCCCGTAGTCTCGACATGTGGCATTCGCCTCCGATCCCGCGTTTTTGGTGCTGCACGTACTGCGGGTGCGCGGCGTTACCGAGGCCGCCGAAATCGCTGAAGTGACCGCGATCGCCGAGGACGACGTCGCCGCCACGCTCGAATCGCATCGGGCGAACGACCTCGTCGTATTGCGCCAGGGGAGCCTCCCCGGATGGGCGCTGACGCACTTCGGTCGCGACGAGGACAGCCAGCTCGCGGCCGCCGAACTCGAGTCTGCCGGTGTACGCGAAGCGATCAACCGTGGCTACCGCGCGTTCGTGGAACTCAACGCCGACCTCCTGCGCCTTTGCACCGACTGGCAGCTGCTCCCGCCGGTCGACAACAAGACCGCCCCGGAGCTGAACAGGCACCAAGACGAGTCCTATGACGCCGAGGTGGTGGCGCGCCTGGCCAAAGTCGATGGCGCTGTGCAGCCAATCTGCGGTGGACTGGCCGATGCCCTCGCACGATTCGGCACCTACGGACCCCGGTTGGCCGCGGCGCGCGCCCACGTTGAAGCAGGCGAGGGCGACTGGATGACCAAGCCGATGATCGACAGCTATCACTCCGTGTGGTTCGAGCTGCACGAAGACCTCCTCGCCACGCTCGGCATCGAACGCGGTAGTGAACCCGAACAGGTGGCGTCGTGAGTCGGATTCCCGGACGCTTCGGCGCGGTGCTCACGGCGATGGTCACGCCGATGCTCGCCGACGGCGAGGTCGACTACGACGGCATCGCCACGTTGGCGAAGTACCTGCAAGACAACGGCAACGACGGTCTCGTCGTCACGGGCACGACGGGCGAGTCACCGGTGCTCACCGACGACGAGCGCGTGTCGGTGTGGCGAGCCGCGATCGAAGCGGTCACGATCCCCGTGATCGCCGGCTCGGGTACGAACGACACCGCGCACTCCGTGGAGATGACCAAAGCGGCCAAGGACGTCGGTGCCGCCGGCATCCTCGCCGTGACGCCGTATTACAACCGACCGTCACAGGCGGGGTTGTTCGGTCATTTCATGGCCATCGCCGACGCCACCGACCTACCGGTGATGCTTTACGACATCCCGATCCGATCGGGCCGCAAGATTGCGCACGAGACCTTCCTCAACCTGATCAAGGCCGCGCCGAACATCGTGGCCAACAAGGACGCGGCGAAGGATCCCGCGGCGACCGCGCTCCTATTGCGCGACGCGCCGGAGTACTTCGAGCTCTATTCGGGCGATTCGTCGATGACCCTGCCGTTCCTCGCCGTCGGAGCGTGCGGCATCGTGGGCGTGGCCAGCCATTGGACCTCCGCGGCGCAGCAGGAAATGATCGTGTGCTTCGCCAAGGGAGAGGTCGACCGAGCGCGCGAGATCAACGCGTCGCTGGCCGCGGCCTACGACTTCGAGGGCAATGACGCGTACCCGAATCCGCTGCCGACTAAGGCGGTGATGCGTGCGCTCGGTCTGCCGGTGGGACAATGTCGTCTTCCAATGGGTCCCGCTACCGACGAACTCGACGTGTCCGCCGCGCAACACCTTGCGTCGTTAGGGCCGCTGGCGTCGCCGCCACACAACGTATGAGCGCATCCGTCCGCGTCATCTTCCTTGGTGGTCTGGGTGAGATCGGACGGAACTGCGCGGTCATCGAGGTAGCCGATCGCCTCCTGATCATCGACTGCGGCCTGATGTTCCCGGACACGGACATGCCCGGTGTCGACCTGGTTCTGCCCGACTTCACGTTCCTGCGCGACAACGCCGACCGGGTCGAGGCGTGCGTGCTCACGCATGGCCACGAAGACCACGTCGGCGCGCTGAGCTACCTGCTACGTGACCTGGAGTTCCCGCTCTACGGCTCAGCGCTGACACTCGGCTTTGCCCGCAACCGCATCGAGGAAGCCGGGCTCGTTGCCCGAACGTCGTTCAACCCGGTCAACTCCGACGGCGACCGCATCACGATCGACCCGTTCGACGTGGAGTTCATTCCCGTCACCCACTCGGTGCCGCACGCCTTCGCGATTGCACTGCACACGCCGCAGGGTGTGATCTTCCACACTGGCGACTGGAAGCTCGATCTCACGCCGGTTGACGGGCGCACCACCGACATCGCGCGATCGGCGCCATCGCGTCGAACTACGGCATCCGTCTGATGCTCGGCGACTCGACCAACGCCGAAGAAGCCGGTCACACGATCTCGGAGACGACGATCGGCGAGGTGTTGCGCGACCAGTTCCGCAACAACCCCGACAAGCGCGTCGTCGTCACGTGTTTTGCCAGCCATATCCACCGCATCCAGCAGGTCATCAACGCCGCGGTGGCGAGCGATCGCATCGTGGCCACGCTCGGCCGGTCCATGGGCAAGAACGTTGCGCTGGCGCGCAGCATGGGGTTGCTCGACGTGGCCGACGCGTCGATCGTCGATATCGACGACGTCGGTGACCACCCGCCCGAGAAGGTGTGCGTCATCTCGACCGGCTCTCAAGGCGAACCCATGAGCGCGCTCGCGCTCGATGGCCGCCGGCGAGAACAAGCGGCTGAAGGTGGGCGAGGGTGACCTCGTCATCCTCTCGAGCCACGCCATTCCAGGCAACGAGACCAACGTCGGCAAGGTGATCGACGGTCTGCACCGCCTCGGTTGCGACGTCGTGCACTCCGGCATCGCGCGTGTGCACGTGTCGGGCCACGCGAAGGGCGAGGAGCTCAAGACGCTGCTCACGCTGGCGCGGCCCGAGTTCTTCATCCCCGTGCACGGCGAGTTCCGCCACCTCACCCATCACGCCCGGCTGGCCAAGTCGCTCGGCATGTCGGACAACCACGTGCTGTTGTGCGAGGACGGCGACGTGATCGAAGTCCACGATGCGGGCGTCGACTTCGTCGACACTGTGCCCGCCGGTTACCTCTACGTCGACGGCATCGTCGGCGACGTCGGGCAGGGTGTGTTGCGCGACCGCAAGGTGCTGGCCGAGGAAGGCGTCGTCATCGTCGTGGTGACCGTCGACGGCAAGTCCGGCGACGTGTTGGGCAAGCCCGAGGTGATCACGCGCGGCTGGGTCTATGCGCCCGAGGCGGAGGACCTGCTCGACGAGGCGCGTGAAGCCGTGCGGGTGGCGGTCATGAACCTGTCCAAGGATTCCCAGACCAGCCAGGACGCCACCGCTGACATCGACACACTGCGCAAGACGGCGCGCTCGGCGCTGGGCAAGTTCGTGAACGAACGGACGCGTCGCCGTCCGATGATCGTTCCCATCGTCATGGAGGTCTAGGGGAGTGTCGCTTTCGGGCTTTGATGGTCGCGTCGCGCTCGTAACCGGTGCGGCCCGCCCGCGCGGGATCGGCCGCGCCACCGCGCTGCGATTGGCGCGCGAGGGCGCAGACGTCGCCTGCCTCGATATCGGCGCGCCGATGGCGGACTTCCCCAGTCACGAGGTCGCGGCGCCCACCGACCTCGAGACGGTGGTGAGCGAGATCGAGGCACTGGGGCGTCGCGCCGTCGGCATTCGTTGCGACGTCACCGACGAGGCGCAGGTGGAGTCGGCGGTCGAAGAGGCGACGCAGAAGCTCGGCAACATTTCCCTCGTCGCCAACGTCGTCGGAGGCGGCAGCTTCGGGATGGGCATGGGACCGCTCACGTTCTTGCCGGCCGACCAGTTCGACAAGATCGTGGCCCTCAATCTGCGCAGCATGTTTCTCGTCACCAAAGCGTGCGCCAGTCGCATGGTGGCTACCGGCACGAAGGGTGCGATCGTGAGCGTGTCGAGCCAAGCGGGCAAGCGGGGCATGCCGATGCTGGGCGCGTACTGCGCGGCCAAGTCCGGGATCATCTTGCTCACCCAAACGTGGGCGGCGGAGCTCGGGCCCGCCGGCATCACCGTCAACGCGGTGTGTCCGGGCACGGTCGACACCGACCTGCTCAACAAGGACGGCCAACTCGAGGCAATGGTCGGAGGTCTGCCCGGCGGATTCCAGGGCTGGATCGACCGCGAGATCCCGCTCGGGCGGATGCAGACCGCCGACGACGTCGCCAACTCCATCGCGTTCCTGATGAGCGACGACGGCAACTACATCACCGGCGAGGCGCTGAACACCAGCGGCGGCCAAACCATGGTGTGAGCCCGCGTTCACGAAATCGGCGTCACGGGCGCGGGCGTCATCCACTGCCACCCGGCGACCCGCAGGACGGAGGGTGGGGATTGCAGCACAGTCCGTGGACCGTCGAAGGCGAGATTGAGGGCTTCGCCCGGTTTGCGGGAGGGGTACGACGGCACCGCCGCCGCAGTGTCCGCGTCGCAGTCAAGCTCATGCTGCTTGCCTTCGCGGTACCGACGTTCTTTGGGATCGTAAATCTGGTGCGGCAAATTCTCGGCTGAGTCTGCGCCGCATGCTCAGCGCGGTTGCGCGCGAGTTTCGTGTGCACTTAGCGGGGTGATTTCTCACAAAACCAGGCCGATCACCCCACTAAGTGCACACGAAATGCGGCGGGCCCACCGAGCCGCGTTCGGAGTGGAGCGTGCGTGCGTGTACCGTCCCCGTTGGGCGGACCGGACACAGGTACGGTTGATTTGCCCATGGCCACGACGAAGCGAGGCCCCGCTCGCAAACCCGTGAAGCGGCGCAGTCCTACGACGCGCTCGCGCAAGAAGTCCGCCGCGGTTCGCGTGCGGGACTCACTCGCCACCCACCTGGGTCGGCAGTCCGACGACGTGTGGGGGCTGTTGCTCGTCGCCCTCGGCGTCGTGGCCGCGCTCGGCGTGTACGCCGATCTCACCGGCCCCGTCGGCCACTTCATCCGCGACCTCGCCGGCCTCGTCTTCGGATGGGGACGCCTTGCGCTCCCACTCGCCATCGCCGGCGTCGGTTTCGCCCTGTTGCAAGGCCGACCGCGTCAGGAGCCGGGGCGCATCGCGATCGGTGCCACCTTCATGCTCACCTCGGCCACTGGAATGACGCACCTCTTCCGCGGCACGCCCAGCTGGAACGATCCCGCCGAGGAATTGCGCGACGCGGGTGGCCTGGTCGGCGCCGCGTTCGGCGAGCCGCTGCGCAGCCTGCTCGCCATTCCGGGCGCCGCACTCATTCTCGGCACCATCGGCGTCGTCGGTTTGCTGTTGCTGACGCGTACGTCGGCGCGCGACGCCTGGGGCCACATCGTCAGCGCGCTCAGGCGCACGCTGGACGTCTTGAGCGGTTCGGCGCGCCACCTGGCGGCGTCGACGACCACTGACGTCGACGAGCGCATCGACGCGACGCGCCGTCACCCGAGCGTGCCGCCGATCGTGACCAACGGCGAAGAACCCACGGATGAAGACGCTCCCGCCGAGGAGCCCGAGATCGAGATCACCGTCGCGGTTCCCGCTGAAACCGCGCCGGCCACCGCCGACCAGTTGGCGATCGACCTCGGCCCCGCGCACCGCGAGGGACCGTGGCGACTGCCGGCGCTCGCGCTCCTCAAGCGCTCCACGGCGATCGAGATCGACCGCCGCGCCATCGAACAGGGCGGCCGCACGCTTGAGCACGCGCTCGCCGCCCACGGCGTGGAGACGCGCCTCGTCGGTATGACCGTCGGCCCTACCGTCACCCGCTACGAACTCGAGCTCGGCGCTGGAGTGAAGGTTTCGAAGGTCACCAGCCTCAACAAGGACATCGCGTACGCGATGGCGTCGCCCGACGTCCGCATCCTCGCTCCGATCCCGGGTAAGTCGGCCATCGGCGTCGAGGTGCCCAACCGCGACCGCCAGCTGGTTGCCCTCGCCGACATCCTGGCGACCGACGAGGCGCGCAAGGCCACCCACCCGCTCGAAGTCGCGCTGGGCAAAGACATCGCCGGCCGCGCCGTCATGGCCAACCTGGCCGAGATGCCTCACATCCTTATTGCGGGTGCCACGGGCGCCGGTAAGTCGAGCTGCATCAATAGCCTGATCACGTCCGTGCTCGTTCGGTCGACGCCCGATCAGGTTCGCATGATCCTCATAGACCCCAAGCGCGTCGAACTCGGTCAGTACAACGGCTTGCCGCACCTCCTCACGCAGGTCGTGGTGAATCCCAAGCGCGCCGCCAATGCGCTGGCGTGGGCCGTGAAGGAGATGGAGCGCCGCTACGAGTTGCTCTACGAGGTCGGCGTGCGCGACATCACGGGTTACAACGCCGCGTTCGACCGGGGCGACCTGCAGCCTGAGCCCGGCGAGGACAAGGAGTACCGTCGCCTGCCGTTCATCCTCGTCGTGGTCGACGAGTTGTCGGACCTCATGATGATCGCGGCGCGCGACGTCGAGGATTCGATCTGTCGTATCGCGCAGATGGCCCGCGCCGTCGGCATCCACCTCGTGATCGCCACACAGCGCCCGTCGGTCGACGTGATCACCGGTGTCATCAAGGCCAACGTGCCGTCCCGCCTCGCGTTCGCGGTGTCGAGTCTCACCGACAGCCGCGTCATCCTCGACCAGCCCGGCGCCGAGCGACTTGTCGGCAAGGGCGACATGTTGTTGCTGACGGCCAACTCGAGCAGCGGCCGCCGCGTGCAGGGCGCGTGGGTCAGCGAGGAAGAAGTCCGCAAGGTGGCCGCGCACTGGAAGCGTCAGGCGCGACCCGATTATGTCGAAGGCGTCGAGGGCGACGACTCGG
Organism: uncultured Actinomycetes bacterium; assembly: GCA_963769985.1. Classification (GTDB taxonomy): domain Bacteria; phylum Actinomycetota; class Acidimicrobiia; order Acidimicrobiales; family JACCXE01; genus JACCXE01. The sequence continues at coordinate 40,925 of CAVYNR010000002.1, read as the reverse complement.
GTCCGGGCGCCGGATTCCGGAGCGGCGCGTCCGGAGGCGACTCCGACGACGACGAACTTATGCGCGCCGCCCGCGATCTCGTCGTGCGCAGCAACCTCGGCTCCACCTCGATGCTGCAGCGCAAGCTCAAGGTCGGTTTCGCTCGCGCCGGGCGGCTGATGGACTTACTCGAGGAGAGCGGCGTGGTCGGTCCGTCCGAGGGCTCCAAGGCCCGCGTCGTCCTGATGACTGTTCCCGAGCTCGAAGCGCTCGAAAACTAACTCCAGACGCGAAACAGGGCCTGCGCTCCATTGCGCAGACCCTGTTTCTGAGGTGTTACGAGTTGGTACTAAGCGGCGAGGCGCATATGAGACTTGCGAACCTCGGGCTCGTCACCTTCGGACGTGCCCATCCAGTGAAGGATTCCGCGCCAAACGCTCGTCGAACCGGCAAGGGCGAAACCGGTGATCCAGATGCCCATGTCGTCATTGCGAAGCGCGATGTCGAAACCGCGGAAGAAGCTGTAGTCCATCCAGTGCGCCACCCCGATACCCAGAGCGAGCATCACGAAACCGTGATAGCGCCGCACTGCGGGGACGAGGTCCTCGAGGAAGTTCGCCGCAGCAAACACGCCGAGGCCTACGAGGGCAATGGTGAGGAAGTCATGCATTTGTACTGCCTCCTGACCGGAGGGGAAGTTGTTTCCGGTCAACCTTTCGACCGTGGCGCGGCGACAAAGGTGACAGGAATCTCGAAAGATCCGCGTAGCTTTGGTCTATGCGCGCGCGTTGTCCTTGTAGTTCCGCGAACCTCGGTCCGGGCTTCGATGCGCTCGCGCTCGCGCTGAATCTGTACGTCGACGTCGAGATCGTCGAAGCAGAAGCCCTAACGATAAAAACGGAAGGCGCCGGAGAGGAACTACCCCAAGGCCCCACCCATCTCGCGGCGGTGGTGGCGCGCCAGGTGCTCGGCCACGACAACGTGGCGATCACGGTCCGTTCAGAGGTGCCTGTGGCCCGCGGGCTCGGTAGTAGCGCCGCGCTCGCGGCGGCGGCGGCCGCCGCCGCGGGAGCCGCCGACCCGCTCGCCATCGCGACCGGCGTGGACGGTCACGCGGAGAACGCGGCGGCGTCGGTGCTCGGCGGACTGGTCGCCGCAACGGTGGTCGACGGCGCCCCCGTGGCGCGATCGCTGCCACTCGACGAGCGGCTCGCGTTCGTCGCGCTCGTTCCCGAACGCATGCTGTCGACGAAGGACGCCCGCGCCGCACTGCGTCAGGAGGTGCCATTGGTCGACGCCGCCGCCAACCTCGGACGCCTCGGTTTGCTCATCGCCGGGTTCGCGAACGCCAACGTCTTTTCACCCCGCGCGATGGACGACCGGCTCCACCAGCCCTACCGCATTCCGCTCTTTCCCGAGTCCGAAGCGCTGATGCGCGGACTGCGTGACGCCGGCGCGCTGGCGTCGTGCTGGTCGGGTGCCGGCTCGACGCTGCTCGCGGTCACCACCACCGACACCGCCGACGCCGTGCGCGCGGCCGGCGAGTCGTTGCTCGCCGACGCCAATGTCAACGGTCGCTCGCTCCTGCTCGAGCCCGACCGGGTCGGCTTGGTGCTGTCCCAGTAGGTTTCGTCGCCGTGCCCACCCAGCCGTCACGCGAACTCGAAGCGATCGACAACCCGCACCCGGGCCGCGCCTACGAAGTCACGTGCGAAAGCCCCGAGTTCACCTGCGTGTGTCCGCGCACCGGTCAACCCGACTTCGCCACCGTCACGATTACCTACACACCGGGGCCGAAGATTGTCGAGCTCAAAAGCCTCAAGCTCTACTTCTGGTCGTTCCGCAACGAGGGCGCGTTCCACGAAGACGTCACGAACCAGATCCTGAACGACCTCGTCGCCGCGCTGTCGCCGGTCACCATGATCGTCACCACCGACTGGCTCGTGCGCGGCGGCATCCACACCACCGTGAAAGCGAGTCACCCGCAATGAGCGCTGAACCCACGATCGTCGCCGAAGGCCTGGCGTTCCCCGAGGGGCCCGTCGCAATGGCCGACGGATCGGTAATCCTCGTCGAGATCAAAACCGGCACGCTGACACGCGTCGCCGCCGATGGAACCAAGTCCATCGTCGCCGACGTGGGCGGCGGCCCGAACGGCCTGGCGATCGGCGCCGACGGCGCGCTCTACGTGTGCAACAACGGCGGCTTCATCTGGACCGAGATCGGCGAGATGAACTTGCCGCTCGGCGCGGGCGGCGCGTCGCAGCCCGATCACTACGTCACCGGATCGCTGCAACGCGTCGACGTCGAGACGGGCGAGGTGACCACGCTCTACACGGAGTGCGACGGCCACAAACTGAACGGGCCCAACGACATCGTGGTGGACAAAGACGGCGGGTTGTGGTTCAGCGACTTTGGTAAGTCCCGCGACCGCGATGTGGACAAGGGATTTCTGTACTGGGCCAAGCCCGATGGTTCCGAGATCCGTCAGGTCGCCAGCGGCGGGCACGGCTACAACGGCATCGGCCTGTCGCCCGACGGGTCGCGGCTGTATTCGGTCGAGACGATGACGGCGCGGCTGTACGCGTGGGACATCGCCGGGCCGGGCGAACTCACGGGTGGCAACCCACTGACCGGTGGCGGCATCTTCCTCGGCCATGGCCCGGTGCATGCGGCGTTCGACTCGCTTGCCGTCGAGGCAAACGGCAACATCGCGGTCGCCACGCTCGTGCATGAGCCGGGCATCAACGTGTTCAATCCGGACGGCGACATCGTCGACCACGTTGCGATGCCCGATCCGATGCCGACCAACATCTGTTTCGGGGGCGACGACATGCAAACGGCGCACATCACGCTCTCCGCTATGGGCAAATTGGCGCGGATTGACTGGTCACGACCTGGCCTGAAACTGAATTGGACCTGATCGCCCCGTAGCCTTAGGGAGTGACAACGCAGTCCTACTGGGTCGAGACGCTCGGCTGCCCGAAGAACGAGGTCGACTCGGCCAAGCTCATCGGGCAACTGGAGGCTGACGGGTACGCGCCTGCGTCGAGTGCTAGCGCGGCCGACGTCGTCATTGTCAACACGTGCGCGTTCATCGAAGCGGCGCGCCAGGAATCGGTCGACACCGTCCTTGCACTGTCGGAACTCAAGCGCACGGAAGCGCGCCTCGTGGTGACCGGCTGCATGGCCGAGCGCTACGGCGCCGAGTTGACCGACGCGCTACCGGAGGTCGACCAGGTGGCCGGGTTCGGCGTGCCGATCGCGTTGGGGCTCAAACCGTCGCCCAAGCCGATTCCGTCCTTCGACCTCCTCAACTTGCCACGACCAAAGTCGCCGCGGCCGTGGGCGTACGTGAAGGTCGCCGAGGGTTGTGATCGCGCGTGCGGCTTCTGTGCCATTCCGAGTTTCCGCGGCAAGCAGCGGTCGCGTACGCGCGAGTCGATTCTCGAGGAAGTCGACGCGCTCGACGCCGAGGAGATCGTGCTCGTCGCCCAGGATCTGGCGAGCTATGGCAACGACATAGACCAGCGGCGCGCCATCATCCCCCTCGTCGCCGACGTGGCCGAGCGCGTCACGCGTGTGCGGTTGCTCTACCTGTACCCGAGCGATCTGACCGATGAACTGATCGACGTCATCGGCAGTACCGGCGTGCCGTACTACGACCTGTCACTGCAACACGCGTCGGGACCGTTGCTCCGTCGCATGCGCCGGTGGGGCGACGGCGACAAGTTCCTCGAGCGCATCGTCGACATCCGCCGACGATTTCCGGAGGCGGCGATCCGCACCAACTTCATCGTCGGCTACCCGGGCGAGACCGAAGACGATCACGACGCGCTGCTGGCGTTTGTCCGTGACGCGCAGTTCGACTGGGCGGGATTGTTCTCCTACTCGCGTGAGGAGGGTACGCACGCCGACACCCAAGATGGCCACATCGATGCCGGGTTGATCAAGGAACGGCTGTCCGAGGTCAGCGAGTTGCAGGACTCGATCACCCACACGCGGCGCGCCGCGCTCGTCGGCACGACCATGGACGTGTTGGTCGACGTGCCGGGTGTGGCGCGCAGTCATCGTGAGGCTCCGGAGATCGACGGCATCGTGCGCGTTCCCGAAGCGTTTCGCGTTGGGTCGTTCCAAACCGTTACCGTCGATGCCGTGCATGGTGTTGATCTCGAGGCGTCGTGAAAACGGAAAGCTCCTTCGGGAAGTCCGCGCTCGCTACGCCGGCTAACGCGGTCACGATCACCCGCTTGCTCATCAGCCCGATACTGCTGGTGATGATCGCGTCCGGCGGCGCGTCGTGGGCGACGGTGAGTTTCTGGGTCTTGCTCTGTGTCACCGACGGCGTCGACGGATACATCGCCCGACGCCAAGGCGTCACGAGTTCGGGAGCGTTTCTCGACCCGTTGGCCGACAAAGTGCTCGTGCTTGGTGCGCTGGCCGCGCTCGTCTCGCGCGGCGACCTGTGGTGGCTACCGGCAGCACTTATCGGCGTGCGGGAGATCGCCGTGTCGATCTTCCGATCGAAGTTGGCCCAGCGCGGTATCAGCGTGCCGGCGCGTTGGTGGGCCAAGGTGAAAACCGTGCTCACCGAGGTCGCCATCGGCCTGGCACTGCTCCCACTCACTACCGACACACCAGAGCTCTACACGAGCCTGATTTGGGTCGCGGTCGCGCTCACCTTGGTTACCGGCGCGCAGTACTTCCTCGAGGGAGGCCGAGAAGTTCGTGCGAGTTGAGGTCGTCGCCGTCGGCACCGAGCTGCTGCTCGGCCAGATCGTCGACACGAACTCGGCATGGCTCGGCGAGACGCTCGCGGCTGCAGGCATCGATCGGCACTTCTCCACGGCCGTAGGGGACAACCTTCCGCGCATCGTGCAGGCCTTGCGTTGCGCGCTGGCGCGTTCGGACGCGGTCGTCGTGTGCGGTGGGCTCGGACCCACGCAGGACGACATCACCCGCGAGGCCATCGCCGAGGTGATGACGATGCCGCTCGAGCGCGACGAAACGGTGGCGACGCGAATCGAAGCGATGTTCAAGAGTCGCGGTCGCGAGATGGCGGCCAACAACCTGCGCCAGGCCGACGTGCCCCGCGGTGCCGCCGTGATCGAACAGACCCTGGGCACCGCGCCAGGGCTGATTTGTCCCGTCGGGCACAAGGTCATCTACGCCGTGCCCGGCGTGCCCTACGAGATGACCGACATGGTCACGCGCGCGGTGCTGCCCGACCTGCTAACTCGGAGCGGTGAGGCGGCCACGATCCGCAGCCGCGTGCTGCGCACTTGGGGGCTGTCCGAAAGCATGCTGGCCGAGAAGCTCGCGGCGCGGTTCGACGCGCTGGCGCGGTCGGGCGCACCTCTGACGATCGCCTTTCTGGCGTCGGGAATCGAGGGCATCAAGGTGCGTCTCACCGCGAAGGCGGCCACCGAGGACGACGCACTGGCCGCGCTCACCCACGAGGAAACTGCGGTGCGGACGATCCTTGGCGACATCGTGTTCGGCGCCGACGCCGAAACAATGGAGGCGGCGGTCGGCGCGTTACTGATGGCGCGCGGCGAAACGCTCGGCCTGGCCGAGTCGTTGACCGGCGGGCTCGTGGGCTCGCGCTGCGCGGCGGTTCCGGGCGCGAGCAACTGGTACCGTGGCGCGATCGCGTCGTATGCGTCGGACGTGAAATTCTCGCTGCTCGAGGTGCCCGAAGGTCCGGTCGTGTCGGCCGAGGCGGCCATGGCCATGGCGGTCGGCGCGGCCAAGGTGCTCGGTGCCGATGTCGGCCTCGCCGTCACCGGCGTCGCCGGTCCCGACGAGCAAGACGGGCTACCGGTCGGCACGGTGTTCTTCGGCGTGGCCCGCAATGGCACGGCGGAGGCGACCGAAGCGCGCCTGCCCGGTGATCGCGATCGCGTGCGGCAGTTCGCGGCGATCTCGGCGATGGACCTACTGCGACGCCGACTGTCAGAGGACAGCTGATGGACGAGACCGAAGCGCACCAGTATTTCGCCATCGAGACATTCAACGGCGCCTGGGAGTTGATCGAGAAGCAGGATCGCACGCCCGACGACGATTCCGAGATGCTTCAGCGCGCGTTCGCGTCGCGCTGGCACTGGGGTTTCGTCGGTGGTCCAGAGCAACTCGCGACCGGCGACTGGCAAATCGCGCACGTCGCATCGTTGCTCGGCTACGGATGGATGGCGCAGTTCTACGCCCGCCGCGCGTTCAACACCTGCGAGAACGAAGGCTGGGACGACTGGCGGCGCGCCTCGATGCTCGAGGGCATGGCGCGGGCGGCCGCGGCCGCCGGCGACGCCGCCGAATTCGCCAAGTTCTACGCATTGGCCGAGCAAGCCGTCGCCGCGATCAAAGAGGTCGGCGATCGTGAAGTGGTCGCGTCGCAATTGGCAACCGTTCCGAGGCCTTAGAGATGGCAATCAAAGCTGAACTGCTGGCGTTGTCTGACCAGTGGCGCCGACGGTTCGAGGCGCGGTTGGAGGGTCTCACCGACGAAGAGTTCTTCTGGGAGCCGGTCCCGGGTTGCTGGTCAGTGCACCGCGGTCCCGACGGCACGATGCAAGGCGACTTCGGCCTCGTGTTCACCGAAGAAGCACCGGTCACCACGATCGTGTGGCGGATCGCCCACATCATCGACATGTTGAAGGAGGACCGCTGCGCGCTCCTCCTCGGTCTCGAACCGGAGCCGTCCGCCGCGGAGGAGTGGATACCGTCATCGACTGACGAGGCTCGAGACATGCTCGAACGCGCGTACGCGGCGTGGCGGCGCTACCTCTCTGACACCGACGGCGACGAGTTGGGAACGCCGATCTCGCGCATATTCCACGGTGTCGAATCGACGCGGCTCACCTTCATCCTCCACATTCTCGACGAGGTCATCCACCACGGAGCAGAGGTGGGCGTGCTGCGCGACCTCTGGCGCGCGAACCAACCGCGGGACGAATTCGTCGACGCGTGCCTCCGCGCTGATCGCGCGGCCGTCGACGCGTTTGTCGCTGCTGATGCGCAGGTGGTCGATCGGACGCGCAAGGCGCGCCCGGATCTAATGGTCGAAGCCGCGGCCACGGCGCGCTGGGACGCGGTTCCGTTGCTTGTCGAGTTGGGGTTCTCCCTGGAGGGGTCGACGGGACGTTCGGCGTTGCATCACGCGGCGGCCGCGGGGAACCTGCCGCTCGTGCGGTTGCTCGTCGAGCACGGTGCCGACGTCGGCGCGCGCGACCCCATCTACAAGGTCGAGCCCGTTGAGTGGGCGCGGTTCTTCTCGCGCGCCGATGTCGCCGAGTATCTGGCTACGGCTTCGTCGCTTCCGCAATGAGGTAGTCGACGCCGCGCATCACGGATTTTGACCGAGGGTGCTTGTATCGAACAGCCGTTCGGAATTACGCTGGTGTCACTTCGCACAGCGCTTGGTCTGCCGGTGTCACACCCCCTCCGTAGGGTGCGCTCTGATCAGAACAACACGAGAGAAAAGAGGGCTCCGGTGGAGCGCGAAAAAGCACTCGACACGACACTTGGTCAGATCGAGAAGCAGTTCGGTAAGGGCGCTGTCATGCGAATGGGCGACAAGCCCAACATGACCATCGAAACGATCCCCACGGGTGCGCTGGCGCTCGACTTGGCGTTGGGCGTGGGCGGCTTGCCGCGCGGGCGCGTCGTCGAGATCTTCGGCCCGGAGTCCTCGGGTAAGTCCACCCTCGCCATGCACGTCGTGGCCGAGGCGCAGCGCAACGGCGGCACATGCGCCTACATCGACGCCGAGCACGCGATGGATCCCATCTACGCTGCGGCGATCGGTGTGAATACCGACGAGCTGTTGATCTCCCAGCCCGACACCGGCGAGCAGGCGTTGGAAATCGCCGACATGCTGATCCGCTCGGGCGCCCTCGATGTGCTCGTCATCGACTCCGTTGCTGCGCTCACGCCGCGCGCGGAGATCGAAGGTGAAATGGGCGACACCCACGTCGGCCTACAGGCCCGGTTGATGAGCCAGGCGCTGCGCAAGCTCACCGCCAACCTCAACCGCAGCAACACCATCTGCATCTTCATCAACCAGCTGCGGGAAAAAATCGGCGTCATGTTCGGTTGTTTTTCCGGATCAACGATGGTCACTCTCGCCGATGGCACGCAGGAGCGAATCAGCAAGATCGTGAATCAGCGGATGGACGTCGAGGTGCTGTCCTATGACGCCGAAACCGACTCCATCGTTCCCCGCAAGATCGTGAATTGGTTCGACAACGGTGTAACCGATCAGTTTCTTCAGGTGACCGTGGCAAAGCCGGGCGGCAACGGGCGCGCTCAGTTCGGTTGCACGAGCAACCACCAGATCCGCACGCCCGGCGGTTGGCGCGAGGCCGGTGAACTCATGGTCGGGGATCGCGTGCTGCAATCGGTACCGCACCACCTGTCGAACTTCCAATGGGAAGTGATCCTCGGCAGCTTGATGGGTGACGGCGCTCTGTCGCCGACCCGCAGCGGCCATGGCGCCCGCTTCCGGTTCGGACACGGCGTCAAGCAAGCCGAGTACGCCGACTGGAAGGCGTCGCTGTTCGGAAACCTCGGTGTCTCGCGTTCAACTGAACGCGAAGGACGCGGTGTTCTACGACGTTCAGCCGCTGCCCGAACTCGCCGAACTTCGTTCTGCGGTCTATGTCGGAGGCAAGAAGCTATTGAGCGACGATTACCTAAAGGCACTCACGCCCTTGTCGCTGGCACTTTGGTACATGGATGACGGTTCGTTCACGCTGCGTGCGAAGGGCGTCCAGGAACGCACGAAGGACGGCAGTGGCCGATCCGAGATCTGCGTCGAAGCCTTTGAGGCCGGCAGCCGCGTGCGCCTCGTGCGATACCTCGCGGACAATTGGGGCATCGAAGCCCGCCTCTCGCGCCGCGGCGATCGGGGGATGGCGGTGTTGACCTTCGCCAAGGACGCAACGGCGAAGTTGCACGCGCTGATCGCGCCGTTCGTGCATCCGTCTATGGAGTACAAGCTCCTGCCGAAATACCGCGGCCGCTTCGCCGTCGAGCCGGTGTTCGCGCCGATGCGAAACGAACTTGTGCCGTTGCCGGTCACCTCGATCAAGGTCAAGCCACAAACGCGTTCGATGCATCGTTTCGACATTGAGATCGAGGGCACGCACAACTACTTCGTCGACGGTGTGATGGTGCACAACTCACCCGAAACCACCCCCGGTGGTCGCGCGCTGAAGTTCTACAGCTCGGTTCGTCTCGACATCCGCCGCATCGAACAGATCAAGGACGGCATCGAGGTCGTGGGTAACAAGACCCGCGTCAAGGTCGTGAAGAACAAGGTCGCCCCGCCCTTCCGCCAAGCCGAGTTCGACATCGTCTACGGCAAGGGCATCAGCCGTGAAGGCTCGGTCATCGACATCGGCGTGGATCTCGGCATCGTCAAGAAGTCGGGCGCGTGGTACACGTACGAAGGCGAACAACTCGGCCAGGGTCGGGAGAACGCCAAGACGTTCCTGCTCGAGAACCCCGAGCTGATGGTCACGCTGTACGACCGCATCTGCAAGGCGTCGGGTATCGGCGTCGAGGATGGCGAGGCACCGCCCGAGATTGCGCTCGGCGAAGGCGTCGGCGACGACGAACCCATCGAGCTGGCCGACGCCGAGGGCTAACTCCGAAGAAGCGGCCGGTAGCCTGTTCGGGTGACCGAGCAGGCCCGCAGCTATTTCGTGCGCACCTTCGGGTGCCAAATGAACGAGCACGACAGTGAGCGCATCGCGGGTTTGCTCGACGCCGACGGCCTCGTCGCCGCGGATTCGGTTGAAGACGCGGACGTCGTGGTGCTCAACACGTGCTGCATCCGTGAGAATGCCGACAACCGCCTCTACGGCACGCTCGGGCACCTGAAGTCCACCAAGGACGCCAAGCCCGGCATGCAGATCGCGGTCGCAGGCTGCCTGGCGCAGAAGGACCGCGACCTGATCCGGCAGAAGGCGCCCTACGTCGACGCCGTGTTCGGCACCCACAACGTGGGGCGCGCCGCCGAGCTATTGCGCGAGGCGGCGGCCGTAGGACCAATCACGGAGATCCTCGAAGAGTCCGAAACGTTTCCCTCCGCGCTGCCCGTGCGGCGCGAGGTGAGCTACGCCGCGTGGGTCACGATCCAGATTGGCTGTGACAACTCGTGCGCGTTCTGCATCGTGCCGTCGGTACGCGGCAAGGAGATCAGCCGTCCGGTCAGCGAACTCGTGGGTGAGGTCGAGGAGCTAGTGGGCCAAGGCGTCACCGAGGTCACCCTGCTGGGCCAGAACGTCAACTCCTACGGCCGCGACATCACCAAGCGCGGACCACTGTTCGCGCAGCTGCTGCGCGACTTGGGCGCGATCGACGGGCTGCGGCGCATCCGCTTTACCAGCCCCCACCCCAAGGACATGCGCCCCGAGGTGTTCGCGGCCATGGCCGAGGTGCCGGCGGTGTGCAACCACCTGCATTTTCCTCTGCAGTCGGGCAGCGACCGCATCCTCGCCGCCATGCACCGGGGCTACACCGCGCCGCGTTACCTCGAGAAGGTTGCGGCCGCGCGCGCCGCGGTCGACGACCTCGCCGTCACGTCCGACATCATCGTGGGCTTCCCGGGCGAGACCGAGGACGATTTCGAGCAGACTCTCGAGGTGGCGGCGACGGTCGGTTACGACAGTTGCTACCCGTTTATCTTCTCGCCCCGCACCGGGACCGAAGCGGCCACGCTGACCGATCGGTTCGTGGCCGAAGACGTGATCGCCGACCGGTTCGACCGGCTGCGCGTGGTGATCGAGCGCTCGGCGCTGGCGCGTCACGAAGCGCGGGTCGGCCGCACGGAGTCGGTCTTGATCGAGGGACCGTCGCCGCGCAATGACGAGCGCTGGAGCGGACGAACCGCTCAGAACAAGCTCGTGCACTTCGAGCCCGTCTTCGACGGCGACATTCGGTGCGCCGTCGGTGGATACGCGGACGTGCGCATCACCCGCGCGGCGCGCCACCACCTCATCGGTGAACTCGTCGCAGTCACCGCCGCGCCGAAGCACCGCACCCGCATCCCCGTCGCCGCGCTTTGACCTTCGGGCAGCATGTAGTCCTGCTCGGGCCGACAGGATCGGGCAAGTCACGAGTGGCGATGGAGATTGCACGTCGTCAGCGGGAGTTCGAGATCGTGTCGATGGACGCGATGTGCGTGTACCGGGAAATGGACATCGGCACGGCGAAGCCGTCGCTCACCGATCAGGCTGCGGTTCCTCATCACCTGCTCGACGTCGTCGATCCGTCCGAGGACTACACGCTCACCCGGTTCCAGGACGATCTCGCCGCCGCGGTGGCCGACATCGCCACCCGCGGCAAACGAGCGTTGCTGGTGGGCGGCACCGGGCTGTACGTCCGCGCCGCCGTCGACGGGCTCACCGTGCCGCCACGTTTTCCCGACGTGCGTGCCGAGCTGGAGGGCGAGCCCGATACCGCCGCGCTGCACGCGCGCTTGGCGGCGCTCGACCCGGTCGCGGCGGCGCGCATGTTGCCGAGCAACCGCCGCCGCGTCGTGCGCGCGCTCGAGGTGTGCGAAGGCTCCGGCCGGTCGTTCTCCAGCTTCGGACCGGGACTCGAGTCCTACGGTCCCACGCCGTATCGACAGGTCGGCCTGTGGGTGAGCCGCGACACGCTGGCCCAGCGGCTCGACAATCGGCTCGACGCAATGCTCGCGGCCGGCTTCGTCGACGAGGTACGGACGCTGGCGGGTCCGACGCGAGGCGTGTCGCGCACGGCGCGCCAAGCGCTGGGCTATCGCCAACTGTTCGATCACGTCGAGAACGGCGTCCCGCTCGACGAGTCGATCGCGCTGGCCCGCCAGGCCACGAAGCAGTTCGCCCGCCGCCAACGCGTGTGGTTTCGGCGCGATCCACGCATCGCGTGGGTCAACGCAGATTTTGGCGAGTCGGTGGTGGTAGGTGGGCAACACTGGTGACGTGCCGCTGACGCTGACCAAACACGAGGGGTGGGGTAACGACTTCCTTGTGCTGGCCGACGAAGCAGGAGCGCACGACATCACGGCTGAACTCGCGATGGCGGTGTGCGACCGGCGCTTCGGCATCGGCGCCGACGGCCTGTTGCACCTCACGCGGGTGGGCGACGATCTCGGCATGGCGTTGCGCAACGCCGACGGTTCGCCGGCAGAGATGAGCGGCAACGGGCTGCGATGCCTTGTGCAGGCGGCGCTGATGAGGGGATGGGTGACCAGGCCCGAAGTGCGCGTGCATACGGCCGCCGGCCTGCGCCTCGCCATCGTCGAACCCAACGAGGACACAGCGGCGGTGACCCACGAGATCCGCGTCGACATGGGCCCGGTCACGATCACCGGGACCGACGAGGACGACATGCTGCTGGACGTTGGCAACCCGCACCGCGTTCGCCGCGTGCCGGATCCCGACCTGTACGACCTCGACGCCGCGGCCGCGGCGCACAAGGACGTCAACCTCGAAGTCATCGCGAAGGGGCCGGGCAGCGACCTCGTGAAAATGCGCGTGCACGAGCGTGGTGCGGGCGAGACACTGGCGTGCGGTACCGGCGCCTGCGCCGTCGCGATCGCCGCCTCGCACTGGGGTCTCGTTGCCGGTTCGCTGGTAACGGTGCGCCAGCCCGGCGGCGACGCGTCGGTCGACATCGCCGATGCCGATCATGTCCAGCTCGCTGGACCCGTGACGTACATAGGCCGCATCGAGATCCCATGACACTGATTGACCGAAGTTTCAGAGAAAAGATCGTCCTGGTCGGCGTGACCTTTGGTCGCAGCAATCCTGAGGAGGTCGAGGAGTATCTCGACGAACTCGCGTTGCTGGTCGACACTGCCGGCGCCGACGTGGAAGCGCGCGTGATGCAGCGCCGCGACGCGCCCGATCCCGCGACCTACATCGGCAAGGGCAAGGCCGAGGAACTGCACGAGCTGTCCGAGACCGTTGACGCCGACACGGTGGTGTTCGACGACGAGCTGACCCCGGCCCAGCAACGCAACCTCGAGAAGATTCTCGGCCGCACCGCCATCGATCGCACCGACGTGATTCTCGATATCTTCGCCCAGAACGCGCGCACGCTCGAAGGTAAGGCGCAGGTGGAGCTGGCGCTGCTGCGTCATCGGCTGCCGCGCTTGAAGGGTCGCGGCAAGTCGCTATCGCAGCAGGGTGGTACGAGCGGCTTCATCGGCACCCGCGGTCCGGGTGAAACCCAACTCGAAGTCGACCGCCGCCGCCTGCAACGGCGCATTACGCAGCTCGAAGGCGAACTCAAGACACTGGGCAAAACGCGCGCCACCCAGCGGGCGCAGCGGCAGCGGTCGCGGCTGCACAACGTGTCGATCGCCGGATACACGAACGCGGGCAAGTCGACGCTGCTGAACGCGCTTACCGATGCCGACGTGCACACCGAGAACCGCCTGTTCGCCACGCTCGACGCGCGCACGCGCCGCCTCGGCCTGCCCGGGGGCGAGACGATTCTCGTGTCCGACACCGTCGGGTTCATCCGCAAGCTGCCGCACCAGTTGGTCGAAGCGTTCCGCTCGACGCTCGAGGTCGTGCTGGAGTCCGAGCTGGTCCTGCACATCGTCGACGCCTCGGCGCCCAACCCCGAAGCGCAGATCGCGACGGTCCGCGAGGTGCTGCGGGAAATCGACGCCGGCGACATCGCCGAACTGCTCGTCTTCAACAAGGCCGACCTCGCGCCCGACGAAGCCGAGCGTCTCGTGCGCGCCCATCCCGGCTCGGTGGCGCTGTCGGCCACCACGGGTACCGGCATCGACACACTCCTCGAAGCGCTGAGCGGGCACCTGCGCGCCAACAGCAAGGTGATCGAACTCGAGGTGCCGTTCGACGCGCGGCGATGTGCTCGCGGCGGTACACCGCGAGGGCGAAGTGTTGCAGGAGGACCATGGCGAGCACGGCACGCGTGTGCAGGTGCGCGTGGATGCGGCCGGCGCGGCGCGCTTCGAAAACTGGGTCGTCTCTGCGTGACCGCAGAAAGGCAGCCGTTCGTTCCGCCCGTGTATCCCTACGACCGGCTCAACGACGCCAAGGCGGCGGCCGACGCGTTCGATGGCGGGGTGGTCGACCTATCGGTTGGCACGCCGTGTGACCCGCCGACACCCGAGGTCGTCAAGGCGCTAGCGAACAGTGACTCTGAACGCGGCTACCCACCGTCGGTCGGGTCGGTGGCGTTGCGCGAAGCGGTAGCGGGCTGGATGGACCGGCGCCTCGGCGTTGCGATAGCGCCGGCCGACATCGCAGCCTGCGTCGGTACCAAGGAGTTCGTGGGCACGCTGCCACAGTGGCTCGCGCTGCGCAGCCCTGATCGCGACACCGTGCTCTACCCGGCGCTGGCTTATCCGACTTACGAGATGGGAGCCACTCTCGCCGGTTGTCGCGCCGTACCGGTGCCGGTGGCCGGCGACTTCACGCTGCGCCTCGACGCGATCGACGAGGCCGACGCCGCGCGCGCGTTGTGCTTGTGGGTGAACACGCCGGGCAATCCCGCGGGGCAACTCGACGACCTTGAGGCTGCCGCCGCCTGGGGGCGCGCCCATGGCGTGCCCGTGTTCAGCGACGAGTGCTACATCGAATTCACGTGGGACGGCCCGAAGCGCAGCATCCTGCATCACGGTTTCGACGGTGTTGTCGCTGTGCACTCGTTGTCGAAGCGCTCCAACCTGGCGGGGTTGCGCGTCGGGTTCTACGCCGGCGACCCGGAGCTCGTGCACTACCTGTCCGAAGTCCGCAAGCACGTCGGGATGATGGTGCCCGGTCCCGCGCAAGCCGCCGGTGTGGCCGCGCTCAACGACGATGCCCACGTCGACGTCCAGGCCGATCGGTATCGCCGCCGTCTCGAACGCGCCGCGGAGATCTTCAAGGCGGTCGACCTCGACGCGTCGCTCCCGCGGGGCGGGTTCTACTTGTGGGCGGAGGCCCCGGGCGGTGACGCGTGGGGCCTCACGAACCGCCTGGCCGAGGAGGGGGGCTGCCTGGTTACACCAGGCGACACGTTCGGTGTCGCGGGCGCGCGTCACATTCGCGCCGCGGTTGTTCAACCCGACGACCGCCTCGAACTCGTCGCCGCACGACTCGGCGTTTAGGTTTGCGGCCATGGCAGATCTGCACGCAACCATCGACGAGTTGTGGGAGGGCCGCGACGCGCTGTCGCCCGCCGACTCTGACGCGCTGGCGTCGGTCACCGAGGCCATAAACCTGCTCGACTCGGGCGAGGCGAGGATCGCCGAGATCGTCGACGACCAAGTGGTCGTGCACGAGTGGCTCAAGCGGGCAGTACTGCTCTTGTTCCGGCTGCGGGGGATGGAGACGGTCGAGGCCGGGCCGTTCGAATACGCCGACAAGCTGCCGCTCAAGCACAACTACGCGGCAGCCAACGTGCGTGTCGTGCCGGGCGGCTCAGCGCGGTGGGGGAGTTACCTTGGCCCAGGCGTCATCCTCATGCCGAGCTACGTCAACATCGGCGCCCGCGTCGACAGCGGCACGATGGTCGACACGTGGGCGACGGTCGGCAGCTGCGCGCAGATCGGCAAGAACGTGCATCTTGCGGGCGGCGTGGGCATCGGTGGCGTGCTCGAACCGGCGAACGCCGCGCCAGTGATGATCGGCGACGAAGTGATGATCGGTAGCCGTTGCATGATCACGCAGGGCGCGCGCGTCGGCGACGGCTCGGTGCTCGGGGAAGCGGTGATCCTGAACGCCGGCATTCCCGTCATCGACGCCGAGACCGGCGATGAGATCTCTCGCGGTGTCGTGCCGTCATGGTGTGTGGCGGTGCAGAGTTGGCGGCAGAAGGAATTTGCGGGCGGCACGTTCGGCGCGCCGTGCGTGCTCGTGGTCAAGCGCCTGAACGAAGGCGAGCGGCACGACAAGTCGAAGCTCACCGACATCCTGCGCGACCACGGCGTGAATGTCTGAACGCGCCGGACCTTATCGGGCGCACCGCCGAACTGGTCGACATCCCGTCGGTCAGCCACAACGAGGCGGCGATCACGGACCACATCGCGTCGTTGCTGTCGCCGTTCGACGCGTTCGCGCTCGACCGCGTCGGCGACAACTTGGTGGCGCGCACAAACTTCGGCCACGCGCAGCGGCTCGTGCTCGCTGGTCACACCGACACCGTGCCCGTGAACGCCAACGACGCCGCGCGGCTAGAGGGCGACACCTTGTACGGCCTGGGCTCGTCGGACATGAAGGGGGGCCTGGCGGTATTCATCGAACTCGCCCTGGCCATTGGGCGCGGCGAGATCGATCCGACGGTTGACCTGACGCTGGTCTTCTACGCGTGCGAAGAGGTCGCGCGCACCGACAACGGACTCTTGGAGCTGTTTGCGTCGCGTCCCGACCTCACGGCCTGCGATGCCGCGATCCTCGGGGAGCCGACCGACGCATGGATCGAGGCCGGTTGCCAGGGCGCGTTCTCCGTCGAGCTCACCTTCGTGGGGCAGCGGGCGCACAGCGCGCGTCCCTGGACCGGCGTCAACGCCATCCACCGCGCGGGCGTGGCCATCGACCGCGTGCGCGAGTGGCCCGGGCGCCAGCCCGCGATCGACGGCTGCGAGTACCGCGAGGCGATGCAGGTCGTGTTGATCACCGGCGGGGTCGCCCGCAACGTCGTGCCCGACAACTGCACGATCACGATCAACCACCGGTTTGCCCCGGACCACGATTTGGACGCCGCCCGGGCCACGGTTCGCTCCGTGATGGCCGACGCGTTCGACGAATCGGGCGGCGACACCTGGGTCGAGGTCGACGTGTCGGCGGGTGCACTCCCGTCGCTCGGTCACCCGCTGCTGGCGTCGTTGGTCGAGCGCTCCGGTCGCGCCCCGCGCGCCAAGCTGGGGTGGACGGATGTGGCGTTCTTCGCAGAACAGAACATTCCGGCCGCAAACTTCGGTCCGGGCGACCCGTTGTTGGCGCATACACAAGGCGAATTTGTCACCCGAGCCCAGCTCGAGGCCGCCTGGCAAACGATTCTGGGCGTCGTCACGGCCTGAATCGGCTACCGGCCAGGAGCGTGGCACCATGGGGGCTCCATGGCCATCACTTCCCGTCGCTTCTCGCGCCTGCTCGTCGTTGGCGCCGCCATCGGTGTCGTCTCGCTGGGCGCCAATCCCGTCGTTGCGTCGAACGACTCGTTGTTCGACCGGCAGTGGGGTCTAGTCCAGGCGAACATCCCTGCCGGGTGGGCGACCACGACCGGCAATAGCGTCAGGATTGGGATCGTCGACTCGGGCGTGAACCGCAACCACGAAGACCTCGCCGGTCGCGTGGCTGAGTCGGCCACGTGCGTGAACACGGCCGGCAATATGAGCCAGTGCACCAGCGGGGGCGACGCCGGTAACGACATCGCGGGCCACGGTTCCCACGTCGCTGGCATCGCCGCCGCGACGATGGGCAACGGCGCCGGCATCGCCGGCACCGCGCCGACGGCACAACTCGTTGTGGCCCGCGTGTTCCAGCCCAGCGGTAATGGCGATCCGACCGCCGATCTCAACGACGTAAAGGCCGGCATCGAGTGGGTGGTGGCCCACGGCGCCAAGGTGGTCAACCTCAGCCTCGGGGTTGACGACTCGAGCCTGCTCGGTGGCCTCGTCGGTGGCGGCAACCAGAAGAGCCCCCTCGGCGCCGCCGTCGAGGAAGCCTGGAGGCTCGGCGCCCTGCCGATCGTTGCTTCGGGCAACGGCAACGAAAAGTTGTTCGGCGACTCCGCCAACTACGGCCAGCTCAACGCGATCGTCGTGGGCTCCACGATCCCGAGCGGCCAGGTTGCGAGCTACTCGAGTTCGTTGGCCGGCACGAAGTGGGCGATGGTCGCGCCAGGTGGCGACAACAACGGCGTCGATGCCGACATGATCCTGTCGACGTTCGCCGGCAACCAGTGCGCGCCCGCTAACGCGCCCAACTGCTACGCCCACCTCTCGGGAACGTCGATGGCCGCGCCGATGGTAAGTGGCGCCGCCGCGCTGCTGCTGTCACAAGGACTCTCGCGTCAGCAGGCCGTGGACGTACTGCTGTCGACCGCTGACAAGATCAGTTGCGGCTCGGGATGTCAGGGCCGGTTGAACGTTGGCAAGGCCGTCGCGGTTAACTCCGGCGCGGCCGGTGGTGGCGGACCCGGCACAACCGGTGCCGGGCCCAGCACACCCACGACGCGCAAGCGGGTGACGGGTACGACCGGTCAGCCGAGCGCGACCACGGCCGCACCGGCGCCGACGTCGACGTCGACCGAACCGACGTCCGATATCGCCGCGCCCGAAACCACCACGACAGAAAAGCAACGCGCCGCGATCGTGCTCAATACCGATAACAGCAGTAGCGACGAGGTGCCGACCGGCACCGGATTGGCTGCAGTGGCGCTGCTGGCGGCGGTCTCACTCGGAACGATGCTGAAGCTGCGCCGAAACGCTACAGGCGTCTGAGCACGCTGACGACCTTGCCGTAGATCGCCACTTCGCCGGCGTGAAACTCCATCGGCTTTAGGCGCGCGTTCGACGGCTCGAGGATGATCGTGGAGCCCTTGCGGCGGAAGGTCTTCACCGTGGCTTCGCCACCCGGGATACCGGCAACGACGATGTCGCCGTTACGCGCCTCCGCCTGGTTACGAACAACGACGTAGTCGCCGTCGAGGATGGCGGCGTCGATCATGGAGTCGCCGCGCACGCGCAGCACGAATGCTGCGTCGGTCCCGGTGAAGTCTTCGGGTAGCGGCAGCAGTTCCTCGACGCGCTCATCGGCCAGCACACCGGTGCCGGCGGCGACATCGCCCACGAGCGGGATGTGGCGCACGCGTGACTTGTCGACCTGCGTGCCCGAGTTGGCGTCGTAACGCACTTCGATGGCGCGGGGTTTGGTGGGGTCACGCCGCAGGAAGCCTTGTTTCTGGAGCGTCGACAGGTGCGCGTGCACTGACGACGACGAGGTAAGGCCGACGGCCTCACCGATCTCACGGACCGACGGGGGATAGCCGCGGTCGCGCAGCGATGCCTCGATCACTTCAAGGATCTCGCGGCGCTTGCCGGTGAGAACCGAATCGCTGGACATGGGTGCCTCCAAGGGCGTCGAAAAGTGGCGAACGTGTGTTCACTGCACGGTAACGACGCCCAACGGCGATTGCAAACACCCGTTCGAATCAGCGCTTGACAACGAACGGGTGTTCGCTATCTACTGGTACCGAACAACCGTTCGTGTGAGCGGCTGCAGCGTCGTCTGAAGCGGTGTCACACCCCTTCGTTATCAATACAGGTATCGAGACCGAGAAAGGAGTCCGAGATGCACAGCACCTATCCGATGTACCGCCACCGTCCGTCGAAGGCGGTGTATCGGCGCCGGCGTCTCGCGGTCCTCCTCTGCGCGGCGGTTGGGTTGAGCCTGGCGTGGCTCGGTCTTCATCAGCTAACCGGTACGCCCGGCGACGGTCCCCTCACCGTTGCTGGGCGGCCGGTAAGCGTCCTGCACCCCCAGCTCGTGTCTCAGACCACCGACATCGTCCAGCCGGGAGACACGTTGTGGAGCCTCGCTCGTCGCGCCCAGCCCACGGGCGACATTCGCCCGCTAGTAGCGCAGCTCGACGCCCAGCGCGATGGCCGGCCGCTTCAGGTCGGCGAGTCGGTGGCAATACCGCTGCACAAGTAGTCCCGCGATTTTCAGCAGTTGTACCGTGGTCGTCATGCGGTGTCCGCTTTGTGCAGCCGACGACGACAAGGTCATCGACTCGCGCGGCGCGGAGGACGGCAGCGCCATCCGGCGCCGCCGCGAGTGTCTTGCCTGCGGGCGTCGCTTCACCACGTTCGAACGCGTCGAAGACGTACCGCTCGTGGTCGTAAAGCGATCCGGTGCCGAAGTGCCCTTCGACCGCGCCCGGATCGTGGCCGGGATCAAGGCGGCGTCCAAGAACCGGCCGGTCTCGGACGAGCAAATGGAAGCCCTCGCCTTCGAGGTCGAGGAGCAGTCGCGGCTGGTGAACGAGCTGACGACCGAGTCGGTCGGCCGTGCAGTGCTCGAAGGACTCCGAAGTCTTGATGAGGTCGCCTACGTGCGCTTCGCCAGCGTCTACAAAGACTTCGACGACGCGGGTGACTTCGCCCGTGAGCTCAAAGCGTTGACCAAGGAAAGCGAACCCAAGGCGCCGAGGCGCGTCGGGGAGGAATAGGCGTCTCGTGCGATTGGGAATGCTAACCGGCGGGGGCGATTGTCCGGGGCTCAACGCCGTCATCCGGGCGGTCGTGCGCCGCGGCGAAAAGTCTTTCGGCGACGAAGTCGTCGGTTTTCTCGATGGTTGGGCGGGCCTGGTCGAAGACCGCTCGATGCCGCTGAACATCCGGGCCTGTCGAGGGCTGTTGCCGCGGGGCGGCACGCTGCTCGGCTCGAGCCGCACGAATCCCTCGGCGATCGACGGCGGCACGGAGGCCTGCGTCGCCACGCTCCAGCGCCATGGCGTCGATGCATTGATCGCCATTGGAGGCGAAGACACGCTCGGTATGGCCAAGCGCCTCACCGAGGCCGGTTCGCCGGTGGTCGGCGTGCCCAAGACCATCGACAACGACTTGTCCGGAACCGAGTTCACCTTCGGTTTCCAGACCGCCGTCCAGATCGCGACCGACGCCATCGACCGTCTGCACACAACGGCGGAGAGCCACCACCGCGTGCTCGTGTGCGAGGTAATGGGTCGCCACGCCGGCTGGATCGCCGCGTATGCCGGTATCGCCGGCGGCGCGGCGGCGGTGCTTGTGCCCGAGCGGCCCTTCGACCTTGACGAGCTGGCGGCGTCATTGACGGCGCGCCACGAACTCGGCAACTTCGCGTCAGTCGTCGTGGTGGCAGAAGGCGCGGCGCCGATCGAGGGGTCGCTGGCGCTCGCCGATGGTGAGACCGACGCATTCGGTCACGTGCGTCTGGGCGGCATCGGCGCGACGTTGGCCACCGAGATCGAAAAGCGCACCGGCTTCGAAACGCGCGCCACGGTGCTCGGCCACATCCAGCGCGGCGGCACACCGAATGCGTTCGACCGCGTGCTGGCCACGCGCTTTGGCGTGGCCGCGGTGAACGCAGTGCACGACCGCGAGTTCGGGGTGATGGTGGCGCTGCGTGACGGCAACATCGTGCGCGTCCCGTTGTCGGAGGCGGTCGACGAGTTGAAGACGGTCGATCCGTCGTTGCTCGAGATCGCCGATCTGTTCTCCGCTAGCTAGGTAATCAGCGCGAGCAACGCGTCGGCCACCCGTGGGTGGCACACCCACACGAGGTCGTCGACCACCTCACCACGCAAACCGACCTCATGCGCCACTAGCAGTCCCGCGGCGCGGTCCCACGGCGCGGTGCCGCGCTCGAAGTAGGCATCGGTGCGCCCGGCGGCGGCCCAGCACAGGTCGAGCGCCGCCGAACCGCCACGCCGGATGTCGCGCACGACCGGCAGCACGCGCAGCAACACCTCTGCCTGCGCGGCGCGCTTGTCCGCCGCATACGCGAAGCCCGTGCTCACCAGGCAGCGACCGAGGTCGATCGGGCCATCGGACAGCGTGAGCGGTTGCTCGTCGAGGAAGGCGCCGCCACCGAGGGCGGCGCTGAAGATCTCCCGCCGCCCGATGTCGACCACCGCTCCGGCAATGGCCTCGCTGTTGGTGTCCACAACCGCGACCGACACGCCCACGGCGGGATAGCCGTACACAAAGTTGGTGGTGCCGTCGATCGGATCGATCACCCATGTCAGCCCGGAACTCGATGCCGAGCCTGCGCCCTCCTCGCCCATGATGCCGTCCTCCGGACGCGCCGCCACCAGCGCGTTGACGATGTGGTTTTCGCTCGCCTTGTCCACCGCGGTGACCATGTCGGTCGACGTCGATTTCGTGGTCGTGCCAGCTTTGAGCACCGATCCGATTGGCCCGGTGGCGTCGCTGTCGAAGGAACGAGCCTCGGTGACGAATGCGGCCGCGCTCGACGCGACTTCACACGCCAGGCGTCGGAGTTCCTCGGCGTCGGGCGCGGCGTCCACGACAAGTACCGTACGCGGCGTGTCCGATCGTCCCGTCGACCTCCGTTCTGACACCGTCACGCAACCGACGCCGGCGATGCGTAAGGCGATGGCCGACGCGGTGGTCGGCGACGACGTTTATGGCGAAGATCCCACCGTCAACGCGTTGCAAGAGGCGTACGCCGCGCGCGTCGGCAAACCGGCGGCGTTGTTCGTTCCGACGGGCACGATGGCCAATCAAATCGCGTTGCGACTCCTGGCGGCTCCGGGTACGGGCGTGATCGTCGGTGCGCGTCAGCACATCGTGATCTACGAGGGCGGCGCCGCCGGTGTGAACTCCGGTGCGCAATTCCTCATGGTTGACGACGCCAGCGGCGCCCTCACGGCAGAGAGCGTGTCGCACTACCGCAGTGCGGCCGCGCACCACTACGTCGTGCCGAGTCTCGTGTGCGTCGAGAACACGCACCTGCCCGCCGGTGGCCGGCCGTGGTCGATCGATGAACTACGCGCGGTCAACAACGCCGCCGGACCGTTGCCGATCCACATGGACGGAGCGCGGCTGTTCAACGCGGAAGTGGCGAGCGGCACCAAAGCGGCGGATTACGCCGCCGAGGTCACCACGGTCATGTCGTGCCTCTCCAAGGGGCTGGCGGCGCCGGTGGGGTCGATGCTGGCGGGGCCGTCTGACCTCATCGCGCAGGCTCGGGTCGAGCGGCAACGGCTCGGGGGCGGCATGCGTCAGGCGGGTGTGCTCGCGGCGGCAGGGTTGATCGCGCTTGAGTCGATGGTCGAGCGGCTGGCCGACGATCACATGCGCGGCGGCTCTGCTCGCCGCCGCGGTTGACGAGCGATGGCCAGGCTCGTGCGACGTAGCCGGAACACTTACCAACGTCGTGAACTTCACGCACGACGACACCGACGCGTTGCTGGCCTACCTCGAATCGCACGGTGTGAAGGCCGGTACGATCGCGCCCCGCGTGGCTCGGTTCGTGACCCACTGCGACATCGACGACGACGACGTCGCGCGGGTTATTGCTGCGGTCCGTTCGAGCCCGTAACTCTGGCGTTGTAACTCTGGTGCCTTCGCCCTACGGGCTCCCGGCGCTTGGCCCGGCGGGGACCCCAACCCCGCCGGCACGCCGTAGTTCGTCGGCAGTTCGGGGTTCCTCGTCTGAGCGGATGGGTTCGTAGGTTTCGGTGAGGTCGTTGCGGCCGCGTAGCGCTACGGCACCCACGTACTCCCAGCGTGCCTGCTCGACGGGGAGCGCGCCGTGCACAGAGGTAGCCGATGCCAGCACGCGTCCCGGGGATCCCTTCGCGAGATCGGTCAGGCGTGAGGCCTCGTTGGCGGGGTCGCCGATGACGGTGTACTCGACGCGCTGGCGCGCGCCGATGTTGCCGGCCACCACGAGGCCGCTGGACACGCCGACGCCGGCCTGCAGTTCGGCGTGGCGGGCGGCGAGGACTTCGAGCGCGATCGCGAGCTCGCGCGCCGCGGCCAGAGCGTTGGTGGCGTGATGAGGGTCTTCCTGGGGCGCGCCGAACACGCAAAGCGCGCCGTCTCCGTCGAAGCGGTTGATGTAGCCGTGGTTGTGTTCGATCACTGTGACCACGACGCCGAAGAAGTCGTTTAGTAGTTCCACGACTTCGTCGGGTGGGTGGCGTAGGGCGAGGTTGGTCGAGCCGATGAGGTCGACGAACAAGATGCTCATGTTGCGCAGCGTCCCACCGAGCGCGGCGCCATCTTGGATGGCGCGTTTGGCCACTTCGAAGCCGACGTGGCGGCCGAAGAGGTCGGCGAGACGGTCGCGTTCGCGTAGGCCGTCGAGCATCCGGTTGTAGCCGGCCTCGAGCTCGCCCAGTTCGCCGCCGTCGTCGACCGGAATGTGGGCGTCGAGGTCACCCGCGCCGACCCGCTCCAGGCCGTCGCGCAATTCGTCGAGCGGGTCCGTGACCGAGCGGGCGCTGATCTCGGTCACCACGAGCCCGACTACCAAACCGATGACGGCGAGTACGACGATCGGCGCGATCAGCGATCCGCGCGCCGTGCTGTCCCGACCGGTTGGAGCCAAGATGATTCCGACGAAGGGCACGCCGGACCCGAGCATCCACATGAGCATCAAGCGCGAGCGAATCTGGATGCCGTGGCGCTCCGGCAGGACGCCATCCGCCAATGCGGCGGCGAACGCCGGTCGATGCATGCGCTCCACCAGAAGGAAGCAGAACGCGCTGGTGGTGAGCCCGCCGAGCACAATGCCCAGCGCAATCCGAACGCACTCGATGGGCTCGACGTTCTTCACGATGTTGAAGACGCTGAACACCACGGCGGCACCGACCCAGCCGCGGAACGACAGACGCGTCTGTAGGTACGGCTGGTCGAGCACCGCGTTTTTTTCCGCGGGCGTCGGCGGCCGTTCCGAACTCAGCCACTCCTGCAGCACCCGCGCTGACCGAAGGCCCGAACTCGTGATCAGCGGCACCGCGACGGCGAGGTACGCGACCAAGACCGCGAAGTAGTCCCCCGATGGGAGGCCGCCCCCCGTGGGCGACACATACGAAACGTAGGTAAAGACCACGGCGGCGCCGATCATGTTCGCGGCACCCAGCCGGCCCGCGGTTCGGAGTGCGATCGTGCGGTACTCGACGAGGCGCGATTGCGGTGCGGGTTCTGGAACCACCGAAGCCCGACCGTAGGCTAGGAACGCGATGGCCGTCATGGATCTCTCACCGGAGCGGGTCCTGGCGGTGTACGCCCACCCCGACGACGCCGAAGTGAGTTGCGGCGGCGCGGCTCGCGGGTTTCGCAGCCGCCGGTGCTGACGTCCACATCGCGGTGGTGGCGCGCGGCGACAAAGGGTCCTCGACGCGCGTCGACGGCGACGACTTGGTGGCCAGTCGCCGCCTGGAGACCGAGGCGGCCGGGACGGTGCTCGGTGTTCGCGCGCACCACTATTTCGATCGACCCGACGGCGAGGTCGTCAACGACGATGCGTTGCGCGCCGAGATCGTGGCCTTGGTGCGCCGCCTCCGCCCCGAAGTGGTGATCGCGCCCGATCCGACCTCGGTGTTCTTCGGCGCTGCCTATGTCAACCACCCCGACCATCGTGCGGTGGGATGGGCCGCGCTCGACGCCGTCGCCCACGCGGCACCGAATCCGAACTACTACCCGGGCGACGATCCCTGGCGAGCCTCGATCGTCCTGCTGTCAGGCTCGCTCGAACCCGACGCGTGGATCGACATCGCCGCCACCATCGAGGCCAAGACCCAGGCCCTGGCGTGCCACGAGTCCCAGCTCGGCGAAGCGGGGGAGTACTTGCGCACCGTCGTGCGCCAACGGGCAGAAGACGGCGGTCGGGCGGCGGGCGTCAACTTGGCCGAAGCCTTCCGTCGCCTGACGTTCGCGTAACGGTCGCTGCGGGTGCCCGCCCGGGACGTGAAATCAGTCGT
Organism: uncultured Actinomycetes bacterium; assembly: GCA_963769985.1. Taxonomy (GTDB): domain Bacteria; phylum Actinomycetota; class Acidimicrobiia; order Acidimicrobiales; family JACCXE01; genus JACCXE01. The sequence goes on along the minus strand of CAVYNR010000002.1, from coordinate 15,500 downwards.
CGTCGAGTTCGAGTTGCCCGCGCCATTCGGCCATCGCCCGCAGGGCCAGCACTGCGACAACGGCCACGCCGAGCGCGAACGTCACGCCGCCGAGGAACAAACCACCCGATTCCCATGCCGCGCAGTTGCCCGAACACTGAAGACTCACCAGCGACCAGCCGATAAGAGCTCCACAGATACCGGCAACCACGATCGCGGCGAATGCCGCGGCTCGGGCCCGGGTCGAAGGGAGCGCAGATGGCCGGCGAGGCGCAGCAGACACCCGTCGATCGTACCGTCGCGGCCCGGAAAGTCTTGGTTGTACTCCCGACCTACAACGAGGTCGACAACATCGTGGGCATTCTCGAGCGGGTGCGCAACGCCGCGCCCGCCGTCGACCTGCTCGTGGTGGACGACGGCAGCCCTGATGGCACCGCGGAACGCGTGCGCTGGGTGACGCCTCGCTTGCCGGGCGTGCACCTTCTCGAACGGGTGTCCAAGGACGGCCTCGGAGCGGCCTACCGCGCCGGGTTCGTGTGGGGCATCGCGCACGGCTACGACGTGCTCGTGGAGATGGACGCCGATGGCAGTCACCGTCCCGAGGATCTGCCGCGTCTGCTCGAAGCGATCGACAACGGCGCTGACCTCGCGATCGGATCTCGCTACGTCGCCGGAGGCGAGATCCCGAAGTGGAACTTCGCGCGGCGGGCGCTGTCGCGTGGCGGCAATCGTTACGCCTCGCTCATGCTCGGTCTCGGAATTCACGATGCGACGGCGGGGTTCCGTGCGTATCGCGTCTCGTTGCTCAACCGCATCGCCTTCGCCGAGCTCTGCGCCGACGGCTACGGCTTCCAGATCGAAGGCTCCTGGCGCGCGGTTCGATCCGGCGCCCGGGTGGTCGAAGTGCCGATCCGTTTCGAAGAGCGGGCTGCGGGCGAATCGAAGATGTCGAAGGCGATTGTCATCGAGGCGCTGCGCCTCGTAACCCGCTGGGGTGTGGCCGAGCGAGCGCATCGCGTCGGTGTGCGCGTCGCCCACCCGTTCCACGGGCCAAACTGGGCGCATGCGGGCCTGGCGGGTAGCAAGCGCGGTCATTGAGCACGACGGGCAGATCCTGCTCGTCGAGAACCGCCGCGCCGACGGTCGCGTTGACTGGTCGATGCCCGGCGGGGTGATCGAAGACGGTGAAGAGTCGATCCTCGGGCTGCATCGCGAGGTGGTCGAAGAAACCGGCGTGGTGGTCGAGGCATGGGGACCGCTGCTGTGGACCACCTTCGCGAAGAGCGAGTCGATGGGGTTTTCGCTTGTGGCGGAGACCTATATCGCCCACGCCATCGGCGGCGTCACGATCAACATTGATGATCCCGACGGCATCGTCACCGACGCGCGTTGGTTCCCACTGCTCGACGCGATCGTGGCGCTCGAGTCGACATGGGTGCCGACGTGTCAGCCACTGTGCGGTTGGTTGGACGAGCGCTGGAGCGAGCCGCGCACATTTGACTATTCGGTTGAGGGCGATCGGACGTCAGGTCTGGTCGTAGAGCTTTTGTCGATGACGTGACGCCGCACGCGCCATGGCCGCGGGTCGTGCTGCACCTCGACATGGACTGCTTTTTTGCGGCCGTCGAAATGCTCGACGACCCGAGCCTGGTAGGAAAGCCGGTCGTCGTCGGCGGCACCGGCGGCCGCGGCGTTGTGGCGGCGGCGAACTACGAAGCTCGAGTCTTCGGCGTCCGCTCGGCCACGCCCATGGCACGGGCCCGCCGGTTGTGTCCCCACGCGGTGGTTCTCTCGGGCCGCTTCGACCGCTACGAGGAGATCAGCGGTCAGCTCCGCGAGATCATGCGCGACGTCACCCCTCTGGTGGAGCCCGTGTCGTTGGACGAAGCGTTCCTCGACGTCACCGGCGCCACGCGCCGCTCTCGCACGCCCGAGGACGTGGCGCGAGCGCTCCGTCAACGCGTCCGCGACGAGCTCAACCTAAACTGTTGCATCGGCGTAGCTACGTCCAAGCTGGTGGCCAAGATCGCGTCGGTCGCGGCCAAGCCCCAACCCCTCGCGAGCGGCGTGGTCGAGCCGGGGCTCGGCGTCAAGGTGGTCGAGCCCGGTACCGAACTGGCGTTTCTCCATCCACTGCCCATCCGCGCGCTGTACGGCGTCGGTCCCTCGACCGCCACTCGCCTCGCGGAGCTCGGCGTCAAGCGGGTGGCGGACATGGCCGCCTTGCCGGTCGACGCACTCGAGCGCGCGTTCGGTCCGCGCATGGGGGTGCACCTCCACGCGCTGGCACACGCGCTCGACGACCGGCCGGTCGTCGCGGAAGCGCAAGCAAAGTCGGTCAGTCACGAGGAGACATACGCGATCGACATCACCGACCGCGCGCGTTTACACCGCGAGGTGGTACGCCAAGCCGACGCCGTGGCCGCGCGGATGACCCACGCCGGCCTCGCCGGGCGCACCGTCCAGCTGAAGGTCCGCTACGGAGACTTCACCACGATCACGCGATCCAAGACACCTGGCCCGGTGATCGAAGATGGCGTCACGCTGGCGCAGATAGCCAACGACATGCTCGACGCGATCGACCTAGGCGAGGGGATCCGCCTCCTCGGTGTCGGCATGAGCAACCTCAGCCCACCGCCACCGCGGCAACTCGACCTGCTGGCGCCGCCGATCGACGACACCGACGAGACCGACAGCGAACCGCAAAAGCGGCGCGCCGCGACCGGCGCCGCCGTCGCGGCGATCCGCGAGAAATTCGGCGACGACGCGCTCGCTCCCGCCACGCTCGTCGGCAAGGACGGAATCCGCCGGCGGCGGATGGGCCAACAGCAGTGGGGCCCCGACGCGCCGCCAAAAACCTGAGCGAGGACAAGCGCGTTGTCTGACGTTTGCCGACGTGCGAAACTGGACAGACCTACCCAAGCCGAGCAAGGAGGGGCCTTGCCCCTGTCGGAAGAAGAGCAGCGGATCCTTCACGAGATCGAGCGCAGCTTCTACGCGGGCAACCAGGCTCCCGGCAGCAAGGGCACCACGCACGAGACCGAAGTGCGCCGCGTCCGGCTGGCCGCGCTCGGCTTCGCCGGTTCACTCGTGCTGCTGCTGCTCGGCTTCACCGTCAACTTCCTGCTCGGCGCGCTGGCGTTCCTCGCGATGGTCGGCACTGGCGCGATGCTCGTCGACGGCTTGCGTCACCTGGGCAGCGAGCGTCTGCGGTCCTCGGCCGGTCGTCTGACGTCGATGGTCTCGGATCCGAGTCGTCGTCTTCGTCCGCGCCGGTTCCGCGGCGACGACGAGTCCGACTCCGAAAACTGACCTCGTTATCTGGTCTGGCGGCGTAGGCGCCGCGGGTTGATCGCATAGAGCACACCCCGCCACGTCGGCCGCGTCGCCATGGCCGCGCGACGGATCAGCTCCGCGTCTGCCCGCGACCGTTCGGCGTCGTCGGCGCTTAGCCCGGGCGGGGCGTATGCCGCTAGGTCAACCGTCGCCGCCAAGCGTTCGAGCAGGGCGACGCTGCCTTCGCCCAGGGTCGTGGCGGCGGCGCCAACGCGCTCGGTCGGTGTATCCGAAGGCCGCACCCTCGTTCCGGCGAAGACGAGGGCGTCGACCGTGTCGTCCCAGGAAACGAGCACGCGCTCGGCTGCATCCTGCGCCGAGCGCCACCGCCGGCGTCGACGAGCGGCAACCGTGAGCGGGACAACCGCGGCAGAGGCGGCGATCAGCGCGAGGACACCGAGGGCGATAAGCGCGGCCCTGATCAGGGGGTTGGCGCGATCGGGAGCGGCGGGCTGGTTGCGCGCGGGAACTGTCGTCGTGGTTGCACTCCCGCCGCCGGTCTCGCCGGCGGCGACCTCGGTGGTGGGCACGAGAGTGCTCACCGCACCGGGTGTGCCCGCATCGGCCTGGGAGTCGGCTTGACCGGTGTAGGCCTCGCCCCCGGGGATCCCGCGTCCGGGTGTCGGCTCGAACGCCACCCAACCGGCCGATCCGAGGAACACTTCGGGCCAGGCGTGCGCGTTCAACTCGCGCACTACGAGCTCGCCCGTGGTCGCGTCGCGATCACCGGCGGTGAACCCGACCGCGACCCGCGTCGGCAACCCGGCGAGCCGGGCGAGCACGGCGAAGGTGCCGGCGAACTGTTCGCAGTACCCGCGCTTGGTGTTGAACAAGAACCGGACGACGTCGTCGCCGCCGTGACCCGGACCGACCGACAGGTCGTAGGTGAACCGGCCGGAACGGAAGAACTGCTGAATCGCGAGGGCCTTGTCGTACGGCGTCGGCGCGTTCCGCGTGATGTCGGCCGCGAGGAGCGCTACTTGCGGGTCGACGTCGCGCGGCAAGACGAACTGGGACGTGTCGACCTTGCGCGGAAGGGCGGCACGCAGCGACTCGGCGGTGGGGGAGCGCACGACGGACTGCACGTCGTAGTCGAGGTTGTCGCTCGTGTCGGCGTCGGTGATGAACGCCTCGGAGTCCTTGTCGTAGCTGATGTCCTCGATGTTCGGCGTAGTGCCCGGCTGGTATGCCGCCGGCAACCAGATCGAGGTGAGGTTGCGGATGGTGAAGTGCTGTCGTGTCCGCTTGCCCGGATGGTTCAACAGCGATGCCGGCTTTACTTCCTTGTAGCTGCCGCGCGATGACCAGATGCGCCCGTCGAACAGGTCCAGGGACGTGAGGCGCCAGTAGGCGCGAAGGTCGGTGGCCACCGTGAATGCCACCACGTCGCTGCGCGCGACGAGTCGGGTGCGAATGTCGACCAGCGGACTGACCGTTGTGCGCGCCTGGGACTGGCCGCGGTTTCGCCACGCCACAGCAGGAGGGTCTTGCGCGAACGGCAGCGCGAGGCCGACGAGGGCACCGACGATCGCGATCGCGCCGATCCCTATGCCGCCGCGCGCGAGGGCCTTGCGGCCGCCCGTCATCGTCCCGGTGAACCACGGCTTGGTCTTCGCGATGATCGTGGCGTTGTGCGCCACGAACCAAATGAGCGCGGCGCCGCAAAACGCCAGCGCGGCCGCTGAACGATGAGCGCTCGTGCCGAGGACCGCCGCGAACACGAAGGCGGTGAACGCGGGCACGGCGGCCTCGACAGTCGCGCCGATGCGAAACGCGCCCCAGTCGGCCAGAACGGCCAGTGTGCTGCACGCGAACACGCACGCCATGGTGAACCCGGGCGTGACCGGCGTGGGCGCCACCGCCGTGGCGAAGTCGCGTCGCGCATCGGAGAGTCCGTCGGCGATCGCGCGCAACGCGTCCGGCGAGGGAATGCCCAGCCAGGTCTCACCAGGCGCGCCGAGCCACGCCATCAGAACGACGCCGAGAGCAACGGTCGCCGCCGCGGTTGACGGAACCGACAGCCGGCGGAAGCGGCACACGACGGCGAGCGTGTGACCGGCCAGAACCGCCAGGAGAATCGGGCCGATCGACGAAAGGCTGGTGAAGAGCCGACCGATGCAGGCGGCCGCCACCAAGTCGAGGAGCACGAGCGCGGCGAGTGCCGGCGCCTGGGCGCGTAAGTCGTCGGTCACAACAGCACTCGCTTGGTTCGACGCTGACTCGGACTCATGCGGGTGGCCCACACCGACGCGAACCCGCGTGTTCCGACGGGTACCGCCATCACGCGAGCGCCGCGTTTAGGGCCGATCGGCAACCGGCCTTCTTCGAAGGTGAACACGACACCGACGGCCTGTTCATCCCGTGACAGGAACGGACCGAGTTCGCGCGCACCGCGGGCGGTGGTGATCACGCATGGGCCCTCGCGGGTCGCTCCCGATGTACCGCCGCGCTTGGCCGCCGAGCGCAGGGCGGCGAGCCCGCCCGCCTCGCCCTTTTGCGGGCTGGCCAGGGCCAAGACCTCGAGCAGGTGGCCCACGTGACCGTGGCCGGCGCCGAACCCCGAGTCATACGGGCTCGTCGTGACGAGCCGCACCAGCCCGTTGCGCGTCCCGCCGGCGACGATCACGCTGGCCGCCGCCGACAGCGCGTCTTCGAACGACTCCTCGTCGTGCACGCTCGCTCGGAGGTCGACGATGACGGTGGTGCGCCCGCGCCATGGTGTTTCGTCCTGGCGGATCATCAGTTCGCCGGTGCGTGCGACCGATGGCCAATGCACCCTGCGCAGATCGTCGCCTTGCTCGTACTCGACGAGCGTGTAGAAGTCACCGCCCGAGGCGCCAACGCGTCGGGGGCCGTGCATCTCCGACAAGGGATCGGCCACGCCCACGCCGTCCAACGAGGTGATCGTGTCGATGCGCGGGTACACGGTGAGCTTCACTTCCGACAACGCCTGCGATCGTCGAACAACGAGTCCGAAGATGTCAGAACGCTCGACCACGAGCGGACCGAGCATGAACACACCTCGGCGATCCGTCGGCAACCGGAACGCCGCGTCGACCGAGGCGCCGGGCGACAGCGGCGCCAACCCGAACCGCGCGTAGCGCTGACCTCCGGCGAAGTTCGTGCTGACCGCCAGCAGCGGTGACCGCTGGGTGCCGGCGTTGGTGGCGGTCACCTCGACGCGCCAGGGGCTATCGACGTGCACACGCGCCGGTGTGATCTTGCGTCGCAGCGTGACGGCCTCGCCGCGCCGACGTGTGACGATGAGACCGGCCACAACGAGGCCCAAGCCCGCACCCGCCAATCCGTACAGCTCGCCGAGGCCGAGGAGCCGCCCCGCGAGTGCAAGCGTGGCGCTCGCCGCTAACGCGGCCCAGCCCCGGCGCGTGATCACGTCCGGGTGTAACCAGACGACGGCACAGGGATACGCGTGAGCAAATCCTCGAGCAGCGCGTAGGAGTCGATGCCTTCGAACTCCGCTTCGGGCGTGGGCACGAGCCGGTGGCCGAGCACGGGCGCGGCGATGGCCTTCACGTCGTCGGCGTTAGCGAAGTCGCGTCCCTGGGTTGCCGCCCATGCCCGCGCCGTTTTCTGGAGCGCGAGCGCGGCGCGCGGCGAGGCTCCGAGCGCGAGGTTGGGGTGTCGACGGGTGGCGTCGGCCAAGTCGACGATGTACGCGCGCAACTGTGTCGCGACGTGCACGGCCTGCGCACCCTTGACGAGCGACGCGACGTCCTCGACTGTCGCGACCGCGCCGAGGTCGGCCACCGGATTGCTGTCGGAGTGCTCGTCGAGCATCGCTACTTCGGCGCGTTTGGTCGGATAGCCCATCGGGATCCGCATCAGGAACCGGTCGAGCTGGCTGTCGGGCAGCGGATACGTGCCTTCGTGCTCGACGGGGTTCTGTGTCGCGATAACCATGAAAGGTGTTGGCAATGAGTACGTCGTGGCGTCGACGGTGACCTGACGCTCTTCCATCGCCTCCAGCAGCGCCGCCTGCGTCTTTGGCGACGCACGGTTGATCTCGTCGGCCAAGACGATGTTGGCGAACACGCCGCCGGCGCGGAACTCGAAGCGGTTGCCGGTGCGAGAAAAGACCGTGACGCCGGTGACGTCGGAGGGCAGCAGGTCCGGCGTGAACTGGATGCGGTTCCAGTCGCAGTCGAACGACGCCGCCAAGGCCTTGGCCAGCGTGGTCTTGCCGACACCGGGCACGTCTTCGATGAGCAGATGCCCCTCGCGCGGCGAGGCACACGAGGGCGAGACTTATCGCGTCGGCCTTCCCCACGATGGCGTGACCGATGTTGGCGGCTACGGATTCGAAGACGGCTTGAAATTCCTCTGGGCCGCTGACCGACCGGCGACGTGCCATAGAGGGAGCCTAAATCGCTCTGGTTGCCGCCCGGGATCGGTACGTTCCCTGTGTGACCGCTGTGCTCGCAATCGATATCGGCGGCACCAAACTCGACGTCGGTGTCGTGGACGCGAACGGGGCGATCCTCCGGCGCGAACGGGCGGCGACGCCCACGGACAACCCGTGGCGGGCGTTGGCGACGTTGATCGACGCAGTGGGAGGAGGCGACGCAGTCGGCGCGGTCGGTGTAGGCACCGGCGGCCCGATGACGCCCAACGGCGAGACGGTCTCGCCCCTGAACATCGCCGGATGGCGCGACTTCCCTTTGCGTTCGACCCTGGCCGCGCACACGGGGCTCGACGTGTACATCGACAACGACGCCAAGGCGCTAGCGCTGGGCGAAGGATGGACGGGCGCGGCGCAAGGTGAGCGCAACTTTCTTGCCATGGTCGTGTCGACCGGTGTGGGTGCGGGAATCGTGCTCGACGGGCGGCTGCTCGACGGCGACACCGCCAACGCCGGTCACATCGGCCACGTGATTGTCGAGCCCGATGGTGCCGCGTGCGCGTGCGGCGGCCAAGGCTGCCTGGAGGCGGAGGCGTCGGGCCCGTCGATCGAGAAACGCACTGGTCGCCCGGCGGCTGAGGCCGATTCCGACACGATCGAGCGCACCGGCCGGTTGGTCGGACGCGGCATCGCGTCCGTCGTCAACTTGCTCGACTTGCGACTCGCGCTGATCGGCGGTTCGGTAGCGCTGGGAATGGGCGAACCGTTTTTTGCCGCCGCGCAACGCGAGGTCGAGGTCCGCTGTCGGATCGTGTTCGCCCGCGGTGCCCGAGTCGCCCCCGTCGGTCTCGGCGCCGACGGTCCCCTCATCGGCGCCGCCGCCGTAGCGTTGCGCGCCCGCGGTTTAGCCTGACGGCGCGGACGGCCCGGCGTGGGGCGAGCGAAGCGAGGGGCCCCCACGCAGAGGGAGGAGGACGGGTTGGGGGACCCGTCCGGGTGGCGCCGGAGGCGTCATTGTGATCGGTGCGTTGCGAATACGGCGAAGCCGTAGTCTCAACGCATGGATGTTCGTTGGTCAGCTGAAGCCGAGGCGTACCGCACCAAGGTGCAGGAGTTCCTCGCCGCCAACTTGCCCAAGGACTGGGTCGGACTCGGCGCACTGTCGACCGACGAGGCCGACGAGTTCGTGGCGAAATGGCGCGTCACTCTGTCGAACAACAACCTGCTCGCGGTGTCGTGGCCCAAGGAGTACGGCGGCGGTGGCTTGTCGCCGACCGAGCAGGTGGTGCTGGCCGAAGAGTTCGCCAAAGTCGGCGTGCCGACCGGCGGACCGAACGACGTTTTCAGCATCACCATGATCGGCAACACGCTGTTGAACTGGGGGACCGAGGAGCAAAAGCGGCACTTCTTGCCGCGGATCCTCTCCGGCGAGGACACGTGGTGCCAGGGTTACTCGGAGCCCAACGCCGGCTCCGACCTCGGCAACCTTGGATGCAAAGCCGTGGCCGACGGCGACGAGTGGGTGATCAGCGGCCAGAAGATCTGGACGTCGTACGGCCACATGGCCGACTGGATCTTCGTGCTGGCGCGGACCGATCCCGACGCCCCGAAGCACAAGGGCATCACGTTTCTCCTCGTGCCGATGAAGCAGCCCGGCATCGAGGTACGGCCCATCAAGATGCTGTCGGGGGAGTCCGAGTTCAACGAGGTCTTCTTCGACGAGGCGCGCTGCCCGATCGGCCACGTCGTCGGCGAGGTCAACGGTGGTTGGGCCGTCGCGATGACGCTTCTCGGTCACGAGCGCGGCGCGTCCGCCGCGGTGTTGCCGCTGCAGTTCAAGATCGAGATCGACCGGTTGCTGGCGCTGGCGAAGGAGACGGGTAAGGCCGCCGATCCGTTGGTGCGTCAGAAGCTGGCGTGGTGTTACTCGAAGGTCGAGATCATGCGATACCTCGGGCTGCGCACGCTGACCGGCTGGCTCAACGGCACCTCCACGGGCGCCGAGGCGTCGATCGCGAAGCTCTACTGGAGCGAATACCACCGCGTTGTCACCGAGTTGGGCGTCGACCTGCTCGGTATGGAGGCGATGGTGCCTGCGGGTCGCATGCCCTTGAGCGCGTTCAACCCCGACGAACTGGGCGCGCCGAACAGCTCGATGTCGTGGACGATCTCGTTCCTGTGCGCGCGCGCCGGGACGATCTATGCGGGCACGAGTCAGATCCAGCGCAACATCATCGGCGAGATGGTGCTCGGTCTCCCGAAGGAACCGAAGAGCGACAGCGGACCTTGGTCGCAGCGCTCGCAGTAATTCGACGGCCCGACCTCTGGTGGGCGGGGCTGCGGCAAATGAAGCGGTTGGCGCGCCCGCGGTGGTGGAAGCGGGCGCCGTACTTGCCGACGCCTGACCGCGACTACATGCAGTTTCGGCTCGTCACGCAATACGGCGGCGACGGCGGCAAAGCCACCGGTCACGATCTGGTGCAGTACCTCGAGTGGTGTCGCGAGGAAGGCCGGCGCTAGTAGCGCGGATCTTCGAGCGCGGCCACGCGCTCGTGTAGGTCCTCGAGTTCCATCGCCATCGCCGCTACCTGTTCGATCAACGCGTCGTTCACCGCATCGCGGCTGATGCGGCCGCGCCGCCCGATGTTGGGCGAGGCCGCGGCCCGTGCGGTGACCTCCTCGAGATCCACGAGTCGCTTCTCGCCATGCGTACCCGGGACCAGCGTCGATGCGATCAGCCCGTCCCGATACCAGCGCCGCAGGGCCGGCAGGCTCGCGTTCGTGGCCTCCGCCGCTTCGCGCAGCGTGACCCACCGTCGGTTCTTGTCTGATACGGTCATGCGCAGAAAGTATCACAACACTGTTTAAACAGTGTGTATAGAACGGAGCACCAGGTATGTTCGAACGATTCACCGACGACGGCCGCCTCGTGCTGGTGGGGGCCACGGACGTGGCCAAGGAACGCAACAGCCCCTACATCCGTCGCCATCACATGCTGATCGCGCTCATCGACGGCGCCGACGGTTCGGAATTGGTGGCAGACGTCCTCGACGCGGCCAATGTCGATCGCTCTGAGTTACGCGTGAAGCTGCTTGAGTCCCTGACGGCGTCCGAGGAACCGGACCTGGAGTCCGGCAGTAAGCCGTTCTCGGGCGGAGGAAAGAAGGCGCTCGAACTGTCCCTGCGCGAGGCGTTGTCGCTCGGGCACAACTACATCGACAGTTTCCACCTGCTACTGGCAATTCTTCGTTCCGCCGACGGACCGCTCGCAGCCGTCGTCGAGGCGGCTGGATTGAACTACGACACTGCGCGGGCGCTCGTGCGCACGCGGGCTCCGGAGGGTCGGCGGCGCGGTGGCGGCCGCCGCGGGCGGTTCGGCCGGGGAATGGGGCGTGGTGGAAGCTCGCGCGGTGTCGACCGCGTACTTACCCGGGCGTTCACGCGCGCGAGTTCCGAGCGCGAGGTCACCACCGGTGACCTTCTCGTGGCGCTCGCGGAAACGCCGGACACTCATTTCGCCACGATCGTGAAGAGCGCGCTGCCGGAACTTTCGGTGCTCACAGCTGAAGCGGATCGGCTGATCCGCGAATCGGTTGTCGACGGTGGACCCGACAACGCGATCCGGTTCGACGAGGCGTCGGGTTCGGTCACGATCAACGACCCAACGGTGGCCGAGGAGTTCCGGCGCGTGTGGGAGAGCTCTGGTGGCGCGGAGAAGGTCAAAGAAGCACTGCGTCGGCTGCGGGCCGAGGACGACAAGTAGTTGCCACGACGGGGTGCGGCGCGTCCGATAAGTTTTCGACGCAATGGATGCGGGGCCAACCGGACCAACAGCGCCACCAGGGCATCGGAGTTAGCCGATGTCCGGTGCCCTCGTGCTCAATGCAACGTTTGAGCCGCTGTGCATCGTCGCACCCCGGCGTGCCCTCAATCTGATCTTGCAGACGAAGGCCGAGATGGTTTCCTCGTCTGATCAGCTCTTCCGCTCCGCGAATGCGAGCTTTCCGTCGCCGTCGGTGGTGCGCCTGATCAACTTTGTGAAGGTCCCCTACACGACCCGCGTCGCATTGAATCGCCGAGCCGTGTTCGCACGCGACAACTACCGCTGTCAGTACTGCCACGCCACCGCCGAGAACATTGACCACGTTGTGCCGCGCTCACGCGGCGGCACGCACACGTGGGACAACGTCGTGGCCGCGTGCAAGCCCTGCAACGCGCGCAAGGAAGACCGGATGTTGCACGAAATCGGCATGCGGTTGCGCCGCGCTCCGTCCACGCCACACGCGTGGGCGTGGGTGCTTGCCGCCACGGGTAGTCGCCGCCCTGACTGGGAGCCGTGGCTGGCGATGCCGGCGCACGCCGCGGCCGCATCAGCCTGACGGCCGCCCGCGTCACGCACTGGGCGGGCCGCGCCGAGGCGCTGCACGCGCGGCCGATCGAGGTCGCCCATCGCATTTCGGTATTGCGCGCGGTGCGCCCGGCGATCGTGTTGGGGCGCGCCCAAACGGTCGATGACGGCGTCGAGGCGCGCGCCGCGCACGCCGGGTTCGCCCTGGCGCGGCGCGTGTCGGGCGGGTCGGCGGTCGTCGTCGGGCCGGGGGAGTGCGCGTGGGTCGACGTGGTCGTGGCGCGCGGTGGCGCGGGCTGGAACGACGACATCGGCAAAGCGGGCTGTTGGATGGGCGACGCCTGGGTCGCCGCGCTCGACGCCGTCGGCGTGTCGGGCGCAACGGTGCACCGCACCGCGATGCAACGACGCCCGGGATCGGCGGCGGTGTGCTTTGCCGGGGTCGGTCCGGGCGAAGTGCTCACCGACGACGGCGCGAAGCTCGTCGGCATCTCCCAACGACGCACCCGCGGGTGGGCGCTATTCCAGTGCGCCGTTCCGCTCCGGTGGGTTCCGGGGGCGCTGATCGAGGTGCTCGGCCCGGACGCGGTACCCGCCGCGACGGCTCCGGTCGCCACCCTCGACGAAGCCACCGCCGCCGCCGCCGTCGCCGCGCTCGCCTCCCACCTGACCTAGCGACTTTCTGCGGATTCGCCCCACCCCCCGGGGCGGAATCCGCAGAAAGTCGGCGTTGGGGCCCCGTTAACGAAGCCGTTTTGGTTTGTTTCGCCCTCGTTGTGGTTGCAAGTGGCGCGATTGACCCTTAAAGTGGCGCGCAGTGGATCGGATAGAGGGCCGACCCACGTCGACGGAGCGATCAGTGGCGGATTTTTTCAGCGGGCATAGCGAGCACACGCTCGACGCGAAGGGGCGGGTGATCGTTCCCGCCAAGTACCGCTCGCGCTTTGCCGAAGGTGCCCACCTCGCCAAGGGCAACAACCGCTCCCTCGCCCTCTGGACCCGCGAGAGCTACGAGCGCCAAGCCCAAGCATGGCTCGAGAAGATGGAGTCGGGCGACGAGGCGGCCGAAGCCGACGCGCAGTACTGGGCGCACAACGTGGAGGACGTGGCCGTCGACGCCAGCACCGGTCGCCTGCTCGTGCCGCCGTACATGCGCGAGTACGCCCAACTCGAGCCCGGTCAATCCGTTCTCCTCAGTGGCGCCCTCAGCCACATCGCGGTGTGGAACCCGACGCTGTTCGCCAACCGCGTCGAGGCGCCCGCCGAACCCGGATTCACGAAAGACAGCCGAGCATGACGCGCGGGGCATCTGCAGCCTCCCGGCCGGAACCGACGGAGAACCCAACTCCGCCCACTCCGTTGGTGGTAGTCAGGACACACAACCTGGCACCTTCCCCCCGGCCGGGGGACTGCAGATGAGCCGCGCGCTAAAACCCCTGCCACTGCTTCGCAGCGGCAACAACCTGGCAGCCTCTACGCCCCGGCCGGGGGACTGCAGATGAGCCGCGCGTTCGAGCACGAGCCGGTCATGGTCGCCGAGGTCGTTGATCTCTTCGCTCCCGTGCCCGACGGGCGCGTCGTCGACGCGACGCTCGGCGGAGCCGGTCACGCAGCGGCGATCCTCGACGCTCATCCGCACTTGTCGATAATCGGCGTCGACCGCGACCCCGACGCGATCGACGCGGCCACCGAACGCCTCGCTCCCTACGGCCAACGCGCCAGCGTGCATCGAGCGCGCTTCGACGTGCTCGCCGACGTCGTGGCCGCTGACGGACGCGGCCCGGTGAGTGGTGTGTTGTTCGATCTCGGCGTCAGCTCACCTCAGCTCGATCGAGGCGAGCGCGGCTTTGCGTTCCGCCACGACGGACCGCTCGACATGCGCATGGATCCCACCAGCGGGCGTAGCGCGGCCGACATCCTGAACGAAGACTCGCTCGAGTCGTTGACCGACATTTTCCGGTCGGGCGGCGAAACGCGTTGGGCGTCGCGGATCGCTCGGGCGATCATCGCGTCGCGACCGCTCACGACCACGGGACAGCTGGCCGAGCTGGTCCGCAACGCGATCCCGGCCGCGACCCGGCGCACCGGCGGCCATCCAGCCACGCGCGCGTTCCAGGCGTTGCGCATCGCGGTGAACGACGAGCTATCGATCCTTCCGGGTGCCATCGACGACGCCATCGCCGCGCTCGCTCCGCGGCGGACGGTGCGTCGTGCTGGCGTACCACTCGGGGGAGGACCGCATCGTGAAGCAGCGCTTCGCCGAGGCCGTCACCGGTGGATGCACGTGCCCGCCTGGGCTGCCCTGCGGGTGCGGCGCCGAGCCGAAGGTCTCGCTCGTGTTCCGTGGCGCGAAGAAGGCTTCGGCCGACGAACTTGCGCGGCAACCACCGCGCCGAGAGCGCCCGCCTCCGTGCCTGTGAGGCGGTGGCCTAATGGCAGTGCGCGGCTGGATCTAAAACCCGCGACCGTCGGACCGCGTTGCTCCGGGTGCGCCCGTCGCGCGCCGGCCTGCACCGCCCGTCGCGCAGCGAATTCCGCGGTCGGCGGCGCGTCAGCGACGACTGCTGGTGACAATGGTGACCACGTTCACCGTCGTGCTGGCGTTTGGCGTAGCGGCGTCGCAAGTGATCGTGGCGCAGAACCAGGCGCGCCTCGACAAGCTCGACGCCAAGGCAACCGCGGCGCAGACCACCTACGAGAAGCTGCGCTACCAGGTAGCCGAACTCGAGTCGCCCGAACGCGTCGTCGCCGCGGCCAAGGACCGTCTCGGCATGATCGAGCCCGGCGCACGTCACCTATGTCGCACCCCCCGCCGGTCCGACTTCGCCCATCGGCGCGACGGCTGCCTCGGAATCGGACTATCGAAGCGTCAAAGCCGCACTGGCCTCGAAATGACCACGCTCGTGGCGACGCGGCGTCGCCAACCGGTTGTGTCCGATCGCGCCATCCGCCGATATCAGCCCGCCGAGACCATGCCGTCGACCGCGCGCTTCATCACGGTCGCGGCCGTGCTGCTGCTTGTGCTGGCGGTCGTGGTCGGCAAGCTCGTCTACGTGCAGGCAATGCAGCACGACCGTTTCGAAGCTCTGTCGGTGAAACAGACGCGGCGCACCGTTCACCTCGCCGCCGCGCGGCAGCATTCTCGACCGTAACGGCCGCGACCTCGCACTGTCGTTGGACCGCACGACGGTCTGGGCCAACCCGCAGCTCGTGAAGGATCCGCTCGCGGCCGCCCAAGCACTTTCGCCGATCCTCGACCAGCCGGTGCGCAAGCTGCAGACATCGCTCACGAAGGCATCGAGCTTCGTGTACCTCGCCCGGAAAGTGGAGGACGCCACCGCCGACCTGGTGAAGGCGAAGGCCCTCCAGGGCGTTTTTCTCGTCGCCGAAGCGGCGCGCATGCGCCCCGCCGCCGACTTGGCCTCACCACTGCTCGGTCAGGTCGGGCTCGACAATCAGGGCCTCAAGGGCCTCGAA
>CAVYNR010000001.1:0-297123 GCA_963769985.1 uncultured Actinomycetes bacterium | reverse complement strand
CCGTGGCCGTGGCTGCGACCAGGCTGGCGGTCAAAAACAGACGCATGCGATGAGTGGTCATTGTGAGTCTCCGTCAACCTTGATGGCCGACACGTCAAGTTCGAGCTCGATACGGTCGCTCAACACGAAGCCACCAGTGTCGAGGGCCTGGTTCCACGTGAGGCCCCAGTCGCTGCGCTTGAGCGTGCCCGAACCGGAAAAGCCGGCGCGGAGCTGGCCGTAGGGATCCACGCACGTCCCCTCGTGCCTGAGATCGACGTGGACGGGATGCGTGATCCCCTTGATGGTGAGGTCGCCGGCGACGCGATACCGGTCGCGGCCGAGGACTGTGACGGTCGTGCTCGCGAATGCGATCGTCGGGTGACGGTCGACGTCGAAGAAGTCGGGCGACCGAAGGTGAGCGTCCCGGTCGGCGTTGTTGGTCCGGATGCTCGTCGCGTCGATGGTGAGGACAACCGAGGAGTTGGCCGGATTGGCTCCGTCCAGCTGCAGCCGCCCGTCCACGCCGTCGAACCACCCGTGGACCCGTGCCACGAGCACGTGGCGGGCGGCGAAGCCGACGCGGGTGTGCGCGAGGTCGAACTGGTAGCTACCAGTGACGTCGTCGAGCACGTCTGGTGACACAGAGATAGTCATGGACTGCACCTTTCGTCGAGAGGGTGCGGTCAGCGTGCGCGGCGGCGAGTGCGGCTCAGTTGCGCCGTGCATGCGCGGTGGATTCCCGTCAGGTGTGCTGCAGGCGCCGCGTCACCGTGGACGCGAACGCGACGGCGACGGCCTCGTCGAGACCTTCACCGCGCTTCCTAGCTTCGTCGAAGCCGGTCTGGCCGAGCTTCGTGACCAGCGTGGAGACGACCGACGCCAATCGCTCGGCTTCTGCGCCGTAAGGGCGCTGTGTCCGGCTGAACGCGTCGCACGCGCCGTACAGCACCGCGGCGTCGTCGTACGCGCCGAGGCGAGAGACCAACTCGACGAGGTTGCGCAGGGTGAGCCACAGCTGGGTCCAGCCGCCGCTTCGATGCCAGTGCTCGATCAGGTCCGCGAACAGTGGCAGGGCAAGGTTTGGGTCACCGTGGCGACCCCGCAACGACGTATTCGACACCAAGGAATTGCCGGTCATGAACAGGTTCCCCGCGGCGCGCGCGGACTCCAAGGCCTCGCCGAGCGGCTCCAGCGCTTGTGCGGGGTCATTCTCGAGGAGCGCTTCGCCGTGGGCGTAGGAAACGAGTGTCTTCGTGGTCGGGTTGCCCGTCCGCTCGGCGATGGCGTGGGCCTCGTCGACGAGTGTCCTCACTCGCGGGAGGTCACCGCGCTTGCCCGCTATGACGATCTGGGTACCGAAGCTCCACACTTCGCCCTGCTCGTAACCCGCCAGTCGCCACAGCCGCGCGACGGCCACGCAGTAGTCGATCGCGCCGTCGAGGTCACCGGTCAGCAGGCAGATACCGCCGAGCGCTTCAGTGGCCAGCGCCCTGCGAAGATCGTCACCGTCCGGGCAGAGCGCAAGCGCGCGCTCGGCGTACTGCCCGGCGATGTCCATTTCGCCGCGGTGCATTCGGCGGACTGCGGCCGAGCCGAGCACGACGGGGAGCAGTCTGTGCGCGGCCGCTCCCGGAAGATCGAGCAGTGCTTCGGACCAGCTGAGGATCTCGTCGTTGAGCTGCCATGTCGCGAAGCGGTGCAGTGCGACCGAAAGGGCCAGGGCGATGCCGACGTCACCACCTTCAGCACGGGACCACTCATGCGCAGCGCGGAGGTTGTCGAGCTCGGCGAGTAGCCGTTCGACCCACTCGCGCTCGTCGGGACCGCGGAACGCGACTTCGGCGGTCTCGGCCAGGGAGAGGAAGTAGCGGGCGTGTGCACCGTTCACGTCGTCTCGATCACCCCGCGCCGCGAGGTGCTCAGCTCCGTAGAGCCGCAGTGTCTCGAGCATGCCGTAGCGCGGCGGCCCCGACGGCGACGGCGGAACGATCATCGACTTGTCGGCGAGGCTGGCGACGACCGCGGCGACGTCGGCCTGCGACACCGCGTCGGGCGGGCACACCGCTGCGGCGCCGTCGAGCGTCCAGCCGCCGGCAAACACCGACAGCCGGTCGAACACCACCTGCTCGGTTTCGTTGAGCAATCCGTAGGACCAGTCGACGAGGGCGCGAAGCGTCCGATGGCGCTCGCCATCATTGCGTGGTCCGGCGTTGAGCAGCGCGAAGCGATTGCGCAGTCGTTGCGCGAGATCTTCAGCCGTGAGGGCCCCGAGCCGGGTCGCCGCTAACTCGAGCGCGAGCGGAAGACCGTCGAGCCCGCGACAGATATCCGCGACAGCGCGCGAGTTCGCAGCGTCGAGAACGAAGTCGGCGCGCGCCGCTCTGGCGCGGTCGAGAAACAAGGCCACGGCAGGAGACGCCGCCACGTCGGGTGCACCCGCCGGCGGGACGGGCAGGGGAAGCACGGGCCAGACGTGTTCTCCGTCGACACCGAGGCGCTCACGACTCGTCGCAATAATCGTGACGGATGGGCAGCGCCGCGCCAGCGAATCCACGAGCTGTGACGCGGCAAGCAGAACGTGTTCGCAGTTGTCGATCACCAGCAACATCCGGCGGTGCCGAAGCGAACCCACGAGCGCGTCGACCACGTCGACTCCGGGAGCCAGCGCGACCCCCAACGCCAGCGCCACCGCGTGCGGAACGGCATCGGCGGAGTTCAGCCTCGCCAATTCGACGACCCAGGTCCCGTCGGGCCAACCTCCCGCGACAGTCTCGGCCAGCCGCACCGCGAGGCGTGTCTTGCCTACGCCCCCGACGCCGACCAGCGTGACGAGTCGGGCGTGCTCGACTAAGTCGACGAGACCGCGCGATCTCGTCTTCTCGACCGACGAACGTGGTGATCGGAGGCGCGAGGTTCCCCTCCGGTACACGGCGCGGCGCCGGCGGAGGTTCGTCTCTACCGCGTTCGGGCGCACTGGTGAGGATTTGGGTCTCGACCTCGCGCAGCGATGGAGAGGGTTCGAGGCCGAGCTCTTCGACGAGACGCTCGCGAAAGCGTTGGTACAGCCGCAGCGCCTCGACCTGACGCCCCGTCGAAGCCATCGCTCGCATGAGCTGCGCGTGCGGTCGTTCTCGTAGCGGGTGTGCGGCGACCAGCCCCTCCAACACGCTGATGGCGTCCGCATACCGACCGACGGCGAGCAGCGCGTCGACACGAAGCTCGACTGCGCTCTGCCGGAGTTCCTCGAGACGGACCGCTTCGGCGCGTGCGAGTTCGTCGTCGGCGAACTCGGCGAAGGCCGCACCGCGCCACAGGCGCAGCGCGTCGTCCAATATGGCGATGGCCGCGGTCGGGTCGTCGTGCCAGCGTGTTTGCGCCTCGTCCACGCGCGCGCAGAACTCCAAGGCGTCGAGCTGATGCACACTCAGTTCGATTGCATAGCCGGGCGGTCGCGTCACGATCGGGGCGGCGAGCTGCGGAGAGCGCAGCCGCCGCCGGAGCCGGGCAACATAGGTTTGCAAGGCGTTGCGGTCAGAGTCGGGTGAATTGTCTCCCCACAGGAGTTCGATCAACCGGGACGTGGACACAACGGCATTGGCGTCCACCAGCAACGCAGCGAGGATCCTGCGCTCGTTAGGGCTGCCGATGTTGACGAGCTCGCCGGCGCGTCTCACCTCGAGCGAGCCGAGGACACGAAACTCCAAGCTGCTTACCAACGCGCGCAACGCTAGCGGCGGAGAGCGGAACTACGCAGGCCGCCGCGCCGCCGCGTCTCGGCGGCGCACGCCGTCCGCAATCGAGGCGCACTCGGCGAGTCGCACTCTGGCGCAGATGACCCAGACCAAGCAGGGGCACGAGTCCGCCGAGCACGACTGGCGTGAGGCTGGCGCGGCTTGGGGTCACGCGGCGGTCGACTGGGCGTGCCTGTACGAGCACTACGCCGTCGATGTTCTCGCCGCCATGTGCACCGCGACCGGCGTCGCCAAAGGCCTCGACGTGCTCGACGTCGCGTGTGGCGCGGGCTACGGCATGCGTTTCATGCGCGGCTACGGCGCGACCGTCGCCGGTCTCGACGCGTCCGAGGGCCTGCTCACCATCGCCCGGGAGCGAAACCCGGATTGCGACATCCGCCTCGGTTCGATGTTCGAACTGCCGTGGACCGACGCGTCCTTCGATATCGCGATCTCCGTCAACGGCATCTGGGGTGGCTGCGGCGCCGCGCTCGTCGAGATGCGCCGCGTGCTGCGGCCGGGCGGCCGCGTGGCGATCAGCTTCTGGGGCGATGGCAGCGGCGCCCCACTCGACATGCGGCCAACCTTTCGGGCGTACAAGGCGCACGTCCCGCCGAACAACGTCGAGGGGATGCGCGTTACCAACCGCATCGCCACGCCGGGGGTCGCCGAGGAGATGCTGACCGAGGCCGGCTTCGAAGTCGTCGAGCGTGGAGCGCGCGTGGCCGAGATCGAGTGGGCCGACGACGACATGGCGTGGCGCGCGATGACCAGCAGCGGACCGGCCGTGCCGGCGCTCGAGAATGCCGATCACGCCGAGTTACGCGCCGATTTGCTGGCTGCGCTCGCGCCGTGCCGTAACGCGCAGGGCATGTACCGGTACAGGAATGATCATCAGTACGTGATTGCGCGCGCTGTCTAACCAACACCAACAACAGGAGGAACCACCAATGAGCGTCACCACCAAGCCCGTCGACAACGGCATCAACTTGCCCGCCATCCTCGAAGCACGCCAGATGCTGACCGACGCGCCCGAAGCGGGGAAGTTCGTGTGGCGCGCGAGTTCCACATGGAAGAACGGCACGCACTGTTACTCGAAGTGCGAGAAGTTCAACGCGTTCGGCGAAGACCATCCCCACCGCCAGGAGTACGGCGTCGACATGGACCACCCGGAGCTGTTCGCCTCCGAGGACAACGGCGCCACCCCGATCGAGATTGTCATGCTCGGACTCGCTGGGTGCCTGACGGCCGGCGTTGCTTCGGTCGCCACCATGCGCGACATTCAGCTGCGCAGCGTTACGGCCACCATCGAGGGCGATATGGACCTGCTCGGCGTGATGGGTGTCGACCCCGACGTACGCAACGGTTTCAGCGCAGTGCGCGTTCTCTTCGACATCGACGCCGACGCGTCTCCGGACGACATCGCCGCCATCGTGGCGCAGAGCCAGAAGCGCTCGGCGGTCTATGACCTGTTCGTCAATCCGACCAACGTCGTCGTCGAGGTCAAGAAATAGTTGACCGCTAGTACCACCGCCGTAGTCATTGGGGCCGGTCACGCCGGTCTCGCCATGAGTCGCCAACTCACCGAGCGTTCGATCGACCACGTCGTGCTCGAACGCGGTGAGGTGGCGAACTCGTGGCGGACCGAGCGCTGGCCGAGCCTGCGTCTCCTCACCCCCAACTGGCAGACGACGTTGCCGGGCTACGCCTACGAGGGCGACGACCCCGACGGATTCATGACCGCCGCCGAGGTTGCCGAGACGATCGGCAAGTACGCGGTGACCGTCGACGCGCCGGTACAGACGGCGACGAAGGTGACGTCGCTGCGCGCCTCAACTGGAGGCTTTGAGGTCGTGACCGACCGAGGTCTCTGGAGCGCGCACACGGTCGTGCTCGCCAGCGGTGCCTGCAACTTGGCGACGTTGCCGGCCTGCGCCGAGGGTGTGCCTCCGTCGATCGTGTCGCTCACGCCGCAGACCTATCGCGGCCCGGACGCGTTGGAGGATGGTGGCGTGCTGGTTGTCGGCGCGTCGTCCACCGGTGTGCAGTTGGCCGACGAGATCGCGCGCTCGGGCCGTGCGGTCACGCTCGCCGCGGGCGAGCAGGTGCGCATGCCACGCCGCTACAAGGACCGCGACATCTTCTGGTGGCTGGACGCCGCCGGCGTCCTCGACGAGCACTACACCGAGATCGACGACATCACGCGCGCCCGTCACGTGCCTTCGCCGCAACTCGTCGGCACGCCAGAGCACGCGGACCTCGATCTAAACGTGCTGCAGTCGCACGGCGTGCGCATCGTTGGACGCATAGGTCGCATCAGCCGCGGCGCCGCCGCCTTCGCCGGTTCGCTGCCCAACATCGTGGCGCTGGCTGATCTCAAGATGAATCGCCTCCTCAACCGTTTCGACGAGTGGGCGGGCGAGGATCCGGGTGAGCGACCGGAGCCGATCCGCGTGGACGGGTCACCGCTGCTCGAAGTCGACCTCCTCGCCGACGGCATTCGCACCATCGTGTGGGCCACGGGATACCGGCCCGACTACTCCTGGCTCGACCTGCCCGTAGTCGGCCGCAACGGCCACGTCATCCACGATGGCGGCGTCGTTACTGACGCGCCCGGCATGTACGTGGTGGGCATGCCGTTCCTTCGCCGCCGCCGGTCTACGTTCATCAGCGGTGCGGCCGGTGACACCGCCGAACTGGCGCAACACCTTCAGACGTATCTCGCCAACTGTCTTTCTGGCTAGCCCACGCCCCACATCGCCGCGACGTGGCGTGCGTCGGTGCCGCAGCAGCCGCCCACAAGATGCAGGTTGGGAAGCACCGTGCGCAGGTGGTCGAGCGACGCGGCCAACGCCACGGGGTCGCCTTCGTCGAGCTCGGTCGCCGCGTCGAGCTCCGCGTGACTGAGAGCCGACGCGTTGGCGCGTACGCCGACGATGCGTGAGCGCCACGTACCTTCACTGGCAAGCCCCGCTGCGATGTGGGTCGGGTGGGCGCAGTTGACCATGAAGTAGTCGGGAGCCGCGGCGGTGTCGACCTCCTTAACGGCCTGTTCGAGCAGCATGCCGTCGGGGAGGCGCCCGTCCTGTTCCACGGTGAAGGACACTGCGACGGGCAGTCCTACGGCGCGGGCGGCCGCCACGATGCCGATCGCCTCGCCCGCGCCGGTGAGCGTAAGTGCGGTCACGATGTCGGCGCCCGCTTCGGCGAAGGCCTCGATCTGCGGTGCGTGGTACTTCGCGGCGTAGTCGGAATCGATAACTTCACCGGCCACGTAGCCGTCGCCCTGCGGACCGACACAACCGTTGATGAGGAAGGTCTCGACGCCGGCGTCGTCACGAATCGCCTGGAGAAATTTGACCGACTCCGTGTTGATGCGGCGCAGGGCTGCGGGGCCGTAGGCCACGCGTGCGCCCCAGTCGGTGTTGGCGCGCCACGTTGGCGTGTCGAGTTGCAGCGCCGTGCCAGCGCGCGCGGCGATCGTCACGTAGTCCTGGAAGTAGTTGCGCAGCAGCTCACGCCCGCGGTCGTCATCGAGGAGCGGGAACGACGCAAACTCGGGCAGGTCAACGCCGTGGTGGTAGATGAGGTCGGTTTCGATGCCGCCGTCGGTGACGGTCGGCGTTCCGGCTAGCTGAGGTAGCGACATTGGCCTCTCCTTCGTTGCAGACTGACTGGTCTGTTGTATCAGACCAGTTGGTCTGGTACAACTGATTCGTGCCGAAGGACGGAGCCGCCACCCGTGAGCGCATCCTGGCGACCGCCGAACGCCTGATGACGGCGCAGGGTTACAGCGCGACGTCGGTTGACCAGGTCATTGCCGACTCGGGCAGTTCGAAGGGCGCGTTCTTTCACCACTTCCAGTCCAAGGCCGATCTCGCGTACCAGCTGACCGAGCGCTATGTCGCGTCCGATCTGGCGAACCTCGCCGGGGCGCTCGAAGCCGTCGCGGACATCTCCGATCCGGCCGAGCGCGTCGTTGCGTTCGTGCGGGTCTTCGAAGAGGGCGGCGACGAGATCATGTCGGCGCAGTCCGGCTGTCTCTACGCCACTGTGCTCGCCGAGCGCGAATTCACGGGCAGCGACATCAACGACCTCGTTGCCAAAGCGACGGTCGAATGGCGCGACGCTCTGGTGGAGTTGCTGCGGCCCGTCTTGCGTTCGCGCAAGAGCAAGGTCGACGCGGCGGCGCTCGCCGATCACCTCTACGTCACGTTCGAAGGCGCATTCATCCTCTGTCGAACTCTGCAAGACACCAGTGCGATGCGGGCCCAGCTGCGAGTGTTCCGCCAGCTGCTCGAGGCACTGCTCGATCGGTAGTTTCGGATGACGGTTAGACGCCGAGCGGTCGCCTGGGTGAAGGACGACCCCTTCGGCATCGAATTCGCCGAGATCGCGATCGCGGACGACCGCCTCAGTGCAGTGGGCGTGGCCATCGGAACACAGCCACTTCCGTACCGGCTGGACTACCAGCTCGAGACGGGCTCCGAGTTCGTGACGACGCGGCTGAGTGTCACGAGCGTCGGCGACGGGTGGAGGCGTGAACTCGACCTCCACCGCGACATCGAGGGCGCGTGGCGCGCTGCGACGAGCGAGGAAGGTCACCTCGACCTGCCACCCGCCGGGATTGACACGGCCGGCTTGCAGGCCGCCCTGGACTGCGACCTTGGCTTGTCTCCCGTCACGAACATGATGCCGATCCTTCGCCACAACCTCCTTCAAGGCGAAGGGGCTATCGAGTTCACGATGGCGTGGGTGTCGGTGCCCGGACTCAGTGTCCGCGCCGATGGCCAGCGCTACGTCCACGTGAGCTCTGGTCCAGCGCGCCACGTCATCCGCTACGAAGCGGCCGACAGAACCTTCGCTGCGGACATCACCCTCGACGCCGATGGCGTCGTGATCGACTACCCGGCCATCGCCCGGCGACTGCCCGTGGTCCATTGAATCCGACGTCGAGTGAGCGAGCGCCCACGTCGCTTGCGACGTCAGACGACAGAGGTTGCAGCTAACGCGAGTATCGGTCCCCGCCACCATTTGAGACGACGAGCCTGCGGTGCTCGCACGTTCTGCGGATGGCGCGCCCGCCGCCGCGTGCCGAATGATGGGGCATGGTCCATCTTCGGCTGATCGTCCCCCCAGACTTGGCCGGCAGCGTGTTCGACCAGCTTGTGGCGATGCCCGGCGTCGCCCATGTCGTCAAGGTTGAGCGCGTCGAGGCAAAGCCGCCTGGTCAGCTGATCCTCTGCGATGTCGCCCGCGAGGCAGCGAACGATGTCGTCGAGTGGCTTCAGCGGCAGGGAGTTCACCATCGCGGGGCGATCACGGTGGAGGCACTCGAAGCTGTCGTCTCCGACGCCGCAGAGCGAGCCAGTGCTGAAGCGCCGGGGCATGCGGCCGATGCCCTCATCTGGGAGGAGCTGGAGGCGCGTGCGCGGTCCGACTCGATTCTCACTGCGTCGTTTCTCGTGTTCATCGGCATCGCCGCTGTCATCGCGGGAGTGGGCATCCTGCTCGACGCGCCCATCTTGCTCGTCGGGGCGATGGTGGTCGGCCCCGAGTACGGGCCACTGTCCGCGCTGTGCGTCGCCACGGTACGAAGGCGAAGCGCCGCGGTCGGCACCGCCGCGGCCACGCTCGTCACAGGTCTGGTCGCCGCTTCGGCCGCTGCGCTGGTCGCCACGGTGGTGTTCCGCGTGACCGGCCTTGCGCCAGAGGTCTACGAGCTGAGCGACCGCGAGCTGACCGCGTTCATTTCGCATCCCGATGGGATGGCTGCGGTGGTCGCGGTGCTCGCCGGCATCGTCGGCATGCTCTCACTCACCCAAGCTCGGAGTGGCGCGCTTATCGGCGTGCTCGTTTCGGTCACCACCATCCCTGCCGCGGCGAATGTCGGCGTGGCCACCGCATACGGCGAGTGGGCCGAGGTGGGAGGCGCATCCCTTCAGCTCGGTGTGAACCTCCTTGGTCTGGTCGTTGCCGGGGTCATCACGCTCGCCGTTCAGGGTCGGGCCACTGATCCAGCCGGGTTCCGGGCGCGGAAGTAAGCGACGGCGAACGCTTCTAGTCGCCGCACAGGACTGGGGATGGAGGCGTCAGCGCTTGGCCGGAGCGATCCGCTCCAACTTCGTCCAGCCGGTCCAGCCGCGCTCTTCGAGCAAACGCAGAAGCGACCTGGCGACGGGAACGGCGCTGACCGCGGGTGAGAATCGCAGCACTGCCCTCCTCGAAACGTGTCAAACAACTTGTCAAACGAACGACCGCGCACAGGACATCACGACGGCGAACGGACGCCGCGCGAGACCGCTCGTGAGCTGCACTAAGGCGTACAATCCTGCCCCCGCCACCATTTGTGATGAGGCCCGGTGCGGCAAACACCGGGCCTTCATCGTTCCCAAGCGGTGCCACGTGGGTCGCTTCCACGCGCCGCGACTGTCAGCGAGGAGTCTGGCCTCCGAGTGCGGTAATGACCGCGGCTTCCTCGGCTGATGCAGCCGGTCCGTACGCGGTGACGAGAACACCGCGTACACCGCATCCCTCGCAGCGAAGGCCGAAGACAATGGCTTGGTCGTCGGGGTTGGACGCGCCTTCGAACCGTGCGGTCGAGTCGATGACGATGTCGCTTGGCAGGTGATTGCGGCCGCACGTGTTGCAGCGCAGCTGACCGTCGCGCGTGACGCTGAAGTCGGCGGAGTATCCACGAGCGCGGAGAGCGTCGATCTCCTCGGCCACGCTCATGCGGCAACCTTAAGCTCCGGCCCGTACTAGGAGGATTGGTTGTGACTGATGTCGCCATGATGCCCGCGGGTTTCATCGGGCACGGCAGCCCGATGAACACCCTCGAGCACAACCGCTACACCGACTCCTGGCGCGCCTTCGGCGACTGCGTCGCCGAGCCCCGCGCGGTGTTCGCGATCTCGGCGCACTGGTACACGAACGCCACCGCGGTGACGGCGATGCCGCGTCCGCGGGTGATCCATGACTTCTACGGGTTCCCCGATGAGCTGTTCGCGTTCGACTATCCCGCGCCCGGCCACCCAGAGATCGCCGAGCTGGTCGTCGAGACGGTCAAGCCTCGCTGGGTCGGGCTCGACGTCGACAGCTGGGGACTCGATCACGGCACGTGGTCGGTGCTGGCCCACATGTTCCCGAACGCCGACGTCCCGGTCGTGCAGCTGTCGATCAACGCCCTGCAGCCGCTCGACTATCACTTCGACCTCGGCGCCCGGCTGGCACCGCTGCGCGACCAGGGCGTGCTGATCGTGGGCAGCGGCAACGTCGTGCACAACCTTCGTCGCATCGACTGGGATCAGCCCGTCGGCGGCTTCGACTGGAACCTGCGCTTTGACGAGGCCGCCAACACAACTCATGCGCGACAGCCCGGGCGACATCCTGAAGCTCGTCGAGCACGCAGACTTCGCTCTGGCCGTGCCGACGCCCGACCACTTCATTCCGCTGCTCTACATCGCCGCACTCGTCGGCCGTCGACGAACGACACCCCCGACGTCCTCGTCGACGGACCCGCCTACGGCTCGCTCTCGATGACCAGCTACACGCTCGGCGCGAACTGCCCTGAACCGAGCGGCGACGTACGCGGCGGCACCGCTGCCAGAGCCGAGTCGCGCCGCCTGAGCAAGCCAATATCTGACGACGAATCACGAGAGCGAGGGCCGCGATGGCAGAAGTCACCGAAACACAACTTCCCGGGGTAGGAGTGCGACACGAGTTCTCGACCGGCGCCGGCGAGCGGGTCGCGGTGCTATCGCATCGCACGGGACGACGTGAGATCGCCATCTACGACCGAGCCGATCCCGATTCGTGTACCACCGTGATGCACCTCAACCCCGACGAGACCCGCACGCTGGCCGACCTCCTCGGCGGGGGCCCGCTGACGCGAGGCGGCGGCCGGTGTGCAACGACTCGCCGGTGTAGCGCTCGACTGGATCCCGATCAGCACGGCGAGTCCGCGTCACGCCGGCACCGACGATCGGAGACGCCCGGCTCCGCACCCAAACCGGATCATCGGTCGTCGCCGTCATCCGCGGCGACGAAACGCTTCCTGCGCCCGGACCCGAGACTGGTGCTGGCCGCCGAGGACATCGTCGTCGCCGTCGGCACGCCAGAAGGACTACGACAGCTGCGCGACCTTCTCGAGGCGTGAACATCTTCGCCGCGACCGGTGGCGATGCGTCGCTGGCGTTCATCGAGATCGGCGCCGTCGCCCTCGCCCTGTCGATGCTCGCTCGCTTCGCGGCGCGACTCGGCATCACCGCGATCCCGCTCTACCTTGCTCGCCGGATTGGCGCTGGGCGAAGGCGGCATCGCGCCGCTCGACGTCAGCGCCGATTTCATCGGCTCGCCGGCGAGATCGGCGTGCTCCTTCTGCTGCTGACCCTCGGACTGGAGTACAGCGGCGACGAGTTGCGGCGTGGGCTGCGCACCGGAGCGTTGCCCGGAGCGATTGACGCGGTCGCCAACTTCACGCCCGGCTTCCTCGCTGGGCTCGCGCTCGGTTGGGCTCCGTCTGCCGCGCTGCTCCTGGGCGGGGTGTGTTGGGTGAGCTCGTCGGGTGTTGTATCCAAAGCGCTTACCGACCTCGATCGCCTGGGCAATCGTGAGACCCCCGGCGGTGCTCAATCTCCTCGTCATCGAAGACCTCGCCATGGCGGTGTACTTGCCGATCGTGGGCGCCGTCGTCGCCGGGAAAGGCGCGGCCGACACCGTCACGACCATCGCCGTCGCCCTTGCCGCGGTGTCGGTGATCCTGATGGTCGCACTCCGCTGGGGCCACTACCTCAGTCGATGGCTGACGCCGGCGTCCGACGAAGCACTCTTGCTCGCCGTGTTCGGATTGACGCTTTTGGTCGGTGGCTTGGCCGAGAAGGTCCAGGTCTCTGCTGCCATCGGCGCCTTCCTCATCGGGCTTGCGCTCTCAGGCCCCGTGCAAGCCCGCGCGTCGAGCATCGTCGGTCCACTTCGCGACCTCTTCGCCGCCACGTTCTTCCTCTTCTTCTCCTTCTCTGTCGACCCCGGAGACCTCGTCAAGGTGCTTGCCCCGCGGCCGCGTTGGCGGTGGTCGGGGTCGCCGGCAAAGTCTTGGCCGGATGGTGGTCGGCGCGTTCGATCGCCGCTGTGCCGGGCCGACTTCGCGCCGGAACGGTGCTCATTGCTCGCGGTGAGTTCTCCATCGTCATCGCCTCACTCGGCGCGTCCACCGCCGACGGCGCGCGAACTCGGCGCCATGGCGGCGGCCTATGTACTGATTACCGCCGTGCTCGGCCCGCTGGTCACGAAGTTCTCCGACCGCCTCGCTCCGGTGGTTGAAATCAAAACGGCTTCGGCGAGATAAGCGCAACTCGGCAACCTCGGCCCGATGACGGTGTCCTTTCGGACATCAGACGGCGAACGAACCGCCTGAGGCAGCGCTCCTGACCTGCACCAAGGCGCACGTAGGCGGACCAGGCGTCACCCACCCGAACGGCCCGCGTCGGACTCATAACCCGAAGGTCGCAAGTTCAAATCCTGCCCCCGCCACCAATTTGCGCAGGTAACGGCCCTCCTTCGGGAGGGCCGCCTCGCGTCCGTGAGGCTTGGTTACGGATTGGCGTCGCGGGGGGTAGGAAGTAGCGTCGTTAAGTCAATCTGGGGGAGACCAATGAACGACTTGATCGGGTTGATTCGTCGCCCGCGTGGCGCCGGTGGCGCCCGTCTCGTGTTCGGACTCGGCGCCGTCACCGTGTGGCTGCTGCTCGCGGCCATCGTCGGCACGATGGTGATCGACGGTGGGACGACGTCGATAGGCACCCGCGGCGCTGACACCCGCGGCGAATTGGCCGGCGGCGAGCAGCGGCCGCCCGGAGACGCCGAACCCGTCATCGACCCCGCCACCGGCCAGACGATTCCGCCCTGGCCAGACCACGGTCGACCCGATTACGGGCAAGCCGCGGGCGACCACGGGAGGCACGAGCGCGACCACGACGCCTGGCCCGTCGGGCGGCGGCGACCGAACCGGCGTCAGCGCCACCGAGATCAAAGTCGGTATCCACGCGCCGATCACCTTCAGCGGCGTCCCGCTCAACCTCGCGGACGACCCGATCAAGGGCATCGAGGCCTACGTCAAGTACATCAACGACCACGGCGGCATCCACGGCCGCAAGATCGTCCTGCAGATCGTCGACGACCGCTTCGACACGCCGGGCGCGCAGGCCGCCGCGAACGCGCTCGTCAACGACGGCAAGAACTTCGTCGTCAGCGGCACCCTCGGCATCGACCAGGTCGCGCGTCGTGGCCGCCGAAGCCAACCGGCGCGGCGTGCCCTACATCGCCGGCCGGCGGCGCCGAGGAAGTGCCGATCCCGGGCATGTTCCAGCTCGGCACGAGCTACACGACCCACGTGCTCGAACTGGCCGAGTTCATCGCCAAGGACCCGAACCTCAAGGGCAAGCGCGTCGGCATCCTCGTGTCGGACTCGCAGTACATCAAGCCCGTCGCCAACACGTTCAAGAAGCGACTCGAAGAACTCGGCCAGACGGTGTCGGCGATCGTCCCCAACCAGAAGCCGGCGCAGAACCCCGACTACAACGGCTACATCCTCCAGTTCCGGTCGAACGAACACCGAGGTGGTCGTCCCGCTGACCGATCCGCTCACGACGCAGCAGATCGTGCAGCGCTGCGCCGCCGGCGCCGCCTGCGGCTGGACCTACACGTTCTCCGACTTCGCCCATGAGAGCGACACCGCACTCGCGTTGATGGCGCCGACGTGGTCGAACCAGCGCGTCCGCGGCCTGGCCGCCGCGTGTTACTACCTCGCGGCCGAGGTCGACGGCAGCAACTGCGCCAACATGAAGGTGGCGCGAGACCAGTACATCGCGGTCCACGGCCGCGCCGACTGGGAAGAGAACGGCTCGGGCGCGGCCGCCGGCTATCAGCTGGTGTCGTTCCTCAAGGGCGCGCTGACCGCCGCCGGCCCCGACCCCACGCGCGAGAAATTCAAGGCGGCGCTTCGGGATTACAACGCGTACGCCGATCTCTCTCAAGCCCGATCACGTTTCGGGGCAAGCCGACCACGATGCACGGCTCGGAGCGGATGGTCGTGTTCGAGGCGCAAGCCGAAACGTGAAGTACAAGATGATCAGCCCCGGCTTCGTGGATAGCTACTAGGGCGTGCTCGCGCTCCTGTTGGTCCTCGCGCTCGGCCCGGCCATCTACCTTGCACTGAAACTTCTGGTAGCTCGAGCCGGTCCCCAGCCGGCACCCGTCCCGGTGCCCATCGCCGGGGGCGCGCCCGTCCTCGAGTGCCGCGACATCTACGTGCAGTTCGGCGGCCTGCAGGCGCTCGGCGGCGTCGACCTCGACGTGTACGAGGGCGAGATCGTCGGGCTGATCGGTCCCAACGGCGCCGGCAAGACCACGCTCATGGAGTGCATCTCCGGGTTCCAGCGGTCACGCGCGGGCAGCGTCCGGTACCGCGGCGAAGACCTGCTGGCGCACGCTCGCCGAGCGCGCGGGCCGGGCTCGGCATCGGCCGCACGCTCCAGAACGTGCGGCTCTTCCCGTACCTGACCGTGCTCGACAACGTGAAGGTGGCGCTTGCACAACGACGCGGAAGCCGGCACCGTCGCGCACGCCTTCGCGCTGCCCTCGGCGCGCGCCGAAGAGGCCGAGCTGCGCGCCGAGGCCGAACGGATCATCGGGCTCGTCGGCATGGAGGCGTTCGCCGACAAGTTCGCGTCGGAGCTGTCGTACGGCACGCTGCGCCTGCTCGAACTCGGCTGCATGCTGGCGCTGAAGCCGAACCTGCTCTGCTCGACGAGCCGGCGTCGGGCATCAGCCAGAAGGAGACCGAGGCGCTCGGCCCGCTGCTGCGCAACATCCAGCGCCAGACCGGCGCCACGATCCTGATGATCGAGCACGACATGCCGCTCGTGATGAGCCTGTCGGACCGGATCTACTGCCTCGACGCCGGCACCGTCCTCAGCGAGGGCACGCCGGCGGAGATCCAGGCCGACCCACGCGTCGCCGAGGCCTACCTCGGCACGCCGAAGGAACAGCGCCGCTCGGCGAAGGCGAGCCGGAAGAAGGAAGACACCAGCCGCAGAGCTGCTCCTCGACGTCAAGGGCCTCGACGTCTTCTACGACAAGGTGCAGGTGCTCTACGGCGTCGACTTCCACGTGCGCCGCGGCGAACGCATCGCGCTGCTCGGCACCAACGGCGCCGGCAAGTCGACGATCCTCAAGGCGGCGTCGGGCCTCATCACGCCGAGCGCCGGGACCATCCATTGGAAGGGCGAGGACATCGCGGGCGTGCCCGCCGGAAGTGCTGATGCGCCGCGGGCTCGGCCAGGTGCCCGGCGGGCGTGGCCTGTTCCCGACCCTGACCGTCGGCGAGAACCTGCGCATGGGCGGCTACATCTATCCCGACGAGAAGCGCATCGACGCCGAAGTCGCACGCGTCGTGCAGTACTTCCCGTGGATCGCCGAGCGTGCCGGCGCAGGCGGCGGGCACGCTGTCGGGCGGCGAGCAGCAGCAGCTCGCCGTGGCCCGCGCGCTGATGGCGCGACCCGAGTTGCTGATGATCGACGAGTTGTCGCTCGGCCTCGCGCCGGTGGTCATCGAGAGGCTCATGGACACCGTGCAGCGGCTCTGCGACGAGGAAGGGCTCACCGTCGTCATCGTCGAGCAGCAGGCCAGCTTTGCCCTCGGCTACACCGACCGCGCCTACTTCCTGGAGAAGGGCGAGGTGCGCTACGACGGGCCGTCGGCGGGCCTGACGGACCGCGGCGACCTGCTGCGCTCCGTGTTCCTCGCCGGCGCGTCCGCCGGCTTCGCCGTCGGGGGGAGTGAAGTCGTGAGCGAACTCGTCTCCTACGTGGTGCTCGGGCTGAGCCGCGGGCTGATCATCGGGATCCTCGCCCTCGGCCTCGTGCTCGTCTACAAGGGCACCCGGGTCCTCAACCTCGCCCAGCCGTTCTTCGGCCTGCTCGGCGCGTTCCTCTGCTGGTGGCTGACGGCGCGCGCCGGCTTCCTGCCCGTTCGACGAGATGTCGCGGCCCCGCTTCGTCGTCGCCGCCCTGCTGGCGCTGGTGCTGCTGGGTTTGAACGCGTGGAGCCTCGAACGCAGCCTCTTCCGCAAGCTGCGCCGCGCGCCGCGCCTCGTCACGCTCGTGGCGACGATCGCCATCGCGCAGGGCACGCTCGGCATCGTCACGCTGCTGTTCAACCGCAACGCCGAGCAGGCCGAGCAGATCCGCATCATCCCGACCGTGCTGCGCACCAACTTCGTCATCGGCGATCTCGGCGTCACCGGCGGCGACATCCAGGCGTTCATCATCATCCCGCTCATCACGATCGCCGCCGCCGTGTTCTTCCGCTTCACTCGCTTCGGCGTCGCCGTGCG
The DNA here is from genome assembly GCA_963769985.1 of uncultured Actinomycetes bacterium. Taxonomy (GTDB): domain Bacteria; phylum Actinomycetota; class Acidimicrobiia; order Acidimicrobiales; family JACCXE01; genus JACCXE01. The sequence goes on along the minus strand of CAVYNR010000001.1, from coordinate 280,016 downwards.
CGCCGCCGCCGAGAACTCCGACTCGGCGCGCCTGCTCGGCATCTCGGTCGACCGCGTCGCCGTGTTCACGTGGGTCGCCGGCTCGGTGCTCGCCGGCGTCGCCGGCATCCTGTTGAGCGCGCAGCAGGGCGGGCTCAACACCACCACCCTCTCGGTCGGGTTCCTCGTGCGGGCGCTGGCCGCGGCGCTGATCGGCGGGCTCACGAGCCTTCCCGGCGCGCTCGATCGGCGGGCTCATCGTCGGCGTCGCCGAGTCGGTCATCGCCGGCTACTTCCCCTCGACGATCGGGCTGCCGGAGACGGTCTTTTTCGCCGCCGTCATCCTCGTGCTCGTCTTCCGGCCCAACGGCCTGTTCGGCCAGCGCGAAGAAACCGAAGACAAGGTCGCGTTCGTGCCTGCCGTTGCGCGAGCTGCCGCCGCGGCTGCGGCTGAGCCCCTTCGAGCCCGTGTTGCGACACGGCTCGCTGCTAACGCTGCTCGCGTTCGCCGTGGCGGTGTCGCTGGCGTCCGGGTTCGCGCACCAACGGCATCCTCGTGAACGTCGTCGTCTACGCGATGGTCGGCGGTCAGCCTCACGGTGCTCATGGGCTACACCGGCGTGATCTCGCTCGGGCACTGGGCGCTCGTCGGCGTCGGCTCGTTCGCCACGGCCAACCTCTTCACGAAGTACGGCGTGCCGTTCCTGTTGACCGTCCCGCTCGTCGTCGTCATCGGCATGTGGGTGAGCATCCTGCTTGGGCTTGCCGGCGCTCCGGATCAAGGGCCTGTACCTCGCCATTGTCACGCTCGCGTTCGGCTACGCGGCAGAGCTCTACCTCTTCAAGAGCGATCAGCTCGCCCACGGCCAGACAGGCATCTCGATCGTGCCGCCGAAGCTCGGTCCTGTCGATCTCGACGACCCGTCGAACCGCCCGTTGTTCCTGACGGGCATCGTGCTGCTCCTCGGGTCGATATGGGTGGCGCGCAACCTCGGACGTTCGGCGACCGGCCGCAGCTTCTTCGCCGTGCGCGAGAACGAGAAGGCGGCGGCCACCCTCGGCGTGGGGCTGACCCAGGCGAAGCTCGTCGCCTTCGCCATCTCGGGCGGTATCGCCGCGCTCGCCGGCGTGCTCCACAGCCTGTCGATCGGCAACGTCAACGCCGTCGAGTACCCGGCGTTCACTTCGATCATCCTCGTGAGCATGGTGATGATCGGCGGTCTCGGCTCGCTACTCGGGCCCATCCTCGGCTCGTTCCTCGTGTTCGGATTGCCGTTGCTGATCGAGTTCGACAACCCGTGGATCGTGCCGCTGGCAACCGGCGCGCTCCTGCTCGTCGTCGTCGTCGAGGCGCCCGGCGGCGCCGCGGGCATCATTGACAGCGCGCGCCGATCAACGCTGAAGACACTCACCGACATCTCGGAGACATGACCGCTCGCACCATTCAGGGTGCGTTGGAACCGGTTCAGAATTTGGGCTCGACGGATGAAGCGCGGCGGCGCATCGTGAAAGGGGGCAACAACAGAAGGAGTACAGCGATGAGTGACCAACACGAGAAGATGGCAAGCGTTCGAGTCGTCGAGCCCGGTGCGGGTCACTTCTTCGTTCAAATGTCCCCGAACGCCTTGCAGATCTGCGCCGTGTCGGCGACGCCTTCCATGGCGATGACCCGTTGGCCGGAGACTTGCCAGACGTGCGCGAAGCGCGCTTCGAAGCGGCGCCCGGTGACACGAACGTCTGCTCGCTCGTAGCCGCGAGCGACAACCACTCGACCGTCGCCTTCGATTGTGTCGGGCGTGACCGACGCGTCGCCCAGCGCTTCGGCGAAGGCCTCAAAGTACCGGGCCACTCCGTCCCGGCCGTAGTACGTGCCCTCGGACCACGGCAGCGACGTAGGGGTGCGCCACTCGATGTCCTCGGCGAACGCCCCGAGGGCAGTCTCGAGGTCACCGGCGTTGAAGGCTCGATAAACCGACGCCACCAAATCTGTGGATGATCCCATCTCGTACCTCCTGTGGAGTTAACTCTGAACCAGAGGCTTTTATAACTCTGGATCGGAGTCTTTGTCAAGATGGCAGAAACTGAGCTGCGCCCGTTCGCGTATGTAGTGCTTGCGCTTGTAGGTGAGCGAGGCGCGGGCGCGCACGATTTGGCGTCGATGATGGCCAGGAGTTCGCTCTACTGGGACGCCGCACAGAGCCAGTGGTACGCGGAGCCCAAACGGCTGGCGGTCGATGGGTACTTGAAGGCGAGCGCCCGACCCGGGCGTACGACTGCCAAGACGCACTACACGATCACCGCAAAGGGTCGCGTCGCGTTGCGGCGCTGGTTGGCCCTCCCGGCGCGGTTCACGCGGATGCAGAACGAAGCGGCCATCCGATTGCTTGCGGGCGACATGATCGACGATGACATCATCGTCGCCAGCCTGATCGGCCTTCGCGACGAACTCGATCGTCTCGAAGCCTCGCTGAGCGTCAGCGAAGGGATCGCCGAGGATCTGCCGGGACGAACCCAGTACCTGCTCCTCAGCCACCGACTCGGTCGGCGGCTCATTGACGCCCACCGTGACTGGATCGACGAGGTCGAGCGCGAGCTCCAAAAGTGAACCGCCCGCAAGCGATGGATCGACGCTGGCCTGCATCGAGACCCGGCGGGATCTGCCGCACGCGTGTGGCCGCGGTCCTCACCGACCAAACGGTACCGTCGCGGCCTGAGCTAGGCGGAGGTGGCAAATGGCCGATCTGGAGACGGACTATCTGGTCGTAGGCGCGGGCGTGTCGGGCATGGGTTTCACCGACGTGGTGGCCGCGAAGACTGACGCCGACGTGATCATCGTCGACAAACGACATCGCCCCGCTGGCCACTGGAACGACGCGTATCCCTTTGTGCGCCTTCACCAACCGGCGGCCGTCTTCGGCGTCGATTCGACAACCTTGCTTGACGACCAGATCGACGACAGCGGGCCGAACGAGGGCTTCTATCAACTGGCAACCGCGCCCGAGATCGTCTCGTACTTCGGCCGTGTGCTGCGCGCGTTGGAAGCAACCGGCAAGGTTCGCTTCATGCCGGCGACGGAGTACTGCGGTACCGAGGGTGACGCCCATGTCTTGCGTTCGACGATCACAGGAAGAGTCACCACCGTCGCAACGCGCCGTCGATTGGTGGACACGACCTACCAGGAGCCGAGCATTCCGAGCCGGCACACGCCTTCGTTCGGCATAGATGACGGAGTGCGAGTTGTGCCTCCGAATGCACTGGTCGACCTGGGCGAGGTCCCTTCGGGTTTCACGGTGTTGGGCGCCGGCAAGACGGCGATGGACTCCGTGAGTTGGTTGCTCGACCAAGGGGTCGAGCCCGACGCCATTCGATGGGTGCGCCCGACGGAGCCATGGCTCATGCGTCGGATAGCGACGCAGCCGCTCATGCTTATCGGGCCTGGCTTCATGAACCTGCAGGCGCAGTGGATCAAGGCGGCGGCCGAGGCAGACGATGCCGCAGACATGGCGAGTCGGATCGAGGCAGGCGGTGTGTTTGCGCGGATAGATCCGTCCGTCGATGCGCACGTGTTCCGTGGCGCGACGTTGAGCGATCCCGAAATCGACGCCCTGCGCTCGATCGACAACGTGGTGCGACTCGGTCGCGTCGTCCACGTCGGTACCGGTGCCGTGAAATTCCAGCAAGGCGAGCTGTCGAGCGAGCCCGGGCACGTGTACGTGGACTGCACGGCGGCAGCGTTGCGCAACGTGCCGATCCGTCCGGTGTTCGAACCGGGGCGCATCACGTTGCAACTGGTCACGCTCGGCAACGTGCCGTTCAGTGCCGCGACCATCGGCGCAGTGGAAGCCCTTGTCGAGGGCGACGAAGCCAGGAACGCGATGTGCGCGGCCATAGGGTCGTTCGGTCCGCTCGAGGAAGTAGCGGCCGGAGCGTTGCGTTTCCTCAACACGATGCCGCACCGGCTGGCGAACCCGGACGTGAGCGCGTGGCTCGAGCAGTCCCGGCTCAATGCCGCGAACGTGCCGTCCGAGTTGTCGGACGACCCCGAAGTGACGGCTGGCCTGTCGACGATGTTCGAGCATCTCGGTGGGGCTATGGAGAACCTCACACGGATTGCCGCGACCGGGTAGCGCCGTCGAGGTCCTGTTTGTGGCCGGTCACAGCAGCTGACTTGTCAGCACCTCAAGGAAGAATCGCTCGCAGCGCGAGCGGCTCCAACCGCGTCCGCTCGTAAGCGAGTGGTAGACGTCGGCGCTGAAGAGAGCCACCACTATGTCGGTTGCATCGGAGACCTTGACGCTGCGCCGAAGGCCCCCGTCTTTGCGGCCGATCGTCTCAACTGCGGCTCGGTACGTATCAACTCGGCGTTGTTCGCCGAGCGCCACGACCGCGGCCGCGTCCGGATCGCCTGTGCTTCCGTGAAGCGCGGTGACGAGCGGGCCAGCGCGCTCGAGTACCTCGACGCCGCGCCGAACGAAAACGCGCAGCGCGGTCGCGGCATCCGGAGTCGACTCGAACTCGGCCCACCAGGGCAGCAGGCGCGAAAGGTCGTCGATCGCGGCGGGCTCGCGGGGCGGTTTGAGCCAGTCGTCGAAGCCGATGACGGCGGCACCGAGGGCTTCGCCGAGCAGCTCCGCCTTGGTGTGGAACGTGTAATACAGCGTCTGCACGGCAACGCCCGCCTCGGTGGCGACGGCGGTCATCGTTGTGCCGAGGTAGCCGTTACTGCAGAACAGTCGATAGCCCGCGGCGACCATTCGACGCCGCGTGGCCAGGGTCTGCTCAGCCCGGGTTGCTCGTGCCACGTTCGCTACCTCCACGGGGGTTGACTGTAGTGAACCACTAGTGTAACAGTACAATGAATGAAGATCCTGTTCGCGACATCCCCAGCAGATGGACACTTCAACCCGCTCACGGTCGTCGCAGCCGATCTACAAGCGCACGGCCACGACGTTCGTTGGTATGCGGGACCGCGGTACCAACAGCGGCTGGAGACGCTGGGCATTCCGGCGATTCCTTACGACCGGGCCACAGAGGTCACCGGCGAGAACATCCACGAGCTGTACCCCGAGCGCGCCAAGCTGAAGGGTCCAAAGCTGATCTCTTTCGACAGCGAAAAGATGTTCATAGCGAACGTCGAGAACCATTACCGCGACATTGTCGACATCCGCTCCGACTTCGACTTCGACTTCTTCTTCTGTGACGCAGCGTTCTACGCCCAGAAGCTGGTCGCCGACAAGCTCGGTTTACCGGTCTACTCGTTCGTGCCCGGTCCGCTGATGGCGGCCCCGGAGCTGCCCCCACCATTCTTCGGCTTGCGGCCGCCAAGAACAATTGCGGGACGGATTATTCACTGGGCTGTCCGAACGATGGTGCACAGCACGTTGAAACGTGGAGCACGCACTTTCAACACGCTGCTCACAGCCGAGGGCATCGCTCCCCTCCCCATCGACCGCTTCCTCGACGTGGCACAGGACTGTGCGCGGCGCGTGTTCCTGATCGGTGCACCCGGACTGGACTTTCCGCAGCTACGAGTGCCGCCCAACGCGGAGTTTGTCGGCGCATTGCTGCCCGCGCCGGGCGGTGTCGGTCGGCCAGTGTCCTTACCCGACACTGTCCGTGACCCTGAGACGACCGTGGTTGCGGTCTCGCAGGGCACCGTCGACAACGCCGACCCGACCAAGCTGATCATTCCCACCTTGGAAGCGCTGCAAGGCCAACCATTGGTTGTCGTGGTGACGACGGGCGGGAAAAACACCGACCTCCTGCGCGAACGCTTCGAGAGGCACAACGTCGTCATCGAGGACTTCGTGAACTACGACGAACTGTTCGATCACGTCGACGTGTTCGTTACCAACGGCGGGGCCGGCAGCGTCCTGAGCGCGATCGCCCACGGCGTTGCGCTCGTGACCGCGGGTAGGACCGAGGCCAAGAACGACATCAACGCGCGCGTCGCATACAACGGACTTGGCGTCGATCTGCGTACCGAGCATCCGAAGCCTCGCCAGATCGACGCGGCTGTGCGCCGCGTCCTCACCGACCCGAAAATCGCCGACAACGTCGCACGCGCGCGGAGCGAACTTGAGTCGTATGAGCCGTTGACAATCATCCGGCGGCGCCTTGAGGCGCTGACACCAGGAGGAAACCATGACTGAACCCACTTCCAAGATCCGCAACGCCGCACTCGTCGGCATCATTGGCTCGGCGACCACGGTCGTTACCGGTTTGGCCGTCCAAGCGTTCATTCAGCCGTCGACGACCATCTCGGACGAGCGGTGGAGCTACCCGTGGTCGAGCGACGCTCTCGTCGCGGCTTCGCTGATGTTCGCGCTGCTACACGTTCTCGTCATCGTCGGGATTGTCGGCCTCGGACGCAGCGGTGTCGCGGGGCAATCCCGTACCGCGCGTGCGGGATTGACCATCGCGGTCACCGGCACCGGCATGCTCTTCGCTGCGGAGCTTGCCTCAATTCCCGCGCGTCACGCCCTCGTCGACGACACGAGCGCCGGCATCGTGGGCGGGCTGTTCGGTCTCGCCACCCTCGCCTCCGCGATCGGCTTCCTCCTGCTCGGCGCGGCAACCCTCAAGGCGCACCGCTGGCAGGACTGGCGGCGATACACCCCGCTCGTCACCGGGATCGCAACGTCTGGGCTCATCGGCGTGTCGATGACCAAAGCAATGCCCACCGCGGTCGCGGTCTACGGCCTGTGCCTCCTTGCCGCCAATGTTGCCGTTTACACCCGCCCGCACGGATCGACCGAGACGCCGTCACCCGGGCGCGCTCAGGCGCAACCTGCGTGACACTTACGGCGCACGACGACGCTGCTCTGCCAAGCGGCGTCGCGCGCCTGGCGCTGTTCGAGCAATGCGGCCACGGCCCCTGGCGCGACCACCCCGAATCCGCGTTCTTCGTGATCCGCTCGTTCATCGGATTCCGACCCGAGAGGGCGTAGCATGAGCGAGCAGCAGACTCCCTCGGCGACCTGGCGGGCGGTCGACGCTTCGGGCGATGCCGACGACCTGATCTCCTATCTGGACCGGGCCGCCGCCGCGACGTCTGACCTGAGGGCTGAGAGCCTGCGCCTCCTCGGGCTGTCCCTGGGAGCCACGGTCCTCGACGCCGGCTGCGGCTCGGGCATTGCCGCGACCGAGCTTGCGGGACTAGTGGGCGGGGAGGGACGCGTCCATGCGATCGATCCGAGCGCCGCGATGGTGGCGCGCACCGCGCAACGCTCCGCGACCTTGCCGGTGGAGGCGCGCGTTGGCGACATCCGCGCCCTCGACTTGCACGCCGATTCCTGCGATGGCGCCCGCACGGAACGGGTGCTCATCCACCTGACGCCCGACGAGGGTCAAACGGCGGTGTCGGAGCTCGTACGCGTCGTCCGGCCGGGTGGCCGCATCGTGCTGGTCGAGACCTGCCACGCGCAGTGCAGGATCGATGGCGACGACCTCTTGGTTCCGGCCGCCACCTCCGGGGTGGCCAACCCGGCTGCTGGACTACAGCTCCGTGGCGCTCTCCTTTCTGCCGGTTGCCTGGACGTGCAGTCGAACCCGCGGCCGCTCGCCTTCTGCTCGGTCGCGGACCTCGCACCCGTGGCACGGCTCGAGGTTCTCGTCCGCGTTGCCGACGATCGGGTGCACCACCGGCGGGTGTGGCGCGTGCGCTGTCGGAGATACATCGGCGAGACGAGGCGGGCACCTTCTTCGCGGTGATGATGTTCTATGTGGCCGCGGGCACCGTTCCTCGCTGAGGGCCGACCAACGCGAGCCACCACGCCGCCGCAGAGTGCGTGTGTCACTGGACTAACTCTCGGAGCACACCGCCAGAGCGGTGCGGTAGCGAAGCCAAGTTTCATGTGTGGCGGATCAGTGGATGAGCTCACTTCGGGCGTCACACATCGAAGGTCGCAGTTAAAGAGCGTGGCGGGACACGGCCCGTGCGGTGCTCAGCCCTGGGCGCAATGCACCCTTGAGGTCTGAGCGGACACGCGTCGTGATTCGCTCCAGTTGTTCCTCGAGTTGGCGGTCGTGTAGGTCGAGGCGAGTGGCTCGGCGTCAGCTGCGCCGCACACCTTCCAGCAAACCTCGCGTTCCGCCCAGCGACCGTAAAATCGTTTCGGGCGACACCTCGGCTTCCTACGCGACCGTGGCCACGGTCGTCCCGGCCTACCCGCCATCAAGGAACAGGCGATGCGCGGCCTCGAGTACGTGACGACGCGTGCTCGCCGCTAGTTGTTGGAGCGCGGGTGACCGATATCGACGCTTCTATTGACTAGCGGACCGCCGTGTGGCTATATAGACAGCACTGTCTATATAGCCGGGGGATCGACATGTCGACCGACCACGTGATGAGCCGCCGAAGCCTGCTCCGTACCGCCGGCGGTGCCGCCGCACTGACCGCGTTGGGTGTCACGTGGCGTCCGAACAAGGCGGCAGCCGCCGGCGACGGGTTCGGCCTTCGCATTCTCGAACACGCCGTCTTTGACCGGATGCACTACTTCCGCTTCCAGACGAGCAACGTGTCGTGGAACCCGGCGGTCAACGTGTTGCTCCCGAACGACTACTTCTCGACGACCTCGCGCCGGTACCCGGTCATGTACCTGCTGCACGGTGGCGCGCAGGACTTCCGCAAGTTCGACATGGAAGACGACATCCGCGGCCTCACGAACGGACGGCCGCTCATCGTCGTGATGCCCGACGGAGGAACCGCCGGCTGGTACTCCAACCCGGTCCGTTCGTTCTCGGGCGCGCGCAACTACGAGTCGTTCCATGTCAACCAACTCATTCCGTGGATTGATGCGAACTTCCGCACGTGGGCCGAATACAACGGCCGCGCAATGTCGGGCTTCTCGATGGGCGGCTTCGGAGCGCTCAAGTACACGGCGAAGTACTACGGCCACTTCGCATCGGTGAGTTCGCATTCGGGCCCGGCGAGCCTGCGACGCGACAGCAACGCCGTCCTGCATTGGGCCAACCAGAGTTCGAAGTGGGCGGAGCTCAACGGGGGCACGCTGTACGGCGAACCGTTCTTCGACCAGGCACGGGTCACCGCCGACAACCCCGTCGAACGACTCGAGAGCTACCGCAACAAGCGAATCTTCCTGGTGTGCGGCCTCGACCAGGATGTCAACGAGACGTTCGTCCGCAACGGCCAGCGCGAGTTCCGCGGGCTGCTCGGGTCCAAGGGGATCCCGCACGAGTGGTACGAGCTTCCGGGCGCGGACTTCGTGCGCCGCGACATGCTCCAGCGCGACATCGACGGCGTGATCGCCCGGCTTCGCCCCGCCGGATGATGTAAGACGTCGCGCCGATGTCCGATCTCGCCGAGTCGCTCTCACCGCTGCCGCGTGGTCGCCACAACCTGAGCCGCGACGAGGTCAAGAACTCGCAGCGGCTGCGCCTTTCGATCGCAATGACCGAGGCGTGCGCGCAGTCTGGCTTTGTCGACACATCCGTGAAGGCGGTGCTCGAACGGGCCAACGTGTCGCGACTCGACCTTCTACGAGTTGTACGGCTCGAAGCTCGACTGCTTCCTCGACGCGCTCGACGTCGTCGGTGAGGTTCTTGTCGCCGAGTTGCGCGGGACATCCGGTAGGCGCGACGCCACCCTTGACCGAGCCGAACGCGGCATCGACCGCTACCTCGACGCCATCGCGAACAACCTGCCGTTCGCGCGGCTCTACATCGTGGAAGTTCACGCGGCCGGACCCGTCGCCCTGCGCCGTCGCGCTGAACTTCAGGCGCAACTCGTCGAGCAACTCGTGCGGTCCGTTGGCGCGAAGGACGCTGAGGCGCGGTTCGCGTGCGAGGCGTTCGTTGCCGCGGTGTCGGCTCTCGTAACGCTCCCGGTTGCTACAGGCGACGTCGAAGCGATTCGCGGCGCTGCGCGATCCGCTTGTCGGACTAATGCGCCGTTTGCTGACCGCGCGCTAAGCGGCCAACGGAGTTCTGGATGGGGTGGACTCGGACCGGGTGCGCCCGACGTACATCGAGATCGCTACCGCTGCGAGACCGACGATCGTGAGGATCTCGAGCGCCAGTATCTGACGAGCTTCCGCCGACCAGACGGGTTCGGTCCATCCGAGGAAGCTCCCGTTCCGGCTCAGCGCTAGCGCGGCGATCGACGACGCCTGGAATGCGACGGCACCGAGGACGACATAGCGCAGCGCGCTCCAGCGCTTTGCGGCGCAGGCCACCAGCAATACGGCGAGCGCCACCGAGATCACGGCGCTGACCGGGAAGCCGATGCGGACCACCCACGCGCCCGGCACTTCCCACGGCACGGCTCGGTAGGTGCGGGACCAGTCTCGGAGGTGCAACGCGCCACCGGCGATGAGCGGGACGGCGGACATGATCGTGAGCGGGAGAGCGGGTTTCACCATTGGGTTCCTTCCAGCGGGAGTGGGTCCAGACGCGAAGCCAGCCCGCCCCGAAACGTGGGACGGGCCGGCTTCTCGTTCTGCGGGGTGCTAGCCGGCGAACTTGTCGGCGAACTGCTTGACCGTGCCCTCGGTCAGGTAGTCGGCGGTTGCCGACATGTGATGGACGGCTTCACGAAGCGTTGTCGCCACCTTGGCCGCGTCGCCCGCCTTCTGGGCGTCGATCACTGCCTTGAGTGTGGTGGCGTGCATCGTGATCGCATCGGTTACCGCGGCGGCGTCCAGGTTCGGGTTGACTGAGTTCATCGTCGTACCGAACGTCGTGGCGTAGGCGGTGAGGTCGGCGAGCGCCTTGTCCGCCTTGGCCTGATCGTTCGCGGCCACCGCCTGGGTGTAGGCGACGAAGCCGGGGATGTGACCGTTGCTGCGCCACAGGCCGTCGAACGCCTTGCCGATGTCGGCGCCGTAAACGCTGGTAATGGCGCCGACGATGTCAGCGGAGTTGCTGTTGGTCGGGCCGTTCAGCGCGCCCGCGGCGGCTTCGAATTGCGGGACGCGGCCACCGAGGGCGGCGCCGGTAGCGCTGGCGGCTAGCAACACGTGCTCACGCAAGAGCAACGTCATCCCCGCAGCGCAGTCCGGCGGCGGGCGACGCGGCATCGCCGTCGAACTTGTTCGGGAACTTCTTCGCGGTGGCGCCGGCGAGCGTGGTGGCGAACTCGCCCATGTGGCCGTAGGCCTCACGCAGCGACGAGTACACCGTGGGCTGGTCGCCAGCCTTCTGCGCGTCGACAACCGTCTTGAGCGTCGTGACGTGATGCTTCACGCCCTCTTCGACGGCGGCTGCGGGCAGATTCGAATTGACCTGGTTCATGGTCGTACCGAACGTCTTGGCGTACGCCAGTAGATCGGCAACGGCCTGGTCGGCCTTGGGCTTGTCGTTGGCGGCAATCGCCTGTGTGTACGCCACGAACGCCGGGATGTGGCCGTTGCTGCGCCACAGACCATCGAACGCCTTGCCGGTGTCGGAGCCATACGCCGAGGTGACCGCGTCGACGAGGTCCGACGTGTTGCTGTCCGAAGGCCCGTTCAACGCGGCTGCATACGCCTCGAACCCTTTGGTGTCGCCGCGGAGCGCCGACCCGGTGGCCAACGCCGCCAGGTACACGTGCTCGCTGAGGAGACCGGTGAGACCGGCGCGCAGCGTGGAGGCGCCGGTGTTCGAGCTGACGTTGGCCGCCGACGCGGTGGTGTCGCTGTCGGCGGTTTCGCCGTCGTTGTCGCTACCGCACGCGGCGCTTACGACCGACAGGGCGAGAACGGGCGCGACAAGTTTGAGCAAGGTCTTGCGTTTCATGGGGTGTCTCCTGATGTGGGGATTAGGGGTTGGTCGGGCTAGTGCGCTTAAGCGACCCGCACCTCGCCGCGCATGGTTGCGGGGTGGATGTGGCAGAAGTACGTGTACGTGCCGGCCTGGTCGAACGTGAACTCGAAGGTCTTGCCGGTTGCAATCGATCCGGAGTCGAACGTGCCGTCGGGCATCTCGGTTACGCCGCCCCGTGCCTTGCACGACGGTTCCCGACGTCACGGTGTGCACGCCGGCATCGTTCTGCGACCACGTCACCGTCGTACCGGGCGTCACCGTGAGGTTCGCGGGCCGGAACGCGATGAGCCGCATTTCGACTGTGTCGCCGCCCGCGCCGGGCGTCGCAGTCGCGGACTTGGAGGGTTCGTCGCCGCCGCACGCCGCAGTCGCCGTTGCGATGACGATGACGACGAGCGCGGCGATGCCGCGGCGGACTCGGGGACGGTTCACGAGTGTTGTTCGGAGCGGGAGCGCTAACGGATGGCGAAATCCTCCGACTAACGCGAAATCAATCCAGATCTGGGCGCGGCTTCGAAGAGAGACGTGCGACGAAATGCCCTCCAGGAAGAAGCGACGATGGAATCGAACAAGATCGTGATCGGCGTCACGGCCGGTGCACTCGCGTTTGCCGGTGGCACCCACATCGCCGCGTACGGCGAGCATCTCTCCGAGGGCGCTGCCGTCGCCGCGTTCTTCGCCGTGGTAGCCGCGCTCCAGATTTTCGCCGCCCTCGTCGTGCTACGGGGCGTCGGCGCGCGACTGCGCGCGGCGATCGTTGTGGGCAACGTGGCCTTGATCGCACTGTGGGCGTGGTCGCGTACGACTGGCCTCCAAGTCGGCCCCACCGCTGGGCCCGCTGAAGCAGTCGGCCTGCTCGATCTTGCCGCCGTCGTCGCGCAAGCGCTGGCGGTCGGCGCGGCACTCGTCGTCCGGCGCCCCCGTCACGCCGCGGCGGATGCTGCGACCGCAACTAGTTCTGGTTGCTGTCGCTCTCCTCGTCAGCGTCGCCGGTTTGCGCTTGCCCGCCGAAGCCCACGGACACGATGCGTCAGACGCGCCGACCGGCCACGAGCACGCCGAACCGCATCACCACGGTTAGCGCGGCTCGCTACAGAACGCGGTAGCGGAGGTGTATGACGCCGCTCCTGAACCGGTGCTCGTCGACGAGTTCAAGATCGGCGCGTGTGTCGGTCGGCAGCGCGGGGTTGCGCCCACAGAGGATGACGGGCCAAACGAACAGGGCTAGCTCGTCGACCAGCCCGGCCTTCAATGCCTGGGCCGCGAGGTCCGGGCCACCGACCAAAAGATCCCTGCTGGCCGCGGCCTTCAGATCGCGTATCCCGTCGGCGTCGAAGCGGCGTGCGAGCCGGGTGCTCACGGTGAGCGGCGCCGCCAGCGTCGTGGAGTAGACGACTTTGGCCGCCGCTTGCCACGCGTTCGCGAAGGCGCTCCTAAGTTCCGATTGCGCGGCCAGGGTGGCGTCGGTTTCCCAGACGGCCATCGTTTCGTACATGCGCCTCCCGTAGAGGTAGACGCCCGCGGACCCCATGAGCTCGGTGATTGATGCGAAGACATCCTCGTCCGGTGGGGCCCAGTTGAAGCCTCCGTGTTCGTCTTCGGTCCAGCCGTCGAGCGACATGTTCGACGCGTAGATCAGTTTGGCCATTTCTATGGAAGGAACGGGTCTACGAGTGCGCGGAGCTCTTCAGTGCGCTGCATGACCTCGGTGTGGCGGGTGCCGGGCAGGACGGCGAGCCGGCAGTCGGGAAAGAGGTCGAGCATCTCGCCGGCGTGGTCAACGCGGACGAAGTCGCGGTCGCCGATCACGAGCAACGTGGGCGCCGTGATCGAGCGGATCTCGTCGGCTGTCCAGCCGGCGAAGTCGTGCACGACGGGCTGCATGCGCTCCAGGAATGGGAAGAAGTCCGACGGGTTCGGCGCCACGGCCTCGTAGTCGGCCTGCCAGCTGGCGAACTCCTCCTCGGTCGGCAGGCGGGGGTCATCCTGCTCGGGTGCGGTGATCTCGGGGTGGTAGCCGTCGGGCCGGATGTGCGAGGCCGCGAGCACGAGACGGCGGACCGTGGCCGGATGGCGCAGGGCGAGGCTCGTCGCAGTCAGAGCGCCGAGGCTGTGCGGCGGTAAATCGGAGCCGCCGTGTTCCTCGTGCCAGATGGGGACGCCGTCGATCTCCTCGGGGAGCACGCGGGCAACGATACGCGCGCTGGTGCAAGATCAGGTCGTGACCGAAGCGATTCGCATCGAAGACGACGGCGCGGTGCGCCACCTCGTCCTGTGCCGGCCCGACGAGTTCAACACCATCACGCTCGCGCTCCGCAACGAACTCGACGCCGCGCTCACCGACGCCGAGCGTGATCGCAGCGTGAAGGTGGTGCTGGTGCGCGCCGAGGGCCGCGCCTTCTGTGCCGGCTTCGGGTTGGACTGGTCGACAATGCCGTCGGCCACTGAAGCGGCGACGGGGCCGGTGTGGGACACGGTCGCCGACGTGCAGATGATCGGGACGTTCGGCAACACGTTCGCCAGGCTGCACACGATCTCGAAGCCCACGATCGCGGCGGTGCAGGGATGGTGCATCGCCGGGGGCACGGACATGATCCTCAACGCCGATCTGATCATCGCGGGCACGTCCGCCCGTTTCGGCTACCCGCCGGCGCGTGTGTGGGGCGTGCCGGAGGCGCCGTGGGTTTGGGTGGCGCGGCTCGGGCTCGAACGAGCCAAGCGTTACCTGTTCACCGGTGACGAACTCACCGCGTCGGAAGCCGCGGACGCCGGAATGATCCTCGAGTGCGTGCCCGACGACGAATTGCAGGCCCGCGCCGCCGCGCTGGCGCAGCGGATCGCCCTCCTGCCGCTCAACCAGCTCCAGATGATGAAGTGGATGCTGAACGACATCGCTCGGCACCAGTACCAGCCCGACACGAGCAGGCTGCTCGGGTTCATCTTCGACGGTGTCGCCCGCCACACACAGGAAGGTCTCGACTTCGTGGCGCGCGCGCAAGACGTCGGGTGGCGCGAAGCGGTGCGCGAACGCGATCGGCCATTCGGCGACTACGGCGAACGTACGTGAGCGCAGCGCTGGTGACCGAGATCGAGCGGTGTCGCGCGTCGGTGTAACTTCAACTGACGCAGAGGAGGTCACCCATGACCGTCACGGACAAGGCCGCGATGAAGAACGCGACGGCACCGGCGTGGAGCGGCATCAACCACCTGGCGCTCGTCACACCCGACATGGATGCGACCGTTCGGTTCTATTGCGGGGTGCTCGGCGCGCCCCTCGTGAGCACGGTCGGCACGCCGGGCTTTCGCCACTACTTCTTCGACTTCGGTCCGCAGTGCACGGTGGCGTTCTTCGAGTACGACGGGTTGGTCGTCGAGCCGTTCGCGCTGGCGGCGGGCGTGCCCGACCCGCGCAAGACGCAGTTCGATCACCTGTCGCTGAACCTGGCCGACGAGGCCGCGTTGCCCGCGCTGCGCCAGCGGCTCGTCGACCACGACTGCGAGGTCACCGACATCGTCGACCACGGCACCATTCACTCGATCTATTTCACCGATCCGCACGGGATCGCGCTCGAGGCGTCGTGGTGGGTGAAGGACGTGACCTCCGGCGTGCCCGACTACGACGACGTCGGCGTCTTCGGCGACCAGCACCCCGTGCCCGCGCTGGAAGAACTCCGCGCCCACGGGCACGGTTACGCCCGGCCCAGGAACGCGTCTTTCGTAGTCGACCCTCGCTACCGTCTACGTCGTGAACGAGACACACACCCTGTCTACGGCCGACGGCGAGATGGGTGTGCACGTCGTGCGCCCGGATGGCGACGGGCCATTTCCTGTGATCGTGTTTTTCCACCACGGGCCAGGACTCGACGACGGATCCAGACAAGCAATGCGGATGCTCGCCGACAAGGGCTATTACGTGATCAGTCACGATCGTTACCACCGCGAGGGGCCCTGGTACCGCCTCACGCCGGAGATGCGCACAGATCAAGACGAGTTGAAGCGCTTCTTCGGCGTCCTCACCGGTACGACTGAAGACATGGTCGATGTCGACCTGCAAGCCGTGTTCGCGCACGTCGACGCCGATCCCTCGGCGCGCGGCGGCGCCATGGGATGCATTGGCTATTGCGTCGGCGCACGATCCGTGGTGGTGATGCTGGCGCGCCACAACGACCGTTTCGCCGCCGGCGTCGGGATGCATCCGTCGTACTGCACCACCGATCAGCCCGAGTCGCCGCATCTGCTTGTCCCGTCGATCGAAGGGTCGCTCTACGTCGCATTTGGCTCCGAGGACAAGATGCAGTCGCCCGAAGACAACATGCCCTTCATCGAGGCCGTGCGTGCAATGACCGACGGGCGCGGTGCAGCCGACATCCTCGAGGGCGCCAATCACGGCTTTGCGGTTCCGGGCAGTTCGGCGTATCACGAGACGGCCGGTCGCTGGCGTACGACAAGGCGTTCGCCCTGTTCGAAAAGGCGCTCGTAACGCCATAGCCTTTTACGGTGCCGCGAACCGACACCGCATCTCGGGTAATTCACGCTCCGCTGCACCGAGTCTTCGCTGCGTTGATCGACCGAGAGGCGCTCCTAACGTGGCTTCCTCCGCAGGGCATGGCCGCGGCGTTCGAGCGATTCGACGCCCGGCCCGGAGGCTCGTACCGGCTGAGCTTGTCGTACCTGGACGCTTCGTCAGCCTCGGGTAAGACCGAGTCCGACAAGGACGTCGTCGAGGCTCGCTACATCGACATCGTTCCCGATGACCGGGTGGTGCAGGCGGTGGATTTTGTGTCCGAGGACCCCGCGTTCGCCGGGACCATGACCATGACGTGGTTGGTGCGGGCCCACGACGGAGGAACGGCCGTGACCATCACCGTGGACGATGTTCCCGACGGTATCTCCGCCGCCGACCACGCGGAGGGGCTTGCGTCGTCGCTGGCCAACCTCGCCGACTATGTCAAGGGCTAGGTGAAGTCGATGAGCAATCCGCGTCGAGAAGCTTGGCGTGAAGTCGATGCGTCTGGAAACGCCGACGACATGATCGTGTACCTCGACCCAGCGGCCGCGGCTACAGCGGCGCTCCGAGCCGAAAGCCTGGCCCTTCTTGAGCTGTCCGTGGGAGCGACAGTTCTGGATGCGGGCTGCGGGACCGGCGTCGCGGCAGTCGAGCTCGCAGATCTCGTCGGTTCTTCTGGGCGTGTGCACGCCATCGACCCGAGCGTCGCCATGGTTGCGTGCACCGAAGCGCGCTGGCTCAGCAACAGTGGCGGCACGAGTCGGCGACATCCGAGCGCTCGACCTGTCCGAGGATTGCTGCGACGCCGCGCGCACCGAACGCGGCGCCGATCCACCTCTCACTCGATGAGTGCCAACGCGCGATCGAAGAACTTGTCCGCGTTGTCCGCCCCGGCGGACGGATCTCGTTGGTGGAGACGTGTCACGTTCAATGCAGGATCGACGGCGACGACGTCATCCTGCCCCGCGCCACAGGCATGGTTGCCAACCCGGTTGCGGGTCTCCATCTGCGCGCTCGGCCTCCTGTCGGCAGGCTGCCGGGAGGTGGTGTCGCATCCGCGCCCGGTTGCGTTCTCTTCGATTGCAGATCTCCGTCCGGTGGCGAGGCTCGAGGTTCTCGCCCGTGCCGCCAGCAAAGCCGGTGCTACCGAGGCCGAGGTGGAAACGACGCTGGCCGAACTGGATCGGCGAGATCGGGAGGGCACGTTCTTCGCGGTGATGATGTTCTACGTCGCCGCGGGAACCGTGGTCGCCTGACAGAAACCGCGGCCGCCCAGTAAAGCGTTTACGTTTCAGCGCGATGCCTGAACGGATGCGTGACCCGTGGCGGCGCGTGCAGGTCAGCGGCGTCGCGGTGCTGCTCATCACGCTGGCGGGGACTGTCGCCTACACGGTGCTCGGGCTTGGCCTGATCGACGCGCTGTACCAAACGGTCACGACCATCTCGACCGTCGGCTTCCGCGAATACGGCCAGACCACCACCGCGTGGAAGGTCACGACAATGGTGGTGATCGTGGTCGGCGTCGGGTCGGCGTTGTACACGCTCGGTGCGGTGCTCGAGACGCTGGTGGAAGGACGATTGAGCGACCGCCTGGGTCGTCGGCGAATGGAACGGAGAATCTCCCGTATGGACAACCACACGATCATCTGCGGCTGGGGTCGCGTCGGGCGAGCGATCTACGGCAGCCTGTCGGGCGATGTGGTGGTGATCGACATCGATCCCGAACGCGCTGCGACCGCGGGTGACGCGGTGGTGGAGGGCGACGCGACCGACGACGACGTGTTGCGCCGCGCGGGGATCGAGCGCGCCAGGTGTCTTGTTGTCGCGCTCGTCAACGACTCCGACAACGTCTATGTGACGCTTTCGGCGCGGGCACTACGGCCGGACCTCTTGATCGTCGCGCGCGCCCGCACCGAGGCCGCCAACACCAAGCTCCTGCAAGCCGGGGCCGACCGCGTGGTCAACCCGCAACAGATCGGCGGCGCCCGCATGGCCGCGCTCGTGTCACAGCCCGCGGTCGCCGACTTTCTCGACGTGGTCATGCACGACGGCAGTCTCGAGTTTCGCCTCGCCGAGGCCCCCGTAAGTGACGAGTCGCGGTTGGTTGGACGCACAGTCCAGGACGCGCAGATCCGCGCCCACACCGGTGCGCTCATCCTGGCCGTGCGCGAACCGAGCGGCGACTTCGTGACGAATCCGTCCCCCGCGCACCTGCTACGCGCCGGCCAGGTGCTCATCGCGATCGGCACTGCCGCGGAGATCGCATCGCTGCAGTCAGCCGCTGCCGGGTAGCGCGAGTTCGACGCCGTCGGCGGTATACGTCGTCTGCCTCCGTCCGCCGATCGCCTCGGCGAACTCGTCGAGCCACGGGGTGGGCCGAGTCGTCGCCCGTCGCGCGGGACAGTTTGCACTGTGATCGGAAACGCCAGGCGCGGCCGGTCGGTTGCGTTCACGTTCGTCTGGTGCACCGTGGCGGGGTCGTGGAACGTGCAGCCGCCCCGCGTCATCGGGCAGGCCACCGGCTCGGCGAGCGCATCCGGTGCGTCGAGCACGAGCAGGTTCTGCGACGGATGGTCGTAATGGTGGTGGGGCAAGCAGCCGTTGGCGTGTGAGCCGGGCCGGAACTGCATCGCACCCATGTCGACGTCGCAGTCGTGCAGCGGCAGCCAGACGTTGACGTTGCGGTAGTCGTAGTCCGGCGGCCAAAACGCGATGTCCTGGTGCGGGGGAACGGCGCGACCGCCCGGCGCCTTGCGAATCATGTGACCCCACATCGTGAGGTTGGCGACCGGTTCGGCGAGAAACGCCGCCGCGTATGCCTTTGCGTTGCGCACGTAGTTCGTCTCGAGCAGCTGCGGAAATCGCATTTCGGGATTGAAGAACTGTGTGATCTTTCCCCGCGTTGCCGGATCGGACTGGATGCCGGAGCGATCGAGCGGGCCCGGTCCGTCGAAGATGTGCTCGTAGATCGCCGTCAGCCATTCGAGTTCTTCATCAGTCGTTATACGCTCGACCGCGAGATAGCCGTTCGCCTTGAAGAAGGCGACTTCCTCCGGGGTCGGGTTGGCCTCGAATCGACGAGCGGGGGGTGAACCGAAGTCAGGCGGTTTCATCTCGTAGATCTTAGATACCATCGGTATCTGAATGTTGGGGCTTTGACAATGCGAGCTCTCTGTGAACTGCAAAGCTCCAGAGTGTGCAGATCACGCGCGTTGTCGCTACAGCGTCCGGCGGATCTGATTTCGCGGAAGTGGATATCAGCCTCGCCGACGGCGGCGAAATCGGGCGGCTCTCCGAACCCTGGCCGGCGAACAGCATCATCTTCCGCGAGAACGATCCTGGGTACGACTACGACTGGCACTGCGCGCCGCAACGGCAGCTCATCGTGATGCTCGACGGTGAGATCGAAGTCGAGGTGACCTCCGGCGAGAAGCGTCGATTCAAGGGCGGCGACGTGTTGCTCGTCGAAGACACCACCGGCTCTGGCCACCGCAGCCGCTCGGTCGTCGGAAAGTCTCGGCGCTCCATCTTCATCCCCTTGGCGATGCCTACTCCCGGGACCGATCAGTCCTAGTGCCGACGATGCAGGAAGTGCGCGCGTTCGTACGACTGCACCTCAGGCAACGCGCCTATGACTATCCGGCTCCCGACGAAGGGCTCGGCGTCGTCTCGCTGGGCTACGCGCCGGACGCCTTCGAGAAGACGGTGCGCGCGTTCAGCGATCGCTACGACGTAGTCGAGGAAGGGCGAGTGTCGTATCGCGACACGACGCGGCCGATCTTTTCTGTGTCGTCGCGCACGCCCCATCCGGCGAAGCGCTTGCTCGTCGTTTCGGGCATTCACGGCAACGAGCAGGCCGGCATCATGTCGATTCCAGAGATCCTTGATCGTTATGACCGCGATGGTCGCGTCGCGCTCTGCGTGCTCACCCCGGTGAACGCGATCGGTGCGGCGGAGCTGTCCCGCTTCAACGCTGACGGCTACGACATCAACCGCGACTTCCTCCAGTTCCGCACGCACGAGGCTCGACTGGTTCGCCGCGTCTTCGACGAATATCGACCCGACTTCGTCCTCTCGCTCCACGAAGGTCCGCAGGACGCAGCGTTCATGTTCACCAACCCGCATGTCGACGTCGCCCTGGCGAAACGACTCCTTGCCGCACTCGAGGCGGGCGGCACGACACTCGCCACGAAGGACTACTTCGGGCTGACATTGAAACCGCCAGGGTTGTCGGCGTCGAGCGCCGTCCAGCGCGCGATTCTGCGCGTGTGGGAAGCCACGCTGAAGCAGCAGGCGGTCAATGCGTTCGCGGCGGCGCGGGGGATTCCCGAGGTGACGCTCGAGAGTGGTTGGCGCAGCCGCGACGGCGCGGCACGAATGCGCGCGCACGTTGACCTCACGCTCGCGCTCAGCCGCGAGCTCAGCGAGGGCTGAACGTGGCGGTCACGGTTTACGGAGTTTGCGCGATCACTTTCATGATGGCCATGTACGCGCTCGAGGCGCGCGGTCGTGCCTTTGTTCTCGCGTTCGCAGTCGGTTGCGTCTTGTCGAGTGCGTACGGATTCCTATCGGGCGCGTGGCCCTTCGGTGTCGTCGAACTGGTTTGGTCCGTGATCGCTTTCCGACGGTTTCGGGAGGCCGTTTAAACAGGCCTGGCGCGGCGCTTCGGCGCGAGTTCGACTGCGACCGGTGCATCGACGGACTCGGGCACGCAACACGACAAGTCGGTGCGACACGCGTCAGGCGGTGGTGTGGCGTCGAGCACTTCGCGTGCCGCTTCTAGCTGGGTAGCGAAGCGCTTGAGCTCCCGAATCCGCGCCGCGATCTCGGCGCGTTTCTCGTCGATGAGCATGCCGACACGTTCGTGCGCGGCCGAGCAATTCGCGCCATCCCAGATCGGCAGGAGCTCGATTATCTGGTCGCAGCTCAGGCCCATCTTGCGAGAACGTGCGATGAAGAGCAGGCGGTTAGCCGCGTCGTCGTCGTAGTCGCGGTAGCCCGAATCGGTGCGTAGAGGAACGGTCAAGAGGCCGACGCGTTCGTAGTAGCGCACGGTCGATGTGGCTACCCCGACCCGATCGGCAAGCTCGGAGATGCGCACGGAGTCAACGGTAGACCTTGCACACGGGTACAAGGTCAAGCCCTGAAAATGTCCTTGACTTCGCACACGGGTTCAAGGCTTACCGTCCGCGGTACGGGCCGATCAGCGGTCCGAACAAAGGAGGAATCACCATGCCGGCCTTTACTCGTGACAACACCAAGCTGGGCGTCGACCTTGGAAGCCTCGGAGTGCAACACGCCGCCGAGGAGGGCGGGATGACCATCTCGCTCGAGAACTGGAAGGCGGGACTCGACACTGCCGAGATGTATGCCGACCTGCCCGACGGCGCCTGCCCGGCGTCGCATTGGGGCTACCTCGTACGCGGGAAGTTCACACTGCGCTACACCGACGGCGAGACCGAAACGGTCGAAGCCGGATCGGCGTACTTCATCCGTCCCGGGCACAACGTCCACATCAACGAGGACGCAGAGATCGTCGAGTTCAGCCGCGCCGACGGTGCGACAGGACTGTCCACCCTGACCTAGTGCCAGGAGCTCAGCGCGGGCTGAACCCGAGCACGAAACGACGGACGGCGGGAGCGAAGATGTTGGGCTCGACGTCGATCTCTTCCACGACACGCAGGTTGGTCCACGCTCGCGTCAGCTTGGCGAGGAGGAGTTCGATTTCGCGGCGGGCAAAGTTGCGCCCGATGCAGAAGTGCGTGCCGAAGCCGAACGCGATGTGCGGGTTGGGGTTGCGGGTGATGTCGAAGGCGAATGGTTCGTCGAACACCTCTTCGTCGCGATTGGCCGACGGGTAGATCAGCGCAACGCGATCGCCGGCGTTCAGCGCGGTGCCGTGTACCTCGGTGCGGGTGGTGACCTTCCGGAACATGTTGTTCAACGGCGTGACCCAACGCAGCACCTCGTCGACCGCGCTCATCAGCAGTTCAGGACGCCGGTAGAGCAGTTCCCACTGTTCGGGGTGGTCGCAGAACGTCCGCAGTCCGAGGCCGATTGCGGTGCGGGTTGTCTCGGCGCCGCCGGCGACGAACAGGCCAACCTCGTCGAAAATTCTTCCTTGGCTGAACTGCTCACCGTCGATCTCGGCGTGCGACCACTTCGACAGCAACTGATCGCCGACCGGGCACCCGCGCAGCTCGGGAATCTTGGTATCAAGCGCCATCCAGATCTCTTGGCTCGCCTCCATCACCCCCGTGATCACGTCGCTGTCGAACTTGGCCGCGTCGAGGCGCATCAGCTTCTCTGACCACACCTTGACGCGCCGCCACTCGCTATCGGGAAAACCGAGCAGCGCGCAGGTGAACCGCGCCGGGAACTGCCCGGCGATGGCGTCGACCACTTCGCACTCGCCGACCGGCGTGAGTGGGTCGATCATCTCGTCGAGCAACTTCTCGAAGTGCGGATTCCACTGGTCGACGGCCTTGGGTGTGAATCTGCGGTTCACGACTCGCCGCTGCGCCAGATGGCGCGGGTCGTCGTTGGCGATCATGTTGGCTTCGTTCGGTGTCTCGTTGAGGCGATAGCTGCCCTTGGACGAGAAGATCTCGTCGTGGCGCTCGACGTGCAGGACGTCGGCATGCTTCGTGATCGCCCAGATCCCGCTGTTGTGGTCGAAGTAGACCGGCTCGTTGGCGCGCGCCCAGGTCCACGCTTCGTGCTGGCGCGTGCGCCAGAACTCACGGTCGAGCAGATTGATTTCGGCGGACACTGCTGATCATTATTGCGAGCGCGATCAACGTGCCGCCCACTAGCAGCCAGGCGCGTTGTCCGCCCGTTGCCGGAATCTGGTCCGCCGCGGGTGTTGGGCCGGCCGCAAACGGCGCGGCGGCCGTGAGGTCGAGCAGCAGGATGCCGTCGCCTTCTCCCTCCTCGCCTTCCACCTTGAGACCGAAGGCGATCTGGTTGCCATCGGGCGACACGACGGGGTTGTTGGCGCCGAACCCGGCGTAGTAGTCGAACGTGGTCAGCCGCTCGAAGGTGCCCGAGCCGTCCAGAGCAAGACGCCAGATGTCGAGCATGCCGGGGAACAGCGTGACGGTGAGGTCGCGCTCGACGAGCACGTAGCGGCCCGCGGGATCGATGCCTTCGGCCTCCTCGTAGAACAGCGAGGTGGGTGCGTAATCAGTAACGGCGCCCGTGTCGAGGTTGACGCCCATTGCTTGGCCACCGCGGTGGAAGTACGCGGTGAAGATCAGCTCGTCGTCGGGATCGGCATCGCCGTCGTCGAGGGACCGGAAGTCCTGGGCCTCGACGGCGGGCGTCTCCGGCGATACGTCGCGCTTGTCGAGCACGACGTGTCGGTCCGCGATCGCCGGTGTGCCGCCGACGCCGTAGACGATTCGGCCGGTGAGTACTTCGGACTCACCGATGAGCGCCTCGACGAAGACGGCAGGCACGTCGGTGAAGTCGATCGTCGACCGGTTCCAGGCGATGCGAGTGGAACCACGCTGTTTCGAGATCGCGACGCCCTCCCAACATGCCTCGCCCATCGATACCGGAGCGCGCGTACCGAGCGGACGTTGCAACACCCAGAGTTGCCCGCGGAACCGATCGCCTTCGGGGTCGGTCGCGCTGGCGGCTGGCGGCGCGCAGAGGACGACGTCGCCGTTGGTGAGATGGTGGGCGCGCAGCACTCCGCCCGGCAGAAACGTCTCGGTCAGGTTGCGGGCCGCGCCGGTCGCCAACTCGTACTCCCACACGTCGCCCATCGGCGCGTCGAGGAACACGAGGCGCAGACCGTCGGGCGACCAGTCGGCTCGCATCGGCGTGCCGCGTCGGGCAGCCGAATGTCGAGCAGCCGGATGTTCGGTGGCAGATGATCAACCGGCGAACCCGTGCGCGTGCCTTTGTTCGGGTCGAGGCTCACGGGATTCTGCTGCGCGCCGGTCGGCGTTGCCAGCGCCGACACGGCGAGGAGGGCGGCCACTCCTATCAGCGGGAGCGAGCGACGAATCCACATGCCGTCCAGTTCTACTGTGCATTGATGAAGGGCATCACGCTCCCCGAGCGCACCGAGGATTTCACCGCCGACCCCGTCGAGCTGTTCTTCGACTTGGCGTATGTGATCGCGTTCTCGCAGCTCGTGGGCGTACTCGTGCACGAGCCGACGTGGGAAGGCGTAGGAAAGGTCGGCCTCCTCTTCGGCCTGTTGTGGTTGCCGTGGCAACAACTGACCTGGACGGCGAATGCCATCTCCGGCAACAGCCGGGGCGTGCGGGCGATCTTTCTCGATCGCGACCGCGGTGAGCGTGCCGATGGCCGCATCCACCGCCAGCGTCGCTCGAAGACGGCGGCCTGCCGTTCGCGATCACGCTCGCCACGATCATGTGTCTTGGGTTCGCGATGCAGTCGCTAAGCGCGGAGCGCGGCACCGGCTTCCGCCAAGCGGTCATGCGATGGATCATCCCGAACGTGGTGGCCGTGGTGGTGCTGGTCGCGGGAACGGCTGTCGACGGGACCGCCCGCATCATGGTGTGGTCGTTGTCGGCGCTCATCGTCGTCGTGGCGATGGTGCTGGCCGGCGAAGGGGAGTGGGTGATCCGCGCCGGCCACTTCGCGGAGCGCCACGGTCTCATTGTGATCATCGCCCTGGGCGAGGTGATCGTGGCGATCGGCCTGCCGGTGTTTGCCGCCCTCGAAGCCGAAGAAGGAATTCCCGGCCGCACCATCATCGCCCTCGTGGCGGCGGGTGCATTTGCCGCCCTCATCTGGTGGGGCTACTTCGACCGGCCCGGACCCGCCCTCGAACATCGCGCCGAGAGCGTCGCCGAGCACGAGCGCGGCCGCTACGCCCGCGACGTATACACGTGGGCGCACGCGCCGATTGTCGTCGGCATCATCCTGTCGGCCGCAGCGCTCGAGGAGATCACGCTGCACCCAACGCACGCGCTGGCATTGCCGTTTCGCGCCATGCTCATCGGCGGGCTCGGCCTCCTGGCGTGCGGAGTTGTGCTCGCAATTCGGCGCGCTGTTCGGCGTGATCGTGAAAGAGCGACTTGTGTGCGCCGCCGCGGTCGCCGCCCTGCTCCTGCTCGCGTCGAATTGGGACGGGATCGTGCTCCTGGTGCTCGTCGATCTCGCCTTGCTCGCCACGTTGGTGATCGAACACCGTCGCGTAGAAGGGGGCTAGGACGCCTCAGGGTGTTCCCCGAGGCAACTAAGGGTGAACGGAGGGTGATACCGGATCGTCCGGTGCGCGCACGCTGTCCCTACGCTGCATCGCATGGCGACGACATTGCAGACGGCCGCGGCGCGCACGGTGGGCGCAGTAAAGGTCTACGGATCGGGCGAGACCGAGGTGACGGCGTTGCGCGGCGTCGACGTCACCTTCGCCCGTCAGGAGTTCACCGCGATCATGGGGCCGTCCGGGTCGGGCAAGTCGACGCTGATGCACTGCCTCGCCGGGCTTGACTCGCTCACGAGCGGTCAGATCTTTATCGGCGACACCGACCTCGGCATCGTTGAGCGAAACGCAACTAACGCAGCTTCGCCGCGACCAGGTCGGCTTCGTGTTCCAGGCGTTCAACCTCGTACCGACGCTGACCGCGATCGAGAACATCACGCTGCCGGCCGATCTCGCCGGCCGCAAAGCCGATCCGTCGCTGATCGAACGCATCGTCGGCACCATGGGCCTGGGCGACCGGCTCAAGCACCGCCCGCGCGAACTTTCCGGCGGTCAACAACAGCGAGTTGCGGTGGCGCGAGCGCTGGCCAACCGGCCCGAGATCGTGTTTGCCGACGAGCCCACCGGCAACCTCGACTCCGCCACCTCGGCGGAGATCCTCGAGTTCCTGCGCGGTGCCACTACCGAGTTCGAACAGACCATCGTGATCGTTACCCACGACGCGGTCGCGGCGTCCTTCGCCGATCGCGTGCTGTTCCTCGACGACGGCGCAGATCGTCGACGAGATGAAGAAGCCGACGCCGACCAAGGTGCTCGACCGCATGAAGAAGTTCCGCGTCTGATGTTCCGGCTCAGCCTGCGCAACATCAGCGATCACAAGGGCCGCTTCGTGATGACGGCGTTGGCGATCATCCTCGGCGTGTCCTTCGTCGTGTCCTCGTTCGTGCTCAGCGACACGATCCGCCAGACCTTCCGCACGCTGTTCGTCGAGGCGAACGAGAACGTCGACCTTGTCGTGCGCACCGAGGGCGGCTTCGACACCGGCCCCGGCGGCATCGAGCGGGCGCCGCTGCCCGCGCAAGCCGTCGACTTGGTCAAGCACCGTTCCCGGCGTCGCCGAAGCCGAGGGGCCGGTGCAGGCGATCATCCCCGCGCTGCTCGACCCCAAGGGCAAGCAGGTGCCGAACAACGGCCCGCCCGACGCTCGGTTTCTCCTGGGGCGCCAGCGAGAAGCTCAACCCGCTCCGCGTGGCCGAAGGACGGCGCCCGGGGCCCAACGAAGTCGCTGCTCGACCAGGTGACCTTCGAGGACTACGGCTTCAAGATCGGGTCCGACGTCAAGGTGCAACTCGTGTCGGGCGCAGCCACCTTCAAGCTCGTCGGCGCGTTCAAGTTCGGCGAGAGCGACGGCTTCGGCGGCGCGCACGTATTGGCGTTCGACGAGCCCACCGCCGCACCGCGTGCTTAACCGCGAGGGCTTGGTCGACAAGGTGCTCATCGCCGTGGCCGACGACGCGAAGGTCAGCGACGTGCGTGCCGCACTGACGGCGAACGCGCCGGACGGGATCGAAGTCGTCACCGGCGCGCAGGTCGCCGACGAAGACGCGTCCACCTTCGAAGTCCTTTCCAGCGTGATCGGCGGCGTGCTGCTCGCGTTCGCCGGCGTCGCGCTCTTCGTGTCGGCCTTCTACATCTTCAACACGTTCAACATCATCCTCGGCCAACGCACGCGCGAACTGGCGCTGCTGCGCGCCGTCGGCGCCTCGCCGGGGCAGGTGCGGCGGTCGGTGATGACCGAGTCGCTCGGTCTCGGCGTGGGGTCGTCGATCATCGGGATCGGCGGCGGACGTGCTCCTCGCCAAGTTGCTGCAGGGCTTGATGAACGCCATCGGCTTCACGCTCCCGGCCAATGACACGATCCTCAAACCGCGCACCGTCATCATCGGCCTGGTCGTCGGCATCGGCGTGACGTTCCTCGCCTCGATCCTGCCGGCGTTCCGCGTCGTCGACGGTGACGCCGCTCGCCGCGCTCCGCGACGACACCGAGGGTCGTGGTCTCACCAGCCGTCGGCGCCTGATTATCGGCGTCGTGCTCACATCGCTCGGCGCGCTCGATCCTCGCCAACGGGCTGTTCCTGGCCGACAACACCCGGTCAACCCTCACGAGCCTGGCGCTGGGCGCCATCGGCGTTTTCCTCGGCGTGTCGATGCTCAGCGCGCTTGTCGCCGGGCGCATCACGAGCGTGATCGGTGAACCGGTGCGGGCGTTCATGCGCACGCCCGGACGGCTCGGCCCGCGACAACGCGGCGCGCAATCCGCAGCGCACGTCGTCGACCGCGTCCGCGCTCACCGTCGGGCTTGCGCTGGTCACGATGGCGACGATCGTCGGTGCGTCGCTGAAGGCGTCGGTGAAGGAGCAAGCGAACGGCTCGGTGAACGCGACATATTTCGTGGCGCCCGGCGGCGGCTTCGGCTTCGGTTTCAGCCCGACGGTCGCCGAGCAAGTTGCGAAGACGCCGACGGTCGACGCGTCGTCGCCAGTGCGCTTCGGCATGTTCAAAGTCGAAGGCGCCACCAAAGAGGTAACCGCGTTCGACGCGTCCAGTGCGGAGAACTGTTCGACATCGGGCTCACGAGCGGCGGCTTCGATCGACTCGACGACACATCGGTATTGATGCACAAAGACCCGGCCCGCGACCTGAAGCTGAAGGTCGGCGACGACGTCGCGATCGCGCTTCTCCCGCACGGGCGCCAAGACGTTCAAGGTCGCCGGCATTTACGACGAAGCGGCGATCGCCAGTAACTACGTGATCTCAGCTCGGCGCGTGGAACGCCAACTTCGGCGACGCGCTCGACCAGTTCGTCGCGATCAAACCGGCCGCCGGCGTATCGAGTGCCGAGCTCGAGCGATCGTTGGAGCCGATCCTGCGCGACTTC
The DNA here is from genome assembly GCA_963769985.1 of uncultured Actinomycetes bacterium. Classification (GTDB taxonomy): domain Bacteria; phylum Actinomycetota; class Acidimicrobiia; order Acidimicrobiales; family JACCXE01; genus JACCXE01. The sequence goes on along the minus strand of CAVYNR010000001.1, from coordinate 251,642 downwards.
CCGCAGCTCGACTTCCAAGACCGGTCGGCGTTCGTCGAGAGCCAGAGCGGCCAGGTCGACCAGCTGCTCATCGTGATCAACATCCTGCTGCTGTTGGCCATCGTCATCGCGGTGCTCGGGATCGCGAACACGCTGGCGCTCTCGGTGCTCGAACGCATTCGCGAGATCGGACTGCTCCGAGCCGTCGGCATGACCCGTCGCCAGACGCGACGCATGGTCCGGTGGGAAGGGGCGATCGTGTCGGCGTTCGGCGCGACGATCGGCGTAGCTGTCGGCATCCTGTTTGGCTTCGCCGCGCTGGCCGCGCTGCCCGAGACCTTCATCACGACCGTGTCGGTGCCGATCCCGAGCCTCGTGATCCTGCTTGCTCTTCGCGGTAGTCGCGGGACTCGTCGCGGCGATTTTCCCGGCCCGGCGCGCCGGGCGCCTCGACGTGCTCGCCGCGATCGCGACGGAGTAACTGCCTCTAGAGCGGTCGCAGCGTCGCGAGTTCGACGGCGTTGTCGTGCAGCACGAGGCGGCGATCATCGTCGGACAGCGCCTTGGTTTCGGGCAGGTAGTCGAGCGGATGCGGCAGCGCTTCGATGTGGGGCCAGTCGGATCCGAAGATCACGCGGTCGGCGCCCATGTGCTCGACCACCGTCACGAGGTCGTCCTCCCAGAACGGGTTGACCCACACGTGGCGGCGGAAGATGTCGACGGGGTCCTCGGCGAAGTAGCCCGGCATCTTCTTGGCCTGCGACCGCAGCTTGCGGAACAGGTCGGGCAGGAACTCGGCGCCGTTCTCGACCGACGCGACGCGCAGGTTCGGGAACTTGGCGAAGTGGTTCGCCAGCGTCATCGACAGCAAGTAGTCGTGCACGGCCTGTTCGATGTGGAAGTTCTTCACGGTCGGACGGAAGCCGCCGCCCTGGAAGTTCGCGGCGAACCCGTCCACCGCGTAACCGTTGGACGACAGCCCGCTGTCGCCGGCGTGCACGACGACGGTGATGCCCGACTCGTTCACGCGCGCCCAGAACGGGTCGAACATCTCGTCGAACGGGTTGCTGCCGACCGAGCGCCGTCGTCGGCGCGGCGGGGCGCATCACGATGAGCCGCGCGCCGTGGCCAGCGCCCACTCGAGTTCTTCGACGGCCCAGTCGACATCGGCCAGCGTTAGGTACGGCGCGTTGAAGATGCGCCCCTCGTGGTCGAAGCCCCAGTCGTCGAGCAACCAGCGGTTGAAGGCGCGGAACGTGATGCACACCGCTTCGGGGTCGTCCTTCAGGATCTCCTCGTAGAGCATGCCGAGCGTCGGGTACATGAAGCAGCCGGCGAGGCCCTGCTCGTCGAGCACCCGTGTGCGCGCGACCGGGTCGAGGTACTCGTCGCGGATCGGCTCGCTGTCTTTGAGCAGCGCCAAGACGTCGACGTTGTTGGGATTGCCGCGGAAGTATTCGCTCAGGCAGCCCGGCTTCGAGATCGGGTTGAACGTGGCGTTGGCCACGGCGCGGCTGACCTTGCCGCCGACCACGTGGTACTGCTTGCCGTCGATCGTGGCCCACTGCACGCAGCGGGGACCCATGCCCGCCGGCAGGTGACGGGTGAACGCGTCGAGCGCCTCGTAGTAGTGGTTGTCGGCGTCGAAGACCGGGTGGCCGAGTTCCAGTTCGGGATCCATCCCCCAAGACTAGAACCTGTTCTATACGCGCGGCGATGCGTCAGCTGGCTGGAACAGTTCGACGAAGTTTCCCGAGGGGTCCACGGCGAGCACCTGGGCGCCGCCGGGACCCGTCACCACGGCGTTGCGGAACTGGACGCCTTCTGCGGTCAAGCGCGCCACTTCCGCGTCGAGATCGTCGACGATGAGGTGAATGCGGTTCCACCCGCCTGGCCCAGGTTTTCCCCCGTCGGCCATCGCCTGGCCGGCCGAGCTCTTCGGGCCCGAGAGCAGGAGCCGCAGGCTGCCGCGAGTGACATCGGCGAAGGCCGGGCTCGAGATGCCGACGGTGAAGCCGAAGTGGCTGGTGTAGTACTCGACGCTCGCTGGCACGTCGTCGACCAGGTAGCGCACGTTCACGGTGTCTTGGTTAAGCATGGTGGGTCATCTCCAAAGGTGGGACTCGCAGGTCGGCAAGCAGCAACTCGACGCGACCTTCGATCTCGTCGGCGACGCGTTCGAACGCGGGATACGTGGCCGCGTCGGTGTCGCCGGCCGCGGCGGGATCGGCCATGCTCCAGTGCGCGGCGATCGGCGCGCCCGGAAACTCGGGGCAGACCTCGCGGACTTTGTCGCACAGCGTGATGACGCGGTCGAATCGATTGCGGGTGAAACGGGCGAGCGACTTCGTGGGACGACCGGCGATGTCGACGCCGCGCTCGGCCATGACGCGCACGGCGTTCGGATGCAGCGGCTTGGGCTTGCTGCCCGCGCTACGGCATCGACCGCGCCCGCCGATCGATGAACGACAAGGGCTTCGGCGATTTGGGAGCGCCCGCTGTTGCCGGTGCACAGAAACAGCAGTCGCGGTCGGCCGGACCCCCGCTCGGCGCCGGTGGGGGATGACGGCGCGAGCGAGAGCCCGGGATGAAGCGACAGCCCCGCGTCGCCGAGAAGGTCGCGGCAGCGGAACAGATCGGCCTGGTAGTAGACGTCGCGGCCATCGGACGAGCTTCGGCGGGCGCTGACGATGCCGGCGCGCCGGAGTTCGCCCAGGTGGTACGAGACCAGGTTCTGGGGCTTGCCGGTGAGCTGCACGAGTTCGCCGACTCGGCGGTCGCTGCGACCGAGCTCCACGACGATCTGCCAGCGCAGCGGATCGCTCAAAAGCCGGAGGACTTCTGGCGGCGCCGATTCTTCCATGAGCGGACCGTACATCAAGCAGGTTTGATATATCAAGTGAATTCGATATATCTGTCCACTACTTGACGCCGGGGCCCGCAAGGCGGACGCTGAAGAGGATGCTGGAGACGCCCGATGACCTCGCCGTGTTGCGATCTCGCTGGGATCGCGACGTCGTCGTGCGGCGGATCAACCGGCCGCTGGCCCGCGTTCGTTGACGTGCAGGTGGTCGAGTGGTCACATCGCCGCAGCGAGCTACGGATCGTGCCGGACTCGCGGCACATCGCGCTCTGGAGCGAGCACCGCCGCCATCGGTACTTCGACCTCGCCCACGACGCCGCTGATCACTTCGCCCTCGTGCTGCAGTGGGCGCGGGCGGCCGCTTAGTGGTAGTAGCGGGGCGCCCAGATTCCCTTCGGATCTTCTCCCGGTAGCGGCATCCGCCACGTTGTGACCGAGGCGGGGTCGAGGTCGAACGCGAGCAAGGCGCGGGTTCGTCGTGCGTGCCCGTGAGATACGCGTCAGCCCATTCCTCGGGCGTGTACCGGATCGCGATGCGGCGATACCGGTCGCGCCACGCGTCGTCGTTGCCCGGGTGATGGACGATCTCAACGCGACCGCGGGCGATCACCTTGCGATACGGCGCCGCCGCCTCGTCGATGACGAGTGCAACCCGTGCGTCGGCCTGCACGTCGCTCCACCACGCGGAACGCTCGCCGCGGCGTCATCCAGACGCGGTTGTCCTCGAACACGAACCAGATGGGAACCACGCGAGGCGCGCCCTCCGCGTCAACCGTGGCCAGGCGCACGAGGTGGCCAGGCTCGGTTAAGAACGCCCTAACTTCTTCGGCGGTGAGCGTTGGCACGGCTCGGACCGTAGCGACTGTGGGTACAGCTTCGAGGCTCATGGACACCTCGTCACCCGAATTCGTCGCTGGGCGCGTCGTCGCCGTCGTCGCCATCGAGCGCTTCATACGCGCTCGCACCGCGTTTGTCGTGTGGGCGGTGGCGGTCATCGCGGTGCTGCTGATCGTCGGGACGGTCGTGAGCGACGGAATCGGAGCAATCTTCGTCGGCCTAGCCGCGTTGGTGGCGAGTGCCGTGGCGGCGACGCTGTTCGCCGTGCGCGGTGCGGTGCTACGCGGTCTGCGACGAATCGGCGGTGGCCCCGACTACCCGCGCCTGCGACCGATCGTCGAACGCCGCATGGACGCCGTCCAGCGCGCCGGCGCCGTCATCACGCTCGATCCTCCAGGTGCGCTACGCCTCGCGTGGCTCGCTCGGCGGCCGGCCGCCCTGCAACAGCACGTGCGCGAGACGGCGGCCACGGTTGCGCGCACGATCCCCGAGGTCGTCAACGACGTGCGGCGCGAGTTAGCGCAGCCCCGCTAACTAGCTGTTCACTTTGTCGATGCGCACGCTGACCGCCGACGAGGCCGCCGCCGACATGCATGACGACCGACGTGCTGTGCCTGCCGCTCGGTCCCGGCCAGCCGCCGGCGTTTCTCGAGGCGCTTGGGCGGCGTACGGACTGGGTTGACCTTCGCATCATCGGCTCGTTGCTCAGCGTGTTGTCCGACGTGTTCGCGCACCCCAACGTCCACTACCTCAGCGGGTTCTACGGTCCGCTCGAGCGTTCGCTGCGCGACACGCGGGCCAACATCAGCTTCACGCCTGCCGATTTCCGCCGCGGCATCCCGCTTGATGGCCGAGGCCAAGCCCCGCGTGATGGCCACCGCGGCGGCGCGGCCTGACGGCGACGGCTTCTGCAGTCTTTCGTTGCACGCGGGTGCGACGGTCGCCGAGTTGCACGCCGCCGCCGCCGATCCCGACCGCGTTGTGATCGTGGAGGTGTCGGACCACTTTCCCGCGCACGTTCGGCTTGGCGCCGACGCACATGCACCGCCTGCACGTCGACGAGATCGACATCCTCGTCGAGAGCGACGCGAAGCCGATCGAGATCGCTGACGCGCCGCCGACCGAGGCAGACCGCGCGATCGCCGGCCACGTGCAGTCGCTCGTCCCGAAGGCGCGACGCTGCAGACCGGCATCGGATCGATTCCCTCAGTCGTCGCCGGGCTGCTCGCCGAAGTCCGACGGGGGCGACTACGGCGTGCACTCGGAGATGTTCACGACGGGACTGATGCGGTTGCACGAGTCCGGCAAGGTCACGAACCGCAAGGGCCAGTTCGACGGCGTGTCGGTTGCGACGTTCGCGGCCGGCACCGGCGGAACTCTACGAGTGGCTGGACGCCAATCGCGAGGTCGCGTTCTTGCCGGTCGACGTCGTGAACTCGGCCGAAGCGATCGCGCGGAACCGCCGATGCCGTGACGATTAACGGCGCACTGGCGCTCGACATCCACGGGCAGGTCGTCGCCGACACCATCAACGGCGCGCAGTTCTCCGGTATCGGCGGCCATGAGGACTTCGTGTCGGGCCCGGCGTTGGCGCTCGAGTCGTGCTCGATCATTTGCCTCCGGTCGACGATCACGATCGACGGTGAGGTGCGCTCCCGCATCGTGCCGTGGTTTGCCGCCGGCACGGTCATCACCACGCCGCGCCACCAGGTCGACGTTGTCGTGACCGAATTCGGGGCCGCGTCCTTGCAAGGTCTCACCGTGCACCAACGCGGCCAGGCTCTCGCGGCCGTCGCCGCACCCGTCGTTTCGAGACGAACTGCTCGACGCCGCCACTCGGGCCAGCGGAGGCCGGTCGCCGCTCGACTTGAATTAGCGCCGTGTCCGACGCCTACGACTTGGTGGTGGTCGGCGCCGGGCCCGCCGGTGAGAAGGCGGCGGCGCAGGCCGCGTTCTGGGGCAAGCGGGTCGCGGTGATCGACCGCTCACCCCAGCCCGGCGGCGCCATGGTCGGTGGCGTCGTGTCGAGCAAGACGATGCGGGAGGCGGCGCTCTATCTGACTGGGTTCGAGCGCCGCGACACATACGAGGTCAGCATCGAGCTCACGCCGGAGGTGGCGGCGGAACGCTTGCGCCGACGTACCGATCACGTGGTGCAGATGGTGAGCGACAGCACCGTGGAGAACCTGCGTCGGCACAACGTGGATCTCATAGGTGGACAAGCGTCGCTCGGACCGGATCGCACGGTCGTGGTGCAGGCGAGCGACGGAGGCCCGCGCGCGGACGCTCCGCGCCGAGGCCGTCATTCTTGCGACCGGCTCCCGCCCGTTCCATCCGCCCGGTGTGTCCTTCGACGACGCCGACGTGCTCGACTCCGACACCGCCGCGCTTTTGGACCATCCGTTGCGCAGCCTGGTCGTCGTGGGCGGGGGAGCGATCGGCTGCGAGTTCGCGTCGATCTTCACCGCGCTCGGCGCCGCAGGTCACGCTCGTCGACAGCGGTCCGCGGCTCTTGCCGTTCATGGACGCAGAGATCGCCGAGCTGCTCTCGACGACATTCCGCGCCGTGGGGATGCGAATCGTGCAGGACGCCGGTCATGCGACGGCGACGCGGACCGCGCAGGGACAGTTGTCGTGCGCCTCGGCACCGGCGAGACACTGACGCCGGAGAAGGTCATCTTCGCCACCGGCCGGATCGGCAATACCGAGGGACTTGGTCTCGAAGCAGTGGGCGTGGCGACCGACGAACGAGGCCGGATCCTCGTCGACGCGCACTACTGCACGACCGTCGAAGGGATCTACGCGGCGGGCGACGTCATCGGTCCGCCCGCGCTGGCATCGGTGTCGATGGAGCAGGCGCCGCATCGCGCGCGCTGGGCGTTCGATCTTCCGCTCAAGCGGAGTCCACCTCGCTAGCCTCCCTTCGGCGTCTACTCCGTGCCCGAGGTCGCCATGGTCGGGCTCACCGAGGAGGCGGCCGCCGCCGACCGCATCGACTACGCCGTCGGCCGGGCGCGTTCGCGACCAACACGCGCGCCGGCATCTCCGGCGCCACCGACGGCATGGTCAAGCTCGTGTTCGAGCGCGACTCGCTCCCCTGCTCGGCGTGCATGTGCTCGGCGAGGCCGCGACGGAACTGTTCACCAGGGACAGGCCGTCATCCACTTTGGCGGCACGATCGAGTACTTCATCCACTCGACGTTCAACGTGCCCACGATGACGAGGCCTACAAGTACGCCGCCTACGACGGACTCGGCCAGGTCGGCCGCTGAGCTGGGGTTGCTCTGGCCGGCAGATCGAGCGTTTTGTGCGTTCGCGCACGAATTCGATCCTTGCCAGTGTCAGATACGCGTGTTAGGACGGAACGAGGGAGGCCGGTGGGGCGCGATGGCAGACGACACGGAAGCCAGCGCTGGGGAACTATCGGACTACCAGCCGGTTAACCGCCGCGAGTTTCTGATCCTCGGCGGCGGCGTGGTGATGTCGGTTCGCGAGCTGCTCGAGTCGATCGGGCTCAGCCGCAACTTGGGCCTCACCCTCCCACCGCCCCTTTCGGGGTCCTTCACACGCTCGGTCCATCGCCGGGAGGACTTTCTCACGGTGACGTTCGACTTCCGCAATCTCCGGCTTACCAACGGGACACCGAAGCGGCTGGTCAAGCGAGTGGCGTCGCAACCCGCATACATGATCGTGCAGTTTCCCCCGCAGCACCTTGCGGATCAGGCGTTCGCGGGGAGCGACTCGCTCGCCGCGCCCGGCGACGTGCAGACACGGTTGGCTGGTCCCAGCCGCCTCGCGTTCGAGATCCCCGGCGCGCAGCTCCCGCTCGCCTTCGATCTCGACACACTGCTCAGCTGGACGCGCTCACCAGCCGCGCTTGGTGCCTGCCGCAGGCGCACCGGCGAACGTGGTTCCGCCAATTCGCGAGCCCACGTCGAGCGAGACGGCGCTCGAACTGCCGTGGTTCCTCATCTTGTCCCCGTTGTCGACTGGCGCGTGGGCGCACGCGCTTGACCCGGTGACACATGACGACCGGACGGAGATCTGGCACACGCGGCTTGGTGCCCGGAAGTTTCTCTCGGTCGACGAATCCGATGCCGCAGGGCGCCGGGTGCAGGGCGTGTGGAACCGGGACTCGCCCAACACGCCGGACGGCGAGCCCGCTAACGGCCCCCGTTGGTCGTTGAAACCAGAGGACCGCCGAAACATCGTGAAGCAGACGTCGGACCGCACGCTGGCGAAGCGGCGCCCGGTCGACGTCAACCGCCTGATGCTCAGCTCGCTCGGTGGGTGGCTCGACGTTCGGGGCGAGTGGGAGCCCGATCTTCCTCTGGCGACCTGGGTGCATCGGGCGACGATGGGTCGCGACAGCTACGTCAAAGTGGTCAACCGGGGCTTTCTGTTCCCCTATGGACACCGGGCCGCGAAGATCACGATCACCGAGCGGAAGTTCCGTTCTGGCGCCAATGGCAACCAGCGCGCGTATTTGTTCAAGCGTGAATTCGTCGTTGTGCGGCAGCCCGAGCGGGTCTACGGCGGCCTGGGCCACGCATCGGAGGGCCGCGGTTTTCCGTTCCGGTCCGTTCGCATCCGCAACCTGACGACGCCCAACATCACCGCGCCGGCCCTTGGGGTGAGAATCTTCGTGCCCAAGCTCGAGGGCACGTCGACTGCGGTGCTTTTCGACCTTGTCGGGGTCGACTGGTCGGGGCGCGAGGTCGAGTTCAACTCGCCGCTCACGTTCGTGCCGTCCGATGCGTCGCAAATTGAGATGGGGGCGCTGGTCACCAACTACAACGACGCGGCGCCCGACGACCCCGATACGCAGAAGAAGAAGCGGATCAAGGGTCAAAAGGTTGCGTTCGCCGAGGAGGTGCAACGCGGCGACACGAGCTTCAGCGTCAATCACCTCGTCATTTCCGCCGAGCATGCGCTCGGCAACGCAATCAACCAACTGAACAGCCTCGACGAGGCGATGTTTTTTCCGCGGCTCAAGGAGGCGGGCCTTCGTCTGCCCGCCGCCGAGCAACTCGTCGGCAAGGAGTTGGGCGAGGTGTTGATGGAACTCGACCCCGCCTTCGTCACCGACGGGTTCCACGCCGTCAAGAACGCCGGCGAGGTGTTCCTCAAAATGCTCGACGGCGCGCCCGACACCCTTATCTCATTCATCGACCAAGCCGAAAAGGCCGGCGGGCTGGCCACGCCCGACCTCTCTATCAGCGGCATCACGCGCCAACTCGGGCCGGTCGGTGGCGTGCTCGACGACCTGCGCAAGGGCACCTTCGACCCTGCGACATTCCTCAATCAGGGCGCCAAGCTGCTCGGAGCGACCAAGCTGCTCGACATCCTCGAGAAGGGCTTGCTGCTCGAACGCGGGCCGCGCATCCAGACGGTGCTCGAGCCGAAAGCCCCTGCGCTGCCGGTCCGCTCTGTGACCACCCTGGTGTGGACGCCAGAGCTAAAAGAGGACCCGGCGCACATTTTCAAGCCGAGGGACAACGCGAGCATGTTGCTGAATGCTCGCGTTGTTGCCGAGTTCGCGGACCCCGCAAAGTCGACGTTCGAGATCAAGGGTGACCTGCGCAACTTCGACTTGCAGCTCATCGGCAGCGAGCCGTTCATGATCCTCGAAGTCAAGAAGATGGCGTTCACCGTCGTCCCCGACAAGAAGCCCGACTTCGACTTCGAGTTGGGCGAAATCGAGTTCAAGGGCGTACTCGCGTTCGTCGACGAGCTTCGTAACTTCTTGTCGTCACTCGGCGGCGGCCTAGCCGTCGACGTGTCGCCCAAAGGCATCGAAGCGAGCCTGTCGCTTCCGCTGCCGCGCATCGCGGTTGGCGTGTTCACGATGCAGAACATGTCGCTCGGTGTCGGGGCGATAATCCCGTTCAACGGCGACGCCGCTCGCTTCCGGTTCAACTTCTGCACGCGCGAAAACCCATTCATCCTCACCGTCTCGATGTTCGGCGGCGGGGGCTTCTTTGGCCTCGAGTGCGGGACCGACAGGAGCGTCATGCTCGAGGTGGCGCTCGAGTTTGGCGCCAGCGTCGCGTTCGACATCGGGGTGGCTAGCGGCGGCGTAGAAGTAATGGCCGGCATCTACATCGAAGTCCAGAACCCGGGCGAAGCGTCCCTGACTGGCTACCTACGAATGTCGGGCGAACTCGACATCCTCGGGATCATCAGCATCGTGTGTGAGCTGTATCTCGGCTTTACGTACGTCTTCCCGCCGGTCGACAAATGCATCGGCCGAGCCTCCTTCTACTTGGAGATCGAGATCTTCATCTTCAGCTTTAGCGTCTCGGCGGAAGTCGAGCGACGTTTCGGCGGCGAGAGCGACCCGACCTTCGCACAGTTGATGGCGCCGTCGGACTGGTCCGAGTACGCCAGCGCGTATGCGCCGATTGGAACACCATGACGGCCAGCCAGCGCGTGCTCTTCACCGCACTGCCGACTCGGCCCGACCCGGACGTGGCCGGTCGCTATCACCTATCGGTGCACGTATCGCCGCGGCTGACCACCGACGCCCCCACCGGCGAAGCAGCCCTCAGCGAGTATCCCGACTGGGCGAACTGGCCGGCGACGGTGGCCGCCGTCGGATGGACCGTTGTGTTCGGCGACGGAACGAGCCAGCCCGCCACCGTCGTGTCGCTCGCGCCGCGCAGCGATCTCTGGCAGGCGCTGTTCGCTGGCAACACCCTGATCCGCTCGTTGGAGAAGAAATCGTTCGAGGCGCACAAGGTCCGGTCCTATCCGGCGCGCGAACATTCGCGAGTTCATCCGCGCCCGTTACACCGACGTCGCAGTCAACTCGCCGAACGAGTTCCCCGACATCGACGCGATCCTTGCGGACTTTCATGTCGTAGACCCGAACGTCATCAACGGCAGCGGCGGCGCCGGCGGCATCGTCGAGAACCAACTGCTGCTTAACAAAGCAATGATGAACGGGCCCGCGCTCCAGAATCCGTCCCAAGACTTCTATCAACTGGTGCGGTTCCATCAACCCCGCATCGCGTCGGAGGAGCGTTTGGAGACGCCGGTACCGAAGCCGGTGCTCGATTTCCACGAGGCGGTGTCGACCATCGGTCAGCATCCGTCACTCATGCGGCTCCTCGGTCTCGCTGTCGATCTGGTGTTCGACCTCGGCCGTGTGTTGCCGGCGTCACCAAACGACGTGCGCGTGGTGCCCGCATGGTCACCGTCGCCGACGAACCCGACGGCGGTGGTTTCGATTCGCACGCACTGCGTCATCGCCGCCGACCGGTTCGAGGCCCGTCCGCGCCCAGCGGCGCTCCCGGAACTCGTCGACGGATGCCTGCCGCTAGACGAATCGACTCGCTTCACGGTGATTCAGGAGGACCTCGACGGCGTGGCGATGAAGGTGGTCGACTTCGCCGGGAACCTCCAACGCCTTAAGACCAACAAGGGGAGCGGCTCACCCGACACGTTCGCTTTGCCGTCGTTGCGTTCAGGCGGGCTGCAAGTGGCGCGGATCAACCGCGCTCCGCAGTTTCACGAACGGATGGCTGACGCCACCTTCGGGAGCCAGCAGGCTGACAGCGGTGCTGACGTGTTCGTCTACGCCGAGGACGTCACGCGCGGATACCGCATCGACGTGCGCGACGTTCGCGAAGCAACCTGGTTCTCGTTGACCGCCCGCAGCGGCTCGTACAAATTCCTCACTACCGGCCACGACGAACCGTTCGCCGACGAGGCGTGGGTTACCGCCGCTCCCACAGAGGACGAAGCCGAAGATCTGTATCTGCAGGAGACGTTGTTCCGTTGGGGCGGCTGGAGCCTCGCGGCGCCACGGCCGGGTGGTCGGCTCGCCACTACGCAAGCCGAAGACCCGCCGGTCACGACCGCGCCCAGACACGGCCGGCGCCGACTTTCCTGTCGAGATCACGACCCGCGTGACCCCCGGGTCGTTGCCGCGGCTCCGCTTCGGCCGGCGCTACCAGGTACGCGCTCGCGCGGTGGACCTCGTGGGCAACAGCGTGCCGCTCGACCCGCCAAACCGCGACCCGCATGCGTCGCCGGAAGTTGACTACACGCGGTACGAGCCGGTGCAGACACCGCCGGTCCTACCCTTCGGGCCCCGCACCGAGGGCGAGTCTCTCGAGCGCGTCGTTATTCGTAGCAACTACAACACCGATCCCGACCCGGCGATCGAAGTCGCTCGTCACATCGTGCCCCCGAAGGCGGCGCAGGTGCTGGCCGAACAGCACGGCCTGTTCGACACCGCCTTCCCGACGTCGTTTGTGAATCCGGACGCGTACGACACGATTACGAAGTACCCCGCACTCGACCCACCGGATGGCGCGGTCGTGCAATCCGAACAGGGCGACTTTGCGCTGTCCAACGAAGCGGTGAACGACCCGGCGGACCACTCGAAAACCCGGTACTTCCCGGTCGACCTCGTTTCCCTTCCCTACCTCCCCGATCCGTTCGCGCGGCGCACTACTGCGTTTCGTCGACGGCGCGCACACCGGGTTCGCGCTCAAGGCGCCGTTCGCAGGGGCGTCGGCGTGGCCCGACTACCGACCCGTACGGCTCGTGGTCCGCGGACGGCCGACGTTTAGCCCGCCAGTGAATCCGTCCTACGACGCGGCGACGCATGAGATCGATGTGCCGCTACGTAAGGGCGAGACGGCCCGCGTCCGACTGCAGCGTGTATCTCGACGACGCCGACGTCGACCAACTCGGCATCTGGAAATGGATCGTCGAAGGCGACGGCGCCGCGCTTCGTGCCGAGGTGAGGGAGGGCCGCCACTGGATGGTCACGCCCTTCCGCACGCTGACAATCGTGCACGCGGTTCGTCAACCGCTCGCGATTGCGCGTTTCCCGGACCTCGGCCAGGGTCCCGATCTCAAGGTTCACAAAAACCTTGGTGAGACGGTGGCCACTTTCAGCGGGAGCCTGAACTACAGCCGCAAGAGCACCAGCCGTATCGACGTGATCGCGACCTGGGGTGAGTTCGTAGACCGAGGCCCTGGCGCAGCCAATCCGACCCCGGCAACCGCCCCCGAGCCCCGGCGGGCAATCGCGTTCTCGATCGACGGCGACCGCCCCCCGGCGGAACCACAGTTCGAGGATCGCATTCCGCTAAACCCGTCGATCGATCGACAGGAGTTCGGCGACACCAAACACCGCCGCGTTTCGTACACGACGGTGTCCACGACGCGATTCGCCGAGTATTTCCAACAGCGCAAGATCACCACCGTCCCCTTCGACGGGCCGTTGTTCAACGTGGCCCTCGACACCGGCGGCAAAGGAGTCGTGCCCGGGTCGGTCACCGTCAAAAATCAGGTCGACGTGGCCGAGGACGGGAAGGTAACCGGTGCCGGGACGTACGTCGAAGGAAAAGACTTCACGGTCAACGCCGCGCAGGGTGTGGTCAGCATCAAGAAGGGAGGTGGGTTCGTGGCTCCCGGCCAGACGATCGTCATCGTGTGTCTCGTGCCGCCGCTCGTGCGTCCGGGCCCGAACGAACCGCCCATGGCTGCGGTCACGCGTTTTATCCCCAACTCGGCCCGACCCGCCGCGCCAAAGGTGCTCTATGTCGTTCCTACTTTCGGCTGGGACACCCATCGCTTCCCCCAGCTGAACACCGTGCGGAGCAAGAGGGCCGGTCGCGGCCTTCGGGTATACCTCGATCGGCCGTGGTGGTCGTCGGGGGAGGGCGAATTGCTCGGCGTGATCGTGGCGCCGGGAGCCATAACGGACGCGTTGGCACCGTCGGTCACGCGTTGGGGTGTCGACCCCGTTTTCCGGTCGAGCGAGTTGGATCAACCCAACCCCGGGCTCGACTTCCCGGGCGCGGTAAGCGTCATGGGCGGCCTAACGTCGCCGGGTGTCGACAGCACCCTCGTTGCCTTCGGCCACAAGGTCGGCTTCGATACCGCACGCAAGCTGTGGTACTGCGACATCCAGATCGACACGCGCTCGTATTTTCCCTTCGTTCGCCTGGCCTTGGCTCGCTTCCAACCGGACTCTGTCGCGGACTCCCACTTGTCACAGATCGTCGTCACGGACTTCGCTCAGCTGGCGCCTGACCGCACGGCTTCGACCTCGCCGGCCGGACCCAATCGCGTCAACATCACCGTGACCGGCCAGAGTTATAGCCGGGCGGGTGCGTCCAACACGCCGGCGCGGGTGCGCGTCTCGCTCGAGTTGTTCGACGCCGCCATCGGCGGCGAGCTCGGTTGGGAACCCACCAACACTGCGGTGAATCTCACGCCGCAGCCACCGGTCGGCGGCGACAACGTGTGGCGCGGCGTCGTCCAACTCCGGCCGAACCGCAAGCAACGACTCGTTATCGAAGAGTTCGAGCGGCACCGCACGGGCGCGACGCCCGTATTCGGCGAGCGGATCGTCTACACCGACACGATCGAGTTCGGATAGATCCTTCTGCGACTAGTAGTTGTCGAACCGGTTCTTGATGCCGGTCGCGCCGAGGTCGTGGCTCGTGAAGTCGTGGCCGCGGGTGTGCTTCACCTTGGCGGTAGCGAAGCCCCTGGACAAGCTGGTGTGGTAGGTCCGCATCCCCGAGATGAGCCGGCCCAGATGGTGAACCATGAATTCCCCCCACTGATTCGTTAGCGAGCGGTTTCCTCTGGTGCAGTCGAGCTATGGACGCGGCGCGCCGCCGCCGCCGCCACTGCGGCGGCACCGACGGCCAGCGCGACTCCCTGCTGGGCGCCGGTCGCCGGAAGGACCTCACGCGACGCGCCGAACGCGCGGCCGAGGACGGCGGCGGTGACGACGTCGTCGATCGACGAGATGGGCGACTCCGTAGCGACCCACGGGTCACCGTCGAAGTAGATCTGGAAGATCTTCTCGGCGGTGCGGGTGCTGAGCGCCTGCATCGTCAGCGTCGGGTTGGGCCCGCCAATCCCGTTGGCGAGCGCGGCGTTGTCGGCAATGAAGAGCCGCTTGACGGCGCGTGCCTCGGCGTTCGCGTCGAGGACCGAGTTGTTGGGATCCAGACCCATCCGCATCGTCGACTGCACGTGCAGGATCAGCGGCGGCCACCCGATCCGGTACACCTTGGTCGCGCCGGCGGCGCGCAACAGTTCGGCGGCCTTGTTCGCGAGGAACTCGCGGTTTGCCAACGTACGCGCGGTCCGATTGCGCTGCTTGAAGGTCACCTTCGGAACCGCGCCGTGCTCGTCGGCCGGGAGGAACGACGACAACTGGACGCGATTCTGCGCTTCGACGTCGTCGTCGGTGATCACCAACACGTTGAGCAGCTTGTCGAGGTTCTCGAGCATGAACCGGAAGTCGTTGCCGAGCAGACGGCCCGCTTTGCCGTCCCACGCACCTGTCGCGCCGAGACCATTGGTGTAACCGCCAGGGCCTTGCACGCCCTGGTCGCTGAAGGTGGTCGCGAAGGATTGAAGCGCCGGCGGCAGGCCGACGTTCTCGAGGCCGCCGAAGCCGGGGAAGTCGGCGCGCGCCGACGACCCGACGCCTTTGGACGACCCGGTGTAGTCGGGGAACACGCCGGTGACCCAGTCGAAGAAGTGATCGGTGTAGCCGCGGCCGACCCAGTCATTGGGGTTCGGCAGGCCGCTGTTGAACCACAGGCGCGGATCCTCGGTGCAACCGCCGGCCATCACGATCACCTTGGCTTCCTCGGTGATCTTTTCGCCGGTCGCGCCGACGCGCCACGTGACGCTCTTCGCGACGAGATTGCCGCCCTCGTTCGCCGTGTTGATCTTCGTGACGAACGCGTCGGCGACGAGCGTGACGGGTTTGCCGCCCGCCTTCCATTTGCCCGCCGTAAGCGCCATCGGCACGTAGCTGTTGTCGGTCGACCGCTTGGCCTTGAGGTTGCGTGGCGCTTCGCGCGGTTGGACGCAACCCTGGAAGCAATACCCGCAGAACGTGCAGCCGGTGGCCTTCGGGTACACGAGGTCGGCGGCGTTGGATGTCTTACCGGCGTTGCCGCCGGGCTGGAGAATTGCGTTTTCCTGCGGACGGTACGCGGGCCGTGTGATGTTCTTGCTGGTCTGCACGGGCAGGCCGATGCCCTTGGCGCCACGGAAGAATCGCTCTTCCTTCGTTCCCATCGCCGCGGTCTGCACGGGCAGCGTGTGTTCAACCCACTGGTAATACGGAATCAGTTCGCCGTAGGTGAACGGGAACGAGATACGCGTTGTCATATCGCGCCTTGTCGGCACCGTCGTAGCCGACGAACGCGCCCGGCTCGGCGCGTGGGTTGTTGCCGTAGTAGTGCTGGGTCGTACCCCCGACACCGGAGAGCTGCCACATCAGCGAGTTCATCGGCGTCTCGCGCGACCACGGGGGCTTCGAACGGTCGGCGGGGCCCCAGCGGAAGAACCCCGTGAGGACGTTGTTGGCGTCGTTCTCGAAGTGCGTCCATTCCTTCTCGGGATCGCCATGGCGCGGCCCACCTTCGAGCAGCAACACGTCAAGGCCGCGCTCGGCGAGTTCCTTGGCCACGACCGGCCCGCCGCCGCCGGCGCCGATGATGATCACGTCGCGCGGCATTACTCCGTCACCTGCTTTCGATCTTCGAGATAGCCGATGAACTCGTCCCAGCCCTCGACAGGCCCGTTGGGCTGGTAGCCGGTGAGCGCCCAACCGACCGGCCGCCCGGTGAGTTTGCGCGCGACCGGATCGAAGGCCGAGTACTCGGTCATGGTTCCGAAGGCGGCGAACTCGAGCAGCGCGCCCGCGGCGAACCGCAGCACGCCCGAGACCGTTTCGGTCGAAGGCTCCGGCAAGTTCGCGTCGATCATCGCCACGAGCTCGGGGTTGGCGTCCTCGAACATCTCCCACGCCGCCAACTTCTCGGCGTAGGTGAGTCGTGCGAAGGGCGAGAGGAACTGGCCGTTGACCGCGGCCGGGTTCGTCGCCACGGCGAGCTGATTGATCGCCAGCGCGAAGACGAGCGACAGCGGGATGGTCTGGTCGTTCTCGGTATAGGCCCGCACCGCTTCCTCGAGCTGGTCGGTGACGGTCAGCGGGATGAGGGCGAGTTCCGGCGGCAGCGGAACCGGCGAGGTCCTCAAGCCCTCTGACAACGCGACCGCGATAGCGGCCAGGTTGCGGTCGGGGAACGACACGAAGAAGTCGGCCGACTCCAGAAGGAACTGTGGCGTGTTCGCCGCGATACCCCCGGGTCGTGGCGAGGTCATGCCCTGGGCGACGGAGTACGGATCCGGTCCCGGCACGACGAACGCCGCCAGGCCGGCGAAGGTGTCGCGGGCGAGTTCGGCGAGCGCAGTCCGGATGGCCGTAAGCACGGGCGCCAAGTCGTCTGGCGTTTGTGCCCAACTCGGGATCGCGCCAGGACCGGCGACCGAGTAGAGACTGACGAGGGCACCCAGAATGCCCGTTCGTGCCAGGAAATCCCGACGGCTCAGCGAGTTGTCAGTCACGCGGAAACGACCCTACGCCTTTCGGCGCGGCGCCTGCTCAGCCGCGAATGACGACGGGAAGTTCGAACTCCTGAACGCCGAGCGGAGGGCCACCCCCAAGATTGAGCTTCTGCATCGCCGGCATCATGCGCTCGGCGAAGAAGCGGTCGGAGTCGTCCTTGGTTTCCCACACGTCCAAGCTCTGCACCCCATTCGCGGACGGCCCGGCGGCGTGGACGATCAAGCCCTTGATCGGCTCGCCACCGACCGCCTCACCGATCTTGATGTGTGTTTCGAGGTCGACGTCGAACTCCATGAGGGTCGCGTAAGCCATCTAATTCCACCCTTTCGTTGTAGTAGCACTCTATTGGATAGAGTGTTACTCTAACGACATGGCGAAAGTTGTCAAGAGGCCATATTCCTCGACCAAGCGTCGCCAGCAGGCGGAGGCGACGCGTGGTGCGATCGTTGGGGCGGCGAGAACGCTGTTCGTGGCCAATGGGTACGCGGCGACGTCGATCCAATCCATCGCCGACGAGGCGGGCGTCGCGGTGCAGACGGTGTACGCCGTGTTCAAGAACAAGCGCCAGCTGCTCGACTACCTGATCGAAGCGGCGATCGTCGGTGGCGCCGATGCCGACGCCAGCGGCGCGGTGAGCGCGGAAGTGGAAGCGATCGCGGCGGAGGTCAATCCACGGCGTCGAGCGGAGATGGATGCGGCGATGACGCGCGCGATCAGCGAGCGCGTGGCTCCGATCGTTCGCGTCGCCCAAGAGGCGGCGGCATCCGACCCGGAGTTCGCCACGGTGTTCGAGGAGATGAAGGCACGCCGCCGCGCCGAGATGACAGCGATGGTCAAGGTGCTCGGCGCGCAGAGCGGCCTGCGGATGCCCGGCCACCAAGCGGCGGCGACGTTGTACGTGCTCTACAGCCCGCAGGTGGCCGACATGCTGATGGTCGACTACGGCTGGTCAGCAGCGAAGTACGAGAAGTGGCTCGCCGACATGCTGTATTTCTCGCTGCTCGCGGACTAGCGGCGATGAATCGCCGCGGTCGCCGCCTAGGGCGTTAACTACTTCGTCTTGCACCCGAACATTTGTTCGAATTTCCTCTTTTCAGCGTTACACCCCTGCGGTAAAATTTCAGCAATGTCATTTGAGGACTGGGTCGCCGAAGTCGAGGAATTCCGAGTGCCCTCCGACATCGCGGGGCTGGCGTCGGCGGTCTGGCTGCACGACCGTTACGAGGCGCGACTCGCGTCGGCCGCGGCAGAGTTCGCGACCTCCGGCGAGTGGGATATGGCCGGTTTCACATCACCGGTCGTGTGGATGGTGGCGCAAGGGCTGACGCCTCGGGACGCGGGCGAGCTGCTGCGGATGGGCCAGAAGATGCGAGCGCTGCCTGTCACCGCGTCGGCTTGGCTGGCGGGCGGGTTGACGGGTGCGCAGGTACGCGTGATCTGCGCCCAAGTTATCGATCGCCACATTGCGCTGTTCGCGTCGCACGAAGCCGCACTGATCCCGACGTTCGCGGCGTTGCCGTTCGCCGACACGGTGCGAGCTATGTCGTGGTGGCGCGCGAAGGCCGATGCCTTCGACGACGGACGGGAGCCACGCGCCGAACCCTGCGAGGCGCGCCTCTCCACAACGCTTGACGACCGCGGCCTCCTGACTGCATCACTCGACGCCGAAGGTGTGGCGCTTGCGACCGCGGCGTTGAACCTTGCCGATTCGCACGACTTGACGGTGCCGGCGGCCGAGCGCCGCGGCCAGGCGTTGAAAGATGTGTGGCGCTGGTTCCTCGACAACCAGAACGTCAGGGCGGGCGGCCGGCATCGGCCGCATATGAACATCATCGTCAAGGACGATCCCGAGCACACCGGTCAGCTCGAAGGTTTCGACGCCGAGTCCGGCGTGCGAATCGATTCGCCCACGTTGCAACGTCTCGCGTGCGACTGCGAATTCCACCGCGTGCTCATGAGCGCGAAAGGCGCAGTGCTCGACTACGGCCGGAGCACGAAGACGCCGTCACCCGATCTCTACAACGCCGTGGTCGCGAGGGACCAGCACTGCCGATGGGACGGGTGCGATCGTCCGGCGAGCTGGTGTCACGCCCACCACGTCGAATGGTGGGGTCGCGACCGGGGCGTGACGTCCACGAAGAATCTCGTCCTCTTATGCGCTCGGCACCACTCCATGATCCACCGCAAGGGCTTCAACGCCCGCCTGTACCTCGACGGCCGGTTCGAAATCACGACGCCCTGGGGCGACACCCGAAGTACCCGACCACCCGGCGCTCTCGATCCGCCGGAGCTCACGTGGATTGAGGACGCGCCCGACCCCGCATTCGAACTCGGCGAAGAACAACGGCGGGCCGAGTTCATACGCGCACGCGTCCGCGCCCTGGTGGACGCCTAGCAAGATTGTCCTCGTGGATTGGCTCGAGCCGATGGCGGCGACATTGACCGACGCCCGCTTCGACGACCCGGACTGGCTCTTTGAGCAGAAGCTCGACGGGATCCGCTACCTCGGCTTCGTCTCCGAAGGCGAGGCGAAGCTGCTCACGCGAAACCGCATCCGGCATCGCCATCCCACCGTCGAGGCCGCTCTCGTGGCACAGCCGGTGACCGACTTCGTGGTCGACGGCGAGATGGTGTCCGGGAGGTATTGGGTGTTCGACGTGTTGCACGTCGGCGGCCACGACGTGACCGACCTTGCGTTGGACGCCCGCAAGCAACTGCTGCGCGAGTACTTCGCGTGGACCGAGCCGTTGGTTCTGGTCGAACCGCTGCCCGAGGACGGGATCGCCGCGTACGAGCGGGCGTGCCGGGAGGGTTGGGAGGGCGTGATGGCCAAGCGCCGCGACTCGGTCTACGAGCACAAGCGGTCGCGGGCGTGGCTCAAGATGAAGTGCGATGCGTCGCAGGAGTTCGTCGTCGGTGGCTTCACCGAGCCCCGCGGCGCCCGCGTCGGGTTCGGCGCGTTGCTCATCGGCTACTACGACGGCGACGAGCTGGTCTACGCCGGCAAGCTCGGGACCGGGTTCGACACCCGGCTACTGCGCGACCTGCATGCGCAGCTCCTTGCCTCGGAGATCAAGACGCCGCCGTTCACGCGCGGCACCAATCTGCCGAAGAAGGACGCGCACTGGGTGCGACCCGAGATCGTGGTCGACGCCGCGTTCATGGAATGGACCGGGGAGGGCAAGCTTCGCCACCCGCGGTTTGTGCGCTTCCGCGAGGACAAGGCGCCGCGCGACGTGGTCCGCGAGACCTAAGGAATCGCGCCGGACTCCTTGAGTTCGATGATGCGGTCCCACTCGTAGCCGAGTTCGAGCAGGACCTCCTCGGTGTGTTGGGCGAACTCGGGCGGCGTTGACGTGGGGCTGCCGGGCGTGCCGAAGAAATCGACGGGCGACGCGACGCCTTTGATTGACTCGCCGTCAGGCGACGGAACGTCGACGAAGCCTCCGGCGGCATGCGCGACTGGATCGTCGATCAGCTCGTGCGCGTGCTGCACCGGCGCCCACCACACGTTCTCGCGGTCGAATATCGCCGCCCACTCGTCGAGCGTTTTGGTGGCGAACACGCCGTTGAGTTCCTGCACGAGCGCGGCCGAGTTCACAAAGCGCGCTTCGATGGTGGCGAACCGTTCGTCATCGTCCCATTCCTGCATGCCGATGGCGCGCAACACGTCGGGCCACATCCGCCCGCCTTGAAGACCGAGCAGCCAAAAGCGGCGGCCGTCGCCCGCGGCGTATCCGCTGATCATCGGGTTGGGCGGCTGGTTCACCGTCATCGGCACGGTCGGGATGCCGAGGCGTAGCGCCATGCTCACGTCCCAACCCAGCATGTACATGCCGATGCGCATTAGCGAGGTCGCCACCAGCTGACCCTTGCCGGTGCGTTCGCGGGCGAGCAGTGCGGCTGACACCGCACCGGCGGCCGCCATCGCCGCCATGTGGTCGCCCATGCCGCCGCGCTGGTATGGAAGGTCGGTTCCCTCCGGTGCCAGTGACGCGGCGACACCGGCGCGGGACCAGAACGCGCCGACGTCGTACGCGGCGCGGTCGCGGTCGTCGCCGCTCATGCCGTAACCGTTGATCTGCGCGTACACGAGGCGCGGGTTGCGCGCCGCGAGGGTGTCGTAGTCGAGGCCGGCGCGCTCGAGCGCGATCGGTCGCGCGTTGGTAACGAACACGTCTGCTTGATCGACGAGTTGGCCCGCGATGGCGCGGCCCTCGGTCGTTGACAGGTTCAGGCTGACGCTGCGCTTGTTGCGGTTGTCGAGTTCGAACGGCGGACTCGTGCCGTCGCCGCCGAAGGCCGAAAGCAGTCCGCGGAAGGGGTCGCCGTCGGGCGGTTCGATCTTGATGACCTCCGCGCCCCAGTCACCGAGAATCGCGGCGGCCGCGGGCCCAGCCACCCACATTCCGACCTCGACAACTCTGATGTTTTCCATGGGCCCGGCCATCGTGGCACCTTAGGCAGATGGGAGTCGGCGGTACGGTGCCCGCTATGAGTACGCCAGTAGAGCCGCCGGAA
This sequence comes from uncultured Actinomycetes bacterium, assembly GCA_963769985.1. Lineage (GTDB taxonomy): Bacteria > Actinomycetota > Acidimicrobiia > Acidimicrobiales > JACCXE01 > JACCXE01. The sequence goes on along the minus strand of CAVYNR010000001.1, from coordinate 230,031 downwards.
CTTTTCGACCTACGCATGAGTGAGGCGGCGCGGCCGCTTTTCGAACGCGTCACGCAATTTCTCGACGACGTCGTGGCCCCGATGCAGGCCGAGTACGTCGCGCTCGGCGAGACCCGCGCGGAGCGGTGGGGCTACGCACCGGGCCAACTCGAGCTGCTCGACGCGGCGAAAGAGAAGGCGAAAGCCGCGGGCTTGTGGAACTTCTTCCTGCCCGACTCGGAGGTCGGCGGATTGTCGAACCTCGACTACGCGTACATCGCGGTTGAGTTGGGCAAGTACCCGCTCGGTTCGGAGTGCCTCAACTGTTCGGCACCCGACACCGGAAACATGGAGGTGCTCGAACGCGTCGGCACGCCCGAACAAAAGAAGCAGTGGCTCGAACCTCTCCTCGCCGGTGAGATCCGCTCGGCCTACGCGATGACCGAGCCCGACCTGGCGAGCTCCGATGCGAAGAACGTGTCGCTGTCGGCGGTACGCGACGGCGACGAGTACGTGCTGAACGGCGAGAAGTACTACATCAGCGGTGCGGGCGACCCGCGCTGCAAGATTATGATCGTGATGTGCAAGACGAGCCCGGAGGCGGCGGCGCACAAGCAGCAGTCGCAGATCCTCGTGCCGATGGAAACACCCGGCGTCGAGATCCTCGGTCCGATGCACGTGTTCGGTCACGACGACGCGCCACACGGCCACATGCACCTGCGCTTCACCGACGTCCGCGTGCCGGCGGCGAACATGTTGCTGGGCGAGGGTCGGGGCTTCGAGATCAGCCAAGTGCGGCTCGGGCCGGGCCGTATCCACCACTGCATGCGCGCGATCGGCCAGGGCGAGAAGGCGCTCGAGTTGATGATCCGGCGCTCCAAATTCCGCGAGGCGTTCGGCAAGCCGATCCTCAGCCTCGGTAAGAACATGGAGCTCGTGTCGCGGGCGCGAATCGAACTCGATGCGTGTCGACTCATGGTGCTCAAGGCGGCCAAGGCGATGGACGTGCTGGGCAACGCCGAGGCCCGCGTCTACGTGAGTGCGGTGAAGGCGATGGTCCCGGAGAAGATTTGTCAGATCATCGATCAGGCGATCCAGATCCACGGCGCTACGGGCGTATCGCAGTGGACGCCGCTGGCGGCGATGTACACGAGCCAGCGCACGCTCCGCCTAGCCGACGGGCCCGACGAAGTGCACCACTTCGTCGTCGCCCGCCACGAGGCCGGCCGCTACAGCGAGGCCTGACCGCAGGAAGTTGGCTTACCCTGGTCATCACGTGACCTCCCACCCACTCGCCGACGCCGACCTCGCCGCCGTTACGCGTGTGACACCGGACCTCGCGCCGGTTGCGTTCCGCATCGGCGCGCGCGTCACCACCTATCGCTTCGTCGCCAGTGAGGGCGTCGTGACCGAAGACGGGGCCGCCGATGACGCGGCGGTGCTCGTGTCGATGTCCGAGGCGGCGTGGGCCGACCTCACCACCCAGGTGCGAACACTCGTCAACCTGCATTTGGCCGATCAACTCGCCTACGAGCGCGGCGATTTCGCCCGCCTCGCGGACTGGGGTCCGCTGCTGACGCTCGTGCACGCCGGCGTCCCGCTCTACGACCCGGCGCGGGTCGATCTCTCGGGCGTCGATCTCGGTCGTTCGTTCACGCTCGACGATTCGGACGAGGAGCTGCGGCACTACCTCGGCACGACCGGGTACTTGCATGTGCGCGGCGTGTTCGCAGACGACGAGATCGCGGCACTCAACGCGGAGGTCGACCGTCTCGCCGGGCTCGCCAAACGCGGCGACGACGAGTCGTGGTGGGTGACCGACGAGGACGGCAACGACGCGTTGTGCCGGCTCGTCTACGCGGGACTTCGCTCCGACCTGATGAAGGCCACGGAATTCGACTCGCGCGTGGCGCGCCTCGGCACGTTGCTGCACGACGACCTGCGCCCTTCGCATGACCGGATGGAAGGCGCGGCCATCTTGCTAAAGGTGCCGGGCAAGACGCAGGGCCTGTCGAACATTCCGTGGCATCAGGACTGCGGCATGGGCGGCCACGCCATCTACTGCCCGTCGGTCGGCGTGGGTATTCAGCTCACCGGTTCGAACGCGGACGACCGGCAACATCACCTTTGTGCCCGGCAGCCACGGTCAGTCGCTCCACAACGGATGGCAGCAACGGTTCGCGGACGTGCCGGTCGTGGCGATCGATACCGAGCCGGGCGATGTGACGGTGCATATCAAGGATGTGATGCACGCGTCGCCGCGGCCGACCGGGGAAGGCATGGCGGCGCACCATGTACGTCTCGCATTTCCCGCCGAGCTTGTGGGACCACGTCGGCCCTGGCCAGGCGTTCAACGACCTGGTCCGCAACCGCACCGAAGAAGTAGCCGCGCTGTAAGTAGGGGGTGCGGTCTCCTCTAGATGGTCGACTTACGGGACGCTCCGACGCTGCCCGAGGGGCCGGTGACGATCATGTTCACCGACATCGAGGGCTCGACTTCGCTGCGAACCACGCTGGGCGATGCCGAGACCGACGACCTGTTCCGCCAGCACGACGAACTGATCCGACCGCAGGTCGCCGAGCACCAGGGCTACGACCAGCACGCCGCGCTCGGCGACGGGTTCCTCGTCGTGTTCGTGTCGACGAAGCGCGCGTTGGCCTGCGCGATCGCGATCCAGCGCGCCCTCGACGCGTTCAACCGCCAACGCTGCGGTCCGCCGCTGCAGGTGCGCATCGGGCTCAACACCGGCGAAGTCACCCAGGCCGGCGGGCAGATCTCCGGCGAGGCGGTGCACGCGGCGTCGCGCGTGTGCTCCGCGGCCAACGGCCGGCAGGTGCTCATCTCCGACATCACGCGCCAGCTCGCCGGCACGATCCCCGACGTCAGCTACCGCGACGCCGGCGAGCACGACCTCAAAGGCTTCCCGACGCCGTGGCGGTTGTGGGACGTCGCTGTGGGTGCGCGAGTCGACGGGACCGAAGCCGCCGGTGTTCGTCGCGCGCGAGGAGCAACTGCGCGTGCTGCGCGGCCGGGTCGCTTCGGCCATCGACGGCCACGGCAGCCTGGTGCTCATCGGCGGCGAGCCCGGCGTCGGCAAGACGGCGCTGGTGCGCCAAGTCATCAGCGAAGCCGAGCGCCGCGGCGCGCTCGCCGTGTTCGGTCGCTGCTACGAGTCCGAAGGCTCCGTCGCGTACTCGCCGTTCGTCGAGATGCTCGAGCAGGCGCTGTCGCTGATGCCGGCCGACGTCATCCGCGAGGACATGGCCGACGACGCGCCCGAGATCGCGCGCATGGTGCCCGAACTGCGCCGCCGCTTCCCCGACATCCCCGAGGCGCTCGACCTGCCGCCCGAACAGCAGCGCCGCTACTTCTTCAACGCGGTCGCCGTCGTTCATCGCCCGCGGCGCGAAGCGCTTCCCGCTCGTGCTGATGATGGACGACATCCACTGGGCCGACGAGTCGACGTTGCTGCTCATCGAACACATCGCGCAGCTCGTTCCCAGCCACCGCATCCTCGGCATCGGCACGTACCGCGACGTCGAGCTCGAAGTGTCGCGTCCGCTCGCCGCGAGCCTCGAACGCATGGTCCGCACGCAGACCGTCGAGCGCATCCACCTCAACCGCTTCGACGCCGACGACGTCGCGACGATGATCGAGGCGCTGTCGGGGCGCACGCCGCCGCCCGACGATCGTCGAAGCCGTGTTCACCGAGACCGAAGGCAACCCCTTCTTCGTCGGCGAGGTGTTCCGCCACTTCGTCGAGGAGGGCCGAGTCTTCGACGCCAACGGCGAGTTCCGCACCGACCTCGAGATCGACGAGCTCGACGTGCCCGAGAGCGTGCGTCTCGTCGTCGGCCGTCGCCTGGAACGGCTCGGCGCCGACCCGCAGAAGGCGCTGGCCGCCGCCGCGGTCATCGGCCGCGCGTTCCCGTTCCGGCTGCTCGAGGAAGTCACCGATCTCGACCCGAGCACGCTGCTCGACATCGTCGACGACGCCGAAACCGCGCAGGTACTCGTGTCCGAAGAACGCGACGGCGAGGTGGTGTTCTCGTTCGCGCACGAGCTGATCCGTCAGACGTTGCTGTCGGGCTTGTCGGTGCTTGCGCCGCCAGCGCCTGCACCTCGCGGTCGCCGACGCGATCGAACGCCTCGATCCCGAACGCCGCCGACGCTGCGCCCGCAGGAACTGGCCGACCATCTGCTCAAGGCCGGCGCCGCCGCCGATCCCAAACGCCTCACGACCTGCTGACGCGCGGCGGCCGAGCGCGCGATCAGCAGCGCGGCGTTCGAGTCCGCGCTGCGACTGATCGACGACGCGCTGGCGCTCATCGACGAAACCGACGCCGAGCGGGTTGGTGAGCTGCTCGAACTGCGCGGCGAACGCGTTGCGCGCGCTCGGTCGTCTCGAGGACTGTCTCACCGCGTGGCACGGAGCCATCGAGCGTCACTCCGAGGCCGGCAACCTTGGTGCGGCCAGTCTCGTGTCGTGGCAGATGGGCATTTCGCAGCTCTGGCTCGGCCGCTTCCCGGACGCCTTTGTCACCTACGAAGCCGCCGTGCGCGCTGTCGGCGACGAAGCGATCCCGGAGCGGCTTCTGGTTGCGGGTGGCTTCGGCGCGCTGCTCGGCTTCGCCGGACTCTACGACTCCGCACGGACCGCCATCGACGAGGCGTTCGCGGTCGCAGGCGACGCCGCCGACGACCGCAGCCGCGGCGCCGCCCGTTGGGGCGAGAGCGTGGTCACGTGGTCGTTCGGCTTGGTCGACGAGGCGACTGTCGCGGGGCGTACCGCGGTGGCGCACCTGCGCGAGACCACCGACGCGTGGACCTCGCCGACGCGTTGGCGTGGACGTCGTTCCCGTTGATGTTTCACGGCGATCGGGAGGAGGCCCTTGAGGTCGCGCTCGAGGGCGCGAGTCTCGCGGCGAAGGTCGGCCACATCGGCACCGAGGCGTTGTGTCAACGCGTGGTCACGCTGACACGCGGCACAGTCGACGCCGACCTCGACGCCTTTGAGCGCACGGCGATGGCCGAGTTGCCCTTGTTCGAGGCGATCGATTCCCCGTGGATCGCGCTGTCCCACTCGTGGCTGTCGGCGCTCCATCTGGCGCGGGCGGCTCGGCGACGCGATGCACCACGCCGACGAATCCATCCGACTCATGCCCGCGTCGTCCTGGAGCGGGCTCGGCGAAGGCGCGAAGACCCTCGTTCATGCAGTGAGCGGCCAGCGCGAGGAGTGTCTGGCGTTGCTGGACGACCCGACCTTTGTTGCTCCCGCCGAAGGTGCCCCTAGTCCAGCCGGACAACATTTCAGATTCCATTCCGCGCTAGTCGCGGCGTGCATCATCGGCTCGAAAGAGCATGCCGAGCGGTGGTATCCCGGCGCCGCCGCGCGGTGGACCAATTCGGTTATCTGGGTTTCGACATGATGATTAGCGAGCGCATCGCCGGCATGACCGCAGCCACGGCGGGCCTCTTCGGCGAGGCAGAGCGACATTTGACCGAGGCAACTCGCATCGCCGCCGATGCACCGAACTTCCTCGACGCGCCGCACGTCAACTACTGGTTCGCCAAGATGCTCGTCGATCGCGGGCGGCCCGGCGATCGGGACGAGGCGATCACGCGGGCCGCGCTGGCCCGCGACGAGTTCGCGCGCCGAAGCTGTCCCCCCTACGTCGCGATGGCCGAGGCGTTACTGGCGGATCTCGCGAGCTAGCCGATTGCCATCACGACACGCTAGGCATGGACCATGACGTTTACCGATCCGGCGTTCTGGCAGCTGTCCCTCGACGAACGCATGGCCGAGTTCGCGCGGCTGCGCGCCGTGAGCCCCTTCACCAAGGCTCAGGTAGAGAACCCGATGTCGGGCGAACCCGACGAGTTCTACGCCGTCACCGGCTTCGACGAAGTGATGGAGATCAGCCGTCGGCCGGAGGACTTCTGCTCGGGGAAGGGATCGACCTCGATCGCAGATATGCCCCCGGAGGCCCTCGAGTTCTTCGGTTCGTTCATCACGATGGATGACCCGCGCCACGCCCGCCAACGCGGCATCGTCGCCCGCTCGTTCACACCTCGAGCGCTTCAAGGCTTGCTCGATTCCGTCGAGGTCATCTGCACCGAGGTGATCGACGATTTCTGCGAGAAAGGCGAGGCTGACCTCGTCGAGGTGCTGTCGCAGCCGTTCCCGCTCTTGGTGATCTGCGACATGATGGGAATCCCGCGCAGCGAGTTCAAGACGGTGCTCGACGCCACCAACGTGATCCTCGGTTCCGGCGACCCCGAGATGATGGGCGGCCAGGACGTGATGACGGCGCTCTTCTCGGCCGGCATGCAGCTGACGCAGCTCATGAACGAACTCGCCGACGACCGCCGCAAGAACCCCAGGGACGATCTCACCTCGGCGTTGGTGCACAACGACCTCGGCGAGGACATGTTGGCGGCGAACGAAATCGCGCCGTTCTTCATCCTGCTCGCGGTCGCCGGGAACGACACGACGCGCACCGCGATCAGCCACGGCGTTCACTTGCTGTCGCAGAACCCGGACCAGCGCGGGAAGTGGGCGGCCGATCTCGATGGGTTGACCCAGCCCGCGGTCGAAGAGATCGTGCGCGTCGCTGCGCCCGTCACCTTCATGCGTCGCACCGTGACCCACGACCTCACGCTCTCGGGTCACGACTTCACGGAAGGCGATCGGATGGTGCTCTTCTACGGCGCCGCCAACCGAGATCCGAAGGTCTTCGTCGACCCCGACGCGTTCCTGGTCGACCGCGCGCCAACTCCCACGTCGGTTTCGGCGGACCAGGTCCCCACTTCTGTCTCGGGGCGCACCTGGCGCGCCGCGAACTTTCGGTCGTGTTCCGTCAACTCTTCCGCCGGCTTCCGGATCTCGAGGTGACGGGGGAGTTGAAGCCGTTGGAGGCGCTGGGCATCCCGCTCGTCGGCGGCGTCAAGCATCTGCCGGTTTCGTTCACGCCGACGTCGCGGGTTGCCTCGTAATTTCCGCGGGTCCTAGCCAACGCAACCCGCGTCCGCGTAAGGTGCCGACAGGCTGGCGACCGATGGGGGAATCTCATGCGACTCATTGCAAGCGGCCGTGTCCGCGTTCTTCTGGCCGGCGCCGTCATCGCCGCCGGGATCACCGCGACAGCCCAACCCGCGCGCGCTGACGGCCCGGGTGTTGGCACGCCGTGGGTGATCAGCCTCGGTGACTCCGCGATCTCAGGCGAGGCCGGCCGCTGGGCCGGCAACACGAACAACGGCAGCGCGCTGATCGACGCCGGCGGCGCGAACGCGTACTGGGACAACGCCTCGCGCACCGCGGAACAGATTCCGGGTTGCCATCGCTCAGAAGCCGCCGCGATTCATATTGGTGGTGGCGTCAACTCGCTGAACTTGGCGTGTTCCGGCGCGCGGACCTATACCCACGGTGGCGAGGAGGACTCCGACTTCAAGCCGGGCCTCGACTTCTACAACGGCCCGTACGGCCAGGGCCAGGCGTTGGCGCTCCAGCAGTTCGCGGCCACGCACAACGTGAAGATGGTCGGGGTGCTCATCGGCGCCAATGACTACGGCTTCGCCGACATCCTGCAGGCTTGTTTCGTGAATTGGTACACGTCGCCGACGTGGTGGAAGAACTATTGCTACGACGACAGCGGCATCTCATCGCGGTTTACGTCGACCAACATCGCCGCGAAAACCGCGGCGATCAAGCAGGCCTTCCTCAACGTACGTCAAGCGATGGCCAACGCCGGTTACGCCAACTCGGCCTACACGATCATGGTCCACACGTACTGGTCTCCCGTCCCGTACGGCTCGGCGAATCGGTATCCCGAGTCCGGCTACGACCGCCAGACAATTGGTGGCTGCGGCATGTGGAACCGCGACGCGGACTGGGCAAACAACACCGTTGTTCCGACGTTCAATAACTCGGTTCGCAACGCCGCGACCCAGACCGGTCTGACGAACATCCGCATCCTCGACCTCGCGCAGTCACTCAATGGTCGGCGCTTGTGCGAGAACACCGTCGGCCTGCTCGAGGAGAAGGGCCTTTCGTCCTGGACCGCGAGCACCGCCGTCGACAAGACCGAGTGGGTGAATCAGCTGCGCACGACCAGCACGTTCGGCAGCGATTACCAAATCCAAGAAAGCGTGCACGCGAACTACTGGGGACAGCTCGCCATGCGCAATTGCATGCGCCTGGCCTACAACGGTGGCGTGCCCCGCAGCGGCACGTGCGTGCGCTCGGCGACAGGGAAGAACAGCTTCGGCGAACCCCGGATGGCGCTGCAGTAAGTCCGCGCTACGGCAGAGCGGCGCTAATCAGTCGCGGTAGAAGGTCGTGGCCACGTCGACTTCGTTGCCCTCGGCATCAGCCAGCAACCAGTGATCCGGGGCGGACTTGTCGTCGACGAGTCGGCCGCCCGCCGCGAGCGCGGCCGCGACGCGCGCCTCCGCTTCGTCATGGGGTACGAAGACGTCGATGTGAAAGCGGTTGCGTTCCACGCGCGGCGGGTTCATTCGCTGGAACCAGATCGACGGGCCGCGCCCGCGTGGGTCGATCAGATCGTCGTCGCCAACCTCCTTGTAGTCGAGCACGGCGCGCCAGAACGGGCGCACGTTTTCGGTCACGGCGGCATCGAGCGTGAGCTGCACCGACTGTGTCGCGGCGACGTTGGCCTCGATGCCGAGCACACGAGCCGCTTCGGAGATCTGGCGCGCGAGCTGCGCGTCGAGGTCGCTCACCGCCATGATGTCGTGAGTAAACAGACGAACGGTCACCGTTGTGTATTGCAAGTCGACGTCCGGGTGGTGGTTCATGGCGTCGGCTAGGCGGCCGATCTCGTCGACCAGCGCGACGCCTTTGTCGAACGATCCGGTGCGGAAGCACGCGCACACACCCATGCCGAGGTCGCGCCAATCCTCCACGCCACCGGACTCGTGGAACCGCCGGGCTGAAAGCCGCTCGGGCACGGTCATATCACTCCGAGCTTCACCTCGACGTTGCCGCGCGTGGCGTTGCTGTAGGGGCACACCTCGTGCGCCCGCTCCACGAGCGCCTGGGCTTGTTCCGGTGAGGCGTTGGGGACGTGCACGTCGATCTCGAGCGCAAGGTTGAACGCGCCGCCATCGAGCATCCCGAGACCGACGGTGACCGACACGGCGGAGTCGGTGGCGTCGACATCCATCGGCTTGGCCACGAGTTTCATGGCCGAGTGAAAACACGCGGCGTACCCGGCGGCGAAAAGTTGTTCCGGATTGGTGGCGCCACCGGGACCTCCCAGTTCCGCAGGGGTGCGCACGTCGACGTCGACGAGGCCATCCTCGGTAGCGGTATGGCCGTTGCGCCCGTCTCCGGTCGCCGTCGCCGTCGTGGAGTAGAGGATGTTCACGGCCGTGAACCCTAGGACTACGCGGTGGCGAGTTCCTTCAGGAGCGACCGCGTGCGGCTCCGGGACGCGGAGCGGTCGTCGCCGACGGGGAACGGTGCGGCCCACACGTCGGTGACACCCGCGTCGAACAGCGCCTGGATCTGGTCGGCCACGGCGGCCTCGTCGCCGACGATCGCGGCGTCGCCCGGACCGGGGGCGTCGCCGAGATCGAGAATGCGGCGGTAGTTGGGGAGCACGCCGTAGTTGGCGAAGGTCGTCGCCGCGGTCTCGCGCGCGGTGGCCACGTCGTCGTGCACGGCCACGGGGAGGCCGGCCACGATGCGCGGCGTCGGCCGCCCAGCCGCCGATGCCGCCGCGTTGATCTTGGGTGCCACGTGCGTCTCGACCGAGCGCGCGTTGGCCATCCAAAGGATGGTGCCGTGGGTTAACTCGCCGGCCACGCGCAGCAACCGCGGCGCGAGTGCCGAGATCATGAGGCTGACCGGCTGCGGCACCGGCGCGACCACCGGGATGTTCACGTTGAACTGCTCGCCGCGGTGACGCACGCCTTCGCCGTGTAGCAGTGCGCTGAGGATCGTGACGTACTCCTCCGTGTGGGCACCGACGTTCTTATAGGACAAGCCGTATGCGCTCTCGATCACGGGTTCGTGCGACGGTCCGACACCCAGGGTCAGTCCGGGGCGGCCCATCGCCGCGGCGGTCGACGCCGCCCGGTTCGCTTGCAGGACGGGGTGGCACGTGTAGGTCTGCAGCACGGAGGTGCCCAACTCGATCGTGCTCGTCGCCCGGCCGGCGAGCGCCATGGCGACCAGCGGGTCGCCGAACACCGCGCTGGCGTACCACAGGCTCGAAAAACCGTCGGCTTCGGCGTTGACCGCCTGCTCGATGATGCGCTCCGCCGTCGCCGCGCCGCCCGTGAGACCAATTCGCATCTTGCGAACCTAGAGCGCTCCGCTACGTTCCGTACGATGCCGGTGCCGCGACGCGGGATGCAGATCTTCTGGCGAGTCGTGAACCCCGTCGTGATCCTGTTCGCCGGATTCGCGCCGTGGTGGCTGATCATCGAGACGGTCGGGCGCACGTCGGGCCAGCGGCGGCGGCTGCCGCTCGCACGCGGACCGATCGACGACGACGTGTTCTGGCTCGTCGCGGTGCACGGCCGCCGCGCCGGGTTCGTGCGAAACATCGAGCACAACCCCTCGGTTCGTATCCGTCATCGCGGTCGGTGGCGCGAAGGCACGGCGACGATCGAACCGATGGACGGCGACGTGTACGCGCGGTTCAACGCCTACGGCCGCATCGCCGGATCGATCGCCGCGATCGATCCAGTGCTCGTGAAAGCGACCGTTGCCGCGCCCCTCTCGAAATTGCAGTGACTACTCCAGACCACCCGGATTGACCATACGCGGCTGATTGCGCACGCCCGATAGGACCACGAGGTCAACACCTCGACGCGTCGGGCGCCCTGCCCGCCGAAATCGAACCGGGAGAATCCGTGCTCAAGTTCCTGAGGAAAAAGACCGTTGCGGTAGCAATCGTTGGCCTCGTAGTCATCGGCGGGTCTTTCGCGGCCTACGCGTATTGGACCACCACCGGTTCGGGCACTGGGTCGGCTTCGACCGGTACCACGGCCGCCATCACCGCGGTGCAGACGTCGACGATCTCCGGTCTGCGGCCGGGTGGCTCGGCCCAGACGCTGAGCGGCAACTTCACGAACACGACCAACAGCGGCGGCACGGTCTACGTCACCACGGTCACGGCGAGCATCGACAGCGTCACCGGCGGCGACGGCGCCTGCGCGGCGTCGGACTACACGCTGGCCAACGCCGTGATGAACGTCGGCGCGGACGTCATCGCCGGCACCGGAGTCGGCTCATGGACCGGCGCGACCCTGCAGTTCAACAACAAGGTCACCAACCAGGACGGCTGCAAGAACGCCACCGTGAACCTGGCGTACGCCGTCGCCTAACCGCCATGCATTGATTCGGCGAGAAGGGGTGGAGCGCGCGCTCCACCCCTTCTTCCGTTGCGGTTTGGCCCACCCGAGGAGCGTCATGACCAGGACAGCGAGGACACTTGCCGGAATCCTCGTCCTGGTCGTCATGCTGTCGGGCAGCGCGGTGTCAGCCCACTGGCTCACAATCGGATCGGGCACCGGCAGCGCTAGCACCGCCACGTTGCAGGCCGTCACCGTCGCCGCGCTGGTCGGCGGTGACGATCCGGCCTCCGCGTTGTTGCCGGGTGGACCGCCGGCCGAAGTGATCCTGCGCGTCACCAACCCGAACACCACTTCGGTGCAGATATACGGCGTGGCCGGCAGCGGTGCCATTGCTGCGGACGCAGGCCACGTGGGCTGTACCACCACCGGCGTCACGTTCATCGCGCCGTCCAGCCCGATCACACCAACCGTCACGGTCCCGGCCAACTCGACGGTCGTGGTCCGCCTGCCGGGCGCGGCATCGATGAGTGCGGCGTCGCTGTCGGCCTGTCAGGGCGCGACCTTCCACATTCCGGTGACGGTCACCGCACGCCAGTGACACGTCGCCTTGCGTCCTGGCTATTGGTTGCCATCGCTGCGCTGGGCGCGGTCGTAGGCGTGGCGCACGCGTACTGGGAGTCCAGCGACAGCGGCAACCCTGCGGCCGCCGCCGCCGACGCGCTTCCGCCCGGCGCGACACCAACGGCGACGCGTACCAACGCCACAACGGTGGGGATCAGCTTCACCCGCGCCGTCACGACGCGAGGCACCGAGGTCACGAACTACGCGATCAGCCGGTACGCCTCGGCCGGCGCCACCACGCCGAGCGCGACGTTCAGCTGTTCGTGGCCAAGCGCCACGAGCCTGAGCTGTTCGGAAGCCGGCGTTCCCGGCGGAACCTGGTACTACACGGACACCCCCGCGGTCGCCGGCAGTCTGTGGGTCGGGGTCGAGAGCGCGAAAAGCGCCGGCGTGACGACCGATACCGACGCGCCGACTGTCTCGGTCACGTCGATCAACCCGACGCCGAACGGCAGCGGCTACAACAACTCGAGCCCGGTCACCGTGAACCTCTCGGCCACCGACCACCCCGCCGGCGGCGGTGGGTCAGCAGTGGCGTCGATCACGCACTGGGTTGACGCCGGGTCCACGTCGACGGTTAGCGCCGCGACCGCGGCGGTCGCGGTTTCCGGTGAGGGCGCGCACGTGGTGTCGTTTTACGCGACCGACAACGTCGGCAACGTCAGCTCGACCCAGACCCAGAACGTCACTATCGACACGCTCGCGCCAGCGACACCGTCTGTCCCGGACCTGGCGACGAGTTCGGATTCGGGATCGAGCAGTACTGACAATCTCACCAACGTCACGACGCCGACTCTCACCGGCACCGCCGAAGCCGGCGCGACCGTCACGATCTTCGACGGCGCCACACCGGTGGGAAGCGGGACGGCGACGGGTGGCAACTACACCATCACGACCTCCGCGCTGAGCGCGGGCGCGCGCTCGATCACCGCGACGGCCACGGACGCTGCGGGCAACACGTCGAGCGCGTCGGGCGCTTTGGACGTCACCGTTGATACGACGGCGCCGGCGGTGGGAACCACCGTCATCGCCAAGACCGTCGGTTACCTGAGCGGGTCGATCAAGCAAGCCGCCACCTTCTTCGTCTACGCCAACATCACCGACGCCACCTCCATCACGTCGGCCACCGCGAACAACGCCACGGTCGTGGCCTCTGGTGGCACGGCTGTGGTTTTGGTCGCCGGCTCGTACTCGGTCGAAGGCGTGGCCTACAACTACCGCAGCGCCAGCCAGACGGCCAAGACACCGCTCACGGCAGGGGCATACACCTACGCGATCACCACGAACGACGTGGCCGGAAACAGCGCGACGCAGTCGTCGTTGCCCGTCACCGTGGATAACACCGCTCCCACCGCGTCGGACATCCAGTCGACGAACGTGGGAGGCGGCACGAATGGCAAAGCCGAACTTGGCGACACGATCGTCTTCACCTACAGCGAAGTCGTCGATCCCGAGTCAATTCTGACGACGTGGACGGGTGCGTCGACCAACGTCGTCGTGCGCCTCATCGACGGTGGTTGCACGCTCATCCTTTGCGCCGACGACTCCTTCGAGATCTGGAACGCGACCAACACCGCGCGTCTCCCGGTTACCTCGTCTGCGGGCGTGACCCTCGGCAGCTTCGACTACAACGGCGACGGCATCGGTCTCGGGAGCGACGCCGACATCACGTTCGGCGCCACTGGAACGGCGTCGACGATGGTGCGCTCGGGAAGCACCATCACGATCACGCTCGGCACCGCTAGCCGCGCCGCCAACACCGGTGGCTCGGGCACTATGCAGTGGGCGCCGTCGGCGACGGCCTACGACGCCGGCGGCAACGCTGCCAGCACCACGGTGCGAAACGAGACCGGATCCGGCGACCGCGACTTCTAGAGCGTGGCGGTATCGATGACGAAGCGGTAACGAACGTCGCTGTCCACGACGCGGTCCCATGCGCGGTCGATGTCGGCCGCGCTGATCGTTTCGATTTCGGCGCCGATGCCGTGCTCGGCGCAGAAGTCCAACATCTCCTGGGTCTCGCGCGATCCCGCCGACGCCCGATCCGGCGAAGCTGCGCCGGTTGTCGAGCAACGAGCCGGCGCTGACCGACAGGGCTTCGGGCGGCAAGCCCACCATCACCAGCGAACCGTCGAGAGCCAGCAGGGAGAGGTAGTCGTCGATCGGCAACGGCACCGACACGGTGTTGATGATCAGGTCGAAGCGGCCGCGCAACGCGTCGAACGTCGACGGGTCGCTGGTGGCGAAGTAGTGGTCGGCGCCCATCCGCTTGCCGTCGGCCTCCTTGGCCAGCGACTGCGACAGCACCGTCACCTCCGCGCCAAGCGTGTGCGCGATCTTGACGCCCAAGTGACCGAGGCCGCCGAGCCCGACGATCGCGACCTGCGTACCCGGCCCCGCGCCCCAGTGACGCAATGGCGAATACAGCGTGATGCCCGCGAAAAGCAGCGGCGCGGCGACGTCGAGGCCGATACCTGCGGGGATCGCGGCCACGAAATGCTCGTCGACCACGATGTGGGTGGAATAGCCCCCGTCGGTCGGGCGACCGTCGCGCCCGACGCCGTCGTAGGTGCCGACGAAGCCTTCGACGCAGTACTGCTCGAGGCCCGCCTGGCAGCTCTTGCAGGCGCGACACGAGTCGACCATCACCCCGACACCGACCCGGTCGCCGACGGCGAACCTGGTAACCGCGGCGCCGACGTCCTCGACCGTCCCGGCGATCTCGTGTCCCGGCACGAGCGGGAAGTGCACCTGGCCCCACTCCTCGCGAGCGGTGTGGATGTCGGAGTGGCATACGCCGGCAAACGCGATCTTGACGAGCACGTCATCTGGTCCGACTTCTCGTCGTTCGATGGTGGTCTTCTCGAACGGCACCTTGGGGCCCGACGTGGCGTAGGCGGTCACTTGCATTTGCCCATTTGTAGTTCCGTCGTTGCCTCTAGCGTGACGACAGTGATTACGGGCATGGCTCACGTGGCCATCTGTGTTCCTGACATCGACGCCGCCGTTGCTTGGTACGAGTCGGTACTCGGGCTGAAGGTGCTGTCGCCGCCCTACCTGATGACCGGCGACGCCATCGACGAGGACATGGGCGAGCTGGTGCCGCGGCCGGTCGCCATCAAGGCTGCGATCATCGGCGTGGATTACAGCGACCAAGTGATCGAGGTCGTCCAGTACCCCAATCAGCCACCGCACTCGACCGATCCTGGTGCACTCGACGTGACGCGCATGGGCGTGTCGCACGTCGGGTTGCTGTGCGACGACATCGACGCGACGCGCGCCGATCTCGAAGGCAAGGGCGTCGAGTTCGTGGTGTCGAAGGTCGCGTCGATCGCCAACCTCCGCACCACGTGGTTCCGCGATCCGTGGGGCATCGTGTTCATCCTCTTGGAGAAGTCACGCTCCGACAAGCGTACTGGCGGCAGTGGCAGCCCTGAGTGGCAGGATTTGCGTCTCTTGGGTGCGCGCGGGGCAGAACGGGTATCCCCCCCGCAACGAGAGGACACCCCATGGGTATTGGCACGGGCATTTTGTTGATCGCGGTTGGCGCGATCCTGCGGTTTGCGGTTGACGTAGAGACCGAAGGCTTCAACCTCCAGACGATCGGGGTCATCCTCATCTGCGCGGGCGTCGCTACCTCGCTGCTCTCGATGGTGTTCTGGCAGAGCTGGGGCGGGTTCGGTGGCGGTCGTACGGGCCGACAGACGGTTATCACCGAGCGCGACGCTCCGTAACACCGGCGGTGGCACGCTTTAGGCATGCCCGTCGCCTTCAATCACACCATCGTCCACGCCCGCGATGCCGACGAGTCGGCCGCGTTCTTCAGCGAGATGCTCGGGCTGCCTTCGCCGACGCCGTTCGGTCCGTTTATGGCCGTGCCGCTGGCGCACGGCGCGACGTTTGACTTCATCACCAACCCCGAGGAATTCCCGGCGCAGCACTACGCGTTCCTCGTGACCGACGAAGAGTTCGACGCGATCTACGGCCGCATCGTGGAACGTGGGCTCGAGCACTGGGCCGACCCGCATCGCGACGAGCTGAACCAGATCAACCATCACTACGGCGGCCGCGGCGTGTACTGGTGCGACCCCGGCGGTCACTTCCTCGAAATCATCACCGTGCCGTATGGCGGATGGCCACACGGCGTGCCGCACGTCCCTTAGCCAAGTACGGTCGACGGTCAAGCACGACGGCCAGGGGGGCAACGTGGTGGGGGAGTCGACAATCGACGAGACCGAACCCAAGCCCGCGCCCGCCACGATCCGTTTCGGCGCGCTGCTGATCGTCGGCCTCGCCTGGGTGGTGGCCGCCGCCCTGTTTCCGAGTCAGCCGCTCCAGCAGAGCGCGGCTGCGGTAGGCGAGAACGGACCGATCGGCGCCGCACCAGGGCGTAACAACATCACGCCCGGCGCGGGAGAGGCGATTGGCCCAGGAGTCGCCGGCGGTGGTGTCGCGACCACAGGGGCGATTCCGACGGCGGCCGGCGGCGCCGTCGGCACGGGCGTTACCAAAGGCGGCATCGCGTGCGCGCCGGGCGTGCGCCAGCTTCCGATCTCGACCTACGCATTGCCGCTGCGTCTCGGCGTACTCCGGTCGCAACGGTGGAGTGACGGCGCCGGGCGTCACGAGCGACACCATCCGCGTGGTGCGCCGCACGTTCCCGGAAAGCGCCAACTCGCGGGCGGTCGACGCCGTCGTGGCCCAAGCAGGCGGAGCGGACCCCGCGGTGGTACGGGCGCTGCGCGACGAGATGATCCCGTACTACGAGAAGTACTACGAGTTGTACGGGCGCAAGGTCGAGTGGATCACCTACGAGTCACGTTTCGGCAACGCCACCAACGAGCTCCAGAACAAGGGCCGAGAAGAAGCCTGCCTGGACGCCGAAGTGGTCGCCAACGAGTTGCACGCCTTCGCGGTGGTTGGCAACGACGGTGCGGTCGGCAAGCTGTTCGCCGAGTGCGTGATCCAGCGTGGAGTGCTCGTACTCGACGGCGCGTCGTACGCCTCTGAGTCGTGGTATCGCTCGCAGCACCCGATGGCGTGGGCGGTGGTGATGGACTGCGAGCGCATCAGCTGGCAGGTGGTCGAGTACCTCGAGAAGCGACTCGCGTTCAAACCCGCCAAGTGGGCGGGCGACCCGGGCATGCGCTCCCGCGAGCGCGCGTTCGGCGTCTACGTACCCGTCGGCGACGACGACTCGTCGTGCGCCAACATCATCGAGTCTGAGGCCAAGCGCACGGGCATCCGTGCCAACTCCACGTACCGCTACACCCTCGACGTCTCGCGCCTGCCCGACGAAGCCGCCCGTGGCGTGATTCAGTTCAAGCGCGACGGCGTGTCGTCGCTGATCCTGGCGTGCGACCCGATCTCGGTGATCTTCCTCACCCAGTCCGCCACCAACCAGGACTGGCATCCCGAGTGGGTGTTGATCGGCGTCGCCCTGACCGACATCGACAACGCGGCGCGGCTCTACGACCAGGACCAAGTGGCCGGTCACCTCTTCGGTATGAGCCAGCTCGGCCCGACGCCCAAGATCATCGGGCCCAACAGCGAACCCGGCTTCGTGTACAAGGGCTTTACCGGCAAGTCGATGCCCAGCGGCACCGACGGCCGCTACTTCCACCTGACCCACGTCTACAACCTGCTCCAGGCGGGTGGACCGAATCTCACGCCCGCCTCGATCGCCGCCGGTTTGTGGTCGGCGCCACCCGGCGGCGGCCCGTTCTATCCCGCGGGCTTCTGGTACTACCAAGACGCGCCGAACGGCGCGAAGGGCGGTCACGACCACACGGCGATCGAAG
The DNA here is from genome assembly GCA_963769985.1 of uncultured Actinomycetes bacterium. Lineage (GTDB taxonomy): Bacteria > Actinomycetota > Acidimicrobiia > Acidimicrobiales > JACCXE01 > JACCXE01. Next base: position 212,301 of record CAVYNR010000001.1, on the reverse strand, counting down.
ACAGTCGCGAGGTGTACTGGCTGACCAACGCCAGGTCGCCGGGCGACGGCGAAGCAGGCACGTACATCGAGACCTACCGCGGTCGCCGCTTCCGCAACGGTGAGTGGCCCACCGAGGAGCCACCGATCTACCCATGATCGACACCCTCACCCACGCTCCGGCGCCGCGGCCGCGAATTGCCGGCCACGGTACGCGTCGCGTCGCACGTACTCGGGGCGCTGGTCGTGTGGGCCGTGTTGGCGAACACGCTCGAGGTCGGCGCACCGCCCGGGCTACATCCTCCGCGGGCTCGTGGTCGGCTCGCTCTACGCGCTCGTCCGCCATCGGCATCGTCTTGGTCTTCCGCGCCAACCGCGTGCATCAACTTCGCGCAAGCCGAACTCGGTTCGGTCGCGGCGGTGATCGCAATCGAGTTGGTCGTGCAGTCCGAGCGTCAACTACTTCCTCGCCATCGGCATCGGCCTGATCATCGCGGCGTTGCTGGGCGCGCTGATCGACGTGGCGGTCATCCGACGATTCCGCAAGGCGCCGCGTCTCGATCTTGACGGTGGCCACGATCGGCATCGCCCAGATCCTCGCCGGCATCGCACTGATCATCCCGCTCGTATGGGAGGGCGCCAACGCCGGGCGTTTCATCACGCCGTTCACCGCGTCGTTCACCGTCAGCGATATCCGTTTCGACGCCAACAACATCGTCGTGCTCATCGTCGCGCCCTTGGCGATGGTGGCACTGGCGGCGTTGCTGCGCCGAAGCGACTACGGCATCGGCGTGCGCGCCGCCGCGGAAAACGAGGACCGCGCCAACCTGCTGGGCATCCCCGTACGGCGGCTTTCCACGATGGTGTGGGCGCTGGCGTCGATGCTGTCGGCCACCGCGGTGTTGTTGCGCGTACCACTGGTCGGTTTCGCCAGCTTCCAGGGCGTGTCGGGAGCGAGCAACGGGCTGCTGCTGCGCGTGCTGGCCGCCGCGGTCATCGGGCGCATGGAAAGCCTCCCACGCACCGTCGTGGCCGCCATCTCCATCGGCATCTTCGACGAACTGGCGAGCGCCGAGTACTCGAACACCGACGTACGTCGACGCGCTGCTCGTCGTGGTAATTCTGCTGTCGTTGCTCACCCAGCGCGACGCGTTCGCGCGGTCGGCCGAGACCGGGATCTCCTCGTTCCGCGCCGTGCGCGAGGTCCGCCCCATTCCCGACGAGCTGCAGCGCCTCCCCGAAATCGTGTGGGGTTCGCGGCGTGCTGCGCACCGCCTTGCTCTCCTTCGCCGTGTCGCTGCCGCTGTGGATGTCAGGCAGTCAGCAACAGGCGTCGTCTTACATCCTCATCTACGCGATCGTCGCGCTCTCGCTCCTCGTGCTCACCGGCTGGTCGGGTCAGATCTCGCTCGGACAGTTCGCGCTGGTCGGCTTTGGCGGTGCCACCACCGCCGTGCTCTACGGCCGGCACGGCTGGGACTACTTGCTCGCCATGCCCGCGGGCGTGCTGGTCGCGGCCGGGGTCGCGGTGGTGATCGGGCTACCGGCGCTGCGCATCCGCGGGCCATTCCTGGCAGTCACCACATTGGCGTTCGCGGTGACGACGTCGACGTACCTGCTCGAGGACCAGTACTTCCCGTGGTTCATCGAGTCGCGCATCGACCGCGCCGGTCCTCTGGGGCCGTATCGACCTCGGCACCAAGTGGGTGTTCTACGAGGTGTGCCTCGCGTCACTGATCATCGCAATCGCGGCGGTGCGCAATGTGCGCGTCGGCGCGGACCGGTCGGGCGATCATCGCCGTGCGCGACAACGAATTGGCCGCGCAGTCGGTCACGATCGCGCCGACGCGCACGAAGCTCGTCGCGTTCGCGCTCTCCGGAGGGTTGGCCGGATTCGCCGGTTCGCTGTACGTGGTGATCTCCCAGGGCCTCGCCACCGACGCGTTCGAGGTCGACAAGAGCCTGCGGTTGTTCTCGATGGTCGTCATCGGCGGGCTGGGCTCGATCCCGGGCTCGATCCTCGGCGCCATCTACATCCGCAGCGCCGAGTTCTTCCTCGCGGAGCGCTACGCCCTCATCGCCAGCGGCGCCGGCATATTGCTGCTGCTGCTCTTCCTCCCGGAGGGCTCGGCGGTGGCATGTATCCGCATCCGCGACATGGCGCTGCGATGGATCGCGGCCCGCCGCGGCCTGGTGGTGCCAAGCCTCCTTGCCGACCGCCGCACCTACGACACGCCCGAACCCGAGCCGGTACCGGTGCCGACGAAAGCCGCCGTGGCCAAGAAGGCCAAGGCGGCGGCGAGGGCGACGACGCCGAAATCGACCGGCCCACCGCTTCTAAGCGTGCAAGGGACTCGACGTCGCCTACGGCCAGACGCAAGTGCTCTTCGGTGTCGACCTCGACGTCTACGAGGGCGAGATCGTGGCGCTCCTTGGCACCAACGGCGCGGGCAAGTCCACGGTGTTGCGCGCCATCTCCGGGCTGTCGCCCGCGTCGGACGGTACGGTCCTGTTCGACGGCGACGACATCACCTCCGCCGATCCGAACACCACCGCGAAGCTCGGCATCACGCAGGTTCCCGGTGGTCGGGGAGTCTTCCCGACCCTGACCGTCGAGGAGAACCTCCGCGCCGCGGCGTGGCTGTACCGCAAGGACAAGGCGCGCGTCGAGGAAGCGACCGCGCGGGTGCTCGAACACTTCCCCGCGCTGAAGGGTCGCTGGACGACGCCGGCGGGCAGCCTCTCGGGTGGCGAGCAACAGATGCTCAGCCTCGGCCAGGCTTTCCTGGCTCGCCCGAAGCTGCTCATGATCGACGAGCTGTCGCTCGGTTTGGCGCCGACGATCGTCGACCAGTTGCTCGAAATCGTTCACGAGATCCATCGCAACGGCACCACGATCCTCGTGGTCGAGCAGTCCGTGCGCACTGCCCTGCGGCTCGCGGAGCGAGCCGTGTTCCTCGAGAAGGGCGAGGTGCGCTTCTCGGCCCGACCGCGGAACTCATCGAGCGCAGCGACATTCTTCGCGCCGTTTATCTGCGCGGCGCCGCCGCCATCGGTACCCCGAGCGGTCGGAGGCAGCGACGCGGTCGCCGCAAGCCCCAGGCGGCGAGCACGAACGGGCATGGCGCGCCGGTCGTGCTCGAGGCGGTGGAGGTCTACAAGGCCTACGGAGGCGTCACCGCGGTCGACGAGGTGTCCTTCGCCTTGCACAAGGGCGAAGTGCTCGGCGTGGTCGGGCCCAACGGCGCTGGCAAGACCACGTTGTTCGACATCGTGTCGGGCTTCGCCACGATCGACCGCGGGCGCGTGGCCATCCTCGGCGAAGACGTCACCGACCTGCCCGCGCACAAACGCGCCGCGCTCGGTCTGGGTCGTTCGTTCCAGGACGCGCGGCTGTGGAGTTCCTTGACGGTGGTCGAGGCCATCGCGGTCGCGACCGAGCGAACAGTCACCGCAGGCGACACCGTGTCGGCGTTGCTCGGGATGCCGGCGGTGCGCGACAGCGAGCGGCGCGTGTCGGTGCGGGTGGCCGAGCTCATCGACTTGTTGGAGCTCGGCGCGTTCCGCGACAAGTTCATCGCCGAGCTTTCGACCGGGTCACGACGCATGGTCGAGATCGCGTGCCTGATTGCCAACGAGCCGCAGATCCTGCTGCTCGACGAACCGTCGTCGGGCATTGCGCAGCGCGAGGCCGAGGCGCTGGGCCCGGTACTCAAGCGCGTCCAGGGCCACCTCGACGCCAGCATCCTCATCATCGAGCACGACATGCCGTTGCTCACCGGCATCTCCGACCGGCTGATCGCGCTCGACCTAGGACAGTTCGTGGTTTCGGGAACGCCCGACGAGGTGCTCTCGCACCCGCAGGTCGTGTCGTCCTACCTCGGCGAGCGCGACTCGGTGCACACGTGACCAAGACGCTCGCGCAACGCGGACCGGCGATACGTCTGCGGACGCTGTCGCTCGCCGCGCTCGGCACCGCCGTGGTCGTCACCGGTGCGGCGGTGGTTCCCGAACTCTTCTCCGACGACGCAGCGTTGCCGAGCGACGTCGGCGTCGACATCCCGCGGCACTTCACGATTACGTATCTCGTCAAGGCCGGCAATGCGGTGACCACCGACGTGTTGACCGTGCAGCGGCCGTTCGCATCCCACCTCACGACCCACGCCGGTGACTCGACCAAGGGCCGGGTCTTGTCGCAGCGCGCGTCGGCGCTCGGCGTGCTGGCCACGAGTAGCGGCGGGCCGTGGGGCCGTCTCGTGGTGCCGCCGGCGTTGGCCAGCGCCGACCTGCGGCCCGACGCCGCGCTCGAGGCGGCGGTCGGTGCCGGCATCGTCGAGGACCTCGGACCCACCACGGTCGGCGGTCGGGCGTGCCGGCGTTACGCGCACCGCGACGTCAGTCGCCGCGGGCACGCTCGAGCTACCTGATCGCGGCGAGCGCGCCGAGGTGTGCATCGACGCGGTAGGCCTCGTGCTCGAGGAGCGCTGGGAGCTTGACGGCGAGGAGGTGCGCACCAGGCGCGCGGTGGCGTTGTCGTTCGACCGCCGCGCAGCGCTTCGGGTCCCCGACGGCTCGGCGCTGCCGGGCAGTGGCGAGCTTCGACGGCTCGCGGTTGACGCTGCCTCCCCGTTTCCGGCGCGAGTGACCGTCGGTGCCGTGCCCGAAGGGTTCGAACACGTCGGTCGTTACGCCGTGGTACCGCCTGACCTTTCGGTGGCCGAGCGCGACCCGAACCTTCCCGCAGTGGCGCAGCTGGCCACGATCACCGACGTGTGGGTGCGCGGCGCCGACCTTCTGATCGTGGACCAAGGCGCGACCACCGGACGCGACCCCTTCGCGCGGACCGACGTGGCTGCGCCGGTCAACCTCGAAACGCCGGGTCTCGAAAACGCGGTGATCGTCCTCGACTTGCGCGCCAGCGACATCCGCATCCGCCTTGCCGACGGCGCGTTCGTGCGTGTCGCCGCCACGCTGGCCCCCGAGGAACTGATGGCGGTTGCCCGCTCCCTCACGCTTGAGATGGGAGAACGCCTGTGACCAACCCACGAGAGCGCATGCTCCACCACGTTCGTCGCTACCCGCGCTGGTACGCCGTGGGGGTGCTGTGGCTCATCGGGATGATCGCGCTGCCCGTGATCGAGAGCGCGCCGCGCCGGATCTTCGGCGGCGAAACGCCGGTGGTGCAGGAGGAGTCGCCGCTCACCCTGGCGCCCACGCCGCCGATCGGCGGCATCCCGGTGGCGCCGTTCCTCGCGCTCACGCTCACCGCGCCTCCCGTCGCCCCCGGTGAAACGCCGCTACCCGAGTCGCCACCGCCCGAATTCATCGAGCCGGCGTTCATCGACACGCTCTTCGATCTCATTCCGCCCCCGCAATCGTTGCCCGAACTTCCACCGGAGATACAGCGCATCATCCGCGCCGCCGGACCCATTGCCACCCAAGGCTGTACCGGCCTCGGTCTCGCCGCCCTCGTGGTCGCGGTGGTCGCGCCGTCGGCTGAGGGCGTGCCCATCGAGCGGATCCTGCCGTACCTGGCCCCGGTCACCAGCGTGTGCGCGTACTTCCCGATCCCGAAGTTGCACACCGTGTGCGCCGCCGACGAACCGCTCATCATCGACCTCGGCGGTCTGACGAAAACGCCGCCGATTCTTGGTCTCGGCATCGACCAACTCACCGCTATCGAAGACATCGTCGCCGAGATGTACGGCGACGGCTTCCCGCGCGTCTCTGACCTGGCGCGCGAGCAGCTGGACTGCCATCTCGTAGACGAATAAAAAATCGAATTCAAGGTAACTGGTCAGACCACTAGACCTTCAGACCACGAATCTGTTACCGTGGCCGGATGGCGCTCCAGCCCGTAACCCACCGGTCTCTGGTCGATCAGGTATTCGACCAAGTGCAGCGCCAGATCCTCGATGGCGACCTGAGTCCCGGCCAGTCGATGCCGAGCGAGCGCGACTTGATCGGCGTACTCGGCGTCAACCGCCAAGCCGTGCGCGAGGCCTTGAAACGGCTGGCACAGGCCGGGCTGGTCGACATTCAGCACGGTGGCCGCACCACCGTGACCGACTGGCGCTATAGCGCCAGTCTCGACTTGTTACCGCGGCTGGTCGTTCGGTCGACCGGCGCAATCGATGTCGCGGTAGTCCGGTCGATCATGGAGTTCCGCCTCCTTGTCGGTCCCGACGTGGCCGCCCGGTGCGCCGAGCGAGCGACCGCCGACGTCGTCGCCCGCCTCCAGGAGTTGCAAGGCGCGTACGACGCCGTCGATGCGGGCTCGGGGTTGATCGATCTTGCGCCGCTCGACACTGCGTTATGGAACACGCTCGTCGACGGCGCCGACAACATCGCGTACCGGCTGGCGTACAACGCACTGCGCGCCGAGTACGTCGCCGTTGAAGACGCGATGCGCGACGTGCTCGAAGACGAACTGCGGGCGCTCGACGCCGCGCCGTCGCCTCATCTCCCATGTGCTCGCCGGCCATGCGGACGCGGCGAGGACCGAGGCCCACGCGCTGCTCGCCATCGGCACCGCGTCGGTCGCGGCCGTGTTGGCCGCCATCAGTGCGTCCGCATCCAAATCTCCGAAGGTGACCAAATGACCGCCACTCGCAAACTTCATGGCGGCGACGCCTCCGTCGACGCCGGCACGGATGGATTTCGCGCCGTACCGACGAACCAGCCCCAGGCGGGTGCGTCGCTCGGCGAGATCGTGCGCTTCTTCTTCACGCGGCCCTCACCGCTGATCATCACGACGAGCTTCGTGCTCGCGTTGGCGGCCCGGTTCGCCGTCGGTCGTTGGGGTGGTTGGGATCTCGCCATCCCGGTGATCGTCGTAGCGCTCGAACCGTTCGTGGAGTGGTTGATCCACGTGCGCATCCTGCACCGCAAACCGCGCAAGCTCGGTCGCTTCACCATCGACTCGTATACGGCGCGCAAGCATCGCGCCCATCACCGCAACCCCAAAGATCTGCGGGCTCTCATGGTGCCCGGGTCGACGCTCGCCGCGCTCATCCCGCTCGCGGTGGCCGCGGCCGTCGTTCTCATGAAGGCGCCGCAAGCGGCGATGTTGTTGGCGTCAGGGTTCGGCATGCTCCTCTGGTACGAGTGGGTGCACTACCTGATCCACGCGCCGTGACCGGCCCAAGTCGAAGTGGTTTCGCAACCTGAGTCGCAACCACGTGCTGCACCATTTCAAGAACGAGCACTACTGGTTCGGCGTCACGGTGAGTTTCGGCGATCGCGTGCTTCGCACGCGACCAGATGAGAAGACGGTGGAGCTTTCACCCACGGTGCGCACGCTCTCGGTCGGCACTTAGCCGCGCTGGGGCTGCGGTTCGCTCGCCGGGTAGGCGACCCACGCGGTCTGGCTGAGCGAGTCGAGTGTGCTCACGAGCACGCCGGTATAGGAAGTGGCGAAGATCCGGTTGCCGATCACCAGCGAACGCTCGATCTGCGCGCCGCCGTACTGATCGTTGCGGGGCGGCTGCATGCGACCGACTTCGTCGATACTCGAGCTCCCGATGCGCAACCCGACCGCGCCGTTGAAGTTCTGCGTCTCGGTGTAGGTCGACAAGGGGATCACCGCCAGCTTGGTCGGTGCCCAGTACAGGAACGCGTGGTGGTCGAACTCGGCGGCGGTCGAGCCCTGCTCGAGGACTTTGCGGGCGACGACGCGTGGGTTGGCGGGATTGGAGACGTCGAACACCGACGCCTGGACGCCGACGCGCCGTCCCTCCTCGGTCGCTTCCTGTCCGATGCCGAGTAACAGGCCCGGTCCGATCGGATGCAAATAGGCCGAGTAACCGGTGATCTTCAACTCTCCGACGACCTTCGGCCGGGTCGGGTCGCCCAGGTCGATCACGTACAGCGGATCCACCTGCCGGAACGTCACGACGTATGCGGTCTTGTCGATGAAGCGCACGGCGAAGATCCGTTCGCCCTTGCCGAGACCGCCGACCTGACCAATCTGCTGCAGCGAGTCGCCCGCGTCCTGCATCACCGTCATGAAGCTCTCGGAACCACCGGCGGCGTCGGTGGTCGCGATCCGCAGTACCCCCGCGTGTTCGGAGAGCGAGAACTGGTTCAGCGCCGTGCCCCGCACTCGGCCCGACACGCGGTACTCCGCATTCGCCGGGTCGCTGATGTCGAACGAGTGCACGAGGGTGTTGGCCGACGGCTGCACGGTGCTGTTGTCGGTCACACCGCTCCACTGGTTGGTGGCGACATAGAGCCGGGTTGGCGACGCGTAGACGATGTCGCCGTCGGCCATCACTGAAGTCGCGTGCGACGAACCGGGATTGGCCACGTTGAAGCTGACGACGCTCAGCATCCCGAAGCCGGAGAAGCCCGGGGGGCGGTAGCTGTCGGCGCATGACGACAGTGGCCGGCTGACGATCTGCGCGCCGGACGCGTCGGTAACCGTGAAGTGGGGAAGCCACGCGTCGGTGCTCGAGGAGCGAATGACGTCACGGTTGCGCTCGGTAGCGGCCGCGTTGGCCTCAGGCGTGCTATCGGTCGGGTACGAGAAGGCGAGGTTGGGATAGGAACGCACCACGATGCGGGCGACGCCGTCGACGAGCCGGGCCGACAGGTAGCCACCTTCGACGTCGTAGCTGCCGGTGAACCTCATCGCGCGCGGGTCACTCACGTCGATCACCGAGAACCGCGATGAGGGCCGGTAGTACCCGGGGGCGATCATGGAGGCGCGGGCGTCGCCGCCGGCTCCGCCTCCGAAGTCCGCCGCGTAAACGCCGCCGTCGCTGATCACGATGAGCCGGTTGCCCACGAGCAGCAGTTCGCGGGCGTTCTGGATCGCGATCGAACCAATGAGTTCCGGATTGGCCGCCGCGGTCGCGAATACCTTGCCGTTGGCGACCGCGAAGACGGTCTTGCCGTCGGTTTTCACCGAGTCGGGCTCGTCGATGCCGGCCTCTTGCACGTTGGTGGTCGAGTAGTCGACGCCCGCGTTTCCACCCGCTGGCGCGGACGCCGCCGGCGGAGACGCCCCGGCCGCGGTGTCGCCCTCGGCTCCACCGGCGCGCGCCATCGCCGAAGTTTGCGGTCGACCGCCATACCCACCAGGCAGGCCGTAGGGCCCGACGGTGTCGAGCGCCTTGCCGCGCGCATAACTCGCCAGGGCGGGGCACTGGTTGAACGGGACGAGGCGCGTCGATGCCAGGAACACCTTGGTCGCGCCGCCCTTGATCGTGGTCGGAGGAACAGTGGCATCGGTGGTCGTGGAACTCGTGGTGGTCGAGCCAGCGGCGAACGACGTTGGGCGCTTGCTGTCGTTCGTGCCACCACTGATGCGGATCGCTCCGGCGACGCCAGCGAGCAGCATCACGCTGGCGGCGATCGCGGTCATGACGGTGAGCTTGGGAGTCGTAAGGCCGAAGCGTCGCGAGGACCCGGCTTGTTCTGCGTCGGCCTGCGCGGCGGCGAACACCGCGTCAGCACCGCGTTCGGTGCCGCGTTGCGCGAGGCGCGCGAGACGATCGGACAGTTCACTCATCGTTGACTCCTTCGAGGTCGGCGCGCAGCCGACGTCGGGCGCGGGCGGCTCGGGCGCGCGCCGCTTGTTCGTTGATGCCCAATACGGCCGCCGCTTCGGCGTAACTGTGGCCTTCGACTTCGACCATGAACAGCAGCGCCCGCGCGTCGGGTTCGAGCGCCAGGAGGTCCTCGAGGTCGGTTCCGTACTCGGGACGCTGGCCTTCGTCGACGCGGTCGAGACGCGCGATCGCGAGCCGCCAGCGCGCCATCGAGCGCCGCCGATTGGAGGCCAGGTTCAAGATCGCGCGGCGTAGATAGGCGCTGGCGTCGTCGAGGTCGACGAGGCGGTGGTGTCGCAGGGTGCGCGCCACGGCCTCCTGCACGAGGTCGTCGGGCTCGACGTCGACCGATCCCGTGACGGCCGCAAACCGGCGCAACGCCGGGTACAAGCTCGCGAAAAGGGACGAGTCGTCCATCGGCACGGCCCGCTCCCTCATCTCGACAGCTTGCATTACGTCATAGACACCGCAGCTTCACGATGCGTGACGCGTTGAGTGATCGAGGTTTTAGGTCTCCGTCGTGGGGTCGATCATCGCCTTCACCTCGGTGATGACGGTCGCGGGGAACCCGGAGAGCTCACTGTGCTCCCGGATGACCTCCTCGTTCTCAGCGAGGTAGATGCAGAAAGTCTTGTTGTCGGTGACGTAGCTGTGCTCCCACTGCACGCGAGGCGTCAGCTTGGCCAGCGCGGCGTTGGACGTGCCCGCGGCACCGGAGAGGTCCTGCTCGGATGCGGCGCCGATGTTGGGAATCTCGCGCTCAATGACGTAACGCTTCAGGGCCATGGCGGCCTCCTCTCGTAACGCTTAGACCTTACGGCCCGTAAACGCAGCTAGGCGCTCGATGGCGGTGGCGCCGGCCGGCGCGGGGGCTTCGTCGCCGAAGGTGGCGCCGCCGTCGCGGATCTGCGGGACCATTTCGCGGGCGCACGCTTCTGCGGCGGCCACGAGTTCGTCTGACGGCGTGTACGGCTGACCGGTGGCGGTGGAGAGGTCCCAGCCGTGGACAATCCCGTCGACCACGATGTAGCGGGCGAAGGCCTCGCCCGGGACTTCGCCGAACGGGGCTGCGACCTTGCGCTCGAGCGCGCCGGGCGAGTGGATGGCCCCGAAGAGCGCGGTGATCGAAGGAGCGAAGGCGGCGAGCACGTCGTCGGTGTTGGATTCGCTCGGCTCGGTATGGGTGAAGGCGGGGCCGAAGAAGTCGGCGCCGGTGACCATGTGGTTGAGCACGCCCCGCACGTCGAACTCGGCACAGGGTGTCGGGTTGCCGAGCTGGTCGGGCGCGATGTTGGCGACGACGCCTTTGAGAAGCACGTCGAGTTCGTCGATCTGGCTGAGTACGTCCATGGTTTCTCCTTGAAGTGCATTGGCGAGTTCGGCCGCTTCTCGTTCGCGTCCCAGCTCGATGAGCTCGGACACACGGCGTAAGTTGGCCGCGGAGACGTCCGAAGTAGTCACCGCACCATTGTGCGTCTGCGCTCATGACGCCGCATCGGGCGATTACCCCATGCCACCCCACGCGCCAGTGCGTGGTTTGTCCGATGCGCCTCCGCGTAGTTCCGCACACGATGCCTCCGTCGGGATAGTCCCGGCGACTGCGATGGAGGTGAACGGGATGCATGCTCCCTACCAAGAGATTCCGCTGGAAATGAGCGTCGACGGCATCGAGACCAGGGGCGCGGACTGGGGCGGCCAACTGGTGCGCCACATTCAACTGCCGGCGGGCGTCGACTTCACCCCGCTGTTCAAGGGCCTGCCCAACGACATGTGTCAGTGCCCGCATTGGGGCGTCGTACTCGACGGCTCGATCACCGTTCGGTACGCCGACGGCACCGAAGAGACCACGAGCGCCGGCGAGGCGTACTACTGGCCCGGCGGTCACACCGGTTGGACCGATGGCGGCGTCACGTTCTTCGAAGTAAGCCCCACGGCTGAAATCCAGCCCGTGCTGGAACACCTCGGCGCGCAGATGGCGGCGAACGCCTGACCTGCCAGCGGCGCTACGGTCGTGACGTGACGGTGACGGACGCGCGCGACGCGCTCGCGCAGCACGACTGGCAGCGCTGTTACGACCTCACGTCCGCCGAGCCTTCACAAGACCTAGACGCCGAAGCGCAGCGCTTCGAACTGCTCGGCGAGGCGTCGTGGTGGCTGGGTCGCCTCGACGAGGCGATCGAAGCGCGAACAGAACGCGTACCGCATTGCCGAGGAACTTGGTGACAGCCGCCGCGCCGGTTACGTCGCGGTGTGGCTCTACGAGAACCAGTGCCAACGCGCCCGGCCGGCAGTCGCGTCGGGCTGGTTGCGAAGGGCGCGCCGCGCCCTCGAACACGACGCCGGGTGTGTCGAGCACGGAGCGCTCTTGCTGCGCGAGGCGGAGCTGGCGCACGGCGACGGCCGGCTCGACGACGCGAAGGAGCTCGGCGAGCGCGCGCTCGCTCTTGGCCGCACGCTGGGCTCGCCCGACCTGGAGGCCGAGGCGCTGCAGAACGTCGGCCGCGTGTTCGATTGACGCCGGCCAACCAACGCTCGGGTTGGCGCATCTCGACGAGGCAATGTTGTTCGCGGTCGAGGGTCGGCTCGGGCCCTACGCAACGGGCAAGGTGTATTGCAGTTTGATCAGCGCCTGCGAGGACCTTGGCGACCATCGTCGGGCGGCTGAGTGGACTGAGGCCACCTCCCAATGGGCGCAGCACCATCCCTTCGCCGTCTTTCCCGGCATCTGCCGCGTGCACCGCGCGGCGGTGCTCGACCGCGCCGGCGACCTCGCCGACGCCGAGCGCGAGGCGAGCCAGGCGTGCGTCGAACTCGTCGGCAGCCACCTGCCGAACGCGGCGGCCGCGTTCGCCGAAGTGGGCGACATCCGCCGGCGCCTCGGCGACTTGGACCGGGCCGAGGAAGCCTTCGCACGGGCCGAGGAGCTCTCGGGCCGCACGTGCGTGGGCACCGCGCTGCTGCGCCTCGCGCAGGGCCGCACCGACGAGGCGGCGCGGATCATCGCCGGCTGCGTCGCCGAACAGTCGCCCAATCCGTTGTCGCGGGCGCGCCTGCTCCCGGTGGCCGCGCAGATCGCGATCGCCGTGGGTGATCTGGCCACGGCCGAGACGAATGTGCGTGAGCTCGAATCGGTGGCCGACGTGTTCGCGACACCGTTCCTCCTCGCCACCGCCGGCCTGGCGCGTGGGCGGATGCAGCTGGCCGCCGAAGAACCCGAAGCCGCGTGCGCCACGCTCCGCGAGGCGCTGCGCTTGTGGCAGGAGATGGAGACCCCCTACGAGGTCGCGACCACGAAAACGGTGCTGGCCCAGGCGTTGCGCGACGCCGGCGACGAGCAGGGCGCGCGGGAGTCCTTCGCGGCGGCCCGCGCCTTGTTCGACCACATTGGCGTGCACCTCGGCGCACACACGCTGGAGGAGGCGGCGCAGCGCCGGCTCCCCGGCGGACTGACCGAACGCGAGTGCGAGGTTCTGGGCCTGGTGGCGGGCGGCATGGCGAACAAGGAGATCGCCGCCGCGCTCCACCTGAGTGCCAAGACCGTCTCGCGCCACCTGTCCAACATCTTCACGAAGATCGGCGTCACGTCGCGCACGGCGGCGGCCGCGTTCGCCTTCGAACACCACCTCGCCGGGCGCCACGACTAGGGCCTAGCTCGTTATCTGCACCATTTGCCCCATCGGTCCGGAGCAAAAATGGGGTCAGCGACCGATGCGGCGCCGTCCGCCTCCTCGTCACGATGCGACCACCGCATACGCACCAGGAGGAACCAAACAATGTCGCAAACCCTGACCGTCAACGACTTCGAAGCGATCAAGCAAAAGCAGCAGGCCACGTGGGCATCGGGCGACTACGCCCTCATCGGCACGACGCTGCAGATCGTCGGCGAGTCGCTATGTGAAGCAGTCGACCTGAGCGCCGGCTCGAACGTGCTCGACGTGGCTGCCGGCAACGGCAACGCCGCGCTCGCCGCCGCCCGCCGTGGCTGCGTGGTGACCGCCACCGACTACGTCGACACGCTGCTCGAGGGGGCGCAACGGCGCGCCGCCGCCGACGGAGTGCCGCTGAAAACCCAGGTCGCCGACGCCGAAGCGTTGCCCTTCGACGACGACGCGTTCGACGCGGTGCTGTCGACCTTCGGCGTGATGTTCACGCCTGACCACGAGCGCGCCGCCTCCGAATTAGTGCGGGTGTGCCGGCCCGGTGGCCGCATCGGGCTCGCCAACTGGACGCCGGATGGCTTCGTCGGCCAAATGTTCAAGATCGTCGGCCAGCACGTGCCGCCGCCGCCCGGGGTCGTGTCGCCGCTTGCATGGGGCACCGAAGCACACCTCGACGAACTGTTCGGCGACGACGTGCGCCTCGACGTCACCCGACGCGAGTTCGCGTTCCGGTTCCGTTCGGCGGAGCACTACTTCGACACGTTCAAGACGTTCTACGGGCCGCTCGTCAAGGCGTGGGCCGCCCTCGACGAGGACGGTCAGACATCGCTGCGCGACGGACTCGTCGCTCTCGCCAACAGCCACAACCGCAACACCGCGGGTGCGTTGACAGTGCCGTCGACGTACCTCGAAATCGTGGCGACGGTGCAGGGTCAGAACGGCTCCGGGCGATGAAGCGGGCGATCGCGGCGGCCGTGTTGGTGGCGAGCATTGCGCTCCCCGCCACGCGTGCCGTCGCGTCTCCGCCAGCCGCCCACAACGGCGACGTGGTTCGCGCGTGGAACGGCGTTGCTCTGGACACGGTGCGGCGCAACAGCGCCGGCGACGCGCAGGCGGCGCGGTTGTACGCCATGGTGAACGCGGCGATCTTCGACGCCGTTAACGGCTTGCAGCCGACCTCGCGCCAGCGCACCGCCGCGATCGTCGAACCCGAGGCCGGCACCAATGGCGACGAGCGCGCCGCCGCTGCGGCCGCCGCGCACGGTGTGCTCACCGCGCTGTACGGGGCCGACGCCGGTTACTTCGACGCGCAGCTCGCACATGACCTCGCGTCCGTGCACGCGCCGGGCCAAGCCAAGCACGGCCGCGCGTGGGGCGAACGCGTCGCCAACGGGGTTGTCGCCGCGCGGGCCAACGACGGGTCGAGCCCGCCCGAAACCCAACCCGGTTCGAGCGCGATCGGCGAGTTCTCCGCGCCGTGGCCCGGGGCGCAGTTCCGCCGGCTCGCGCCGTTTGTGATCGCCGACAGCGCGGTCTACGTCGGCACGTCGAAGCCCGCGCTCACGAGCGCGGCCTATGCGGCGGCCTTCAATGAAGTGAAGACGGTCGGGAACCTGGCCATTCCCGATGACGACGCTCGCGACACGTATCGGTTCTGGGCACTCGGTGGCGGCACCACGCAGCCTCCGGGCGCGTGGGTGCAAGTTGCCCAAGCCGTGTCAGCAGCCGAGTCGTTGTCCTTGGTCGACACCGCGCGCCTGTTCGCGCTCGAGACCATCGCCATGGTCGACACCGTCGCGCCGACGTTCGCCACCAAGTATCTGCACCACTTCTGGCGCCCGAACAGCGCGATCAACCGCGCCGATTTCGACGGCAACCCGGACACGATCGCTGACCCGCTGTGGAAGCCACGGGCGGGCACGAACGGGTCGTCGCCCGAGCACTGGTCGGGTCACAGCTCGTTCAGTTCGTCGGCCGCGGCCGTCCTCGCCGCGTTCTTCGGTGACGACACGTCCTTCACGCTCACGACCGATCAGGCAACGCCCGAGACGCGTCACTACGACAGCTTCTCGGACGCCGCCCGCGAGGCTGGCCGGTCTCGCGTCCTGGGCGGCATCCACTTCGAGTTCAGCAACGTCGCTGGACTCGAGGCTGGGCGCGCCATCGCCTCCGAGGTTCTCGGTCGGGCGCTGCTCTAGAGCGTTTGGAGCATGAGTTCGGTGCCGGGGCAGCCGATCTCCGCGTCCCAACCGGGCGAGCGTTTCTCGGCGACGACGGCGAAGCCTGCCTTCAGGTAGGCGTTGCGGGCGGTGTCGTTGCCGAGAAACACGCCGATCTGCGCGGTGGAGTAGCCCGCGGCGCGGCCCCGACCGAGCAGCTCGCGCAGCAGGGTGTCGACGAGACCACGCCGACGGAACTCTGGCTTGGTGGCAACGTTCTCGACCACCCACCGCGGCCCCTCGGGACCGACGTGGTCGGTCACAAGTCCAGACATCAACACGGTGCTGCGCCGACCGAACTCGGGGTCGGTCAAGGGGACGCCCAGCGCGCTGGCGTGCGCGGCCATCTCGGGCACGTAGGCCTCGAACCCTTGCGTCGACGAGTCGTACGCGCACATCGCCGCCGCTGGCTCTCCGTCGACCTCGGCGATGACGAAGAGCGAGTGATGGAACAGGTGCACAGTGTCGGACACCGCGACGCCGGCCAGGAACTTGAGTGTGTCGGCTTCATCGTGGTCGTTCACGTACTCCCAGATGCCGCGTTCGAGCTGCGAGCGCGACGCGGTGAGCATCACCCACGCCAGGAACTCGACGTCGGTCTCGGTGGCATCGCGCACGGTGATAGCGGCCTGCTTGGTCACATCGGTGTCAGTCACGGCGGCGATCTTTACACTCGCCGTGGTGACTGCGCAGGCCCGCGCCCTGGTGCTCGAGGCACCGCGCCGATTTGTCACGGAAGTGTTCGACCTTCCGGCGATCGGCGACGACGACGGCCTGCTGCGCGTCGAAGCGTGCGGGCTGTGCGGAACCGACCACGAGCAATACACCGGCCAGCTTCATCCCGGGACGCCATTCGTGCCGGGTCACGAGACCGTCGGCGTCATCGAGGCGCTGGGGGAGAATGCCGCGCAACGCTGGGGCGTGCGCGTCGGCGATCGCGTCGCCGTCGAGGTGTTCCAGTCGTGCCGCGCGTGCGCCCCGTGCCAGCGCGGCGACTACCGCCATTGCGAACGCAACGGCATGGCCACGATGTACGGCTTCCGCGCCACGGCGGTCCCGCCCGCGCTGTGGGGCGGTTACGCGACGCATCAGTATCTCGGTCCTGACTCGATGCTGTTGCCCGTCCCCGCGGGTCTCGATCCGGTGTTGGCCACGGTGTTCAATCCGCTCGGCGCCGGCATCCGGTGGGCGGTCACGGTGCCACGCACGCAAGCGGGCGACGTCGTGGCCGTACTCGGTCCGGGTATTCGCGGGCTGTCCGCCGCGTGCGCGGCAAAAGACGCCGGAGCCGGCTTTGTGATGGTGACGGGATTCGGTGAGCGCGACCATCCACGTCTCGAACAAGCCACGCGATTCGGCGCCGACCTCGTAGTGGACGTCGCCGATCAGGATCCGGTGGCGGCGTTACGTCACGCGACGGGCGTCGTAGGCGCCGACGTCGTGGTCGACGTCACCGCGCGCGCTCCCGCTGCGTTCGCCCAAGCCGTCGCGCTGGCGCGGTCCGAAGGCACCGTGGTGGTCGCGGGCACGCGCGGCGAGGCGTCCACCCCGGGCTTCAATCCCGACCACGTCGTGTACAAGGAGCTGCGGATCATCGGCGCGCTCGGCGTGGACACGGTCGCATATCTCGCGGCGCTCGAGCTGCTTGCCGCGGTGCGTACCCCTTCGCCGAACTCCCACGCACAGTCGTCGATCTCGACGGGGCCGACGAGCTCCTGCAGTCGATGGCGGGAGAAGGCAACACCCCGCCGGTACACGGCGTGATACGACCAACGCAATGAATCCGACCTTCGAAGAGCGGTACGACGAAGCGCTGGCCGAGACCATGCTCAAGCACGGCGACAAGGGAGGCGGCGCGCTTCCGAACTATCTGGGCATCGAGCTGGTGCGGTTTGCGCCCGGCAAGCTGTGGTGCCGCGCCACGATCCGCGAAGAACTCCTCACGCCCTTCGGCACAGTGCACGGCGGCGTCGCCGCAGCCATCATCGACCACGTCACTGGAGTCGTCGTCTACCCGCTCATGCCATCGGGCTTCTGGGCGGCTACGACGGAGATCAAGACCAACTACATCGGACCGCTGCGAGCGGGCGTGGTCGAAACCGAG
This sequence comes from uncultured Actinomycetes bacterium, assembly GCA_963769985.1. GTDB lineage: Bacteria > Actinomycetota > Acidimicrobiia > Acidimicrobiales > JACCXE01 > JACCXE01. The sequence goes on along the minus strand of CAVYNR010000001.1, from coordinate 194,787 downwards.
TCGACCGTGTTGGCGATGACGAGCCGCAGCGCGGTCGTGCGCGGCGAAATCTTCGCGGAGGGTCGCCTCCTGTGCGCCGCGCAGGGCACGCTCACGATCATGGCGCCCAAAACTGCCTCGACGTAATCGCTGACGCGGAAACGCCGCCCCGGAGGGCGGCGTTTCCGGATCTCTGGTCGAGGTCGAGGGTTACGAGAACAGACCACCAATGCTGTTCAGCAGGCCTGAGCCGTCCGAGCCGGCGTTGCCGTCGCCACCGGTGGTGCCTTGGCCGGCTGCGCCGCCCTGTCCACCGATGAGCAGGCCGTTCCCGCCGTCGCCGCCGTCGCCGCCGGTTTCGCCGTCGCCGCCAGCGCCACCATTACCGCCGATAAGGAAGCCGTTCCCACCGCGCCCGCCGTTGCCGCCCACGCCTGTGTCGCCCGTGGAGCCGGTGCCGAGAACCGTTGGGTTGTTTCCTGTCGTGGTGCTCGTAGTGCCGCCGGCGCCGCCCGGTCCGGCATCGCCGCCGTTGCCGCCGCCGCCGCCGAGGATGCCCCAGCCGCCGTCGCCGCCGTCGCCGCCGTCGCCGCCGTCGCCGCCGTCGCTCGAGCCGCCGAAGCCGATCGTGGCGGTGCCGGTGCCGGTCGTGACCGCCGTGGCGTCGCCGCCGTCACCCCCCGCTCCACCAGTGCCGCCGTCGCCGCCCCGGCCGCCGAGGATGCCGTTGCCCCCATCGCCGCCTGAGTCAGCGTCGCCGCCGTCGCCACCGTCGCTATCGACGAGCGAGTTCGCCACCGCGCTCGCGGCGCCGGTCCCGGTCGAGAGGGCGTTGCCGCCGTCGCCGCCGTTGCCACCGTTGCCGCCGCGGCCGCCGTAGCCGCCGAGGATGCCGTTGCCGCCGTCACCCGCGCGGTCGCCTTCGCCACCTTCGCCGCCTTCACCGCCGGTGGAGAGTGCGGCGGCCAAGCCACTGGTGCCGTTGGCGGTCGCGGTGGCGTCTCCACCGTTGCCGGCGTCGCCACCGGCTGTGCCGTCGCCACCAAATCCGCCTAGGCCGAAGATGGAGCGACCGCCGTTACCGCCATCGCCACCTCTGCCGCCGTCGCCGCCGTCGCCGCCGGTTGCGGTCGCGCCGGCGTTGGAACCGGTCGCGGTGGACGTCGCGTTGCCGCCGTCACCACCGTTGCCCGCCAATCCGCCACGTCCGCCGCCGCCGGCCAGGAACCACGAGTCGCCGCCGTCGCCGCCGTCGCCGGCGTCGCCACCACTTCGACCGCTGGCGCCGCGGGCACGGGCAATTGCGATGTTGCCGGGGTTCGAGCGCGTGACGGTGGAGTCGCCGCCGTCACCACCGTCGCCGCCCGCACCACCACGTCCGCCGAAGCCGGCAATCGCACGGCCGAACGCCCCGTCGCCGCCCTCGCCGCCGTCGTCACCACTCGTGGCGGAACCGCCGTTAACCGTCGAGAACCCGGGCGCGGGGTCAGGCGGACTCGTGACGACGACCGGGAGGCCGTTGGTGCCCCCGTCGCCCGCGCCACCCGGCCCGCCGCTCGTACCGAAGAAACCGAAGAGGAATGTGACGCCGGGTGAGCCGTTTGCGCCCGGAGCGGCGAGCGCCATTCCGGGGATCGCAAGACCGGCGGCGACCAAGCCTCCGAAGGCAAGCACCTTTTTGAACATGTGGGTCCCATCTCTCGGGACGCTTCCCAGCAGCGTCACTAAGAGTGAAGATTTCCCCTACGCGGTGCGTTTCATACCTTTGGCCTGGGATTTCGTATTACAACGAGTCAACCTCAAGTGGAGATTTACGAATGACGGAGTATGCGGACGTTTCGCCGAAGGTCGTCGCCCGGCTGCGGAAGGTGTGCCTCGCCCTGCCCGACGCGTACGAGGAGAAGGCGTGGGCGGGCCACCGCTGGATGGTTCGCAAGCGCACCTTCGCGCAGGTGCTGGGCGTAGACGAGCACACGGTCCTCACGTTTCGCTCCGAACCGCCGGAACTCGACGTGCTGTGCGTGGCCGGTCCACCGTTTTTCAAACTCGGGTGGGGTCGCGACGTAATGGGCATGGTGCTCGACGCCAAGACAGATTGGGCCGAAGTCACCGAATTGCTGGCCGACAGCTACTGCGTCATGGCACCCAAAAAGCTGCGTGCGGTTGTAGAAGGTGTCACACCCCACAAGTAGCGTTCGGTCTGACCGCGGCCGCCTTCTATCGGAGGACTAGATGTTGACTCGTATTGGTACCTGGTGCCACGACCGTCGGAAGCTGGTGCTGCTTCTATGGGTGCTGGTCATGTTCGGCATGCAGGGCGCGTCGGGTGCGGTCGGCGACGACTACCGCCAAGACTTCAGCCTCCCCGGTGCCGACTCCACCAAGGGCTTCGACCTGCTCGAAGCCAAGTTCGGCGGCCAGAACTCCGGCATGGGCGGCACGATCGTGTTCGAGGCCGAACAGGGTGTGAGCGATCCGGCCGTGAAGGCCGCGATGGAGTCGTGGTTCGCGGAGATCGCCGAGATAGACGAGGTGACGCGCGTCGAGAGCCCGTACGGACCCGACGGCGAGCGACTGGTCTCGCACAATGCGGAGCACTTCCGCACAGATCGCCTACGCCAACGTCGAGTTCCCCCAGGACATCGACTTCGGAAAACTTCCCGCCATCAAAGAAGAGATCTTGGATGCGCGACCCGAGATCGACGGGGTGCAGATCGAACTCGGCGGCATGATCTTCGCGTCGTTCGAAGCGCCGACCACCGAACTGATCGGTCTGGCATTCGCCATCGTGATCCTGATCGTCGCCTTCGGCTCGGTGCTGGCAATGGGCCTGCCCGTCGCGGTCGCGCTGTTCGGCATCGGGATCGGGGGCGCCGGCGTGATCTTCTTCAGCCACCTGCTCTCGGTGCCCGAGTTCGCACCCTTCATCGGTGTGATGATCGGCCTCGGCGTCGGCATCGACTACGCGCTGCTCATCGTCACGCGGTATCGAGAACAGCTGCACGCGGGGCACACCGTGCGTGAGTCCGTCGAGATCGCGCTCGACACCGCCGGGCGTTCAGTGTTGTTCGCGGGCGGCACCGTCGTCATCTCGCTTTTGGGCATGTTGTTGATGGGCATCTCATTCGTGCAGGGTCTCGCGGTCAGCGCGTCGGTCACCGTGCTTATCACCGTGATCGCGTCACTTACGCTCCTGCCGGCGTTGCTCGGCTTTGCCGGCGCCAACATCGAAAAGACGCGCTGGCGCGGCCTGGTGGCGGCCGGTTTCGTTGCGGTCGCGCTGGTCGGCGTCGGCCTCAAGTTCACGCCACTGCTGGTCGGCTTCGCACTCGCGGCGCTCACGCTGCTGCTTGGCTTCTTCGTGCCCGCGCTCAAGCGTGAGGTGACCCACCGTCCGCCCAAGCCGCGCCGCGAGACGCTGGCCTACCGGTGGAGTCGCGGGATCCAACACCGCCCGTGGCTGGCGGCGGTTGCGAGCGCGGCGGTGCTGCTGATCTTGGCCGCGCCGGTCTTGTCGTTGCGCATGGGTTTCTCCGACGAGTCCAACTACGCCGAAGACACGACCACCCGTAAGGCCTACGACCTCCTCGTGGACGGGTTCGGTAAGGGGTTCAACGGACAGCTCTTCCTGGTGACCGAGCTCAAGCCGGGCGCCACGCTCGCCGACGTCGGCGTGTTGAAGCGGGAGGTCGTGTTCGACCCCGGTGTCGCGTTCGTCACCGACCCGATCCCCAACAATCAGGAGGCGCCGACGGCGGTGCTGTGGAGCGTCGCGCCCCAGAGCGGGCCCCAAGACAGCGAAACTGTCCAGCTCGTCAACCGGTTGCGCGACGACGTCTTGCCTGAGATCGAACAGGCCATCGGGTCCGACGTTCACCTCACGGGATTCGTCGCCGGCAACATCGACGCGTCGGACCTGATGGGCGAGCGGTTGCCTTACTTCTTCCTGGCTGTCCTCGGCCTGTCGTTCTTGTTCCTCATGGCTGTCTTCCGTTCGCTGCTGGTGCCGCTGAAGGCGGTTGTCATGAACATGCTGTCGATCGGCGCGTCCTACGGCGTGATCGTCGCGCTGTTCCAGTGGGGGTGGTTCGGCAGCATCACTGGCCTGTCGCCCGGGCCGATCGAGTCGTGGGCGCCGATGATGCTGTTCGCCATCGTGTTCGGCCTGTCGATGGACTACGAGGTCTTCCTCCTGTCGCGGGTGCGCGAAGAGTTCAACCGGACCGGCGACAGTCACACGTCGGTCGCCGACGGCCTCGCGGCGACCGCGAAAGTCATCACCGCGGCCGCGGCGATCATGGTCGTGGTCTTCGGCAGCTTCCTGCTCGAGAACGACCGGACGTTCAAGCTCATGGGTACCGGCCTGAGCGTGGCCGTGTTCCTCGACGCCACCATCGTTCGCATGCTGCTCGTGCCCGCCACGATGGAACTGCTCGGGGACCGCAACTGGTGGCTACCGGCGTGGCTCGACCGGATCCTGCCCAATATCGCCGTCGAAGGTGAGCACAGCCGCGACGCGGCGGGGCTCGATGACGAAGACGAGCGCGAGTTGCAGCCGGTGTAGCGACTCCGTCACAACGTCGAACGTAGGACCTGTGCTGGACTAGCCCGCATGGTGAATGCGGGGGTCGTGGCCGAGCACGTCGACGTACTGATCGTGGGCGCGGGAATCTCGGGGGTTGGCGGCGCGTGCCATCTGCGTCAGCAGCACCCGGATCGCAGCGTTCTCGTCCTCGACGCCCTCGAGAGCTTTGGCGGCACATGGTGGACGCACCGCTATCCCGGCGTGCGCTCCGACAGCGACCTGTTCACCTTCGGCTACAAGTTCAAGCCGTGGCGCAAAGCGCCGATCGCCTCGGCGGACGAGATCCTGCACTACATGGGCGAGGTGATCGAGGACTACGAGCTCGCACCGCGCATCCGCTACCAACACCGCATCACCGCGGCGCGCTGGTCCACCGATGACCGCCAGTGGACCGTTGACGTCACGCGCATCGACACCGGCGAGACGCTGCAGTTCACCGCCAACTTCCTCTACATGTGCCAGGGCTACTACCGCCACCGCGCCGGCTATACGCCGGAATGGGAGGGCTTCGCCGACTTCAAGGGCCAGGTGCTGCACCCCCAGGAGTGGCCCGACGACGTGGACCTGTCGGGCAAGCGCGTGGTCGTCATCGGATCGGGCGCCACCGCGGCGACGCTCATCCCCAACATCGCCTATGACTGCGAACACATCACAATGCTCCAGCGCTCGCCCACGTTCTTTTTCGTCGGCGCGAACCGCAACGACCTCGCCGACGAGTTGCGCGCCGCCGGCCGCCCGGACGAGGAGATCCACGAGTTGGTGCGCGCGCAAATCGTGCAGGAGCACGACGCGATCGCCAAGGCGTCGATGGAGTTCCCCGACATGGTGCGCCAGTTCCTGATGGACGCGGTGCGTCCATTGCTGCCCGAGGGGTTCGACGTGGACAAGCACTTCAACCCGACGTACCGGCCGTGGCAGCAGCGCATCGCGTTGGTGCCCGACGGTGATCTCTTCAAGGCGATCAACGCCGGTCAGGCGTCGGTGGTGACCGACCAGATCGTGCGGTTCACCGACAACGGCATCGAGCTTGCGTCGGGCGACACGCTCGAAGCCGACGTCGTGATTACCGCCACCGGCTTCGACCTGAGCGTCATGGGCGACATCGCGTTCTCCGTCGACGACGCACCGGTCGACTTCGCCGACACCGTCACCTACCGCGGGATCATGTTCACCGGCGTGCCCAATCTCGCGTACGTCTTCGGCTACTTCCGCTCGAGCTGGACGCTGCGCGCCGACCTCATCAGCGAGCTCGTATGCCGGCTCTTGTCACATATGGACGCGAACGGCTCGACGATGGTGGTGCCCGAGCTGCCCGCCGATCTCGCCGGCATGGAGCGCCTGGACTGGGTCGAGGCGGAAAACTTCAACCCGGGCTACCTCACCCGCTCGATGCACCTCATGCCCCGCCAAGGTGCTGCTGATCCGTGGCGCCTGCGCCACGACTACACGGCGGAAAAGGACATCCTTCCGACCGCCGATTTCGAGGACGGATCGCTCGTCTTCAAGTGATCAGGCGGGCGCTTCTTGTTTGGGTCGTCGGCTTCGCCGTCATCCAGTTGGTGCCGTACGGATGGAAGCACGAGAACCCGCCCGATGTGGCGGCCGCCGTGTTCCCCGACGAGGAGACCGGCCAGTTGGCGCGCGTCGCGTGCGGCGACTGCCACAGCAACCGCACCAACTGGCCGCCTTGGTCGTTTGTCGCTCCGATGTCCTGGCTGATCCGCCGCGACGTCGACCAGGGCCGCGACAGGTTCAACTTCTCGGACTGGGACCAAAGCGCCGGCGACGCCGACAAGGCGGCGCAAGCCATCGCGGAGGGCAGCATGCCTCCACGCCGCTACACGCTGATGCACCCCGACGCCAAGCTGTCGCCCGCCGAGAAGCAACGCCTCATCGACGCCCTCAACCAGATGGAGGACTGACTTTTCTGCAAAACTTGACCGGACGGTCAAGTTTGGATTTGGCAGGGGAGCCCGATGACAACCATCGACAAGGACGCGCTTAAGCAGAAATACCGGGAGGAGCGTGACAAGCGACTCCGCCCCGACGGCAACGCCCAGTACCTGCAGATCAAAGGTCAGCTGGCGCACTACCTCGAGGATCCGTACACGCCGTTCACCGAGCGAAAGCCGCTGACCGACCACGTTCTGGTCGCGTTCATCGGCGGCGGCTTCGCCGGACTGGTTACGGGAGCGCGTCTCAAAGAGCAGGGCATCGAGGACGTCCGGATCATCGAGAAGGGCGGCGACTTCGGCGGCACCTGGTACTGGAACCGCTACCCGGGCGCGCAATGCGACACGGCGTCGTTCGTGTACATGCCGCTGCTCGAAGAGACCGGTCACATGCCGACCGAGAAGTACGCCCGCGGCCCCGAGATCTACGAGCACTGCCAGCGCATCGGCAAGCAGTACGGCCTGTACGACAACGCGCTGTTCCACACCGAGGTCACCGACCTCGAGTGGGACGACGCTGCCTCGCGCTGGATCATCCGCACCAACCGCGGCGACGAGTTCACCGCCCAGTTCCTCGCCATGGGCACCGGGCCGTTGCACGTGCCGAAGCTGCCTGGCATTCCCGGCATCGAGGACTTCAAGGGCCACTCGTTTCACACGAGCCGCTGGGACTACGGCTACACCGGCGGCGATCCGTCGGGCGCGCCAATGGACAACCTGGGAGACAAGCGCGTCGGCATCATCGGTACCGGCGCGACCGGCGTGCAGTGCATCCCGCACTTGGCGCGGGCGTGCAAGGAGTTGTTCGTCTTCCAACGCACGCCCTCGTCGGTCGACGTGCGCGACAACCACCCGATAGATCCCGAATGGTTCGCGACGATCAACACGCCGGGATGGCAACAGCGGTGGCTGGAGAACTTCACCGCCAACCAGACGGGTGGCCCCGCCGACGAGGACCTCGTGATGGACGGCTGGACCGATCTGTCGCGGCGCATCCGCGACAAGATCATGGGCCTGCCACCGGAGGACTTCACGCCCGAGAAGATGATGGAGGCGTTCGAGGATTCCGACTTCGAGAAGATGGAAGAGATCCGCGCCCGCGTCGATTCGATCGTCGGCGATCGCGACACGGCGCACAAGCTGAAGGCTTGGTACAACCAGTTGTGCAAGCGACCCTGCTTTCACGACGAATATTTGCTCGCCTACAACGAGCCCGGCGCGCACCTCGTCGACACCGACGGCAAGGGCGTGGAGCGCATCACCGAAGCCGGCGTGGTGGTGGCGGGCGTGGAGTACCCCCTCGACTGCATCATCTACGCGTCGGGCTTCGAAGTGGGTACCCCGTTCACGCGCCGCGCCGGTTACGACCCTGCGGGCCGCGACGGCATCAGGCTCTCGGAGTATTGGAGCGCCGGCATGCGCACAAAGCACGGCACGCACGTGCACAACTTTCCCAACCTCTTCATCGTGCAACCCACGCAGGGCGCGAACCTCATCTCGAACGTGCCGCACAATCTCACCGAGTCCGGGAAGACGATCGCGATGACGATCAGGCACGCACTCGACCACGGCTACTCCCAGATCGAGGTGACCCCGGACGCCGAGCAGGAATGGTTGGACTTGTTGTTGTCAGGACCGGGACGAATGCTCGGAGCCAACAACACGTGCACGCCCGGCTATTACAACAACGAGGGCCAACCGCTGGCGGTGTCGGTTCCGAGTTGTTCGTCGGTTATCCCGCCGGTGCGATGGCGTATTTCAGCTACATCGACGCGTGGCGTAGCTCCGGCGAGTTCGAAGGCCTCGCCTTCTCGTAGTCAGGCCAAAGACTTCGAGACGTCTTCGAGGCGGTCCATCGAAACCTGCATGCCGTGCTCCATGCCCGACTCGATGATCATGTCGCGGATCTCTTTGGAGAAGCACTCGACGTGGTCGATCATCGTGGTGACGCCGTCGACTTCCTGGAAAGTGAGCGTGTTCAGCGTGCCTTCGCCAGGGTCGGGCGCACCCTCGTACACCTCGGTCGACACGAGGCGGTGCGGCGCGTCGATCTCCTTGTACTTGCCGTGGAACGCAACGTCGAAGGATCCCTCTTCGTTGGTGTGAGTCGTCACGTAGCGCCACGTGCCGCCGACGCGCAGGTCGATCTCACACACTTGCCAGACATCTTCCGAGTAGCCCCACCAGCGCTTCACGAGCTCAGGTGTGGTGTAGGCCTTGAACAGCAGCGCCGCGGGGGCGTCGAATTTCCGGGTGATGACGATCTCGGTGTCCGACGGCAGCGTGATGACAGCGGATCCTTGGCGGTTGGTCACAGTGGTGTTCATTGTTGTTCCTCCGGGGTTTGCAGCTCGACGAGGAGATCGTCGAGGCGGTCGAGACTGGCATTCCAAGTGCGCTCGTAATTGCGCACCCAGTCGTGGATCGGCTTCAACGTCGGACCGTTGACGCGGTACCAGCGGTGCCTGCCGTCCACTCGAGCGGTCACGAGACCGACGTCGCGCAGCACCGCGAGGTGTTTGGACACCGTCGGTTGGCTGAGGCCGAGTCGATTCACGAGATCGCTCACCGTGGCCTCGCCGTTGCCGAGGGCGTCGAGGAGGTCGCGGCGGCTCGCGTCGGCGACGGCGTTGAACGCATCCGTCGTCGTCGCCATGCGGGCCATAACGAACATCATATGCCTATATCGGAATATGTCAAGCTATGGCCATGACCAAACGCAGGTGGGCAGCGACGGGTGCTGCTGTGATCGTGGCCGTCGCGCTGATTGCAGCAGTCGCGTGGTTCGAGCCGCACAAGCTCTTCATCGACAAGAAAGTGAACGAGGCGGCACCGACCGTTCGCACTTCGACTACGGCGGCCACGACTACTGGAGTGTCGCCGTCCACGACGTTGGTAGCGGCGCCGACGGCGACGACCGCGCCGGCGCCCGCCGTGTTGGCACAGGGAACCTTCATCTCCCGAGACCACGGGACGCGGGGCGTGGCGCAGGTTCTCGACGTCGGCGGCGGCGAGCGCGTGTTGCGCCTTGAAGACTTCGCAACCGACAACGGCCCAGCGGTGTACGTCTACCTGTCGACCAATCCCGCAGATGGATCCGAGGGCGCGTTCGACGACGACTTCGTCAACCTGGGCGAGATGAAGGGCAATGTCGGCAATCAGAACTATGCGGTCGGTCGCGACGTAGACCTGGCTCGATTCAAGTCGGTCGTGATCTGGTGCGATCGCTTCGACTCTGCGTTCGGGGCCGCCGACCTCGCCTAAGTGAGATGCGGCAGCTCCTGCTGCAGGCCGACCAGCTCGCGCAACGGATCACCGGCCTCGTCGAGGCGCTTGAGGGCGTTGCGAATGTTCCACTTGTCGGGCTTCAGCCGGCCGTCGTCGAGTTCGTCCCAAGTAATCGGGATCGAGACCGGCGCGCCGGTGGCCGGTCGTGCGCTGAACGGCGCCACCAGCGTTTTGTTGATCCAGTTCTGCGTGTAGTCGAGACGGGCGAGGCCGCCGCGCTCGGCCTTGCGCCACGACCAGCTGACCAGGTCCGGCAGCGTGTCGCCCACCGCACGCGACAGTTTCTCGACCCAGTCTCGCGTGTCGTCGAAGGAGTAGCCGGCGCGCACGGGAACCCAAATTTGAATGCCCCGCTGTCCGGTCACCTTGGGCATGCCCTTGACCTTCAGATGGTCGAGCGTGGCGCGGTAGACGCATGCCAAGTCGCGGGCATCGGCGAACGTCGTCTCGGCGCCGGGATCGATGTCTATGAGCGCCCACGTCGGCTCGTGCGGCGCATCGGTCCGCGACGTCCAGGGATGCAGTTCGATCGCGCCAAAGTTCGCCATCCACGCGACCGCCGGCACGCGGTCGATCACCGTGTACCACTCGGTTTCGCCTTCACCGGCGTCGTCGTAGTGAAAACGGCTCAACCACTCAGGCGCATGGGAGGGCAGCGCCTTGTTCCAAAAGCCCGGCTTCTCAACGCCGTCGGGGTAGCGGTGCGGATTGACCGGGCGGCCGGCGAGATACGGCAGCATGGCCGGCGCGATGGACGCGTTGTAACGGATCAAGTCGCGTTTGGTGATCGGTTTCCCTCGGCCCTTGCCGGGGAACAGGACCTTGTCGAGGTTGGTGACCCGCAGCTCGACGTCGCCGATGGTCCATGCGCCTTCCTTCTTGATCTTGTCGAGTGCGGCCAACTCATCGTCAGTCACCGGCGTGAAGTCCAGGCGCCGGGCCCACGGCGCGACCGTCACGCGCTTGCGCGTCCACCTGTCCTTCGGCGCGGTTGCCACCTCGTCGTTGGTACGGCCCGACTTCACCGACGTCGGGAGCTTCTCGGCGTCCCAGCCCTTCACGGCCTCCTCGTCGCGCTTGTGAAACAGCAACCACTGCTCCTTCGCGCCTTGCTCACCGCGCCGTACCAGAATGAACCGACCGCGCAGGCGTTCGCCCGACAGGTCGAAGTGCAACTCGCCGTCGGCTACGGCCTTGACCGGATCTTCGGTCTCGTGCGGGGTCCAGGTGCCCCAGTCCCATACGATCACGTCGCCGCCGCCGTACTGCCCCTTTGGAATGACTCCCTCGAAGTCGAAGTACTCGAGCGGGTGGTCCTCGACGTGCACGGCCATCCGCTTGGCGGCCGGATCGAGAGACGGACCCTTGGGTACCGCCCAACTTACGAGCACGCCGTCCATCTCGAGGCGGAAGTCGTAGTGCAAGGCGCGGGCGCGATGGCGCTGCACGACGAACCGATTGCCACCCTTCGGTGCGCGGCCACGTTTTGGTGAGCGGCCACCTTTCGGTTCGGGGGTCTTGGCGAAGTCGCGCTTGGCGACGTACTTGTCGAGCCGTTTGGTCGAAGCCATGTCAGGCCGCGGCGTCGCTCGCCACGAGTTGACCGCGCAACCATGCGGCGTCGTTCACCGCGTAACCGTGCGTGTCGTTGTTGAAGTAGGCGTAGATGTCGGCGCCGTCGCCGCGCCACGTGTCGAGGCGTTCGGCAATGGGCGCCAACCGGCTCGGGCCGTATTCACCGACGTAGCGGTGTTCGACGGCGTCGGGGCCATGGAACCGAACATAGGACCACGAGGTCGTGCGTATCCACGGATGCCCGACGATGAGGTCGTGCACGCACAGCGCGGCGCCATGACGCTCGAGCACGCCGAACACATCGTCGTGGAGCCACGAGTCATCGCGGAACTCGACGGCCCAGCGAATGTCTTTGGGTGCGACGGAAAGAAAGTCGTCGAGTCGTTGCACATTGCGTTTCCACCGCGGGGGCAGCTGCACCAAGTTCGGGCCGAGATGCGGGCCGAGTCGGCGCGCGCGGTCGAGGTGGTTGGCGAGCCATGGCTCCGGGTCGATGAGCTTCTTGCGGTGCGATCCGAATTGGCCGACTTTGAGCGCATAGAGGAAGTCCCCTGGCGCCTGCGTCGCCCACGCATCGGCGGTGGAGGGCGACGGCAAGCGGTAGAACGAGCTGTTGATCTCGACGGTGTCGAACAGTGCGGCGTAGGCCGCGAACCACTGTTTCGGTTTGAGCTCGGGCGGATACACGGGCCCGCGCCAGTCGTCATAGGACCAACCTGAACAGCCGACCCGGATTGCGCCCGTCATGTGCGCCGGTTTACCCACTGCGGTGCCGGGTAATTCTCTGGCATGCCTCGCGCCGTCTGGTCCGGTTCGATCAGCTTCGGACTTGTCAATGTGCCCGTGCAGGCCTTCACCGCCGCGCGTGACCACAAGGTCCATTTCCACGAGTTGGATCCGAATGGGTCACGCGTGCGTCACGAAAAGGTGTCGTCCAAGACCGGCAAGGCCGTGGAGGAAGTCAAGCTCGGCTTCGAAACGTCGAAGGGTCACTACGTGCGGTTCTCAGGCGACGAAATCGAAGCCCTGAAACCGAAGTCGACACGGTCGATCGACGTGACCGACTTCGTCGATCTGGCTGAGATCGATCCGATCTTCTACAACAAGACCTACTGGCTGGCGCCCGCCGACGACCAGGCGCGGACCGCCTATGCGCTGTTGCGCGACGCGATGCAAGACGAGCAACGCGTCGGTATCGGCACGGTCGTGATGCGCCGCAAGCAGTATCTCGCGGCGATCCGGCCCGTCGAAGGAGCGCTAGCGATGTCGACCATGCGCTTCGCCGACGAGGTGGTGCCCAGTTCGAGCGTCGAGCGCATTCCCAAGCGCAGCACGCACGCCAGTGACAAGGAGATGAAGCTGGCGAAGCAGATCATCGACACGCTGTCGTCTGCGTGGAAACCCGAGAAGTACCACGACACCTACACCGAGGAACTGCGCGACCTGATCAAGACGCGTTCGAAGAAGAGTTCGAAGGCCACTACCGATGACGCGGCAGGAATCGGATGAGCCCGACGCCGAAGTTGTCGACCTCATGGCCGCCCTTGAGAAGAGCGTCCAGCAGGCGCGCAAGGGGCGCGCCAAGACCAGCGCGACCAAGCGCCGCCGGAGCCCCGCCAAGAAGTCGGCCTGATCTTTCGAGCCGCTCCTACGATGCGGCGGTGATCGAACACGCCGATGACGCGGTCCTGGCCACGGCGGCCCGCGAGTTGCACCGGGCATTCGAGATGTTGGAATGGCAACCCGACGCGCGCCTCGTCGTCGGTGAGGGTGACCCGGACGCCTTCGAATGGGATCTGGCCGATGACCTGCTGCAGGTCCGCGGCGGGAGCGGCCGGGGCGTGCTGTTCGGTGTGTACGACTGCTTGGAGTCGCTCGGTTTCATGTGGCCGTGCCCCGGAACGGAGGTGGCACCGCAAAACTCCGTGGCCGTCGAGCGGTCGTCGGGCAAGGCAGCGCCGAGCGTGGCCGGCCGCTGCCTGATCATCGGCTCCTCGGCCTTCCTGCCTCGGTTGGAGGCGTGGATCGAGTGGTGCGCCCGCAACCGGCTCAACACGGTGTTCTTTCACACCGGATCACCGGGGGTCGAACGGACCGGTGCGTCGATCCCGTTCCCGCAGTGGGAGGCGGTGAGCGAACTCGCGCTTTCCGCGGCTGCGCGCTACGGCCTCGTCGTCGAACTCGGCGGGCACTGGCTGCCGAGCTTCCTGCCGCGTGATCGGTTTGCGGAGACACCGGACGCGTTCCGCATGGTCGACGGAGTCCGCCGCGCCGACAGCAACTTCTGTACCTCCAGCGCCGTTACCATCGCCGCGCTGCAAGAAGGCGCCCGCGACGTGTTCACGACCTATCCGACCGTGGACGTGTTCCACCTGTGGGCCGACGACGCCGGCAACTGGTGTGCGTGTCCCGAGTGCGCCGACGTGTCGGCGTCGGATCAACTGTTGCGGGCCACCAACGCAGTGGCGTCGGTACTGCTCGAGGCAAACCCCGCCGCCCAACTCGCCTACCTGTCCTACCTCGAAACCGACGCCCCGCCCGTCGGCGCGCCCGAACCGAATCTGTGCCTGCTGTGGGCGCCCCGGAAACGTTGCTACGGCCACGACCTCGGCGATGCGTCGTGCGTCGTAAACGAGCCGAAGTACCGGTCCGAATTTGCGTCGTTCTCTCAGGCGTTCGAAGCGACGGGAGCACAACCCACCCGCGTATTCGAGTACTGGCCCGACGGCATCCTGTTCAAGAGTTGCTTTCCGATGTTCGCGTCGGTCGGGCGCGATATCGCGATGTACCGCGACGCCGGCGTGCACACCGTGCAAGCGTTGCTGGTCGGCCCACGCGACGTGCTGGGCGCATGGCCCGCGTTCTGGCTGTACGCGCGGCAGGCGTGGGATCCGGATCAGGACGTCGACGCGCTGCTGCACCAGTTCGCGGCGGTGACGCTCGGTGACGGCGCGCTTGGACCCGCGCTGCGCGACCTGGACCACGCGTGGTACCTGGCGCTGCAGTTGGAGCCGGTGGCGAAGGGCCACGGCTTCCGCGCCACGATGGAAGCGATGATGAAGCAGGGCGGCTTCGCGGACATGGAGGATCCGATCGGGCGCGACCTTCCCGCGTTGGAACGGATTGAGGCGCGTCACGTCGAGGCGCTGGCGCTCGCCGAGCCGGCAGCCCACGCGCTTGCTGGCACCGCCGCGTCCGAAGAGGCAACGGCGACCGTGCTGTGGCTGCGGTTCGCGCTGGCGCGTGTGCGCGCCTACGCGGCGCGGACCGGCGACCACCCCGGTGCGGGCGACGCGTTTGATGCCGCGACCGGCGCAGCCGACGCATTCATTGCCTACCTTTCGCCGCGCATCGACGACAGCGCCCGCGGCCGCCTGGAGTTCCTGCACGGTTTCGCGTGGAAGAACGTGCTCCGCGCGCAACGGCCGTGAGCGAGCCCAAGCTCATCGACGAACGCGACCGCGCCGAGGGTCTGCTCGACGCCCAGCGCCGCGCCGCCGACTTGTTCGCCGCGGTCGAAGCCAATGGGCTGATTTGCCCCGGCGTGCTCGACAGCCAGGCGAGCGACGCGATCACCAAACTGGCGGCGGACGAATTCGGCGTCACGCGTCACTGGCACAAGCGCATCGTGCGATCCGGTCCCAACACGCTCGAGCCGTACTCGCAGGACCCGCCCGACCGTGAGATCACCGACGACGACATCGTCTTCGGGGACTTCGGGCCCGTCTTCGACGACTGGGAAGGTGACTTCGGCCGCACATGGGTGGTGGGCGGCGACGCGGAGAAGCTGCGACTCCGCGACGACCTCGCCGTCGTGTTCGACGCCGGCAAGCGATTCTTCCACGACCACGCCGACGTGACCGCCTCGGAACTATTCGCCGAGATCGTGCGGCTCAGCGCCGAGCGCGGCTGGCAATTCGGAAACATGCACTGCGGTCATCTCGTGGGCGAGTTCCCGCACGAGAACTTCCCCACGCGCACCCAGGCGCTGCTCATGGACGGCAACTCGTTGCCGATTCGCACCTTCGACCCGTCGGGACGAGTCGCCCACTGGATCCTCGAAGTGCACCTTGTCGACTACGACCGCCAGATCGGCGGCTTCTACGAGGAACTGCTGACGCTTTAGAACTCGTCGGCGGCCAGGCCGAGGGCGACCTGGCCGCCGTGGCGCAGCGTGGCCTCGGGGTTGAGGGGGTGGAACTTGGCGGCGCGGATGTCGCGGTAGGCCCGCTCAAGCAGCGAGCCCTTGAAGTACGCGGGGCCACCGGCAACGTCGATGGCGAGATCGCAGATCTCGACCCCGGCGAGCGCGATTTCCCGCTTGGCCGCCAACATGGCGGCGACCTTCTCCATCGAGGGCTGCGGATCGTCACCGATGGTGGCCAGCGCTCCGTCCAACGCCCACGTGGCGACGCGCTGGCGGTGCTTGATCAGGCCGACCTGGCGCTGCACCGTCGCGTCGCTCGCCTTCGGCGCGGCGGCGCGCACTGCTTCGTCGACCGCCGCGTCGGCGACGCCCAAATACACACCCGAGATAATGCCCATCGCGATCTGGGCGATGACCTGCAACGGCGGGTCGATCACGCCGTGCGGACGGTTAGCGCCCACCGCCGCGTCGGGCACGAAGACGTCTTCAAGCGTCACGTCGTTGCTCCCGGTGCCGCGCATGCCGAGCGTGTCCCAGTTGTCGAGCACGGTCACGCCGTCGGCCCCGAGCGGTATCGACATCGTCAACGCGCGCATGCCTTGGTCCGGATCGTCAAACGGGAACAGCGTCGACAGCATGGACCCGACGGGGGACTGGCTGGCGAAGATCTTCTGGCCGGTGACGCGGTAGCCGCCGTCGACTTTCACGGTGGTGCCCCGCGGCTTGGTGAAATCAGCCCCGCCCGTCGACACCAAGACGATGTCGTCGTTGAGGACCTTTTGCAGCATCACGTCGGCACCTGGCATCTCGCGCCGGTAGCGCCACGCGCCGAAGGCCACGATGTGTTGGTGCATGGCCGAGCACAGCGCCGTCGAACCGCAGTGCTTCGCCAGCTCGCGCTGCACCATGGCGACCTGCCGGATCGTCGCGCCCGTGCCACCGAGCTCGCGGGGTACGCCGATGGTCAGCAGTCCGGCCTCGCGGATCGCCGCGTAACCCTCCTCCACGAAGGTGCCCTCGCGATCGTGCCGCTCGGCGTGTTCCGCCAGCACCGGCCCGAGTGACGCCGCCCGCTCGACCAGCTCTTGTTCGGTTTTGACGGAATCCGTGTCGGCCATGGGTCTTCGTTATCGCAGGTCGAACCGGTCGAGGTTCATCACCTTGGTCCAGGCGTCCACGAAGTCGCCGACGAACTGCTTCTCGCCGTCGCTGGCGCCGTAAACCTCGGCCAGTCCTCGCAGCACCGAGTTCGAGCCGAAGACGAGGTCGGCCGCGGTGGCCGTCCACTTCTTCTTACCCTTGCGGCTCTTGCCCTCGTAGACGTGCTCGTCCTTGCTGGTGTCCCACACCAGATCGACGTCGAGCAGATTCAGGAAGAAGTCGTTCGTGAGCTGGCCCGGTCGGTTGGTGAGCACGCCGTGCTTCGAGCCACCCAGGTTGGCGCCGAGCGCCCGCATGCCGCCGACAAGTGCGGTCATCTCCGTCGCCGTGAGCGACAGCATGTTGGCCTTCTCGAGCAGCAAGCGTTTCCGGGTTGAGCTTCTCGCCCTTGCGGATGTAGTTGCGGAACCCGTCGGCGCGCGGCTCCAGCACCTTGAATGAATCGGCGTCGGTCATTTCGGCCGTGGCATCGGTGCGACCCGGCGCGAACGGCACCTTCACCTTGTGGCCGGCATCGGCCGCTGCCTTTTCGATAGCGGCCCCACCGGCCAGCACGATGAGATCGGCGAGCGAGATGTTGCCGGCCTTCTTCTGGATCTTCTCCAGCGCCTTGATGACATCAGCGGTGCCCTTGTTCGACGCCCACTTGTTCTGCGGGGCGAGACGGATACGCGCGCCGTTGGCGCCGCCGCGCTTGTCCGTGCGACGGAACGTTGCGGCCGACGCCCACGCCGTCGACACGAGGTCGGCCAGCGACACGCCCGACTTGAGCACCTGCGCTTTGATGGCGTCGATGTCCTTCGAGGTGAGCTTCTTGCCCTTCGCCGGCGGCACGGGGTCTTGCCACAGCTGCGGCTCGGGAACTTCCGGGCCGAGCAGGCGGTCGTGCGGGCCCATGTCGCGGTGCAGCAACTTGAACCACGCGCGAGCGAACGCGTCAGCGAGCTGATCAGGGTTCTCGTGGAAGCGCTTCGAGATCGGTCCGTAGATCGGGTCGAGGCGCAACGCGAGGTCGCTCGTCAACATCATCGGCGCGTGACGACGGGTCGGGTCGTGCGCGTCGGGCACGGTGTCCTTCGCCTCGGGATTCTTCGGCGTCCACTGGTGCGCACCGGCCGGGCTCTTGGTTAGCTCCCACTCGAAGTTGTAGAGGTTGTCGAGGAAGTTGTTGTCCCACTGGATCGGGTTCATCGTCCACGCGCCCTCGAGACCCGACGTGATCGTGTCGACACCGTGGCCGCTGCCGCCCGCGCTCACCCACCCAATGCCTTGCGCGTGCACAGGGCAACCTTCGGGTTCAGGCCCCACCAGGTCAGGATCGACAGCGCCGTGCGCCTTGCCGAAGGTGTGGCCACCAACGATCAGCGCAACCGTCTCCTCGTCGTCCATCGCCATCCGGGCAAATGTCTCGCGAATGTCGCGGGCCGACGCCAGCGGATCGGGATTGCCGCCCGGGCCCTGCGGGTTCACATAAATGAGGCCCATCTGGACTGCGCCCAAGGGGCCGCTGAGTTCCCGGTCGCCGCTGTAGCGCTCGTCGCCGAGCCACGTGTCCTCGGTGCCCCAGAAGATGTCTTCAGGCTCGGGCTCATCGGCACGACCGAAGCCGAAGCCGAAGGTGTCGAAGCCCATCGACTCGAGCGCGACGTTTCCGGCGAGCACGAGCAGGTCCGCCCACGAGATCTTCTTGCCGTACTTCTGCTTGACGGGCCACAGGAGGCGACGAGCCTTGTCGAGATTGGCGTTGTCGGGCCAGCTGTTGAGCGGGGCGAAGCGCTGCATGCCGCCGCCGCCACCGCCGCGCCCGTCTTCAATGCGGTACGTGCCGGCCGCGTGCCACGTGAGTCGGATGAATAGCGGGCCGTAATGGCCGTAGTCGGCGGGCCACCACTCCTGCGATGTGGTCATCACCGCGGTGATGTCGCGTTTGAGCGCCTTCACGTCGAGCTTGGCGAAGTTCTTTTTGTACTCAGCCTCACCGCCGAGCGGGTTGGGGCGGGCGTGTTGGTTCAGAACCTGGAGGTCGAGCTGGTCGGGCCACCAGTCCTGGTTGGTGCGGGGACGGTGTCGGCTTGGGATCGGGTGCATCAATTGCTGGGTTTTCGCTCTCGGACACGCGTGCGGCCTCTCTCGACTGATTCGGTGTTCGGGTTGTTCGGACGACGCGAGGACATTAGTTGCGGAGCAAGATGGGGTCGTGAAGAAGATCTGGGCCAACTCGGGCGACTCCCACATCATCGACCCGCCGAACCTGTTCACGCAGCTGCCCGAGCACATCCGGGAGCGGCTACCGCGCAGCGTGAAGGACCCGAGCGGGCTGTTCGAGACGATCTACGTCGACGGCCAGGAGTTCGTGCGCGAGCTCCCGCAAGCCGATCCGAACAGGCCGAAGCCGAAGTTCGGCGGGATCAACGCGCGACCGGTCGGCACGACCGACGACGACTTCATCAACCGGGTCATCAACGGCAACGACGCCCAGCAGCGGCTTCGCGACCTCGACGACGAGGGCGTGTGGGGCGAAGTGATCTATCCGGGCCTCGGCATTTGGGCGTTCAACATCCGCACGCCCGAAGTCGCCCGTCTCGGCGCTCGCCTGATGAACGAGTTCGTGCTCCACTTCCAGTCGAAGTCGCCGCGCTGGGTGTGCTGCGCGTCGATACCGATGGTCGACATGGACGACGCGGTGGCCGAGATCAAGCGGTCGAGCGACGAGGGATTGCTGATCGCTTTCCTCCCGGTGCGAGCCGCCGCTCGGCCGCCCGGAATGGAACGACGACGAATGGGCGCCGATGTGGGCCGCCTTCGCGGAGACCGGAATGCGGATCGGGTTTCACATCGGCACCGAGCCGGTCGAGCCCAACAAGCGCGCCGGGCTGTATTACCGGGGCCCCGGCGGCGCCGTCCTCAACTACGTCGAGACCACCTATGGCGGGCAACGCGCCGTGACGCAGCTCATCGCCGCGGGGGTACTTGACCGTCACCCCGAACTCAAAGTGCTGGTGTCAGAAGGCGGCGCAACGTGGGGCCCGTTCCTCGCCGACCGAATGGACGAGGGCTACCGGCAACACGGGGCCGCGGTGTGGCCCCAGCTTTCGAAGCCGCCGTCGCAGTACTTGTACGAGCAGGTGTACGCGTCGTTCCAGCACGACGCGTCAGCGATCAAGGCGTGTAGCGCGATGGGTTGGAACAACGTGATGTGGGGGAGCGACTACCCCCACTTCGAGGGCACGTTCGGTCACACGCAGAAGACGCTGCACGAGTTGTTCGACGACGTCGACGAGAAGACGTCGCACCGCATCCGCATCGGCGCGTTCCAGGAGCTGTTCCCGAGCGTGCCGTCGCCGCCGACCGAGTAGGCGGGCGAAGGTCCGTTGGGTTAAGTCCCGGTCCAGGCCGGGTCGCGCTTTTCGACGAACGCGAGCGAGCCTTCCTTCGCGTCGTTGCTGCCGAAAACCTTGGGCTGCCATTCGGCGAACAACTCTCGGGCCTTGTCGGCGTCGGTGATCGCGGCGCGCAGGATCTTCTTTGTCGCCGCGAGGCCGAGCGGGCCGTTCTTCGCGATGCGCTCGGCGAGTTCGACCGCGGCGTCGAGGACCTTGTCGGCGGGCACGACCTGGTTGACCAGCCCGAGCGACTGCGCGCGCGGTGGCGTCGATGGGATCGCCGGTGAGCGCGAGTTCAAGGGCGACCGCGAGCGGGATGCGCTGGCTGAGGTACACACCGCCACCGGCGGCGAACAAGCCGCGCTTGACCTCCGGAATGCCGAGCATCGCCGATTCGGCCGCCACGACGACGTCGCAGTTCAAGAGAAGTTCGAAGCCACCGGCGACGGCGGTCGCCTGGGCGGCGCCAACGATCGGCACCGAGATATCCCCTCCGCCGAAGAACCGGCTGAACGCGCTCATGCCCTCGGGGCTGGCTTGGCGGCGCAGTGGACTCGCCCGACGCGAACGCCCGCAGGTCCATGCCCGCGCAGAACGAGCGGTCACCCGTGCCCGTGAGCACGACGGCGCGGATGTCCGGGTTGCGCTCGGCCTCGTGCAGTCCTTCGCCGAGCGCGCCCATGAGCGCACCGTTGAGCGCGTTGCGCGCGTCCGGTCGATTCAATCGGAGGATGAGCACGGCGCCGCGTTGCTCGCGCACCAGTACGGGTTCGTCAGCCATCAGCAGGTCTCCAGAGAAAGGGGGTTGGTTACTTCAGCAGTGGATCGCGGGGCAGGCCGAGGATCTTTTCGCCGATCTGATTGCGCTTGATACTCACTATTACTAACTCTGTGCAGTAACTCCACGGCCGCGCCTCGCCAGTGTCTCTCTCCATCGTGTTCCTTTCGGTAATGGCCTAGGAAATTCCTGCGATTTCAGCGGTACCCCGCCGCTTGCGGGGAGCGGGAGCGAGTCGTTGGTGCCATCGCTGGGAGCGGTCAGTCCGCGGGAGCAACGTGCCGGGCTGGCGCCTGGCGCAGGGTGATTCGAGGTGCGAGTGAGCGCTTGAGGGCGGAGGGCGATGGTGCAACTGGCCTTGGCGAGAGCGAGGGCCGTTCAGTTGTAGCAGCTACGTTCTGCTGTGAATGACAGCGATGAAAGCAGCGGCGAATAGCAACCTCTCGGATGCCAAGGTGGCGAAAGAAGGACGAGTTCTACACGCAGCTGACTGACATCGAGCGCGAGCTTCGGCACTACAAGGCAGCACTTCAAGGGCAAGGTCGTCTACTGCAACTGCGATGACCCTCGCGTCAGCAACTTCTTTCACTACTTCTCGTACAACTTCGAGAAGCTTGGGCCTCAAGAAGCTGATCACGACTTGCTACAAGAGCCAGCAGCGCCGACCTCTTCAGCCAGAACGACTCCGAGCATGCGATCTACCTTGAGTACGACGGCGACAGGAACGGCAACAACGTGCCGGACCCGGACGGAGATCGGCATCAAGCCGCTGAAAGGCGACGGCGACTTCCGCAGCGCGGAGTGCATCGAGCTGCTCAAGCAAGCCGACATTGTCGTCACGAACCCGCCGTTCTCGCTGTTCCGTGAGTACGTCGCCCACCTCATCGAGCACGACAAGAAGTTCCTGATCATCGGGAACCAGAACGCGATGACCTACAAGGAGATCTTTCCGCTCATCCAGGACGAACAAGTTGTGGCTAGGGCCAGTCAACAGACCGGCGACATGGCCTTCAAGGTGCCAGACGACTACCCGCCGAGAGGCACACGCTTCTGGATCGATGAGGAAGGCCAGAAATGGCGCAGCCTTGGCAACATCGTGCTGGTTCACGAATCTGGATATCGCGAAGCGTCACGAGGAGCTGCTCCTCTTCAAGAACTACGACGCAGCCGAGTACCCGTCGTACGACAACTTTGACGCCATCGAGGTTGCAAGGTCGTCAGACATTCCGATGGACTACGACGGCGTGATGGGCGTGCCGCTCACGTTCCTGGACAAGCACAACCCTGAGCAATTCGAAATCGTCGGAATCACGAAGACGTGGTTCGGCATTGCGTCCAAGAAGTACCACAACAAACGCAGGTGAACGCCGACGGCAAGACAGCTGACGTTTCGAAGCTGAACGATGGTGCAGCGATCAAGGTTGACAAGCCGCCGACTGGCCGCACCTACTACCGGGTCGGCAAGGACAACTTCGTTCAGACGTATCCGAGGATTCTCATAAGACGAATGCAGGTCAGTGATGGATATCGAACTCAAAGGAATCCAAGTTCGCGATCTGGCGGAGGGCTACGAGGACAACCAGGAGGCTTGGGCGTCGTCGCGTTCTCGACGGTGATCTAGACGTTCGCCCGCCGTATCAACGCGAGTTTGTCTACAAGGACGCCCAACGGGACGCAGTAATCAGCACGGTTACTCGAGGGGTTCCCGCTCAACGTCATGTACTGGGCCGTTCGAGACGACGGCAACGTTCGAGGTGATCGACGGTCAGCAGCGCACCATCTCGCTCTGTCAGTACGTCGACGGGGACTTCGCCTTCGACGGTCGCTACTTCCACAATCTCCAGAGCGATGAGAAGGATGCGATCCTCGACTACGAACTCATGGTCTACGTGTGCAGCGGCACCGACAGCGAGAAGCTCGAATGGTTCCGCACGATCAACATCGCGGGCGAGGAACTCACGGCACAGGAACTGCGCAACGCCGTTTACCACGGGTCGTTCATCGCCGCGGCGAAGCGCGTACTTCAGCAAGAACGGCTGCCCTGCGTACGCGATCGGCAGCGAGTACATGTCGGGCACACCCATCCGCCAGGACTACCTCGAAACCGTTCTCAAATGGATCAACGACGGTGACATTGAGGCCTACATGGCGACGCACCAACAAGATCCCAACGCCAATGCTCTCTGGCTGTACTTCCAGAACGTGATCGCTTGGGTTAAGACAACCTTCCCAACGTGGCGGAAAGAGATGAAGGGCGGTCGCGTGGGGCGAGCTCTACAACGTGCATAAGGACACCGCCTGGGACTCAGCGAAGCTCGAAGAACAGGCTGCGGCGCTAATGGCCGACGAGGACGTAACGAAGAAGCGCGGGCATCTATCCGTACCTCCTGACAGGCGAGGAAAGACACCTCAGCATCCGCTCGTTCACCGCGAACCAAAAGCGCGAGGCCTACGAGACGCAGAAGGGCATTTGCCCGGTGTGTAAGAAGCACTACCAACTAGAGGAAATGGAAGCCGACCACATCACGCCGTGGCACGCAGGGCGGCAAGACGACGCCGACAACTGCAAGATGCTCTGTAAGGACGACAACCGCCGCAAGAGCGGTGTCTAACCGACGGCCGTCACATTGACGACGGGCAGCTGACTCCAGCGACGGAGGTAGTCGAGGACCTCGGCCACATCGTCAACGTCGGAACTCCAGGCTGGGTCCTGCAATAGGTCACAGATCGCTTCAGGCGTGGTGGCCTCGGAGTGGTGCTGCGCCCAGAGGGTTGGACGAATTTGGAGCGTGCCGTTGCGTCGTTCGATGCACGCCTCGAACTCCATGTGTTCGGCGGGCGAGCGGCCCACGTCGAGAAGGAGTCCCGCGGACACTTGGCCGTCGTCGGGGACGAACAGCAGAAGGATCACGTGGTTCTCCATCGGTAGCTGGAGGTACCAGGCCGGGTGCTCGTCAACGTCAGGTTCAGCCTCCGCGTTAATAGTCACGGCAGGGAATCGAACTCCGTCGATGACGACGAACGTGTCGGCTGCGTAGTCCACGTGCACATGTAAAAGGTACTGCGAGCGGTCCGCGTCGAACATCTGAGTGCTTCGTGCGGGTTCTGTCAGAGGCCCGCACACGCATTTCTAGCGAATGCCGGACTCGTCTTTTCTGTCTCAAATTTTTGATTTTCGGGCGCTTGTCGTGTCGCGCCCAATTGTCGATTGGGTGCCTGGCGCTGACACAGGTAGCCCCCGAAAATCAGAAACTGAAAGGGCAACAAATGACGGAACTTCCTCAGGGGCGTTTGCTGGTGGGCCGGTTCGTGGGTGTGTCTCAGATCACCTACGGCCAGTCGCATGCACGCGCCGGACAGCCTGTGGCTGGCATGTACGAAGTGAGTGTGCAGGCCGATGGCCGCGAGTGGCCGATGCGTGCATCGTTCTTCGCGACCGACCAGGACAGTGGCAAGCCGACGCGGTTCAAGCAGATGCTCGACACGGCGGGCGATGTAACGGGCGCGCTCGTCGGTGTCGCGATTAAGACGACGGCGACCTCGAACAGTCAATCACGCGTATGTGAATGACACGGCCTTGGCGATGTTCGTTCTCGAACCTGCCAAGGTGCCAGCGAAGGCGTAGCTCGGTGGATGCGGTCGTTGGATGGATCGTCATTGGCGGGGTCGGATACCTCATCTTTCGCGCCGTTCGTAAGTGGCGGCGAGAGTCGAAGAACGGCCGCTCGCTGCAACGGCCAGGCTGCGGCTGAGGCGGCGGCTTCCGCTGTTGCTCACGCTGATATGGGCGGGGTGCATCTCCATATCGGTGGCGATGCCGCGGCCGGTTTGGGCGCAGGTCGAGGAAACGACAACCACATCTTCGACGCCACCGCCTACGACAACGACGACGCTCGGCGTGCCGAGATCCGGCGACTTGTGTCTCGACTCGCTGAGTTGTCAGCAAGTGACAGCGCAGGACCTCTCCCGGTTACGAGCGGAAGTGCTGACCGCGTTGTTCCTGTTGGTCATGCTGACCGCGGCGTTGGTGATGATCGTCCTGGTCAGCTGACGTGAGGCGTCGCATAGTCGTGCTACTCGCAATTGTCGTCGGTTCGCTGGTCCCAGCGAGCGCTGCGGTAGCGGCTCCGAACGGTGACGAGATCACGTCGTCGGTCGAGAGCGGGCAGGTCGGCGCAGCGGTCCTGGTCGCGATGTTCAGCGCAGGGATTGCGGGCGTTGGCGTTGTGATTTTGCAGCGCTTCCTGCACGCAGCGGTTCGTGCGTCGTGACCGTCATGTTCACGGCGCTAGTTCTCGGGTTGGGCATTGGTTTGGTCCTCGGCGGAATCCAACGGTGTCCCGACCCTCCGGCTTCTCATCCAACGAAGGGGGGTGAATTGAACATGGAAAAGATTAAGAACATGGGGCTTCGTGCCTCCATCGTGATCGCGGGCGCTGCGGCGTTCCTGGTCGCGGGTGCGACCAACGCATTCGCTCAGACAAGCACCGATCCGGTCAACGACGCGTTTACGTCGAGCCAGTCGCAGCTAACGGGCTACATCACGACCGGCGTTGCCGTGATCGTGGCTGTCCTCGGCGTGGGCCTCGGTGTGGGTCTGCTTGTGAAGTACCTCCGCAAGGCCGTTCACGCGGCCTAGTCGGCGGGGAGCGTTCCAGTTAGAGGCTGGACAGGGTGGTGCCAGGCGTCCCGCTCCCACTATGCAAAACATTGCTCAGATCATCGTGATGGTGCTCATCGTGCTGTCACTCAAATACCTACCCGCGTACGTGCGCTCACAACTTCGGAAAGGCGGCTGGCGGTGATGCGCCGTGCAGCAGTTACGTTGCTCCTGGTGCTCGGCCTCGTCGGAGTAGCGGTAGATCCGGCGCACGCTGCGACGGGCCGTGTAACGACGCCTTTCACCACCGGGTTCGAGGGCGCGACGATTCCCCTTGCGTTCGACTGGTCAGGTTCGCGGGCGGCAACGCGGCGGCGCTGACTACGGCGCAAGCTCGCACAGGCTCGAAGTCGCTGGCGTACAACGCGGCGTCGGGTGACTGCTTCTTTACGTGGTCGCCCTACGGGGTTGGCGGTACTCCGACCTATGGCGATCAGACCGCGGGCACACCGATTTGAATTGCTGGGCATACGTACCAGGTTGGGGTGTGGGTGCTCATGCCTGCGGGTCAATCGACCTATGGCGGTCGGTTCTTCGCTGGTGACGGTGGTGGCGCGTACAACGCGATTAAGAACTATTCGCAGGTCACTCCCGGTTCGTGGCAATACGTCGAGTGGGTCACGACGGCGGGCAGTGGCACGGGGCAAATGTGGTTCCGTTTCTATGCGCCAACGTCGGGCGCGTCGGTGTATCTGGACGACCTGTCGGTCACGGACTTATCGCAGACGACTACGGCGAGCGGTGGCGGCGGTGCGACGTGCGGCGGGCCTTCTCAGCCTGCTTGCAATACGAATCTGACGACCGACTCCGGCGGGTTCTTCGATGGATTGAAGAACGGCATTGGCTCGGTGCTGTCGTCGCCGCTCGGGGCGATCAAAGACGCGGTGACGGGCATGGGGTCATTCATCGTGGATGGCTTCGCGTCGTTGCTGATGCCGTCGCCGGCGACCACGGGCGGACTGTCGAGCATGTGGAACACAGCGCAAACGAAGTTCCCCTTCTCCGTGTTCACGGAATTGGTGAGCCTGCCCGCGACGACTCTCGGCGCGGTCAAGTAACGGGATCGACGTGGTCCGCCGTCTGACTGCTCCGCGTACCTCTGCGGGCCGGATGGCGCTGTCTCCGCAGGTCGGCCACTACGCGCCGTTGTCTGCGTTGCGGGGCATGGTGACGTTCGTACTGCTGTCAGCCTTCGCCTACGGCGTGCTGCGTTCGGTTGGGGAGGCGGTCAAGTGATCCTCGACGCAATCTTTACGGTGGTCGGCGCGGTGCTGAATGCGGTGTTCTCGGCACTTCCGTCGTTCTCGCTCTCGCAGACGCTGGCTCCGATCTCGTCGGCGGGTTCGAGCATCGGGCGGAGCATGGCGATTGTGAACGCGATGCTGCCCGTGGACACGCTGGTGACCGTCGCGGACGACACCTACGCGGTGCTGTTGCCCGCGCTCGTCGTCTACAAGATCGCGAATTGGGTCTGGCGGCATATTCCAGACCTATGGGGTTTCGGACCGGGGGCAGGCTGATGCCAGCGTTCCTGCAACTCGGCTTTGGCCTCAAACTCATGGCAGGCGTAATCGTCAGCGTGGCGCTGTTAGCGGCGCTGCTCGGCTGGCTGGGTCGCCGTAGTGAAATGAAAGCCGGTGCGACTGGCGGCACGGGACAGGTGGTCGGGATCGTCGGCCGCATGGGTTCGGGCAAGACGATGCTCGCCGTAAAGATCGCGTGGATCCGCCTCTACGCCCGGGGGCAACGTCTGCACCAACTTCACGATGCACCTACCCGACGAGTACCGGGATCAGTGGACCCTGTTCACGGGCTGGGATCAGTTGGCGGACTTGCAGAACGCGACGGTGATTCTCGACGAGGCGCACCTGTACGCGCCGTCGAACCTGACGCTGCGGTTCCCGACTGTCGCGTGGTGGAAGCTGTCAATGGGTCGCAAGTTCAAGCTCGACCTGTACTGGATTACCCAGCACGAAAACCGGGTGAACACGGTGCTGCGCGACCTGACCGGAATGATCTACGTGTGTTCGGCGTGGATGGGCGGCAGCTACTTCCAAGCGAAGGGTTACGAGCCTGAATACCTCCGCAAGGAGGGCAAGCACGTTGACGCCAAGCGCTACAAGTTCGATCCACGGGTAGCGGCGCTCTACGACACGTTGCAGATCATCGACGCCGACGACCATCTGTACTCCGACGGCAAGGGCAAGACCGACGCGGGCATGGTGGCAATGCGTGAGCGTGGCCGCGCCTACAACGAGCGACTCGCCGCGGAGCGCTCCGCAACCTTGGGCGGTGCGGAATGAAACGGCTTGCAGTTCTCGCGACGGTCGTAGTCCAGGTGCTCGCCGTCGCGGGCGTGGCGATGGCGACGCCGATCCCTGGGCCGACTCCGAGCGGTACGGGTGCGTATGCGTACTGCAACGTGAACACGAAGAAGAATCCGTCGTCGCGCCAGACGTCGGCGCGCTGCACGTACGGGATTCCAGTGGACGGGGCGACCCTGGCGCGTGTGGAGTTTCACTACGGCGCCGACGGCTGGTACTCGTTCGCGTCCTCGGGCGGCGTGCAGCCTCCTGGCGCTCCGAGTGGGTGCGGCTCGACCCTTCCGAGCATCGCTGCGGGCGAGTACACGGCGGCGCAGTGCATAGGTGGCGACCGCTTCGCGCCGGACGAGCGCGGGTCGTGTACTCGGACGGCACTGTGAAGCGCGCCGCGTTGACGGTGACAGACGTCTATAGCGATAAGTGGCCGGACGAGCCGAACTATGGCTTCCGGTCGGGCCAGACAGGTGTAGCGGACTCGTACACGCAGCCGACGAGCGTTGCGGTAAGCGAAGGGTTCGACAACGCACGGACGCAGTTGGGCGGCTGGATGGATCACGGCGCTGCGGTGATTGCAGCGCTCGCGATTCTGGGCTGCGGCGTTTTCGTTCTTATCGCCATGCTGCGGCGCGGTGCGGCGGCTGCGGGCCTGGACTCGGGCTACGGGTCGTTCGACGGCTACGACGACGCGCAGGTGGGGTTCGATGACCAGGGCGACGATTCGGGCGACGACGACGGGTTGGGGCTGAACGTGTCCGATGATTTGAGCGACGACGACGGCGAAGAAATGGATGACGGCAACGGAGGCGGCGGTATTGGGTTGGGCGACTCGGACGAGTGCGTTAGCTGTGGCGCGTTGCTTGGCGTTTGGTTGGGACTTTGACGAGTGTCCCGAATGTGGAGGGGTTTGAGTGACACGCCGTTGTGTCGCAAGGGTCCACGTGTCCCCTTTAGGGGACCGGGGACCGTGTGGCGGGAGGCTGTAGATGCCGCATGCGTTTACGCGTTCTGTTCGGCGCGGGGCGGTTCGGTTGAGTTGTACGTGGGAGGCCGATGCGAACGAGAGCTTCGCGCCTGCTCACTCAGGCGGGGAGGGTCGAATGCTGGTCGGTCTGGGCCTTCGACCGTGGGCCGTGAGTGTTGGCGTTCAGCGCTCGCTCGCCGCCGGGAGCTTCGTTGGGATTTCGCGGGTCGTGCATGGGAGGCGCTTGGGCCACGGCCAGCGATGCTCACGTTTACGTATCCCGCGGAGTGGCGGGGCGTGTCCCGATGCGCGGACGCTGGTGCGTCATCGCGAGGCGTTCAAGATGGCGTGGCACCGCAAGTGGGGTCCGCCGATTGGGTTATGGCATCTGGAGTTTCAGCCGCGAAAGCGTCGGCCTGAGCATCAGCGGCACGCTCCGCATCTGCACATGTATTTGGGCTTGCCGGAGCGAATCGACGCGGACGAGTTTGCGGCACTGCAACGGCGCACTATTAGACGGCACTGGATGGAGGAACGCTTCGGCAAGTACGAGGGGCGCTGTGCTGGTCTGGAAGCGCCAGAGGGCGAGTTCGCAGACTGGATGCTGGCGACGTGGTGGCGAATCGTTGGCTCGGGCCACACGATGCACCTGACCCGTGGCGCTGACATAACGCTTGCGTTCTGGTCCGATGACGTGGAAGCGGTCGCTGACAGGGCTGCAATCGCAGACTACTTCTGGCGGGAGTCGGGCAAGTTCGGCCAGAAAACGCCGCCCGGAGACTTCGGCGGCCTTCGGTTCTGGGGCGTATGGGGTGAACGGCATGGCTTCGTTGAGGTCGAGGGCGCAAGCCGTATCGACCGCTTGGCGGCCTTCTTCAAGGAGCGGCGTATCTACCGGCGACTCGTAGAGAACAGCTGCGGCCGAAGCTGCAAAGTTCGGTCAACAACACGCGGCTACAGGACCACGCAGCCCGAACGGGTCAGCGTTCCTAAATAGACGCCCCCCACGTTGCTAGCCTCGTCGTGTGTGTGCTTGTCCGGCTTAACGGCTGCCGTGTAGCGGTCTTCAGCACCCTGCGCGTACGATCATGGCGTTTCGGTGAGCCGGGAGGACTGTGCTTGTCGAGAGTCCTGTTCCTCCCGGCCCACCGAGAATGTGTTGGTTACCCCACTTCGAGTGCGGCTTTGATCGCAGCGATCTGCCCGACGCCCGCAAACAGGCTGGCGATCTGTTCGCCGGTCAGCTTCGCCAAGTCAGAGGCGGTTGCCTGCACGTCGATGGAGATCGACACGACGGCCGCCTCGCGTGACGTGGTTGGTGCTGGAGCCGTCGCGGGTGGCACGGCCGTCTGCACCAACGGCTCCGCTGTGATTGCCTCGCTCGGCCTGTTGGTCGATGGTGTTGACGTGGTCGGGGCCTCCGCGGGTTGAGCAGGTGTCACGCCATCGGCAACCGCTATGTTGCCGTCCTCCATGGTGATGAGGCCAGCATCTGCAAGCCACTCGAGAAGAAATCCGTATTGCGTGGCATATGCCGCGTCGGTCTCGGCCAGCGACGAGAGGACGTCGATCATGGTTTCGCGGGTGGTCGGGCCGATCTCCAGCTTCTCCACAACAGCGTTGTAGAACCAGGAGTCCTTCTGCATCGCTGGGGCGAGGATCGCGGGCGCCGCCGCCTTGTCGAAGGTCCACTTGCGCTGGAAGTCGAGGGCGATCTTCGTTGGCTTGTAGGCGCCCTTGCCTGCCTTCTCCAGCAAACCGCGGTCGAGGAAGAACGCGTTGTTCAGCGGCGCGGTCGCTGACGAGATGCGCATGTGCGCACCCATCTGATCGGCGTCCACCGGCTCCTGGCCGCCGCGGCTCAGGGTGCAGATGACACGAAGCGCTTCAACCTGCTTGTCGAACGCGAGTCGATCGGTTGGAACGGCGTAGATCAGGCGTGCGCGCTTTTTGGAGCGCGTGCCGGGGTCGTGGGTTGGCCGGTCGGCGGGGTGGCTGTGCCATCCGGGTCCACGGAGTAAAGGTGAGCCTCACTCATGTCGTTTGTCCTGCTTTCTCCGGCTTGTGCCGGGTGTGTGCTTGTCGAGAAGCAGAAGTGTAGCGCATCGGAGCAGAGTTCGCGCAGAGATCACGTCGTCTGCGTAAATCGAACGCATGCTCGCTCACAGAAGCACCGTAATTACACCGGCGTAAGGGTTCGCGCCGCCGTCGGCGGCGCGAAAAAATGCATATCTGAAATCACAACGAATCCGCGGGCTGCGGCGTGGCGCGGCTAAGTCGAGGGTGATGCCCGCGGCTCGTTTTACGTCGTCGGCCATTGGGGCGATGTAGGAGCGCATTGTGGTCGCGGGGTCGGCGTGGTCAAGGACGCGTTGGATATCGAGGAGGTCGTAGATGTGGCCTCCGTCCGCGCCGCGTGTGTTGTGGAGGATGCCTGCGGCGCTGCGTCGCAGGTCGTGGGGGTCCGACGACTCCGAGGCCTGCGCGTTCGGAGGCGGCGAGTACTCGGTAGTAAATGATTCGTTGTCCGCCTTTGATGGGGCGTCCCCATGCGACCTCGTAGACGTTGCCTCGTCCGATGCCGCGGCAAAGGATGGGGTCGGTCGGTTCGATGGGGCGCCCGATTGCCTTTTCGTAGGCGCATTTCCAGCGTCGCAGTAGCTCGGTGAGCTTCGGGCCAGGGGTAACGGTGCGAGGGCGGTTCTTCTTGCCGGTCCACGCGAGGCGCCCGTCGGGCAACAGGTGGCGCCAGCGCAGCAGGGTCATTTCCTCGGCGCGTATTCCGAGTAGCCCGAATCGCAGGATCAAAACGTCGCGCAGCCGAGCCAGGTGCCGTCCGATGCGGCGTCGTAGAGGCGCGATACCTCGTCGAGCGAGAGCCAGCGGGCGGGGTTCTTTGATTGGAGCTTGCCGTAGATCGGCGGGTGCGACTTCTTTACGAGGTCGAGGTCCGCGATGGCATGGGTGGTGCAGATCGCCTCGCGGTCGCACCAGAGGAAGAACTGTCGAGCGATGCTGATGCGGCGCCGCACGGTGTTGTTTGCGTATCCGCTGCCGCGTGCCCACAGGGCTACGGCGTCGGGGGTCGCGTCTGCTGGGTGTGTCCAGCCGTTGCTGGCGAACAGGTCGGCCAGACGGGAACTGACCTGTTTGCGGGTTCGTGGTTCCAGCGGCGCCGAGTGACGGTCGAAAAGCTCTTGCAGATCGACCGCACTCAGCGGCTGGAGTCGGACTACTTCAGCAGCGGGTCGCGGGGGAGGCCGAGGATCTTTTCGCCGATCTGATTGCGCTTGATCTCCGACGTGCCGCCGGCGATCGACATGGCGCGGTGCAACAACACGATCATGCTGGCGATCATGCCTTCGCCCTCGGTGAACGCGGCGCTCGGCCCCGCCAGCTCGCGGAGCATGTCGGCCGCGTCGTGGCCTTGCTCTGAGAGCACCAGCTTCGTGATGGCGCCCTCGGGACCGGGCCCCGACTCCTGCACGGCGCGGTTGACGCTTCGCATGTTCACCGCAGCCAGTGCGTCGTTCTTCGCCAGGTAGTTACCAATGCGTTCGACGCCACCGGGCAAGCGACTCGGGTTGGCGTCGAACATCGGTAGCACCGCGTCGCCACCCATGCCTCCACCGCCGCCGCCGCCGCCGATCGATACCGACTCGTTGCCGAGCGTTGCGCGGGCGACAGTCCAACCGCCGTCGACGGGGCCAACGACGTCTTCGTCGGACACGAACACGTCGTTGAAGAACACCTCGTTGAAATCGCTGCTTCCGGTCGGCTGCTTGAGGGGACGGACCTCCACGCCCGGGGCGTGCATGTCGATCACCATCATCGTGATGCCGTCGTGCTTGGGCACGTCGGGGTTCGTGCGGACGGTCGCGAAGCCGTACGACGACACGTGCGCGCCCGACGTCCACACCTTCTGGCCGGTTACGAGCCAACCGCCGTCGGTCTTGACGGCCTTGGTCTTGACGCCGGCGGCGTCGGAGCCGGCGTCGGGCTCGGAGAAGAGCTGACACCAGATGACGCCTTCGCGCATTGCCGGTTTCACCCAGCGGTCCATCTGGTCCTGGTTGCCGTGCTGAATGATCGTGAGGATGTTCCAGGCGGTGATGCCGTACTGCGGCTTCTTGATGCCGGCCTTGCGGAACTCTTCCTCGATCACGAGCTGCTCGACGGGGCTGGCGGCGCGGCCGTAGGGCTTGGGCCAGTGCGGCATGTGGTAGCCGTTGTCGACGAGGGCGTGGCGAAGCGCGTCGCCCTCGAGCCCCTTGATGGTGTCGACGAAGGCTTTGACTTCCTTGCGAGTTTCTTCACCCTTGGCGCCGAGTTCGATCTTGCGGTTCAGCTTCACGCCCTTGCGGGTGAAGTCGACGACGGCCGTCTTGGCTTCGTTGGCATCGACCACCGCCTGGATCGCGGTGGCGCGTCGCATGTAGAGGTGGGTGTCGTGCTCCCATGTGAAGCCGATGCCGCCGTGCACCTGCTGGCAGAGGTTGACGCAAAGGTCCGAGGACGGCAGCGCGAGGGCAGCCGCGTTGGCGGCGGCCAGGCTGAAGTCGTCGGGTCCTTCGCCGGCGTTCTCCTGGATCGCGGCGTCCCACACGGCCGCGGTGGAGAGCTGGGTGGCCACGGCCATGTTGGCGCAGTGGTGCTTCACGCCTTGATACATCGCGATGACGCGGCCGAACTGCACGCGCACCTTGGCGTATTCCGCAGCCATTGTGGTGGTCTCACGGCAGATGCCGGTGGCCTCGGCCGCCACGATCAGACGGGTGTAGTCGACGAGCGCCTGGCCGGCGCGAACCACGGTCGCCTCGGCGTTGTCGAGCGTGACCTTCGACGAGGTGCGAGACAGGTCGATGTTGGCCGGCGTCGTGATGTTCACGCCCGCGCCCTTCGCGTCGACGATCACGATGCTCTTGCCCGACTTCAGCACGAGGATGTCGGCCAAGGCCGCACCGAGCACGACGCCGGCGTCGCCCGACGCCTTGCCGTTCTTCACCTTCACGTCGCCGCCAAGCCCGACGCCGGCGGTGGTGGTTCCGTCGGCCAGCGAAGGCAGGTACTGCTTTTTGATCGCGGTCGACGCGGCCGCGTTGATCACTGCGCTGGCGATGACCGTGGGTACGAACGATCCCGGCGCGAGTGCGGCGCCGAGTTCTTCGGTGACGATGGCGAGTTCGATGAGGCCGTAACCCGATCCACCGAACTTCTCCGGAATGTGCAGACCCAACCAACCGAGGTCGGCGAGTTCCTTCCAGAAGTCAGGGCGGACTTCCTCGGCGCCGTTGACCAGGTCGCGAGCGGCCCCGCGGGTCTTGCGGGAGTCGAGTAGGTCGGCGGCGGTTTCGGCTAGCGCCTGGTGGTCCTCGGTGATGGCGATCGACATACCGCAGAGTATGGTCCGTGCCGACAAGTCGTGCACAAAGGAGCCAGTCAGTGGAAATCAAGGGCAAGAAGGCGGTCGTGTTCGGCGGCGCGTCGGGTATGGCGAATGCCTCCGCGAAGATGCTCAAGGAAAAGGGTGCTGAGGTCGCGATCGTCGACCTGAACGCCGAGGCGGGCGCGGCGGCGGCGAAGGAACTGGGCGGGCCGTTCTACGAACTGAACGTGATGGACGAGGACGCGGTCGACGCGACCTTCGCCGCGCTCAAGCAGGACCTCGGCGGTCTGCACATCATGGTCAACACGACCGGTACCGGTAATGCCCGGCGCACCCTGAGCAAGGAAGGCCCGTTTCCGCTCAAGGACTTCCGCTTCCTCATCGAATTGAACCTTGTCGCGACGTTCAACCTCACGCGCCTGTCGGCGGAGTTGATGAGCCACAACGAGCCCGAGGACGACGAGCGCGGCGTCATCATCAACACGGCGTCGATCGCGGCGTTCGAGGGCCAGATCGGGCAGGTCGCGTACACCGCGTCGAAGGCCGCCATTGCCGGCATGTGCCTGACCATCGCGCGTGACCTCGGTGGTCTCGGCATCCGCTGCCTCGCGATCGCACCGTCGTTGTTCGCGACCGGTCTCACCGCCGGCATCCCCCAGGAATTCGCCGACGTGCTGACCAAGGACGCGGCGTTCCCGAAGCGCCTCGGTCGCCCCGAGGAGTACGGCAAGCTCGCGATCGCGATCGTCGAGAACGCCATGCTCAACGGTCAGTGCCTCCGCCTCGACGCCGGCACCCGCTTCGCCCCTAAATAGCGAACCCCCCGACTGAACCGCTGCCCCCCGACTTTCTGCGGATTTCCCATCGCCGGGATGGAAGATCGGCAGAAAGTCGGCGTTAGGGCACCGTCTCGGCGTGATTTTTGAGGGCGCGGGCGGCTCGTTTTAGGAAGACGGCGAGGTCGGCGTCGACTTGGGATGCGTCGGCGTCGACGTTGACCTCGTAGGTCGACGACCACGTCAGTTCGCAGGTCGCGTCGCCGACGGAATCGATCTGCATGCGTCCGTGATAGTCAGACACCGGGAACGGGTTGTTGTCGACGACGCCGTACACCATCGTGCGCGTCGCCGGGTCGTGCGACTCACACAACTCAGTCACGACGCCGTTGGGCATCGTGACCTTGCGCAGAGCGCCTAGCCCTTCGCCCTCGCACGTGACCTCGAGGCCGTGCCAGGAGTTGTCGCCGAACGCGCCGACGAACGACCACACCTTGTCGGCGGAGGCGGCGATGGTCTCGTGGTGCGTCGTCGTAGGCATGCGAAGAGGGTATTTCGCGAACGAAGTAGACATTTCGGCGTGCGCGCGTCGATTGATACCGAGCCTTATGACGAGTTCGCGTTCTTGGCCGACGTGGCGGTCGAGTTCGGCGTCGATCCGGCGGGCGTGTTGGCGTGTGAACGCGTCGAGGTCACGCTCGGCTCGGGCCAGGTGATCAGCGGCATCCGGTGGGGGACCGCGCCGCCCGAGCTGCTGTTCCTGCACGGCGGCGGTCAGAACGCGCACACGTGGGACACGTTGCAGGTACTCCTCGGACGGCCGGCGCTCGCGCTCGACCTGCCCGGTCATGGTCACTCGGACCGACGCGACGATCGCGACTACGGCCCCTGGTCGAACGCCGCCGCCGCCGCCGAAGCTGTCGACGCGCTTGACTTCAACGACCTCGCGCTGGTCGGGATGTCACTCGGGGGCGCGACGGCGATCAATCTCGCGGCGACGCGACCTGATCTGTTTCACCACGTCGTGATCATCGACGTGTCGCCGTCGACGGGTGCACAAGGCCGCACCATGACCGCCGAGCAACGGGGATCGGTCGCGCTCATCGGTGGCCCACCGACCTACGAGTCGTTCGACGCGATGGCCGACGCCACGATCGCGATGTCACCGCTGCGTTCACCCGAAGCGGTGCGGCGCGGCGTGCGGCACAACGCTGTTCGTCTCGACGACGGAAAGTGGATGTGGCGCTACGACCTGTTCCCCCGCGAGGGCGACCCGCCGCGCGAATGGACCGACTTCTCGTCGTTGTGGGACGACGTCGCCCGGATCAAGGCGCCCACGATGTTCGTGAAGGGTGGCCTGTCCGTGTACACGTTGGACGAGGACGCCGAGAAATATCGCGAGGTGTTGCCCGGCATTCGGGTCGAAGAAGTCGAGGGCGCGGGCCACGCAGTGCAAAGCGACCAACCCGCCGCGCTCGCGGGACTGCTGAAGGACTTCGTCGGTTAGCGCGAGGATGACGCCATGACCAGGCTCGGCTACCAGATCCCCAACTTCAACTATCCCAACGTGGGGCCCGCGGAGTTGTTCGACGCGGTGGCGGCCCAGGCGAAGGCGGCCGATCGGTCGGGCTTCGACACCGTGTTTCTCATGGACCACTTCTTCCAACTGCCGCTGCTTGGTCCGCCCGAAAACTACATGCTCGAGTGCTACACGACGCTCGGCGCGCTGGCCCGCGAAACCTCGACCGTACGCCTAAGCGCCCTGGTCACCGGCAACACCTACCGCAACCCGACGCTGCTGGCCAAGGCGGTTACCGCCCTCGACATTGTCTCCAACGGCCGCGGCATGCTCGGCATCGGCGCCGGCTGGTTCGAGTTCGAGCACACCGCGCTCGGTTTCGAGTTCGGAACCTTCACCGATCGGTTCGAGAAGTTGGAAGAGGCACTACAGATCATCTTGCCGATGCTGCGCGACGAGCGTCCGACCTTCGAAGGCAAGCACTACACGGTGAAGGACGCGATCAACCAGCCTCCACCTGTTCGACGGCTGCCGGTGATGATCGGCGGTAGCGGCGAGAAGAAGACGCTGCGCATGGTGGCCCAGTACGCCGACGAGTCGAACCTCACATCGGGTCCCGAAGAGCTGCCCCGCAAGCTCGACGCGCTCGCGGCGCACTGCGAACGCCTCGGGCGCGATCGGTCCGAGATCACGCTCAGCCAGCATCTCAACGTCACGATCGCCGAGACCCACGACGAGGCCGAGAAGGACCTGGCCGAGTTCCTCGCGCAGCGCGGCATCGATCTTGCGACGGCCGACGAGGAGTTCCGCCAGCTCATACTCGCCCGCGTCATCGCCGGTGATCCTGACGAGGTCGGCGAACAGCTGAGCGCGGTGATGGATCTCGGCGCAGAGGGCATCACCTGTTCGTTGCCCGGCGTCGGCCATATCCCCGAGCGGGTCGAACTGCTCGGGTCCGTCGCCCGCAAGGTCGTCGGCGTTTAGCCGCTACGCCGAGATTCGCCGGTCGAAATCGGAGGCGAGGTCGAGCAGAGCCTGCTTGCAGTCGCCCGTGAACGCGGGGCCGTGCATGAGGGCGAGCGTCGTGACGTCCAGCTCGGCCAGCCGTCGTACGTGATCGCCGCTACCCGGCGCCAAGGAGGACGAGTGGAACATGTCCTCGCCCGCAATCGCGGGGCCGATGAGGTCGTCGGTGCTCGACGCCTTGTAGTCGCCGAGTTGAGAGAACAAGTCGCCGCAGAACAGCGTCTTGGTCGTGGCGTCATACAGCACGCCCGCTTCCCAACCGTGGGGAACGTGCGGCGTGTCGAGCCAGCGCATCACATGGCCGCCGGTGTCGAATTCGCCGCCGTCGTCGAATGCGACCGGTTCGCGGTCACACAGATCGCTCAGCGACACCATGACCGCGGTGTGGCCGGCGCCCACTTGCGCGTTGGGCGCGGCTGCGAGCCATAGGTTCATCGATCCGCACTCGTCGGCCTCGACGTGGCCGAAGGTGATCCAGCGCAGCGTCGCGGGGTCGAGGACCTGCCGTACGTGTTCCTGCACGACGGGAAACACGCCGCGCATCCCGGTGTGAAACAGAAGTGGCTCGTCGCCGGTGACGAGGTACTGGTTGAACCCGAAGTCCATCTCGGGCATGTAGCTCGCGATTTGGTAGATGCCTTCTGCGACCTCTTCGATGCGCGTGTTCATTAGAACGGGACCTCCTGTGTGAGTAGGCCGTCGCCCTTTGCGCGGCCAGAAAGAATGCGGCAGAACTCGACGGCGTCGAGTTCGATCTCTTCGCCATCGGTGCCCGAAACGAAACTCCCGCCGGCGGCGCCGGTGAGCCGGAGCGTGAACGGCTGTCCGTGACGGCGCGCCCACTCCGCGACCACGTCGGAAACGATGCGGCCATCGTGCTCGGCCGTCAACACCATGTCGCGGCCGGTGGCGCGCGAGATGTCGACGCGGTGCATCCACGGGTCACGGGTGAGGATGACGTCGAGCAAGTAACCCAGCTTCCACTTCTCGACGGTGCCGTCCGGCATGGGCTGCTTCATGGAGGCGCCTCGGATGACTCGCCGAGCGCCGCGCCACCGCGCTTGTTTGGGTCCAGCCTTCTCCATCCGACTGATCAGTTCGGCGGTGGATGCCGGTGCCAGTGTGCGCACCTGCAACGCGGTCATTGCGTCGACGACGAGTCCGTCGCCCGCCTCCTTTTGCGCCGTGCGCATTGTGCGCATCAACGGACCGAAGCCGGTGAAGGTTTCGGCCGCGCCGACGACGTGACCGGCCATCGCCCGCACGTCCCACAGTTCGCAGTCGGTCGGCTTGGCCCAGTCGGCGGGCGACAGCGAGCGCAAAAGGTCCACGGT
The DNA here is from genome assembly GCA_963769985.1 of uncultured Actinomycetes bacterium. Taxonomy (GTDB): domain Bacteria; phylum Actinomycetota; class Acidimicrobiia; order Acidimicrobiales; family JACCXE01; genus JACCXE01. The sequence goes on along the minus strand of CAVYNR010000001.1, from coordinate 155,953 downwards.
CCGCTGGCTCTCTGTGGTGGCGAGCCCCAGGGCCTCGCTGCGCGTGACGGGTGGGATGGATGCAACGGCAATGGTGGTAATCATCGCTTTCGCTTTCCTTTCGCTTTCTTCGACTCGATGTGATTCAGGAACATCTCGACTGCCTCATCGGCGAGTCGTGTCCAACGGTCCCCGCCGGGGTCATTCGAGATCTGCTGGTCGGTCAGGCCGGTGCCAATGGCGGTGAACAGGTCGATCGCTCCCGGGACGTTGATGTCCTTCTCGGTCATCCAGGCGAGCATCGACTCGAACGAGCCCACCGAGATGGCGAACGACTCAGGCGAGGGCTCGAAGCCTGGGATGGTGCGCTGGAAGAGGAGTTGGTAACGCACGGGATCGGCCGTGCAGAACTGCACGAAGTAGCGCATGACTCTCCGCAGACCTGTCAAAGCGTCACCGATGTCGCCAGGGAGGGGCTGGCCGGCCACGAAGTCCCGGCATCCCTGGGCGAACATCGCGTCGTAGATGTCGTTCTTCGATGCGAAGTACGAGTAGAGCGACGGCGCTTGCATGCCCACCTGGGCGGCGATGTCTCGCATCGAGAGCGCGGCTAGGCCCTCGGCGCGGCACAACTCCCACGCGGCGTCGACGATCTCGGTGCGAGTGGCTTCGCGCCGCTCCGTGCGCCGATCACGCTTAGTTTCTCCTAACACTGTACGGATTAGACAACAGCGTTAGGGATTTGTCAAGAGCGGGTTTCCGATGACGGATGGCAGGATTCGGACATGCCTGACACCGTTCATCTCGCCGATCGCATGGAAGTGTCCCGTCCGATGCCGTTTCCGCCGAACGTCATCTTCGACATCATCCGCAGCCCGGCCGGCCATGTCGCAATCGACGCCTCGGGAATGCTGCAGGACTTCACGGGCGATCCGGCCGAGAAGGTGGGCGACACGTTCGTCATTCACATGGACCGCGAGTCGCTGAACGACCTCCCGATGGGGAAGTACGACGTGACCGTGCGGATGATCGCGTTCGAGAAGGACAAGGAGATCGCGTGGGATCTCGTGACCGACTTCAACATCCCGCACTTCTACGGGTACCGCCTCGAGCCAACCGACGACGGAGGAACGCTCGTCACCCAGTACTACGACTGGTCGAAGATCGACGCGTCGTGGAAGGACCGCTTTCCGATCGTTCCCGAGTCCGCGCTCCGTGCGACGCTCGGCATTTTGGAGCGGACGGCGCGCAAAGGGCTGTAGCGGATGAGTGCGGTGATCGACTTCGCAACGCGCCACCTCCGCCGGCCGCGCACATGGCTCATCGGGGTTCCGCTCGTGCTGGTGCTCGGCGCGCTCGCCGGTCCTTACGTCTACATCAACTTCATCCAGGCAGATCCGCCGCCGCCGTTGAGTTTCGCGGACGTGAAGCCGACGTCTTCGACGACGATCGAGTCGACCACGCCATTGGTCACTGACCCGTCAACCACAACCGCACCGGATGCGACAACGTCGTCGACCGCGAAGGCGCGCGCCGCCGCGCCCGCCGCGACCGCGGCCGCGCTGGACGGACCGTGGCGCCTTGGAGCCGGCAGCATCGCCGGATATCGCATCGGTGAAACCGTGGGCATCACGCCGGGCGAGGCGGTCGGTCGCACCGAGAAGGTGACGGGGTCGATGGTGCTCAACGGCGCCACGGTGACGAGCGGTACTTGGACAGTCGACATGGTCTCGGTCAAGAGCGACGACGAACGACGGGACCAGAACTACCGGGAGGACATGGACGTCGCGCACTACCCGACGTCGCAGTTCGTGCTCGGCGCGCCGATCTCGCTTGGATCGATTCCACCCGATGGCCAGGTCATCACGGTGCAGGTCGACGGCGCGCTCACGCTGCGCGGCCGTACGAACAACGTGTCGTTCCCGTTGCAAGCGCGGCGCAACGCCGGGCGCGTCGAGGCCGTCGGGTCGATCCCGGTGGTCTTCGCCGACTACGGCATCCCGAACCCGAGCAACGGGTTCGCGCGGACCGACGACCACGGCAAGGTCGAATTCCTGCTGCTGTTCGACCGCGAGTAGCAGCAATCTCGCGCCGTTGAACTTTCACGTGCAGTTATCGGCGTGATCGCGTCGCCACAGGGCGAAATCACCCCGCCAAGTGCACACGAAACGCGGCGAGCACAATGAGTCTCCGTGGAGACTCGTCCACAGACGCACAACTTCTAACCGCGCCGTGACGTCACTACGGTCTCGGCATGGGAGCCATGTCGTGGGACGAGGTGGCCTTGTCGTACGAGGAAACGGTCGAGAAGAAGACGACCAGCTTCTCGGTGCCGCAATTTGTCGATTATGTGGCGCCGCGTGACGGCGTGCGGATCGCCGACATCGCCTGCGGGCCGGGCGTGCTGGCGCTCGCCTTCGCCAAACACGGCGCGGAGGTCGTGGCGACCGACTTGAGCGAAACGATGGTGGCGCGGCTGGTTGAGCGAGCGCGCGACGCCGGAGTGGAGGAGCGCGTGCGAACCTTTGCCGGCGACGCCGAGAAGTTGGCCATCGACGCCGCCTCGCTCGACGCCGCCGCATCGAACTTCGGCGTCATTTTTTGCCCGAACGTCGAGCGCGCGCTCTCGGAGATGAACCGCGCCACGTGCGCGGCAGGAAAGTTGATGTTCAGCGCCTGGACCACCGAAGCACGCAGCGGCTGGTCCTGCCTCTTGGCGCCTGACTACGTGAGCGAGCTCGGCTTCGCCGTACCGCCGCGAGTCATATTCCATTGGAACACCGCCGCAGAGGTCGTCGCCTCGTGCGAACGTGCCGGCTGGCACCGCGTCGACGTCGAGGTTGCGTACGCGCCGTCGACGCGGGTGGTGTCTTGGGAGCGTGTTCCCGAGGTGCTGGAGTCGCCCGGCGCGCGGATCGCGCTCGCGGCGCTGGACGACGATCAACGGGCAGCGCTCGGGCATTACCTCGCTCGACGCGCGCACGAGGAATTCGGTGACGGCGAAGTCGTGCTCGAGCGCGAAGCGTGGCTCGTGCGTGGGCGCGCGTCGGACTAGCTGCGGGGAACGTCGCTCCACGGCTGGCCCTTGAACGCGTCGGGCTCGCGTGGCAGGCCGAGCACGCGCTCGCCGACGATGTTGCGCTGGATCTCCGACGTGCCGCCCTCGATCGAGTTGGCGCGGGTGCGAAGGAACTCGCGGACATAGCCCGGGATCTCGTCGTCGTCCGAGGGCCAGGCAGTGGCACGCGCGCCCAGCAACGCGATGGCCACAAGCTGCAGCTGTTGGTTGGTTTTGGCCTTGGCGATCTTGCTCAGCGATCCGTGGACTCGCCGCGCCGTGACTAGCTCGAGCACCCGCGAGTCGATGAACGCGCGCACGACGTCGTCGCGGTGCGCGTCGCTCAACCCGCCACCCAACGACCGCGCCAGGCCGATCACGTCCTGGATCGTCTTGCCGCCGAGGATTTCGTCGGACGCCTTCTTCTTCTTGCGCGCTCCCGACAGAGCGAAGCGCTCCGCGCCCAACGTGGTCTGCGTTGCCGCCCACCCGTCGTTGACCGGGCTGATACGGAATAGGTCGGGCACGCGGACGTCGCTCAGGAAGACCTCGTTGAACTCGGTCTCGCCCGTCATTTGCACGAGGGGGCGGATCTCCACTCCCGGCGCGTGCATGTCGAGGCCGAAGTACGTGATGCCGGCGTGCTTGGGCGAGGTCGGGTCGGTGCGGGCGAGCAGCATCGCCATCTCCGACTCGTGGCCGTAGGTAGTCCAGACCTTCTGCCCGTTGACGATCCACTCGTCGCCGTCGCGCACCGCCGTGGTGGCCAGCGACGCGAGGTCCGACCCGGCGCCCGGTTCGGAGAACAGCTGGCACCATTTCTCGACGCCTGACGCGATGGGCGGAAGAAGCCGGCGCTTCGTTGCCTCCTCGCTCCACTGCAGGATCGTGGGTGCGGCGAGGATGAATCCCGAGCCGCGTGGTTGGCGCGGTAACTCGCGCTCGTCGAGTTCGGCATAGACCGCAAGTGCATCCGCTTCGCTGAGGCCGCGGCCGCCGTATTCGACGGGCCAATGCGGCGCCACCCACCCCGCCTCGCCGAGCGCGCGCACGAACGCCGGGTTGTCGACCAGCGGGGTCGCGTCGATAAACGCGCGCAACTCGTCGAGAAATTCAGCGGTCGCCGCCACGGCGGTACCCTATGTTCCGCGTCGATGATCGTCCGTCCTGAACGCACCGAAGACCGACCGGAGATCCTGCATGTCGTCGAGGAGGCCTTCGGCCAGCCGGGAGAGCGCGTGCTGGTCGAGCGCCTGTGGGAGTCGTCGTGCTACCGACCGGGTCTGTCGCTCGTCGCGGTTGAGGACCACACGATCGTCGGCCACGTCATGGTCACGACCGCGTGGCTCGAAGACGGCGACTGGCGCCAGGACGTGGCGAGCTTGGCGCCGTTGGCGGTCACACCGGGCGTGCAGCGTTCGGGGGTTGGCACGGCGCTGCTGCACGCGGTGCTCGCAGTTGCCGACGACCGCGGCGAGCCGCTCGTCGTCCTACAAGGCAGCCCGGTGTACTACCAGCGCGTCGGTTTCGAGGCGGCGGCGCCGCTCGGCATCACCATGGACCTACCGGACTGGGCGCCCCAGGAGGCCGCGCAGGTTCGCCGGCTCTCGGCCTACGACCCGGCCATCCGCGGCCGCCTCAAGTACCCCGACGCCTTCGACGACCTTCCCGCGTAGAGAAATCAGAAAAATCTTGTTCGGACGCTAAAGGTTCGGGAGCGGCTGCCGATAGAGGCCCCGTGACCGCAAAAACCGTAAAAATCGTTGTGTCCGTTGTGCTCTATCTGGCCCTCGTGCCGTGCGTGCTGACCCTCGCCGACATGACGCCGATGGGCTACCACGACGGGTTCGACCTGCTGTTGCGGGTGGCGGCGACGCTCGTCGCTACCACGCTGTTGTGTGGCGTGATCGCGTACGGCGCCGCGCTGTACTGGGTGCATGTGATTGCGCCCGCGTCGCGCCCGTGCGCGCGCATCGCTCGTCCTAGTCACCTGCCCGCACCGGTAGCGTCCGATCGTGAACCTTCAGCGAATCGGCGACTTCACGCTGACATGGGGCGAAAGCCTCGTGTGGGACGAACAGCGGTCGCGCCTTTACTTCGTCGACACGCTCGGCTCCGCCGTGCACTGGCTCGACAACGGCGAGGGCGAGTTGCACACGGTCGTGGCGCCGCAGATGCCCTCGGGCATGGTCGCAACGCCCGACGGAAACCTCGTCGTGACGCTCGACGACGGTTTGTACATCGTGGAGCCCGACGCGAGCCGGTGGAGCTTGCTCGCCGCGTATCCGCCTGAACTGGGTGGCCGCGGCAACGACATGTGCGCCGACTTCGAGGGAAACCTCATCACCGGCAAGCTCAACCTCGGACCAGCCGTTGGGTCGTCGTGGTGGTACTCACCAGTGCACGGATGGAAGCTGCTCGACGACGACATCAGCAACACCAACGGTCCGACCGTCGCCGTGCTCGACGGCGAGATGACCCTGATCATCGGCGACAGCTCCAAGCACTACTACGCGTACGACGTACGAGCCCTCGACGGGAACCGTGGGCCCGCGCCGCGTGTTCGGTGACATGGACGCGATCGGCGGCGGCATTCCCGACGGCGCCACCCTCGATGACGCTGGCGGCCTCTGGTGTGCACTGCCCAACAGCGGCCGGATCGTTCGTTTCACGACCGCCGGCGTGGACCGCACCGTCGATCTGCCGTTCAAGAATCCGACCGACGTCACCTTCGGCGGACCGAACCTCGACCGCATGTACGTAGTGGCGATCGACGACGGTTTGTATGCGATCGACGGCCTCGGCCGCGGCCGCGTCGAACCGCGTTACGCCGGCTGAGACGGTGTTATGCGGGCGCCAGCTGGGCGCCGCGCACCAACTGCCCCGGCAACGCGCCGGTGGCTTCGCCGTCGCGGTAGGTCTCGACGCCCTTGACGATCGTGTGCTTGTAGCCCTGCACCTTCTGCAGCAGCCGGCGACCACCCGCCGGTAGATCGTGGTGGATCTCCGGAGGCGACAAGCGCAGGCCGTCGAAGTCGATCACGTTGATGTCCGCGCGGTAGCCGGGCGCCAGGACGCCGCGGTCGTAGAGGCCGACGGTGCGCGCCGTGTCGCGGCAGTGCTGCTGCACGAGGTACGGGAGGGCGAACTTGCCTTCGGCGCGATCGCGTCCCCACAGCGTGAAAAGCGTGGTCGTGAAGCTGGCGTCGCAGATCGTGCCGACGTGCGCGCCGCCGTCGCCGAGGCCCGGCACCGTATGAGGGTGGGCGAGCATCTCGCGGGTGGCGTCGAGGTTGCCGGCCACGTAGTTGAGAAACGGCACGTAGAGCAGGGCGCGACCGTTGTCACCGAGGACGAGGTCGTACGCCACCTCCGTGGGAGCGCGGCCTTCGCGCGCGGCGTGCGCCGCCACCGAATTTTCGGCCTTCGGTTCGTAGTCTGGCGGATCACCGAGCACGAAGATCTTGTCGAAGCCGAAGATGCCGGTGTGGCCGGCGGCGTCGCGCAGGATCGCCTCGCGGCGCGCCTCCTCGCGCATGGCGGAAACGCGCTCGCCGAGCGCCAGCGACGCGATCTCCATGTAGGACGGGTTGCCGAGAAACGGGTTCATCGACGCCTGCAACCCGAGCAGCAGACCGACGGGTCGGGGCGCGACCTGGCCCGTCATCTTGAGCCCTTCCTGGTTGCCCTGGGTCAACGCGTCGAGCAACAGCTTCCACTGGTCGGGCATCACCATGTTCTGCGCCAGCGAGATCGAGATCGGTCGGCCGGACTCGGCCGCCATCGCGCGCACCGTGCCCATCTCGTCGTCGAGGTCGAAGAAGTCGGACACCACCTGCAATACGCCCTTGCCGAGGTGGCCGAGTGCTTGCGCGATGCCGACGAGTTCGCCCCGCGCCGCCTTGAGCGTGGGCGTTGGTTCGCCCTTGACGGTGCGGTGGTTGCGTGTGCGCGACGTGGTGAAACCGAGAGCGCCAGCGTCGACGGCTTCGGCGGCCAGGCGTCCCATCTCGGCGATGTCTTCGGGGCTGGCCACATCGCCGCGTCCACCCCGGTCGCCCATCACGAACAACCGCAGCGCGCCGTGCGGCACCTGGGCGGCGAAGTCGATGTCGTGACGGCGCCGCTCGATCGCGTCGAGGTACTCGGGGAAGGACTCCCACTCCCACGAGATGCCCTCGTGAATCGCGGTGCCGGGGATGTCCTCGACGCCTTCCATCAACTCCACGAGACGATCGCGGTCCTGCTCGCGGACGGGCGCGAACCCGACGCCGCAGTTCGTCATGACAACGGTGGTCACGCCATGCCACGACGAGGGCGCCAGCCGCTCGTCCCAGACCGCCTGGCCGTCGTAGTGCGTGTGGATGTCGACGAAGCCCGGGGTGACGATCGCGCCGTCGGCGTCGATCTCCTGTTCACCCGCGCCGTCGACTTCACCGACCGACGTGATCACGCCGTTGTCGATGGCGACGTCGGCGGTTTTTGCCGCCGCACCGGTGCCGTCGATGACGGTCCCACCTCGGACGACCAGATCGTGTGCACTCATCGGTGTACTCCCAAGCTCTTGTCGAGGGTCGCGCCGTACTGAGTCAGCGCGCCCACGAGGTCAACACCCTTCGGGTCCAACAACCATTGCATGGTGACGCCGCGCATGACGCCGAGAAACACCGTGGCTTCGGCATCAGGATCGGCGTCGGCGCGCACCGTGCCCGCGGCCTGCCCGGCGCGGATGAATTCGGCGATCGAGTTGCGCTCGCTCGTGTGCAGCTTCTTGATCGTGTCGCGGATCGCCGGAACCGGGCCGTCGGCCTCGCGTAGCAGCGCGTAGTACGCGCGAATGCGTTTCGGCCCGCTCTCGCAGGCGTCGAGGTACGCGGCCAGGATGGTTTGCAGCGCCGGTACACCGACCCGGTCGGCCACGCGCGGTTGCATCGCGTGGGTGCCCCACCGGTCGAGGATCTGTCGCAGGATGGCCCACAACAGGTTTTCCTTGTTCCCGAATCGCTGCGTCACCAGCCCGCGCGAGTAACCCGCCGCTTCACCGATTGCCGCCAAGGTCGTGCGGTCATAGCCGCGTTCGGCGATGAGTTCGATGGCGGCGTCGATAAGGGCGCGGTCGGAGGCCTCGACCCGCTCCGCCTGCGTGCGGCGCGTCTTGGTGCTCACGCGGGCACGAGTGCGGAGGTGTCGATGTTGTACAGCTCGGCCACGTTCGACACGAGGATCGACGTCGCGTTGTTCGTCGGGCATGTCGGCGGTGTGTTCGGCCAGCAGCTTCTGCGACCACGGCCAGGTGGAGTCGCTATGGGGGAAGTCGTTGGCCCACATCAGCCGCTTCCAGTTCATGGCGTCGGCGAAACGGAACGCCGTCCAGTCGTCCTGGAACGTGACGTAAATGTTCTCGGCGAAGTACTCGCTCGGCAGCTTCGACAGCTCCTGGCCGGGCTTGCAGCCAGTAGCGGTGCCGGTTGAACGCGTGGTCCATCCGGTACATGAAATGCGGCACCCAACCGGCGTCGGCTTCGACGCACACGAGCTTCAGCTGCGGATGCCGCTCGAACACGCCGCCGAGCACGAACATCGCCATGATGTCCTGGCAGCCGCGCACCGTGGAGAGAAAGGTGCTCATCGCCGGACCGCGCGTCTTCTCGGCGCGCGTCGTGAGGATGTGGAACGACAGCGGCAGCTCGAGTTCGATCGCCGCTTCCCAGAACGGGTCGTAGATGGGGGAGTCGTAGTCCTCCATCGCGGGCAGGCCCGGCATCATCACGCCGCGTAGCCCCAGCGCCTTGATGTTCTTCAGGTCTTGGATTCCTTCCTCAGGCGACCGCATCGCGGTTTGCCCGCGCCGAGCAGACGGTCGGGGTGGGCGCCGCAGTACTCGGCGATCCAGCGGTTGTACGCCTCGAAGCACGCGTGCTTGTAGTCGAAGTCGCGGTGGTTGCACAGCACCATGCCGACGGTGGGATAGATGATCTCGGCGGCGACGCCGTCGCGCACCTGGTCGTCCAGGCGCGCATCGGGATCCCACCCACCGCGGTGCAGGTCTTCGAACCGGATTCCCAAGATGCGGATCTCCTCCGGCGGCTTGCCGGCTGCGGCCACGAGGCCCATCGGCACCGGCCGGTTCATCCCGTCGACCACGAACACGTCGCCGACGTCCTCGCCGCCGTCGACGAGACGGCGGCGCTTTGTCCTTCCACGCGGCGTCGATGTAGTCGACGTAGGTGCACGCGGGCTCGGTGATGTGGGAGTCCGCGGAAATGATCACGGGGATCACAGGTTCGGCCATCCGGCACCTTGCCACGCTTACTTGTCATCTGACAAGTAAAACTTTCGTCGCCGCTGGGTATCGCGCGGAGATGGATCCCGACACACTCGCGTCGACCTCGCTTGATCGCCTCGGTGAACTCGTGCAGCGTGCGGTGGACGCGATGCCTGATGACGTGCGTCGCGCGCTGGGCGGCGATGCGTGGCTTGGTCATCCGCTGCATCCCGCCCTGACCGACCTGCCGATCGGATTCTGGACGTCGTCGTGGGTGCTCGACATCGTCGGTCGCAAACGTTCGGCGCGCACGTCGGCGGCAATGGTCGGCTTCGGTGTCGCCAGTGCGGTGCCGACGATCGCGGCCGGCGCGGTCGACTGGACGCAGCTGCCGGAGGAGAAAAAGCGCACCGGCCTCATCCACATGATCTGCATGGCGATCACCACGTGGCTGTACGCGTGGTCGTTCTTCGCTCGTCTGCGCGGCCGCCGCGGCCGGGGGATCCTCCTCGGGATGCTCGGTGCGGGCGTCGCCACCGCCGGCGGCTATCTCGGCGGCCACCTCGTATTCGGTTCCACTGACGACGCCGGCACGACGGAGGAGTCCGTGGCGCCGGTGACGCGCCTGGCGGGCTAGTGACCGACGACATCCCGAAGCTGTTGGGATCGGCCGGCTACACGCTCTGCGTGGCCGAGTCGCTCACCGGCGGGCTGCTGTCGGACACCTTCGCCAAAATGCCCGACGCCAGTGAGTGGTTCAAGGGCGGGATCGTTGCCTACAGCGAGGAGGTCAAGCGGCGGCTGCTCGACATTGCCGACGCACCCGTCGTGAGCAAGGCGGCGGCGATCGCCATGGCCGACCACGCGGCGACGCTGCTCGGCGCCGACGTCGCGGTGGCCGCGACCGGCGTTGGCGGGCCCGGCGCCGAAGACGGCGTCGCCGCGGGCACAGTGTGGATTGCGCTGCGTCTGCCGACGCATACGGTCGCGGCGCTCCGTCACTTTCCAGGGTCGCCCACCCACGTCGTGCACCACACGTGCCGTGCGGTCATCGACGCCCTCGGCGACGCCTTGGCCGCCGTGCGCGTTTAGGCGGGGAACTCGGCTTCGGTCGCGGCCTTGATGGCGGCCAGCACGTCGGCGCGCACGCGCTCCTTCGTGCCGCGGTGGGCCTCCATGTTCAGCGTGGCCAAGCGCGTGGCCACCTCGCGCGCGGCCTGCATCAACTCGTCGCGCGGCACGACGAGGTCGACGACGCCGGCGGCGACCGCTTCACTCGGCGCGATCGGCTCTGCGGTGATCAGCGTGCGCTGGAACGCCGCCTCCGTCAGGCGAAAGCGCGTGATCTCGATCGCCGCCCACGGAAGCGTCATGCCGATCGCGACCTCGTTGGCGACCAGCTTCACCGGCGCGTCGACCCCGATGCGGTAGTCGCCTGACAGCAACAGGAAGAACCCCATCGCGATGGCGTGTCCGGGGGCGGCGATAACCACGGGCGTCGGAAACGACAGCAGGCGGTAGCTCAGTTCGAACCCGCCACGCAGCATGTCGATCGCCGCCGGACCAGGCGTCGAGATGATGGCCAGGTCGAAGCCGGCGGAGAGCACCTTCTGGTTGCCGGTGAGGATGACAACCGCGTTGTCGGCTTCGGCCTTGTCGAGGGCGACGTTGATCTCGGCCTGCATGTCGGGTGACAGCGCGTTGACCTTGCCGTCGTCCATCGTGATCGTCGCGATGGTTCCGTCGAATTCGTAGGTCACGCTCGGCATGGCTCGGCACCCTACTTAGGCGGCAAGAGCGCTGACTCGATCACCGCCATCACGCCGCCGGCGTAGCTGCCGATCGTGTCGCGGCCGAGTTGCGTCACCGACATCAGCAGCGACAAGAAAATCGACACCAGCCCGTTGGCGTGCTCGAACGGATCGATGTCGGAACGGATCGCGCCCGACATCTGCTCGGCACTGAGACGTTCACCGACGACCTTGCGCAGTTCCTCGAGCGCGGGGATTTCGAGCACGCGGACGGTGACGTCGGGTTCGAGCCCCGCGAGGAGTCGCCGCGCGAGTGGGTGCGCGTCGAGCGCGTCGACCAGCGCCAGTAACAACGCCGCCCGCCAGTCCTTCTCGACGATGAACTCCGACAAGTGGTCGACCGCGATGTTGATCAGCCCCGCGGAGTCTTCGTCGACCGCGGCGAGAAACAGCGCTTCCTTGTTGGGGAAGTAGTTGAACGCCAGTGTCCCCGACACGCCCGCCTCGCGTGCGATGTCGGCCACCGATGTGGCGCGGAAACCGTCGCGAGAGAAGCGGTTGACGGCGGCCCGAAGGATGGCGTCGCGGGTCTGGGCGCCTTTGGTCACACCCGCAAAATAACATAATTGAGGGATTGATTCAATCACTCAATTGCTATACAGTTGCAAGCATGACGAATACAGCAGTGCAGACCAGCAACCCGGATCTGCAAATTCCGACGCGCCGGATCGACGTTCGACGACGCGATCGCGACCGTCCCCAAGCATTTCGCCAAAGACGGCGACCTCATCGCCAGCCACATTGCCGCTGGCCTCTCCGCCGTGTTCCCCGACGGCGAGGACTTCTTCGTGAAGTCGGTCCGCCACTACCGCGACCAGATCACCGACCCCGCCCTGAAGCGCCAGGTCGGCGGGTTCATCGGCCAAGAGTCGGTCCACGGCCGCGAGCACCGCGTGCTGAACGATCGCCTCGCCGAGCTGGGCTATCCGACGAAGCAGGTCGAGAAGATGACGCGCGATCGGCCTGGCGCTGCGTTGGAAGTTCGCGCCGAAGAAGTCCAGCCTCGCGATGACCGCGGCGCTCGAGCACTTCACCGCGACGTTGGCCGAGATGATCCTGAGCAACGAAGACGCCCGCGACCTGTTCGGCGACGAGACGGTCAAGAACCTGTTCATGTGGCATGCGCTCGAAGAGGCCGAGCACAAGGCGGTCGCGTTCGACGTGTACAAGCTCGTCGGCGGCAGGCGAGCGCCTGCGGGTCATCACGATGAACCTGCTTCGCTACGGCTTCGTGATCGCGATGGGCGTGCAAGTCGCGGCGTCGCTCGCCTTCGACAAGCAGACCTACAAGCGCGGCGTGCTGCGCAAGAGCCTCAAGAAGCTGCGCAAGTCGCCGCTGCTGACACGGGAGCTGTGGAATCAGCTGAAGGACTACAACCGTCCGGACTTCCATCCGAACGACTCGGACCAGACCGGCCTCGTCGACCGCTGGCGCGAAGAGCTGTTCGGCAAGAACGGCACGCTCAACGACAAGCTCGCCGGCTACGCCGCGTAGCGCGATGGAGCACCTCGACGTCCTCGTCGTCGGTGCCGGACTTTCCGGCATCGGCGCAGGCGCCTACCTGGAGAAGGATTGCGCGTGGGCGGACTACGCGATCTTCGAAGCGCGCGACGCCATCGGCGGCACGTGGGACCTGTTCCGCTACCCCGGCATCCGTTCGGACTCCGACATGTTCACGCTCGGCTACTCGTTCCGTCCGTGGGACGGCGAGAAGTCGATCGCCGACGGGGCATCGATCTTGCGCTACATCGAGGACACCGCGCGCGAGACGGGCGTCGATAAGCACATTCGCTTCAATCACCGCATCGTCGCCGCCGACTGGTCAAGCGCCGAGGGCCACTGGGTTGTCACCGCGGAGCGAACCGATACGAACGAGAAGCTCCAGCTCACGCGCGAACTTCATCTTCTCGTGCAGCGGCTACTACCGCTACGACAAGGGTTACGTCCCGGAGTTTCCCGGCCTCGACGCGTTCGAAGGCACGGTGGTGCACCCGCAGGAATGGCCCGAGGACCTCGACTACGCCGCCAAGCGCGTGGTCGTGATCGGCTCCGGCGCTACCGCAATCACGCTCATCCCGTCGCTGGCCAAGGACGCCGCCCACGTCACGATGCTGCAGCGCTCGCCGACCTACATCGTGTCGATGCCGGCCAAGGATCCGTTGGCGAACCTGTTGCGCCGCACGCTGCCGAGCCGCGTGAGCGGTCCGGTCATCCGGTGGTTCAAGGCGCTCACTACCCAGGCGTCGTACTTCCTGAGCAAGCGCCGTCCCGAGCTCGTGAAGTCGGTGCTCAAGCGTCAGGTCATCCGGCAACTTCCAGCGGGCTACGACGTCGGCACCCACTTCACGCCGACCTACAACCCGTGGGATCAACGCCTGTGCCTCGTGCCCAACGGTGACCTCTTCAAGGCGATCCGAGAGGGCAGCGCCTCGGTCGTCACCGATCACATCAAGACCTTTACGAAGCACGGGATCGTGCTCGACTCCGGCGACGCACCTCGACGCCGACATCGTCGTCACCGCCACGGGGCTCGAGTTGCTCTTCATCGGCGGCATCCACCTGACGGTCGACGGCGAGGGCGTCGACGTGCCGAGCCGGCTCACCTACAAGGGGATGATGCTCGAGGCGTGCCCAACTTCGCCATGTCGATCGGCTACACGAACGCGTCGTGGACGCTCAAGTGCGATCTCACGTGCGACTACGTCACCAAGCTGCTCAACCACATGCACGACACCGGCTTGCGTCAGTGCACGGCGACCAACCAGGACGAGACCATCACCAAAGCGCCCCTGATGGGTTTGTCGTCGGGCTACATCGACCGCGCGCCCGAGACCGCATGCCCAAGCAGGGCTCGACATTTCCGTGGCAGGTCCGCCAGAGCTACCTGGCCGACTACCGGGCCATGAAGTTGAAGGGCATCCACGACGACGTGATGGTGTTCTCGAACCCCGCCCGCGAGGCGGCGACGGTATGAAGTCCTTCGACGAGCGCGTCGCTGCGATCACGGGAGCGGCGTCGGGTATCGGACGCGCCCTGGCCGTCGACTTGGCGAGTCGCGGCTGTCACCTGGCGTTGAGCGACATCGACGAGGTCGGCTTGGCCGAGACCGTCGCCTTGTGCGAGGGCGCGGGAATCAAAGTGACCTCGCAACGCCTCGACGTGGCCGACCGCGACGCGGTCTTCGCATGGGCGGAGGCGGTAGTGGCCGACCACGGCAAGGTCAACCTCATCTTCAACAATGCCGGCGTTGCGCTCGCGGCCACGATCGAGGCGATGTCATACGACGACTTCGCATGGCTGATGAACATCAACTTTTGGGGCGTCGTGCACGGCACGCAAGCGTTCCTGCCGCACTTGAAGCGTGCGGGTGAAGGACACATCGTGAATGTCTCAAGCGTGTTCGGCCTCGTCGGCATCCCGTCGCAGTCGGCCTACAACGCGGCGAAGTTCGCGGTGCGCGGCTTCGCCGAGTCGTTGCGCATCGAACTCGACGTGGAGCGCTGCGGCGTGTCGTCCACCGTCGTGCACCCCGGCGGTATCCGCACCAACATCGCCGCGAACGCGCGTATCGACGAAAGCGCATCCGCGCTCTCGGGCACCAAGACGAAACAAGAGTTGGCCACGGACTTCAAGCGCGTGGCGAGGACCTCACCCGAAAGCGCAGCCAAGCAAATTCTCAGCGCCGTCCTGAGCAACCGTCGGCGCGCGCTCGTTCGGTTTCGACGCCAACGGGATCGACTTTCTCAGTCGTCTCCCGTTCTCGTTCCTGACTAGGTCAATCGCGTTTGGAGCGTCGCGGCGCCGTCCCCGCTGAGCTCTGACAGTCCGGCCGGCCGGCCGGCCATGACCGTCAGCAGCGCAATCATCGGTCCCCGCACTTCGGGGCCATCGCCGTGGGTCCACTCGGTGTCCGTGGCGACGAGCTTGACGCCGGCGATCCGCTTCTTCGAACCCATGACCAGGTTCGACTTCTTGTAGGAGTCAGCCACCCGCGCGGCGGCGTCGGCTGGGTACTGGTGCTCGATACCGAGAGGCCGGCGAATGTCCTCTGCGTGCACGAGCGTCTCGCCGAGCCACGTGTCGACCGGCCCAGGCGGGCTCGACGTCGAGTTCAGCTCACCCTTGAAGGTGGCGAGCGTGTCGCCCGTGTTCACGCGGTCGATGTCCTTTCGCTGGAGTTTCGGAAGACTGAAGCCGCTGCCGATGAACTTCGGAATGAACTTCGCCGGGGTCATCTGCGCCGTGCCGGTCATGTGGGCGAGCACGTCGCGCACCGTCCATCCGTCGCACAGCGAGGGCGTGGCCCATTGCACCTCCGTAAGACCGTCGAGGTCCGCCGCCAGTGCTTTTCGCTCGGCGTGAATCGTCGGCCAGATCTGCGACTTGTCCATGCGCGCATCATGCCAAGTCCGTTCGCCCTTCGTTGGGCGAGCGGGAGGGGAGTACGAGCGGAGCGCCGCTATGCGGATGCGGCATCACGGTGATCGGGTGTTCGTAGACCTCAGACAGCAGGGATCCGGTGAGCACCTCGCTGGGTGGTCCGTCGGCCGCGACCTCGCCCCCCGCGAGCAACACCACGCGCGTCGCGTGGGCCGCCGCGAGCACCAGGTCGTGGATGACGACGACCGCGGTGGCCCGGCCGCAGACGCGTTCGGCCACACCGCGCAAGACGAGTTCCTGAAAGCGAACGTCGAGAGCCGCGGTCGGTTCGTCGAGGAATAGCAGCGGTGCCGCTTGGGCGAACACGCGGGCCATCGCGAACGCGGGCTTGTTCGCCGCCCGACAATGACGGGTGGCGCCGCGCCGCGAGTACGTCGATCCCCATCTCCGCCATCGCCGCGTCGACCACCGCGTCGTCCAGCCTCGCTTCGGGCGACCGGTGGTACGGCGCCCGCCCCATGCGCACGACGTCGGCGACCAGGAACGGAAACGCCACCGCGATCGACTGGGGTAGCACGGCGCGCCGCCGGGCCAACTCGCCGGCACGCCACGCGTCGAGGGGCCGGTCGTCGATCGTGACCACTCCCGATGTCGCGCCGAGGTCGCCCGACAGCACCGACAGCAGCGTCGACTTCCCCGCGCCGTTCGGACCGACCAACGCAACGAATTCCCCTTCGCCGACGTCGAAGCTGACGTGCCGAAGCACTTCGTTGTCGCCACGGCGAACAGACACATCGGCGACCGAGCAGACGCTGGCCACTAGGCCCACCCTCCTTGGGTGGCGCGCGTCTTCCGCAACAGCACGAAGAAGAACGGGCTGCCGATTAACGCGGTGAGCACGCCGAGCGGCAACTCGGCGGGCGCGACGATCGTGCGCGCCACTACGTCGGCCACCACAAGGATGCACGCGCCGGCCAGCGCGGAAGCGGGGAGCAACAAGCGATGGCGCGGTCCGCCGACCATGCGGATGAGGTGCGGCACGACGAGCCCGACGAACAGGATCACGCCCGACACCGCCACCGACGCCGCGGTCAACATGGCGACGACGCCCATCGTGACGATGCGCAGTCGTTCGACGTCGACACCGAGGGCCCGCGCCGACCGCTCGCCGAGCGCCAACAAGTCGAGTTGCCGCGCCTTCGTCATGGCGATGGCCAGACCGACAATCGCGATGGGGCCGACCACCGCCAGCTTTGCCCACGTCGCCTGGGCGAGGCTGCCGAGGCTCCAGAACGTGATGCTGCGAAGTTGGGAGTCGGTGGACACGTAGGTCAGAAGCCCGATGAGCGCGCCGGCGAACGCGTTCACGGCGACGCCGGCGAGCACGAGCGTGACGACTTCGGTGCGTCCCTCGGATCGAGCGGACGCGTAGACGACGGCGACGGTGATAAGGCCACCGACAAAGGCGAATGCGGCCAGGCTCCACGTGCCGGCCAGCGTGAGCCCGATCGCGATCTGGGCCACGGCGCCCAGTGCGGCCCCCGATGACACGCCCACGATGCCCGGCTCGGCGAGCGGGTTGGCGAAGCTGCCCTGCATCACGGCGCCCGCCGCCGCCAACGACGCACCGACGACCACGCCGAGCACGACGCGTGGGAACCGGATGTCCCACAGCACCGAGTCGGCGAGTGAATGCCGGTCGCCGCCCACATCCAGCAACGGCAGGCGCCGGCCGATGGCGCCCAGGATTTCGCCCAGTGGAACCGAGAACGCGCCGACACTCGCCGCCAGCAGACAGGCGGCTACGAGTGCGATGGCGAGCCCACCGACGAGCGCGCCGCCGCGTATCTGCAACGTCACGACGCGTGAAACGCGCGCGCCAGCGTGCGCAACGCGCCGGGCGTGCGTGTGCCGAAGCTGAAGAGCAGGCCGTCCTCGAGCGTGACGATCCGCTTGTGACGACCGGCCGGTGTTTGCGCGACGCCGGGAATCTTGAGCAGTCCGTCGACACCGCCGACGGACTCGAGGCCCGTGGTGGTCATCAGGATGACCTCAGGCGCGGCCTTCACCAACGCCTCACTCGTCAGTGGCGTGAACGGGTTGGAGAGGCGCAGAGCGGTGCCGGCGTCTCTGCCGCCGGCGGCGGCGATCATCGAGTCGACGCCTGAACCCGGACCGGCGATGAGCGAGACACCGGCGCTGCCCCGCATGTAGAGGAACGCGACGAGCGGTCGCCGCGCTTTCGGAATCGCCCCTTCGATCGATGCGATGTCGTTGGTGGTTCGGGTGGCGACCTCCTCGCCCCGAGCCGCCACGCCGAGCGCGTTCGCGACGCGGCGGATCTGGCGGCCGATGTCGCTCACCTTGGTTGGGCGATTGAACACGATCACGGTCGCACCGACATCGCGTATTTGTCGTAAGGCCTCGGGTGGCCCGCTTTGGGTGTCGGCCAGCACAAGCGTGGGGCGGAGCGACAGCACCGACTCGGCGGTGATGTCGTGGGCGCGGGTCACGAGGGGGAGGTGGCGCGCCTGCTTGAACGTGGTCGACGTGTCGCGGCCAACGACGCGGTCGCCCAATCCGAGGGCGAACACCACTTCGCTGAGCGTGTCCCACAATGGGACGATTCGGCTGACGTCGGTGACCGTGACCGATCGGCCATCGGCTGACGAGACAGTCACCGGGAGCGTGGGGGTCGCGCGCGAAGCGGGGAGCGCTACGTCGCCGACCGGTGTCTCAGCGCTCGGGCCGCACGCGCCCAGGAGCGCGACAAGAACGAGGAGTCGCGCGATCCATTTCACGACGACTGCCGCGTCCGCCGCCGCATGAACACGAAGGCGCCGCTGGCGACGACGAGCGCGACGAGTCCGCCCACGAGTGCGCCGACCGGAGCACCATCGGCGGACGCGTTGGTAGCGGTGATCGCGACAGCCGATGTCGTTGTCGGCGACGCCGCGCCAAACGCCACCGGAAGCAGGAGGTCTTGGGATCGATCGGTGGCGTTGTTGTCGTCGTTGCGTGTCGTGATCGCGCACGCGACCAGACGGCAGTCGTGGGCGTTGTCGATAACGGGATCTACGACGAGCGACGCCTCGAAGGCACCGCCGGCGCCGTACGCGGCGGCGCGCTCCTTACCGAAGTCAGGCGGGTTGGACGAGATCCATGCGCTGGTGCCATCCGAGCCGGATCCGCACGGGCCGGGCGCGCCCGCCGTCGGGATCGCGCACACGGCGACGTACACACCCTTCATAGGATCGAAGCCGTGGCCGCGCACAAACACGCGCTGGCCGGGCGTGAGGTCGCGCACCGACGAGGCGCTCAGCGTCTTGCCGCCGCCGCTCACCGATAACGCGTCGGCGCTGATCGTCGTAAGCGGCGGCCCCAACGCGGGGTTACGCGTCGTCGTGGTCGTGGGCGGAATCGTCGCCGGCGGCAGCGTGGTCGCGGCGGCCGCCCCACCGGGATTGG
Source organism: uncultured Actinomycetes bacterium (assembly GCA_963769985.1). Taxonomy (GTDB): domain Bacteria; phylum Actinomycetota; class Acidimicrobiia; order Acidimicrobiales; family JACCXE01; genus JACCXE01. The sequence continues at coordinate 136,991 of CAVYNR010000001.1, read as the reverse complement.
TAGTGGTCGACGCGGCTGACGTGAACGTGAGCGGGACGAAAATGTCCTGCGACCGATCTGAGCTACGCGTGTGATCGTTGCGCGTGGTCACCGCGCAGCGAGCGGTCCGGCAGTCGACGTCCGCGTTGAGCGCGGCCTTGACCGACAGCCTGACCCGGAACGACCCGTTCGGTCCGTACGGCGTCGTCAGCCCGGTGGCGTACACGGGCGGGTTCGAGGAGATCCACGCCGACTCGCCGCTTCCTCCGCCGCGGTCTTGTCCACCTCCACAAGGTGTGGGCGACTGGTTCGCCGGCGGGATCACGCAGAACGAGACGTAGATCCCCTTGCTCGCGTCGTACCCCGCCCCTTCGACGGTCAACTTCTCTCCATCGGGGTTGAGGCCGCGCACCGCCGAAACTGCCAACGAACGCGTTCCGTCGGTCACCGTGCGACCGTCCGCGGACGTGGTGGTCGACGGCGCGGTGGCGGGATCGTCGGCGGCGTGCGCCGCACCCGCGCCCATCACGAGACCAACCGCAGCCAGCGCAATCAGGCGCTTCATGCGAGCAACTCACGCGCCTCCGCGACGAGGCGGACCGTGGCGCTGCGAACGTCGAGCGGCGTGTCGCACACCGCGCCGAACGGGATGCGCACCGCGCGACGACCGGCCTCGCTAATGGCGAGCACGTCGAACCCGTAGCGGTCGACGGTGAGCATCTTGGCGTTCGCCGTCGCCGGTTCACCGCCGAAGGCTTGGCAGTACGCGACGAGTGCGGCTTCGTGGTCCTCGTTCATGTGCTTGAGAATGTCGGCGGCGTGAGGACGCAGCGGATCCGCCGCCGCCGCGGTGTACGCGTCGGCGGTTACCCAGCTCATGTGCCCGAATCCGCCGACGTAACGAATTGTCCGCACGGTCATCCGGTAGAACGCGAAGTCGTCAAAGTCGCTGTAGTACGCGTGCGGGTGCGCGTCGCGGTACGTCGCGGCGACGTCGTCCACGTCGGCGGCCGCGACCTCGGCGACTTCACCCATGAGCGTGACGCGACCGAGCGCGAGCTGATCAGTGTCGCGCTCGGCCTGTTCGATCACGAGCAGGCTCGCTTTTGCATCTGCCTTGAGATTGCGCGTGTGCTCCGCAATGTCGCTCAGGCACAGCAACGGGCGGCCGATCGCATCGAGCGCGTACGTGACGACCGAGCCGAACGGATAGCCGGCTTCGTCGGCCGCCATCGTGGCGAGTGAGCCCGACGTTGTCGACGACATCAAGGTGCGCGCCCGTTCGGCGTGGGTGGGTTCGGGCGAGGGTGGCGGCACTGACGCGAACTCGTCCTTGAACTCCTCGAGCCGATCGGCGCTGAGCCGGTGTCCTCCAGTGGTCATTACGTTCCCCTCGTAGCGATCGGACGTCCTCACGAAAAATATTAGGCACACCTAAGATCAAACGGCAAAGCCGGTCTCCGGCCGACCGAGCGGGCACGATGGGCGGGTGATGAGCACTCGGGCGCGCGGACGCCCAGCAGCCGACGACTCCACAGCCCTCTCGACCGAAGCGCTACTGGACGCCGCGCTCGACATGTTCGCCGAGCGCGGTTACGAGGGCACCTCGGTGCGCGAGCTGGCGCGCGCGCTCGGCGTCAGCCACAACCTCATCCCGCAGCGGATCGGCTCGAAGGAGCAGCTGTGGTTCCGCGCCGTCGATCGCGGCTTTCAGGCGTTGGCGATCGCACTGGCGCAAGCCCTCACCGAGCAGGAGGACGAGGCGAACGACGTGGCCCGGCTGCGCGCGCTCGTCGTGCGCTTCGTCGAAGCCAACGCCGCCCGCCCGGCGTTGCTGCGCATCGTCAACCAAGAAGCGATCGCGCCAGGCCCGCGGTTCGACCACATCTGGACGCAGTACATCGACCCGGTTCGGGAGTTCGGCGACGACTTGCTGCGGCGCCTCCACCGGGAGGGCAAGGTGCGCAGCGGCTCGGTCGGACTCATGTACTTCCTTATGACCCACGGCGCGGGCGGCCCGCTTGCCCTGCCCGGACTGGCGGCGCGGCTCGGCAACGCCGTGGACCCCAACGACGCCGATGCCGTGCGCCGGCATGCCATCGAAGTAACGGATCTGATCTTCGGCGGGTTAATATTGACGCGTGACAATTAAAGACAGGATTCGGGAAACCATCGAGGCGGTCGGCGGCCGTCACGACGAGGTCGAGGTCTACGGCGGTCGGGCGGGCGACGTTGGCCTCGCTGGTGGGCCGGAGTCGATCTCGTGGGAGATCAACGGCGACCTAGCCAGCGTGAGCGCGGCGGGTCTCGCCGCCATCGTGATGGAGGTGCTGCATCCGTCGGTCATGGCGGGCGTGTTCACCCAGTCGAGCTATGCGACTCAGCCTCTGCGGCGCGCGCAGAACACGCTGGGCTACGTGATGCGCACCACGTTCGGCAACACCGACGCGGCCACGAACGTCATCAACCGCGTGAAGAAGGTGCACAGCCACATCAACGGCGTGCGGCCCGACGGCGTCGAGTACCAAGCACTTGATCCCGAATTGATCGCCTGGGTGCACACCTGCATTCCCTGGGCGATCATGGAGGCGTTCCACCGCTACCGGCGGCCGCTGACCACCGCCGAGCGCGACCAGTACCTGCGCGAGCAGGCGCCGATCGGCCGCATGGGTGGCGCCGAGTGGGTACCGGAATCGATGGCGCAATTGGACGACTACGTCGAACGCATGCGGCCGCGCATGGGCGTAAACGAACAGACGCGCGAGTTCATCAATTTCCTCGCCGGCGACGTCGAGGGCGAGTTCCGGGCGTCGAGCCGCCAACAACTCGACCGCCGCCTTGTGTTGGCCGCCTCCATGACCCTGATGCCGAAGTGGGCGCGTCATCTCACCGGCACCTATCAACCCGCACTCGTCGAACGGACCGTGCTGGTGCCCCGCGTGCGACTCGAGGCGAGCGCCATCCGGTGGGCGGTGGGAGAGTTGGAGTGCAAACGGATGGCGACCGAGCGCGTCCGCCGGAATACTTCCCCTTCATGCTCGACGGACGCGTTTGCCTCGTCACCGGTGCGAACCACGGCATAGGCGCCGCCACCGCCGTCGCCTTCGCGGCGCTTGGTGCCGATGTCGCCGTGTCGTACCTGCGCCTGACCGAGGACAAAGACGAAGGACGGCCCGCCGCCTACGGCGAGCAACGCGAACGCGATGCGTCGGCCGTGGTGGCCGCTATCGAAGCCGCCGGTGGCCGCGCGTTCGGCGTCGAGGCGGATCTGTCCGACGCCACCACGCCGCCGCGCCTGTTCGACGCGGTCGAGGCTGCCCTTGGGCCCGTCGACATCCTCGTCAACAACGCCAGCGGCTGGCGCAAGGACACCTTCAGCGCGGATTCCGCTGACTGGATCGGGCGCGCCAACAGCATCGTGAGCGCGGCGTCGGTGGACGCGCAGTACCTCGTGGACGCGCGCGGCGGCGCGCTCATGATCGCGGAGTACGCGAACCGCCACCGTGCCCGGGGCGCAACCTGGGGCCGCATCGTGAGCCTCACCTCGGGTGGGCCCATGGGGTTCCCGGGCGAGGCGTCCTACGGCGCGGCCAAAGCGGCGCTCGAGAACTTCACGATGACCGCGTCGATTGAGTTGGCCGACCGCGGCATCACCGCGAACGTCGTGTACCCACCGGTCACCGACACGGGCTGGGTCACCGACGCGGTGCGCGAGTTCGTCGCCCGAAGCAGCGACCACGTCCACGTCGCCGCACCCGAAGACGTCGCCGAGGTGATCGCGTGGGTGTGCACCGACGCGGCCCATCTGGTCACCGGTAACGTCATCCGTCTGCGCTGAACACGGAGGGGCAACGTGGACTTTCTCGATCGCATCGACCAAGAAATACGGCCGATCCTCGAATCACCCTTGGTCCCGGAGCTCAACTTCGGCGTTGGGATCGAACGCGTCCGGGCCGCAGTGGCCGAGCAGCGGGCGGCGCTGGTGGTGCCCGACCTGCCCGAAATCAAGACGCGCGACGTGACCGTGGCTGGGTACCAGCCCGGCGATCCGGAGGTGCTGCTGCGGATCTACGAGCCCGAGATCCGCACCACCGACACGGTGTTGTTCTGGATTCACGGCGGCGGCATGGTCGTCGGGGCCTACGACGAGCAGGAGTATCTCAACAAGATCTGGTCGAAGAAGTTCGGCGCCGTGGTCACGTCGGTCGAGTACCGCCTCGCGCCCGAACATCCCTATCCGGCGCCGCTGCACGATTGCTATGCGGCGTTGCAGTGGGTGCATCGCGACATGGCGTCGCCGATCGTGGTTGCCGGCGGCAGCGCTGGTGGGGGACTGGCGGCGGGCACCGTGCTCCTCGCGCGCGACCTGGGCGAGGTGCCCGTGCGCGCGCAAATCCTCTTCTATCCGATGATCGACGATCGCGATGCGAACCCGTCGTGTGTCGAGATGACCTACCCGAAAGTGTGGAACCGAGAAGCGAACCGCTTCGGTTGGGGCGCGTACCTTGCCGGGCTCACCGACGTGCCGATCTACGCCGCGCCCGCGCGCGCGACCGTCGAGGACCTTCGCGGCCTGCCACGGGCGTTCATCGACGTCGGCGAACTCGACGCGTTCCGCGACGAAGACATTGCCTACGCGCAGATGCTGATGCAAGCCGGTGTGCCGTGCGAGCTACTCGTGACCGCAGGCGCGTTCCACGGGTCGGAGCAGTACAACCTCAAGGCGCCCACCTCGCAGCGCATCAACGCGGCGCGGTTCGCCGCGATCGGCCGCGCGCTGGCATGAGTGAAATCCGCTTGATTGTGCAGGGCGACGATCTCGGCATGTGCCGCGCCGTCAACGAAGGCATCGCGCTCGCCGCCACCGATGGCATCCTCACTCAGACATCCGTCATGGCGCCGACGCCGTGGTTCGGCGAGGGCGCGGCGATGGCGAAACGCCTCGGCCTCGCGACCGGGTTGCACCTCACGTTGACCTGCGAGTGGCAGTACCTGCGGTGGGGTCCGTTGACCTCGGGCGCCACCCTGCCGCGACGCCGACGGGCTCTTCAAACGCACCGTCGAGGAGGCGAAAGAAGGCGACCCCGGCGATGCCATCGTCGAAGCGCACGCGCAGATCGACCGGGCGCAGGCGAGCGGGCTGGAGTTGTCCTACGTCGACCCGCACATGGGGATCTCACTGGTGCCGGCCTATGAAGCCGCCTGCGGCCGCCTCGGGCGCAAGTTCATGTATCCCGGCGTCGATCCGCACCACGAGTTCGCGTCGGTGATGGTCCTGAGTACCGCGCCGCGCCAGACCCGCACGGAGTGGCTGATCGAGCAGCTCGAACGGATCGGCCCGGGCACGCACATGGTGATGTCACACCCGGGGGTGGAGAGCGAGGAGTTGCGGGCGATCACGCCGCCCGACGCCCACGACTACTTCTGGGCGGAGTCCACTCGCGTTCCTGATCTCGAGGCGTTGTGTTCGCCCGACGTTCGTAAGGTGATCGAGAAGCGAGGGATAGAACTCACCCCAGTCGTGTGAGGATGTTGCGGGTGATCTGTTCGATCCGGGGAGACCGTTCGGCGAGACCGTGGGCCCAGTCGGTCGAACCTGACGTGACCACCGTCGCGCCGGCGTCGTTCGTGTACGCGCCTAGTACCGCGTGTCCGTGCCGGATCTTCTCCATCGCATCGGCGTCGCGCGTTCCGAAGACGCGGGACGCGATGTATTCGAGTTCGCTCGGTTCGTGCGGCTTGGGCGGGCGTGGCGCGGACTCGCGGGTGAAGTGTTGCGTCGGGCACGTGCCGAGAATTTCGAACGTCTCGGGCGTGTCGTCCTCTCCGGTGGGATACGGCAACCCGTCGCGATAGGTGAACGCGCATCCGTCGCATTCGTAACCGACCACGGTCGCGTCGGCGCCGACGAGATCGCCGTAGCCGATGCCGGTGCCCTCGAACATCCAATGGTTCGGACGATGGATCGTGTAGCCGCCCGCGCCGCTCGTGACGTTCTTGCCGATGCGGTGGTAGCCGCCGCGCGTGAAGGTCACACCGGTCATCGCGTTCTCGGGCCGTGCGACCAGCACGTCGGAATAGAAGCTCGTGAGCAAGTGCTGCCGGTCGGTATCGAATACCGGGTCGTTCTTGTAGAAGCCCTTGTACCCGATCATTTGGTGGTCCTCGAGGCGCACCTGCCACAGCGATGTGTTTCCCGACAAGAACGCCGCGTTTCCGCCGCGCGCGATGAATCCCTCCACGGTGTCGCGCATGCCGGCCGACCAGTACTCGTCGTGGCCAACCGACAGGTACAGGCGAGCGTCGTCGAGCACCTCGGGGTGATCCGCGAGATCGGCATTGGTGACCACGCCAATCTCATAGCCCTCCCGTTCGACCCATTCGACGAACGGCAACTCCCAGTCCGGCCAGCCCGCCGAGCCGGCGTAACCCGACAGGTGGTTGAGCTGGATGTATCCGACGTGCGCGGCGTTCTGCGGGTCGGGCGCCCCCGTGCCGGTGACGCGACGACCCTTGCCCGGAGGTTTGAACAGGTAGCCGGGCGACATCGGTCGTTGCATCGACACCGTCGTGCCGCCGGTGTAGAGATTGGGGCCGCCGAAATCGTTGTACGCGTGCCACGTGTTGGTCGCGAGCGCCAGCACGATTGCGCAGCGCTGCGGCCGCACCACGAAGAACGCGAAGTCGCGCCGAGTCTTGCCGTCCACGTCGATCGTCAGGACAACCTCGTAGTAGCCCGATCGCCACGCCGCGTCGACCTCCAGCGTCATCGCCGCCGGCCAGTCGCAGCCCTTCGCCGCCGCGTCTTCGGGTATCGCGTGCTCCTGCGCCGTCACTTCGCCGGAGTACACGACGTCGCGTTTCGCACCCACGCGGGCGATCTCGACCGACACCGTGCGACCGCCCGATGACGACAAGTGGAGGCCGACAGAGTCGCCCGACGCAGCTGATTGGGGCCAGCAGTATCCGGTCACCGTCTCGCGAGGCACGCCCGAGCGTACTGAGAGAGAATGACGTCGTGATCCATAACAGCCCCTTTCCCGACGTGGTAATCCCCGAGACCGCGCTCACGCCCTTTGTCTTCGCGAAAGCTGACGAACTCGGCGACAAAGCCGCCTTTATCGACGCGCCGGACGGCCGGCGGGTTTCGTACGCCGACCTGTACGACCAAGTCCGGCGCCTCGCCGGCGGCTTGCTGGAGCGTGGGCTCGCCAAGGGCGAGGTCATTGCGATCATGGCGCCCAACTGCCCGGAGTACGCGGTGGTGTTCCACGGCGTGGCCATGGCCGCGGGCATCGTCACCACGATCAACCCGACCTACACAGAGCGCGAAGTGCACCATCAGCTCAACGACGCCCGAGCCACCAAGCTCATCACGATCCCGATGTTCCTCGAGACCGCCCTGGCCGCCAGCGCCGACAGCGGCGTGAAGGAGATCGTCGTGATCGGAGGCGCCGACGGCTACCAGTCGCTCGAGGACCTGATGGGTGAACCGCTGGCCGAGCAGGTGCCCGTCGACCTCGACGACATCGTCGTGCTGCCGTACTCGTCGGGGACCACCGGCCTGTCGAAGGGCGTGATGCTGACCCACCGCAACCTCGTGGCCAACCTCGCACAGACGGGCGCGGTGATCACCGTGACGCCCGACGAGTCGTTCGTCGCGGTGCTGCCGTTCTTCCACATCTACGGCATGCAGGTGCTGATGAACCTCGGCCTCTACCTGGGCGCCACGATCGTCACGATGCCGCGCTTCGACCTCGAGCAGTTCCTCTCGTTGCATCAGGAGCACGGCCTGACGCGTGCGTTCGTCGCGCCGCCGATGGTCGTGGCGCTGGCCAAGCACCCGCTCGTCGACAACTACGACCTGTCGACGCTGAGGAACATCTTCTCGGGCGCGGCGCCGCTGTCGGCCGAACTGGCCATCGAATGCGGCAATCGGCTCGATTGCGAGGTCGTGCAGGGCTACGGCATGACCGAGCTGTCGCCGGTCACCCACGCCACGCCCGAGGGCAAGTTCAAGCCGGGTTCGGCCGGCATGACGATTCCGAACACCGAGGTCCGCATCGTCGACCCGTCTACTGGTGAGTCGCTCGGCCTCGACGCCGACGGCGAGGTGTGGATCAAGGGTCCGCAAGTGATGAAGGGCTACCTCAACAACGACGAAGCCACGAAGTCCACGATCGACGAGGACGGGTGGCTGCATACGGGCGACGTCGGCCACGTCGACGCCGATGGTCACCTCTACGTGGTGGACCGGCTCAAGGAGCTGATCAAGTACAAGGGCTTCCAAGTGCCGCCCGCCGAACTCGAGGCGTTGCTGCTCACGCACCCGAAGGTTGCCGACGCCGCCGTGATCGGTCTGCCCGACGACGACGCGGGGGAGATCCCCGCCGCCTACGTCGTGTTGCGGGCCGACACCGAAGCCTCCGCCGAAGAGATCCAGCAGTTCATCGCCGACCAGGTGGCCAGCTACAAGCAGATCCGCCAACTGACCTTCATCGACGCGGTGCCGAAGTCGGCGTCGGGCAAGATCCTGCGCCGCGTCCTGCGCGACGAGGCCTCGAAATGACACAAGATCTGGCGTTTGATCCAGACGCGCTGCGCGAGAAGTACCGCGCCGAGCGCGACAAGCGCCTGCGCGCCGACGCCAACGACCAGTACCAGGAGGTGACCGGAAAGTTCGCGCACTTCGTCAACGACCCCTACGTCGAGCCGTTGTCGCGCGAGCCGCTGACCGACGAGATCGAGGTCGTGGTGATTGGCGGGGGCTTCGGCGGGCTACTCGCGGGCGCCCGTTTGCACGAAGCGGGCGTCGCCGGTGTGCGCATCATCGAGAAAGGCGGCGACTTCGGCGGCACCTGGTACTGGAATCGTTACCCGGGCGCGATGTGCGACGTGGAGTCCTACATCTACCTGCCGCTGCTCGAAGAGATCGGCTACGTGCCGAAGGAGAAGTACACGCGGGCGCCCGAGATCCTCGCCCACTGCCGCAACATCGGTGAGCACTACGACCTCTATCGCGACGCGTGCTTCCAGACCGAAGTCACCGAGGTGCGCTGGGACGAAGAGATTGACCGGTGGATCGTGTCGACCAATCGCGGCGACGCCATGAAAGCGCGGTTCGTGATCTCGTCGAGCGGCCCGCTGCATCGGCCCAAGCTGCCGGCAATTCCCGGAATCGAGTCGTTCAAAGGCCACACGTTCCACACCAGTCGCTGGGACTACCACTACACCGGTGGTGATCCCGACGGGAACCTCAAGGGTCTGCACGGCAAGCGCGTCGGCATCATCGGCACGGGCGCGACGGCCGTGCAGTGCGTGCCGCATCTCGGCGAAGCGGCCGAGCAACTCTTCGTGTTCCAGCGCACCCCGTCGTCGATCGACGTGCGCGCCAATCGCGACACCGACCCCGAATGGGCAGCGTCGTTGCAACCGGGCTGGCAACGCCAACGGATGGAGAACTTCAACACGCTCGTGTCAGGCGGCTTCGCGGAAGAGGACCTCGTCAACGACGGCTGGACCGACATCATCGGAAAGCTGCTGCTCATGGTGCGCCGAGCCGATAACCCGGACCTGTCCGCCTCGGGGCTGGCCGAGACGATGGAGATGGCCGACTTCGAGAAGATGGAGCAGATCCGCGCCCGCGTCGACGAGATCATCGAGGATCCCAACACCGCCGAAGCGCTCAAGCCGTACTACCGCCAGTTCTGCAAGCGGCCGTGCTTTCACGACGAGTACCTCGACACGTTCAACCGGCCCAACGTCCAACTCGTGGACACCAACGGCAAGGGTGTGGATCGCGTCACCGAAACCGGCGTCGTCGTCGGTGAAACCGAGTACGAGATCGACTGTTTGATCTTTGCAACCGGCTTCGAGGTTGGCACCTCGCTGGCGCGCCGCTCGGGTTATGACTTCGTCGGGCGCGACGGCCTCACACTCTCGGAGGCGTGGAAGGACGGGATGCGTTCGCTGCACGGCCAGCACGTCCACGGTTTCCCGAACCTGTTCCTGGTTAGCAACGCGCAGGCGGCGTTCACCGTGAACTTCCCGCACAACCTCGACGTTGTCAGTGCCCACTTCGCCTACATCATCGAGCGAATGCAACAGATGGGCGCGACCCGTGAAGAAGTGTCGGCGGAGGCGGAAGCTGAATGGGTGGCGAAGGTCATCGAGCTGGCGCCGTCCGGCTCGAAGTTTTTCGAAGAGTGCACGCCCGGCTACTACAACAGCGAGGGCCGCGCCGGGGCGGATGGCTTCTTCACCGGACAGAACGGACCGTACGGAGGCGGCGCGAACGCGTTCTTCGACATCCTGGCGAAGTGGCGCGCCGCGGGCGAACTCCCCGGCCTAGAAGTCAGCTGAGCAAATCAGCTAGACAACGGCCATGGCTTCCAACGCAGAGAACGCGTACGAATCGCTCAAGGGCTCGGTCGGTCTGTCCGACGGCACCGGCGACTGGTTTCGAGGTCTCCCAGGAACTGATCAACACGTTCGCCGACGCGACCCACGACCATCAGTTCATCCACGTCGATCCCGAGAAGGCGAAGGCGGGCCCGTTCGGCACCACAATCGCCCACGGCTTCCTCACGCTGTCGTTGCTCTCGCACCTCATTCAGTCACTCAAGGGCGGCGACGAGCAGCCCACGCCCAACTTCACGGGCATGGTGGCAGGCGTGAACTACGGCTTCGACAAGGTGCGCTTTATCAATCCGGTCAAGTCCGGGGCGAAGGTACGCGCCACGGGCGTCACCAAGGACGTCGATCTCAAGGGCGACGCGATCAACATCACCAAGACGATCACCGTCGAGATCGAGGGCGAAGACCAAGCCGGCCCTGGTGGCCGACTGGATTACCCGCATGGTGTTCGCTTAACCCTGCTTCCCGCGTGTATTGACTATGGCCACGGGTACTCCTAGAGCATGGTTGCGAGAATGCACGCACGGCCCGAGAAGGCCGACAAAGTGTTTGAGTATGAAGAGCCAGCTCGCATCATTTCGTTCCCGACCAACGAGTGGGACCGGTTGGAACGCTGGGCGATCAAAGAGTTGGCAAAAGAAGAGCGCGAAATCCGTATGCGCAACGCCGCGCTTTCCTGCATCTAACACGCTCAAACAAAACTGAGGGTTAGCTCCCGCGGCTCATGCGGCGATACGTGTGCAGCATGAGTTCTGGATCAGCCCAGTTCGTTTCCTTTGGCGCCATCGAGTTGGCCACCGCATTGCACGCCGCCTTCGTTAGGGCGAGCGAAAGCGGGTCCATCGAAAGCAGTTTCGCTGCAAGTTTGCGCGCCTCGCCGTGAAGTTCGTCGTCGGCGTAGACGTGATTGACCAAGCCCCACGCCAAGGCCTGGGCGCTGGTGAAGCGGTCGCACGCCATCACCAATTCTTTGGTGCGCGCGGGACCGAGCTCGCGCATGAGGCGGGGAATCGCTTGCCAGGTGAGCGGCATGCCCAACTCCACTTCCGGGATGGAAAACCACGCAGAGCTTGCCGCGAGGCGTAAGTCGCACGCGGTGAGGAGAACCACGGCACCGCCAACCGCGAGACCGTTGACCGCGGCAATGACCACTTGCGGCAAACGGTCGATCAGTTCCGTCGTGCGCCCGCCGATGTGGGCCCGCTGGAGCCGGTCGATGTCGTTGAGCGCGGGGTCGCTGCGCCGGTCCTTCAAGTCGGCGCCGGCGGAGAATGCGCGACCGGCTCCGGTCAGGAGCACGACGCGGGCCGACGCGTCGGTCTCGAGATCGACAAGCACCGGCTGCAACTCGGCGTGCAACGGGTTGTTGAGCGCGTTGAGTTTGTCGGGCCGGTTGAGCGTGATCGTGACGAGCCCCTCGAGTTCGGCGTCGCGCTCTACCAGGATGTTGGTGGGCGCGCTCACGCGTTCGCCGCGAGAAGATCGGCGAGCACCTCGGGCACGTGGCGGACCACGCTGAAGTGGCCGTCGCCGGGGGTGAGCTTGAGCGTCGCGTTCGGCACGATCGCCGCCGTGTGGTGCGCGTTGACGGGTGGGCAGATGCTGTCGGAGTCGCCGTGCAGCACGACCACGGGACACGACACCACCCCGACGTCGAAGCCGGCCCACCCCGGCCCGTCGGCGAGACGGTCGTCGGCGTAGCCCTCGACGCCCCACGCGAACATCGGCGGCAACGACTCAGCCATGTTGGCGAGGAACGTCGGATCGGCGAACATCGCCAGGTCGGCCTCAGCCAGTCCTACCGCCGCAGGTTCGCCGTCCACCGACGCCGCTTGGTTGAACATCTTCGTACCGTCGGTGCCGAACTGTTCGGTCGCGAACGCGATCGCCTCATCGCGCGTCGACGAGTTCCAGATGTCGGAGATGGCACCGCTCACGCCCGTCATCGCCGCGCGCGCGACCTCGTCGCGCATGTCGGTGAGCGCGCAACACGCCACGACGGCGATTACGCGGTCGGGCGCGATCGCCGCCGTCGACAGCGCGTAGGCACCGCCCGTCGACACGCCGACGGTGGCGAACCGATCGACACCCAGGTGGTCGGCGAGCGCGAGGAGATCGGGCACGCACACTTCGATCGACCGACCGGGGCGCGGCGTGGACAACCCGTAGCCGGGGCGGTCCAATCCGATGAGGCGCAGGCCGAGGGGTGCCGCGGCGTCGCTGACCATCTTCGGTTCCATGCGGCTGCCGGGCCCGCCGTGACACCAGATGACGGGCGTGCCCTCGGGCGGGCCGTAGTCGGCGTACCCGAGCATTCGCCCGTCGGGTAACTCAAGCGTGGTGTCCATCGCCTCGTTCTACCTGAACTCACTGATGCGCGTAGCGTGCGACGCCATGGATGCCACCAAGCCCGACGTGTCTGTCCCCGGCGGCGAGCCGCCCGTCGATCTCGTCATCGAAGACCTAGGTGAAGGCAGCGGCGACGTTGCCGCCGCCGGCACGAATGTCGAAGTGCACTACGTCGGCGTGTCTTGGAGCACCGGAGGACAGTTCGACGCGTCCTGGGATCGCGACGAAACCTTCGAGTTCCGTCTCGGTGCTGGTCAAGTTATCTCCGGATGGGATCGCGGCGTGGAAGGCATGAAGGTCGGTGGCCGCCGTCGACTGACGATCCCGCCCGATCTCGCCTACGGGCGTCAGGGCGCCGGCGGTGTGATCGGGCCCAACGAGACGCTGGTCTTCGTCGTCGACTTGGTCGGCGTCCACTGATCGTTCACCAAGGTGGGCCATGCGGCGGCGATGAGTCCGCCGCCGAGGTTGAAGGCAAGATCCCAGCCGGTGTTGCCGAGGCCGCCCGCGTGCAAGTTGGCGTTGTTGATGTGCCCGTCGGCCCAGGTCGATCCCGGGTGCGTTGACGCGCACATTGATCTCCGACGGCAGCCGGGCGATCGTGCCGACGTAGAGCAGGCAATACGTCAGGCGCAGCGGGATCGACACGAACGGCGCGAACAGGTCGAGCAGCGTGGCGTCGGGTCGAGGCAGGACGTGGGGATCGGCGGGAGGCTCGAGAGCCGCTTGCGCGGCGACTTGTCGCGGATCTCCTCCGGCGGTTCCTCCGGCACCTTCACTTCGCCGTTTTGATCCGGCTCCGGCAGCGTGAAGTCCGATGGTGGTGGGGGGAACGACAGGTCAGATTGTGCGGGCCGAGTCGTTCCGGTGGTCCCGTCGCCGCCCGACGTCCCATCCGACGTTCCCCAACGCGACCACCAGCGCGATGACGAGCCGCTTCATTAAATGGAGAACGCCATACCTGTGAGCTCTTCGGACTTCTCCCACAGCGCGCGGGCGTCGTCGGTGTTGCGCGCCTGTTTGCTCGGCTTCTCCAGTCGCGCCGGTCCCCACATCATGAACGCCGGGCCGTAGAACTGGCCGCTTTCGGCCGACGGGTCGACCGCGGCGCGCACGAACGGCATGGCGCCGGCGTGGGCCGACTGCAGCAGCAGCTGCGCCGGGCGCATGCCGATGTTGGTGATGCCGCCACCCTCGAATCCGAGGTCGGTGCGCGAACCGCCGGGGTGGGCGGCGAGCGACTTGGTCGAGCGGCCCGCGGCCTGCAACCGCCGGTGGAGTTCGAGCGTGAACAGAATGTTGGCGAGCTTGCTCTGGAAGTACGGCCGCCACCGGTCGTACTTGCGCGTCTCGAAGAAGAGGTCGTCGATGTGCAGCCGGCCGGGCCGGTGACCGAAACTGGCCATGTTCACCACGCGCGATCCGGTGGTCTTGAACACCAGCGGCGCCAGCTTGGCCGTGAGCGCGAAGTGCCCGAGGTGGTTGACCCCCAGCTGCATTTCGAAGCCGTCTTCGGTCCTCGCTTGGTCGATCGCCATGAGGCCGGCGTTGTTGAGCAGCAAGTCGAGCTTCGGCTCGTTCTTCAACACGCCCGTCGCGCACGCGTCTATCGACGCCAGGCTGCCGAGGTCGAGCGGCACGATCTCGACTGGTCCCGTGGCCGTCTTGCGAATCTGGTCGGCGGCCGACGCCGCCTTGGCCGCGTTACGACACGCCATGATCACGCGCGCGCCGTGTTTGGCCAGGACGTTCGCGGCGGCGAGGCCGAGTCCCGAGTTGGCTCCGGTTATGAGCGCGACTTTGCCGTCGAGTGCAGGGATGTCCTTCTCAGACCAGGGCATCTCCTCGGCTGCGCCGGCCTAGGACTTCTGGTTGTAGCGGACCTGAATATCGGTGAACGCGTCCAGACCCCACGGGCCGTTCTCCACGCCCACGCCCGACCACTTGAAACCGCCGAAGGGCTGATGGGGCGCGAGGGCGAGATGCGCGTTGACCCACGCGGTCCCGCACTCGAGCTGGTCGGCCACGGCCGACGCCCGCTCGCTGTCGTTGGACCACACGGAGCCCGAGAGACCGAAGTGCGTCGCGTTGGCGCGGGCGATGGCGTCGTCGAGGTGACGGTACGGGATGACAGGGAGCGCGGGACCGAACTGCTCTTCGTCGACGATCCGCGACCCGTCAGCGGTTCCGGCGAGGATTGTCGGCTGGAAGAAATACCCGGGACGGTCGGCGGCCGCGCCCCCGGCAACCGCGGTCGCCCCGCCGTCGATTGCGTCCTTGACGAGTTCCTTGACGCGCTCGAACTGCGGCGCGTTGTTGATCGGACCGAGCTGCACGCCCGGCTCGTTGCCTTCGCCCATCTTCACTTCGGACGCGTGATGCGCCAGCGCCTCGACCACCTGGTCGTGCATGGCCTCGGGCACGTACACGCGCTTGATCGCCGAGCAGATCTGGCCGCTGTTGGCGAAGGCGCCCCAGAAGATTTTCTCGGCCACGGCGGCGGGGTCGACGTCGTCGAGGATGATCGCCGGGTCGTTGCCGCCGAGCTCGAGCGTGACCCGCTTGAGGTCGGGCGCGGCATGCGGCGGCCACGTGCTTGCCGGCGGCAACCGAGCCGGTGAAGCTGACCTTGCGCGGCGTGGGGTGCGACGTCATCCACTTGCCGAGGTCGTCGCCACCCGAGACGGCGTTGAGCACGCCCGACGGAAAGACCTCGTTGAGAATCTCGATCATCTTCAGCGTCGCCAGCGGCGTGTAGGGCGACGGCTTGAGCACCATCGTGTTGCCCGCCCGCAGTGCGGGTGCGATCTTCCACGACGCGAGGATGAGCGGGAAGTTCCACGGTGTGATCGCGGCCACGACGCCCATCGGACGGCGGTGGACGTGGGCGATCGCGTTCCCGTCGTCCTGGATCTGCAGCGGTGCGACCTCGAGGTCGGCGTAGTACTGCATCCAGATGCCCGCGCCGAAGACTTCCTCGGCGGCCTTGTCGACGGGCTTGCCCTGCTCGGAGGTCAGCAGCGGCGCCAGCTCGCCGACGCTGGCGAACAGTTTGGTGGCGGCGTCGCGGAGCAACTGGCGTCGCGCTTCCTCGTCCTTCTTCCAATCGATTTGCGCCTTCTGTGCGGCGTCGAACGCGGCGTCGAGCTGTTCCCGCGTGCAATCGGGTGCCTGGGCGAAGACTTCGCCGGTCGCGGGGTTGATGACGTCGAACGTGCCAGCGGTCGGTGTTGCCTCGCCGGCAATGGTCATTGTCTGATTGGACATGGCTCCATGTTTACCTGACTGGGCGGTCAAGATGCTCTCGTGCACGCGACGGCGATCGTTTTGGCCGGCGCCGCCATCGGTCTGCTGATCGGCACGTTCGGCGTGGGCGGCTCGTCGGTGGCCACGCCGATGTTGTCGCTCGTCGGTGTGAACGCGCTGGCGGCGGTCGCCTCGCCGCTGCCGGCGACGATTCCCGGCGCGATCCTTGCCCTGCGGCCGTACTACAAGGCGGGTGAAGCCCGTCCGAAGGCGGCCAGCTGGTCATTGCTCGGTGCGATTCCGGCGACGGTGCTCGGTGCGTATCTGTCCCCGCGCGTCGGCGGCGAAGCGCTCTTGGTGCTGTCGGGCGTGATGCTGCTGGTCGTGGGCCTGCGCGTGATCCTGCCGATCACCGACGCGCATCGCGACTCTGGAACGGCCCGTCGCATGAACCGGCCCTTGCTCGTGGGCGCGGCGGCGGGCGTTGGGCTCATGACGGGATTGCTGGCCAATGGCGGCGGCTTTCTGTTGATGCCCCTTTACCTGTTGATGTTCGGCCTCCGGATGCGTCAGGCGGTCGGAACGTCGTTGTTGGTGGTGTCGGCGCTGTCGGTGCCGACGCTGATCACTCACGCGACGCTTGGTCACGTCGACTGGGCGGTCGCCGGGCTGTTCGCGGTCGGCGTGCTGCCCGCCAGCGTCATCGGATCGCACTACTCGAACCGCTTCGGGACAGGAATGCAGCGCCGGGCGTTCGGGATTTTCCTCATCGTCTTCGGCGCTGCCTTCACTGCCTATCGACTATTCATCCGGTAATGGACTTCGACCTACCGCAGGATCTCGTCGACTATCTCGCCGAACTCGACGACTTCATCGAGACCGTCATCAAGCCGTTGGAGAACAAGGACGACAACATCCGGTTCTTCGACCACCGGCGCGAAGACGCGCGGACGGACTGGGACCGCAATGGTTTGCCGAACGAAGAGTGGGAGGCGCTGCTACGCCAGATGCGCGACCTCGCCGACGAGGCCGGCCACTATCGCTATGCGTTCCCGAAGGAGTACGGCGGCAAGGAGGGCACCAACCTCGGCATGGCCGTAATCCGCGAACACCTGGCGCGCAAGGGCCTCGGTCTGCACAACGACTTGCAGAACGAGACCTCGATCGTCGGTAACAACGTCGGCCTCATCCTGATGCTCACGTACGGCACCGATGAGCAGAAGGCCGAGTGGGTCGATCACCTGCTGAACGGCACGAGTGGTTTCGCCTTCGGCATCACCGAACCGAATCACGGTTCGGACGCGACGCACATGGAGACCACTGCAGTACGCGACGGCGACGAGTGGATCATCAACGGTGAGAAGACCTGGAACACCGGGATCCACAAGGCGCCCTACGACATGATCATGGCCCGGACCTCGGGCAAGGCCGGAGACGGTGAGGGCATCACCGCCTTCCTCGTGCCCGTGACGGCACCGGGCTTCGAGATCGTGGAATTCCTCTGGACCTTCAACATGCCGACGGACCACGCGCACATCCGTCTGACCGACGTGCGCGTCCCGCACGCGTCGATCTTCGGCGGCGAGGGCCGCGGTTTAGCGGTGGTGCAGATGTTCTTCAACGAGAACCGCATTCGACAAGCCGCATCGTCGCTCGGCGCGGCGCAGTTCTGCATCGACGAGTCGATCAAGTACGCCAACGAGCGCAAACCGTTCGGCAAGCCCCTGTCGCACAACCAGGGCGTGCAGTTCCCGCTCGTCGAACTGCAAACGCAGGCCGAGATGCTGCGGGCGTTGATCCACAAGACCGCATGGTCGATGGACAAGTACGGCGCGTTCAGCCAGAGCGACAAGGTGTCGATGTGCAACTACATCGCCAACCGTCTTTGCTGCGACGCCGCCGATCGTGCGATGCAGGTCCACGGCGGGCTTGGCTACAGCCGGCACAAGCCCTTCGAGCACATCTACCGCCATCACCGTCGCTATCGCATTACCGAGGGCGCCGAAGAGATCCAGATGCGGCGCGTCGCCGGCTACATGTTCGGCTTCATGAGCCAGCGCGCCCCCAAGGGCGTCGCCTCCGAACGGGTCTAACCGGCGCGGCTACACGATGGCGGTGCCGTGGCCTTCCCAGTACCGGTCGCGCAGGAGCCGCTTGTAGAGCTTGCCGGTTGGCAGGCGCGGCAACTCCTTCTCGAAGTCGATCGACCGCGGCACTTCGAACCGGGCGAGGTGCTCACCGCAGAACGCGATGAGTTCGCGCGCGACCTCATCAGAAGGCTCGACCTCGTCCATCAACTGCACGACCGCTTTCACTTCTTCACCCAGGTCTTCGTTGGGCACGCCGATCACCGCGGCATCCATCACTTTCGGATGGGTAATCAGCAGGTTTTCCGCCGCCTGCGGATAGATGTTCACGCCGCCCGAGATGATCATGAACGTCTTGCGGTCCGTTAGGTAGAGGTAGCCGTCCTCGTCGACGTAGCCGACGTCGCCGACCGAACTCGACTGGCCGTCGTCGGTGCGGGTCTCGGCCGTCTTCGCCGGGTCGTTGTAATAGGTGAAGTTCGTCGCACCCTTGAACCACACGGTGCCCGGCGTGCCGACGGGGCACTCGTTGCCGTCGTCGTCGAGGATGTGCAGTTCACCGACGATCGGTTTGCCGACGGTGCCCTTATGCGCCATCCATTCCTCAGAAGTGCAGAACGTGAAGCCGTGCGCTTCCGTCGCGCCGTAGTACTCGTTGATGATCGGGCCCCACCACTCGATCATCGCCTGCTTCACCGGGACCGGGCAGGGCGCGGCCGCGTGCACGACGATCTCGAGCGAGGACGTGTCGGCCTGCGCCCGCACGTCCTCGGGCAGCTTCAACATGCGCGAGAACATCGTCGGCACCAGCTGCGAATTGGTGATCTTGTACTTGCCGACCAACTCCAGGTACTGCGCGGGATCGAAGCGCTCCATGATCACGCACGTAGCGCCGAGACGCAGCGCGCCGGAGATGCTCGCCTGGGGCGCCGAGTGATACAGCGGCGCCGGCGATAGGTAGTGCATGCCCTCCCGGAATCCGAACATGAACTTGAGCGCCATCAACGCCGGCAGCATCTCGCCCGGATGCATTTCCGGTAGCGGGCGCAGAATGCCCTTCGGGCGACCGGTCGTGCCCGACGAGTACAACATCGCCGCGCCGAGGCGCTCGTTGTCGACGTTGTCGGTCGGGTACTTCTCCATCACCGCGTCGAACGGCTCGTAGGGGCCGTCGGGTTCGGTGGCATCGATCATCAACCACCGTTCGACGTTCGGACACATCGCCGGCAGTTGCAACGCCACCTCGCGTTTGGCGACCGTAGAAATGAACACTCTCGCCGTGGAGTCGTTGATGATGTAGGCGACTTCCTCGGGCGACAGGTACGAGTTGATGCAGGTGAAGTACAAGCCGGTCCGCTCGGCGCCGCCTTCGCATTCGAGCAGGCGGATGTTGTTCTCGGTGAAGAACGCGACGTGGTCTTCGGGCGATAGCCCCGCATCGCGGTAGAAGTGGGCGACCCGATTGGAACGCGCCTCGAACTCCGCGTAGGTCATGGTCTCGCCGGAGTTCGCCATGATCACGGCGGGCTGGTCCGGGTTCGCGAGTGCGTGGTCCTTGGCGTACATGCACTGACTCTTAGCACCGGTAGGTAGGCGCGTGCCCTACGTTCGGCGGATGCGCTTTTCGATTTGGCCGTCGCCGATGCGTCCGTGGACCGAGATCCTCGAGATCACGCAGCACTGCGAGTCGACCGGATGGGACGGCGTGTACTACGCCGACCATTTCATGCCCAACAGCGGCGATGCGTCAACCCTTGACGGACCGACACTCGAATGTTGGTCGGTCATCGCCGGACTCGCCGCCGCCGTGCCCCGCCTCCGCCTGGCGCCGTTGGTCACGAGCGTGACCTATCGCCACCCCGCGGTGCTGGCCAACATCGCCGCCGCCGTTGACAACATCAGCGGTGGGCGCCTTCTCCTGGGCATCGGCGCCGGGTGGCAGGAGAACGAACACCTCGCGTACGGCATTGAACTTGGCACGATCAAGGAACGGCTGGACCGCTTCGAGGAAGCCTGCCAAGTCATCTCCGGGTTGACGCGTGAGCAGCGCACCACGTTCAAGGGCGACTATTTCGCGGTCACCGACGCGCCCAACCAGCCGCCACCGGTTCAGGCGAAGCTGCCGATTCTCATCGGGGGCGGTGGCGAGAAGCGCACGCTTCGCATCGCCGCGCAGTACGCCGACGAGTGGAACTCCTGGACATCACCCGAGGTGCTGACCCACAAGATCGGCGTTCTCCGCCAGCACTGCGACGCCATCGGCCGCGACCCCAAGGAGATCGGGGTGTCGACCCAGGCGTTGCTGTATTTGTCCGAGGACACCGAATGGCTGGAGACCAAGCGCGGCCAGGACGCGATCGTCGGTACGCCGAGCGAGGTCGCGGACATCATCGGCGCCTACCGCGACGCCGGGGCCGACGAGATCATCATTCCGGACTTCACCATGGGCTCGATGCCGCGCCGCAAGGACACCTGCGATCTGTTCATGCAAGAGGTCGCGGCGGGGTTCAGATAACGCGCCAAACTTTGGCGTGGGGACTATTTCGGTATCCAAACTGACGGCCACGATCGGCGCGGAGATCGGCGGCGTGCAGCTGGCCGACGAGCTGTCGGACGACACGATCGCGGAGATCCGCGCCGCGCTCCTCGAGCACAAGGTGATCTTCTTCCGTGAGCAGGAGAACCTGACACCCGAGCGACACGTTGCCTTCGGTCGCCGGTTCGGCGAGCTCGAGGTGCACCCGCTTACACCCAAGGACCAGACGAACCCCGAGGTGTTCATCCTCGCCACCGGCGGCAAGCTGCGCGGGCCCGACACGTGGCACAGCGACGTGACGTGGCGGCCCGAGCCGTCGTTGGGTTCGATCCTCGCGGCGCGCCTGATTCCGTCCGAAGGTGGCGACACGCTGTTCGCAGACATGGGTGCCGCCTACGACTCGCTGACCGACGACGTCAAGGAACAGATCACGGGCATGACCGCCATTCACGACTTCACGTTCTCGTTTGGCCGCGGTCAGACCGACGAAGTGAAGGCGAAGATGCGCGCCGCCAACCCGTCGGTCGAACATCCCGTGGTCCGCACCCACCCTGAGACCGGTCGGTCGACGCTCTACGTCAACGGTGGATTCACCGAACGGCTCGTCGGCATGGACGACGAGGCGTCGAGCAAGTTGTTGCAGAAGCTCTACCGCACCGCGTCGTCGCCGGATGTGCAGTGCCGGTTCAAGTGGGACGACAGGTCGGTCGCGTTCTGGGACAACCGGGCCACGCAGCACTACGCCGTGCAGGACTACATGCCGGCGCGCCGCACCATGGAACGCGTCACGGTGGTGGGCGACAAGCCGTACTACCGCGCCTAAATCTGCGCGACGACCTCGGGGGTGGCCAGCGTCACTCGGCCCGCGGCGTCACCGGGGCGGTACAGGAGGCCGAACGCGCCAGCGGCCACGCAGCCGAGCGCTCCAAGCGCGAGCGCGTAGCGGGCACCGAACTCTTGTGAGATGAAACCGACGATCGGCCCGCCGATCGGTGTGCTGCCGAGGAACACGATCGCCTGCAACGCCAGCACCCGACCGCGCATTGACGGGTCGGCCTCGGTTTGCACGATCGACGTGGACGCGGTCATGAACGAGATGCTCGTGACGCCGAGCGCAACCCCGGCGATGTAGGCGGCGAGCAGGTTGGGCGTGACCGCCAGCAGCGCCATGGCGGCACCGAAGCCCACGGCGTTGAGGCTGACCGCACGCACGCTGATGCTTGTTCGCCGCGCGGTGCGAAGCGCACCCGCCAGTGATCCGAGGCTCACGATCGACAACAGCCACGTGAACGAGACGCTGCTGCCGCCCATGTCGCGGTTCACGAAGATGGGAAGCACCGTCTGGAAGTTGAACGCGAGCGTGCCGATCACCGCCATCATCGCCAGCGGGATCCAGAGTTCGGGCACGCTCTGCACGTACCGGAATCCGTCGCGCAGCTGGCCGCGGGCGCGGGCGACAACCGGTGAGCGCCGCAGTTCGGACGGCCGCATCTTGTACAACCCCACGAGCACGGCGATGTAGCTGATGCCGTCGAGCAGGAAACACCACCCGTAGCCCACGGTGGTGATGAGCAAGCCGGCGACGGCCGGGCCGATCACGCGAGATCCCGTCATGAGCGCGCTGTTGAGGCCGACGGCGTTGTTGATGTCTGCGGCCGGCACCATTTCCACGACGAAGGAACGCCGGGCGGGGTTGTCGAACGCGGTGGCGATGCCGCCGAACACGGCGATCGCGAAGATGGCGGCCACCGGCGGGCGGTCCGTGAACGCGATCGCGGCCAAGGCGAAGGACTGCAGCATCGCCAAGGACTGGATCGTGAGTAGCAGCTTGCGCTTGTCGGAGCGGTCGGCCACCAGGCCGGCGAACGCGCCGATGAGGAGCACCGGACCGAACTGGGCGGCGGCGAGGAACCCGAGGGCCACGCCGCTGTGCGTGAGCTTGTAGACGAGCAGCGTCTGGGCGACCAGCGTGAGCCAGTTGCCGACCTGCGAGATCAGTTGACCGGTGAAGAACAGCCGGAAGTTGCGGCTGCGCATCGAGCGGAACGTGTCGGAGGTCGCGAGGCGCAGGCGGGTCATGCACGGTCGCTTTGCGTCAGGGCGTCGAGGACCTCGAGTGCGTCTGCCAGGCGCTGACGCTGTTCGGGGGTGAGTTCACGGATGCGGCCGGTGAGCCACGCGGTTTTGCGACGGCGCGACTCGGCGACCAAAGCGGCACCCCTGGCGGTGGTGGTGACGTAGCTGACGCGCCGGTCCGCCGGATCAATGGTGCGAGTGACCAGCCCGTCCTCTTCGATGATGGCTACGACCTTGGTGATCGACGGGGGAGCGACACCTTCGTGCTCGGCGAGCGCCCCGAGGGTGAGCGGGCCGTGATTGTCGATGGCGGCGAGTGCCGACAGCTGGCTGGGCGTGAGCCCGGTGTGCGCTTCGCGTCGCAACTGGCGGGAAAGGCGGGTGGAACTAAGCCTGAGCTGGGCGGCCATCTCGGCGGGAATCGCTTCGGTTTTGAGGGCGGAAGGGCGGGCCACGCCAGATACTTTACCAGACTAATTAACTAAGGAAACTAATTTCTAGACGAGTTCGTCGACGATCGGCGCGACGAACTGCGAGTTGTACAAGTCGTAGTACGGCCCGTCGCGGCTGAGCAGTTCGTGGTGGGTTCCTTGTTCGACGATGCGGCCGTTCTCCATCACCACGATCAGGTTGGCGCCGCGAATCGTCGAGAGGCGGTGGGCGATCACGAAGCTGGTCCGTGACGCGCGCAGCGCGTTCATCGCTTCTTGCACCTGCACTTCGGTGCGCGTGTCGACCGAGCTAGTGGCCTCGTCGAGAATCAGGATCGCCGGGTCGGCGAGGAAGGCGCGCGCGATCGTGAGCAGCTGCTTTTGCCCGGCGCTGATGTTGTCGCCCTCTTCGTTGATGACGGTGTCGTACCCGTCGGGCAGCGTCTGCACGAAGCGGTCGACGAAGGTGGCCTTGGCGGCGGCCAAGATCTCCTTCTCGGACGCACCAGGCTTGCCGTAGGCGATGTTGTCGCGGATCGTGCCGCCGAAGAGCCATGTGTCTTGCAACACCATGCCGAAGCGCGACCGCAGTTCGAGGCGCGACATCTTGGCGATGTCGTGGCCGTCCAGCGTGATCGAGCCGCCGTCGAGTTCGTAGAACCGCATGATGAGGTTGACGAGCGTCGTCTTGCCGGCGCCGGTCGGTCCCACTATCGCGATCGTCTGGCCCGGCTCGGCCACGAGCGAGAGATCTTCGATGAGCGGCGACTTCGGGTCGTAGGCGAAGGAGACGTCGTGGAACTCGACGCGACCCTTCGACGTCCTTCCGAGAACTGCCTCGGCGGGGTCCTGACTCTGCTCTTCGGCGTCGAGAAACTCGAAGACGCGCTCAAGCGATGCGATGCCTGACTGGAGCACGTTCATGTTCGAGGCCAGTTGGGTCAGCGGCATGGAGAACTGGCGCGAGTATTGGATGAACGCTTGGACGTCGCCGACGCTGAGCGCACCGCTAGCCACGCGCAGGCCGCCGACGACGGCCACCAGCACGTACTGCACGTTGCCGAGAAACATGGTGGCCGGCTGCATGAGGCTCGACATGAACTGCGCGCCGAACGCGGCGTCGTAGAGCTTGTCGTTGGTAGCGCGGAATTTTTCCTCCGTCGCGCGCTGCTGCCCGAACGCTTTGACGATGGCGTGGCCGGTGAAGGTTTCCTCAGCCTGCGCGTTCAGGTCACCGGTATGGCGCCATTGCTGGATGAAGCGCGGGCGGGCCCGCCCGCCGATCGCCCGCATCGCGACGATCGACAGCGGCACGGTGATGAGCGCGACGAGCGCAAGCACCCACGAGATCGAAATCATCATCGCGGCGGTGCCGATCAG
The DNA here is from genome assembly GCA_963769985.1 of uncultured Actinomycetes bacterium. Lineage (GTDB taxonomy): Bacteria > Actinomycetota > Acidimicrobiia > Acidimicrobiales > JACCXE01 > JACCXE01. The sequence continues at coordinate 112,491 of CAVYNR010000001.1, read as the reverse complement.
CAGGAGGACCGAGGTGATGGTTTGGCTCATCGTCTGCTGGAGGCTCTGCGCCACGTTGTCGATGTCGTTGGTGACGCGGCTGAGCAAGTCGCCGCGGGCGTGGTGGTCGATGTAGCGCAGCGGCAGCGCGTTGATCTTGTCCTCGGCCGAGGACCGAAGCCGTTGCATGAGTCGCTGGACGACGCCGGCCACCAGGAAGGACGCGACGAGCGACAGCGCGAAGGACGCGGTGTACAGCCCGATCGCCTCGAACAGGATGCGGTGCAGGCGCCCGAAGTCGATTCCCTCGGGCGAGGTGACGCCGCGGAAGATCACGTCCGTGGCGTGGCCGAGCACCCGTGGGCCAAGCACGTTGAGCACCGCGCTTCCGACGGCGGCGATGAAGATCGTGATCAGCACGGGCCACTGCTTGCCGAGCATCTTGGTGAGGCGCCCGAAGCTCGCCTTGAAGTTCTTGGACTTTTCGACGGGCAGTGCCGCCGCATTCCATCGGCCGGGTCCGGCCCGTTCGGCGGGCGGCGTGACCGGCTTGGTGCCGTTTTCGGGACTCATACCCCCGCCCCTTCCTTCTCGCCGATCTGGGACTGCACGATCTCCGCATAGGTCGGGCAGGACTCGAGCAGGTCGTCGTGGGTGCCCTTGCCGATCACCGCGCCGTCCTCCAACACGATGATCTGGTCGGCGGTGGAGATCGTCGACACGCGTTGCGCCACGATGAGCACCGCCGAATCGGCGGTGTAGGCCGGGAGCGCGGCGCGCAGACGAGCGTCGGTCGACAGGTCGAGGGCGGAGAACGAGTCGTCGAACACGAAGATCTCCGGCCGCCGGATCAACGCGCGGGCGATCGAGAGGCGCTGGCGCTGGCCCCCCGACACGTTGGTGCCGCCCTGCTCGATTCGCGCGTCGAGTTTGCCGGGCATTTTCTTGACGAAGTCCTCGGCCTGCGCGACGCGAAGTGCGGCCCACATTTCTTTCGGCGTGGCGTCGGGTTTGCCGTAGCGGAGATTGCTGGCCACGGTGCCGGAGAAGAGGAACGGCTTCTGGGGCACCAGACCGAGGCGGCTCGAGAGAAACTCGGGCTCCAGTTCGCGGACGTCGACCCCGTCGACCAACACCGCGCCCGACGTCGCGTCGAACAGGCGGGGAATGAGGTTGACGAGCGTCGTCTTGCCGGAGCCGCTGCTGCCGATCACGGCGGTGGTCTGGCCGCGCTCGATAAGGAACGACACGTCTTGCAATACCGCGCGCTCCGCGCCCGGGTAGTGGAATCCGGCGCCGCGGAATTCGAGCTGCGCGGAGGCCTGCGCCGTCTTCGGGTCGACGGGCGGGATGACCGACGACTCCGTGTTCGAGCACCTCTTGGGCCCGGCCGGCCGACACTGAAGCGCGCGGAATCATCGAGACCATGAACGTGGCCATGACCACCGACATGAGGATCTGCACGAGGTAGCTGAGGTAGGCCACGATCGTTCCGACCTCGATCGCCCCCGACTGCACGCGGCTGGCGCCAAGCCACAACACGCCAACGCTCGAAAGGTTCACCAACACGTTGACAGTGGGAAACATCGCCGACATCAGCCGGCCGCCGCGCAGCGACGTGGCTGTGAGTTCCTCGTTCGCCTTGGCGAAGCGACGCGTCTCCTCCTTCTCGCGCACGAACGCGCGGACGACGCGGATGCCGGTGATCTGTTCGCGCAGCACCCGGTTGATCTCGTCGATGCGCTCCTGCATCACGCGGAACGCGGGGACCATGCCCGACACGATGAGACCGAGCACGATGGCCGACGCGGGCATCGACACGACGAGCACGCCGGACAAGCCGACGTCCTCGCGCAACGCGAGGATCACGCCCACGACCATGGTGATCGGCGCGGAGATCGCCATCGTGCTCACCATCACCACGAGCATCTGAATCTGTTGCACGTCATTGGTGATGCGCGTGATGAGCGACGGCGCACCCAGCGTGTTCGACTTCGCGGGCGGAGAAGTTCGTGACCTTGTGGAACAGGCTGTTGCGCAGGTCGCGACCGAAGCCCATCGCAATTTGGCCGCCGAGATACGACGGCGCCCACCGAGAACACGATCTGAACCAGCGATGCGCCGAGCATCACTCCACCGATCTTCCAGATGTAGCCCTGGTCCTGCTTGAGGATGCCGTTGTCGATGATGCGGGCGTTGAGCGTCGGCAGCGTCAGCGCGGCGGTGGTCTGCACCGTTTGCAGAAGAAGAACGCCGTAGATGATCTTGCGATACGGCCCGAGATGGTCGCGGAGAAGGCGGATCAGCACGAGCCGCTCCGCACGTGCACGCCGTAGAGGAACTGCTTGGCCACCTCGCGCGACGACATCGGCGTCGTCGTTGAGGACGGGATGGGTCACAGCCAGCGTGACGGCGCGCAGTCGCTTGGCCGCCTCGGCCGGCTTCACGCTCAGCCGGTCCTTGTGCGCTTCGAACATTCGGACGAGCGCGGGGCTCGGCGGCTGCGGCCCGGTCGTGGGCTCGTGAAATCGCGGCCCGACGCTTGACAGGATCCGCCACACGTCGGTCACCCGGCGCTGGATCGCGGAGATGGCGGCGTCGAGGCATTTCTCGAAGGGTTGACTCGGGTCGATCGCGCCAGCGCCTCCTCGAGCGGAGCGGGATCGACGGCTTTGGCCACGACCGCCGCAATCACCTCGTCCTTGTCGGCGAAGACCCGGAAGATCGTGCCCTCGGCGATTCCGGCCGCATCGGCGATCTGACGGGTCGTAACCCGTTCGCCGTGCTCGAGAACCAGCGGGAGCGCAGCATCCACGATCATCGACCGCCGCTCCTCGGTCGGCAGCAAAGAGGCCCGCGTCACCGCGCTGATGTTACACGCTGAGTGAGTACTCACTCACATCGCTACCAGGTGTCGACCATGGGGCGTTTCTTGCCAGTGCGCGTCGGGGGCGGGCCGGCGGCGTCGAGGGCAGCCACGATCCAGCGGCGAGAGTCCGCGGGGTCGATGACGTCGTCGATCTCGAAGTACGAAGCGGCGTTGACGGCCTTGCCGTGCTCGTACATCCGGTCGACCATCGCCTGGTACGCGGTTTCCCGTTCGGCGTCGTCCTCGATCGCGTCGAGCTCGCGGCGGTAGCCGAGTCGCACCGCGCCTTCGAGACCCATGCCGCCGAACTCGCCCGTCGGCCACGACACCGTGAACAGCGGCGACTTGAACGACCCCGCCGCCATCGTCATGGCGCCGAGGCCGTAACCCTTGCGCAGCACGATCGTCATCGTCGGCACCGTGACCGACGCGCCGGTCACGAACATGCGGCTGACGTGGCGCACCAGCGCGGTCTTTTCGACCTCGGGCCCGACCATGATCCCGGGCGTGTCGCACAGCAACAGCAACGGCACGTCGTGGGCGTCGCACAACTGCATGAAGCGCGCCGCCTTGTCGGAGCCGTCGGCGTCGATGGCTCCGGCGAGGTGCGTCGGGTTGTTGGCGATGATGCCCGAGCGGGCGACCCTCGACGCGGGCCAGGGCGGTGACCATCCCGAGGCCGAACTCGGGCCGGATCTCGAGGACCGAATCGGTGTCGGCGATCGCGGTGACGGCCTCGCGCACGTCGTAGACGCGCAGACGGTTCTCGGGGATTACGTCGCGCATCTGCGCCGGGTCGCCGTAGGACCAGTCGTCGGACGCGCCGCCGAAGTAGCCCAAATACTTCTCGCGCGACGGCCACCGCCTCGGCTTCGTCGGCGACCGCGATGTCGACCACGCCGTTGGGTACCTGTACGTCCATCGGCCCGATCTCGTCGGGCGTGAACACACCGAGGCCGCCGCCCTCGACCATGGCGGGCCCGCCCATGCCGATGTTGGAACCCGCAGTCGCGATGACCACGTCGCAGCAACCCAGGATCGCGGCGTTGCCAGCGAAGCACCGACCGCTCACGACACCAACAAGCGGAACGAGTCCGCTCAGTTCGCCCATCAACCGAAACGCCATGGTGTCGAGGCCCGAGACGCCGGTCCCGTCGGTGTCGCCGGGACGCCCACCGCCGCCCTCGGTGAAGAACACGACCGGCGCGCGCAGCCGCTCGGCCAGTTCGAAGAGCCGGTCCTTCTTGCGGTGGTTCTGCATACCCTGCGTGCCCGCAAGCACCGTGTAGTCGTAGGACATCACGACTACGGAACGACCGTCGACCTTCGCGATGCCGCCGACCAGTCCGTCGGCCGGGGTTTGCTCGATGAGTTCGGTCAGTTCGCGACGCCGCCGTTGCGCGGCGATCACCGTCGGCCCGTACTCGACGAGCGTGCCGTCGTCGATCAGGTCGAACACGTTCTCGCGCGCCGTGCGCTGCCCCGTCTTGCGTCGCCGCGCCACCGCCGCCGGCCGCCGCTCGTCGCCGCCAACCGCATGCCGCTCGATCACCTCCGCCAACTCAGCCCGCACCCCACCGACTTTCTGCGGATTTCCCATCGACGTCGGTGGGAAATCCGCAGAAAGTCGGGGAGGGGTCTCGCCCAGTGACAACAGGAGGTCGCCGGCGGCGAGCTGGTCGGCGGGTTTGGCAATGATCGATGTGACGACGCCGTCGCGATCGGCAACGACTACGTGCTCCATCTTCATGGACTCGATAACCGCGACGGTCTGGCCGGTGCGCACGGCGTCGCCTACCGCGACGTCAATGGAAACGACCACGCCCTGCATCGGCGAGACGACGGGATGCGGCGCGGTCACGCCGCTTGTCTAGCGGTCGGCGTGCGGCACGCGCTGTGCTGGGGTCCGCTCTCCGTAGTCGTGGTGGCTTTCCTTGACCCTCTCGGTCTCGTCGGCCAATTCCGCTTCATCGGGTTCGCGGCCCGTGCGCTTTTCGACTGCACCGCGGGCCTCTTCGGTGCGATCGCCGGTGGCGTCGCCGACCCACTCTTTGATCTTGCCCTTGAGACGCTTCGCATCCGAGGTCATGGGCTAGAAGTACCCGAGGCCTCCGATAACGAAACTACCGATCGAAGGAGATCGGCAACACCCGCGGCCCGCGAACTTGGCCTTTTGACCAGGTCACGGCGGATGGATCGGCCAGGTGGAACGGACCGACGCGTTCGAGGAATTTCGACACCGCGACACGCACTTCGAGGCGCGCCAGGTTCGATCCGAGACAACGGTGAATGCCGACGCCGAAGGCGACATGACGGTTGTCGGCGCGATCGAGGATCACTTCGTCGGCTCGTTCGAACACCGACGGATCGCGGTTCGCCGCGGGAAACGGCAGCAGCAGCGGCTCACTCTGGCGCATTGGGCAACCCTTGAACTCGTAGTCGACGGCCACCTCACGCGCCATCGTGACCGGCGCGTACGCCCGCAGGAGTTCCTCGAGGGCGACGGGCCAGATCTCGGGCTCCTCGCGCAACCTCTTCTGGTCTTCGGGGTGCCCGGCGAGATGCCAGATCGACGCGCCGATCGCCGACCACGTGGTGTCGATACCTGCGAGGAGCAAGAGCAGACAGACGCCCTGGATCTCCATGTCGGTGAGTTCGCGACCGAGCACGTCCTGCGATACGAGGAACGAGATCAGGTCGTCGCCTGGTTCCTTCCGGCGCGCGTCGATGCGTTCGTAGAAGTACCCGTAAAGCTCCGCCAGATTCACACCGGCGATTTCGATATTGGTGGGCGCGTTCTCGAGCAGCGCGTTGACCCACGTGCGGAACTGGTCGCCGTCCTCGGGTGCGATGCCAAGCATCTTGGCGATGATGCGCACCGGTATGAACTGCGCATAGTCCTGGGCGGCGTCGCAGCCGTCGCCGCCGACGAAGCCGTCGATCAACTCGTCGGCGTAGGCCTCGACCGACGGCCGCAGGGCCTCGATGCGCGCCGGGGAGAAGAACGGCAGGAGCATTCGCCGAATGTCGGTGTGATACGGCGGATCGCTCGATATCGGTGGCGCCGTGATGCCGAAGTCGCTCATGTTGCCGAACTGCGCCACGAGCGGACTACGGCTCGAGAAGTGCTCGGTGTCATGGGCGATCGCGACGATGTCCTCGTGGCGCGTCGGCACCCACATGTTCCGGATGTGCGCACTCGACGCGACCGGACATGTGTCGCGCAACTCGTCCCACACCGTGAAGGGATCAGCCGCGTACTCGGGGGAGAAGTGGTCGAACTCGCTCTGCCAATCGATTGTGCTCACGACGACATCATCTCCAAAATCACGGCGTATTCAGGACAGTTCCGCTCCGCAAGCCCCGCGGCGTCAAGCTGGTCGGCGCGCACGGAGCCGTCGCCGATCGCGCTGGCGTAACCGAGATCGTCGGTTTGAAACAGGTCAGGAGCGAGCGCGGTGCAGCGGTTGTGGCCCTGGCACCGATCGGGATCGACTCGCACGTGGGCAACGACCTCGCTCATCCCTGTAGTCTGCACGACCATTTCAGATACCATCGGTATCTGTGACGGGTGACGAGGCAACTGCGCTCATCGAGTCGATTCAGGCCGGAAATGCGCTGCCGACCGAGTGGTTCTCGGACCCGGCGATCTTCCGCTCCGAGTTGGAGCAGATCCATCGCAAGGCGTGGCATTACGTGGCGCATGTGGGCGAGGTCGCCGAACCCGGCGACGTGATCGTCCGGGACGTCGCGCTCGTCCCGATCGCAATCACGCGCACCGCGGACGACGACATCAACGGATACGTCAACATCTGCCGGCATCGCGGCTATCCCGTCGTCACCGAGGACGGGAACCAGCGCGTGCTGCAATGCCACTACCACGGGTGGACCTACGAGCTCGATGGATCACTGAAGAACGCGCCGCGTTCCGCGGGAACTGACGCCTTTGTGCCCGACGACTACGGGCTCGTGCCGGTACAAGTCGCCGTGTGGGGCCCGATGATCTGGGTCAACGTCGATCGCGGCGCCCCGCCGCTGCACGACTGGATCGCCGGGATGAACGACTTGCTCGTCGAGCGTGGCTGTGACGTGACCAACTACACCTACGGGTTCCACCACGACTGGACCATCGACTGCAACTGGAAGGTGTTCCAGGACAACACGGCCGAGTGTTACCACTGCCCGACAACCCATCCCGAGTTCGCTCGCGGCGTGGTGATGGCCCCCGCGACAAGAACTGGGCATCGGTGGACCGAATTGGATTCACCACCGGATCCCGTTCCGTGATGGCGTCGAGGAGGGCCCGACCTACAAGCCACCGTCGGACGGCAGCCAGTTTTGGTACCACTACAACTGGGTGTTCCCGACGACGTATTTGCAGCACTCAGGGAAGGGCTTCGACATCGGTTCCATCGACGTGCTCGGTGTCGACAGGATCCGCTTCCGCCACGTTTGGTTCATGCCGCCGGGAACATCCGAACCCGACATCGCCCGCGGCCAACAGTCCCTGGTCGCGCGACCCGACGATTCATCAAGACGTCGACATCTGTCAGAAGGTGCAAGCCGGTCACGCGACGGGTGTGGCTCCCACCGGGTTCAGCTTGCGCGAACCCGAATTCCTGTTGCGCCACTTGCAGCAGCGCATCGTCGAGATGATGGCGCGCTAGCGCAGCAGCGCCTGCAGCTTGAGCACGGTGCGCCAGTTGCGCACCGTCATATCGACGCCGATCCGTCGTGCCACGTACGCAGGCAGCTTGGACGTGCCCATGCCGTTGGGTAGGTAGAAGAACAGCTCCTGGCCAATGTGCTCGAACTTCTCCGGCAGTAGCGCGTCGTGATCGATGCCGCCCAGCTTCGGCTTGCCGAGCAAGAACGCGACGTGCACCAGGTCGGTTTCCTGATACGGAAGCGCCTCGACGATGGCGTCGATCTGCGCCCGTGTCCGCAGCGCGACAGACACGTTGAGTTTGAAATGCTTCTCGATCGCGGTCTCGAGTTTCTTCGCGTTCACCGATGCCGGTCCGTCGAACACGACGTTGCCGCTCTGGATGTAGGTCTCCACCTTTTTCGCGCCGACCGCCTCGAACACCGACTTCAGCGCCGCCATCGGCACCTTCGCCTTACCCCCGACGTTGACACCTCGCAGTAGCGCAACTCGTCGCATGCGAACACCTAACTGAAATACTCACGGTATGAGTAATTGGAATGGTCTCGGCGTAGGACTCGCGAATCTATGGCGCATCGCCGACGCGGAGACGCGTTCGATCTCGCCCGAGAACTTCACGGGTGAAAAGGGCAAGGGTGGCATGGCCACCGAAGGCACCGGCGCCATCCCGGGCGCGAACTCGGCCAAGGCTGGAAGATCAGCCCGTCGGTCAAGATCCCCGTCGGCGAAACCTTCACGCTGTGCGACATCAAGGCGCAAGGCGCGATCCAACACATCTGGCTAACGCCGACCGGCGGCTGGCGCAACCAAGTGCTGCGGATGTACTGGGACGGGTCCGACACGCCGGCGGTTGAGTGCCCGCTTGGTGACTTCTTCGCGTCGGGCTGGGGGGAGTTCGCACAGATCTCGTCGCTCGCCGTGTGCGTCAATCCCGGCAGCGCCTTCAACTGCTACTGGGAAATGCCGTTTCGCACCGGCGCGCGCATCACGCTCACCAACGAGAGCGAGGAGGAGCGCTACCTCTATTACCAAATCGACTACACCGAATGTGAGGTGCCCGACGACGCTGCGTACTTCTGCGCGCAGTGGCGGCGCGTCAACCCGCTACCGAAGGGCGACGTGGTCAACATCCTCGACGGTGTGACCGGCCGCGGCCAGTTCGTCGGCCTGCACTGCTGCTGGGGTGTGAACAACTCGGGCTGGTGGGGAGAGGGCGAGGTGAAGTTCTTCATCGACGGCGACGGCGAGTTCCCCACGATCTGCGGCACCGGCACGGAGGACTACTTCTGCGGCTCGTACAACTTCGACCGCGACGGCCAGTACACCGAGTTCGTCACGCCGTATGCGGGCATGCCCCAAGTGTTGCGACCCGATGGCACGTACAAGTCACAGCAACGCTTCAGCCTGTACCGCTGGCACATCACCGACCCGATCCGGTTCCGCTCCGACCTCCGGGTCACGATGCAGGCCCTCGGTTGGCGCCGCGGCATGAAGTACCTGCAACTTCAAGACGACATCGCCACGACCGCGTTCTGGTATCAGACGATGCCGATCGCGCCGTTCCCCGAGCTGCCCGACCGCGACGCCCGCGAAATCATCTGACGCCAGCGCGATTCGGTCATGCGGGGACGAGCGCGCGGTGGTTGATGTGGTCCTCGAACGGATCGTGGGTCGCGTAAGACCCTCGCCGTCGCTTTTCCGCGGTGCGGGTTTGGTCGCCCCAATCGAGATCGGGTTGCGGAATCGCGCCGGGCGGGTACGTGGTGCGGAGTTCACCGAATGGTGTCGTGACATCGAAGCGTCCGTCGGGGTGCAGCACCGCCGACCAACCTCGTCGGTGCACGGTTCCATGACATCGGGCGCACAGCAGCACGAGGTTGCCGGGTTCTGTGGTGCCCTTGTCGCGTTCCCACCACTTCACATGGTGCACATGACACCAGGAGGCGGGTCGATCGCAGTTGTAGCCGCGGCACTTCTGATCGCGGGCGACGACTGCGTTGTACAGATCAATCGGCGGGTCCTTCACGGAGCGGCCGTAGTCCAACACGACGCCTTCAGCACTTAGAAGGAGACGGTGGAACTCGCAGTCGCACAGGTAACGCTGCAACGTGCGCGAGTCGATCCGAACACCGGACTCGACGTCGAAGCCTTCGACGTTGTCGGTATGGATCGTGTCGTCGCGGATCACGATGTTGAGGTGCGGGCGCTTGCGTCCGGCGGTCTTCATGTTCTGGTTATCGAGGAACCAGCGGAACACGTCTTTGAGTGCTTGGCCGCGCCGCTGACACGCTGGCGTGTCCAAGTCGTGGGAGTCGGCCACGTCGAGCGCGGCCGTCGCGAGCGCTACACCCTCAGCGTCGAGCGACGCGGTGAGGAGGCCACGATCATCGAGCGTGGACGACAGCCTTGCCTCGCACACCGGGTCGCGCGGCGGGCGCCCGTCGTCGAGCGCGTCGGCCCGCGCCCGCCACAGACTCATGACCCGCGCCGTCTCGCTGACCGACAGCCCGATCAGCGTGGGCACAACGCCAGCTTCGTGCGACGCGAACAGCTCGACGTGGCGCTCGACCACGTTCGCATGCACCGCCTGCACCTGACCGCCGTTTAGGTCACCGCGTAGCCACGCGGTGGCGAGCACCGGAAGCCGCCGCAGCTTGCGCGCCATCAGCACCATGCGATGCGCCTCGGTCGAAGTAAGTCCACGCCCCCGCAGCCACGTGGCCGCCGACGGCGACCCGTCGACCTCCCACATCCGAGCCGCATCCATCTCCGCAACGGCTACCGCCATCTTCGCCATGTACCGGTCGCTGTGGAACACGGCCCGCTCGAGGCCGTCGAGGTCCGACGGCACGTCGATGTCCTCGAATTCGTCTGCCCACGCGGTGAAGTCCATCGACGTCAGCCTAGCACAGATACTCGAACATACGTTCGATTTTCTTCAAATAAACCTGAACGTCTTGCGACCGGCCGACATATATCCGGCAATACGTGCGCATCGCGTTTCACGTGCACTTGGGGCCGCCGTGTCGCCTGATCAGGCGTCTTTCACGGCTCTAGGTGCACACGAACCGCGGGGCGGGCACGCATAGGTGCCGATCGTGGGCGTGCGACCATTACGTCGTGGGCTCCAAAGGAATCAAGCCGCGCAAGCCAAAGCGTCGGCTCCCCCGGGTGAAGCACACTTCGATCGATCCCGACCCCGGCAACGTCATGTGGCCCGAGAAGGGCTCCGGGTTCGAGGCGAGTGCGTACTCGCCCTCAGGCAGGGCGCAGCAAATGTCGGCGTTTGCACGCGGTGCGGCCCAAGACGGCCGCGCGCGGCGTGGCTGCGTGTTCGCTCTCTACGCCGCGTTCGCCTTGATTGCTGTCGTCTTGCTGGTGACGCTCGTCGTGGCGCTTCTCTAGAGATGCTTCGGCGTCGGACGGGGCACTATGTCTGGATGCGTCGATGGCTATTGGTCGTCAGCGGGGTGGCGTTGCTGGTTGGCTCCGTATCGCCAGCGAGCGCGGCTGATGATGACCGGCCACAACCCTTCGGCATTGAGCCGGTAGCGGGCCCGCCCGGCACGGCAATCACCGTCACGGGCAACTGCAGGTCGTCGTGGGGCGGGTTCGGGGTGCAGCTACGGCGACCGGTCCGTGACGGTGCGATCCATCCGATCGACACCGTCATCGCGACACCGGACTTCTTCGGGAACTTCACGGCCACGCTCACGAATCGGCTCTCGAGCAGTGAGCAGGACGACACTGATCCCGTGGACTTAGAAGTCACCACATACTGCAACCCCGAGCACGGGGGCGACTACATCGCGTCGTTCGCGTCGACGCGACGCACCACCACATCGCGCGCCAGAGTGTTCGCTTCGCTCGGGCCCGGGCAGTGTGCGGCGCCGGGTGCCGACTCGCCCTGTCCGGCTCACGTCCGTGGTTTCACTCCCGACGGCGCGCTCGGCGCGATGAACCACTACTTGTACAGCTTCGACAACTCATTCAGCCGGGGTGCGTCCATCGCGGTCGGCGACGTCAACGGAGACGGCCAGCCCGAATTCGCCTCCGGTCAGCTTGGTGGATACGCGCTCTGGTCCGCGAGGGCTGGGACCGAGTTTGCGACGGCTGAGTCGTTCAACCCGGTGTTCGGCCCAGTCCCCGCCGGTGGGAGGTACACGGGTGGCGTCAACGTTGCCTTCGGTGATGTCGACGGGGATGGCAACGACGAACTGATTCAAGCGGCCGACGTCAGCGGAGGGCCGCACGTCATCGTGAACAAGATCCGCGAACTCACGCCGGATATGCCGCGTTGCGCGGACTGCTCCGATCCACGCTGGCGACGTTCTTCGCGTACGACCCCGCCTTCCGAGGCGGAGTCAGCGTCGCCGCGGCGGACATCGACGGTGACGGTAGGGACGAGGTCATCACGGGCGCCGGCCCAGGCGGCGGTTCGCACGTGCGTATCTTCCGCGGCTCCGGCACGCCGGTGGGCCCGGGCTTCCTCGCCTATGACCCGGCGTTTCGTGGCGGCATCACCGTGGCGGGGGGCGACGTTGCCGGCGACCACGCACCCGAAATCGTCACCGGCCCGCGCGCGGGAGGCGGCCCCCACGTGCGGGCGTTCACCGCCAACGGTCTGGCGCTAGGAAGCGGGTTCTTCGCCTACGACCCGGCGTTCCGCGGCGGCGTGGCCGTGGCCGTCGGCGACGCCGCCGTCGCTGGCTACGACGAAATCGCGACGGTGCCGTTCGCCGATGCACCCGCTCACGTACGCATCTTCACCTCACTCGACGGCGCCAGCCTCGGCAACGGGTTCTACGCATTCCAACCGACGCCATCGGGCGGCCGAGTGGCAATTACGCCTTGACGGCGAGCGCGAAGCCTTCGTAGTTGTTGGCGGCGACCTCGGCGCACTTCTCCTCATAAGGCGGGTAGCCCAGCAGGGGCATGAACACGCGCGTCTTTCCGGGCACGTTGGCGCCGAGGTACCACGAGTTGCAGGTGGGGAACAGAGTGAAGCTGGCGATGGTGTTGACGTAGTCAACCCACGCGTCCTGCGCTTCGGCCGTGGCCTCGATGGCGGCGATGTTGTTATCGCGCAGGTGTTCGATGCACGCGCCGATCCAGTCGACGTGCTGTTGGATCGACACCATCATGTTGGTCAACACCGACGGACTACCCGGGCCCGTGATGGTGAACAGGTTCGGGAACCCGACCACGCCCAAGCCGAGATACGTGCGCGGCCCCGCAGACCATGCATCGCGCAACGACAGCCCGTCGCGGCCCTTGATGTCGACGCTCAGCAGCGCGCCGGTCATCGCGTCGAAGCCGGTGGCGAACACGATCATGTCCACGTCGTAGTGCCTGTCGACGGTCTCGACGCCCTGTGGCGTAATGCGAGCGATCGGTGCCTTCCGGATGTCGACGAGGTGCACGTTGTCGCGGTTGAATGTCGCGAAATACCCCGTGTCGACGCACAGCCGTTTGCAGCCGATCACCTGATCCGGGCAGAGCAGTTCGGCGACTTCAGGATCGTCGACGATCCCGCGGATCTTTTCGCGGACGAACTCGGCCACCACCTCGTTCGCTTCGGGGCTCAGGATCGTGTCGACGAACGCGCCGAGAAAGCCGAGCCCGCCGTAGTTCCATCGCGCCTCGAGAAACTGGCGTACTTCCTCGAGGCTGAAGTCGGCCACGTTCTGGCCGGTGCCGGCGGGCAGCCGCGAGCCGAACGCGGCGGGCATCGTGCGGTTGGTGGCGCGGAATTCGTCGTAGGTGGCCTTGGTCTCCGCGACGTACTTCGGATCGAGCGGACCGTTGTGCGCCGGCACTGCGTAGTTGGCGGTGCGCTGGAACACAGTGAGGTCGTCACACTGCTCGGCGATGATCGGGATGGCCTGAATGGCCGACGACCCGGTCCCGATGACAGCGACGCGTTGACCGGTGAAGTCGACGCCGTCGATTGGCCACCGACCGGTGTGATGGGTCGGGCCGGCAAAGGTGTCCATGCCCTCGATCTCGGGCAGGTTGGCCGACGACAGGCAACCGGTGGCCATCACCACGAACTGCGCGACCACGTCGTGTCCCTGATCCGTCGTGACGCGCCACGTGTTGGTGGTTTCGTCGAAGGCGGCCGAGGTGACCTTCGTGTTGAAGGTGATGTCCTTGCGCAGGTCGTAGCGGTCGGCCACGTGATTGGCGTAGCGCTCGATCTCGGGCTGCGGCGCGTAGCGCTCCGACCACTCCCATTCCTGTTGGAGTTCGTCGTCGAAGTTGTAGGAGTACTCCATGCTCTCGATGTCGCAGCGAGCACCCGGGTAGCGGTTCCAATACCAGGTGCCGCCTACACCGCCACCGGCCTCGAACGCCTTCGCCGAGAAGCCCAGCCCGCGCAGCTTGTGGAGCATGTAGAGGCCGGCGAATCCGGCTCCGACAACGACGACATCCACATCAGGCATGGGCCAGAAGGTACTTGACTACGTGGTCAAGAGGCGGCGGCGAAACAGCTCCAGCACGTCGTCGAGTGCCGCACGTGTGGCCGAGCCTTCCTCGTCGATCAAGTGCTCGGTGACCACCGAATGCGGGTTCTTCATTTCTGCGTCGGGGTTGGCGTGTTCGTCGTCGAGCTCGATCGAAACGAACGCGTCACCGAGTTGCTCGCGTAAGAAGTCGAAGCGCTCCTTCGGCACGAACTTGTCGCCTTTGAACCGCAGCCCGAGCACGGTGAGGCCCTCGGCAGCGCAGCGGGCCTTCACGGTGGCGAGTTCCTCAGGGGAGATGTCGATGTTGTGCTTGTGGTTCTTCGACACGGTGAAGGGCAGCGACGGCTGACTCAGCACGGGTGCGAGCAGGCTCGGATGCGTCGCCATCGCGAGCGAGAAGCCGCCGGTGAAGCACATGCCGATGGCGCCGACGCCCGGCCCGCCGCAACGCTTGTGTTCCGCTCCCGCCAGCGCGCGCAGCCAGTCGATGACCGGTGACGACTTGCCCGTCGCCAGAACCGTGAACTCGCGGCTGATGCAGATCGGAACGACTGTCGAGACCATGTGGCGTACGGCGGCGCCGCGGCCGTGGCCCACCGGGTCGTACCCCGGATTGCCGAACAGGCTGGGCATGACGGCGGTGCATCCGATGTCGGAAACCCGGCGGGCGAACTTCGCGACGTTCGGCGTGATGCCGGGAATCTCCGCGATCACGATGACCGCCGGCCCCGAACCCTTCCGAAAGACCGTGCGAGTTTTCCCGTCGTGGGTGAAGGACTCGCGTGCGAAGTCGGACAGGTCGTCGTCGGCCATGGGCAGCGAACGTAGCCCGCAGCTAGCTTGCGATACCTATGGAATCGTTTGCAGACAAGTTGGCCGTTGTAACCGGGGGCGGTGCGGGCATGGGGCGTGAGTTGGTGATCCAACTTGCGGCCGAAGGCGCGTCCATCGCGACGTGCGACGTCCACGCCGACGACCTGGAGGAGACGGCGAAGCTCGCCCGCGAGGCGTCGGCCTCGAGCGACAACAAGATCACCACGCACATCTGCGACGTCGCCGACGAAACCCAGATGATGATCTTCCGCGACGAGGTCACCGAGCAGCACGACACCGACTACATCAACCTGCTGTTCAACAACGCGGGGGTCGGCGGTGGCGGCAGTTTCGTGGCGGGTGACCGCGAGTCGTGGGAGCGCACCTTCGGGATCTGCTGGGGTGGCGTGTACAACGGCGCCCGCGTGTTCGTGCCGCTGCTCGTGGCCTCCGACGATGGCCACCTCATCAACACGTCGAGCGTGAACGGTTTCTACGCGGACATCGGTGTCGGCAATCCACACACCGCGTACAGCGCAGCCAAGTTCGCGGTGAAGGGTTTCAGTGAGGCGCTACTCGAGGATTTCCGCGTCAACGCGCCGCACGTGAAGGTTTCGGTCGTCATGCCCGGTCACATCGGTACCGACATCGTCAAGAACAGCCGGCTCGTGCTCGGCGGCGACATGATCGGACCGAACGAGATTCGCGCGGCGATGGAACAGCGCGGCTTCGATCACGCGGCGATGACCGACGAGGAAGTCCTCAACATCTCGAAGATGATGGAGGAGGGCTTCAAGACCATGGCGCCCACGACCGCCGCCCAGGCGGCGAAAATCATCCTCGACGGGGTGCGCGTTGATCGGTGGCGGATCCTGGTTGGTGACGACGCGGTGAAGCTCGACGAAGCGGTGCGCGCCGATCCAGTGGGCGTATATGCGCCGGGGTTCACCGTGTTCAACCTGCTGCAGCAGCAGACGTAGTCGGTGACGGTCGAGATCGTCTTCGAGACGCACTCGATCAGCGAGGACAACGAGGCCGGTCGAGCGAGCGGTTGGCACCACAGTTGCCTGTCGGTCGAGGGTCGCTCGTTGGCGGCCGCGCTGGGCGAGCGCCGTCGTGACGACGGAATCGCGGCCGTGTTCACATCGGATCTGTTACGGGCACGGGAGACGGCCGACATCGCATTCGGTGCGACCGGCATCCCCACCTTTCTCGACTGGCGACTCCGTGAATGCGACTACGGCGACGGCAACGGCATGCCGGCGGCCGAACTCCACGCCGACCGCAGCGCGTTCGTCGACACCCCGTACCCGACCGGCGAGTCGTGGACGACCGCCGTGACGCGCGTGCGGGGCGCGCTCGACGACATCGCGTCGCGCTACGCCGACCGACGCGTGCTCGATCATCGGCCACGTGGCCACGCGCTGGGCGCTCGATCACTTTGCGAACGGCCGCACGCTGCACGACCTGGCCACGGCCGACTTCGCGTGGCAGGAAGGCTGGGAGTTCAGCTACCCCGGTCGACAGTGACGACCTGGGACGGCGACGAGTATCAGAAGCGGTTCGACGATCTCGCGGCGTCGGGTGCCGACGTGCACGGCGAGGTCGCGTTCGTGCTGCGTTACGCGCCGGCGTCGGTCCTTGACGCGGGATGCGGCACCGGACGCGTCGCCATCGAACTGGCGCGGCGCGGCGTCGACGTGATGGGCGTGGACGTCGACGCGTCGATGATCGCGACCGCGCGTGATCGCGCACCGGGCCTCGCGTGGGTCGAATCGGATCTCGCCGCGCTCGATCTCGCCCGCACCTTCGACGTCGTCGTGATGGCCGGCAACGTGCCGCTCTTCACGCCAGCGGGAACCCACGCCGCGGTAGTCGCCGGGTGCGCCCGCCACGTCACGCCCGACGGCGTGCTCGTGGCCGGCTTCCAACTCGGTCGCGGCTACGAACTCGACGCGTACGACGCGCACGCGGAGTCGGCCGGTCTCGTGCTCGCGGAACGATTCGCGACGTGGGACGGCGATCCGTTCCCCGGCGACGCCACCTACGCCGTGTCGGTGCACCGTCGGGGTCGCTAGCGCGTCAATGACCGATCACATTGCCCTAGGGTCGGTTCTATGGGCCGGAAGTCGTTCGTTGGCAACGGTGTGACGATCAGCTTCGACAACGACGTATGTGAACACTCGGGAAATTGCGTGCGGGGCCTGCCTGCCGTCTTCGACTCGTCGACGAAGCCGTGGATCCAACCCGATGGTGCGTCCGACGAAGAAGTGATCGCTCAGGTTGCGCGTTGCCCTTCAGGGGCGCTGCGCGTCGAGCCGGCCAACTAGGTCGTCGCACGCCAGCACGTGCCAGCCGCGGTCGGCGTTGCGCCACCCTGATCAAATTACTGACTGATCGGTCAGCATGATCCGGCGTCGAGATGCAAGAATCGGCGCATGTCGGATCGCATCGAAAAGCTGATTGCTGAGCTCACGCTCGAGGAAAAGGTCTCGCTGCTGGCCGGTGAGGACTGGTGGCACGTCAACGCGATCGAGCGACTCGGCATCCCGACGCTCAAGGTGAGCGACGGACCGGCGGGCGTGCGGGGCGCGCACATCAGCGGCGGTCCGGCGTCGTCGAGTTTCCCGTGCGGCACCGCGCTCGGCGCGACGTGGGATCCGGAGCTGACCCACGAGGTCGGCGTCGCGCTCGCGGCGGAACTGCGAAGCAAGGGTGCGACCGTGATCCTGGCGCCGACGGTCAACCTGCACCGCACGCCGCTCGCGGGGCGCAACTTCGAGTGCTACTCGGAAGATCCGTTCCTCACCGCTCGACTGTCGGCCGCGTATATCCGCGGCGTGCAGAGCCAAGGCATGGCGACCACGGTCAAGCACTTCGTGGGCAACGACTCCGAGTTCGAACGCTTCACGATGAGTTCGGAGATCCCCGAGCGCGCTTTGCGCGAGCTGTATCTGGTTCCGTTCGAGTCGGCCGTCGAGGCCGGAACGCTCGCGGTCATGACCGGCTACAACAAGGTCGTACGGCACCTGGTGCGGGGAGCACGCGCCGCTGATCGAAACGATCCTGCGCGGCGAGTGGGGCTTCGACGGCATGGTCATGTCGGACTGGTTCGGCACGCACTCAACAGCCGACGCCGCCAACGCCGGCCTCGACCTAGAGATGCCCGGTCCACCGACGCACCGCGGCGAGCTGCTCGTCAAGGCGGTCGAGGCAGGTGAAGTCAGCTCGGAGGTTTTGGACGAACGCGTCCGGCGCGTGCTGCAACTCAACGAGCGCACCGGCGTTTTGGACGGCGAAGCGCCGGACCCGACGCACGAGTTCTACGACGACGACCCGACGCGCATCGAACTGCTGCGGCGCGTGGCGCGCACCGCGATCGTGTTGTTGCGCAACGAGCCGGTGAAGGGCGAACCCGTACTGCCACTGGATGCCGACGACGCTGAAGAAGGTGGCGATTATCGGACCGCTCGCCGCGACAGCGTCGACTCAGGGCGGTGGCAGCGCCGGGGTCTTGTCGCCTTACACCGTGTCGCCGCTGGAGGGTCTGCGCACCGCGCTGGGCGACGACGTCAAGATCATCCATTCGACGGGCGCGACGCTCGGCCGCGGCGCCAGTCACTTCGACCCCGGTCAATTCCGCGCGCCCGACGGCCGTCAGGGTCTCAAGGTCAGCTACTTCGCCGGCGAGGAGCCCGGCGGCGAGCCCGGCCTACGAGGAAGTCACGACCGCGCTCGGCGTTTCGATGGAGCCGCCAGTTCGAACCCGCCGGCAAGGACAACAACGTGGTCGGCGCACATCGAAGCCACGTTCACCGCGACCTTCGAGGGCCCGCACACCTTCAGCGCGCGCACCGTCGACAAGATCCGCCTGTGGGTGGGCGACAGCGTGTTCGTCGACGACTGGGCCGCCGACGACGGTCGCCGCACGACGTCGCCGGCACGGTGCAGCTCACGGCGGGCGAGTCGGTCGAGGTTCGCCTCGACTACGCCAGCACGCTGGCGGAGAACGTGTTTGGTTCGCTGCTCGACTTCCGCCTCCTCGAGCCGGTTCCCGAGGACCTGCTCGGTCCCGCGGTGAAGGCGGCGAAGAAGGCCGACGTCGCGATCGTCGTCGTCGGCATGGACAGCATCTGGGAGTCCGAGGGCCACGACCGCAAGGACATCGAACCTGCCGCCCGGCCAGGACGAGCTGATGTCGTGCCGTGGCCGAAGGCGAACAAGCGCACCGTCGTGGTGGTCAACGCCGGCGCGCCGATCACGATGCCGTGGCGCGACGAGGTCGCGGCGATCGTGCAGCTCTGGTATCTCGGCCAAGAAGCCGGCAACGCGCTGGCCGACGTGTCTGACCGGTGCGGTCGACGCCGCCGGTCGACTGCCCACGACGTTCGCCGCATCGGCTCGAAGACATCCCGGCGATGCTGAACTACCCGGGCGAGAACGACCGAGGTCCTCTACGGCGAGGGCCTGTTCATGGGCTATCGCGCCTTCGACAAGACGCAGGATCGAACCGCTCTACCCGTTCGGCTTCGGCCTGTCGTACACGACGTTCGAGATCGGCAAGGCCGAGGCGTCGTCGCCGACGGTCGGCGCCGGCCAAGGGCTGACGGTGTCGGTGCCCGTCACCAACATCGGCGACCGCGACGGGCGACTGCGTGGTGCAGCTCTACGTCCGCGACGTCGAGTCGTCGCTCGTGCGCCCGGCGAAGGAACTCAAGGGTTTCGGCCGTGTGCACCTCGGCGCCGGCGTGTCGAGGACGGTCGAGATCGCTCTCGACGACCGTGTCGTTCTCGTTCTGGGATCCGGCCGATCCACGACTGGAAGGCCGAGCCGGGCGAGTTCGAACTCCTCGTCGGCGTGTCAGCCGCCGACATCCGCAGCCGCATGACAGTGTCATCTGGGAAGGCTGAGGTCGCGCTCGTCGGGCGGCCGCGTGCGGCAGCCACCGCAACACGGCGAGCGCCGTCGCGCGATGACGCAGGCGCCGGCAACGCGCCGCGAGTGGAAGCCGGAAACGAAGGCGCGTGTTCGACGGCGTCGATGACGCGGCGCTGCAGTTCGGGCTGATCGCGCAGGCGGTCAGCGCGTATCCGTGCGCGCGGCGCCGACGTTGTCCCTGCACGGCCTCATCCGGCGAGTTGTTGCCGAGTATTTCGGTGATGCGGCCGGAGTAGCGCGACGCGAGAAGCGAACCGAGCACGGCCACGCCGAACGCGCCACCGGTCTGACGGGTGGTGTCGTTGACCGCCGACCCGACGCCCGCCTTGGCCCGCGGCAGCGAGCCCATGATCGAGTCGGTGGCCGGCGCCATGATGTTGGCCATCCCGACGCCCATCACCATGGTGACGCCGATGATCGCCAGCGTCGGCGGTCGACGGCGTGAGCTGACGTGACCAGCAGCAGCGACACGGCGACGATGCCCAAGCCCGTCGCCACGACGCGCTTGTTGCCGAACTTGCCGACCCACATCGACGACATCGGCGCGAAGATCAACATCATCAACGCCTGCGGTCCGAGCACGAGGCCGGCCTTCAGCGCCGAGAAGCCGCGCACCACTTGCAGGTACTGGGTCATCACGAACAGCGTGCCGAACAGCGTGAAGAACGTCAGCGTGATCGCGCCGCTCGCCGCGGAGAAGCGCGGGTTCTGGAAGAAGTGCATGTTGAGCATGGGGCTCGAGTACGTGAGCTCCCAGCGGATGAAGACGGCGAGGACGACCGCGCCCACGCGCGAACGCGACCAACGTTTCGGGCGACGTCCACCCGCTGCGTCGGGGCTTCGATCACGCCCCACAGCACCGTGCCGAAGCCGACGATCGACAGCAACGCGCCGACGGGATCGAGCTTCGGTGTCGACGGGTCGCGCGAGTCGGGGATCGAGGAAGTAACCGGCGGTCAGGCCCGCGATCACGATCGGCACGTTCACGAGGAACACCGAGCCCCACCAGAAGTGCGTGAGCAGGAAGCCGCCGGTGATCGGGCCGAGCGCGCCGAGCCCGGCGACGCCCGCCCAGATGCCGATGGCCTTGCGGCGCTCGATCGGGTCGAGGAACACGTTGGTGAGGATCGACAGCGTCGACGGCATGATGAACGCGCCGCCGATACCCATGAGCGACCGAGCGGCGATCAGCGTGGTGGGCGAGTCGCTCAGCGCGCTCAGCAGACTGCCGCCGCCGAAGATGCTGAGGCCGATGACGAGCATGCGGTAGCGACCGAACCGGTCGCCGAGGCTGCCGGCGGTGAGCAGTAGCCCGGCGAACACGACGGTGTACGAGTCGACGATCCACTGCAGCTGGCTGGCGCTGGCGCCGATGCCGCCGACGTTCTTGGGCTTGGCGAGCGTCGGGATGGCCACGTTGAGGATCGTGTTGTCGAGCACGATCACGAACAGGCTGACGCACAGCACCGTCAGCGTCAGCCACCGGCGGCGGTAGGCGACGTCGGGATCGCGCAGCGTCGCTCGCATAAGAGTGTTCTAACCGACCGGTATCGGGTTATCTTCCCGCTGGTGGCGGTCATCCATTGCGACGGGCTAACGAAGCGGTACGGCCACGCCGATGCCCTGCACGAGCTCACCCTCGACGTCGACCAGGGCGAAGTCCTCGGCTTTCTCGGTCCCAACGGCGCGGGAAAGACGACCACGATCCGGTTGCTGCTTGGGCTGATCCGCCCGACGTCCGGGCGCGCCGAGCTGTTCGGCATCGACGCCGAACGCGACGCGATCGCGATTCACAAACGACTGGCGTATGTCCCGGGAGACACCGCGCTGTGGCCGTCGCTTACCGGCGAGGAGACGCTGCACTTCTTCGCGGAGATCCACGGCTCGATCGACCAGGCCTACCGCGTCGAACTGGTCGAGATGTTCGACTTCGATCCGTCGAAGAAAGCGCGCGCATACAGCAAAGGCAACCGCCAGAAGATCGCGTTGATCGCGGCGCTCGTGTCGCGAGCCGAGCTACTGATCTTCGACGAGCCCACCAGCGGTCTCGACCCCCTGATGGAACGGACGTTCCGTGGGTGCATGGCCGAGGCGAAACAACGGGGGCAGACGGTATTTCTCTCCTCGCACATCCTGTCCGAGGTGGAAGCGGTTTCGGACCGGATCGCGATTCTGCGCGAGGGGGTGTTGGTCGAATCCGGCACCATGGACCAGCTGCGTATCGCGTCAGCACTTTCCGTCGAGATCACCTTCGCCGCCAAGCCTCCCGGCTTGTCACGCGTACCGGGCGTGACGAGTGTGAAGGTCGACGGCAGGCGCGTCTATTGCCAGGTGACGCCTCCTATGCAGCCGTTGCTCAGCGCGATCGCGAAGCACAAAGTTCTCGAGATGACCAGCCACGAGCCCTCGCTCGAAGAGCTCTTTCTCGCGCACTACGGAAACGCATGAGCCCGTTCGCGGGCTTTATCTACCGACAGCAACGGCGCGGCGCGCTCGTGTGGGGAAGTGTCTTCGGGATTTTCATCTGGGTTTCGGCCTACGGCTTCGAGACGACCTATCCGAAGATGTCCGATCGCCTCACCTTCGCCGAGTCGCTGGGCACCAACGCCGGCATCAGCGCCTTGTTCGGCCCGGCGCACCACATCGAAACGACCCGGGGTTTCACGGCGTGGCGCTGCGCCAGCCTGTTTTCGGTGATCGGCGCGGTGTGGGGACTGCTGCTTGCGACCAAGGTCCTGCGCGGCGACGAAGAGGAAGGCCGGGCCGACCTGCTGTACGCGGGCCCCGTCACGCGCGCCAGCGGAATCGGCGCGCTCGTGCAGGGACTCGCGGTGGTGTGGCTGGTTCTCTTCGCGACCGTCGCCACGTGCATCGTGACTGTGGGCGTCGTCGGTGGGTACTTCTCATGGACGGCGAGCTTGTTCTTCTCGGTCGTCGTCGGGCGCGTCGGCCGCGCTGTTCATCGCGATCGGCGCGCTGGCATCGCAGTTGACATCGACGCGCCAAGCGGCGTCGGGCATTGCTGGGGCCACGCTCGGTCTCGCGCTCGTCGTGCGCGCGATCGCAGAATCGGTCGAGGGCGCGCGTTGGCTGACGTGGGCGTCGCCGGTTAGCTGGCTCGACAAGACGCGGCCGCTTACTGGCACCAATGCCGCCCCCTTAGCGTTGGTCGTGGGCGTGACGCTCGGCGCGACGGCGCTCGCGATGGTGCTGGGTGTGCGGCGCGACCTTGGATTGGGCGTGTTGCCGAGTCGCGACACGGCCGAGGCGCGCACGGCGTTGTTGTCGTCACCAGTGGGGGTCACGTTCCGACTGATGCGCGGCACGGCGGCGGCGTGGGCGGCAGGGATCGCACTCGCGGCCGCCGTCTTCGGAATCGTCAGCAGCGGCATCAGCGAAGCGCTAGCTGGCAACCAGTCGATCAACGACATCTTCGCCCGCATGGGCGCGCAGCTCTCGGCGCGGGGCTATGTCGGCATCACGTTCGTGATGCTGTCGGCGCTGATCGCGTTGACGGCGGCGGTGTTCGTCAGCGGCGGACGCGCCGAGGAAGCCGAAGGCCGGCTGGAGTATCTATTCGCCGCTCCGGTCTTGCGACAGCACTGGCTGGGCGGGCGCGTTCTGGTAAGCGCCGCCGCCTTGGTTGCCATCGGTGTGGTCGCGGGCCTTGGCGGTTGGGTCGGCGTACGGATCTCGGGTGGCGATATCCCGATCGACAAGATGTTTCTGGCGGGGCTCAACATCGTGCCCCCGGGGCTGCTCGTGCTGGGCATCGGGACGCTCGCGCATGGAGTCGCGCCGCGGATAGCCACGGCGACGGCCTACGCAGTGGTGGCGTGGTCGTTCTTGATCGAAATGGTCGGCGCAGTGTTGAAGATGAACCACTTCGTCCTCGACACGTCGATCATTCATCACATCGCCGCGGCACCCGCGGCCGATCCGCGCTGGGGTCAAGCGGCGATCATGCTGGTCCTGGGAGCGTTGGCCGCCGCCGGCGGCGCGGTCGCGTTGGCGTGGCGCGACCTCGTGCTGGCCTAACTACGCGAACGGGCCGCCGGGCGCGAACGCGGTCGCCACGAAACGTTCGCCCATACGGACGTAACCGTCGCCGTTGGGGTGCAGTCCGTCGGGCAGGTCGGACAGGTCGTTCTCGCCGAACAACGTGCGACCGTCGAGGTAGTGCAGGTTGGTGTCGCCGGCGTTGCGGCGCGCTTCGACGACGGCGCTGATGATGTGGCGGATCTGCGTGAGGGTGAGCGCGCCCTGCGCTTGGGTGACGGGCGTGCCGAGCGCGCGGGTAGTGCCGCTGCTGCCGTCCGATGGCCCGGCGTGGTCTTCGTGCGCCGGGCACAGGATCGGCGAGATCACCAAGAACGGTATGGACGGATGGCCCTCGCGCACAGTGTCGAGAAAACCGTGGAGTGCCGGGCCGAACGTTCGGAGGCGCAGCGTGTCGCCGTTGACGACATTGATGCCGATCTTCAGGCTGAGCAGGTCGGCCGGCTGATCACGCATCGTGCGCGCCATGAACTGGTCGAGGTGGCACTGCCCGGCGAGGCCGAGGTTGGTGAGTTGGAGGTCGGCGCGTCGTGCGGCGGTCGACGGCCATGTACGCGAGCCGCTGTGGGCCTCGAGGCAATGACTGATCGACGACCCATGGTGGACCCAGCGGAGGCGGTGGTCGGTGGGCGGTGCGCTGATCGTCGCACCCTCGTCGATGTGAATGGCGCGCAGCTCGAGCATGGAGGTGCTGGGCAGCCACAGCTCGAGCGACTCGCAGTCGGGCACGTTCAACGACACGACTGTGGGCTCCCCGGCGACGAAGGCGAACGTGGTCGTGACGGGATCGACCACAATCACGTGGCCCGCCGTGAATTGTGCCGAGGCGACCAGCTCGTTGCGCAGGACGAGGTCGATCGCCGCCGGGAACGCCGGACTGTCGCCGAGTTGCAAGTGCGTGGCCAACAACTCGACGCCGACCGTCGTCGAGTTGGTCGAGAACACGAGCCGCACGCCGGTGGGCGACGACGCCAGCAGATCGACCTCCATCGGCGCTTGGTAACGCCACGTGCTGGACAGCCTGCGCGGCATGATCCCGGTGTCGGTTTTGTCGATGTCGACGACGCCGGCCACGACCACCCGGGGGTCGGGGAGTGCGACGCGATGCATCAGCCGAGCAGGGCGTCGACGTCCGCGCGGCGCGGCATCGACGGTTCGGCGCCGGCTTTCGTGACCGCGAGTGCACCGGCGGCGTTGCCGACCGAAGCAGCGTCAACCAGGGATGCGCCGAGCGCCCACGCCGCGGCGAGCGCCCCGCACGACGCGTCGCCCGCACCAACCGTGTCGACGACGTCCACCGCGTGGGCTTCGAACTGCGTCGTCTTTCCGTGTTGCCACAAGAGCGCGCCCTTCTCGCCGAGCGTCAAGAGAACCGCGGGCGCCTGCAACGCCTCACTTACCGCCGCCGCGATCGCGGCCGGGTCTTCGCCTGCGCCCGGCGCGATCGCCGCCGCCTCGGCCTCGTTCGGGATCACGAGGTCGGCGAGACCTCGAAATGCGGCCAGCGAGGCATCGCCCATCGGCGCGGGGTTGAGAATGGTCTGCGCTCCGCCCTCGCGGCCGATCGACAACGCCCGCGCCACGGACTCGTAGGGCAGCTCGAGTTGCGCCAGCACTACCGCGGCGCCGCCGATCACGCCCGACGCGGCCTCGATGTGGTCCGGCGTGCAGTTCGTGTTGGCCTGCGGGACAACGATGATCGAATTGGCGCCGGTGCCGTCGACGATCGGCAGGCCGACGCCGGTGCCGCTTGAGTCGTCGCGTCCGACATGGTCGGCGCCGATGCCGGCCCGCGCGAGCGCGGCGACGAACTGATCGCCGAACCCGTCAGCGCCGAGGCGTCCCACCATTGAGGTCGACGCGCCGTAACGCGCGCACGCAACCGCTTGGTTGAATCCCTTGCCACCGAGGAAGAAGTTGACCGACTCACCGATCACGGTTTCGCCCACCGCCGGGCGCCTCGTCGTGCGAACGACCACGTCCATCATGAAACTGCCGACGACGCAGACCGACTCAGCCACCGAGTTGTTTCCCGAGCGCGCCGCCGGGGTGGAACGTCTTGAAGTCGTCGGGGCCAAAGCCGCGGGCGGTCATCAGCGTGATCGCTAGCGCGTCGCCGAGCGCAAGGCACACACTGGTCGACACACTCGGCACCAGATTGTGCGGGTCGCCCTCGCGTTCGAACCCGCCGTCCATTACGACAGTGGCCAGCGCGGCCAACGATGATCCTCCACCGCATCCGGTGATCGAGATGACGGGGACGCCGCGCTCGGCGACCATGCGCGCAAACGCGACCACCTCCGCGGTCTCGCCCGAGTTGGACAGCGCCAGGACGACGTCGTCAGGTGTGACCGTGCCCGCATCGCCGTGCAACGCGTCGGCCGCATGTACGAAGTAGGCGACGGTGCCCGTACTCGCCAGAGTCGCCGCCAGCTTGGCCCCGACCAGGCCGGATTTGCCGAGGCCGGTGACGATGACCGCGCCGTCGCCGGCCAGCACAAGTTCCGCCGCCGCCCGCAGCGCGTTAGTGCTGCGCGCGCGGAGCGCGCCGATCGCCTCGGCGGTGAGTGCGAGCGCTTCGAGCCCGGCGCGAACGCCGTCGTCCAGTGAGGGCATTAACTATTCAGGGCGGCGTAGGCGGCCCACACGATGCCGATGCCGCGCGAGTCACCCGTGGTGCCGAGGCCCATCTTGTTCATGACGAACGCGACGGTCATGCGGTTGTCGAGATCGTTGACCACGACCGAACCCCCCCAACCTCCCCAGAAGCAGCCGCGCGTCGTCGGTGCGACGGGTAGCTCAGGCGAGATGATGCCGTAGCCCGTGCCCAATTCCAACGGCAGGCCCAAGACCAGATCAGCGCCCTTCGCTTGGCGTTCGAAAATGGCGTCGCACCCCGCGGGCGACATCAACTGAACGCCGCCGACTTCGCCGCCGTGCGACACGATCGCCTGCACGTTGGCGACCGAGCGCGCGTTGCCGTGGCCATTGGCCGCGGGAATCTCCGCGCGGCGCCACTCCTCGGTCCACGACTCCTCCGCGCTCACGACCGGGTTGGTGAACGTGCGGTACATGATGCTGTCGGTCGGCGTGTCCGCCGGAATGATGGATTCGGGCGGCGGGATCAACTTCGCGATCCGGCTGTCGTTTTCGGGGCCGGTCCCGATGTGAAAATCGGCGCCGAGCGGACCGGCGACTTCATCGGCGTAGAACGTGCCGAGGCTCTTGCCGGTAACGCGGCGAACGACTTCGCCCACGAGGTAGCCCTGAGTGATGGCGTGATAGCCAGAAGCGGTGCCGGGCTCCCACCACGGCTCCTGCGCGGCGAGCGCGTCGCAGACCTTGTCCCAGTCGTAGAGGTCGTCCTTGGTCATCGGCTCGGCGAACCCGGACAGTCCCGCGGTGTGCCCGAGCAGCATCGCGGTGGTCACGTTCTCCTTGCCCCCCGCTTTGAACTCCGGCCAGTAGTTCGCGACCGGCGCGTGCAGGTCGATCAGCCCGCGGTCCGCACAGATAAGCGCGGAGAGGTTGCACATCGTCTTCGTCGTCGAATACACGTTGATAATCGTGTCCTCGGCCCACGGCGTTCCGGCGTCGTCGATGGTGCCGCCCCAAATGTCGACCACCATCTCGCCGTCGAGCACCACCGCGACCGACGCGCCAACGTCGGCTCCGCTGTCGATGCTTCCCGCCAGCGTGTCGCGCACGCTCTTGAACCGTTCGTCGAACTGCCCCTGAATTGTCGCCATAGGTCTCACCCTATTGTGCGGGCGTGAGCCACGACCACGCGCACGGTCACGACTGGCAACGCGCCGGCGCGCGTCACACGCGTCCGTTGGCGATAGCGCTCGCACTCAGCGCGGTCGTGCTCGTCGTGGAGATCGTGGCCGCGGTGACCACCGGTTCGTTGGCGCTGTTGTCCGACGCCGGGCACATGCTCACCGACGTCGCCGGCCTCGGCATGGCGTTGGCCGCGATCCATCTCGCGACGCGAGGCGACACGCGCGGTCACCGGTCCTTCGGTCTCTATCGCCTAGAAATTCTTGCCGCCCTCGTCAACGCGCTGCTCCTGTTCGGCGTGGCGATCTACGTGCTCGTCGAAGCGTTCCAACGCGTGGACGACGCGCCGGAGTTGAACACCACCGTCGTTCTTGTCGTCGCCGTCATCGGACTCGTCGCCAACCTCGTGTCGTTCCGCCTCTTGCGCGCCGGCGCGCAGGAAAGCGTGAACGTCGAAGGTGCCTATCTCGAAGTAGCCGCCGACCTCGCGGGCTCCGCCGCGGTGATCGTGTCCGCCGGCGTGATCGCACTGACGGACTGGCGGTGGGTCGATCCGATCGCGGGTGCCGCGCTCGGTCTGTGGATCCTGCCGCGCACGTTCCGGCTCGCGCGCAAGGCACTGCGGGTGCTGCTGCAAGCCGCGCCGGCCGGCATCGATCTGAGCGCGGTCCACGCCGACCTGTCGCAATTGCCCGACGTCGTCGACGTGCATGATCTGCACGTGTGGACGCTCACGTCGGAGATGGACGTGGCCACTGCACACCTGATGATTCGCACCGGCGCTGACGCGCACGCCGTGCTGGACCGCGCGCGGGCGCTGCTGGACGAGCGGTACCACCTCGCGCACGCCACCCTCCAAGTAGAGCCGGAGGACCACACCGGCTGCGACAGCGTGTCGTGGTGATCAAGGTCGACGTGCGCCAGTGCACGGCCGAAGACCTCGAGAAACTCGTCGCCCGAAGCGGCGATGAGCATGAACAGCGCGCCGAGCGGGATCGCTTCGCCGCGCAGGAACGCGGCGAGTCGCTGTTGCTCATCGCGTGGGAAGGCGACGAGATCCGTGGTCGGCTCGGGCGGCTCTACCTCGCGAGCAAGTACGACGAGGTGCGCGCGGCGCTCGGCGACTTTCCCGAGATCAACGGGCTCGACGCGTGGCCCCAAGGGAGGGGAGTCGGCACGCAACTCATAGCCGCGGCCGAGGCGATCGCCGTCGAGCGCGGCTTTAAGCGCATCGGCATCGGAGTAGTCGTCGACAACGTGGCCGCTCGGCGACTGTATGAGCGGCTCGGTTACGAGTACTGGGGTGACGTTCTCGACGTCTCGGAGTACCGCGACGACGCAGGCAACGTGATCCATGTCCAGAAGGACCCAGCCGTGTACCTGATCAAGCGGGTCATATAACTTGACAGATATATAACTGAGGACGTATGTTCGGCGGTGTGCCAAGCGTTCTCGAAGTGATCGCCGAACCGACGAGACGGCAGATTCTTGACCTTCTGTGCGAAGCCGAGATGGCCGTGAGCGACGTCGTCAGCGAGCTGTCGATCAGTCAGCCGGCGGTGTCCAAGCACCTCAGGGTGTTGCGCGACGCCGGACTCGTCCAAGTGCGCGTTGACGGCCAGCGGCGGCTCTACCGGCTACGACCCGATCCGCTGCGAGACCTCGACGTGTGGCTGGCGCCGTACCGCGCGATGTGGTCGGGCGCGCTCGACGACCTGGAACGCCATCTCGACACGACGGCCGGATGAATAGGAGAACGACATGCCCCTAGACCTTCAACACGGAACCCTCGAACAAGTCGGAACCGGCGGCCGGCTCACGTTCGTACGCGACTCTGCAGCACCCACGAGAAAAGGTTTGGCGCGCCATCACCGAGCCGTCAGAGCTCGAGGTCTGGTTCCCCACGACCATCGACGGCGATCGAGCAGCCGGCGCGCCCCTGAAGTTCGTGTTCCCGTTCGCCGACGCACCGGAAATGGAAGGCACGATGCGCGTATTCGACCCGCCGTCGACCATCGAGTTCGACTGGGGCGACGAGGACGTGCTGCGCATCACGCTCGAGGAGATCGACGGCGGCACCCGTCTGACGCTGGTCGATACGTTCGACGAGTACGGCAAGTCGGCGCGCGACGCCGGCGGTTGGCACGCCTGCCTCGACCGCCTGGCGTATTCGATCGACGGTGCCGAGTGGCCTTACGGCGAGAACGGCCGCTGGAAGCAGGTCACGCCCTGGTACCTCGAAAACTTCCCGCCGGAGGCGACGACGGCGCCCGTGCCCGACTTCCACCCCGACGCCGGAGACCTCAACCAGGACTCCTAGAGCTTGGCCAACGCCTCGTCGTAACGCGACTTCTCGCGCGCGACAGCGCGGCTTTCGGTGAAGAACGCGTCGACGATGATGCCGTTCTTGTCGATCAGGAAGGTGCCGCGGTTGGCAGCGCCGACGGCCTCGTCGAACACGCCGTACGCCTTGGCGACCTCGCCGTGCGGCCAGAAGTCGGAAAGCACGGGGAAGTTGTAACCCTCCGACGCGGCCCACGCCTTCTGGGCGTGGGTCGTGTCGCAGGAAACAGCCAGGACCTGCACGCCCGCCGCCTCGTAACGCGACAGGTCGTCGCGCAGTTCGCACAACTCGCCGTGGCAAATGCCTGTGAAGGAGAACGGGTGGAAGACGAGCGCGACCGCCTTGTCACCGCGGAACGAGGAGAGCGTGACGTTGTCGCCGATCGTCGACTTGAGGTCGAAGTCGGGAGCCTCTTGGCCAATTTCTGCAGACATGGTGCCAAGCTAACCGTCGTGAGCGCGTTGCCAGAAGCCGCGAGAGTCGAGGAGGTTTCGATCCCGGGGCCGCACGGGCCGATCGGCCTTCGCCGGTACTCGGCGAACGCCGCGACGGCGGCGCTCGTTTGGCTACACGGTGGCGCGTTCGCGTTCGGCGACCTCGACATGCCAGAAGCGGACTGGGTGGCGCGCCAACTCGCGGTGCGTGGCGTGACCGTGTGCTCGGTCGACTACCGCTTGGCGACCGATGGTCGCATGCATCCCGTGCCCGGCGACGACGTCCTCGCCGCATGGCGCTGGGCGACGGGCGGCCAGCAGCCTTTCGGCAACCTTCCGGTCCACCTCGGTGGTGCGAGCGCCGGCGGGTGCCTCGCCGCCGCGACCGCCAAGCGACTTCGTGACTCCGGTGAGCCGCTGCCGGTCTCCCTCGTGCTCGCCTACGCCCTCGTGCACGCCGAGCTCCCAGCTCCGAGCGACGGCCTTCGCCGCGCGCTCCAAAGCCCTCCGCTGGGCGCGTTCTTGTTCGATGCCGACACCCTTCGCCTGATCGTCTTGAACTACGTAGGCGACGAGCGAGTGTTTGCTGATCCCCACGCGTTCGCCGCCAACGGCGACCACGCGGGCCTGCCGCCGACGTTCTTGCTGAACGCGGAGTGCGACACGCTCCGGTCTTCAGCGGAGGCGTTCGCCGAGGCGCTCGCGCAGGCCGGCGTCGACGTGGCGGTCACGACCGAGCCCGGCACCGCGCACGGTTATCTGAACGAACCGAGGTTGGAAACCGCGCACCGAAGCATCGAACGAATCGCCGCCTGGCTACACGCACGCGCGTAGCGGCGGCACGCCTCACGGCACTTATGTGCGGCCCGGAACACCCTGATGGCGAGCCGCTTTGGCCTGAGCGAGTAGATCGCGAGGCGTTCTGGATTTGTCGCAACGGGACAACACGTCTCCGCATCGGCAGCCTGTAGCCCGGAGATCAGGCACACCAGATCGGCACTCATGCGCTAACCGCACGCGGGCTAGCCGCTGATCAAGAACGCACCGACCGCGACGAAGACCACCATCCAGGCCACCACGAACCAGGGCATTTGCTTCTGGCTCAGCCTCGGCTTCACGGCAAGAAATGCGAGAGCCATCGCCGCGCCCCAGGCGACCGCAAGAGCTAGCTCGCCGAAGTCCACGTCAAGACCGTACGGCACGGCTTCGGGCTGCACGTGATCGGCACTTCTCGCGATCGGTGACGCATTCTGAGGAGGGTTAGTTCCCTGCGCGGGCACTCACCCTCCTCAGAACGTGAGTATGCGACCTGCGCGCTAATGCCGTACATGCGCGCAGCGGAGTCTGCGGCGCAGACTCGTCCACAGGCCGCCGCGTGTGAATGTCGCTTGTCGCTGCGACGGCGGCACACGAGTGCGTTCGCTTTTCACGCCGGTTCCGTTTCGCGCCACGAAAGTCTCACTGTCGGGGTCACGATCGGCCAGATCACAAGACTTTGGTGGCGCGAAACGCTGGTCCTGCTGGCCGGGCGCCGGGCGGCGGCAACTACAGGCAGGCGCGCAACGCGTCGACCAGTGACGGCACGCGCGTGCTGATCAGCTGCATCTGGTTCATGACGTAGCCGAAGCCAACGTTGTGGTCGACGTCGGCGAACGCTTGGGAGCCGCCCATGCCGCCGTGGCCGAACGAACCGGGTCCGAGCAGCGGCGCACCTTCGTGATGGAGGTGGAAGCCGTGGCCGAAGCGTGACGGGAACACCGTCGTGGCGTCGGGCCCGAAGCTCAACTCGGTGCGAGCCGCGTCCACCGCGTCGTTGTCCAGCAACCGAACGCCGTCGACCTCGCTGACGGTGGCGGCGTACATCCGCGCCAGCGAGCGGGCGTTGGTGATGCAGGTAGCGGCGGGCCACGCCGCCGCCCACAGACGCGGGTCGTTCCAGATCATCGATCCGTCCGCCGGGATGAGCGCGCCGTTGATGTAGACGCCGCGGTTGGTGACCGAGTCCGGATCCTGAATCTGCTGGACCGCCCTCGCCGCCAGGGCGTACGTGTCTGGGTCCAGGACCGGCTTGAGGTCCTCGATGTCGATCGCGAGGGGCGACATGTCGATCGTCGCTTCGACGCGTGGGGCGTGTGGTGCCGGCAGCCCGATCCAGAGGTCGAGTCCGAGCGGCTCAGCGATTCGGGTCTGCACGTGGTCGCCGATCGACGTGCCGGTCGACGCGCCGTACGACACCGTCAAGGATCCATCCGTAGGTCAATGCGTGATAGCCGTGGGTCGAGCCGGGCTCCCACATCGGTGTTTGCGCTTCGAGCGCGGCGTCGATGTTGTCGACCTGGAGCAGGTCTTCGAAGGTGAACGCGCCGTCGAGGACGGGAACCCCGGCGCGATGACCGAGGACGTGGCGGAGGGTGATCGTTTTCTTGCCGTTCCGGCCAAAGGCGGGCCACACCGCGGCGACTGGCGCGTCGAGATCGAGCAGACCTTCCTGCGCGAGCTGGTTCACGACGATCGCGGTGACGCCCTTTGTCGTCGAGAACACGAACTGCAAGGCGTCGTCGGGGTAGCCCTGGGCGAGATCCACGACCGGCTGGCCGTCCACGTAGATGCAAACGGCGGCGGCGACGTCACCGCGCGAGCGGAAGTTCTCCTCGAAGGCGTCGCCGACGCGCTCGAACCCGCGGGCGATCACTGGTGCAGCGTGTACGGAACGGGCGAGTCGACGCTGACGTCGTGACCTTCGACCGAGATCGTGATCGGGCCGAACGGTGTCGGCACCACACCGCGCGCCCACTGCAGGTCGCCGAGGTTCGGCTCGATCCGCGCCGTCACAAACCCCGGCTCACCCGGCGTCACGCCCAGCACGCGTTGCACGAGATCGCGCGTCGGTGTCGACGACCATCCGTGGCTGACGGTGCCGCCGAACCAACACTCGGTCCACGAGGTGTCGCAGCGCTTCAAGGCCACCTCCCAGTCCCGGCACTGGTCGACGATCAGATCGCCGCGCCCGGCGGCGACCAGCGCGTCGTGCACGACGTAGCGGAAGAACGGCTGCGCGGCGACGACGCGGTTTTCGTCCCACCACTGCTTCTCCGGATGCCCGATGCCGAAGGTAGTCACCACCGACGCGAACCGGGCCCTCTTCCAGTCCGTCGTACGGATCGGCGGGCCCGTCGACACTGAATGCCGCGTGCACGAAGTTGGACCGATCGGTGATGACCTCGACGAGGCGGTGATGCGGCGTTTCGGTGCGAGACCGCCCACGATCGCCGCTGCCTGGCCGTGCTGCGACGCGACGGCGCGCGGGCGCGTCGGGCACGAGCGAGTCGATGTAGCGCTTGCGCTTCTTGTCCCACAGCCGTTCGAAGCCGGCCTTGGCTAATCGCGCGTGGGTTTCCTTTGCCCACTTCGGCGCGGCCCTTGTCGCCCAGCCACGCCGCCATCTCGGCGAACTCGAGCAGGGCGCGGCCCCACAACCCGCACAACGCCGCGGACACGCCCTCGTTGTAGATCGCCGACCAGTCGATGATCACCCAGCCGTACACGTCGGTCGGCAACCCGTCCTCGTCGCAGAACGGAACGAACCAACGCACGACGCCTTCGACTACGCCGAGCAGCGCGGCGATCTCGTCGCGGTCACCGACGTAGCGGTACAGGTTCCATACGGCGTGCACCCAATGCAGCGGCCAGTCGGGAATGATCGTCCAGTCGCCGGCCTCGATGTCGCCGGCCACCGCCATCGGCAGCATCCCGTCGGGACGAGGCACGGCCGTGAGCCGCGGATGACGGCGGGCGAGCGACCAGTCGAAGTTGGTCGTGAGGTCGACCATTTGATGCACGACCGAGTCGCCCGTCCACGCGCGCTGTTCACGCGTCGGGCAGTCGGTGTACGCATCGAACGAGTTGATGGTGACGCGAGCGGCGCCCCACGGCCCAGATTTGGTTGAGCACCGGATCGGAGCACTCGAACGACGCGTCGCCGGTGACGGGATGAAGCCGCTCGCGTACCGTGACTCCGTGCATGGTCACCTCGGGCGGCGCGTCGACCGAACACGCCGCGCCCGCCGTAGTAGTCGAATGACTCGAGCGAACGCCGCGTGCCGTCAAGAGTGAACGCGACGCTTGGCGTCGTGCTCGTTCGGCTTCGGCCGGCCGCGGCCGTCGACGAACTCCGCCGTCTGCAGCGTGACGACCGACTCCCGCCGGGCCCTTCGGCGTCGATGACGAGCGTGCCGGGCGTGACGCGCTCGACGCGCCATGCGCCCGCGCGAGTGCTCGGACATGGCGACGTCGATTGGCGTCGGCCAGCTCAACGGGCGCCCGCCGAACGGACCCATCGGATAGGTCGGCGCGCGCCGCCGGCCCGACTCGCCCACGTTGTGCGAGTCGCGCCTGACCACGGGCGGCCAGCCGACCTCGGCGGTTTGCCAATCGCGGGGGAGCGCGGCCGGCGTCGACGGTCTCCTTGCCACGGCCTGAGATGCCACCGCCCCTGTTCGGCGCCCCAGCCGTCGAGCACGACGCCGGTCCAGGTCGCGATGTCGCTGACGATCCAGCTGCTCGCCGACCTGCGCCTCGAACACGAACGCCCCCCAGGCCACTTGGGTCGACGGCGGCGGTGGCAGGTACCACGGGTTGGCGCCGCCGTACTTGATGACGAGGGCGGCGACCGTGTTGCGGCCGACCCTCAGCAGCGGAGCGATGTCGTGGTCGTCGGCCGGTTGGGTGCGCGGGTTGGACCGGACCGGGCCGCGGCCGATTTCGTGTCCGTTGACGTACAGGGTCACGCGGGAGTCCGCACACCAACGCGCCGGGGCAAACGACGGCACGGCGTCGAGATCGAATTGCGTCTGCAGCGCGACGACGTGGCGATCGCGGGCGGGAGCGTTGGCGGCCCAGATCCAGTCGGCGTGCCACCGGCCAGCCGGAAACGCGTCCTCGAGTTTGGTCACGAAGTTCGGCGCTGACCGTTCATCTCGGCGTTGGGCGCGGCCTTTTCGACCAGGTCGGGGACGACCTTGCCGAGTTCGTTCGGATCCCATTTGCCGCCGTGGTCTTCGCCCGGTCCGTGCGACCCAGCCTTCGGCGACCGAGATGCGGCCGCCGGCGACGTTGAACACGCGCCCGGTGACACCGCTGGCTTCGGGGCTCCCGAGCCACACCACCAGCGGCGCGATGTTCTCCGGGCCCGACGGGTTCCACTTGCCCTCCTCGACCTTGGGGCGGTTCGGGTTGAGGTTCTCGGTCATCCGCGTGAGCGCGCCGGGAGCGATCGCGTTCACCGTGACGCCGTAACGCGCCAGTTCCTTCGACGCGATGATCGTGAACGCCGCGATGCCCATCTTGGCGGCGCCGTAGTTGGTCTGGCCGATGTTGCCGTAGATGCCCGAGCGACGACGTGGTGTTGATGATGCGGGCGTCGTCCTCCTTGCCCGCCTTTGCTTTGCGCGCGCCAGATACTCCACGGCGTGACGGGTCGGGCAGAACGTGCCGCGCAAGTGCACCTTGATGACCGCGTCCCACTCGTCGATCGACATGTTCACGAGCATGCGGTCGCGCAGGATGCCCGCGTTGTTCACCAGCACGTCGAGGCCGCCGAAGTTCTCGACGGCGGTGTTGATCATGTCGACCGGCGCCGTCCCAGTCCGACACGTCGTCGCCGTTGGCGACGGCTTCGCCACCCAGCGCCTTGATCTCGTCGACGACGGCCAGCGCGGGACCCGTACGAAGGTGTGCCCGACCCGTCCATCTCGCCGCCGAGGTCGTTGACCACGACCTTGGCGCCGGTCTCGGCGAACAGCAGCGCGTGCTCGCGGCCGATGCCATTCACCGGCGCCGGTGATGACGACGACGCGACCCTCGTTCAAACGGCTCATTTGATTCGCTCCCTGGTTCCTTTGGTAGACCGAGAACTCTCTCGCCCACGATGTTGCGTTGCACTTGGGCGGTACCGCCCCAGATCGTTTCTGACCGGCTCGACGAGGAACACGCTCTGCCATCTGCTCGGCGTGTACGGCTCAGTCGACTTCATGACCGTCGCGTCCATGCCGAGCACGTCGAGCGCGACTTCGCCGAACCACTGGTGGTGCTCGGACCAGAACATCTTGTTGAGCGCCGAGCCTGGACCCGGCTCCTTCTTTGCCACGACTTCGCTCAAGGTGCGCAGGCCGTTGTACCGCATGATCTCGACGTTGGTGAACGCGCTGCGCCAATTCTTGGCGCATCACCGCGTCGTCGGTCTTGCCGCGCTTCTGCGCCTCGGAAACGAGATCCCAGAACTCCTTGGTGAAGCGCACGTGTTGCGTCGTCGCGTTGCCGCCGCGCTCGTTGCCGAGCGTCGTCATCGTGACTTGCCACCCGTTGTGCAGTCCGCCGATGGCATTGGCGACCGGTGCGCGCGCGTCGGTGAGAAACGTTTCGGTGAAACCGGCGCCGCCCGTGATCTGCTTGATCGGGCGCAACTCGATGCCGTTCGGACGAGCCGTCCTCCCGTTTACATCGGCAGCAGCACGTAGGAGATGCCCTTGTGTTTCGGCACGTCGGGATCGGTGCGGCAGAGGCAGAACATCATGTTCGCCAGCTGCGCGCCGGAGGTCCACACCTTCTGGCCGGTGATGACGATCTCTTCGCCGTCGATCACGCCGCGGGTCTTCAGTCCCGCGAGGTCGGAACCGGCGTCGGGCTCGGAGAAGCCCTGGCAGTAGCGGTCCGTCGCCGTCGATGATCCGGGGCAGGAACTTCGCCTTCTGCTCGTCGGTGCCGTGCACGATGATCGACGGTCCCACGAGCCACTCGCCCATGCCGCGGGTCACGCGGGGCACGTGCGCACGGGCGAACTCTTCGTTCAGTACCGCGACTTCGATGCCGGTCAGGCCGCGGCCGCCGAACTCCTTGGGCCACGACACGCACATGAACCCGTTGTCGGCCAGCTTGTCGGCCCACGCCTTGGCGGCCGGGCTGTTGCCGAACGCCACCTGCTGTTCGTCGAGGCCGCGCAGATCGCCGTCGGGCTGGTTGGCCTCGAGAAACGACCGCACCTCGTCGCGAAACTTCTTCGCCTCGGGCCCGAGGTCGAGCTCCATCGTCATGGCGTCGATCCTCGCGTAAATCAGTCCGTCTGCGTCGAGCGCATGAGTCCAGGCAGGGTGCGGGCCAGTGAACGCGCCCAGTACGGCCAGGCGTGCACGCCGGCGCCGTAGTCGTCCCACACA
Source organism: uncultured Actinomycetes bacterium (assembly GCA_963769985.1). Taxonomy (GTDB): domain Bacteria; phylum Actinomycetota; class Acidimicrobiia; order Acidimicrobiales; family JACCXE01; genus JACCXE01. The sequence goes on along the minus strand of CAVYNR010000001.1, from coordinate 74,927 downwards.
TGATCGATGCCGAGTTCGACGAGGCGGTTGTGCATCGTGGTCATGCCGCGATGCACGCCCGCCTCGATCCGATCGACCACGGGCCCGCCGTCTACGAGTCGGCCGTTGCCGGTTCGCAGTTCCAGCACCGTGTCGCGCAACTTCTCTGCGAGGTCGACAGGGTTGTTCTCGCGCCGCAACGGAATCGCGTCGGGCCACCGCCCCCACAGGTCGCCCTTCTTGCCGCCGCTGAACACGGACGCCGCGTCGGTCGTCTTGCCGATGGCCTCGTCGAGGACGTCGACGCCGCCGGAGAACGCGGCCGCGAATCCGAACAACTCGTTGTGGCGCGCCGCGTACTTCAGTGCGCCGAACCCTCCCATGCTCAGCCCGGCGATGGTCCGCCCGGCGCGGTCGGTGCGCGTGCGGAACGTCGTCTCGACCCACGGGCGAAGTTCGGCGAGGTGGTACGTCTCCCACTGCTGCGGCCCGACCGTGTTGTCGTTGTCGTGCAGCCAGTCGGAGTACCAGCCGGCGGGACCGCCGTCGGGCATGACGACGATCAGCGGGAGGCCGGCGGTTACGGCTTCGGCCGCGCCCTTATCGGTCCAACCCGTCCAATCGCTCTCGTATGCGGCGACGCCGCCGTGGAGGAGGTACAGCACCGGCAACGGGACGTCCCCGTCGAACCCTTCGGGCAGGAGAATCCGTACCGGCGAGGTCCGCCGGAGTGCTGCCGATTCGAACTGGACTTCCTGCAGACGGGAGGTGAGTTGTGCCATTTGCCCCACAAACTTAAGAAACTCACAAGAACGCGGGTCGCTTTTCACAGACTTGGGTCGCACACTGCGTGTCATGACTACCCCCCGTATGTCCCGAGGCCTGTTAGTTACCAGCGCGGTCGGTGTGGCCACGCTCGTGGGCTTCGGCGCCGGCGCCCTCACCCAATCGGGCTCCGCCGGCGCGAGACCCCCGCGACGACCACCGAGGCCGACAAGGCCGACCGCGCTGCGAAGCGGTGCGACGGCCCGAAGCCCGATCGGGCACCGCTCGACGACGCGACAGCTGCGAAGGTGAAGGCCGCGGCGGAGGAAGCGGTTCCCGGCGCCACCGTGAAGAAATCGGGCCATGACCGCGCCGATGGCTACTTCGCCATGTTGCTCAAGGCCGACGGCGAAACGCGGGTGCTCGTGCATCTCGACAAGGACTTCAAGGTCACCAAGGTCGTCGACCCCGCTCCCAAGCGCCGCCCTCATGGCCACCCCCACAAGGCTCACCACGGCCCGAGGGCCGACGCGAAGGCAAACGCGAACGCCGATACCGCGTCGGCGTAGCGCGCTGACGCGAACGTGCGGACGAGCTGCAGCGCCGCCTCGCCGTCGGGCCCCACGGCGGTGAGGCCGGTGGCTGCAGCGTCCGCGCGCTGACCGGCGACCTCACACAACTCGGTCACCGACCCGCGCACGATCGTCTCTGAAGGCTCGGCGTGTTCGAACGAGACGTCGTTGCCCTTCGCATCGAGGAGTTGCATCGCGACGGTTCCACTCATGGTCTTGCCGGCGCGCGTGAACGCATAGGGCAGCGTGCGCCAGGCCAGGCGGGCGATGTGGACTTGGCGCTCCGACGGCGGAAGGGTCACACCGAGGCCGTGAGCCACGTCGTTGGCGTGGATCCACGTTTCGGCGAGCCGCGTGGTGCACAACGTGTGCACCGACAGCGTCCCCGCGACCCATTGCACTCGGTCGTGCGCGTCGGCCTTGCGAAACGCCGCGACCAACGCGTCGGCACCGTCACGCCAACGCGCGTACACCGCCGCCGGCGGCGCGCCGCGCTCGTGGTCCACCATCATGCCGGCGCCGTCGTCGACGTCCTGCGACGGTGGCAAGTCACGGGTTAGCTCGGTAAGGACCTCGGCGAAACGACCGTGCACACTCGCGAGCGCCATCTCGTTGGTCTGGGCCAGATGCAGCACGACGTCGGACACCGTCCAGCCCGAACAGCGTGACGGATTGGCCCACGCAGCGGGATCGACCGGGGCAATCAGACTGTCGAGTTCGGCGATTTGTTCCTCCAGCGCAGCAAGGATCTCGTCCACTCCGCCAAACTACGCCCATGCCGATTACGACCATCGCTGATCTGGCCCGCGTCCACGGCCAGGAGCGGCCCGACAAACCGGCCATCACCTTTGGGGATCGCACCGTCACCTTCGGCGACTTCGACCGCCGGTCCAACCAGGTTGCGAACGCGCTGGTGGCCGAGGGGATCGGCCCGGCCGACCGCGTCGCCATCCTCGACAAGAACAGCGTCGAGTACTTCGAGCTGCTGCTCGGCGGGGCGAAGGTCAACGCGGCCAACGTCGCGGTCAACTGGCGGCTGGCCGCGCCGGAGATTTCCCAGATCCTCCAAGACTCCGAGGCCAAGGTGCTCGTGGTCGGACAGGAGTTCGCGGCGATGCTCCTGGCGCTGGTACCGGAACTGTCGGCGGTCAAGAAGATCGTGGTCGTCGGGGGCGCGGACGGATTCGAGTCGTACGAAGACTGGGTCGGCGCGCAGCCCGACACCGACCCGGGAGTGAAGTCGGGTCCGAAGGACGTCGGCTTCCAGCTCTACACGTCGGGCACGACCGGCCTGCCCAAGGGCGTGATGCTCACCAACGACAACCTGTTCTCGCTGCTGCCGATCGCGGCACCCGATTGGGGTTTCACCGAGGACAGCGTCAACCTCGTCGCCATGCCGTTGTTCCACATCGGCGGCAGCGGCTACGCGACGGTCGGCCTCTTCGTCGGCTGCCACACGATCCTGATGCGCGAGGTCGACCCGGCGGCGATGTTGGCGATCATCCCGGAGAAGAACGTCACCAACATGTTCGCCGTGCCGGCGGTGCTGCAGTTCATGCTGATGGTGCCGGGCGTGAACGAGACCGACTTCTCGACGCTGCACACGGTCGTCTACGGCGCGTCGCCGATCTCGGTCGAAGTGCTGTCGGGTTCGATCAAGACGTTCGGCTCGAACTTCATCCAGGCGTACGGGATGACCGAGACCACCGGCGCGATCGTTGCGTTGATGCCCGAGGACCACGACCCCGACGGCCCGAACGCGCACCGGCTGCGCGCCGCCGGCAAAGCGATGCCGGGCGTCGAGTTGCGCATCGTCGACCCCGACACGGGCGACGACGTGCCGCCTGGCGAGGTCGGCGAGATCTGGGCGCGCACCGGCCAGAACATGCTCGGCTACTGGCGCAACGAGGAAGAGACCAAGAACACCATCACCGACGACGGCTGGCTGAAGACCGGCGACGCCGGCTACCTCGACGAGGACGGCTACCTCTACATCCACGACCGCGTGAAGGACATGATCATCTCCGGCGGCGAGAACGTCTACCCGGCCGAGATCGAGAACTGCCTCATGTCGCACCCCGGCATCGCCGACGTCGCGTCGTTTGGCATCCCGAGCGAGAAGTGGGGCGAGTCGGTGCACGCGCTCGTCGTGAAGGCCGCGGGCGCCGATCCGACGCCCGAAGACATCATCGCCTTCGCCCGCGAACGCCTCGCCCACTTCAAGTGCCCGACCGGCGTCGGCTTCGTCGACGCGCTGCCGCGCAACCCGTCGGGCAAGATCCTGCGCCGCGAGCTACGCGCCCCGTTCTGGGAGGGGCGGGAGCGCAGCGTTAACTGACGCGCGGGTTACCAGGCCGTAGATCGACAGGGCGACGCCGCCGAGGCAGATGGCGGCGAGGACGCGCAGGCCGCCGCGGGCGTGCCAGGGGATGATGGCCGCGCTGGCACCGGCGACCCAGCACAGCTGAAAGATCGTTTCGTAGCGAGCGAAGGTGCGGCCGCGGATCTGTTCGGGAGCGTCGCGCTGCACGAGGCTGTCGAAGGCGAGACGCCCCGCCGTGGAACCGAAGCCGACGATGGCCGAAACGACGGCGCCCTCCGTGAGGCTGAAGTCGAACGACGCCCAGGCAGCGGCGACCGCCATCGCCAGCAGCGACGTAACAACAGCAGCGGTTCGCGGCAGCATCCTTCGCAGCGCCGGCGCCACTACGGCACCGAGCAAGCCGCCAACACCGGCCGCGGCCACCGCGATGGCGAAGCCGCGCGTGCCTTCGCCTTGCTCGCGCAGGATGAACGCGAGGAGAAACGTCAAGAAGCCGACGCTGGCCCGGCTAGCGCCCATGGCCACGCCGCCGCCGATCAGTCGCGTGCTCGAGCAGCGCGCGGTAGTCGCCCGTCACGCGCTTGCGTCGTTCGCCGGCCTCGGGTTTCGGCAGACCGAACGAGGGCGTGGCCATGGCGAGGAACACAAAGCTGGCGAGCCAGAGCGACACCTTCGTGGAGAACACTTGCTGCGCCGCGCCCGCGATTCCAGCGCCGACGGCGGCGCCGACCACCGAGATCACGCTCAGCCACGCGTTCGCCCAGATCAATGGCTTCTCGTCACCGATCGCGTTCGGGACGATGGCGCTGCGACTGATGCCGTGGACGCGCGAGAGCACGAGCAACCCGAACGCGAGCGGGTACAGCGCCAAGACATCGGTGCGGGTGGCGAGCAATAGCGCGAGGACGGCGCGGCCGAGCGCGCTGACGATGATGCCGAGGCGGTACGCGCCGCGTCGGCGGTCGAGCCATGGCCCGACCAACGGCGACAGCACCGCGAACGGCGTCATCGTGAGCGCGAGGTAGAGCCCGACCTTGTCGCGCGCCTCGCCGATGGGCACGTTGAAGAACAACGTGTTGGCCAACGCGACGGCGACCATCGCATCGCCCACACCGTGCATCGCCTGGACGACGGCCAGCCGCTGGAACGCGACCGGCGCCTCGCGCAGCGGTCGGATGAGGATCACGTCGCGCCGCCGATCCAGGTCTGTTGTGCCCGCAGCGTTTCGGGATCGAGCGCGACCAGGTCGGCTCGCAGGTCGGGCGCGATCGCGCCGCGTTCGCCGTCCAGCCCGAGCAGGCGAGCCGGCGTCGTGGCGGCCGCGTGTACCACGTCGACCAGGTCGATCCCGGCTTCGTGGACCATTCGGCCGACGGCTTCGTCCATGCGTAGGCAGCTACCGGCGATCGTTCCGTCGGTCAAGCGCGGTGCGCCGTCGACGATCGCGATCCGATCGCCTCCGGCGCGCCAGCCGACGGCGTCGGTTACGAGGATCCACCCACCACGGCCCTTCGCGTGCGCGGCCGCCCTGAGCATGGCGGGGTGCACGTGCACGCCGTCGGCGATCAACGACGGCACGAGGCGGTCGTCGGCGAGTGCGCCGCCGGCGACGCCGGGTGTGCGGTGGTGCAGCCCGCCCATGCCGTTGAACAGATGCGTCACGAGACGCGCTCCGGCGTCGGCGCCGGCGACGGTCTGCTCGTAGGTCGCCCTCGAGTGGCCCAGGCTCACGAGGACCCCGCTGCGGCTCAGCAACTCGATCGCCTGGGACGCTCCTTCTTGTTCGGGTCCGAGCGTGACGATTCGAACGACGTCGGGCAGTGCTTCGAGCCACGCCATGTCGAGGCGCGCCACCCACGCGGCGTTGTGGGCGCCGTGAGCGTCGCCGAGAAATGGTCCCTCGAGGTGCGCGCCGAGGATCGCTGGCCGGCCACCCGCAGCCGGTCGCGCCGCCGCGGCGGCGATGCGGCCCAGGCGCGACCGGTACTGATCGAGGGGCGCGGTGACGAGCGTCGGGCACCACGCGGTGACACCTTGCGCGCCGATGAGTTGATCGAGACGGTCCCAGTCGGCGCCGTCGGCCGTGGCGACGTCGACGTCGTCGAACCCGTTGACCTGCACATCGATGAAACCGGGGCAGAGAACGCGCTCGGGCGCAACGCCGGCGTGCGCTTGCACGTTGACGATCACGCCGCCGTCGAAGGTGACCTCACCGGGCGTGAGGACCCCGTCGGGCGTGACCACGACGGACGCGGCCAGCGTGGTCACGCGTCTCCGAGAACGTGGCTCGCAACCTTGGTTATCGCCGTCGCGACGTCCTCACAGTCGGCCTGGTCGTACAGCACCCCGATCGGGACCGTGATCGCGCGCGGCGAGATCTTCGGTGGTGGGACACATCCCCATCGCGTAGTCGACGTGGCACGGATGTTCGGCGCAATTCCACGGACCGCCCTTGCCTGAAGCCGTGCGCTTCTGGAGGATCGACGGCGTCGCGTACACGGGCAGGCCGTTGTACATGCGCGTGCAAGGGATGCCTTCGTGCAACAGCGACTTCACGAAGCGCTTAGCCAGCTCGGCCGACGAGGTAATGCTGGTCGCGGCGTCGCCGCCAGGGTCGTGGCGCAGACGGGGCGTGAGCCCCGGCATCTCGCCGACGGTGTCGGCGATGCGCGCGCGGTTGGCGCGCAGTGCGCTGACCGCGTCGCCGAGCTTGCCCAGCTGCACGTGCGCGATCGCCGCGGCGATTTCGGTCATGCGCAGGTTCTCGCCGACGAACGGATCGTCCAGTTCGTCGCCGCGGCCGCCGCCGTGGCTGGTGAAGAACTGGCCGCCCTGGTCTTGGTAGCGGGCGGCGCGGCCGAACAATGCGTCGTCGTTGGTGACAACGACGCCCCCTTCACCGGACGTGATCGTCTTCTCGAGTTGGAGCGAAAAGATGCCGAGGTCTCCCCACGTGCCCACGGGCGTGTCGCGGTAGCTCGCCCCGAACGACTGCGCCGCGTCTTCGAGTACGGCCAACCCGCGGGCCTGGGCGAGACTCATCACACCGTCGAGATCGCAGGCGACGCCTTCTATGTGCACCGGGAGGATCGCGACGGTGCGCTCGCTGATCTTGGCGGCTGCGGCGGCGGGATCGAGGTTGAGCGACGCGTCTATGTCGGCGAAGACCGGGACGGCACCGGCAACCACGACGGCGTTGACCGTGGCGATGAACGTGAATGCGGGCACGATCACTTCGTCGCCACAGCCGACTCCGAGGGCAGCGAGCGCGGTGCGCAACGCGGCGGTGCCGCTGGAGGTGGCGACTGCGTGCTCGACGCCCAGCGCGGTGCGGACGCCGTCTTCGAACGCGGCCGTACGGGCGCCGAAGTTCGGTCCGTAGTAGCGGAACAGCGAGCGACTATCGAGCACGTCGAGCGCGGCGGCGCGCTCGTCGGCGCCCAATAATTCCACGCCCTTGCCGTAACGCAGCGGCTTGTCGCGCGGGCGCACAGGTGTGCCGCCGTCGAGGGCGAGGGCGTCGGTCATGCAGTATCAGTCATGGTCGTGATGCGCTTCGTCGTCGGGCGCGACCAGCGCGGCGCGCATCGTCTCGACCGCCCCCCGCCCGTAGCTCACGCCTTCTTCGTAGCCGTCGCCCCACGGCTCGGGCAGGTACCCCTGCCAGACCGGCGACAGCCCGGCGAGCATGACGGGGCCGCCCTTGGCCGCTTCGATGTTGTTGCCCATGGCGTGGAACGCCTCGCCCGGAACCGATACCAGGCGTACGTCGCCGAGCATCCACTCGATCAGTTCGACCGACAGCGGCCCCGCGATGCCGGCGAGCGCGGCGAGCGCGCCGGCTGCTTCGACTTCGATCCAGCGATGACGCCGTACGCCCACGCCGTCACCAACCGCCGCGGTATCAACGAGCGCGTGCGACGACCACGTGAGCGACGCGTCGCCCGAGGTCGTCGGCGTCTTGGAAGTTGTCGTTGTCGTAGGGGCCGGTGGCGTGGGCGTGCAGCGGCGGGTTGACGTCGCCGAGCGCGCCCGACAGCAGCACCGCCCGCCCGCCGTGCGATGACTCGAGCGCGTTGCGGAACGAACCGACCCAGTCGCTCGAGACGGCGAGCGATTCGGGTCCGAGCGCGACCGGATGAATCGACACGTTGGCCAGAGCGCCAAGTCGCTCGCCGCCGGGCGTGCGCACGTCGAGCACGGCGAACGTCGGCGCGTACGGGCAGGCCGCGCCGGTTGACCGACAGCCCGTCGGGCAGGGCTTGTCGCGGCGAAGTGGAACGTCGCCGGTTCGGCGGCGCGCGCGCGCCTCGGCGGCCGCGGCCACGCAACCGTTGACGAGGATCTCGAGGTAGCCGTCGGGCGTGGCCACCCGAGCGCTTCGGCACCCGTCGATCGTGCTGGGTCCCGCGTGGGTGTGGATGCACGAGGTCAGCACGGCCTCGCGCGGCAGTCCGAGCGCGTCGCCGACCGCGGCGCGCACTGGGTTGGCGAACTCCGGCGACATGCCGAGCAGGTCGCACACCACCAGGCACACGCCGGCGCCGTCCGCTGCGCGCGTACAGCACCCGCGCCTCGAGGTCGTCGCGGACTTCGGTGGCCGGGCCGGCGCGGTCGCCGAAGCCGGCCAAGGCGACCGGCAACGGCGGCGTGATGACGGCTCGGCCGAAGCCGACCTGTGTCATGCTGGCGCACGCTCGCGCAGGTCGATCGCGCGCCGCGAGGACGAACGGCGATCACGACGCCGACGTACGAGCACGGTCTGACCGACGTGTGGTCGGCGAGCCAACCGCCGACGAGCAGCCCGATCGGCACGGTGCCGCCGAAGCCCATGATCCACAGCGCCATCACGCGGCCGCGCACCTGTGGTCGAGGTGTTTCTGCAACACCGTCGACAGCGACGTGATCGTGGCGAAGTAGAAGAAGCCCGACGAGGAACACCACCGGGAACGCGGGCGCGGCGGCGCGCAGCACTGCGAGCACGCCGAGCGACAGCCGCGAACAGCGGCAGCCCGACGCGCACGACCATCGCCTTCGAGTAAGGCACCAGGACCGTGCCGACGGCGATGGCGCCGAGCGCCGCGCCCGAGACCGAAGCAGGCGAACAAGATGCCGTACGCCGAGCCCGTCACGTTCATGTCGAGGTTCTTGCCGGCGATCACCGGCAGCAGCCCGATGAAGCGGCAGGCAGAAGAACGAGAACGTCGTGATCATGATGCAGGCAGCGGCCGACGAGCCCGTCTTCCCGCGCCACGCGGAACCCGCCGAGCACGCGCCGCAGACCTTGCTCGCTGTGTCGGGATACGGCCGCGGGATGCGCACCATCAGCAGCGTCGCGATGGCGAACAGGTACGTGAAGCCGTTGATCGCGAACACGCCCCAGGCGTGCACCGTCGGGATGATGAGGCCGCCGATGACCGGGCCGATCACGCGCGACAAGTTCAGCTGCACCGACTGCAACGACACCGCGCCCGGCCAGGTCCTCCATGCCGACGAGTTGGGGCATGCACCGCCGACATCGTCGGCGCCGAACAGCGCGTTGCCGATGCCGATGCCGAGCACGCAGAAGAACAGCGCCGCGTGCGACGGGTGTGTCCTGCGCCGCGATCACCGCCAGCACGAACGACAGCACCATCTGCTCGGCCTGGCCGACGACGAGCAGCATGCGGCGGTCGATCGAGTCGGCCAGCAAGCCGCCGACGAGCGAGAGCACGAGCAGCGGACCGAGCTGCGCGAAGCCGAGCAGCGCCACGAATCCCGACGAACGCGTCAGCTTGAACGCGAGCGCGCCGAGCGCGGCGTTCTGCATCCACGTCCCGATGTTCGACGCCAACGACCCCGACCACACGAGGCGGAAGTCGCGGTGGGCGAGCGCGGCGCGCGCGCTGCCGCGTCGGTAGGGAACGTCGCCGTCGAGTACGCGCGTCCTCGCCCTCTTCGAGGTCGTGGACGTTCGTCCGTCGGGCACGCCGAGCAACGTAGACGTACTGTCGCGGCTATGGACATCGTGAGCGAGCAGGTCAAGTACGGCGTCACCGAGCGACGTTTCGATCTCAAGGTCGGCAACGAAGTCGTGCCCGGCGTGGTGTGGTTGCCCGAAGGCGCCGTCGCGGTCCGCGGCCCAAGGTGTTGTTCGGTCACGGCGGTTCGCAGCACAAGAAGGTGGCGCACATCCCGTCGTTCGCCAAGCGGCTCGCCGCGCACGGCTGGGCGTCGGTGGCGATCGACGCGCCCGGTCACGGCGACCGCGTCTCCGAGGAGGAGAAGGCGCTGAGCGCGCCCGAGCGGGCGCAGGCCGCGCAGGAGCGCATGCGAACCGCCACGGGTGAGGAGCGCAAAGCGAAAGCGCTCATGGCGGTGGCCGAATGGCGCGCCACGCTCGACGCCGTCGAAGGACTCGACGACGTCGGCGCCGGCCCGACCGGGTACTGGGGCGTGTCAATGGGGACGATGTTCGGCGTCCCCCTCCTGGCCGAAGAGCCGCGCATCAGCTGCGCCGTGCTCGGCTTGATGGGCGCGGGTCTCGCGGGCGGCAAGCGCTACGAGGCGGCGGCGAGCTCCATCACGATCCCGCTGCAGTTCATCCTCCAGTGGGACGACGAACTGGTCCCGCCCGTCCGCCGGCGTCGCGCTCTACGAGACGTTCGGTTCAACCGAGAAGATGCTGATCGCGAACCAGGGCGCGCACGCGGCGGTGCCGCCGTACGTGTTCGAGATCAACGAGGCGTTCTTCCAGCGTCACCTCGTGTAGGGGACCGACCGCGCGACCGCGTCGGTCCACCACGCGAGCTCGTCGGCGTCGCCGACCGCCTTCTCCCAACCGAACAGCGCCATCATGCCGATGAAGCTCAGCCCTAGTTGCCGGTCGAACCACGCGGCGGTGTCGATGCCGCGCCGTTCGAGCCCGGCTCGATAGGTCGCGATGGACTCATCCTTGGAGCGAGGCAACCGCGCGCGGTTGATCGCCAGATACCACGCGAGATCCCAGCAGCCTCCCGCCGCACCGGGGTAGGCCCAATCGAGCACGATCGTGCGCCCGTCGGGATGCGAACCGAGGTTGCCCATCTTCCAGTCGCCGGTGACGAAGGTTTGGGGCGTCGCGTCCAGCAGCTGCGCCAGCGGGTCCGGATCGAGGTGCACTGCGTGGACGATGTCGGCCATGGCTGGCGCGCGCTCGGGCAGCACCGCCCAGCCCTCGGCCGCAACTTGGATCGGGGTGGGCACCTCGTCGGCGCGCAACTCGGGCGCGATCGTCGCGGGCGCGAGAAACAACAGCCGCGCCGCGGTCGACCCGAGGTCGATCGTGTCTTGCCAACCCCAGTACGCCGCATGAAACGCGGCCATGTGGTCCATGAACCGGTCGTGCTGTTCGATGCTCACCGGTTCGTCGCCCGGAGGGACCAGCCCGTCGCTGATGTCGCGCATCAGCATGGCCAGGCGCGGTTTGGGGCCGGTTTCGTCGAGGGCCATTGCCAGCATGGCGTGGTCGATCTCCTCGGGCGCGCGGTGGTACAGACCCGCGCACCACGTCTTGTACTCCCAGTGATCGGTGTTGCCAGAGCAGCGCATGATCCAGTCGCCCTCGTAGGAGAGGACTTTCAGGAACAGCTTCTCGCCGTCGATCGTAAGTTGTTCGAACGACGCGCCCGACTTGCCGTCATCGGGATGAAGCGCAACGCGATCGGTGGCACCGGCGATCAAGTCGTCGACGGATGTCGCGACGCGGGGACCGAAGAGCTCTGACAACTACCGGAACCCGAACCCGCCGTTGGCCACGACCGCCTTGGACAGCGGACGACCGATCGTGCGCAGCCGGTTGCAGGCGTCCTCGCCGATGGCTTCGTACGCGACGACCGCACCGGCATCGGTCTGGTCTTCGACCCACTGCCGGCTGGAGCGGCCCTTGTCGGTGAAGTTGCCCTCGGCGTCGAGGTGGCCTTTCTGACGTAGTGACTCGACCGCGGCCTCCCAGCCTTCGTTGCTCCACGCGCGGGAGGCCTGCAACACGTCGCGGGTGATGTCACCTGACGCGGCATGCGTCACGAGCGCCTCGCATCCGTCGATTCCCGCCGCGGTCATCGCCGCGATGTGAATGTCGCCGCGGAATTCGCGGAGAAGCGACTGCGCGTGCCAAAGCACCAGCAGCGGGTCGTCAGGCCACGCCAGTGACGCGTGTCCGGCGAACAGCGGCTTGCCCGACACGTGGTCGCACGCCGCCTCCGCGGCTCGCCGTGCGAGCACGGCTGCCTCCTCGACTTCGGGGCCCGACGCCAGTTCGTCACCCATCGCCCGTCGCAAGGCCGCGCCGGCGGCGGCGAGGCGCGCGTCGAGCAACGCGCCCGGCGTAACGATGTCCCACACGCCGTCCATCGCATGACGCACCAACCCCGGATCGAAGTTGAAGAACGTGGCGATCACGACCTCAGCTGCAACCGGGCCCATGGGCGCGGAGCGTGACGCGAAGTAGCCGGAGCGGCCGGTGACGCCGAGCGCGGCGTACGCGTCGATCGGTTCCTGCGCAAAGTAGACGAGGCCGTGGAGTGGTTCGAGGGTGCGCCACGTCTTGCGGGCGACGAGGGGTTCCATATGCGGGCGAACGGTAGCGAGGCGGAACAAAGAGCGGGGTACGTACGGTTGTATTGAATCCCGACTAAATCAGTCGTATTTTGATGAAGTCCACTAACTAGTAGGGAACGCGTGAACACTCGGCGAGTCGCCGCCATCGTGGCCGTAGTGATCGGAGCCGGGCTGGCGCTGGCTCCGGTTGGCTTCCAGATGTTCACGCGCGCGCCCAAGGGCGGCGACATGATCGTGTCGTTCCGGCCCTACATGACCGAACAAAAGATCAGCACCTTCCAGGGCTACCTCAAGGAGATCGGTGCCGCCGACGTCGAGGCGGCGGGTCGCGGGCTCGCCGACAACGCGAACGCCATCGGCGCGTTCCACAACGCGTGGCCCGGAATCGACGACGACATGGGCGACATGCTCACGACGATGGGCGGCGACATCAAACGGTTCCTCGGTGTGAGCGCGCTGCCGCCGTTCGCGCTGTTTCCGTTTTTCTTCGTGGTGCCCGGTCTGTTCGGCGTCATCTTCGGTGTGATCGCGCTGCGTCGGCTCGGACGCGGCGAATCGGCAAAGGTCGCGACGCGGTTGATCCTCGTGCTGGGCGTCGGCCTGTTGGCGGCGCCCGCCATTTTCCAGATGTTCAGCCGCGCCCCGGGTGGCAAAGCGATGATTGACGACTTCCGCCCGCTCATGACCGAGGCGAAGGTCACCAACATCCAGGGCTACTTCCTCACGCTCGGCGCGGCGGAAGGCCAGTTCCGCAACGAGGTCCTGAGCGCCAAGGTCGGAACACAACCGGCTGCCCAGGCGTTGCCCGCCGTGGCGCAGTTCAGCCGGGACTGGCCGAGAATTTCGAATGAGATGGCACCGATGATCGGAACGATGGCCGACAACCTCGATAACTTCGCCGCGGTTGACGCGCTGCCGCCGTTCTCGCTGTTCCCGTGGTTCTTCGTGATCCCCGGATTGATTCTCATCGGCGCCGCCACACCGGCGCTCAAGGGGAGCGCGTCAGCATGATGCGTCCGTCACGATTTGTTGCCGCGTTGAGCCTCGCGACGCTCGCCGTGGCCGGCGTCGCCTGCGGTGACGGCGAGACAAAGAAGGCGACCCTCGACGGCGAAGAGCTGGTCGGCTTGTTCGAGCTGCGCCCCGGCGTGTGCCACAGCGACGGCGTGACCGGCTCCAACTTCCGCATGGTGCAGCCAGGCGGCGCGGTCGGCGCGGGCCCGTACGTGATCAACGGTGACGCGCAGTGCGGCGACAACACCACGACGCTGTTGGCGCCCGGTACCGACGGCGGCCTGCGGACCGGCGGCTACCAGGCGCCCGCCGGCAGCGCGTTCGACGCGGCCGGTAACGGGGTCGCCGGCCTCATCACCAAGCCGTCGAAGTTCTTCGCCGTCGACTTCGCACTGTCGACCAACGAGGTCGACCCGCAAACGAAGAAGAAGACCGGCGTGCCCACCATCGCCGTGGCGGGCACGACGCTGACCGGTGATCTCAGCGCGTTCGCGGCGGCCTGGAACGGTCAGTTCTTCAACCAGGGCGCGCCAAAGCCCGACTCCGAAGTCGGCGAGGTCGGCGGCACCTACGACGCCACGACCAAGGCGTTCACGCTCGAGTGGGCCAGCAAGATTGTCGGCGGCCCGTTCAACAACTTCACCGGGGTCTGGCACCTCGAAGGCACATTCAAGGCTGCATGAGGAGATCTGGATATGGCCACCGCAACTGCGACCAACAGCACCAAACTGTTCTCGTTCCCCAATCCGGTGAACGAGGTGTCGGCGCGCCTCGTCGCCGGCGGCGTCGTGTTCCTCGCGACGCTCATCGCCGTCACCGGATGGAAGTGGCTATTGCTCGTGCTCGCATACGGGTTCATCGCCCGCGTCGCGACGGGACCGAAGCTCAGCCCGCTCGGTCAGTTCGTCACAAAGGTGGCCACGCCCCGCCTGCCCTTCGAGGAAAAGCTCGTCGCCGGTCCGCCCAAGCGGTTCGCGCAAGCGATGGGTGTCGCGTTCTCGGTCACCGCGGCGGTGCTCTGGCTCGGCTTCGGCAACCGCGGCGCCGCCACCGTCGTGCTCGCGATGCTGATTTTTGCGGCGTCGCTCGAGTCGTTCGTCGGCTACTGCCTCGGGTGCAAGGTCTTCGGGCTCTTGATGAAAGCCGGCGTCATTCCCGAGGAAGTCTGCGCAGCCTGCAACGACCTCTCGCTGCGCCGCGCCAGCGCCTGAGCTTGCTGCTTACTGACAGCGTTTTGCTAACAAACGTATGTCGCGCGCTTCGGTTGGGTACCGAATAAGGGTCCCCCAACCGAAGGAGCGAACAGCATGCAGGTCGGAACCATTGATCTGAACAAGTTGCGCGGTATCGGCGACAAGGCGATGGGTCTCGGCAAGGAATCCATCGGCGTGTTGCTCGGCAATGAGAACTGGCAGAAGGAAGGCCAGGCACAACAAGACCGCGCCGCGGCCGAGATGAAGGCTCTCAAGAAGGAACTTCAGGCGCAGAAGGAAGACCTGAAGGCAAAGACCGCCGAGAAGCGTGAAGTCATGGCGCAGCGCGCCAAGGAAGCGAGCTGACATGGGTGTTTTCGAAGAAGCCAAGGGCAAGGTCAAAGAAGCCGTCGGCGACCTGACCGACAACCGCGAACTCCAAGAAGAGGGCGCCGCTCAGAAGGAAAAGGGCGAAGCCGAAACCGAAGCCACTAAGGCTCGGGCCGAGGCCAAGGCGCACGAAGCCGAAGCTAAGGAAAAAGAGTTTGAGCAGAAGGCCGCGCAGGCCGCCAAGGACTGACCCTTACCGGGTCATCGACACCACGGAGCGCAGCACTTCGCCCCGGTGCATTTTTTCGAACGCGACCTCGACGTCTTCGAGCGAGATGATCTCGCTGACGAAGGCGTCGAGGTCGAGTCGTTTCTGTAGGTAGAGCTCGATGAGCAGCGGGAAGTCGCGTTCGGGAAGGCAATCGCCGTACCAACTCGGTCGCAGCTGCCCGCCGCGGCCGAAGAAGTCGATCATCGGGATATCGATGCGCATGTCGGGCGTCGGCACGCCGACCTGTACCAGCGTGCCCGCGAGGTCACGGGCGTAGAACGCCTGCGCGAACACCGTCGGATTCCCTACGGCTTCGATGCACACGTCGGCGCCGTTGCCCTCGGTGAGTTCCTGAATGGCGGCGACGGGGTCGACCTTGCTGGCGTCGATCGTGTGGGTGGCGCCGAGACGCTGCGCCTGTTCGAGTTTCCGCGCATCGAGGTCCACCCCGATCACGGTGGTCGCGCCGGCCAAGCGCGCACCGAGAATCGCGGCGATGCCAACGCCGCCGCATCCGAATACGGCCACGCTGTCGCCGAAGCCGACCTCGCCGGTGATCATCGACGCGCCGAGCCCGGCCATCACGCCGCAACCGAGGAGCCCCGCCGCCTCGGGGCTCGCCGCCGGGTTGACCTTGGTGCACTGCCCTGCGGCGACGAGTGTCTTGTCGGCAAACGCGCCGATGCCGAGCGCGGGCGACAGTTCGGTTCCGTCCTGCAACGTCATCTTCTGCGTCGCGTTGAACGTGGCGAAACAATGATGGGGCTGCCCCTTCCGACACGAGCGACACTCGCCGCACACGGCGCGCCAGTTGAGGATCACGTAGTCGCCCGGCTTCACGCTCGTGACGTCGGGGCCGACGGCTTCGACCGTGCCAGCGGCCTCATGGCCGAGGAGGAACGGGAAGTCGTCGTTGATTCCCCCTTCGCGGTAGTGCAGGTCGGTGTGGCACACGCCGCACGCCAACACGTTTACGACGGCTTCGCCCGGTCCGGGGTCGGGCACAACGATCGTCTCGATGGTGACTGGCTCACCCTTGGCAAGGGCAACGACTCCTCGAACCTCGTAGCTCATGGCCGCAGCCTCGCAGAGTCCAAAGTCGGCTTGCGTCGGGCTCAAATAGAAACGAGAATCATTCTCATGGAACGACGGTGGGTAAGACGGGCGATTGCCGCCGCCGCGGTCGCGACTGGCGCGGCGGGGTGTGGGAGCAACGGCGGCGGCGCGAGCGACGACGGAAAGCTCGCGGTGCTCGGGAGCTTCTACCCGGTCGCGGAAGCGGCGCGGCGCGTCGGCGGCGACCACGTGACGGTCGCGAACCTCACGCCGGCGGGCGTGGAACCGCACGACCTCGAACTCACTTCCGACGACGTCGACGCCATCGATAACGCGGCGGTCGTGTTCTACGCCGGCGCGGTCTTTCAGCCCGGAGTCGCCGAAGCCGCCGAACGGCGCGACGGACCGTCGGTTGACGTGGTGGCAGGCGTGCTGCCACGGGCGCGTTACGAGGTCGATCCCCATTTCTGGCTCGATCCCACGCTGATGGCCAAGGCGGTCGACGTGGTGGAGAACGCGCTGGCGAAAGCCGACCCCACGCACGACGACGCGTTTCGGGCCAACGCCGATGCCTACAAGGCCGAACTCGCCGCGCTCGACGCCGAGTACAGATCGACGCTCGCCGGTTGTGAACGGACCGAGATCGTGACTGCCCACGGCGCGTTCGCATATCTCGCGTTGCAGTACGGGCTCACTCAGGTGGCCATCACCGGTGTCTCTCCCGAAAGCGAACCCGATCCGCAACGCATCGCCGAGCTGGCCGACCTCGTGAAGCGCGACGGCGTAACCACCGTGTTCTACGAAGAACTTGTGCCCCGTGACTTCGCCGACGCCTTGGCCAAGGAAGCCGACGTCCGCACCGACGTGCTCAATCCCCTCGAGGGCTTGTCGAAGGCCGACATGAACCGTGGTGAGGACTACACGTCGGTGATGTTGCGCAACCTCCGTGCGCTTTCGAACGCGCTGGGCTGTCAGGTGCATGCCACCTGAGCGCGGTACTCGAGGTCCGGGGAATTCGCTTCGCCTACGGCGGCCACCGCGTCCTTGACGACGTGAGCTTCGCCGTCCAGGCGGGTGAATTCGTGGCGCTGGCCGGCGCCAACGGCGCGGGCAAGTCCACGTTGTTACGCGTGATGCTCGGCCTGCTCAAGCCTGAGCGCGGAACGGTTCGCCTGCTTGACGAGACGCCCGACGCGCTGTCGCGCCGCTGGCGCATTGGTTACGTGCCGCAACGCAGCTTCACCAGCGAATCGCTTCCGGCGACGGTGGCCGAAGTAGTCGGCTCGGGTCGGCTCGCGGGCCGCGGCTGGTGGCGACGCCCCGACGCAGCCGATCGCGCCGCCGTCGACGCCGCCATCGCCACAGTGCAACTCGAGGACGAACAGAACGAGCGGTTCAGCGAACTCTCGGGTGGCCAACAACAGCGCGCCTTGATCGCGAAGGCGATCGTGAACGACCCCGAGCTGTTGATCCTCGACGAGCCGATTGCCGGCGTCGACGCCGCCGCACAGGTCCGGTTCCGTGATGCGCTCGTCTCGCGTATCGCCGCCGGCCGCTCGGTGCTGCTTGTCTCCCACGAGTTGAGCGCGGTGGCCGCCGACCTCGATCGCGTGATCGTTATCACGCAAGGCAAGGTCAGTTTCGACGGAACGCCCCAGGCGTTCGAACGGGAGGGCATCAGCCTCGGCGTGCACCGCCACGACCTCCCGGCGTGGCTGGAGGACCAGCCGTGATCCGTTCGCTTGCCCTCGCGCTGCCGTATCCGTTCGAACGCGAGTACATGCAGCTGGCGTTGCTCGCGTCGGTGCTCGTCGGCGCGTCGGCGCCACTCATCGGTTCTTTCCTCGTGCAAAAGCGTCTGTCGCTCATGGGCGACGGAATCGGGCACGTCGCGTTCGCCGGCGTCGCCGCCGGCCTCCTGTTCGGGGTGTGGCCGGTGTGGACCGCACTCGTTGCCGCGGTCTTCGCGTCGATCGGCATCGAGTGGTTCCGCGTGCGCGGCCGAACCGGCGGCGACCTCGCGCTCGCTCTGTTCTTCTATTCGGGCATCGCCGCGGGCGTCGTGCTGATCCAGCAAGCGGGGTCGCTCAACGCATCGACGCTCACCTATCTCTTTGGCTCGGTGCTCACCGTGAGTTCATCGGACACCGCGACGATTGTGGTGCTCGCCGTCGTGATCCTCGTCACCGTTGTCGTGTCGTGGCGCGCGTTGTTCGCGGTTGTGTTCGACGAGCAGGCCGCGGTCGTGGCCGGCTTACCCGTCAATCTCCTCAACTTCGGTCTCGCTGCCCTCACCGCGGTCACCGTCGTCGCCGCGATGCGCGTGGTGGGCTTGTTGCTGGTGTCCGCACTGATGGTGTTGCCCGTTGGTGCGGCGCAACGCGTGACGGCGTCGTTTCGATCGACGTTGGTGCTCGCCAGCATCATCGGCGTGGGCAGCGCCGTGGTTGGCCTCGCAATCGCGCGCGAGTTCGGCCTCGCGCCGGGCGGAACGATCGCGCTGGTAGCGGCGGCGTCGTTTGCGGTGACGAGCGTGGTGCCCCTTGTCACAGCCGCCGGTGGCCACGGTCACAGGCACACGCACTGAGAATTCACCAGAATGCCGTGTGGGTACTTTCGCGGCGTGGCTCTGGCGACGGCATCGTGACCACTATCTCGCCGCCCTCGTAGCCGTTTGCGGCACGGCGCTGCTCACCGCCCTTGTCATCCCGTCGTGCGCCGCTGCCTGCTTCTATCTCGGTTTCACCCTGCAAGAGGCGATCTTCTGGACCGCCAGCGTCGCCATCGTGGACGGTCTCGCGATCCCGATCGGGTGCTGGTTAGACCGCAAGACGCTCGCGCCGATGCTGGCGTGGGCTCGTCGCGACTTTTCCGATCCTCAAGCCGCGTGGAACTCGGCCTTGGAAGTGCCGCCCATCGTCGCCCGCACGATCGCCAAGGCGGCGATCATTCTCAGCATCATCGTGTGTGTGCCGCTCGCGCTTCTCCTAGGCGAGCCGACGTGGGTCGCCGCGGTTGCGCTCACGCTCGGCATGAGCGCCATCGTCATGTTCGCCGGGCTCATGTTCGGCAACGGATTTCACGTCTTGCTCCAGCCGTGCGCCGACGAGATCGAGACGGTGCTGTCGATTGAAGAATCACCCGGCTACCGCGACTGGAGCCTCGAAGCTCGCCTGATGCTTGCCTTCGGCACGTCGTCGGCGATCGCCGGCATCGGCATTACTGCCTTCACGCTCGGGACCGACGCAACCGCGCGGGACTTCCTGGTCGCGATCGTGTTCTCGACGGCGTTGGCCGGCTACTTGATCTTGGTGAACCACGTCGGGCTTGTGCACCCGGCGCTGTCATCGCTCAACGACTCGCTCGCGGCGGTCAAGCGTGCGCGCCGAGGAGACTTCTCAACTCGCGTGCCAGTCACCACAATCGACGAATTCGGCGACCTCGCCATCGCGTTCAATGAGATGCAGGTTGGCCTGCGCCAGCGGGAGTCGCTGCAGTCGGCGTTCGGCTCCTACGTCGACCCGATGCTGGCGCAGCGACTGTTGTCTCAGGACAATTCGGTTTTCGACGGCGAAAGTGTCGACGTCACGGTGTTCTTTGCCGACGTGCGCGGGTTCACCACGTTCGCCGAGTCAACGAACGCTCAGGAGTCGGTCTTTCAACTCAATCGGTTGTTCGAGGTCGTCGTGCCGATCGTGATCGAAGCGGGCGGGCACGTAAACAACTTCATTGGTGACGCGGTGCTCGCGGTGTTTGGCACGCCAGGGCCTTTAGGCGACCACGCCGACCGCGCCGTTTGCGCGGCCATCGAAGTCCAGCGACTCGTGCGGAAAGAATTCGGCGACGCGTTGTGCGTGGGGATCGGCGTGAACACCGGTCCGGTGATTGCCGGCAGCGTCGGTGGCGGGGGCCACTACCGCTTCACCGTGATCGGCGACACCGTGAACGTCGCTTCCCGCGTCGAACGCATGACGCGCGAGACGGGCGACGCGATCCTCATCACGCAGACAACACTTGACGCGATGAGAACGCCGCTGGATTGCGCGACCGACCGCGGCGTGGTCGAGATTCTCGGCCGCGAGAAGCCCGAGCAGCTCTACGCCGTCGACGCCTTTCGCGTCTAGGAGCCGCGCGTGACTCGCTTCGCAGAGTGGCTCTGGCGGCGGTACCGCACGCATTACCGCGCCGCCTTCATGATTCTGCTTCACGTCATTTTGGTCGGGGCCTTCGTGCCCGTGTCCGCGGTGGTCGTGTCGTTCTTCTTCGACATGAGTTTGTGGGAGGGGCTGATCTGGAACGCGATGGTGTCGATCGCGATGTCCATCGGCCTGTTCGTCGTGCTCGCGGCGACCAGCAGTGACATTCGGATCATGCTCGATTGGGCCAACGGCGACACGTCACGGCCTACCGAGGCCTGGCTGAGCGTGTTGCGCACACCGGCTCTACTGGCCACCCGCGCGTTCTTTGTTCTCACAGTGCTGGTCGAAGTCGCATCGGTCGTGGGCGTACTGGCACTTGCCGAGCCGCCGGCGAAAGCGGTCGGCACCCTTGCGTTTGCCATACCGGTCTTGTTCGCGGCGACGGCGCTCGTGGGCGGGACGGCGATCCAGCTGCTGTTTCGGCCAGCGGCGGTCGAGATGATTGCGCACCTCCCGACCGAGAGCGCACTACCGGCGCGGACATGGAGCCTGCGGTTGCGCATTGTCGGCTCGATTACGGCGGTGTGCCTGCCCGTCGGCGTCGCGGTTACCGCCTTCGTCCTGTCGACCGAGGCGACCTTCGACGACTATCCGGTGACGATGCTCGCTGCGAGCCTCACCGCACTGTTCGTGGGCGCGATCATCAACTTCGGCCTGGTCGACCCGCTCACCCGTGCGGTCCAGGACTTCCAGGAAGCGACCGAACGCATTCAGCGCGGCGACTACTCGCAGGCGGTCCCGGTTGTTGCCGCCGACGAGTTCGGCGATCTTGCTGTCGCGTTCAACCAAATGCAGACCGGGCTGCGCGAGCGCGAGTCGCTGATGGCGGCGTTTGGGTCCTACGTCGACCCGGCGCTCGCGCAACGTCTCCTCGACCAGGGAAGCTCGGTTTTCGAAGGCGAGGACGTCGAGGTTTCGGTCTTCTTCGCCGACGTGCGCGGGTTCACGACCTACGCCGAGTCCGTGAACGCGCCCGTGGCGGTGCAGCGTCTCAACGATTTGTTCGAGATCGTCGTGCCGATCATCCGTGACAACGGCGGCCACGCCAACCACTACCTCGGCGACGGCCTTCTCGCGGTGTTCGGCGCGCCGAATCCCTTGCCGGACCATGCCGACAGGGCGGTCGCCGCCGCCATCGGAGTGCAGCGAGCGGTCACGCTCGCGTTCGGTGAAACGCTGGAGGTCGGCATTGGGGTCAACACCGGCCGCGTGATCGCGGGAACGATCGGCGGTGCCGGGCGCCTTGAGTTCACGGTCATCGGCGACGTCGTGAACGTTGCGTCGCGTCTCGAAAGAATGACCAGGAACACCGGCGACGCCATTCTCGTGACCGAAGCCACGATGGCGGCGCTGGTCACCCCGCTCGCGTGCACGACCGACCGCGGCGTGGTCGACGTGCGCGGTCGGTCCCAGCAGCAACGGCTGTACGCCGTTGACGCGTTCGCCTAGGAACGGTCTGCTCGGACCGCGAGCAATCGCCCGCGGCGAACGTCGTGGTGCGTCACCTGAGCGTTCACGAATCCAGCGGTGCGACACGCGTCTGCGAGCGCGTCGGACTGCGCCTCGTTCCAGCCGTGGCTGGCGTGGCCCTTCGCGCCGCGCGGCGTCAGGCGTTCGATCGCCAGGAATCGACCTTTCGGTTCGAGGACGCGCTGCACTTCAGCCAGACCGGCCTCGACGTCGGCCCAGTGGTGGACCGTCGCGATCGACCAGATCACCGTCGCACTCGACGAGGGGAGCGGGAGGTGCTCGGCCGTGCCCTCGAGGATTGTCACTCGCCGGCTGCGCGTGAGCAGCGACGCGGTGCGTCGCATGACCCGTGCCGGGTCGACGCCGATGACGGTCGCGCCGAGCGAGGCGGCGTGGCGCATTGCCGCGCCGGGGCCGCAGCCGATGTCCACGACACGATCGCCGGCGACGACGCCGGTCAGCTCGGCCGCGAGCCGGGCATCACCACCGCGGCCGCAGGTCATGCTGAGCGCGGCCAAGAGACCGAACCCGCCGGAGAAGCCGGGATGGTGGCGATGGTGATTGGGGATGTCGGTAGTTGTAGTCATGCCGTCGACCTTGACAATTGAACCCGGGTTCAAGTCAAGTGGCTACGTGCCACCTGACTTGATGTCGATCGGCGAGATGGCCGGCGCCGCCGGCGTGCCGACCTCCACCGTCCGCTACTACGAACGCCGGGGGCTGGTCATGCCCGATGCCCGCGTGTCCGGGCAGCGTCGCTACACACCCGAAACGCTGCGCCGGCTGGTCTTCGTCGGCATGCTCCAAGACGCCGGTCTCGCGCTTGACGAGATCGACGGCATCTTGCATGCGTCCACCGTCGGTGAGTGGAAGGCGATCGGCAAACGCCGCTTGGTCGCGCTCAACGAGGCGATCGCGCAGCTGGAACAGGCCCGCGCTTATCTCGAGGGATCGCTGCTGTGTCGCTATGACCATCCGGCCACGGACTGTCGGATCATGGCCGCAGAAATCGACCGCAGACTGGCCACCTAAACAGCTGGCAGGGCGCCCACAGCAACCTCACAGAAATCAGCGCCAAACTGTGAGCCATGAACGACCGCCTCTCGCGCGTGCTCGTCGTCGACGACGAGGAGAACATCACTTTCCTCCTCGACTCCGCGTTGCGGCACTTCGGCTTCGACGTGCGCGTGGCGTCCAATGGCCGTGACGCCATCGCCGAAGTCGAGAAGTTCGCGCCGGACGTGATCCTGCTCGACGTGATGCTGCCCGACCTCGACGGCTTCGAGGTGGTGCGCCGGTTGCGACTCGACGGCGCCAAGGTGCCGGTGCTGTTCCTCACCGCCCGCGACGCCACCGAAGACAAGGTGCGCGGCCTTACCCTCGGCGGCGACGACTACGTCACCAAGCCGTTCAGCCTCGAGGAGGTAGTCGCGCGCATCCAGGTCATCCTGCGCCGCCAGGGCGCGTCGGCGGGCTCGTCACAGCTCTCGTTCTCCGACCTCGAACTCGACGACGACGCGCACATGGTGCGCCGGGCCGGTCAGGTGATCGACTTGTCGCCGACCGAGTACAACCTGCTGCGCTTCCTGATGGTGAATGCCGGACGCGTGCTGTCGCCGCAGCCAGATCCTCGACCACGTATGGCAGTACGACTTCGGTGGTCACGCGACGGTGGTGGAGACCTACATCAGCTACCTCCGCAAGAAGATCGACAAGCTCGGCCCGCCGCTGATTCAGACCGTGCGGGGCGTCGGCTACTCGCTGCGCCTCGCCGCGTAACGCATGTCGCTTCGCCGGCGAGTCATCCTCGGCTTTGTTGCAGTCGCGGCCGTGCTCGTGGTGACGAACGTCGCGCTCGCGTCGACGTTTCGTTCGTTCCTACTCAGCCGGATCGACAACCAGCTGACAACCAACGGCGTGCCGTTGGGAAACCGCGCCAACCTCGGGCCGCGGCCCGGCGCCGCCCGCGATCAGCCGCCGACCGAGTTCTTCGTCGCCGTGGGCGACCCGACCTCGGGTGTGCTCACGCAGATCGGCGCGTTCGACGACGAACGGCCGCCGCCCAAGCTGAACACGTCGACCCTCATCGAGCATCTGACGAGCCGCGAACGAGGACGTGGCCCCCTTCACGACGAGCTCGGCCGCGGGCGACGGCAAGTGGCGCGTCGTCGCGATCGAAAGTCCTCGCGACGGCGGGATCCGCGTGCTTGGGCATCAGCCTGGACGGGCTCAACGAGACCGCTGACGCGTTCGCGCCAGATTCAAATTCTCGGCCACGCTTGCCGTGTTGGCCGCGCTCGGGGCCGTGTCGTGGTGGATGATCCGCCTGGGCGTGCACCCGGTCGCGGCGATGGCGGAGACGGCCGAAAAGATTTCCGGCGGCGACGATCTGTCGACGCGCGTCGAGCATCCCGACGAGCGCACCGAGGTCGGCCGTCTTGGGGCGTCGTTCAACGCCATGCTCGACCGCATCCAGGAAGCGTTCCGCGCCAGCGAAGCGTCGGAGGAAAAGGTGCGACGGTTCGCGGCCGACGCGTCCCATGAGCTGCGCACGCCGCTCACGTCGATCCGCGGCTACGCCGAGCTGTATCGCGCCGGCGGTCTCAAGGACAAGGCGGCGTTGGACGACGCGATGGCGCGGGTCGAAGCCGAAGCGCAGCGCATGGGCGTGTTGGTCGAGGACTTGTTGCAGCTGGCGCGCCTCGACCAGGCCGCAAGCGGTCGCGCATCACGACGTCGACCTGGGCGAGATCGCCACCGACGCGGTGCGCGACGCGCACGCCGTCGAGCCCGACCGGCCCATCGAGATCCACGTCGTGCCCGCCGTCGTGCACGGTGACGAACCGGCGCTGCGGCAGGTGGTGGCCAACCTCCTTGCCAACGTGCGCGCACACACGCCACCCGACACCCGCGCCACGGTCACGGTCGCGGTGGACGACGGAATGGTCGAACTCGCGGTGGCCGACGACGGTCCCGGCATGCCCGACGGAGGTAGCCGCGCACGTCTTCGAGCGCTTCTACCGCGCCGACGTGGTGCGCACGCGCGCCGAGGGCGGCAGCGGTCTCGGCCTCGCGATTGTCGACTCGATCGTGCGCAGCCACGGCGGTACTGCATCGGTGACCTCCGAGGTGGGCGAGGGCACGCGGTTTGCCGTTCGTCTGCCCGCAGTTCCAACAGCAACCCCGTAGACCGCTCACAGAGAGTCCCCAGGTTGGCGGCGCACGCTGTTGGTTATGGACACCACGCTCGTAGACGACGCAACCGCTGGCGTTCCTTCCGTCGAGCCTCCCGCCCCTGAGCCTCCTGACGCAGCTCCGCCCGTGGATTCGACGCCGACCGCTTCTCCCTCCCCGAAGTGGACTCGGCGCTCGGCCGCGCTCGTCGCGGTGGCTGTCCTTTCCGGTGGCACCGCGGCCGTCGCGACACATGCGCTCGACGGTCGCGGTGCCACCACCATCTTCGGATCACCCAGCGCGTCCAACTCGGTGGCGCGGACGCTCGCGCTGTCGGGCACGACGCTGAACGTCGCGGGCGTGGTCGCCAAGGTCGGACCGTCGGTCGTGTCGATCCGCTCGACGATCGCCCAGGGTCGCTTCACGGACGCGGCCGCCGGCACGGGCGTCATCATCAGCTCCGACGGCGAGATCATGACCAACGCCCACGTGGTCGATGGCGCGTCGACGGTCAAGATCACGCTCGCCGGTGAGTCGCAGGCGCGCGACGCGACAGTGATCGGTGAACGACACCGACGCCGACCTCGCACTGCTCAAGATCGGCGAACGTCACCGGCCTCCCCGCGGCGACGTTCGGCAAGTCATCCGACGTGCGCGTCGGCGACGACGTCGTCGCCATCGGCAATGCGCTCGCGCTGCGAGGCGGGCCGACCGTCACCCGCGGCATCGTGTCCGCGCTCGACCGGTCGCTTGCAACCGCCGAACTCCACGATGACCGGTCTGATCCAGACCGACGCGTCGATCAGCTCGGGCAACTCCGGTGGTCCGCTGGTCGACGCCACCGGCAAGGTGATCGGCATCAACTCCGCCGTCGCCGCCAGCGGCCAAGGCTCGTCGGCTGAGAACATCGGCTTCGCCATCGCCATCGACAACGCGCTGCCGGTCCTCGACCGGTTGCGCAACCACACCACCGCCGCCGCGTCGGGCTACCTCGGCGTGCGCAGCGCCGATCCGAACGACGGCAGCCGCGGCGCCACCGTCGTCACCGTCGAGGCCGGTTCAGCGGCCGAGAAGGCCGGACTCGAGGCGGGCGACCTCATCACCGCCATCGACGGCAAGTCGGTCGACGGCGCTGCCGCGCTCGGCGCGGCCATCGGTTCACACACGCCGGGCACGCCGATCGAACTCACGTACATCCGCGGCGCGACGAGCACACTGTGACCGCCGACCTCGGTCAGAAGCCGGCGGCGTAGCGAGAAGAATGACTCGGATGCGTCTCAAGCTCGTAGCTCTCGTCGCCGTTGGGCTTGTCGTCGCCGTTGTCGGCGGGTCGTGGCTTTACCTGAACGTGTTGACCGACGACGCGCCGCCGCGCTCACCGTCGACAGCGCCGGCAACAACTCGTCGACCACGGTCGCCGCGGCCGATGACGGCACGACCGACGGCGTATGGAACTTCGACCTCCGCCAGCGTCGCGGGATACCGCGTCAAGGAGACGTTGTCGGGCCAGAGCAAGGAAGCGGTCGGCCGAACGACTGACGTAGAAGGTTCGCTCACGATCAACGGGACCACGGTGTCGGCGGCCAACTTCACCGTCGACCTGACCACGGTGTCGAGTGACGACAGCCGCCGCGACGGCCAGTTCCAGGGTCGCATCATGAACACGTCGCAGTTCCCGACCGCCACGTTCAAGCTCACGTCGCCCATCAGCCTCGGGGTCGTCCCCGCCGTCGGCGAGACGGTCACCAAGAAGGCCACCGGCGACCTCACGATGCACGGCGTCACCAAGCGCATCACCTTCGACGTCACCGCCAAGCGCGTAAGCGGCGAGTTCCGCATCAGCGCCGGCATCCCGATCCACTTCGCCGACTACAACATCGACAACCCGTCGTGCGTTCATCGCCAAAGTCGGCGACGACGGCACCCTCGAGTTCACCCTCGTCCTCCAGAAGTAACCCCCGCGTTTCGTGTGCACTTATCGGGGTGATCACGTCTTCGCGGGCCAAAATCGCACCGACAACTGCACACGAAAGGTCACCATCGGATACGACGAGGGCCATGCGGCTGCGCCCGCCCAACCTCCGCGCCGCGTGTTTCGACGCGTCCAGGGCGACTGACGTGAGCAGTTCATACGTGGTGCTCGACCGCTACCGACCCAGCGCTCGATAACGGCACTTATGCGTGCGCTCAAGAGCGGTTTCCGCGGAACCGCTTTATTCGACAACCGTCGGGAAAGCGTCCCCGCGGGGACGCATGGGTCGCACGCACGATCGGCACGTACACGTGTCTCGCTGCGTTTCGTGTGCAGTTATCGGGGTGATTTGGTCTCGCGAGGGCGGGATCACCCCGATAAGTGCACGTGAAAGCTCAACCGCGCGAGATTGCCGGATATCGCGAAGGGGTTCGACGCCGTACGCTCGCTCGGCGTGGGGGAGCCTTGGTGGAAGACCGGCGTGATCTACCAGATCTACCCGCGGTCATTCGCTGACGCGAATGGGGACGGCGTCGGCGACCTCGAGGGAATTCGGCGCCGCCTTGACTACATCGCCGCACTCGGTGTCGACGCGATTTGGTTGTCGCCGGTGTTCACGTCGCCACAGAAGGACATGGGCTACGACGTGGCCGACTATTGCGACATCGATCCGCTGTTCGGCGACCTGGCCGACATGGACCGGTTGATCGCCGAGGCGCATGACCGCGACATCAGGGTCCTGCTCGACTGGGTGCCGAACCACACGTCGGACCAACACCCATGGTTCGTGGAGTCGCGGTCGTCACGCGACAACCCGAAGGCCGACTGGTACTGGTGGCGCGACGCCACCCGCGAGGATCCCCCGAACAACTGGGAAGCCAACTTCGTCGGCGGCCCGGCCTGGACGTGGGACGACGCGCGCCAGCAGGTGTACCTGCACAACTTCCTGCCCGAACAGCCCGACCTGAACTGGCGCAACCCTGAAGTAGTGGCGGCGATGCACGACACGCTGCGCTTCTGGCTCGACCGCGGGGTCGACGGTTTTCGCATCGACGTCATCCACCTCCTCGGCAAGCCCGAATCGCTGCCCGACCAACCCGAAGAGGACCTCATGGCGCGGGTCAACTTCTTCGACTTCGACGACACGCACCAGATCCTGCGCGACATCCGCACGCTGATCGACTCCTACGACGGCGAGCGCGTAACGGTTGGCGAAGTGTTTCTGCTCTCGACCAAGCTCGTGGCGAAGTACTACGGCAACAACGACGAACTGCACCTCGCGTTCAACTTCCCGCCGCTCTTCGCGCCGTGGGATGCGGCGGTGTGGCGAAGGCGCATCGACCGCGTCGTCGACGAGTTGCCGCCCGACGCGTGGCCGACGTGGGTCTTGTCGAATCACGACCAGCCCCGCCACCGCACGCGCTACGGCGGCGGCGTTGCCCGCGCCCGCGCCGCCGCGGTGTTGCTGCTGACCCAGCGCGGCACGCCATTCCTCTTCGCCGGTGAAGAACTCGGCCTCGAGGACGCGGTGGTCGCTCCCGAGGACATGGTCGATCCCGGCGGACGCGACGGGTGTCGTGCCCCGGTCCCGTGGGAACAGGAGGAAGACAACCCGATGCTCGATTTGTATCGCGCCCTTTTGCGCGAACGACGCGGTTCACCGGCGTTACAGGTCGGATCGTTCCGCTGGCTCGACTCGGAACCGGGCGTGCTCGCCTACGAGCGCGTAGCCGGCGCCGATCGGCGCGTCGTGCGCGTCGACTTCGTCAACGACCGCGCCGAGATTCGACGCGGAGAGGAGCTACGCGTCAGCGACTTAGGCGGCGACGAAGTTCCGCTCAGCGATGCGCTTGGCGACCTTGCCAATGCGATCGATGCGCCTGATCAAGGCTTCGCGGGCCTCCTCGGCCTCAGGCGTGAGCCCTTCGAGGGAGGCAACTGCCCAGTCGCGCATGACGACGGGCACGAGGATCTGCTCGTGGTGGATCGTCAGGTCGTAGATGCCGGCCTTGGCGATCGCCTTTGCGTGCTCGCCGAAGTTCGGGATCCCGGTCCCCGGCATCTCGAACTCGCGCACCTGCTTCTCGATGGCGATGACGAGCTGCGACGGGTCGATCTTGATCGCCGCAGTGACGAGGTCTCTATAGAAGAGGAAGTGGAAGTTCTCGTCGGCGGCGACGCGCTTCATGACCTTGTAGCCGAAGCCGTCGTCGAGCAGCTTGCCGGTGTTGAAATGCGAGATACGCGTGGCGAGTTCCTGCAGGGCCACGTACGCCATGCCCTCAGCGGCGGTCGGCGGCTCGGGCACGATGCCGGCGCCGACCTGGGCCATGCGGTCGCGCTCGAGCGCAACGGGGTCGACGGCGCGCGTGACGGTGAGGTAGTCGCGGATCACGATCGAGTGGCGGCCCTCTTCGGCGGTCCAGCGTTTCGACCACGCGCCCCAGACGTCGTTGTCGCCGAACATGCGCTCGATGTCGCGGAAGTAATAGGGGAGGTTGTCCTCGGTTAGGAGGTTCACCACGAGGGCGCTGCGGACCGCCGGCGGCATCTTCTCGTCGTCGGGCACCCACTCTTCGCCAGGGACGAAGTCGCGGCCCATGCTCCAGGGCACGAATTCGTGCGGGAACCACTCCTTGCTCGCCGAAAGGTGGCGCTCCATGAGGCGCTCGGCCTCAGGAGTGAGCTCAGTCAAAAGGGCAACATCGTCCGAACGTACGGGCATCGACCCAGTCTACCGACCGGTAGGTAGGGACCCAACGTCGGGCTGATATGGGAGGTTGCTGACGTGAAACGTGTCTCTTACCAGGACTTTGGCGCCGCGTTCGTCGACGAAGCGGTCACCCCGGCCCGGATCGAGGCGGCGGTGACCGCCGTCGCGGGCGAGCGCGTCGAGGTCGGCCCCATGGGCGTCGGACCCGGCGACGCGGCGTCGGTCGTCGCCAAGGGGACCATCGGCACGCCGGTGGCGAAGCGCCTGGCGTCGGAGGCCGACGGGATCCGCCGCTTCGTCGTGGTCATCCCGGTCGAGCTCGGCCTCAGCGTGAAGGTGGCGGGCACGCGGCACCGCTTCGAGGCCTCGGTCGTCGCCCGGCTGCGTCTCGCGGTGCGAACCGCGACCGACCCGTTGGCGCTGCTCATCGATATCTCGCCGCCCGAGCCTTTCGACCTCGAGGTCGACGTACGCAGCTCGGGCATGGTCGCGAAGGTGCTCGGTCGCCTGGGCAACGTCGATCAGAAGATCCGCCACGAAGTGGTCGCCTTCATCCGCGCCCGTCTCGACGCGCCGGAGGCCAAGGGCCTCACCGTCATCGAAATCGGTTCGAAGATCGACGAAGTGTGGGCGTAGTTTCTGATCGCATGTTCAAGTGCGACGAGTGTGGGTTCGACACCTCGACGCTTGACAACGAGGCCTTGGCCGCTTCGATCGGCGCGTGCGCGAAGCGCTACAGAGCGCCGCTCACCCGGTTTCTCCCGAACGAGGACGGCGACGCCGTTGTGCGGCGCCGCCCCGCGTCCGACGTCTGGTCGGCGCTCGAATACGCCGCGCACTTCCGCGACGTGATCGGTTTTTACGCAGCGCGTATCGACGCCATCCTCACCAGCGAGCGCCCGCAGCTCGACGGTTTCGACATCGAACGCGAAGCGGTTCGGTCGGACTACAACGCGCTCGACCCGTCCACGGTGGCCGACGAGATCGCGACCGCGTCGGAGTCGTTGCACGCGCTGGCTGACGACGCTCGACGCGACCGACTGGGCCCGCGTGGGTGTCGCCATCGACGGCGTGAGCGAACGGGACCTGCAGAACTGCGTGTCGCGCCTGGCGCACGAAGGCGGCCACCATCTCCTCGACATCGGGCGCTCGTTGCGCGCTGGCGCGGTCTCATGGCTGACCAGACCCCGCTGCGCCAGCTTTGGAACCACGCCGATCGGCACCGGCCGCGGATGCGCCTGGCGGCGATGTTCTCGATCCTCAACAAGGTCTTCGACGTGCTGCCAGAGTTGCTCATTGGCATTGCCGTCGACGTCGTCGTCAACAACAAGCAGTCGCTTCTCGGCCGGCTGACCGGCGTAGAAAACCGCGCCGACCAGATCACGATCCTCGCCTTGGTCACCATCGCGATCTGGGTGTTGGAGTCGTTGACTGACTACGCGGCGCACGTGTTGTGGCGCAACCTCGCGCAGTCGATCGAACACGACATGCGTATGGACGCGTACCGCCACGTGCAGGAGCTCGAGCTGGCGTACTTCGAAGACCGTTCGTCGGGCGGGCTGATGGCCGTGCTCAACGATGACGTCAACCAGCTCGAGCGCTTCCTCGACCTCGGCGCCAACGAGCTGATCCTCACCGGCGCCAACGTGGTGTTCGTCGGCGCGACGTTCGCGGTGATCTCGCCGACGCTCACGGTGCTCGCGTTCCTGCCTATTCCGGTCATCGTGATCGGCTCGCTGCGGTATCAGAAGCGGTTGGAGCAGCGCTACGACGCCGTGCGCAACGCCGCGGGGCGCATCGCCGACACGCTCACGAACAACCTTGGCGGGATCGCCACGATCAAAGCGTTCAACGCGGAGAAGCGCGAGGTCGAGCGGGTCGCCGGCGACAGCCTTGCCTACGCCCGCGCCAACGCCGACGCGATCCGCTACTCAAGCGCGTTCGTGCCGCTTATCCGCATGGCGATCCTGGCCGGGTTCACCATGACGCTGGTGGTCGGCGGGCGCGCCGCGCTGCGCGGCGACCTCGCCGTCGGCTCGTTCTCCGTACTCGTCTACATGACGCAACGGCTGCTGTGGCCGCTGACGCGGCTGGGCGAGACGCTCGATATGTACCAACGCGCGATGGCGTCGTGCCGGCGCATCTTCGGGTTACTCGATGCGAAGCCCACGATCGTGCCTGGTGCACGCGAGCTCGCGAAGCCGGTGCGGGGCGCGGTGCGCTTCGAGAACGTGCGCTTCGCCTACGGCACGGGGGCCGACGTGCTGCACGACCTCGACCTCGACGTGGCCGCGGGGCAAACCCACGCCATCGTCGGCGCCACCGGCTCGGGCAAGAGCACGGTGGTCAAACTGCTGCTGCGCCTCTACGAGCCCGACTCGGGCACGATCTCGATCGACGGCGTGCCCATCGAAGAGTTGTCGTTCGGCTCGCTGCGCGGCGTAACCGGCTTCGTGAGCCAGGACGTCTTCCTCTTCCAAGGAACTGTCCGCGAGAACCTCACGTACGGCCGACCAGATGCGACCGACGACGCCGTCGTGCGCGCCGCGCAGTTGGCCGAGGCCCACTCGTTCATCCAGGACTTGCCCGACGGCTACGACACGGTGGTCGGCGAGCGAGGCCAAAAGCTCAGCGGAGGCCAGCGGCAGCGCCTCACGATCGCACGCGCGATCCTGCGCGACCCGGCCGTCCTTGTGCTCGACGAGGCCACGTCGGCGGTGGACAACGAGACCGAAGCCGCCATCCAGCGGTCGTTGGCGCGCGTGTCGAAAGACCGCACCACCATCGTGATCGCGCATCGCCTGTCGACGGTGCGCCACGCCCACCGGATCCACGTGCTCGAGGCCGGCCGCGTCATCGAGGCTGGCACCCACGAGGAATTGGTCGACATGGGCGGCCTCTACGCCGCGCTGTGGCGCGTCCAGACCGGCGACGCGGCTGACATGGCGCCTTCGGCGCTCCCGGACGGGGCCCCAACCCCGTCCTCCTCCCGAGCGAGGGGCCCCTCGCTGCGCTCGCCCCACGCCGGGCCGTAACGTTCTCGCATGTACGACGCGATCATCGTCGGTGCCCGTTGCGCCGGTTCGCCCACGGCCATGCTGCTCGCCCGGCAAGGCCATCGCGTGCTGGTGCTCGAGCGGGGCTCGTTCCCGAGCGACACGTTCTCCACGCACTTCGTCACCGCGCCGGGAACCGCCTTGTTGGAACGGTGGGGTGCGCTCGAACTGCTGGAGAACCAAGACGTTCCCGTCTTCGACCACATTTTGCTGAACGTGGCCGGCAACGTCATAGACACGACCGACGTCTTCGGGCCGACCAAGGTTTGCTCCCCGCGTCGCACCGAACTCGACACGACCCTGCGCGACATGGCCGTCGAGGCCGGCGCGGAAGTGCGGATGGGCTCGTCGGTTACCGACGTGCTGTTCGACGACGACGGCCGAGTGACGGGCGTCCGCGTGCGCGACGCCGACGGCGACGTGACCGAGGAAAGCACCCCGGTCGTAGTTGGTGCCGATGGCCGCACGGGCATCGTCGGGCGCAGCGTCGAGCCCAAAAGCCGCGACGAACACGAGATCCGCGGCACGGGGCTGTACGCCTACTTCGACGACTTCGACTACACGAGCGAGGCGGCCGCCATCGTCAACGGAGCGTTCGTGTTCGCGTTTCCGACGGGTCCGCGCTCGGCTTGCATCGGGACCGAGATCGACCGCAAACACGACGACGCCGTGCGCGCCGACCCCGAGGCGGTGTTCAAGGAACGCGTTGCACTCGACCCCGATTTAGCTGGCGCGCGTTGGCACGGCAACCCGCGACGGCCGCTGGCACACCGGCGACCTGCAAGAGGGCTGGTTCCGTCACGCCGCCGGCAAGGGTTGGGCGCTGGTCGGTGACGCCGCGTGCCTCAAGGATCCGCTGCTCGGCCATGGCATCACCGACTCGTTCGTTGGCGCAGAACTGCTGGCGGCGGCGATCCAGGAGGGGCTGGCGGGCGACATGGACGCGGCGTTGGCGAGGTACGACGCCGCGCTGTGGCGTCACCTCCAACCGATCTACGAGGCCAGCCGCGACGCCGCGTTGGATTTCGAAGTGTCAGGCGACGACCTCTTCGCCCGGGTGATGCCGGCGCAAATGCTGATCCTCGAAGAACTCGCCATGGTCCAAGCGGGCGGGCCGGAGCTGTAGATGAGCGTTGTCGATGTGGATCTGTGGGCCTCGTCCACCTACTTGGCGGGGATGCCGCATGAGGAGTTCGCGCGGCTGCGGCGCGACGAACCGGTGTCATGGGTCAAGGAGGGCTTGACGCTGTCGCCCTCGACGATGGGCACGACGTGTCGCGAGGGCACCGGTTACTGGGCCGTCGTGCGGTACGCCGATGTCGTCGAGGTATCGCGAAACCCCGACCGGTTCTCGTCGTGGCTCGGCGCCACCCAAATTGCCGACCCGCCCAGCGAGCTCGACCTTCAGACGGTGCGCCAGATGATGCTCAACATGGACCCGCCCGATCACGGTGGGTTGCGTCGTGTCGTACAGAAGGCGTTCGTGCCGCGGGCGATAGAAAAGCTCAAGGAGTCGACGCTCCATATCGCCACCGACATTGTCGACCGCATCGAAGCCAAGCGCGAGTTCGACTTCGTCACCGACGTCGCCGCGGAGATGCCGCTGATGGTGTTGGCCCAGATCCTCGGCGTGCCGAGCGAGGACCGCGGCAAGCTCTTCGACTGGTCGAACAAGCTGATCGGGTTCGACGATCCGGAGTTCGGCGGCGACCCCAACGTCTTCACCGCCGCCATCCTCGAGATGTTCCTGTACGCGGCCGAGCTCGCCAACGATCGTCGCGCGAATCCGCGTGAAGACTTGGTGTCGATCATCGTGAACGCCGAGGTCGACGGACAGAAGCTGTCCGACGTCGAGTTCAACATGTTCTGGTTGCTGCTGGTGATCGCGGGCAACGAGACGACGCGCAACCTGCTCAGCGGCGGCCTTCAGGTGTTGTTCGCGCATCCCGATCAGCACCAGGAGTTGATCGACGACCCGTCGCTCATCCCGGCCGCGGTGGAGGAGATGCTGCGCTATGTCAGCCCGGTCATCCACTTCCGGCGCACGGCCACGAAGGACACGGAACTCGGCGGGGTGAAGATCGCCGAGGGTGACAAGGTCGTCGTGTACTACCCGTCGGCCAACCGCGACGAGACCGTGTTCGAGAACCCCAACGTGTTCGACATCCGGCGCACGCCCAACGAGCACGTCGCGTTCGGATCGGGTCCGCACTTCTGCCTCGGCGCCAACCTGGCGCGCATGGAGATCGTGGCCATGTACGACGAATTGTTCCGGCGAGTTCCGCAGCTACGACTCAACGGCGAGGTCGAGCGCATGCAGTCGAGCTTCATCAACGGCATCAAGCACCTACCCGTCGCGCTCTAACTCGATCCCACCTAAAGCGTCGAGCGGTACCAAGCGCGCCAGGTGGCGGCGAAATGGCGCTGGTAGTCGTCGTACGCGTCGCGCAGCTTTTCGCCGGGCCAATCCGCCGGCAACAACGGCGCCGGCAGCAGCGGATCGAGCGTCAGGTGACGCGTCGTCGCCGCGGCGATAACGAAGGTGTCGCCGAGCACCGATGCGTCGCGTGCGCGTAGGCCGTCGACCGTCTCGTCGAGTGAGCGCAACAACTCAGCGGCGGATCTCGCCCACGAATCAAGATCGAACAGTTCGTTGGCGTCGACACCGTCGAGGAAGCGGCCGGCAAACCATGCGCATTGTTCGTCGGCTACCGGCAGTGACTCGGCGGGCAAGTTGTCGGGCCGTACCCACACGCCTTCGCGCAACTCCGCCATGCGCAGCTGACCCATCGCCCTTCGCAACGCCGCGCGATCCGAAGCGGGTCGGGCTGTGCCCGTCACGACCGCCATCCGCCAGTCGCCGTTCCAGCGCGTCGTCTTCGGATGCCGGCCTTGCTCCTGGCGGGCGTGGCGTTCCAACAACGGACCGGCGAGCGAATAGCCCCCATCGTCGGTGGCGACGAGTTCGCCGGCGTCGATCATGCGCGACAGCGCGACCCGTGTCGTGCCGGCGGCCACGCCGAACAACTCACCGTTGGCGACCGAGCGCGGCGGCTGGCATCCGGGGCGGATTGATGCCCAGCAGCACCGACGCGACGACCGAGCGAGCCGTAAGTGGCCGGAGCGGGGGAGTATTACGTACTTGCGACATCTGTTGTGAAAATGTAACATCAGTGAGCGATGGCAACGACGATGCTTCCGCCTCCCGAATTGCTGCCCGATGTGCTGCCGACCGACCGTCTCACGAAGACGGGCAAGGCGGTGCCCGCTGTGCGCGAGGAGCTGCGCCGCATCCCGAACCTCGCCAACGCGTGGTCGGTGGTCTTCTGCTGGGTGCAGATCATCGGCGTCGACTACCTCGCCGTCCGCCTGAACCATCCGGTCATGTGGGTGCTGGCCTTCCTGCTCGCCGGGCGCCAGTTCGCGTTGCTCAACATCCTCGGTCACGAAGCAGCGCACCGGTTGCTGTTCTCGAAGAAGTCGATCAACGATCGCGTCGGGCGCTGGATCGTCGGCTATCCGGGGTTCACGCCGATCGACCAGTACCGCCGCGGGCACATGGCGCACCATCGCGACGAGATGGGCCCGGAAGAACCCGACATGATGCTGTACGCGTTCTATCCGATCACGCCGGCGTCGCTGCGGCGCAAGCTCACCCGCGACGCGATCGGTAACTCGGGTTGGAAGAACTTCAAGGGTCTGCTGCGCGGCGCGCTCAAGGCGCGTGTCGCCCGCGTCGATCCTCGCGGTGCAGGTCGTGATCGCGCTCGTGTTCGCCGCCCTCGGTCACCCGTGGCTGTACCTGATCCTGTGGTTCGCCCCGTGGATGACGGTGTGGCGCGTGCTCAACCGCCTGCGCGCCATCGCCGAGCACGGTGGCATGACCCGCTCGAGCGACCGTCGCCTCACGACCCATCACGTGCGCCAAGGCTTCTGGGCGCGCTTCTGGATCGCGCCGTACAAGACGGGCTGGCACCTCGCCCACCACGTCGACATCGGCATCCCGTTCCGCCACCTCCCCGCGTTCCACGAGGAGCTCAAGGCGTCGGGCTGGGTGCCGGATGCGCTGGAGTACCCGAGCTACATGTCGCTGTGGAAGGCGCTGGGTTCGCCGACCCGTCGACGCCGAGGTCGCTACACCCACTCGTTAGCCTCGCGGGGTGACGCTGTTCGAGGCTCCCGTAGCCGACGAGCCGCGCCGCGTGTCGCTGGTGCGGCTGGCCGGCGAGATCACGCCGCAGCCTGTCGCCCGTCGGGCGCATCGCCGTCGACGGCGAAGTCCACTGCGCCAAGGCGTACAACTCCCGCCGCTACTTCACGCTGCGGGACCGCAACGCCCGCATCAGCGTCACGGTCGCGGCGCGCAACGTGCGGCACTGCAAAATCGAAGACGGCGAAGCGGTGCGCGTCACCGGCGTGCTCGTGTGGGAGAACCAGCGCGGCGAGCTTGCGGCTCGAAGCCCAGTCGGTCGAGCCGCGCGGCGAAGGCGCGGTCGCCGCGGTCATCTCCCAGGCGCGCGAGCGGCTGCAGGCCGAAGGCGTGCTCGAGCGTGCCCGCCGGCCGCTGCCGTTGCTGCCCCGCGTGATCGGCGTGATCTGCGGGCAGGAAGCCGCGGTGCGCAAGGACATCGAGTCGGTCATCGCCGACCGGTTCCCGGGCTACCCCGTGGTCTTCCGCCAGTCGCTGGTGTCGGGTCCGTCGGCGGCGACCGCGCTCGTCGACGCCGTGCTCGACCTCGACGAACGCGACGACGTCGACGTGATCATCCTCGCCCGCGGCGGCGGCGACGCCACCGAGCTGTTGCCCTTCAGCGACGAAGACCTGTGCCGCGCCGTGGCCGCCTGCCGCACGCCCACCGTGTCGGCGATCGGCCACGACGGCGACCGTCCGCTGCTCGACGACGTCGCCGACCATCGCTGCGGCACGCCGTCGATCGCGGCCGCGCTCGTCATCCCGTCCGAAGCCGAGCTGCGCGACGAACTCGACTACTGGCTTGGCTCCGCGTCGCTCGACAGTGCATTGCGCACGCGTCGACCGCGCCGAACACCGCCTCGACGCCGAAGCGCCCGCGCGGGCGCTGCGCGCCGGGATCGACGTGGCCGCGCTGCGCCTCGACCGCGCCGTGGACGCGGCTCGACGCCGCGCACCCGAAGGTCGCGTCTGAACGCGTGCCGACGGCGCGCCTCGTCGGGTTCCGCGACACGCTCGACGCGCTCGACCCGGCCCGCGTGCTCGAACGGGGCTACGCCGTCGTGCGCGCCGCCAACGGCG
Organism: uncultured Actinomycetes bacterium; assembly: GCA_963769985.1. Lineage (GTDB taxonomy): Bacteria > Actinomycetota > Acidimicrobiia > Acidimicrobiales > JACCXE01 > JACCXE01. The sequence continues at coordinate 36,991 of CAVYNR010000001.1, read as the reverse complement.
ACGGTCGTGCGCGACGCCACGCAACTCGACGCCGGCGACGCCGTACGCGTCACCGTCGCCGCCGGCGCCTTCGCCGCCGACGTGACCGAAGCGAGCAACAGACATGACGAGACCGACCTCACGTACGAACAGATCGTCGAGCAGCTCGAAGCCGTCACCGCCGCAACTCGCCAGCGGCACCGCCGGGATCGAGGCGGCCGCCGACTTGTTCGAGCAAGCGCAGCGCTGCACGCCGCCGCGTCCGAGCGCCTCGATCAGGTGCGCAAGCGCCTCGACGCGCTACGCCACCGACGAGGCGCGAGCCCTTCAGGCCACTCCCAGGACCAGCAGCGGTGCGAGCGCAGGCCGGGCGACCAGCACCGCCACAGCGCCGAACAGCGTCTTGCCCGTGCGGTCGATCCACGCCCGGGCGGACGGCTCCTGCGACCTGGTGGACGATCTGCTGATGCCGCCTTCGTAGACGACGTAGCCCGCCCACACGCCCGGGAAGTCCTTGGTCGAACCGATCTCGGTGATCAGCAGCGACTTGTAATGGCGGCGGTGGTGACGATGCGTGTGGCCGCAGGCGATCGACCGACCCGGGCTTGCACGTTGTCCAGCGCGTCGAGGAACGGCTTGGCTTCGCGGCGCGGAATGCCCGTCGGGTAGTTCGGTGGCCAGGTTGAACCGCTGCGGGTAGTGGTGCGTGGCCACGAACACCGGCGCGTCGACCTCGCCGGCGCAAGCGCGAGCGCTTCGGCGCGGTCGCTCGGCCGACCAGCTGGCCGTGCCGGTACGCCGGGCTGCGCCGACGGCAGCATCACGATGCGCAAGCCCGGGCACGTCGACGGCCTCGGACCGTGTCGCGACGTCGTAGGCCGCGGGCCCGCATGAACGCCGGCGCCGTCGACGCCGTCGGGCACGGATGTCGTGGTTGCCGAGGATGATGTCGACGGCACGCCGCCCGACTCGATGATCGGCGGCGAACCACGTCGAACTCCTCCTCAGGCCCGTCGTCGGTCAAGTCGCCCTTGGCGACGATGCGCTGCGCGCCCCACGCCTCCGCTTCGGCGACCGCGGCGCGCAGGCACCGCGCCGGGTACGGCTCGACGTCGTCGGGCTCGCGCATGCGGCGGAACGCGCCGAAGCCGTCCTCGCCGATGTGCACGTCGTTGACCGTCGCGAAGCGGTACAGCTCGCGGCCGGGCGGCGGCGCGGTGTCGACCGTGAACGGCCGGGCTACGACCCGAACCTCGCGACCAGCGCTGGCACGGGCCCGCTCGGCGAACGCGACCGTCGTGTCCATCAGCTCCATGTACTGCGTGCACCGTCTTCAGCGCCGACGGCGACGGCATGTTGGCCTCGACGAAAGCGCGGATGCGCTTGGCCAAGTCGCGGGTCGGTGACCGTCGTGATGCCCGACAGCGAGCGGGCCATGCAGGTTGGCCGGCAGCCGCTGCTGACAGCTCGGCCCAGTTCGCCTCGATCCAGTCCCACACGACGCGCCTGCTGCGTGCCCGTCATGAGGTAGATCAGCACGAACGACACGTCCTGCGAGCGGATCTCGGTCGTGGCACAGATCGCACGTGCGGCGCACCAGCGCTTCGTGGCCGACGGCGGCGAGGGCGAAGCGGTACTGCTGCTCCTCCTGCGGCGTCGTCGCGTTGCGCATGCCGTCGAGCAGCGTCTGGAAGTCCGCCTCGTCGGCGCTGCGGCCGACGGTCTGCAGCGCGGCGCGGCGGATGTCGCCGGTGAGCGCGGTCGGATCGCGACGCGGCGGCGTCGACCCGTCGCTGGGCTTCGGCGATCACGTCGGCGTCGCGGCCGACGGTGCCGAGCAGTTCGAGCACGGCGCCGCGCACCATGCCCGTCGGTCTCGGCCTCGCCGTCGACCGGGTTCCAGCCGAGGCGCGTCGCCGGTCGGGCCGGCGAGGTCGCGCACGAACTCCTGCAGTCCGGGCGAGTCGGCGACGCGCGCCGAGCACCGTGGCGATCTCGGCGAGCAGCGTCCACGTCGCCGGGTCGGTCTCGTCGCTCGTAGCGCGGCGAGCAGGTCGAGCGTGGCGTCCACATCGGCGACGCCCGCGAGCGTCGCCGCCCACGCGTCGGACGCGAGGTTGTAGCGCTCGAGCTCGCTCAGCGTCGACAGACCGGCGGCGACGCGGCCGGCCAGCGCGTCGTCGTAGGCGACGCGGAAGAAGCCCCACCCGCCGGCGTTCACGACGACCGGCCCGTCGGCGGCCACCGTCATCGTCACCGGCGTCGGCGCCGAGCACGACGCGTTGCTCGCCGTTCGGCGTCGCGCACGACGACCGGCGCCTGCCACGTGGACGGGTCGTCGGCGCCGTCGTAGCGGAAGCGCTTCTGCGACAGCGTCAGCGTGGTGCCGTCGCCGCCGAGCGACGCGCTCACCAGCGGGTAGCCGCCTTGGTAGATCCAGGTGTCCATGATCGAGCGGGCCGGCTCGCCGCTCGCCTCCTCGATCGCGTCCCACAGGTCGGTGGTCTCGGTGTTCCCGTAGGCGTGGCGCTTCATGTAGAGGCGCAGGCCGTCGCGGAACGTGCTCGGCGCCGAGGTACTGCTCGAGCATGCGCACGATCGATGCGCCCTTCTCGTAGGTCAGCACGTCGAACATCGCGTCGGCTTCTTCGGGGCGTTCGACGGCGATCTCGATCGGCCGCGTCGACTGCCAGCCCGTCGACCTTCATCGACGCGGCGCGCTCGGTGGCGAACTGATCCCAGCGCTTCCACTTCGGACGGAACGAGTCGGCGCACAGCATCTCCATGAACGTGGCGAAGGCCTCGTTGAGCCAGATGCCGTTCCACCACTTCATCGTCACGAGGTCGCCGAACCACATGTGCGCGATCTCGTGGGCGACGACGTCGGCGATGCGCATCAATTCCGTGGTCGACGCGGTCGACGGGTCGACGAGCAGCGCCGTCTCGCGGAAGGTGACGCAGCCGAGGTTCTCCATCGCGCCGAACGCGAAGTCGGGCAGCGCGACGAGGTCGAGCTTGAACGACGGATACGGGATGCCGAAGAAGTCGGCGAAGAAGTCGCAGCGAGTGCTCGCCGATGTCGAGCGCGAACTGGCCGAGGTGTTCCTTGCCGGGCACGCACGCGACGCGCAGCGGAACGCCGTTGGCGTCGACCTCCTCGGTGAAGGTGAGCGGGCCGACGATGAACGCGACGAGGTAGGTCGACATCGTCATCGTGTCGGCGAAGCGCACGCGTCGCCACCCGTCCTCGATCGGGTCGTCGGCGACGACGTGGCCGTTGCTCAGCGCCGTCAGCCCGGGCGCCGACCTCGAGCGTGATCGCCGAACGCGGCCTTGCGGTCGGGCTCGTCCCAGCACGGGAACGCGCGGCGGGCGTCGGTCGCCTCGAACTGCGTGGTGGCGATGACCTGTTCGTTGCCGTCGGCGTCGGTGAACGTCGAGCGGTAGAAGCCGTGCAGCTTGTCGTTGAGGATGCCGGTGAATTCGCGTGTGCAACGTGTAGTCGCCCGGCGCGATCGCGTCGGCGAACGTGAAGGTCGCCTGCTGCTCGGCCTCGTCGTAGGAGATCGTCGCGTCCGTGCGACGTGCCGTCGCGCGTCCTCGAGCCGGGCGCCGCTGATGTCGAGCTCGATCGCGTTGAGCGTGATCGACGTGACCGGTTCGTGCACCGTCACCGTCACCGCCGTCGAGCCGCGTGAAGGTGAACGCCTTGAGATCGGGTCGCAGCGACGATGTCGTAGCGGACGGGCGAAACGGTGCGGGGCAGGCGATAGGAGGGCTGATCAGGCACGACGTGAGTATTGCTGCTGTGCGAGTGAAGCGTTCGATGGACTCGTCGTCGTCCACTTGTTGCGACCGTGGTCACCACGCGTCATCGGCGCCCTCCTCGGCGCGCTGCTCGGCGCCCTCGTCGGTCGGGTCATCGCGCTGTTCGGCGACGAGACCGATTCAGGCCGGAGTGCCCGATGGTGTTTTGCGGCACGCTCGGCTTCTTCATCGGTGGCGCGTCGGCGGCCAAGGGATCGCTCGATCGCTTCGGCGCCAAGCGCTCGGCGCTCGGCGCGTTCGTCGCCGCGCTCATCGTGATCGGCATCGTCGGCGGAGCCAACCTCGGCACCATCGGCGGCGTGGCGCTGTTCGGGCTTTCGTGCGGCCGCCGCCGTGATCGCGGCGATCGCAGCGCCGCGATCGGCCGCCCCCAGGACAAGCCGGCGCTGGTCGGTGTCGCGGTGAGTCAGCGGCAACGGCCGAGACCGCACGACACCGAAAGCGGCTGCAGTCTCAAGAGGCGGTATCTCGAGGCGGACCCGATGCTCGTTCCTCGAAGAGGACTTCGACTACGAGCCGGTGACGCGGCCGGCCGCGTCAGCCGCTCGTCGGGTACCGCACGGTGATCGCGGACGACGACGACGACGAAGAGTGGACGTCGTTGCTCAACGACGAACCCGACCCGGAACCTGAGCCCGAACCGTCACCGCCGGCGCGGCCGCGCCGCGAGCGGCCGCTGCGCGCCGTCGAGCCCGAGCCCGAGCAAACACCGGATCCGGAACCGGACGCGGCACCCCGCCGCGCCGCGAACGTCCGTTGCGCCGCGGCGACGCCGACGGTGACGGTCCCGATCGCCGATGTCGTGTGTGTCGGCAGTGCCATCGTCGACGTGCTGGTGCAGGTCGACGACGATTTCATCGCCGACGCGGGGCTCGACAAGGGCACGCATGCGCCTGGTCGAAGCCGACGAGGCCAAGCGGCTGTACGCGGCGCTGACCGACTCGATCGAACAGTCCGGTGGGGGCGCGGCCAACACCGCGGCGATCATCGCCAAGCTCGGCGGCGACGTCACGTTCGTCGGACGAGTCGCCGACGACGCGCTCGGCGCGACCGTTCACCCACGACATCCGCCGCGTCGGGCGTCACTTCGATCCGCCGACCGCGCGACGGAACTGCCCGTCGACGGCGCACTGCACGATCCTCATCTCGCCCGACGGCGAGCGCACGATGAACACGTACCTCGGCGCGTGCGGCGCTGCTGAGCCCCGCCGACATCGACGTAGACGTGATCGCGGCCGCGCCCGTCACCTACGTCGAAGGGTTCTCTGTGCGACCCGCCGCTGGGCCGCGAGGCCGTCGCTGGCGGCGATCGACGTCGCCCACAGCGCGGGCCAGCGCGTCGCGCTCGCGCTCAACGACGCCTATTGCGTCGACCGCCATCGCGACGAGTTCTTCGAGCTGCTCGACGGCACCGGTCGACATCGTGTTCGGCAACGAGGCCGAGGCGTGCGCGCTGTTCGAGATCGACGAGGTCGACGACGCCATCACGCGCCTCGGCGAGATGTGCTCGCTCGTCGTCGTCACGCGGAGCGAGAAGGGCTCGACGCTGGTGGTCGACGGCAAACGCATCGACGTCGACGGCGTCCCCGTCGACAAGGTGGTCGACACCACCGGCGCCGGCGACGCCTTCGCCGGCGGGTTCCTCTACGGCCTGACCCACGGCTTCGACCCGGCGGCAGTCGCGCCGCGCTCGGCGCCGCCTGCGCGTCCGAGACGATCGTGCACATCGGCGCCCGTCCCGCGGCCGATCTCCGCACGCTGCTCTAGCCATGGGCGGGATCGAGGTCGTCGACCCGCGGTACACCGCGCTGCTGCGACGCGCGCGCGACGTGTGGGGCGCCGACGAGCGGATCGCTCGCGCGTTGAAGTCGCGCGGTTCGATCGGCGACGGCACGGCGGACCAGTGGAGCGATCTCGACGTGACGGTCTACGTGCGACCCGACGACCTCGAACGCGGTGCTGGCCGAATGGCCGCATGGCTGGCCGCGATCACGCCGACGGTCTTTGCTCGCACGCCGATCGCGCCCTTCATCGTCAACACCGTCACCGCCGAGGGACTCACCTTCGACTCGCCGTCGTGCCGCGACGGACGCGCCGCCCATGTACGTGCCGAAGGGGTTCGCGGTCGGGATGCTGTCGCGCCATCGCTACGGCGATCACGCCGGCGCGATCGAGTACGCGGTGGCAGAGTGTCTGCGCGGCACGGCGTCGGGCCGTTCGTGTCCTTCCTCGAGCGCGGCGAGCACGTGCGGCATATGGCGGGGTGCGCCCATATCATCGGGCTGCTGACCACCGTGATGCTGGCCGAGACCGATCGCCGCCGGCCAACGGTAAGCGACTCAACGCCTTCCTCACGACCGAGCAGCTGGCGGCGCTCGAAGCCCTGCCGCCGCTACGGCCACCCGCGACGACGTCGCCGCGTTCGGCCTCGCGGTGGCGGCCGAAATACTCCGCCGGGCGCGGCCGCTGTTCAAGAAGTACGGCCTCGACTGGCCGACCGAACTCGAGCGCGTCGCCCGTCGAGCGTCGTGGCGAGTATCGGTTACGTCTTGAAGGCTTAGACCATCTTGCGGCCGCGCTCGATGATCGCGGCGCGCCGCTTTTCCACTTCGGCGGGGTCGAACCCGCCGCGGCGGCTGTTCCACGCTTGCGGCGTTCTCGGCTTCGATGACGAGTCCGTCGTCGTAGATCGACCGGTGATCTCGCGGTACTCGCCGAGCAGCGCCCGCACCGAACGCTGATCGTTGCCGGCGATGTCGGCGGCGATCGACAGCGTCACCGGCATCAGCTCGTCGTGGGCGACGACGCGGTTCACGAGCCCGAACGCCAGCGCCTCCTCGCGCGTCCATGAAGTTGCCCGTCAGGCTCATCTCGCGCGCCCGACGGATGCCGACGGCCTGCGGCAGCAGCACCGACAGCCCCCAGCCCGGCAGCAGGCCGACGCGGGCGTGGGTGTCGCCGAACTTCGCGCGCTCGGATGCGATGAGGAAGTCGCAGTTCAACGCGATCTCGAAGCCACCGGTCACCGCCGCGCCGTTGATGGCGCCGATGACCGGCTTGGTGACCTCGGGCCACGGCGTGCCCCACACTTGTCGCTGCGTCGGCCCGCCGGCGAGGTTGTCGCCCGCTCGAACCGAGTTCGCGCAGGTCGAGTCCGGCGCAGAACGCCGGATCGGCGCCGGTCAGCACGATCACGTCGACGTCGTCGTTGGCGTCGGCGGCCACGATCGCTTCGGGCAGCGCGCGCAGCAGTTCCGACGACAGCGCGTTGCGCGCCGCCGGACGGTTGAGCGTGAGCAACGCGACGCGGTCGTTGATCTCGACCAGCAACGAATCAGACAACTCTTCGTCCTTCGTGTCGGGGCTCATGATCGGCGATGCCGATCGTCGAGCCGGCGGACTTGTCGAGCGTGGCGATGCGCCGACCCGGCTGCACCGCGTCCTTCGACGCGTGCAGCGCGTCGCCGATGTCTTCGCCGGTCGCGTCGAGGTCTTCGGAGGTGAACGCCAGCCCGAAGAAACGCGCCGGCGTGTCGCCCATCGGTTCCTTCGGCCCGATCAGCTCGAGGATCGGCTGGCCGAGCCGGAAGAACGTCTGCATCATCGGTGCGCCGTAGGTGTCGGTCTCGCGCTCGCGCAGCGCCGGTCACGCCGACTGGCTTCGAGCGCGGCGACGGTGCGTCGCAGTGTCGGGTGTCGTCAGCACGACGTGGTCGATCTCGAAGATGCCGTTCGGGTGCGCGGCCGTTGGGTTCGAGGCCGTCGTCGCTCCACGTCGTCGGCACGCCGTCGACGTCGTCCGGGCCTTCGCCCACGAGCGTCCACTTGCGGATGCCCTTGCCGACCGACGGGTCGAACACGATGTCGACGTGACCGATGCGGCACCGGTTGCCGTCGCATCGATGAAGCCGACTCCTCCCACACCGCCGGGTCGTCGCCCACCGACCAACTTCTTTCGCAGCACGCCCATGCCCGTCAACCTACGTTGTCGCGCCATGGCGTTCCTGCCCGCCAACCAGCCGCATCCCGACGGCCGACTACGCCGACGGCATGCACATCCTCGTCGGCAAGCAGAGCGTGCAGATCGTCGACCTGGGCAAGGGCGACGACCCATTCGACGTCCCCGACGACGGCGGTCGCTCTACCTCGGTCGCCTCGACGCGCAGCACGTGTACGCGCACGACAAGGAACCCGACGCCGGCATGCCGCTGATGGGGCTGTACGGCAAGGTCGACGACGAACGCTGGACGATCGCCGGCCGCGCCGTGCAGCTCGTCGAGTGGCGGCGCACCCACAGGTACTGCGGACGCTGCGCCAGCGCCGACCGAGCCGGCGGCGCCGCCGAACCACCGCGCCATGCAGTGCCCGAATGCGGACTGCTGGCGTTCCCGCGTCTGGCGCCCGCGATCATCGTGCTTGTCACCCGCGAGGAGGACGGCAAGGCGTTGCTCGGCTCGCAACGCGAACTTCCCTGTCGCCGATGTATTCGTGCCTCGCCGGCTTCGTCGAGCCGGGCGAGACGATGGAACAAGCCGTGCATCGCGAGGTGCGCGAAGAGGTCGGCATCGAAGTGTAAGGACGTGCGCTACTGGGGCAGCCAGCCCTGGCCGTTCCCGCACTCGCTGATGCTCGGCTTCCGCGCCGACCTACGCCGGCGGCGACATCGTGCTCGAGGACGGCGAGATCGCCGACGCGCAGTGGCACAGCCCCGACGACCTGCCGATGATCCCGCCGGGCATGTCGATCGCCCGCAAGCTCATCGACGACTGGGTGGCGAACCGGCAGTAATTCGGCGACAGGCCGGTACGGCGGACGGCTGCAAGCTGTCGCATGGCAACGCACTGGAAGGTCGAGCCGCTCGACCTCGACAACGCCGACGACGTCAACAAGGCGGCGTATCTGCGCGTCGCCCAGCATTCGCACAACGAGGCGATCCCCGCCGACGGTGCCGTGCCCGAGGACGAGCTTTGGTACGGCTCGTTCAACGTGCACCCGAAGCACCCGAATCACTACTGGGGCGTGTGGGACGACAACCGCACCGACCTTGTCGGCGTCGACGTGCGTGTCGTGGGAGGACTACGAGGACAACCGCGAGATGTCGTGCATCGAACTCGACGTCATGCCGCCTTCCGCCGGCAAAAGGTCGGCGCCGCGCTGGCGCAGGTCGCGATCGAGTTCGCCAAGGAGCAGGGTCGCCCGCTCGTCGGCTTCGACGCCAGCAACCACGTGCCGGCCGGCTGGGACTTCCTCAAGGCCATCGGCGCGGAGCACAAGCTCACCGGCCGCTTCAGCATGCTGAAGTTCGCCGACGTCGACCGCGCGCAGCTCGAAGGCTGGGTCGCGCGCGCCGCCGAGCGGGCCGAGCGACTACGAGTTGGTTCGGTGGGACGGCCCGTGCCCCGACGAATACGCCGAGGCGTTCGTCAACGAGCAGAACGTGATGAACACCGCGCCGATCGACGACCTCGAATTCGAGGACGAGGTGTTCACCGTCGCGCGCCTGCGCGACCGCGAAGACGATGGCCGCGATCCGCAACATCGACCTGTCGACGCTCGTCGCGGTGCACAAGCCGACGGGCGAGATGGTCGCGCACACCGACGTGTGGCTGCCGCAGCGCTGGCCGACCAAGGCGTACCAGAACGACACCGGCGTGAACCCGGCGCACCGCGAGAAGGGTCTCGGCCGCTGGCTCAAGGCGCAGATGCTGCTCAACCTCATGGACGAGCGGCCGCAGATCGACAACATCTCGACCTGGAACGCCGGCTCGAACGACGCCATGCTCGGCATCAACTACGCCATGGGCTTCAAGACCGTGACCGAGTTCGGCGAGCACCAGGTACGCGCCGATGTCGCGCTCGAGAAGCTCGCGGCGATCCTCGGCTAGTCCGATGTACACGATCGAACGCCTCGACCCGCCGCTATACCGATGAAGTCGCTGTGCGACATCAACGCGTTCGAAAACGGACTCGGACTCGAACTCGATCCCGAGGTGCCGCCGCTGCCGTTGTCGTCGACGCGCACCTACGCCGAAGTGCACGAACCCGATGACGTCGCACCGCGCTGTACGTGGCGCGCTCGAGCGGCGGCGAAGTCGTCGGCACGGCGTGGATGTTCGCGTCCGAGGCTCGACAACACGCACCTTGCGTTCTGCGCCTCGGGCGTCGCGGCCGACGCACCGCCGCCGCGGCATCGCCACGAAGCTTGTTCGCCGCGTACGTCGAGTTCGCCAGCGCGCAACGATCGCACGTCGCTCATGCTCGGCGCCGACGCTGTACCATCCGACGCCGCCGACGCGTTCGCGGCGTCGCTCGGCGCGATCGGTCGCGACTGCGGGCCACGTCAACCAGTTGGCTCTGGCCGACGTGCCCGACGGTCTGGCCGAGACTGGATCTCGGCGGCCGGGCCGCCGGCGGCGCGTCCGACGAGTACGACCTCGAGTGGGTGCCGACGGCGACTACCCCGAGGAGTGGCTCGACGACATGATCGCCATGTGGGACGTGCTTGTGAACGACGCCCCCATGGACGACATGCCCGTCGGCGAGCGCCGCACACGACGCCCGAGCAGCTGAGGCGCCGACAACGACCGTACCGCGCGCGTTCGGACGAGAGCGGTGGACGCTCATCGCCCGTCACCGCGCGTCGGGCGAACCGGTCGGCTACACCGAAATGTTCCTGCCGCTCGAAGACCCGATGCACGGTTCCAAGGCGCGACCGCCGTCCACAGAAGACCACCGCGGCCACGCCCTCGGTCGCTGGCTCAAGGCGACCATGCTCGAACGCGTGCAGCGCAGAGCGCCCGAATCGACCAAATTATCCGCACGTTCAACGCTGACTCGAACGACCCGATGCTCGCCATCAACAACGCCATGGGCTTCAAGCCCTTTATCGCCGCGTGCCGGTGGGTCATCGACCGCGCCGACGCCGAAACCTGGTTGGAGAAGCGCACATGAACATCAGAACCTGGGACCCCCACGCGGCGGCCGAGGACGACCTGCAGGCTCACTACGCGTTCTCGCTCGAGCTCGCGGCCGAGCTTGACCCCGAGACGCCGCCCGAGCCCTTCGAGTTGTGGCGCAAGAACCTGTTGCAGATCACTCCGCCGTTCCACGAGACCAAGCGCTGGGTCGTGCGCGACGGCGAGCCGTCGTCGCCGCCGGGCGGCTCGAGCTCAACCGCACCGACGACAACCGCCACCGCGCCGACTTCGACGTCGACGTTGCGCAGCGCAACTCGCCGCCGCGGCCTCGGGCGGGCAGGTGGTTGCCAAGATCCTCGATGCCGCCGAGGCCGACGGCCGGACGTCGCTCACCGGCGGCACGCCGAAGGACTCGCGCGGGCGAGGCGTTTCTGCAGTCGGTCGGCTGCGAGCACGCCTATCTCGACCGCCGCAGTCGACTGCTGTCGAACGAGGTCGACCACGCGCTGGTCGACGGGTGGATCGCCGACGCCAAGTGCAAGGCGCCGGACTACTCGTTGCTGCTGTTCGACGGCCCGATCCCCGACGAACACCTCGCAAGGCGTCATCGAAGTCGAACAGACGATGAACGACGCGCCGCGTGAAGGCCTCGACTTGGAGGACGAGCACATCACGCCGGAGCAATTCCGCGACGGCGAACGGCGGCTCGCAGAGCGCGGCACGCAACGGCTCCACTCGCTCGCGCGCCACGATGCCACCGGCGAGTTCGCCGGATTCACGACGCTGTCGTGGCACCCGCTGTTGCCGCAGCTGGTGTGGCAGTGGGGCACCGCCGTTCGCCGCGAGCACCGCGGCCACGCGATCGGTCGCTGGCTCAAGGCGGCGAACTTCAACAATCTGCTGGAGCGCAACCCCGACGCCGAGTTCATCGACACGTGGAACGCCGGCTCCAACAAGTGGATGCTCGCCATCAACGACGACCTCGGCTTTAGTCCTTACATCTGGTACACCGCCTGGCAAGCCAAGATCGACGACATCAAGAAGGCCATCGGCTTGTAGGTTCGTTGCCCCGTGGAACGCATCGGCATCGTCGGATTACCCAACAGCGGCAAGTCGTCGTTGTTCAACGCGCTCACGGGCGGCAACGCCGTCGTGGCGTCGCATCCGTTCTCGACGACCGAGACGTCGCGTCGGCATCGCCCAGGTCTACGACCACCGCCTGCTGCTGCTGGCGGAGATGTCGAAGAGCCGCAAGATCGGTCACGGCCACGATCGAGTTCGCCGACCAGGCCGGCCTCGTCGCCGGCGCGTCCGGCGGCGAAGGCCTGGGCAACCGTTCCTGGCCGGCATCCGCGAGGTCGACGCCATCTGCCTCGTGCTGCGGGCGTTCGAAGACGAGAACGTCGTCGGCGACACCGATCCCGTGGCCGACCTCGAGACGCTCGAACTCGAACTCGTCCTCGCCGACGCCACCACGGTGTCGAACAACCTCGAGAAGCGCCGCCGCGCCGCCAAGGGCGACAAGTCGCTCGTCGTCGAAGTCGAGGCGCTCGAAGCCGTCGACAAGATCCTGCAAGACGGCACCGCGCTGTGGCGCGCCGACGTCGCGCCCGAACACATCGCCGCGCTCGCGCCGTTCTGCTTGCTGACGGCCAAGCGCGCGTTCGCCGTTGTCAACATCGCCGACGACCAACTCGACCGACGCCGACGACATCGTGGCGCCGGTCGCGGCGGCGTTCGGCGGCGGGGGAGAAGTGCTCGGCGGTGTCGGTGCAGCTCGAAGCCGAAGCGGCGCAGCTCGACGCCGCCGGCAAGGCCGAACTGCTCGAAGGCCTCGGCCTCGGCGAAGGCGCGTTGCCACGCGTCACCCGCGCCGCGTACAGCCTGCTCGGCCGCAGCACGTTCCTCACCACCGGCGAGCAGGAGAGCCGGGCGTGGACGTTCCGCACCGGCGCCAAGGCGCCCGAATGCGCGGGCGTCATCCACTCCGATCTGCAACGCGGGCTTCATCCGCGCCGAGTGCATCCGCTGGGACGAGCTGCTCGAACTCGGCTCGTGGTCCAAGGCCAAGGACGCCGGCAAGCTCCGCGTCGAAGGCAAGGACTACGTGGTCCAAGACGGCGACGTCCTCGAGATCCGCTTCAACGTCTGAGACGAAGGGGGAGTGCCCATGAGCAACCTGGAGACCGTGCAGTCGATCTACGAGGCGTTCGGAAAAGGTGACATCCCCGCAATCCTCGAGACGCTCGCCGAGGATGTCGAGTGGGAGTCATGGGGCGACAACGCGGCGGCAAGAGCCGGCGTACCGTGGATGGAGCCGCGGTCCGGCAAGGAGAATGTCGGAAAGTTCTTCGAAGTGGTGGACCAGTTGAAGATCACCGACCTTCAGATTCTGAGCTTCATGGACGGCGGCAATCAGGTCGCTGTCGAGTTCGTAATTGAGGCGACACTGCCGGAGTGGGGCGGCGGTCGCAGTTACCGCGACGAGGAGATCCACCTTTGGACCTTCAATGATGCCGGCAAGGTCTCGCGCCTGCGTCACTACACCGACACGGCGAAACAGATCGCCGCCTTCACCGGCTGAGAGGCAAGGAATGTTTGACGTAGACGCGCTCGTCGCTGACTGCCAGGCCGCGCTGACCGAATCGCAGCCTCTGCTCGCGGTCAAGGAGATCCTCGATCGAGCGGTCGCGACGCCCGACGAAGTTGCGACGGCACTCCAAGCGCAGCCCGGGGTCGAGGTCCTGCATCGCACCCCCGAACTAACCATCGCGTCGGTGGTGATTCCCGCGGGCTTGCCGACGACGTTGCCCCACGATCACCGCATGTGGGCAGTCGTCGGCATCTACGGCGGCCAAGAGGACAACCAATTCTTCCGTCGTGCTGCTTCCGGGTTGACCGAAACTGGCGGCCGTTCGATCCGCATGTCGGAGACGCTCGCCATGGGCGACGACACGATTCACGCAATCTGCAACCCGCTACGCCACGAGGCGTTGGCCGCTATCCACATTTACGGCGGCGACCTTGTCGGCGCCGAGCGCAGCATGTGGACCAAGCCCGACCTCGAGGAACAGCCCTACGACGACACCAAGGTGGTCGGCAGCGGCGGCATTAGAGGCGCCCGCTAAAACTGCAACCCGCACCCGTTCGCGGCGCCCCTTGGCTGTCTTCTGGTTAGAAACCGTGGTCTAGCGACGGTTTCCAACCAGAAGTGGGTCTCGCGGCGCGAGAGACTGATCGCATGGCGGCTTGGTTGGTGCGCGGTGACGATGTGTTGGCGTCGCTTGAGGTTGCCGACTCGTTCGTCTCGCGCCTCAAAGGTCTTCTCGGGCGCGACGGTATCGACGGCGCGTTCCTGATCCGTCCCGCCATGTCGGTCCACACACTCGGAATGCGGTTCGCTATCGACGTGGCGTTCTGCACGAAGGACCTCACCGTCATCGACATCACCACCATGCGACCGAACCGCATGAGCGTGATACGCCCGGCGGCGCGATGCGTTATCGAAGCTGAGGCTGGCGCGTTCGAGCGCTGGGGTTTGCGCACGGGTGACGAGCTCGAGGTGCGCGGGTGACCGGCAAGCTCGTCGTCGTCGCCACGCCCATCGGCAACCTGGGCGACCTGGCACCCCGCGCCATCGCCGCCCTCGGCGCCGCCGATGTGGTGGCGTGCGAAGACACCCGCCACTCCCGCAAGCTCTTCAGCGCAACCGACACGCCGACGCCGAAGCTCATCGCGGTGCACGGCGACAACGAGGAGTCGCGCTGCGCCGAGATCGTGAGCCTGATCGCCGACGGGAACACCGTCGCACTGATCACCGACGCGGGCACACCGGGCGTCTCCGATCCGGGCCGACGGGTTGTCGAGGCCGTCGCGGCGGCGGGCCTCGCCGTCGAGTCCATCCCGGGCCCCTCCGCGGTCACCACCGCACTAGCCGCGTCGGGTTTGCCGCGGACCGCTTCGTGTTCGAAGGCTTTCTGCCCCGCAAGGGCAGCGAGCGCAGGGCTCGCCTCGCGGCCATCGCGGCGGAGGAGCGCACCGTTGTGATCTACGAGGCGCCGAAGCGGGTCGGCGCCACGCTCGCCAATCTCGCCGAAGTCTGCGGTGCAGACCGCGCCGTCGTCGTAGCCCGCGAGCTCACGAAGATCCACGAGGAGATCTGGCACGGCACGCTCGCTTCCGGCGCGGCCCGATTCGCCGAAACCCGCGGCGAGTTCGTGATCGTTGTGGAAGCAGTGCCCATGAGCACGACGGATGTCGACGACGCGACGGTCGTCGCCGCACTGACCGAAGCGATCGCCGCCGGCGCTTCTACCCGAGCAGCGGCGGACGCCGTCTCGGGCGACCTTGCGGTTCCGCGGAACCGCGCCTACAAGTTGGCCGTCGGCATCCAACCGCGTGACCGATCCCATTGTGGTTCTCGCGCACGCTCGGAGCGGGAGCAACAGCCTCGTTCAGGTGCTCGATCGGCACCCCGCCCTGTCGTGCGTCAACGAGCCGTTCAATGAGAACTTCGTCACGTGGGACGCCGACAACCCCGACTACGTCGCGCGCCTCCAAGCCGGCGAGGACTTCGACGCCATTGTCGACGAGTTGTTCGCGCGATACACGGCTATCAAGACGTTGACCTCGCAACTCGATGACGACGGCCTGCAGCGTCTTGTCCGTCGTCGCAATGTCCGAGTGATCACACTCCGACGCCGTAACCAGCTACAGACAGCGGTGTCCCAAGTCATCGCCGAGCACACCGGGCTATGGAAGACCTGGGACGTGACCCGGCCGCTCGTGGAGCACTACCGCGAACTACCTCCACTTGATCTCGACCTGATCGAGAATCGCATGCAGTGGACGGCGGGCGACCTCGTCCGCGTCGACCGCGCCGTTGGCGGCGTCGACGCGAGTCGCGTTTTCCGCGTCGTCTACGAAGACGTCTACTTCGCACCACCGACCCGCCGGCGGTCATTTCTGGAGGAGTTGTGGTCGTTTCTCGAGTTGCCAGCGTGTGAGGACCCGGAGATCGATCACTTCCTCTCCGACGCCGTGCGGCTGGCCCGGCCCTCGACCTACGGCCAAGCGACCAACCTTGCCGAGGTCGAAGCTCGCTTCGGCAACGACGTCACCGGACACCTCGAGCCGTGGGCCCTGCCCTAGAAATCCGTTCTTGAGCGCCGCGCGACGCGCCGCTACCCTCACTCAATGACGAATAGCGGCCGCTTCTACATCACGACGCCGATCTACTACGTCAACGACGCGCCCCACATCGGCCACGCCTACACGACGGTCAACTGCGACGCGATTGCGCGCTGGCACCGCCTCATCGGCGACGACACGTACTTCCTCACCGGTACCGACGAGCACGGCCAGAAGATCCAGCAGGCGGCCGAGAAGCAGGGCCTGCACGCCGCATCGAACTGGCCGACCGCGAGAGCGAGCGCTTCCGCGACACGTGGGCGCAGCTCAAATCACCAACGACGACTTCATCCGCACCAGCGAGCCGCGCCACTACGCGGCGGTCCAGGCGCTGCTCTCGCAAGATCTACGACAACGGCCACATCGAACTCGACACCTACGACGGCCTCTACTGCGTCAGCTGCGAGGACTACTACACCGAGACGCAGGCGCCCGACGGCAACTGTCCCGTCCACGGCATCGTGCTCGTCGAGTCTTCGTCGGAGGAGAACTACTTCTTCCGGCTGTCGCGCTTCGAAGACCAGCTGCTCAAGTACTACGAGGACCACCCGGAGTTCGTCATGCCCGCCGGCAAGCGCAACGAGGCGCTCGGGCTCATCAAGCAGGGCCTCCAGGACATCTCGATCACCCGCACGTCGATCGACTGGGGCGTGCCGGTGCCGTGGGACGACAAGCACGTCTTCTACGTCTGGTACGACGCGCTGATCAACTACTGCACCGCCATCGGCTACGGCGTCGACGACGAGCGGTTCGACGACGTGGTGGCCGCCACGTCAACCACGTGATCGGCAAGGAGATCATCCGGTTCCACTGCGTGTGGTGGCCGGCGATGCTGCTGGCCGCCGGCATCGATCCGCCGAAGCACGTGCAGGTGCACGGCCACCTGCTCGTCGGCGGCGAGAAGATGAGCAAGACCAAGCTGACCGGCATCGCGCCCGCCGAGCTGCTGCGCCGACTTCGGCGTCGACGGCTACCGCTATCACTTCCTGCGCGACGTGAACTTCGGTAACGACGGCGACTTCTCGTACGAAGGCATGGTCGACCGCTACAACTCCGACCTCGCCAACAACTTCGGCAACCTCGGCGCGCGCGTCGCCGCCGTGGTCACGAGCAAGTGCGGCGGCGTCGGTCCGGCGCCGCGACCCGACAGTCCACTGGCCGCGCTCGCCGCGACGGCGGTGGCGGATTCGTCGCGGGCGTGGGGCAGCTTCTCGCCCAACGACGCGCTCGAGGCGACGTGGCAACTGATCCGCGACACCAACGCGTATCTCGAGAGCAACGAACCGTGGAAGGCCGAGCCGGGACCGGCCGTCGACGGCGTGCTCGGCGACGCGCTCGAAGTGCTGCGCATCGTGTGCGTGCTCGCGTCACCGGCGATCCCGAATGCGGCGGGCGAACTGTGGCGCCGCATCGGTCTGCCGGGCACGCCCGAAGACGTCCGCGTGCCCGACGGGCTCGGAGTGGGGTGGCTATCCCGGCGGCGCTCCCCGTCACCAAAGGCGACCCGCTCTTCCCGCGCCTCCGAACGCAGAAGTAGATGCCCTGGGCCGACAGCCACTGCCACGTTCCGTGGGAGGGGAGCGACACGTCCGCGTTCGACGCCGCCCGCGCGGCGGGCGTCGCGCGCTTCGTCACCATCGGCACCGGCGCCGACACGTCGCGCACCGCGATCGCCGCCGCGCGAAGCCAACGACGACGTGTGGGCCACGGTCGGTCTGCACCCGCACGACGCGTCGCAGGGTCTCGACGGGCTGCCCGACCCGACGCGCACACACGCGTCGTGGCGATCGGCGAGTGCGGCCTCGACTTCCACTACAACCACTCGCCGGCCGACGCGCAGAAGGCGATGTTCGCCGCGCAGATCGCGTGGGCCAAGGAACTCGACCTCGCGCTCGTCGTGCACACGCGCGGCGCGTGGGACGAAACCTTCGACATCCTCGACGCCGAGGGCATGCCCGAGCGCACGATCATCCACTGCTTCACCGGCGGACCCGACGAAGCGAGGAAGTGTCTCGACCGCGGTGCGTACATCTCGATCTCGGGAATCGTGACGTTCAAGAAGGCCGACGACGTGCGTGCCGCGGTCGCAATTACGCCCCTTGACCGGCTGCTGGTGGAGACCGACGCACCATTTCTTGCGCCGGTTCCGCATCGCGGCAAACAGAACGAGCCGGCGTTTGTCCCGCTTGTCGGAGCGGCGGTGGCCGAGGCCAAAGGGGTCGGCGTCGACGAAATCGAGGCTGCTGACCTGGGAAAACACAGCGTCGGTATTCGGCCTTCCGCGTAGTGCATAACTATGCTGAGCACTTTGCCGCTCAGCGGCCCGCCTAGGGTCTCGCGCCACAACCGACCGAGAAGAAGTGCACTCCATCAGGGGAAGGACGGAGACCTGCACGAGCACCCTCGGGCGGCTGGGAAGATCATCGCAGGGCTGATGTGTGCAGCGCTCGTGGTGGTCAGTCTGGCGGCCTTGCGCAGCACGACAACACCAGACGCGCCCGTCAAGCTGATGGCGGGCTCACGCGTCGACTACTCGACGCGTCTCGCCTCGACGCGGCCAATCGTGGCGCGCCGCGCATGAGCGTTCCCCATCACCACGCTCCCGCCGACGACCACGACGCATCGCGCCGCCGCCACACGACCGCCAAGCCCGAAGGTCGTCTGCAGAAGGTGGCGCCGCCGACCACGGCCAAGCCCAAACCGCCGCCTACCACCGCGAAGCCGAAGCCGGCGCCGTCGACCACACCGACCACGACGAGCGCGCGGCCCAGCCGGCGGCTGGCGGTCGAGCACGAACACCGAAGAGGGCAAGGCGAGTTGGTACGAGGCGAAGTACCACGCGACGCAATCCGTGGATCTGCGCGCACAAGACGCATTCCGAAGGGCACCGTGCTCAACGTGACGGTCCACGTCGATCGGGCAAGTCGATCACCTGCGAGGTCGGCGACCGCGGGCCCTACGTCGAGGGCCGCATCCTCGACCTGTCGAAGTACGCCTTCAGCCAGCTCGCCAACCGCCATCGTCGGGTCTGATCTGGGTCAAGATCACCTGGTGGTTGACCGCACAGTCACGCTGAGATCCACGCGCTCCTTCAGCTACACGGCACTCAACCCGAGCCGCGCCCTCGGCCAGAACTTCGTCGGCGACGCCAACACCGTTCGCCGCATCGCGCGGCTCGCCGAAGTCGGTGCGGGCGACCGCGTCGTCGAGATCGGGCCCGGGCTCGGATCGCTGACGCTCGCCCTGCTCGAGACGGGCGCGGCGGTTACCGCGGTCGAGATGGACCGGTTCCTCATCCCGGTCCTGCGCCAGATGGTCGAGCCCAAGGGCGCCACCGTCGTGCACGCCGACGCGCTCGAGGTCGACTGGCCAGCACTGCTCGGAAACGAGCCGGGGTGGGTGCTCGTGGCCAACCTGCCCTACAACGTGGCCACGCCGCTCGTGCTGAAGGTGCTCGACGAGGCGCCGATGGTCCAGCGCCTGCTCGTGATGGTGCAGCGCGAGGTGGGCGAGCGGCTCGCCGCCACTCCGGGCTCCAAGGCGTACGGCGCGGTGTCGGTGAAGGTGGCGTGGAGCGCGACCGCGTCGGTCGTCGGCAAGGTGCCGCCGACGGTGTTCGTGCCCGCCGCCCAAGGTCGACTCCGCGCTCGTGCTTGCTCGAACGCCACGCCGAGGTGGGCGACCGGGAAGAGCGCAACGCAGTGTTCCAGCTCGTCGAAGCGGGTTTCGCCACGCGCCGCAAGATGCTGCGCAACACCCTCGCGGTTTGGTCGACGACGACGTGCTTCGACGCCGCCGGCGTCGAGCCGACCGAGCGCGCCGAGCGACTCGACCTCGCCGCATGGAGAAGACTCGCGGCGTGCCGCACGTGTCCTCGCCCCCGCCAAGCTGACGCTGTCGCTGCGCGTCACCGGCGTGCGCGACGACGGCTACCACTTGATCGACGCCGAGATGGTGTCGGTCGACTTCTGCGACACGCTCGCGTTCGCCGACGGCGACGGACTCGACCGTCACCGGCGTGCGAGGTTCCCGCGGGCGACAACCTCGTCATCAGGGCGCTGCGCGCGGTCGACCGGACGGCGCACGTCACGCTGGACAAGCAGATTCCCGCAGGTGCGGGTCTTGGCGGTGGGTCGTCGGACGCCGCGGCCGTGCTGCGCTGGGCGGGCGTCGACGACGTCGCGCTCGCGGCGTCGCTCGGTGGCGACGTGCCGTTCTGCGTGCGCGGCGGGCGCGCCCGCGTGACTGGCATCGGCGAGGTCGTCGAACCGCTGTCCGTTCTTGGAGGCGACCTACACGCTGCTGACGCCCGCCGCTGCACGTGGCCACGCCCGCCGTCTACCGCGCCTGGGACGAACTAGGCGGCCCGCACGCGCGACGGACCGAACGACCTTGAGCCCGCGGCGTTGCGCGTCTGTGCCGAACTGGCCGCGCTAGCGGGACCGACTCGGCGATGCCACCGGTGCGGCGCCCGTCCTTGCCGGAAGCGGCGCCACGTGGTTCGTCGCCGGAGCGTTTCCGGAAGCGGGGAGGGTGGTGACCACCCTCCCCGCCGTTCCCCCGGGAGGCCCCGTTCTCACCGCCCCATTGCGGCCATAGGGACACGATGCGGTAAAGCCGGCCTGAACCGCATGACGCCGGGCACACCGAGCGGTGACAACCGTCACGGTGGTTGGCTCTTGTCGGGGCGGGTTCGATAGGGTCTCGCCCCGTTATGGGTTCATTGATCAAGAAGCGCCGCAAGCGCATGCGCAAGAAGAAGCATCGCAAGATGCTCAAGGCGACACGCTTCCAACGTCGCGCTGCAGGTAAGTAGGCCGCCCCGCTGGGGCGGCCTCTTGTTCGCGACGCCGGATACCTTGTTGTGCCGGTCGGGGATCGTCCAATTGGCAGGACAACGGACTTTGAATCCGTGAACCGAGGTTCGAGCCCTCGTCCCCGAACTCATTGCCCGTTTGTGAAAAGTTGCCCTATGCGGTTGGAACCTGGGGTCAACGCGGTAAACAAAGGTCTGTGACTCCGCGTCCGTTGTCCGCTGTTGTGCTCGCGGCCGGCGAAGGCACGCGCATGATGTCGGCTCGCCCGAAGCCGCTGCACCGGTTGTGCGGACGCCCGATGGTCTTGCACGTGATCGACGCGCTGGCCGAACTTCACGTCGAGCGAGTCGTCGTCGTGGTCGGTCACGGCGCCGATCGCGTCGTGAAAACCGTCACCGAAGACGCGCCCGAAGGCGTGATCCTCGACTTCGTCGAGCAGTCCACACAGCGCGGCACCGGCGACGCGGTGTCGGTCGGCATCACGGCGCTTGCCCGACGCCGATGACGAAGACGGCGACGTCATCGTGCTGCCGGGCGACACGCCGCTGCTACGCCCCGCCACGATCGCCGCGCTCGTGCGTCAGCACCGCGCCGCCGACGCGGCCGCGACGCTGCTCACCGCGCAAGTGACCGACCCGTACGGCTACGGACGCGTCGTGCGCCACGACCGACGGTCGCGTCACCAAGGTCGTCGAAGAGGTCGACGCCGACGACGCCGAGCGCGACATCACCGAGATCAACACGTCGATCTACGTGTTCCGCCACGGCGTGCTCGCGCCGAGCCTTCGCCGCGTCGTGCCCGACAACGTGAAGGGCGAGTACTACCTGACCGACGTCATCGGCGTGCTGTTCGACGCCGGCTACAACGTCACCACGCTCGAGGCCGCCGACTCGATGGAAGCGGCGGGCGTCAACGACCGCGCGCAGCTCGCGGTGGCCGAAGCCGAGTTGCGCGATCGCACCAACGAGCGCTGGATGCGCCGCGGCGTCACCATGCTCGACCCCGAGCACACCTATGTCGACGCGTCGGTCGAGATCGGTACCGACGTCACGCTGTTTCCCGGCACGATCCTGCAAGGCCGCACCGTGATCGGAGAGCACGCCGAGATCGGTCCGAACACCCGCCTTGTCGACTGCACTGTGGGCGAGGGCGCGGTCGTGGCCAACAGCGTGGGCCGCCAGGCCGAGATCGGCGAGCACGCCAACGTCGGACCGTTCGCGTCGCTCGAGCCGGGCGCGCACGTCGCCCCTGGCGCGATCACCGGACCGTTCTTCGTGGGCACCGCGGTCGACTGATGCACCGACGAGGTCGACAACGACTGGGCGCCCTCGTACTGCTCGCGTTCCTGGTCAGCGTGATGCTGCCGGCGCGCGCCGAAGGCCTTGTGGCGGATCGTCTCCTCGTCACCTTCTCGAACACGTCTGCGCTGGCCGACGCCGTCGCGCGTTTCGGCGGTTCGTGGGTCGGCCCCAACGGATGGGCGGTGACTGCCGACCCCGCGATCATCAGCGGCCTCGCGCGGCGTCGCGTCGGTGGGTCCGGACGCGGTCGTGCACGCGACGGCCACACCGAACGACCCGTGCCTCACGACCTGCGAGAACGGCAAGAACGAGTGGTACCTCGGCCCATCGGCGCGCCGAGCGCGTGGAACCGCACGCAGGGCGACGGCGTGACGATCGCAATCCTCGACTCGGGCGTCGACGCGTCACACCCTGACCTCGCGCCGAAGGTCGTCGGCATCGGTCGACGTGACCGATGCCACGACGGCAACGGCGTGCACGGCACCGAGGTCGCGGGCATCGCCGGTGCGGCCACCAACAACGGCATCGGCATCGCGTCGCTCGGGTGGAACGCCAGGCTGCTGTCGGTGAAGGTGCTCGACTCCGAGGGATCGGGCTTCACGAGTTGGGTGATCAACGGCATCTACGAGGCGATCAACCGCGGCGCCAAGATCATCAACCTGTCGCTGGCCGGCACCGTCTACGAACAGCCGCTGCAAGACGCGATCAACGACGTCACCGGCCGCGGCGTGCTGGTGGTGGCCGCCGCCGGCAACAACGACGACGAAGGCAGCACCGATCACGCCGAAGTACCCCGCGGCGATGGACAACGTCTTGTCGGTGGCGGCCACGATGCAGAACGACACAGTGGCCACGTTCTCGCGTCGCGGGCCGTGGGTCGACATCGCCGCGCCAGGCAACGCGCTGCTCACCACGCAGATCGGCGGCGGGTACTCGCCCGCGAGCGGCACCTCGCTCGCGGCGCCGCTGGTGGCCGCCGCGGCGTCCCTGCTCATCGCGCAGGGCTTCGAGCCATCGCCCGACGCCATCACCGCGCAGCTGGTGCGCACCGGCCTGCCGATCTCCGACGGCGTCGGCGGCCTGATCCCTCGGCTCGACATCGGTGCGGCCACGCAGACGTCGGCGCCGTACGGGCTCGGCTTTCCGGGCGGCGCGAGCGTCGCCGTCGGGGAACTGAACGGCTCGCTCGGCGGCTACGAGGTCGTCACCGGCGCGGGCCCGGGCGGCGGACCGCACGTACGCCTGTTCTCGTCGGCGATGAATCCGATCGGCAGCGGCTTCTACGCATACGGCGCCAACTTCCCCGGCGGCGTCGACGTCGCCGTGGGCGACGTGATGTCGGATCTGCCCGGCGACGAGATCGTCACGGCCGCGGGCGCCGGCGGCAGTCCGCACGTGCGTGTGCTCCTGGCCGACGGGACGCCCGCACCCGGCGCGGCCGGCAGTGGCTTCTTCGCCTACGGGCCCGGCTTTACGGGCGGCGTGAGCATCGCCGTGGGC
The DNA here is from genome assembly GCA_963769985.1 of uncultured Actinomycetes bacterium. Taxonomy (GTDB): domain Bacteria; phylum Actinomycetota; class Acidimicrobiia; order Acidimicrobiales; family JACCXE01; genus JACCXE01. The sequence goes on along the minus strand of CAVYNR010000001.1, from coordinate 13,458 downwards.
GACGTGCGCACCGACGTGCCAGGCGACGAGATCATCACGGGCGCGGCGTCCAACGGCGGCCCGCACGTCCGGATCTTCACGGCCGACGGCACGCCGCTCGGCGACGGGTTCTTCGCCTTCGACCCGCGCTTCACCGGCGGCATCCAGGTCGCCGTCGGCAACTTCGACGGATCCACCGGCCTCGAGATCGCGGTCGCCGCCGGGCCGGGCGGCGGTCCGCACGTCAAGATGTTCCACTTCGACGGTTCTGAGCTCGGGCCGGGATTCTTCGCCTACGCCGCCAACTTCACCGGCGGCGTGGACGTCAGCGCGGCGCAAGTCGACGGCGGGCTCGACGAACTCATCACCGTGCCCCGGGCCTTCGGCGGTCCGCACGTGCGCGCGTTCCGGGTCGACGGCAGCCCGTTCGGCGGGGGCATCTTCGCGTTCGACGGCGCTATCAACACCGGCCTCACCGTGGCGGGCAGCTTGGGCCAGGTGGTGGTGGCGACGCGGGGCGGACCGTCGCTGGCGAAGGCGTTGCCGATCAGCGCCCTTCTGTAAGCACTCGGCCCCAATGGAATTGACTCCTGTCAAGCGGCTCAAAATCTTCTCCGGTCGGTCCCACGTCGCACTGGCCGAGGAGATCGCCGCCTGCCTCGGCGTTCCGCTCGGCGACGCCAACCTCAAGGAGTTCCCGAACGGCGAGATCAACTGCCAGTTCACCGAGAACATCCGCGGCTCCGACGTCTTCATCATCCAGAGCCATTGCGGCGACCTGAACTCGTCGATCATGGAAAACCTGATCATGCTCGACGCCGCCAAGCGCGCTTCGGCCAAGCGGATCACCGCCGTCTGCCCGTACTACGGCTACGGCCGCCAGGACCGCAAGGCCACCGGCCGCGAGCCGATCACCGCCAAGCTGCTCGCCGACATGCTCGCCGTCGCCGGCGCCGACCGCATCATGAGCATCGACCTGCACTCCGGCCAGATCCAGGGTTTCTTCGACGGGCCGTTCGACCACCTCGTGGCCATGCCCGTCATGCTCGACTATCTGCAGGAAAACGCGCCCAAGGACCTCGTGATCTGCGCGCCCGACGCCGGCGGGTGAAGCTGGCCGACCGCTACGCCCAGCACCTCGGCTGCGACCTGGCGTTCGTGCAGAAGCGCCGCGACACCAAGGGTGACGGCGGCGTCGAGGCGATCGAAATGGTCGGCGAAGTCGACGGGCGCCACTGCGTGCTGATCGACGACATGATCGACACCGCCGGCACCATCACCGCAGCCGCCGAACTGCTCACCAAGCGCGGCGCCACCGAGGTGTGGGTGGCGGCGACCCACCTGCTGCTATCCGACCCCGCGACCGAACGCCTGAAGAACTCGACGATCAGCCGGCTGGTGGGCACCAACACGATCCCGTTGCCGCCCGAGCGCCAGCTGCCGATGATCGAGCAGCTGTCGGTGGCGCCGCTGATCGCAGAAGTCATCAGCGCCATCTTCGAAGACCAGTCGGTTTCCGAGATCTTCGGGGGCGAAAACCAGAGCTAGTAGAATCTCCTGGTCCCATTTTCCGGTTGTTGAAGGAACGCGTCCCATGGCCGATGTCCGTCTCGCTGTTGAATCTCGAACCGACCTTGGTTCGGCGCGCTCCGGGCGCCTCCGCAAGACCGGAGCGCATCCCCGGCATCGTCTACGGCAAGGGCACCGACCCGATCTCCGTGATCGGTCGACGGCCGCGAATTGCGCGCCGCGCTGTCGGGCGAAGCGGGTCTCAACGCGCTGCTCGACCTGAGCGTCGACGGCGACCAGCCACACCGCGCTGGCCCGCGAACTGCAGCGCCATCCCGTGAAGGGCACCGTCCAGCACGTCGACTTCCAGATCGTGGACCGCAACCAGGCGATCACCGTTGACGTACCGGTCGAAATCGTCGGCGAAGCACACGACGTGGCCGTGCAGGGCGGCGTGATCGTGCTCGACGTTGTCAACCTCACCGTCAACGCGACGCCGGCGACGATCCCGTCGGTCATCGAGATCGACGTCAGCGCGCTCGAGCTCGGCGACTCCGTCCGTCTCGGCGACCTCATCCTGCCCAACGGCGTTACCTGCGACTTCGACCCGGACACGGTGATGGTTACCGCGCTCATCCCGCGTGTGTCGAGGAAGAGGTCGTCGAGGGCGAAGCCGCCGAAGGCGAAGCCGGCGAGGGTGGCGAAGAGGGCGGCGAAGCTGCAGCCGAGGGTGGCGAGGCATCCGCCGAAGCGCCAGCCGACTCCGCCGGGGAATAGCTTCCCGTGTGCCCGACACGCCCGCCGACTGGTTGGTTGTCGGGCTCGGCAATCCCGGCAAGGACTACCAACGCACGCGCCACAACGCGGGCGCCGACGCGGTCGCGCTGCTGGCGGCGCGTCACAAGGAGAAGCTGAAGGCCGGCAAGGAACGCTCGCTGAGCGCGGTCGCTCCGGATCGGCACGGCCAGCGCGTCGTCCTCGCCTTCCCGCAGACCTACATGAACGAGAGCGGCATCGCCGTCGGCGCGCTGATGCGTCGCCACCACGTGGAGGATCCCGCGCGCATCGTCATCGTGCACGACGAACTCGACCTCGAAGTCGGCCGCGTCAAGCTGAAGGAAGGCGGCGGACTGGCCGGCAACAACGGCCTCAAGTCGATCAAGCAACATCTCCACACCGACGAGTTCCTTCGCGTGCGCATCGGCATCGGGCAAGCCGCCGGGCAAGAAGCACGGCGCCGACCACGTGCTCAACAAACCGGGCAAAGCCGAGGCGCGAACTGCTGGCGGTCACCATTGAAGAGGCGGCGGACGCGGTCGAGCTGATCGTCGAGCAGGGAATCGCCGCGGCGATGAACGTCTATAACACCGCGTGACTGACCTCATCGGATCTCACCGAGCTGCCGAAGCTGCTGCGCGGCCGAGCCTGCGCTCACCGCCCTGCTCGGGATCGGGCGCCGCCCACGTCGCCGTGCCCGAAGCGGCGCGCCCGTTGTTCGTGGCCGCGATCGCGTCGCTGTCGGAGCGTCACCCGATCCTCGTTGCCACCCCCACCGCAACCGACGCGCAACGCATCGCGGACGACTTACGGGTGTTCATGGGCGAAGCGGCCGTGGACGTGTTCCCGGCGTGGGAGACCCTGCCGTTCGAACGCGTCAGCCCGAACGTCGAGACCATGGGCCGGCGGCTGCGCACGATGTGGCGACTCCGCGAGCAGGCTGGATCGGGCGCCAAGAAACGCCGACCCAGTCGTGTCGCGTGGTGGTTGCGCCGGTGCGGGCACTGATCCAGCGCCTCGGACCACACGTTGAAGACGTCGAGCCGATTCGGCTGGCGCGCGGGGCCGAGATCGACCGCGACGAACTGATCGAGCGCCTTGTCGGCATCGGCTACCGCCGCGAGTACCAAGTCGAGCACCGCGGCGAGATCGCCGTGCGCGGCTCGATCGTCGACGTGTTCGCCTCGACGATGGACGCGCCAGTGCGCGTCGACCTGTGGGGCGACGAAGTCGACCGGCTGACCACGTTTGCCGTGGCCGACCAGCGCTCGGTCGCCGACCTCGACGAAGTCGACATCTTCGGCGCCCGTGAGGTGGTGCCCACCGAAGAAGTGCGCGAGCGAGCCGAGGCGCTGGTCACGACCGCTCCGTGGGCAGCTGAGCAGTGGGAGAAGTTGGCGCACGGCCACACATTCGACGGCATGGAGAGCTGGTTGCCGTGGCTGACCGCCGAAGAACATGTACTGGCGGACCTGCTGCCCTCGGACGCGCTGTGCTTGCTGTTCGACCCGCGGCGCATGCGCGATCGCGCCGCCGACCTGCTGGCCGAAGAGGAGAGCCTCGCCGGCTCGCTGGCCAAGACCTGGGCAGCGCCCGAGGGTGACGCCTTCCCGCCGCTGCACCTGCCGTTCGATCGGCTGCTCGCGCACACCAAGGCGCCGGTGTGGTCGGTCACCGCGACACCGGAGGGTCCCGATGCCCCCGCGATCGAGGCCAGCGGGTGGGATCCGATGGCGGGCGATCCGACGCGGCTGGTGGAGCGTCTCCGGAAGCTGTCGGCCGCGGGCTACCGGATCACCGTCGCCGCCGACGGCGAGGGCTCAGCGCAGCGCATCGCCGGCAATCTGCGCGACGAGGGATTCGTGGCGCCCGAGGTCGTAATCGCCACGCTCGAGCGCGGTGTGATTTTGCCGGCGAGCAAGTTGGCGGTGTTGGCCGAGGCCGACATCACCGGCCGCCGTCGCGCCCATCGCGCCGCCAGGGTTCGTCAAGCACGCGCAACGTCGGGGTTCTTCGACGACATGGCCCCGGGCAGCTTCGTGGTGCATCACCACCACGGCGTGGCGCGCTACGCCGGCATGGTCACGCGCACCATCGGCGGCATCGAGCGCGACTACCTGCTCCTGGAGTACCGCGGCGACGACAAGCTGTACGTGCCGAGCGACCAGATCGACACGCTGCGCCCGTACTCCGGTGGTGAGACGCCGTCGCTCTCGCGGATGGGCGGCGTCCGACTTCGCCAAGGCGAAAGCGCGAGTCAAAGCGGCGGTGCGCGAAATCGCGCAGGAGTTGGTCGTGCTCTACCAGCGGCGCATCACGTCGGCCGGCCACGCGTTCCCGACCGACTCAACGTGGCAGCGCGAGTTCGAGGAGGGCTTCGGCTACATCGAGACCCCGGACCAGCTCACCGCTATCGAGGCGGTCAAGGCCGACATGGAATCGGAAAAGCCGATGGATCGCCTGCTGTGCGGCGACGTCGGCTTCGGCAAGACCGAAGTGGCATTGCGCGCCGCGTTCAAGGCGGTCCAGGACGGCAAGCAAGTCGCGGTGCTCGTGCCGACCACGTTGCTCGCGCAGCAGCACGGCCAGACCTTCGCCCAACGTCTCGCCGGCTATCCCGTGCGCGTCGCGCTGACCCTGGCGGTGCTCGGCTCGCGACGGGCCCGGGACCTGATCTGGGTGGGGCTGGCCGGGCTCGGCGTGCTGCTGCTCGGCCTGCAGCCCGGCGACCTGACCTGGGCGGGCGTCGGCTTCGCCCTGCTGGCCGGCGGCTGCTGGGCGGCGTACATCCTCCTGGCCGCACAGGCCGGCCGCCGCTGGCAGGGCATCGACGGGCTGGCGATCGCCAGCGTGGTGGCGACGCTGCTGCTCACGCCGCTGACCCTCGGGCGGTACGCCGACCAGCTGGCCGACACGCGGATCCTGGTGATCGGCGCGCTCGTGGGGTTGCTCAGCTCGGTCATCCCGTACACCTGCGAGCTGGTGGCGCTGCGGACCATGCGCCCCGCGGTTTTCAGCATCCTGATGAGCCTCGAACCCGCCGCCGCCGCGTTGGCCGGGTTGATCGTCCTGGAGGAGCTGCTCGGGCCGGTGCAGCTGGCTGCCATGGCGTGCGTAGTCGTCGCGAGTGTCGGCGCCACCCGGTCCGGCGCGACGATTTCCGACCCGGTCCCGGACTGACTCCACTCCGGTGCTTCTCATCGAACTGTTCACCCACTCTTTACAAAGGGGTGATGACTCGCAGCGGTCGGTGACTAACGTCGGGTCCACTCCCCTTCCCCCAGGTTCGGAGTCACACCATGCCCTCGTTCAACCCCTTTGTTGCCTGGTCCGCCTTGCTCGGCCGGGTCCACGCCTGGAGCGTCGAGTCACAGCAGGGCGCCCGCCGCAACGCCATGGTCGCGAACACCGCGCTGGCCGCCCGCCGCGCCGAGCGCCAGGACGTCGACGCCTACTTCGCGTCGCTGCGCCGCGAGCCTCCGGCGCAGCGTCTCCCCACCGTCGTCCAGCTCTAGTGCCGTGAGCGACACGCGCTCCACCCACCCGCCGGGAACGACGCCCATCCCTCCGGCAGACTTGACCCATGCCGACCTCAGCGGCGCGGGTCGCGCCGGCGCCGAGCATCACCTACCACGACGTCCTGTCCGACGACGGCACCCGCCTCACCGCCTGGACCAACGACCCGAACGGCGCCATCGACGGTCCCACCGTGGTCCTCTGCAACGGACTGGGGACCGGGCCGTGGACCTGGCCGGCGCTGCTGCGCCCTGACTGCGCCGTCCGGATCATCTCCTGGAACCACCGCGGGACCGGCGGCTCGGACCGTCCGGCGGACCCGGCCCACTGCGGCATCGAGGCGTTCGTCGAGGACACGCTGTCGGTCATGGACCACTTCGGCGTCGACCGGGCACCGGTCATGGGTTGGTCCATGGGGGTCAACACGATGTTCGAGCTGGCCTTCCGGCACCCCGAGCGGGTGTCCGGGCTGTTCGCCGGCGCGGAAGTGTCCGGCGACACCTTCGCGACCATGCTGGCGCCGTTCAAACTGCCTCGGCTGATCGCGCACGAGGTCACGGTCAACATCGCCCGGGTGCTGAAGCTGACCGGCCGCGCCATCTCCCCGGTCACCACTCGGCTCCCGGTGGGCCCGCGCACCATCGCGGTGCTCACCCACAGCGGCTTCATGCTCCCGGTGCCCGACCCCGAGGGCCTCACCAACGCCGTGCGCGAGCTTCCTCGAGACCCCCATCGAGTGGTACATGCACCTCGCCATCGCCACCTCCGAGCACGGCCGGGTCTCGCTGAGCAGGATCAAGGTGCCCACGGCGTTCGTCGCCGCCAAGTGGGACGTGCTGGCCGGCTCGCGCGACATGGCCTCCGCGGCCGCGCGGATCCCGGACGCGACGTACGTCGAGCTGGGCGGCAGCCACTTCGTCCAGATGGAGCAGCCGGAGATCGTCCACGAGCTGCTGCTGGAGTTCCTCGGCCGGATCGCCTGATGCACCGCCCCGTCCTCGCGGCCGCCGCGCTGGTCCTGGTCGCGGCGGGCTGCTCGCAGGGCGGCGACGAGGTCAACGTCAATGTGAACAACGACGGCACCCCACCGGTCGGCACCGCGTCCGCCGGCGCGTCCGGGCCCGGGCCACAGGTGATCGAGACGGTCGCGACCGGGCTCGAGGTGCCCTGGGGGCTGGCCTTCCTGCCCGACGGAGACGCGGTGGTCACCGAGCGAGACTCCGCGAAGGTCCTGGTCATCTCCGGGTCCGACCACGCGGTCACCGAGGTGGGCCACATCGGCGACGCGGCGCCGCAGGGCGAGGGCGGGCTGCTCGGGGTCGCCGTCTCACCGGCGTTCGACCAGGACCAGACGCTGTACTTCTACGCGAGCAGCGAGAACGACAACCGGATCGTGACCGCCACCCTCAACGACGGTCAGCTGAGCGCCACCAAGCCGATCTTCACCGGCATCCCACTCGGTCCGATCCACGACGGGGGACGGCTCGCGTTCGGCCCCGACGGGATGCTCTACGCCTCCACCGGCGAGACCGGCAACGGCGAGATCGCCCAGGACCGTGACTCGCTCGGCGGCAAGATCCTGCGGCTCACACCCGCCGGCAAGCCCGCACCCGGGAACCCGTTCGACACCGCGGTCTGGTCGTTCGGCCACCGCAACGTGCAGGGGCTCGCGTTCGTGGACGGCCAGCTGTGGGCCTCGGAGTTCGGCCAGAACACCTTCGACAAGGCTCAACCGGATCGACGCCGGCGCCAACTACGGCTGGCCGCTCTACGAAGGCACCGGCGGCGCCGCTGAGGGCTACACCAGACCCGCAGGCCACGTGGGGCACCGACGTCGCGTCCCCCTCCGGGCTGGCCTATGCCGCGGACGCCCTCTGGATGGCGGCCCTCCGCGGCAACCGGCTCTGGAAGATCCCGGTCGCTGACCAGACCGCGGGCCAGCCCGAGGCCTACTTCGTAGGCGACTACGGCCGGATGCGCACCGTCGTCGTCGCCCCCGACGGCAACCTCTGGGTGACCACGAGCAACCTCGATGGCCGCGGTGATCCGTCGGACGACGACGACCAGATCCTGGTGGTCAGCCCGACCGGCGGCTGACCCTTTTCACCTTTATTTTGGTTGGTTATTTTTTTTTTTTTTTTTTTTTTTTTTTTTTTTTTTTTTTTTTTTTTTTTTTGTGGGCTGGCTGCAGTTTGCAACGTGGATGGTTCATGAGGAAGGACCCACATTGCGCCAGAGGCTGATGAGGTTGAGCTGGGGGCGTCTCGAAACCACCCCCCCCCCGCAGACCGCGCCGGAACTGTCCACTTTCCATCCACAGCCGAGGTCTCGGAACCCGTTGTCCACAGAGGGCTTCCGGCCACCGCGCGGGTGTCGGTGGCCTCTGCTGGAATGGATCCCATGACAGCGACCGCCCACCACCCCCACCGGGTGTCCCGCGCGGTCGCCGGCGTCCGCTCAGAACTGGCCGATGTCGCCGACGTGGCGCTGTGGTCGATGGACCCCGCCGAGACCACCGCCACCATCGCAGAGGTGCAGGCCGCGGAGGCCCAGCTCGCCGAGCTGAAGGCCCGACTGCTGACCCACGCCGACCAGACCGAGCTCTGCGCCGAGACCGGTGCCACCTCGACCGCGAACTGGCACGCCCACCGACCACAGCTCACCCGCCGCAGGCGCACCGCGCGATGCGGCTCGCCCAAGGCCTCGACCGACCACGACCTCACCCGCGACCGCGCTGGCCGAGGGCCGGATCCATGTCGAGCAGGCCGAGGCCATCCTCCGCGCCCTCGCCGAGCTGCCCGACGACCTCGACCCCGAGCTCGTCGACGAGGCCGAGGCGCACCTGCTCGGCCAGGCCGCAGACTACGACGCCAAGGCGCTGAAGCACCTGGGCCGCACTCCTCGAGGTCACCTGCCCCGACGCCGCCGACGCCCACGAAGCCAAGCTGCTGGAAAGCGAAGAACGCGACGCCGCCGCCGCGACCCGGCTGACCATGTGGGACGACGGCCACGGCAAGGTCCACGGCAAGTTCACCCTCGACGCCCTGACCGGCGCGATGCTCAAGAAAGCGCTCCTCGCGATCGCCGCCCCCAAACACCGGGCCAGCCAAGGACCCCTCGGCGAACGGCAGCCCACCCCCGAACGGCTCGGGCCAGGCGTTCACCGAGCTCATCCAGCGCTACCCGGCCAAGAAGCTCCCCAAGGCCGGCGGGCTCAACGCCACCGTCGTGGTCCTCATGCAGCTCGACACCCTGATGGGCGGCCTCAAGGCCGCCCAGCTCGACACCGGCGAGACCATCTAGCCCGGCCCGCCCGCCGCCTGGCCTGTGAGGCCGGGATCATCCCCGCCGTCCTCGGCGGCAAGTCCCAGGTCCTCGACCTGGGCCGCAAGAACCGGTTCCACACCGAAGCCCAACGCATCGCCAAGACCATCGAAGCCGGCGGCTGCGAGGTCGACGGCTGCGACGCCCCACCCGGCATGTCCCACATGCACCACCCGATCCGCTGGGTCGACGGCGGCGAGACCAACCGCGACGCCATCATGATCTGCCCGCCCCACCACGCCCGAGCCCACGACCCGCGCTACAACATGACCAAGCTCCCCACCGGCAAGTACGCCTTCCACAGGCGCACGTGAGCCGACCCAGATCTACAGATCAAGCCACCAGACGAGTGGTCACGGCTGGGCGACGGAGACGAATGGACTTTGCGAGCATGAGCGGTCCGCGCCCAAGAGTTCTCCGGTATCGACGTCCCACGCGACGACCCCTGCCGACGTCTCGTGCGCTTCAGGGTCGGGCATCGAGAAGAGCAAGACGGAGTCGGTCGCCCAGCCGATGACCTGCCCGCCTCCGCCGTTGTTCTCCGTGCCCTTGACCGGGAGCAGCGAGAGCGGCTGACCCTTGTCGTCGAAGACGACAAACCCGTCGCCGTCCCAGGAGCGATCCGGCGCGATCGTGGTGAGCTGACGCAGCGCCGCCCACCGCTGCTCTCGTCCCGCCGGTTGGTCGAGGACGGCGTACGCGTCGAACCCACCCAGTTGCGTCGCGGCACCCGCGCCGTCGAACCGAGACCACACGTGGCCGGTGGCTTCGCTCCAGTAGTCGGCCACCACCTCATCGCCCCCGAGCAGCGCGGCATAGCGGGTCGAAACCGAGCCTGGTGACTGATCCATCGTCGACCTCGATGCGCCAGCCATCGGCGTACGCAAGCGGCTCCCCCAATGCCGCCCAGTTTGCCCGAGCAGGACCGCCGCACCATCCGGGGTCCAGTACGTCGCGCGGCCGGTCCACACCTCGCCGAGCCCATCGACCGGATACGCCCTCGCCTCTGCGTCGTGAGGTCGATGACCACGACGCCTTCGGCCTGTCCGATCGCGAGCTCGGGTGCCGTCCGGGGAAAGCGAGCCACGGTCCATGCCCAGCTTGTAGTCACCGTTGTAGACGAGGTCGAGCCCGTCGTATCGAGGGACCGCCAGTGGCCGTCGTCGCCGTAGACCCACACGTTCGCCTGGTCGGGTCCCAGAGCGATCTGCACGGCCGCCGTGGCTCGTGACACCGGGTCATCGACCAGGGCGACAGGGAAGTCGGGTGACGCCCACCAGCCCAGATCGCCTGGGTACTCCGGCAGCGACTGCCAGTCCGCCGGGTCATAGGGCGGCAGCACCTGATCCCGCTTGACCGACGCCTCCCCGTCGACGGTGGCCGACGAGGTCGGCACGGACGGGACCGGCGAGGGCGCGGGGGACGGCGACGACTCGCCCGGCAGGGTCGCCCAGGCAACCACGCCGACGAGCACGAGCGCCGCTGCGGCGGAGGCCGCCCCGGCCGCGGTACGACGCCTGCGGCGGTGGACCCCCTGGGTCCAGGCACGGGTGGGGTCCACGCTGCCTTCGAGGTGAGCTGTCTCGCGCTCGAGCAGGTTGCGGAGGTCGCGGGTCATCGAGCTGCTCTCCTCTTCATCGAGACCGACGAGGTCACGCAGTTCGGCGTGGGAGCGCAGCCGGCGCAGGGCGGCGTGTGCCTGGCTCTTGACCGTGCCGATCGTCACCCCGAGCGCCTCGGCCGTCTCGCGCTCGGTGAGGTCGTCGAAGTAGCGCAGGACGACGACCGCTCGCTGGCGCCGAGGCAGCCCCCCGAGCGCCGAGATGAGGACACTCGTCCGGCATGGTCGGTCTCCGGAACAGCGCTGTCACCGACCGGGTCGGCCGACGGAGACTCGCGACGGCGGCGCCACCACGAGGCGTGGTCGTGGACGATGATCGTCCGGGCGTACGCTGTTGGGTGCCCGGACCGCAGCCGGCCCCAACGTTCGGCCACCTTGATGACGGCCTCCTGTACGAGGTCCTCCGCCTGGGCCCGGTCGCCGGTGAGCAGGTACGCCGAGCGGAACAACCGGGTCCGGCGCCCGGCCACCGAGGCCACGAAGTCCTCCGGAGGTGCCTGCACCCTTCTCCGATCGTCTCCTCATCGCTGCCCGATGGCAGCCTGCCTCTTCAACGTCAACAGAGGCGTGAATGGTTGGCTCGGTGGCGAGAACCAGGAAGCGGAAAGCGGGATCAGGGTCGCGGGGTGCCGGACTCCGCCTCGATCGCGTCGAGGTCGCGGACGGCGTAGCGGTGGTGCTCCCACTCCTCCTCGAGGATCACGTGCAGGCAGGAGCAGGGTGGTCTCCGGGTGTCGGGGGCCTGCGGGTTCCTGCGCGTGCCGCGGCCAGCTCGTCCGGCGTGACGGTGGCGAGGAAGTCGCGCACCATGGCGACGCGACCCGCCCGGGCCTCGAGCACCTCGGCGTACGACGGCGCCACCGTCGTGAAGATCGACATGTCGAGGCCGTCGTCCTCGGTGCCGGCGTCCGGCTAGACCGAGCGGGTGGAACGGCTGCTCGACCTCCAGGATCGCCCGGCCCAGCCACGTGTCGGTGGCCAGGACCAGGTGCCGCAGCGTCTGCGCGAACGACCACTCGCCGTCCACCGAGACGTCGACCGTGCCGGCCGGCATCGCCGCCACCCGCTCGAGCGTGGCCGCCCAGGTGCGCTCGAGCGCGGCCCAGGCCGCGCGCAGGCCGTCCGGATCGGCGGCGCGCCGCTCGGCGCGGCCGGGAAACCGGCGGTTGAGCTCGGCCTCGACGAACGGGACCACGTCGACGCCGTTGACGCGCAGGAAGCTCTCGCCGTCGAGGAGCCACGGCGCGTCGATGTCCGCCCCCGCCACCTCGACCCCGCGCATCACGGCGCCGGACAGGTCAGCGCCGACGAACCGGGCGCCACGCAGGTCCGTGTCGACGAACCGCCCATAGCGCGCGGAGGTCCTCGTCGAGGCGATGGCGCGTGACCTCGTCCAGCGCGGCGAAGGGCTCGTCGAGCAGGATGATCGACGGCCGCGTCACCAGGGCGCGGGCCAGGGAGACGCGCATGCGCATCCCGCCGGACAGCTGGTGCGGGCGCAGCAGCGCGCTCTCGGCCAGGCCGACTTTGCCAAGCGCGGCGAGGGCGCTCTGCCGGGCGTGCTCGCGCGGGACGCGGCGCAGCTCGAGGGGCAGCGCGACGTTGTCGAGCGCGTCGCGCCACGGCAGCAGGTGCGCCTCCTGAAAGACGTAGGCGATGCCGCGCGCGCCGGTCAGGAACGGGCCGAGCTCGAGCTTCCCGTCGGTCGGGGATTCAAGGCCCGCAATGATGCGCAGCATCGTCGTCTTGCCGCAGCCGGAGGGTCCCAGGATGGCGACGAGCTCGCCGGCCCGGATCGTCAGGTCCAGCGGCCCCAGCACGCGGCGCCCGTCAAAGTCCTTCGTGACCGCGCTGAGCGCGACGCGCACCCCGCCTGGCGGTTCAGGTTCAGTACTTTTCAATGGCGGCCCCTCGTCGAGAGGATAATCTAGGCGAGCGCAGGGCGAACGTCACGTGGCACGTCGCGGCGGCGCGAGGAATGGGGGAGCTAGGCATGCGTTACCCGGAGCCCTTGCGTCATGGCGATCTGATCGGCGTCACCGCCCCCTCCGGAGGCGTTGCGGAGCCTTGTCACCGATGGTTCGGAACCCGTCCATCGCCAACCTCGAGACGCAGGGCTATCGCGTCGTCGAGGGACGCTGTCTGCGCGACGAGCGCAAGGCGGTCAGCGCGCCCGCCCCCGATCGCGCCGCCGACTTCACGGCGCTGTGGCAGCGCGCCGACGTCGCCGCCATCATCCCGCCGTGGGGCGGCGAGCTGGCGATCGAGCTGCTGCCGCTGCTCGATTTTCACGCGCTGGGCGCCGTGACGCGGCCGAAGTGGCTGGTCGGGTGGAGCGACATGAGCACGCTGTGCTTCGCGCTTACCGTGACGACGGGGATCGCGACGGCGCACGGCACCAACCTGATGGACATTACGCCGGGCCAGCGTGACCCGCTGACGCGCGACACGTTGCGCCACCTTAGCAGCGCGCGGGTGTGGACGTTTGCGCAGGACTCGTCGGACAAGTGGCAAAAGGCGTGGCCCAACTTCGCGGGGGATCCCGCGCAGGGCTATGCGCTGACCGAGCCCACACGCTGGCGCAGGCTGGGGCGACGAGCCGGCGGTGCCGGTGCGGATGCGCGGCAGGTTGCTGGGCGGGTGTCTGGACACGCTGGGGCTGCTGACGGGCTCGGTGTTCGGCGACGCGATGACGTTCGCGCGCCGCTTCGCGCCAGAGGGCCTGATCATCT